>NZ_JBITVL010000023.1:0-1476 GCF_044542955.1 Rossellomorea sp. NPDC077527 | reverse complement strand
ACACCCGTTCCCATGCCGAACACGGAAGTTAAGCTCTTCAGCGCCGATGGTAGTTGGGGGATCTCCCCCTGTGAGAGTAGGACGTCGCCAGGCAAATATGTGAAAAGAGTAGCTCAGTGGAGTTACTCTTTTTTTGGTTTGAATTGAAGTTCGAAGAACATGAGGGTTTATTTGAATCCTTCTCACCCTCACTGCGAGGACAGGGAGGAGCAATAAGGTCGAGGATGCGAGGGCGTGAAAACCGGAGTGGAGAACTTGAACGGTGAAATGGCGAAGATTATTCGTTGATCATGACTAGTTGCAGCCTTTAGTACCGATAAGTCATTTGGCTTCTTCAGTGAAATTGAGGATGCGACAGGTTAATAGGAAAAGAGGAACTCATTGGAGTGACACTTTTTTGATTTTTGTGTTTGAATAGGAGTTTAAAAATAAACACTAAAATTTGGTAAAATACGCAAAAAACGAAAAAGTGACGCAATAATGCTCGAAAACGACGCAAAAAATAAAAAAAAGACGCAATAACCCTCGGAAATGACGCAATAATTTATAAAACGACGCAATCTCCACGAATCTATTAAAGATTATCCTCATCCCATCACTCAAAAATGTAACTTTCTCAGATAAATAATATTTCATTTAACAAATCTTCCAAGTCATTCATCTTTTACTGTAATACAGTCTTCAAATTTTAAAATATAACTCTTTCACGGACCTAAACTACTATCCGAAATTCAAATATTGAACTCAACTCCCCTGATCATTTATTCTCATATCCCCGCACAATACTGTGTAATGACAGATTGATAGTGAATGAAAACATTCCATATAAACTCAAACTCTTCTAACCATGAAGTTATACCCTTTATTATGGATATATCCACAACCGTATAACCTATCCAACCAAGAACAGATCGCAGAATATCTGGATTTAGATAACTTCAAATCATGGTTTAAACTAGGTCGACTTCTAATCACCGAACAATGGATGAGTAAGTGCTTTAACTGTTGATGAAATTCGTAAGTGAGTTATTCTTTAGATTCCTTGTTCTCAATATAATATAAGAATTCATTTTATAAATTATTTAAAACGTATTGTAATAATATTAATTTATGTGATATTATGGTTTTTCCGCCATTAAAAAGGGTATAGGTATTTTATGACTCCATCCTATTAAGTAAGATCATAGGATTAATAACTTAGTAGAGAAAAATAAAAAAATATTTGAAAAGAAGTTGACTTCTACGAAGTTAACTGGTAAAGTATTATTTGTTGCCGCAAACGAGCAACACAACATGAAAACTTGATAAAAACTTCTTTTAAAAAGTTGTTGACAACAAGTTATCAAACATGTAATATAGTAAGGGTCGCTTCGAAAGAAGTACTTACACATTGAACCTTGAAAACTGAACAAAACAAGACAATACGTCAACGTTAATTCTAGATTTATTTTTAAAGAGCTATTCAAACTTTTATCG
>NZ_JBITVL010000022.1:0-1485 GCF_044542955.1 Rossellomorea sp. NPDC077527 | reverse complement strand
CAACCCGAGTGACACCGTAGGTGATATTTAGCCCTCTGAGCGCCTGTGCGAGCACTGGAGCTTCGGTAGAGCTTGCAGTGATGTTCACCCCAGGGTTACCACCCCACCAGAGCGTACAGAGCTTCGTTGAGCCCCTGCTGATTCGTCCACCGTGTGTGTATCCATGCATACCCCTGTCGGGGGCGAAATCGGACAAATCCCACGCCTTAAGCAAGGCCGAGAGGAGGCCCTTTTGGCTTGGGTCTTGGACGTAAACCGTCGCTTGATACCAATCGAACCGTGTCATTTGGCTGGACCCCGCTTGGCACTAGGCTTCCGGCGCGTTTTGACCGGTTTCGGAGGGGGGGTTGAGTCAGTACCTGACCCCCGTGTTACAGGGACGGGGGTTGACCCCTCTTCTGAGCCTTCATCGAGACGCTGCATGAGCATGTCCAATTGCTTGATCGAATCGCCCGAAACGGCCACAAGTTCGTCGTGGACACCTTCCACAACGGCGCGTAGTCCCTGCTTGACTTGATCGGGTGCTTCGAAGGCTGCTTCGAGCAACGCAACGGTGCGTATGAGCGCTGGAGCTACCGAATCGAGCAACTCAGCGATGACTGAACCACGAGTGCGGTTCTGGAGGCTGGCGAGACGTGCAATGACGTCGTGCGTCTGCGGTTCAAGCGTGACTTGAACGCGCGGTTTGAGCGTGGGCATGAATCTTCTCCGGTGGACACTTATCGCCGGAGTGTGGTGGCTGGGTGTGTACCTGTCAATCAGGTGGACACCTTTTGTGCGTTCTACCGCGCTACGCTTGGTGGCCGCGCCCGGTCGCCTGGCTGCTTCTGCGCTGCGCGCTAGACATCAACCAGCCGCCCAGACCCGGCAGCAATGGGTTGCGATGGTTTGTCGTCAATAAGTGCCCGCATGGCTTGCGGGAGCGCATCCCAGCCACCCAGTTCTGCCGCCCATTCAGCGATGATCCCTCCGTATTGCTTGCAAAGGGCTATACGTGAGCGTTCAGCGTCAGAGCGCCGCCATACGGTGCCTACAGCACGTTTCTTGAGGTCGTCCCAGCCAAGGACGGCTAGAGCATCAGCGACCCAGCCAGCACAGAACACGTCATCCGACTCCCAACCGGCAACGGCCATGCGATGTTCACCTTTAGGGCGCACCCGAACTTCGAGGCGAGTCCAATCCCTCGGAGCGTCACCACCCTGCTCATACCCTTTTTCGTACAGGCAGATCCGCACAGGCGACTGCGGCGAGCCGAGATAGAGCGTGCGAGCCTGCCCCCTGATCCAATCCCCGCGCTGCTCGATGCTTATCCCGTTGGCCTGGGCGAATGCAATCAGATGCCCCGACAGCGAGTCGAACGCGCCTTCCTCGATCCAATCAGCACACGAGTCAACCCGAGTGACACCGTAGGTGATATTTAGCCCTCTGAGCGCCTGTGCGAGCACTGGAGCTTCGGTAGAGCTTGCAGTGATGTTCACCCCAGGG
>NZ_JBITVL010000021.1:0-1501 GCF_044542955.1 Rossellomorea sp. NPDC077527 | reverse complement strand
CGAGCCCTACCCGCGAAGATCTGCTACGCAGCTGAAAACTTCGCGAGCAAGCTCGATCCTACATCCGCAGTCCAAGCCCCACGCTGTACCTGTAGATACCGTCTTGCCCCTTAGTGCGCAATGGCGAGTCTGGGGTCGAAAGGTTGCCCTGACTTGAGCACGCCATAAGCGATGCTCAACAGCTTTCGCATGGCGGCGCAGACAATCTGCTTGCCGCTCTTGCCTTTGGCCTTCAGGCGGTCACGCAGCGCACTGATCGCGGGGTTGCGCTTGAGTGAGCAGACCGCCGGCATATACAACCCGGCGCGCAGACGAGAGGAGCCTGTGCGCGAGATGCGCGCCTGCCCCCTGTAGACACCTGACTCCTGCAATTGCGGGTTCAGTCCGGCGAAGGCGGTCAAGGCGCGGCTGCCGGCGAACCGTAAGGGATCGCCCAGCTCGGCCAACAGCAGGGCGGCCGTCTTGTCACCGATGCCATCGATGCTGGTCAGCAAGTCACGCTGGCCGCGAAGGTCAGGGTCGTCATCGATGTGCTGTTTGATTGCTCTGATCGTCTCGGCGATCTGTAGATCCACATGCTGCAGGACCGACTGGATGGAGTCGTGCACGCTGGTGTCTGCGACCTCCAAGCGGTTGCGCTCCATCTGTTGGATCTCCTGCAGATCCTCCAGACGGCGCACCAGAGCTCTCAGGCGCCGAAGGGCCCGCGATTCGGGCTGCCAGGCACGTAGCTCGTCCTGGTGCCGCTCGCCGTAAGCCGCGATCAGCTTGGCGTCTACCTTGTCGGTTTTCACTCGCTGCAGTTGGCTGCGCGCGTAATAGGCCACCTGGGCTGGATTCAGGACACAGACCCGGTAGCCCTTGTCATGTAGCCACTCGGCTAGGGCTTCATGATAAACACCGGTCGCCTCCATCAGAATCCACGCCTGGGGCTCGCTGTGCTTGAGCAGCCATTGGTGCAGAGTCTCGAAACCCGCCTCACGATTGGCGAGCTTGGCTTTGGTGCGGTACTTACCGTTAGCCTGGCAAGTGGCGATGTCGAATGTGTGCTTGGCAATATCGATGCCGACGACACTGGGCATGGGATGCTCCTTCTGCTGATCCAATGATCATCACTGCACCCGGCTCAACCTTGTTGATGCGAGCTCATGCCATAGGCGGGCTCTGGATACCGTTCGAGCTGTACGAGTGAGTGTGGAAGGCTGGAGCACTATCTACGTTGCAGGCTCAAGGCCTTGGAGCGAGCTCGGCTTCCTGACCTTCCCCCGATGATCAGTCGGGGACTATTGCCCACAATGAGGCAGCAGTCGAGATACAAGGAGCGAGCTTGCTCGCGAAAGGCTTGGCTGCGGAGGCTCCGACGAAACGATGAATCTGCAATAGTTCTTGAAGGACTCCGTGCCGATCGAGCCCTACCCGCGAAGATCTGCTACGCAGCTGAAAACTTCGCGAGCAAGCTCGATCCTACATCCGCAGTCCAAGCCCCACGCTGTACCTGTAG
>NZ_JBITVL010000020.1:0-2603 GCF_044542955.1 Rossellomorea sp. NPDC077527 | reverse complement strand
TGTGGTTAAGTCCTCGATCGATTAGTATCAGTCAACTCCACATGTCGCCATGCTTCCATCTCTGACCTATCTACCTAGTCATCTTCTAGGGATCTTACTCACTTACGTGATGGGAAATCTCATCTCGAGGGGGGCTTCATGCTTAGATGCTTTCAGCACTTATCCCTTCCGCACATAGCTACCCAGCGATGCCTTTGGCAAGACAACTGGTACACCAGCGGTGCGTCCATCCCGGTCCTCTCGTACTAAGGACAGCTCCTCTCAAATTTCCTGCGCCCACGACGGATAGGGACCGAACTGTCTCACGACGTTCTGAACCCAGCTCGCGTACCGCTTTAATGGGCGAACAGCCCAACCCTTGGGACCGACTACAGCCCCAGGATGCGATGAGCCGACATCGAGGTGCCAAACCTCCCCGTCGATGTGGACTCTTGGGGGAGATAAGCCTGTTATCCCCGGGGTAGCTTTTATCCGTTGAGCGATGGCCCTTCCATGCGGAACCACCGGATCACTAAGCCCGACTTTCGTCCCTGCTCGACTTGTAGGTCTCGCAGTCAAGCTCCCTTGTGCCTTTACACTCTGCGAATGATTTCCAACCATTCTGAGGGAACCTTTGGGCGCCTCCGTTACTCTTTAGGAGGCGACCGCCCCAGTCAAACTGCCCACCTGACACTGTCTCCCACCCCGATAAGGGGCGCGGGTTAGAATTTCAATACAGCCAGGGTAGTATCCCACCGATGCCTCCACCGAAGCTGGCGCTCCGGTTTCCAAGGCTCCTACCTATCCTGTACAAGCTGTACCAAAATTCAATATCAGGCTACAGTAAAGCTCCACGGGGTCTTTCCGTCCTGTCGCGGGTAACCTGCATCTTCACAGGTACTATAATTTCACCGAGTCTCTCGTTGAGACAGTGCCCAGATCGTTACGCCTTTCGTGCGGGTCGGAACTTACCCGACAAGGAATTTCGCTACCTTAGGACCGTTATAGTTACGGCCGCCGTTTACTGGGGCTTCGATTCGCACCTTCGCTTGCGCTAAGCACTCCTCTTAACCTTCCAGCACCGGGCAGGCGTCAGCCCCTATACTTCGCCTTACGGCTTCGCAGAGACCTGTGTTTTTGCTAAACAGTCGCCTGGGCCTATTCACTGCGGCTCTCTCGGGCTTGCACCCTACCAGAGCACCCCTTCTCCCGAAGTTACGGGGTCATTTTGCCGAGTTCCTTAACGAGAGTTCTCTCGCTCACCTTAGGATTCTCTCCTCGCCTACCTGTGTCGGTTTGCGGTACGGGCACCTTTTTCCTCGCTAGAGGCTTTTCTTGGCAGTGTGGAATCAGGAACTTCGCTACTATAATTCGCTCGCTATCACAGCTCAGCCTTCACGATGACGGGATTTGCCTCATCATCAGCCTAACTGCTTAGACGCACATATCCAGCAGTGCGCTTACCCTATCCTCCTGCGTCCCCCCATTGCTCAAACGGAAAAGAGGTGGTACAGGAATATCAACCTGTTGTCCATCGTCTACGCCTATCGGCCTCGACTTAGGTCCCGACTAACCCTGAGCGGACGAGCCTTCCTCAGGAAACCTTAGGCATTCGGTGGATGGGATTCTCACCCATCTTTCGCTACTCATACCGGCATTCTCACTTCTAAGCACTCCACCAGTCCTTACGGTCTAGCTTCGCAGTCCTTAGAACGCTCTCCTACCACTGACACCTAGAGGTGTCAATCCACAGCTTCGGTGATACGTTTAGCCCCGGTACATTTTCGGCGCAGAGTCACTCGACCAGTGAGCTATTACGCACTCTTTAAATGGTGGCTGCTTCTAAGCCAACATCCTGGTTGTCTAAGCAACTCCACATCCTTTTCCACTTAACGTATACTTTGGGACCTTAGCTGGTGGTCTGGGCTGTTTCCCTTTCGACTACGGATCTTATCACTCGCAGTCTGACTCCCATGGATAAGTCTTTGGCATTCGGAGTTTGTCTGAATTCGGTAACCCGATGAGGGCCCCTAGTCCAAACAGTGCTCTACCTCCAAGACTCTTACACATGAGGCTAGCCCTAAAGCTATTTCGGAGAGAACCAGCTATCTCCAAGTTCGATTGGAATTTCTCCGCTACCCACACCTCATCCCCGCACTTTTCAACGTGCGTGGGTTCGGACCTCCATTCAGTGTTACCTGAACTTCATCCTGGACATGGGTAGATCACCTGGTTTCGGGTCTACGACCACATACTCAATTCGCCCTATTCAGACTCGCTTTCGCTGCGGCTCCGTCTTCTCAACTTAACCTTGCATGGGATCGTAACTCGCCGGTTCATTCTACAAAAGGCACGCCATCACCCGTTAACGGGCTCTGACTACTTGTAGGCACACGGTTTCAGGTTCTATTTCACTCCCCTTCCGGGGTGCTTTTCACCTTTCCCTCACGGTACTGGTTCACTATCGGTCACTAGGGAGTATTTAGCCTTGGGAGATGGTCCTCCCAGCTTCCGACGGGATTTCACGTGTCCCGCCGTACTCAGGATCCACTCAAGAGGGAATGAAGTTTCAACTACAGGGTTGTTACCTTCTTTGACGAGCCTTTCCAGACTTCTTCGTCTAC
>NZ_JBITVL010000019.1:0-3607 GCF_044542955.1 Rossellomorea sp. NPDC077527 | reverse complement strand
GGTGAGGGTGGTACTGGTTCAAAAGCCCTTCTCCGGCTGACAGGCCGGGAAGCTGGCCAGGGAGGCGGACGATGAGAGCACCACGTCTCGACGAGGTTTTGCCACTGTTCCAGGAGGGCGACCTCCCAGGTGTGCAACTCGACGTGCAGGAAGCCGCGGAGTGGGTTGCTGAGCAGTACGGACCGATGCAGCAGTGGTGCATGGTCCAGCATTGGGTGATTGCGTCCGTCACGGACTTAGATCAGCCACACCTGTACGCAAACTGCGTGCTTCACGACAGCGCCGGGCGATTCGCGCCGGGCTCATGGGTGCGCAGCAGCCCGGCTGTTGAGGAACCCAAGCTCGGCGTTTTCAGGACGCGTTCAACGGTGTACATCCTCCATGGCCGGGGGGCTGCTGCCGAAGTATCGCTTGAGGCCCTACTCGCGATGCATTGACCCCCCTTACTGGATCACTGGCAAGCGTAGCGCGCAGGCCGCAGGCAGCGCCGTGAAGGAGCGAAGCAGCCCCTGCACGGCCTCCAGGTAGGGATTCGGTGTCAGTGGGGCGCACAGCGACTGGAAGGGCGCCAAACCTACACAGCAGGCGCGCCGAATCAGGGAGAGATTCCGGGTTAAAGGGGGAGAGATTCCGGGCGTTTTCCACAGCGTGCGATGCGGAGGCGCGGCTTGTTTTGGGGTTCTTTCTTGTTCTTTCCTGTTTATAGGACTCAGCAGCCGCTCTAGCACGCGGGTTTGCGGGGTTCTATTCTGCCTTTTTCCGGGTTAACTCTGCCTTTTTCCGGGTTAACTCTGCCTTTTTCCGGGTGCTATCCACAGGTCTGCCGCCTACGGGACTTGGCAGAATTGGTCAATTCTGCCAAAGTTTGCTGACGGCAGAATGACCCGGAGGACGGCAGAATTGGCCAAGGTTGCAGTGTCAGCAGCGAAGAAGGCGGCAGCTCGTGTAGAGCGCTACGACCCGGACGCGGAGCGCCTACCGGGCGAGCGCTGGATCTCCATGACCAATGCGCTGACCAGGGCAGGCCACGGCCTGACCCTGGCCGAGAAGCGCATTGTCGGCTGCGCGGTGTCGAAGCTCGACAGCCGCAAGGCTATAGCGCCGGGCACGGTGCCAACCACCAAGATCACAGCGGCGGAGTACGCCGAGTCATTCGGCGTAGACCTGACCACTGCCTACGAACAGCTCCAGGACGCGGCCAAGCAGCTCTACAACCGCTCGATCACCTTCTACGAGGCCGCCCACAAGCGCAACGGCAAGCCGCTACCGCCGACCCGCGTACAGATGCGCTGGGTGGGCCAGGTGAAGTACCAGGAGGGCGAGGGCTGGGTAGAGTTGCACTGGTGGCCGGCGCTGCTGCCGCACCTCACCGGCCTGCGCAAGAACTTCACCAGCTACCAGCTCCAGCAGGCCAGCGCGCTCCGCTCGGTCTACTCCTGGCGGCTGCTGGAGCTGCTGACCCGCTTCGAGGCCACTGGCTGGTTGGAGATCACCATCGAGGACTTCGCCCAGTCGATGGATGCCACAGAGAAGCAGCGTGGCGATTTCGCGGCGATCCGCCGCAAGATCATTGAGCCAGCGGTGAAGGAGCTGACCACCAAGGACGGCTGGATGATCCAGTGGCGCCCCGTGAAGAAGGGCCGCAAGGTCGGTGGGCTTCGCTTCGACTTCAAACGCAACGATCAGCTAGCCCTGGGGTTGTGACACGTACTCCATAACAACTACCCCAGCCTCGGCCCGCTCTGGCGCTGCGGCGCTGGGTGTGGGCGATCCTCGACAGGTAACCATTCGGCCTGCGGGTCGTTGCGCCAGTAGACCTGCTGCTCACCTTCCCACTGGCCGTACAGCTCGCCAGCGTCGTCCTCCCACTCGACCCACTCCGATGCAGCCTCGGCCCTTCGAGCTATCGCCAGCTCCATCGCGGCCAGCCCGGCACTCAGCGAATGCCGAGCGCTGGATGGTTCCAGTATGGGTGCAGGGGGGGGTGATTCAGCGCGGATCTGTGAAGGCGGCAGGCGCTCCATTAGCTGTTCCAGCTGCTTGCGTGCGTCCTTCAACCGTTGCTCACGCTCTCGCTCTGCTCGCTGCCACGCTATCGTCTCCTGGACGGCTGAGCTGCCCTGCAGCGCGCCCCTCGCCCGATCGACCTCCCGGTCAGCAGGCGTGCGGATCCCGATCGCATCGAGCACTCTCGCAACCACCGGATGCTCTATCCGCCAACGTTTCGCCCCCTGGACCGCTTCGCGCTGCCGCTTCACCAGCTCGACGGCTGTGCTGTACATGGGCGGGTGGGGGGCTGGCACGCTCAGCTGCTTGATCTCCCGCTTCAGGCGGTACTGATCCAAGTCGATGATCTCGGCCTCCAACTGCTGCGCCGCAACGCGCAGCTCGCCCAGAGGCGGCAGACGGCGGGCATCATTGAGCTCGATCACGTCGCACGCGCCCAGCGGGTCGCGTTGCTCCCGCTCGCACTCACGCCGGATGGCCGTCACTCGCGGCCCCTCGTGGGTGGTGGGCGCGCGGTCGATGCCCTGGTCGGACAGGCTGCGGCAGTCCAAGCGGGCGGCATGGCCTGCCCGCTCCAGGGCGGCATTGCCCTCACGCTCGACCATCTGCCTGATCCATACGACCTCCTTCGGGCCGGTCTTCATGTCGTCCAGTTCGCGTGTTTTCGCACCCAGTTCGCCCGTAGACGGGTCGATGCGGCGGGTGGTCATCAGGATATGGGTATGCCAGTTGCGCTGATCGCCCTCACGGTCGGGCGCATGGATGGCCGCTGTACCGGCCACACCGTAGCGCTCGGCCAGCTGCTGGGTCATCCGCTGGACCAGCTCAAGGCGTTGCACCTGGTTCAGCTCGTGGGGCAGTGCTACCAGCACCTCCCGCGCCACAGTCGCATTCCTCCGCTTCTCGGCAGCCTCAGCCCGATTCCATAGCTCAGCGCTGGTCTGCTCCCGGCAACCTGCCGGGGCAAACCAGCTCACCGACTCGACCCCGGAACGGCGGGTGTAGTCGTGCCTCTCGCCCGTGCGTTTATCCACGACCAGCTCAGCATTTCGATAGGCAGCCGAAGCTGTGGCCGACCGGCCACCACTTCGACTGACTGTCTTGACGCTGCACGAATACGACACTGCGCTTTGCTCTGCCTATGCTTTTGATTTCTGCCCCAAAGGGGCCGCACGCAAACGAAGTTTGCATAAGTGCGCCCTTGTCTTGTTCCAAGACTCGGGATGGCTCCGTGCTATCATATCACTTTGATGAATTTCAATGGGGGTCGAGCGGTGCAAGACAGACTTGAAAAGCTCAAACAACAAAAGGCGAGGATTGACCGCCAAATTGCATTGGCCATGGCTGCCGAGCGCAAGACCCTAAAGCGCGAGGATGATCGGGTGAAGGTATTGGTCGGCGCTGCGATCCTGGAGCAGGTAAAGCGCAACCAGTTCCAGCTGGACGACCTGCTGGGCGTCATGGATGGGTTCCTGGCCAGAGACACCGAGCGTGCCGCCGTCCTGGGTGAGGGTGGTACTGGTTCAAAAGCCCTTCTCCGGCTGACAGGCCGGGAAGCTGGCCAGGGAGGCGGACGATGAGAGCACCACGTCTCGACGAG
>NZ_JBITVL010000018.1:0-11150 GCF_044542955.1 Rossellomorea sp. NPDC077527 | reverse complement strand
TTGCTAACAAGACTGAAGAAGATATGATGAAAGTACGTAACCTAGGACGTAAATCCCTTGAAGAGGTTAAAGTGAAACTTGAAGACCTTGGACTTGGATTACGTAAAGACGACTGATAACATCTTCTTTCATATATAGACTCAACAAAGGAGGGAACCCTTAATGGCTTACAGAAAGTTAGGACGTACTAGTGCTCAACGTAAAGCAATGCTACGTGATTTAGCTACAGACCTAATCATTAACGAGCGCATCGAAACAACTGAAACTCGTGCGAAAGAGCTTCGTTCAGTTGTGGAAAAAATGATCACATTAGGTAAACGTGGTGACATTCACGCGCGTCGTCAAGCTGGTGCATTCATTCGTAAAGAAGTTGCAAACGCTGAAAACAACCAAGATGCTTTACAAAAGTTATTCTCTGACATCGCTCCTCGTTACACAGAGCGTCAAGGTGGATATACTCGCATTATGAAGGTTGGTCCTCGCCGTGGTGACGGTGCTCCAATGGCAATCATCGAATTAGTTTAATAATTCGTGACTTCTAACATTAAGGGCGGGACAGTTAATCCTTAACTGCTTCTTTGCCCTTTTTGTATAAGTGCATGTGATGAAAAGCAGAGCGTTACGATGAGCAGCGCTGTCTGACTCGTCTAGCTCGTGCACCCCTTCCAACTTCTATGTTCATAGAAGCTGTTCAGTGGATGAACAAGAAAAGACTCTCTTTTCTTTGGTCGGGGTGCAGGCTTTTTTTTATATGCAAAGGTTTTAGCAGAGCTGAGTATGGAAGAGCATAGAGGAGGTTACAGAATTGAAAGAAATCATTAAAGTGGACGATGTGCATTTCAGATATCCGGATCAAGATACCTTCGCCCTAAAAGGTATTAGTCTGACTGTTCGTCAGGGTGAGTGGCTTGCCATTGTCGGACATAACGGATCAGGTAAATCCACCCTTGCGAAGATGTTGAACGGTCTTCATTTTCCTGAGAAGGGACTTGTTAAGGTGGATGGAATCACTCTTGAGGAAAGTTCTATTTGGGACATCCGCTCTAAGCTAGGTATGGTTTTTCAGAATCCCGATAATCAATTTGTGGGTGCTACAGTGGAAGATGATGTGGCTTTTGGGTTAGAAAACCATGGGGTACCTCATGAATCGATGGTACAGAGAGTCAATGATGCTTTAAAAAGTGTCCATATGGAAGATTTTCTTGATCAAGAGCCGCACCATTTATCAGGAGGTCAAAAACAGCGTGTTGCGATCGCCGGGGTTGTAGCTTTGCAGCCGAAGATCATTATCTTGGATGAAGCCACCTCGATGCTTGATCCAAAAGGAAAACAGGAAGTCCTTGAAACAGTTCGTAAACTGAAAGAGGAAGAAAACTTGACGGTGATTTCCATTACCCATGACCTGGAAGAAGCGACAAAGGCAGATCGCATGATTGTCTTAAACCAAGGCAGTGTCTTTAAGGAAGGATTGCCAGAAGAGATTTTCCTTTTAGAGGATGAACTGATGAAGCTCGGACTGGATTCCCCATTTACAATCAAGCTTGCCGGGGCATTGAAGAACTCTGGAATTCCTTTGAGCAGAACCTATTTTACAGAAGAAGAGTTGGTGGATGAATTATGCACATTACATTTCAACAAGTAGAATACCGATATTCATTCAACACTCCATTCGAAAAGCTTGCTCTTCAGGATATCAATCTTTCTATTCCAACGGGGCAGTTTCTTGCGGTGATCGGCCACACCGGTTCAGGTAAATCTACACTCCTGCAGCATTTGAACGGGTTATTAAAGCCTACGGAGGGAATCGTCCGGGTAGGGGAGCATGAAATAAAGGCTAAACAAAAAGCGAAGAACCTGAAGCCCGTAAGACAAAAAGTCGGGATCGTCTTTCAATTCCCAGAGCATCAGTTGTTTGAAGAAACCGTCCTCAAGGATATTTGCTATGGTCCCATGAATTTCGGTGTGTCGGAGGAAGAAGCAATCCGAAGAGCGAAAGAACTGATTGTCAAGGTCGGGCTGTCTGAGGATGTATTACAGAAATCCCCATTCGATCTGTCAGGCGGACAAATGAGACGTGTCGCCATTGCCGGGGTACTGGCCATGAATCCAGAAGTCATCGTATTGGATGAGCCGACAGCAGGACTTGATCCAAGAGGGCAAAAAGAGATCATGGACATGTTCTATACTCTTCACAAAGAAAAGGGTCTGACGACCATCCTGGTCACCCATAGTATGGAGGATGCCGCTCATTATGCAGAGGAAATCGTGATCATGCAGAAAGGGCGATTAAAACGACAAGGAAGCCCGAGGGATATATTCTCAGATGCGGATTCCCTTTTTGAAATGGGACTGGATGTCCCTGATGTCGTCCGTTTTCAGTATCAGCTCGAACATAGGATAGGGAAGAAGCTGCCTAAGACCTGCTTAACAATCGATGAATTGGCTTCTGCCATCCATACGATTCAGGACGGAGGTGCAGCGCTATGATGGAGAAAATGATCTTCGGACGCTATGTGCCGGCTAAGTCCATCCTTCACCAAATGGATCCAAGAGCAAAGCTATTATTCATTTTCGGATTTATATGTGTCGTCTTCCTGGCGAATAACGCTGTGACATACGCATTGCTTGGCCTGTTTACGATTAGTGCACTCATTCTATCCAATCTTTCCATCCGGTTCATCATCGGAGGGCTCAAGCCCATTCTATGGCTGATTTTGTTTACATTCTTCCTGCATGTGTTTTTCACAAAGGAAGGTCCTGTCATCCTGGACCTCGGGCTTCTGTCTGTTCATAAAGAAGGGCTAAGGCAGGGGATCTTTATTTCATTACGATTCTTTTACCTGATCCTTGTGACATCACTATTGACATTGACAACGTCTCCCATCACAATCACGGACGGGCTTGAAACGCTATTGAATCCATTGAAAAAGGTAAAGTTCCCTGTTCATGAATTGGCTCTTATGATGTCCATTTCCCTGCGCTTTATCCCCACTTTGATGGAGGAAACAGACAAGATCATGAAAGCGCAGATTGCAAGAGGGGCAGAATTTTCGTCCGGTCCCATTAAAGATCGGATCAAAGCCATCATTCCTTTATTGATCCCCCTTTTCGTCAGTGCTTTTAAACGGGCAGAGGACCTAGCAACCGCCATGGAAGCAAGAGGATATCAAGGAGGGGAGGGCAGGACGAAATACCGCCTGCTATCCTGGCATAAGAAGGACACGGGGGCGTTAATCGTACTTGCCCTCCTGACAGCAGTATTAGTTATTTTCAGAGGGTAACGGGAGTGTGGCTTATGCAGAGAGTGAAGTGTACCATCGCATATGATGGAACGTATTTTCATGGATATCAGGTACAGCCCAGAGAGCGGACTGTCCAGGGTGTCATCGAGGATATATTGTCTACCATCCATAAGGGGGAAAGGATACGGATCAGCGGCTCAGGCCGGACCGACGCAGGAGTCCATGCGAATGGACAAGTATTTCATTTTGATACCCCATTATCCATACCTGCAGAGAAATGGCCAGTAGTCCTGAATACACGGTTGCCGGATGAGGTAACGGTGAAAGGCGCGGAGATTGTATCGGCAGATTTTCACTCGAGGTTTTCAGTAGAGCAGAAGGAATACCGTTACCGGGTCTATACCGGGGAGTCAAGAAGTCCATTTAAGCGTCACTTTGCGCTTCATTACCCTTATAACCTTTCAGTGACCGACATGGAGCGCGCTGCAGGTTATCTTATCGGTGAGCATGACTTTACGAGCTTCTGCTCAGCTAAGACCGAGGTGGAAGACAAAGTAAGGACGATCCACCATATTAGCATTCACGAGCATGAAGAAGAAATTATTTTTTCTTTTGTAGGGAATGGGTTTTTATATAATATGGTGAGGATCCTGGTCGGAACATTATTGGAGGTAGGTTCTGGGAATATTCCTATAGAAGACATACCTCTAATCCTGGAAGCCCGGAATCGTGATCGTGCAGGAAAGACCGCACCGCCGCATGGGTTGTATTTGTGGAAGGTGGAGTATGGTTCTTCTGAAAAATAGGATTATCTATAAATGATTTAAAAAAATACTAAAACAACTAATCCTGGTGTAACATTCTCTTGACAATAGACTGGGAACAAGATAATATAGCATATGGTATGTTATTAACCCCACGATAAGCCCCGGAAACTTATTGTGATTAGAAAATAAATACTACGGATTCATTAAATAGGAGGTTAAATCATGCGTACAACGTATATGGCAAAAGCCAACCAAATCGATCGTAAATGGTTCGTTGTAGATGCTGAAGGTAAAACTCTTGGACGTCTATCCAGTGAAGTTGCTTCAATTCTACGCGGAAAACACAAACCAACATTCACACCACATGTTGACACTGGTGATCATGTAATCATTCTTAATGCTTCAAAAATTGAATTAACTGGGAAGAAGTTAACGGACAAGATCTACTACCGTCACACAAATCACCCAGGTGGTTTAAAACAACGTACAGCATTAGAAATGCGTACAAACTACTCAGAGAAAATGTTAGAGCTTACTATCAAAGGTATGCTTCCAAAAGGTTCTCTAGGTCGTCAAATGTTCAAGAAATTACATGTATATGCTGGAGCAGAGCATCCACATCAAGCACAACAACCTGAAGTTTACGAACTTCGTGGATAATTAATAAGAGGAGGTTATTATCTTGGCTCAAGTTCAATATTACGGAACTGGTCGTCGTAAGAGCTCAGTAGCTCGTGTACGTTTAGTACCAGGTAACGGAAACATTGTTATCAATGATCGTGAAGTAGAAGTTTATATCCCATTCGCAGCACTAAGAGAAGTAATTAAGCAACCACTAGTTGCAACTGAAACTCTTGGTAACTACGACGTTTTAGTAAACGTTAATGGTGGAGGCTATGCTGGTCAAGCTGGTGCGATCCGTCACGGAATCGCTCGTGCTTTACTACAAGCAGACCCTGAATACCGTGGAACTCTAAAACGCGCTGGATTATTAACTCGTGACTCTCGTATGAAAGAGCGTAAAAAATACGGTCTTAAAGGTGCACGTCGCGCGCCACAATTCTCTAAGCGTTAATTATTATTTCACACAAAAGCTCAGCCGATTCTGTCGGCTGGGCTTTTTTTATTGGGTTTGAGGGACGGACCTCCATTTATGTTCCATTTCTGAACTAAAACCCTTTAGTATCAATGGATTCTTTATATTACAAGGCTGATTTTGGAGGTCCGTCCCTCAAAAAAATTGGTAACAGTTACTCGAATGAAGTGTGGTGTTGGGTAGGAAAATACGTTCAAAGGGGTGGATGTGTTTGAACGTTATTACAACTTTCAATACAAAGAGAAGAGAAAAGCAAATCAAGACAGAAAGAACATTGTTGAAAGAAATTTCGATTAAGATGCTGCAGGAGAGTGTCAGGCGGCATTTTGGATATATAAAGGTTCAAGGCGGCGTATTTATGCAGCAGGGATTTGACGAGGCTTGCTTTGATGTAGCGATCGAGGCCTATCTCCTGGGTGGAAAGGTCAGTAAGTTTGGTTACTCGGGTGAAGACGAGAAGCTGGTGAAAAAGCGGTGCGAGGAAGAAATGAAGCATTTTATTGATACCCTGTATAATTTTTGGTTGTACTGGTCTGAGATGGGTGTCTCCAATCAGGTAGACGAGTCCTTTTATTATTGCTGTGAACACTATGTGGAAACATGGTGGTCTGAAGGGTATGAAAAAGGGATCAAGCGCCACAAACTGCGTTTGAATTAAATTCAGTTCTAAAATCCATTCTTGTCCCATATTTTTTAGTAAAGCAGCGGGAATTCTCTTCCGTGGTTAAGACTGGAAATAGGAGGACTGGAATGGTTCAGAAACTGAAGGTTATCGGGA
Organism: Rossellomorea sp. NPDC077527; assembly: GCF_044542955.1. Classification (NCBI taxonomy): domain Bacteria; kingdom Bacillati; phylum Bacillota; class Bacilli; order Caryophanales; family Bacillaceae; genus Rossellomorea; species Rossellomorea sp. NPDC077527. The sequence continues at coordinate 5,267 of NZ_JBITVL010000018.1, read as the reverse complement.
TAATTTCTGCACTGGCTATCTTATTATTCATCATTCAATATAAGGTATTAGACAAGGATACATGGGATTCATGGAACCTCCCCTTATCAGGAAAAATCATTTATATAGATCCTGGCCATGGTGGTCCTGATGGCGGGGCTGGGGATGAAAAGGCACTGGAAAAGGATATCGCTTTGAATGTATCGCTGATGATAAGGGATTATCTGCAAGAGCAAGGGGCGCTCGTAATTCTGACACGCGAGAAGGATAAAGATCTTGCTGATGAGGATACGAGGGGATACAGCCGCCGAAAAGTGGAAGATCTAAAGAAACGGCTCAGCCTGATTAATGAATCAGAGGCCGATATGTTTCTTAGCATTCATCTGAATTCCATCCCATCAGCAAAATGGAGCGGGGCCCAAACGTTCTACAATCCAAAATTTGAAGAAAACAAAGCACTTGCCAAAGCCATCCAGGCTGAATTGACAAGGAATCTGGAAAACACAACCAGAGAAGCAAAGGGACTTCAGAATGTATATATCCTGAAACATGCAAAAAAATCCGGAGCCCTCGTCGAAATCGGCTTCCTCTCCAATCCGGGAGAAAGGGCCAACCTTCTAAAAGAAGACTATCAGCAAAAAATTGCAGCATCCGTCTATCAAGGAGTACTTAATTATCTAACTATGGACGATAAAAACAAAAAAGAAGCTGATGAGGAATAACCTCTCAGCTTTTTTCTTGTGGTTTTTATTTTGGGGTGATTTCGTAAAAATAGTTTAATTATTGATGAAGTGAGAATTAGTTAAATTTTTTCAATAACTTAACAGACATTGTTGATTGTAATCACATCATATGATCATTATTAAGCTCTGTCACGAAAAACTTGTTAAAAGGGGGAGGGGGAACTACGTAGACTCCTGCGGAAAACGGGCGCGCCGAGACCCCGGAAGCGAATTTTGCTGAGGAGGCTCGGCCGAACGTCCGCGGAAAGCGGAGTAGTTCCACCTCCCCCTTCAGCACACAATCATTGACAGAGCATTACTATATATTTGACTTGTTTAATATACTAGCACCATTATTATTATTCAACAAAAGCATTCGAAACCTTTTGAGCATTCATTCAACTGAGAATATGTTATACTGAACACAGAGAGTTGAAAACGAATACATAAAAAAGGGTGGTTATTCATGTTAACGGAACAACAGACACGCGAGCTATTATTCGGATTAAAAGATCCTTTTTTACATAAAACATTACAAGAAACAAATGGAGTCGTAGACATCTCCATAAAAGAAGAAAAGAATCATGTCAGCGTGAAAATTGCCATTGCCAAGACCGGTACCGGGGAGCAGATGCAGTTTCAGCAACAAATCGTCCAATTGTTGAAAGAGAATGGCGCTGAGTCTGTAGGTATCAGATTTACCGAACTTCCAGAAGAAGAGCTTGAGAAGCATAGAGGAACAGGTGGGGAAGGAACGGATTTATTATCCCCGGCAAGTAAGACAACCTTCATCGCGATTGCCAGCGGAAAAGGCGGAGTGGGAAAATCAACGGTTTCCGTCAATCTGGCCGTGTCCTTAGCCCGTCAAGGCAAGAAAGTAGGACTTGTAGATGCCGACATTTACGGCTTCAGTGTACCCGATATGATGGGAATTGTGAAACGACCAGTCGTACGTGGAGAAAGAATTATTCCAGTAGAACGATTTGGTGTAAAGGTCATCTCCATGGGCTTCTTTGTAGAAGATAATGCCCCTGTCATTTGGAGAGGACCGATGCTTGGTAAAATGCTCAATAACTTCTTTTCTGAAGTCGAGTGGGGCGATTTAGACTATTTATTACTGGATCTGCCTCCGGGAACTGGAGACGTCGCTCTGGACCTTCATACGATGCTTCCACATTGTAAGGAGATCATCGTGACGACCCCTCATCCAACAGCGGCCTTTGTAGCAGCTCGTGCAGGTGCCATGGCCCTTCAAACGGATCATGATATTTTAGGCGTAGTGGAGAACATGTCTTATTTTGAAAGCAAACTGACAGGTGAAAAGGAATTCGTATTCGGTCAAGGCGGGGGAGAGAAGCTTACAGAAGAGCTCCGTACTGATTTATTAGGGAAGCTTCCACTTCAACAGCCTGATTGGAATGAAGAGGATTTTGCTCCATCTATTTATGCAGAGGATCACCGACTGGGACAAATTTATGGAGAGATCGCTCACAAGGTGATTGAAAAGTTATCTTAAGGAAACGAAAAAAGGACAAATGCAGAGAAGACTGCATTTGTCCTTTTGAATTTGAGTGTGACGTGCTTCTTATTGCCCGCCGTTGCCAGTACCCCCGGAGTCGCCTGAACTTCCTTGGCTACCTCCAGAAGAAGAAGATTCGCTTCCGCCACCTTCACTTTTACCCCCATCTTTCATTTCCCCAGCAGCCTTCAATAGAACATCCTGAAGTTTTGCCTTGAATAATGGGCTTTCAAATGTCTCGGTGATTACTTTTTGCAGGTATTCTTTGTACTCCTGGCTTTTTAGAACTTCAGTAAGTTCTTTCTTGAATTCAGGATCCTTTAAGAGGTCCATCATCATTCCTTGATATTCTGGATCTTTCATGAGGTCTTTGAGCAATTTTTCATTTCCGCTCTTCATGCTTTTCGCCATTGCTTCTGCAAACTTCGGATCCTCAAAAGATTTTTTCCAGAATTCTGTTCCTTTTTCGGATGTGAGCGTTTTGGATATGGTATCCGTGACGACTTTTTGATCCATGATAAGCTCTGACTTCATTTTTTCATCCGTCATGATTTCCTGGATGGCTTTTTTTCCATCATCGGTCTTTAATATATCAACAACCATTTTCTTGGTTTCTTCGTAATCCATTTTGCTACTGCCTGTCTCTCCTCCACCGCTACAAGCGGATAGAAGAAGCAGGGGCAGTAGAAAAAGAAAGGAATATCTTTTCATGGGTAGGCTCCTTCCATACAAATTCCCTTACCTTTAATATGAGAAATAACGAAAAAAATATGCACAGGGAAAATTGGAACCTAGATTTTTTAAACATGCGTTGGTACAATCAGGGGAGTGTATATCTTTTTATTTGGAGGAAAATAGAAGTGACCATCCGCAATTGGATTCGTTTATTTATTCATACGTTAGTAATTGGTGGAGCCGTAACGGGTGTGACTGCCCTTATCATTAGATGGGATCAGTTCGGACCTTACTTTCAAGACGGTAACGTGATTGGCATATTATCGAGTTTACTTTGGTTCGTATTTGTAGGATTTACATTCAGTGTCATCAGTCAAATGGGGTATTTCGCATACTTGACCATTCATCAATTCGGGATGGGGATGTTTAAAAGCTTATGGAACCCTGTTCAATTGGTACTGATCGCCCTTGTGCTGTTCGATCTGATTTATTTCCGGTTCAGGGCATTCGCTGTTGAAGGTGAATCGTACACCCCTTATATTTTACTCGGAATAGGGATCTTAGTGGTGGGTCTTGTGGTTGCTTATGTGAAGAACCAGCAATCAGAAGCCAAGACCAACACATTTGTATCTGCACTTTTCTTTATGATCGTGGTGACGACACTGGAATGGCTGCCGGTATTATTGGTGAATTCCGTGAAATGGCTGTATCTTATGTTGCTCGCATTACTTGCCTGTAATGCATTCCAACTGTTGCGCCTTCCTAAGTATATAGAGAAATCCCAAATTGAAAGAGAACAAAAGCAGTCGGCTAAGCGCTGAAAAAAACCGCAGATGAATGTCATCTGCGGTTTTTTTATTGAATGAGGGAAGACTTGGCATCACCGTTTGATATCATATCAGATACGGTAATGAAGTTCCCTTTTCCTTTTAACTCTTTCACGATGGACGGCAGGGCGTCTTTCGTCTGTTTAGCGGAATCGGATGCGTGGAGAAGGACGATGTCCCCTTTTTTCACTTTGCTTATATTCCGGAGAATTTCATCCACCCCTGGATTTGTCCAATCCTTAGAATCAACGCTCCAATGAACAACCGTTAAGCCGAGGGAATCGGCCACTTTTAATGTTTTTTTATCAAAATGACCGGTAGGTACCCGTAATAATTTTACCTCTTTCACATTCAGCTTCTTAAAGACCGTATCGGCTTTCAATATATCCTGCTTGATCTTACTCGGTTCCAACTCCGTATAGTCGGTATAAGCATAGCCGAGATTACCGACTTCATATCCCTGCTTTACAATTTGTTCCACTAAATCAGGATGTCGTTCCGCCCAGGCTCCCGAAAGAAAGAAAGTAGCGGATGTGACATTCATTTTCTTTAATTCCTCAAGAATCGGTTTGGCCTTTTCATCTCCCCAACCGATGTTAAACGTCATCGCCACACCCTTTTCTCCTTTGTAGATCGCTTTCGGGCCATCTTTTGTACTGAAAACAGAAAGAGTCGAAAGATTACTGCTATAGACAAACAAAGCAGTAAAGAAAGAAATCACGATGATCAGACTAATTTGCTTTAATTTCTTAGCATTCACTGTGTGAAATGTATTCACAGATTGATCCCTCCGTTCAACCGTCTATCTTTACTAAAGATATGCATGTCCCCGGAAAAAATATCTATATGTTAAAAAAATGATTATAAATTTCACTTAATGGAAAAAACTACAAATACAAACATAAAGGGGTGACATACTTGCTGGGGTTAATGATTAATGATAGAGAGAAACAAGAAATAGAGTATTTATTAAAACGAGAAATGGATGAAATACTATTTGACTTAAAAGATTCTCGAATTGATCATATCGTTAAAAGAGCAATGGATGAGCGGTATAAAATCTTATTTTCCCTTTTTAAACGCTTTGCCAGTCAAAAGGAATGTTTGAAATATATGAAGACGACAGCTAGGAAAGAGACGTATTGATGATACGGAAGCTCCCGTTTTAGATAAGCGGGAGCTTCCATTATGCTAAGATGAATGGGGAATGTGCTTTAGATAGCCGGTAACGAAAGAGAAGGATGTAAAAGAAGTAACGGCTTTGAAATAATTCCTTAAAAAAGTTCACAAAATGTATTGACCCGTATCTGAAAACTTGTTATAGTAATAAACGTCGCTGAAACACATTGAATTATTTAGAAGAAACACCAATAAATAATTCGAAAAAACAGTTGACATCACACGATGATATGTGATAAATTAATAAAGTCGCTTCAAACGAAGTGCTTGTACATTGAACCTTGAAAACTGAACAAAACAAGACAATACGTCAACGTTAATTCTAGATTTATTTTTAAAGAGCTATTCAAACTTTTATCGGAGAGT
>NZ_JBITVL010000017.1:0-14572 GCF_044542955.1 Rossellomorea sp. NPDC077527 | reverse complement strand
TCCTGTGTAAACTTGGCCATTGGTGCGGGCACCTCCTATTGTTGATTGGGGTGTCCAACAATAGGGGTGCAGCTCAAAACCGCTTCCGGGGTCTCAGCACGCCCGTTTTCCGTAGGAGTCTATGCAGTTCCCCTCACCCTCTTAAGAAGCTTTTTGTGACAGAGTCAAATAGAATTGATAAATCCACAAAAAATCATTAGTACTATTTGCTATTATCGATCCCTTTGGTCTATAAAAAAGATATGACCGCCATTAAATTTAGAAAAAGTACTCTTGGAAAGTTGAATGGTACGGAAGGGGCTAGCCGCCGGATTTGGATCTTGAGACCCCACAGAGCTTTAACTTATACACGCCCATCACCTGCCATGCGGAAAACGAGCACCTGGAATGCAATCAACCACTACTCGCTACTTCCAAAGCAACAATGTTAATGAAAACAGAAAAAAAGACTGCCTGTAATAAGGCAGTCTTTTTATCATTATATTATTTCTTGATTAGATCTTCACGTTCAGATTGCTCGATCCACTCTTCAAGCTTGTCTTTAAGAGTGTTGAAGCCTGCTGGAGTAGTTTCTTCAGCTGCTGGTTTCACACTTCCTTGACGACGAGGCTTTTTCGCTGCTGCAGGCTTTGCCTGTGGAGCAGGAGCTTCTTCTGTAGCACGGATAGAAAGGCTGATCTTACCAGCTGCTTCGTCCACTGATAATACTTTAACCTTTACTTCATCGCCTACTGAAAGGTGCTCACTAACGTCTTTAACGAATCCGTGAGTGATTTCAGAGATGTGAACTAATCCTTGAGTTTCTTCGTCAAGTGCAACGAATGCACCGTATGGTTGAATACCTGTAACTTTACCTGTTACAACAGATCCTGTTTCGAATTTTGTAGTCATGGTAACACTCCTAGTATATATATTATTTTTCGTCTTTACACGCAATTGTAGATTATATCATAGAATCGGAATTTCGGCAAAGATATATTCTTTTCCATTACATCCATATTCTATCATCCGCCTATCATTGCATTCTCACTAGTTATGCTTCCCCATTATTCATATTCTTAAAACAGTGTAACCCCAGCGATCATAAGGATCTATCGAACGAACTTCCTGTTCAGGCAAATACTATCTGATGCCGTATTTTCTTTTTTCTCTTTTTATAACAAAAAAAAAGACCGACCCACTCATCAATGGGTCAGACTAAACATTCTTGATAGCCGTTGATCTTTTCTTTCTTTGCTTTTGAATAAATGGAACGGCATATAACATGAAGGCTGCGATATGTGCGAAAGCAAGATTGGCAACAAACAGGCTCCATAGTGTTACATGTCCCCAGCCTCCGAGCTCCGGTACGGCTACATAATAGATAAAGACTGACCATAATGCTATAACGAATGGGATGTGAAGAACCGCCCATTTACGATGCTCGACCCAAAGAAAAAGCGGGGTTGCTGTTGCGACGAATAGATATACAAGAAAGACATCCATTTCTAATTCCTCCATTCTCTTAGTAAACGCTTTCAATTGTGGCGAAAAAAAGAATACTTTGTGAACGTTTTGTTACAATTAGTATACTACATATTGCGAAAATTTCCAGCCTATTTAGCATCTTTTTGACTTCTTTTCTAAAAATTAGTTGAAAAGTAATGAATTTAAGCGTTTGCACACATAATAAATGGAAATTCAACTACTCTCATACTGCCTTTTCATTCCTTTACCCCATTTATTGAAAATTTAAAAATCCGGTGTACAGGGCTACTAAAACATAGTACGATTGAAAAATCTTATTTTTTGAAAGGAGGATCTTAGGTATGGCCAAGAAAGATCAATGGACTTCTAAGTTAGGCTTTATTCTGGCAGCGGCAGGTTCCGCAATCGGGCTCGGCGCCATCTGGAAATTCCCTTATATGGCTGGTGCGAATGGTGGGGGTGTTTTCTTCTTGCTCTTTATTCTATTTACTGTATTAATCGGAGCCCCCATTCTTCTCGCTGAATTTGTCATCGGGAGGCGTGCAGGCGCAGATGCCGTCACTTCATATAAAATACTGGCCCCGAATTCGAAATGGCACTGGATCGGTTATCTGGGCACTGTAGTGTCTTTCATCATCCTATCCTTTTACAGTGTAGTCGGGGGATGGATTCTTTCCTATTTGGCCAGAAGTTTGACAGGCTCCCTGAGCGGAATGTCTCAAGAACAGTATGGGGCATTGTTTGAAAGTATCATAGCAAACCCTAAAGAAGTGATGATTGCTCAGTTCGCCTTTATCGTCCTCACCATTCTTGTTGTACAAGGCGGGATCCAAAAAGGGATTGAACGTGCGAGCCGATATATGATGCCGGCATTATTCATCTTATTTATTATTCTGGTGATTCGATCTCTGACGCTTGAAGGCGCGATGGAAGGGGTCCGCTTCCTGTTGCTCCCGGATTGGAGTTATTTAAACGGGGAAACGGTTTTACTTGCGTTAGGTCAGGCATTCTTCGCTTTAACTGTGGGTCTTTCCGTCATGGTGACGTATGCATCCTATCTATCGAAAGAGGACAGCATGCCAAGGTCCGCCATCAGTGTTTCAGGACTGAATATCTTTATCTCATTACTTGCTGGACTGGTCATTTTCCCGGCCGTATATGCTCTAGGTTTTAAGCCAGATGAAGGTCCCGGGATTGCCTTTGTCGTCCTTCCCGCCGTCTTCAATGAGATGGCCTTTGGGGGCATATTCTTAACTGTATTTTTGATCCTGTTATTGTTTGCCACCCTGACATCGGCCTTCTCCATCCTCGAGATCGGGGTCGCTGCCCTATCAAAAGGAAATCAGAAGAAGCGAATGCCTTTTACGTGGCTGATCGGGATCCTAGTATTCATCGCAGGTATCCCGAGTGCCCTGTCATTTGGTGTTTTCGATGAATTCCTTATCGGAGGAAAGAACTTTTTTGACTTTGCCGATTATATCACGAGTAATTTCGGCTTACCGATAGGAGCATTACTCATTTCTATTTTCGTATCGTACCGTTTAAAGCGCGAGGACGTCTGGAACGAACTTCAATCAGGTTCATCCATATCCACCGGCCTCTTCAACAGCTGGATCTTCCTCCTGCGCTACATCGTACCAGTAGCCATCGTACTCGTTTTCTTATCATGAATCTAAGAGGTCCGTCCCTCAGTTTGAGGGACGGACCTCTTATTTATTTAACATTTTGTTCACGTATTCCCGGGCTAATTTTTTCCAAATGGTGATACACTATAGATATAAGGAAGGAATTTTATGAGGAGGGACTTTGGCATGTCACATTTTGGTCAGAATCTGAAACGAGTAAGAGAAGAGCGTAAATTGTCTCAGCAGGAACTTGCATTACGGGCAAGATTGGGTACGCAAACGATTGAAAAATATGAATCCGATTTGCAAATCCCTGATACACAAACGATTCTTAAACTTTCCACCGTTCTCGATATCCCCGCTTCCGAACTCATGGAACGGGAAATGAAAGAATATCCTCCTGCAGGGATCGATACAGAAATGGAGCAGCTGATCAAGGAATTGGGACCCAAACGAACAAAGCTCATCCTTCGCAAAGCCAAAGAATTCACAGAGGAAGATTTCCTGCGCGTGATGCAAATGCTCTATGAATTGAAATATGAAAAAAGCGAATCATAAAAACTTTTATAAAAGTAATGTATAAAAAGAAAAAAGGGCGGACATACTGAAAATAAGCTTTCTAAGTATTCCCCCTTTTGTTTTCATTTGTTGGACGATCATGGTATCGTCCTATTTTTTTGCCTAAATAAGGGCGCCAGGCACCAATATTCGGATTGGTACCCGGCGCCCCTTTCATGTTCTTTTAACTGTGATTCTCCACGAACCGCTTGATCCGTTTCACAGCCTCCTGCAATTGTTCCATGCTTGATGCATAAGAGCAGCGAACATACCCTTCCCCGCCTTTACCGAACACATTTCCGGGTACAACCGCCACTTTCTCTTCCATCAATAGCTTTTCTGCAAATTCTTCTGAAGACATCCCCGTTTTTTGAATGGATGGAAACGCATAGAATGCCCCACCAGGTGTATGGCAGGTTAATCCACATTCATTCAGGGAATCTACGAAATAGTGACGGCGATGACGATAACTTCTCTTCATTTCCATCACATCGTCCATTCCTTTATCCAGTGCCTCGACCGCTGCGTATTGAGCAGGTGTAGACGCACACATCATAGCGTACTGATGGATCTTCAATAAGGAAGAGGCAATCTCGACAGGGGCACATATATAGCCCAGTCTCCAGCCCGTCATGGCAAACCCTTTCGAAAAGCCGTTGATAACGATGGTCCTTTTCCTCATTTCTTCTAAAGAGGCGATCGACACATGATGATGATCATAGGCAAGCTCCGAATAGATTTCATCTGAAAACACGACAAGATCATGTTTTTGGATGACTTTAGCCAGTCTTTCTAAATTCTCCCGTTCGAGGACCGTCCCTGTTGGATTGTTAGGGGAACAAAGCAACACAGCTTTTGTCCGGGGAGTGATTGCTTCTTCCAATTCTTCTGCTGTTACCTTGAAACCATTTTCCGGCTTGGTTTCAACGGTAACAGGTACACCTCCCGCCAATTGTACAAGAGGTACGTATGAGACGAACCCCGGCTCCACTACAATCACTTCATCCCCCTGATCGATGATGGCCCTCATACTGATATCCAATGCCTGAGAAGCCCCTACCGTCACGATGATTTCCGTATTCGGATCATAGTCAACTGAGTATCCATTTTTCATATATGTCGCTATTTTCTCCCTGAGTTCAAGAAGCCCGGCGTTTGCAGTGTAGGAAGTATATCCCTGTTCCAACGAAAGGATTGCTGCCTCCCTCACTGTCCAGGAAGTAACAAAATCAGGTTCCCCAACCCCCAGTGAAATGACACCTTCCATATTGGCTGCCAGGTCGAAGAATTTTCTGATTCCAGAAGGCTTCAGGTTTTTCACAGATTGCGCTATGTACGATGTCTTGGTTGTCATGGTGACACCACGATTCTTCTATCTTCTCCATGATCACCGAAAATCGTTCCATCATGCTTATATTTCTTTAATTGAAAATGAGTGGTCGTCGATAATACAGAATCCAGTGTCGATAGCTTTTCCGATACAAATGTAGCCACTTCATGCATGGATCTTCCCTCTACTGTAACGGAAAGGTCATATGCACCAGACATCAAATAGACGCTTTTCACTTCTTTATAGCGGTATATACGGTGAGCCACTTCATCAAAGCCCACTCCCCTTTTTGGAGCCACTTTCACATCAATCATTGCCGTGACGCCTTCATGCCCTTCCACCTTTGACCAGTCCACAACCGAACTGTACCGTACGAGAACATTCTCTTTTTCCAGTTTTTCAACCGCTTCTTCAATCTCTTTGGTTGGCACTTGAAGCATTTTCCCTAAATCTTCAGTGGAAATCCTGGCATCCTTTTGTAAAATCCTTAATAAATCAAGCTCCATTTCTCTCAGTTGCATTCTGCTTCCTCCTCATCACCACTAAATGGTTTTATTATATCAGAAGTCACACATAAGAAAAGAGGCAGTGTTATGTTCCCCAATCACAGGATGGGATATGTTACAACTTTCGAAACGAGGTGTTAATTGAGAAAATACGGGTAAAATATCTGTAAATCGACAGAGAGGAGAAATGAGGTATGAAAGAACTGGATTTTGCCAAAGTGGTTGAGGTGAATGGTGCAAATGTTTACTTTGAGCACCATGAGCATCCTACTGCCTCTGAAACATTCGTCCTTCTCCATGGTTTCCTCTCCTCAACCTTTAGCTTTAGGCGGCTAACTCCTCTTTTGAAAGAGAATTATAATGTCATTTCCATTGATCTCCCTCCCTTTGGGAACAGCGGGAAGCACAATCGGTTTACGTACTCTTATGAAAACCTGGCCAACACGGTCATCGCCTTATTGGAATACCTAAAAGTAAGCAATGTTCACTTGACGGGTCATTCCATGGGTGGACAGATCGCTTTAAACGTTATGAAAAAAGCCCCTTCCCTAGTGGAAAAAGGCGTTCTCTTATGCAGTTCAGGATACTTGAAGAGGATGAATTGGCCCATTACGATGTTGAGCCACATCCCATTTTTCCATCTTTATGTAAAACTGTGGCTTACCCGTTCCGGGGTGCGAAATAACCTAGAAAACGTCGTGCATGATTCTACTTTAATCGATGATGAAATGATGTTTGGTTATCTGAAGCCTTTCCTGGAGGATGATATCTTCAAGGCCTTGACGAGGATGATCCGGGACCGTGAAGGGGATCTATCGGTGAACGACCTAAAAAACATCCAAACCCCCTGCCTTCTTGTTTGGGGAGAGCATGACAGGGTAGTGCCTTTGTCAACAGGGCACAGGCTGAATGAGGATATCCCGAACTCGAAGCTGGTGGTCCTGAAAGAAACGGGTCACCTCGTCCCAGAAGAAAAGCCAACGGAAGTATTGGAGCATATTCATGCATTTATCTCTTCAACTGAAGAAGCAGTTTCGGATGAATCTCACTCTGAACCGCTATTTCAAAATGGACTATCCCAAACGCTTATTTCTGAAACGTAGGGAGAAGTCCCTTTTTTCTTTCTTACTTGTTTTTGAAGATGCTTATCAGTAAAAATGCTAAACATATGATTTCCATCTTTATCGTTTCCATCATATGATTAGACTATAAATACATAATGGAAAGGGGAATTTCCGATGAGCAAATTTGAAGAAATCATTGACCGTAGAGGGTCATCCTCTGTTAAATGGGATCTAACCAAAACAGTGTTTGGAAGAGACGATGTCCTCCCGATGTGGGTGGCAGACATGGATTTCCTGCCTCCAAAGGACGTGTTGGGGGCACTTAAGAACAGGCTGGAGCACGGAATCTTCGGCTACACCTTTGTAGGGGATTTGACAGCCGACAGCATCAAAGACTGGATGAAAAGGCGACATGGGTGGGAAATAGACAAAACCTGGCTGCAATACAGCCCAGGAGTCGTCCCTGCCATCTCAACCATCATCCAGGCACTCACTGAACCATCCGATAAAGTACTGGTCCAATCACCGGTATACACCCCTTTTTTCTCCCTTGTAGAAGACAATGGCCGGGAAATCGTGAATACTCAATTGGAGTATCATGACGGAAACTATTCCATTGATTTTCAAGCTTTTGAAGAATCCCTTAAAACCGGAGTGAAGCTATTCCTCCTTTGCAATCCTCACAATCCGAGCGGACGGGTATGGAAGAAGGAAGAACTCACCAAGATGGCTGAACTTTGTCAGAAATACAATGTGGTGATAGTGTCAGATGAGATTCATTCTGATTTAGTTTATAAAAGCCACACCCATACTCCCCTTGCAACACTAAATGATACTTTTCGTGATATGACCATTACCTGCATTGCTCCAAGCAAGACGTTCAATCTTGCCGGGTTACAGGCATCAGCCATGATCACACCCAATCCGGATATCCGGGAAAAAATCGCTTCTATCCATAGGAAACAGGGATTCTTCACCCTCAATACGTTTGGGATCATTGGAATGGAAGCAGCCTATCGGCATGGTGAAGAATGGTTGGAAGAAATCCTGGATTATCTGCAGGAAAATGTCAGAGTGACGAAGGACTTTCTCGAAGAACATCTTCCCGAATTGAAGCTTGTTGATCCTGAAGGGACTTATTTACTCTGGATTGATTGTACGAAATTGGAATTATCCGATGAAGATTTGAAAAACCGATTACTGGATAAAGGAAAGCTCGCATTGGAACCCGGTACGAAATACGGACCGGGAGGGGAAGGCTTTGTCCGGATGAATATTGCTTGTCCACGAAAGACACTTCTAGATGGGTTGGAAAGATTAAAGGCCGCATTCGAATAAGGTGAATGTCTATTTTGAGAGTGCCATGAATAAAAAAATGTACCAGGTACCAATCGACCCGATTGTACCTGGTACATTTTTATGCCTAACCGTCTATTACTATTTTTTATCACTCTTAATCACTCCGCAAGCAATTCGCTTCCCAGAGTCTCCAGAAGGCTGTGTCATTCCATCATCCTTATTTTCATCGATGATAAGTGAGGTTCCATCTTTAGTGAATAGCGATGTTTTCCCCTTAGATAACGTAACCATCGGTGCCATGAGTGTCACCTTCACAGTCCCGTCATCCCCTACGATGAGGTTCGGGAGATCTCCGCCGTGAGCACCTTCAGGATGAAGCAGTCCATGTTTCGTGTCATCCGGATTAAAGTGGTTACCAGCCGACACAAAGTCCGGTCGCTTGCATACCCCTTTTTCATGAATGTGAATGCCATGCTCACCAGGTGGCAGCCCTTCGAGGTCCAATCCGATTTCCACTCCGTCTGATTGATCCTGCAGTATTGCTTTACCAAGGGCGTCACCGTTCTCATTTTTCATTTCTACTTCCACTTTTTTAGGATTTTCAATGGCACATCCACTGGCTAAGACTGTCACCATGATGATATATAATAGGGATGATTTTTTCATAATGCTCTTCCTCCAAATTTGCATACTCTTACACCATTGTTGACTCCCGTGGTGAAAATTATTCGTACTTCCATAAAGGAAGTACAGCACCTAAATCAAAAAAACACGCTCAAAGGCGTGTTTCGGTTTTATCATCATTCTGTTCTCTTCTGAATCCTTGCTTCTTCTTCCATTTTCTTCGTTTTCAATTCTTCTCGCTTTGAAGCTTTCTGGATGATGCGGAATGTCAAGAGGGCAGCGATTACAAAGATGGCCATCGTGATGGCGGCTGGGATATATTCTGTCTTATCTTCAGGAAAATAGAGAAATAAATTCAATACAAATGAAGAAAGCATGGTAAGCTCCTTTCGAAAAACAAACTCTTTGTCCATTATAACAACACTGCAAAGGACAAACCAACTTCAATTGGTCACGTTTTTAACGATTTAATGAACGGTCATCCGACAATTTCCGAGGAAATACTCACTCATTCTCTCCATAAAAAAAGCTGCAAACCCATTAATGGGGTTCACAGCTATTCAACGATTATTTTACAACTTTGATGTTCTTGATCACAACATCTTCTTTCGGCAGATCGTTTGCGCCGACTTCTACATTCGCGATTTTATCCACAATGTCCATTCCGTCAACCACTTGTCCAAATACAGTGTGTTTTTGATCCAGCCAAGGGGTACCGCCATTTTCCATGTATGCGTCGATGATTTCTGCCGGGAATCCCGCAGATTTCATTTGGTCTTCCAATTGCGGATCGATGTCACTTTTTTGAACGATGAAGAATTGACTTCCATTCGTGTCAGGACCTGCATTGGCCATGGAAAGTGCACCGCGAAGATTGAATAATTCCGGTGAGAATTCATCTTCAAATGATTCACCATAAATGCTTTCTCCACCCGTTCCGTTTCCGTTCGGGTCTCCACCTTGAATCATAAAGTCTTTGATGACACGATGGAATTTCAATCCGTCATAATAGCCATCTTCACTATGGGTGATAAAGTTTTCCACCGTTTTAGGCGCTTGCTCGGGGAATAATTTGATTTTAATGGTTCCCATTGATGTGTTCATTTCGACTAATTTTTCGTTTTCAGCAACTTCTGTCGTAAGCTGAGGATATGTCATATTTTCATCTCCTTTGGATTCTTCTGCAATCTTCTCGTCTGCTTTCTGCTTATCTTTTGTGGTATCTCCTTTTTCTGTTTGTCCACAAGCAGCAAGGACTAAACCTAGTAAACATAGGATGACGATCATTAAACGCTTCATATATGTACCTCCACATGTTACCTTTATAGTAGTTATTTCTCAGTTTCATTCTGTTTTCATTATAATAGAGATCGATGTAATAGAGGAGGTTTTTTATGAAAAACATTCAAATTGGTGATTATGTCACAGCTTTTTATAAAACCGGTAAGTATATCGGGGAAGTCACGGGCGAACGCCCCGGTGCCTATGTGGTAAAGATCCTTGCTGTTTTAAAGCATCCCCGGCAAGGAGACTTGCACAATCCCCAAGAGGTGGACGTTCCCTTATTCCATGAACGTAAAGCCCTTGCACACGGTGAGCGCGCCAATATGCCCGAGAAAATGGTCAAACCATTTGATGGTGACGTCCCTGATTACAATGAAACCTTGATTCAAACCTACTTGACTCTAAAGAACGAACTCGAAAACGATGCTTCCCCTCATGCCCTAAAGAGTCTGGAAACCCTGCAATCCATTCAAAGGGAATACGAACTGATGTATAACCTCACATTTTAAACAAAGACGAGGGACGGACCTTCAACGTCAAGGTCCGTCCCTCGTCTTCTCATGCGAGCTGATTATAGAATTTGGAGAGGTCGATTCTGTCCCCGATGGTGGTGGGCTCGGCTTTGTCGAGGTATTTTTTGTCCTTTTCGACTAAATTGTAGATATGTTGCGTGGTTAGTGCATCATCCAATGCTTTATGATGCTTACCTACTCCTTCCCTTCCATATTCCTGGACCGCTTTCCAAAGACCCGTTTGGTTTTGATCACCAAAGAAGCGCTTGTATTCCATGGATAAATCGACGAAGTGAGCTTGGAAAGGAAATGGTATGCCGGACTGGGCACAATTATCTCGCAGTACCTTCATATCCATGTTTCCCCACGTCACTACCTTCGCGACACCCTTGTCATTTAATCCTTTAAAGTAATCAATCAGGCATTGAAACGATATCCCTGAATCAACTTCATTCTGGCTAATGGATAAGAATCGTTTGCACCGGTTGGTAAGTTTGGGAAATGCAGTCGGTTTTACGTATGATGAAAACGTATCTGACACTTTCCCATTCTCTACAACCACTACCCCGGCTTCGATGATTTCAGGGAAGAAACCTTTGGGGACTCTATGTCGTTCGGGCATAGAAAACTCAAAATCTATAAACACCAGCTGTTCCGCTTTCGCCACTTAAACTCCCTCCTCAAAATGTAGATAAGACCCCAATTCATCTATAATAAAAGAATTTTTTCACGATGGATGATGGTTGTATTTCAAAGTCCTTGCTTTATCACGCTCGGAAAACCGTCATCTTCAAATAATACGCCGTTTCTCCATACCTCTTATTCTTACATTATATCATGCTAAGCCTAGAAATTATGACTAATTCCGGGTTTTCCACAGTAATAAATGTTATTTGTTGGACTCTGAGTCAGATCTTTAATAAAATGAATATTTAGGTAACCGAAATAAAATTCAATTAGAAGGTGTTAACCATTACCAACAAAAAAAAGAATTTGACGATCATGCTTATGGCCAATTTTCTGGTGGCAGCAAGTGCAACCATGGTGCTGCCCTTTTTATCACTTTATATTGAAACATTCGGCACTTACAGTCACGAATATGTGCAGCGCTGGTCAGGTTTTGTATTTGGGGTTACGTTCTTGACGGCATTCTTCATTTCTCCACTATGGGGACGGATCGGCGACCGGTTTGGCTACAAACCGATCCTTCTCATCACGGGCTACGGAATTGCCACGTCCATTTTCTTGATGGGCTTTATGGACTCGGTATGGGGACTGTTTATACTTCGGATGATCATGGGTGCAGTGACAGGCTTCATTCCTACCTCTATGGCCCTTATCTCATCCCAGACCCCTAAAGAAGAAGCTGGACGAACCCTTGGCACCCTTCAGATGGGAACTGTTTCAGGCGGCTTATTCGGACCGGTAATCGGCGGCCTACTAGCAGACAATGTAGGATTTTCTTATACATTCATTTTCACTTCCATTGCCATCGCAACCGCTGCCACCGTTGTCTTAATTGGGATTAATGAGGAGCGCAGCAAAGAGCAGAGAAATCAAAGAAATAAGTATTCCAGTAAAGAAGTCCTGCAGCATATATTCAGCCACAAATTACTCGTGACTGTATTACTGCTTTCCTTCCTTATTCAAGTGGCGAATTTCAGCATTCAGCCGCTTCTGGCCCTGTATGTCGATGAACTCACCTCATCTACGAATCTTGCCTTTTTAGCCGGGATTGCCTTCTCAGCTACCGGATTCGGAAATTTGATTGCGACGAGACGATGGGGACAGCTCGGTGACGATATCGGATATGAAAAGGTATTGTCAATCCTACTCATTCTTGCCTCCATCTTCATCGTTCCACAGGCACTGGCAGTCGAACTGTGGCAGCTTGTTCTGTTCCGGTTCCTGTTCGGGATAGCCAACGGAGGCATGATCCCCTGCGTCACGGCTTATATCCGTCAGGAGGCCCCATTAAGCATGCAGGGGGAGGTTCTCGGGTATAATCAAAGTTTTCGATTTCTCGGAAATGTGATCGGGCCTGCCTTTGGCGGCATCGTATCTGGATATATTGGCATTTCTTCCGTATTTTATGTAACAGGTGCTTTATTCTTGGGAGCGTTTGGATTATTATGGTGGAGTATACGTCATTCTGAAACTACCAGCCATGTGAGAGATTACTAGAAAAGTAGAGTGAGATATGAGAGTTTTTGCAGGTTATGTAACGGTGATCGGGCTTATGCTCATCTTTTTCTCCACGTTGTTTTTTGCAACGGGTGAGTGGAAGAAGGTTCAGAGCTTTCAACACGAGTTAGAACATGCAGTGAGTACGGATACGATCGATTTAAATCGTACGAGCCTGCTCCTGGATCAAAACGGAAAGGTATTTTCAGAGGTAAATCGTCCTTATCGCCTCTATGTGCCGGATGAACAGATTCCACCATTCCTAAAGGATATTCTGGTCGCTTCAGAAGATCAGCACTTTTACGAGCACGTCGGCTTCGATGCGGGTGCGATCCTGCGGGCTGTCGTGAAAAACCTGGTGTTCACCCACATTCAGCAGGGCGGCAGCACCATTACGCAGCAGCTGGCCCGCAACTTATATTTAGGACAGGAAAAAACATACAACCGAAAATTGACCGAGCTATTCTACGCCCATGAAATCGAACAGTCCTTATCAAAGGATGAGATTTTGGAGCTGTATATGAATGTAATTTACTTCAGTAATGGAGTATATGGAATTGAAACAGCTTCCCAATACTATTTCCAGAAAAGTGTCACTGAGCTCAATCAAGCGGAGATGGCGTTTCTTGCATCTATACCAAATAACCCTGGAAAATATGATCCACTGGAACATTTCGATCAAACAAAGATTCGTCAGGAACGACTCCTTGATATTCTTGTGAGTACAGGCAAGTTATCCAGTGATGATGCGGAGAAATGGAAGAAGGTTCCGATTTCCCTAAATGTTCGTAAGAGAACCGACCTTTATCCAGACTATGCCTTCTATGTTGAAAATGAGTTAAAAGAATTGATTGCACGAAACGAAGGCTTCAAAGTGGAAATGGAAAACGCTTCTTCACAAGAGGAAAAAAATCGCATTGCAGAAAAGCTGGAGGAGCGTTTTCAGGAGGTCATTTCATCCGGGGTACGGATTCAAACAGCCTTGGACCCCATCCTTCAACAGAAGAACGTCCATGCACTGAATGCGCAGCTCCAGAAAGAATTACAGGGAGCAACCGTCACCATCGACAACAAGACACGGAGCATCGTTGCCTTATCGGGTGGAAGGAACTACAAAAAGTATAATTTCAATCACGCGTTTCAAGCCTTTCGACAACCTGGTTCGGTTATAAAGCCCCTCCTTGTATACGCTCCCTATATCGAGAAATTCAAGGCAGGGATCTATGACAAGGTAAACGCCAATCAATATTGCATCGGTGACTATTGTCCGATCAACTACGGAGGAGTCCAACCGGGTACTGTGACATTGAATCAAGCCCTGGCACAATCTTATAATGGATCGGCTGTTCGTCTTATGGAAAAAGTCGGGATAGAAGGAGCCTTCCAATCCATCTCCCCTTTTTCCTTTGAAAGGGTGATAAGCGATGACAAAACATACGCCTCTTCCATAGGTGGTTTCACGTATGGAATGAGCCCCCTTGAATTAACGGATGCCTATACGTCATTTATTGATGGAAGCTATCAGGAGAGTCACGCCATCATTCATGTAAAGGACTCCCAGGGCAAAGTCATCTATCAATGGAAAAAGGAACCGAAAAAGGTTTGGTCGAGTGATACCACATCGAAACTTCGGAAAATGCTCCATGAGGGGGCAACAACCGGAACCGGACGAGCCGCTTACGTATCCAAGCCTTATGTGGGAATCAAAACCGGGACGACGAATAATTATCATGATTATTGGGTGATAGGCTTGACCGATACCCTTACAACTGGTGTGTGGGTCGGGCATGATATCCCCCGTGACATGAGTGCGATCGAACGACAGCGTCCAAGTCATAAAATCTGGAAGGAAATCATGGAATGATCCTCGCGAAAAAAAATATGCAAGGACATAACGAAATCCATTCAATCGAAAAACGAACAACCTGAATGAGTGACCTGTTATGATTTTTAAACACCGCTGTTGATTTCCGT
This sequence comes from Rossellomorea sp. NPDC077527, assembly GCF_044542955.1. Taxonomy (NCBI): domain Bacteria; kingdom Bacillati; phylum Bacillota; class Bacilli; order Caryophanales; family Bacillaceae; genus Rossellomorea; species Rossellomorea sp. NPDC077527. The sequence goes on along the minus strand of NZ_JBITVL010000017.1, from coordinate 145 downwards.
GCAAGACTTCGCTTTCCTCGGGCGGCCGGTGAGCCTCCTCGTCGCTGACGTGCACTGGACCCAAAAAGTTGGACACTTATTTTCTATGCAGCTAATTCGGTGTTAACTCGATAAGCTACCGGACTTTTTCGTTTTAACCTTGATT
>NZ_JBITVL010000016.1:658-15551 GCF_044542955.1 Rossellomorea sp. NPDC077527 | reverse complement strand
ATCAAGGTTAAAACGAAAAAGTCCGGTAGCTTATCGGGTTAACACCGAATTAGCTGCATAGAAAATAAGTGTCCAACTTTATGGGTCCAGTGCATATCGCTCCTGCGGGGTCTCCCCTGTCTAGCTCCTGCGGGGTCTCCCCTGTCTAGCTCCGGCGGCTAGCCCCTCGAGGTCATTAGCTAAATGGTCCAAGAAGGCAAAAAACGCCTTCTTACCCCATTCATCTTATGCTTGTCGGGGCTGAACAAGCCCCCTCCGCTTTTCGTCCAATTTCGCTTTCCCGAAGGAGTCTCCGTCTTGCACTCCAATCAACAGCTGACGACTGCAGAATTCAGGGTGCTGTCTTAAAATAATTAAAATTTGAGCTGCCGATCAAAAAAGGAAGAACGATTTTTCGAATCGATACATTTATTCCAATCACTTAATGTTCTTTGACTTGGAGCCTAGAACCATCATGATTGAGGGCTAATAAGTGAGTTCCTTCTATATATAAAGTATTGTACAAATTCATAATGGAGCATTAAGGTATTAAGGTTACTATCACCAATTTGCTTATATAAAGGATAGAGGAACTACTACCATAATTGTAAGCATGAATTCAAAACCCATTGTTGATTGGAACGGAAGGCAGCTCGACTCCTGCGGGAAACGTGGGACAGGATGAAAAGCAGAGGCGGCTTGGTCAGGCCCGACAAGCATAAGGCGAATCAACCGGAAAGGCGTTCTTTGCCTTTTTGGTTGATTTGACTTATGACCTCGAGGGACTAGCCGCCGTAGCTGGATCTTATGACCCCACAGGGCAGAAGCCCGAGGAGGCTCACCGCCAGCCCCGCGGAAAGCGAGCTGCCTGGAGTGGAAATCAACATACACTCACGTATAAAGTAATAAAATCGTTTTGATCAAATGTTCTATCTGATATATATTTTGAGTTATATTAAATATTGTGAAAATAACACATATCCTTGAAAATAACACGGTTCGTTTGTATAATAGAGAAAGTGTGCAAAACATAAAGAAATTGCAAGAAACTCTTGCTTCTTCTGGGTGTTTTAGTTATAATAGACAATGTTGGTCTTTGACTGCGATGAAACAGAAGGTTGCTGACACACACGGCCGCTTTGCCATGGCGAGTGTGTGGGAAATTTCTGTGGAGAATGTCTATTCAAAAATAGGCGATAAAGGAGGGAAAATAATGGCAAAACAAAAGATTCGTATCCGTTTAAAGGCTTATGATCACAGAATTCTTGATCAATCAGCTGAGAAAATTGTTGAAACAGCAAAACGTTCTGGTGCGGCGGTTTCTGGACCGATCCCACTACCAACAGAAAAGTCTGTTTACACAATCTTACGTGCTGTGCACAAATACAAAGATTCTCGTGAGCAATTCGAAATGCGTACACATAAACGCTTAATCGACATTGTAAACCCAACACCTCAAACAGTTGATGCGCTTATGCGTTTAGACTTACCATCAGGTGTAGATATCGAAATCAAACTTTAATTCATAAAAACCATAATAATTAGGAGGTGTGACTTATGACCAAAGGAATCTTAGGAAGAAAGATTGGTATGACTCAAGTTTTCGCTGAAAACGGTGATCTTATCCCTGTAACTGTTATCGAAGCTGCTCAAAACGTGGTACTTCAAAAGAAATCTATCGATGTTGATGGCTACGAAGCTATCCAAGTAGGTTTTGAAGACAAACGTGAAAAGCTTTCTAACAAACCAGAGAGAGGCCACGTTGCTAAAGCTGAAACTGCTCCTAAGCGCTTCATCCGTGAAATCCGCGGTGTAAACGTAGAAGAGTACGAAGTTGGTCAAGAAGTCAAAGTTGATATTTTCGCAGCAGGCGAAATCGTAGATGTAACAGGAGTTTCAAAAGGTAAAGGTTTCCAAGGTGCTATCAAGCGTCACAACCAATCTCGCGGACCAATGTCTCACGGTTCTCGTTACCACCGTCGTCCTGGTTCAATGGGTCCTGTTGATCCGAACCGTGTATTCAAAGGTAAATTACTACCTGGACGTATGGGCGGAGAACAAATTACAATTCAAAACCTTGAAATTGTAAAAGTTGATGCTGAGCGTAACCTTATCTTAGTTAAAGGTAATGTACCTGGACCTAAGAAACAACTGATCAAAGTAAAGTCAGCTATTAAAGCAAACTAATAGAACTTTTCAAGAAAGGAGGAAACAAGAATGCCGAAAGTAGCATTATTTAACCAAAGCGGTTCTAAAGTTGGAGATATCGAACTTAATGACACTGTTTTTGGTATCGAACCAAACACACACGTGATGACTGAAGCAGTATTGATGCAAAGAGCTTCTTTACGCCAAGGAAATCACAAAGTAAAAAATCGTTCTGAAGTACGTGGCGGTGGTCGTAAGCCTTGGCGTCAAAAAGGAACAGGTCGTGCTCGTCAAGGGTCAATCCGTTCTCCACAATGGCGCGGTGGTGGTACTGTATTTGGACCAGTTCCACGCAGCTACAGCTACAAACTTCCTAAGAAAGTTCGTCGCTTAGCGATTAAATCTGCACTTTCTTCTAAAGTAGTAGAAGAAAACATCTTAGTATTAGAAGCATTATCATTCGATGCTCCTAAAACAAAAGAATTTGCTAACGTTCTTAAAGGTCTTTCTGTTGATTCTAAAACATTAGTAATCACTGACGGTCTTGACGAAAACGTAGCACTTTCAGCTCGTAACATCCCTGGTGTAACTGTTGTTGCTGCAGAAGGAATTAGCGTTCTGGATGTATTAGGACATGACAAACTAGTGATGACTAAATCAGCTGTTGAAAAAGTAGAGGAGGTGCTCGCATAATGGATGTACGTGAAATCATTAAGCGCCCCGTAATTACAGAGGCTTCAACTGATCTTATGTCTGAGAAAAAATATACTTTCGAAGTTGATACTAGAGCCAACAAAACTCAAGTAAAAGACGCCGTTCAAGAAATCTTTGACGTGAAAGTAGACAAAGTAAACATCATGAACTACAAAGGTAAGTTCAAGCGTATGGGTAAACACGCTGGTTACACTAACAAGCGTCGTAAAGCTATCGTTAAACTTACTGCTGACAGTAAAGAAATCGAATTCTTTGAAGTATAAAATTCTTTAATTAAGAAGAGGAGGGAAAAACATGGCGATTAAAAAGTATAAACCTACCTCTAATGGTCGTCGCGGAATGACTAGTTCTGATTTCGCTGAAATCACAACTGATTCTCCGGAAAAGTCACTTTTAGCACCCCTACACAAAAAGGGTGGCCGTAACAACCAAGGTAAGTTAACAGTTCGTCATCAAGGTGGCGGTCACAAGCGTCAATACCGTATCATCGATTTCAAACGTGAAAAAGATGGTATACCTGGACGCGTTGCTACGATCGAATACGATCCAAACCGCTCTGCAAACATTGCACTAATTAATTACGCTGATGGGGAAAAACGTTACATCCTGGCTCCGAAAACAATCGAAGTAGGTATGGAAGTAATGTCTGGACCTGAAGCAGATATCAAAGTAGGTAATGCATTACCACTTATCAACATCCCAGTTGGTACAATCGTACACAACATTGAACTTAAACCAGGTAAAGGTGGACAGTTAGTTCGTTCTGCTGGAACATCTGCTCAAGTACTTGGTAAAGAAGGTAAATATGTACTTGTACGTTTAAACTCTGGTGAAACTCGTATGATCCTTTCTGCTTGTCGTGCTACTGTAGGTCAAGTCGGAAATGAACAGCACGAACTTATCAACATTGGTAAAGCAGGACGTTCTCGTTGGTTAGGTAAACGCCCAACAGTTCGTGGTTCTGTAATGAACCCTAACGATCACCCACACGGTGGTGGTGAAGGACGCGCTCCAATCGGACGTAAATCACCAATGTCTCCATGGGGTAAACCTACTCTTGGATACAAGACACGTAAGAAAAACAACAAATCTGATAAATTTATTGTGCGTCGTCGCAAAAAATAACGGGATTGTGCTACGGTTCCTGAACAGAGCCGTAGGTCAATCACGAAGGGAGGTTCAAACATGGGTCGTAGCTTAAAAAAAGGACCTTTTGTTGATGATCATTTAATGACTAAGATCGAAAAATTGAACGAAACTGAAGGCAAACAAGTTGTGAAAACTTGGTCTCGTCGCTCAACGATCTTCCCAGCATTCATCGGTCACACTATCGCAGTTTACGATGGTCGTAAACATGTACCTGTATACGTCACTGAAGACATGGTAGGACACAAGCTTGGTGAATTCGCACCATCTCGTACTTACAAAGGTCATGCAAGTGATGATAAGAAAACAAGACGCTAATTGAGAGGAGGGTATCCTAATGCAAGCAAAAGCTGTTGCAAGAACAGTACGTATTGCTCCTCGTAAAGTACGTTTAGTCGTTGATCTAATCCGAGGTAAGCAAGTTGGAGAAGCGGTTGCTATCTTAAAGCATACACCTAAAGCTGCTTCACCAGTAATCGAAAAAGTACTTAAGTCTGCTATTGCGAACGCAGAGCACAACTTTGACATGGATATTAATAGCCTAGTGGTAACTGAGGCTTATGTAAATGAAGGACCAACACTTAAACGTTTCCGTCCTCGTGCGATGGGACGTGCAAGTCAAATTAACAAACGTACAAGTCACATTACACTTGTCGTATCAGAAAAGAAGGAGGGATAAGCTGTGGGTCAAAAAGTACATCCGGTCGGACTTCGTGTCGGTATAATCCGTGATTGGGAATCTAAATGGTACGCAGATAAAGATTACGCTAATCTATTACACGAAGACATTAAAGTACGTGAATATATTGCAAAACGTTTAGTTGACGCTTCTGTTTCTAAAGTAGAAATCGAGCGCGCAGCAAACCGTATTAACATTACCGTTCATACAGCTAAGCCTGGTATGGTTATCGGTAAAGGTGGTACAGAAGTTGAAGCACTTCGTAAAGCACTTAACGAACTTACTTCAAAACGTGTACACATCAACATCGTTGAAATCAAAAGAGCTGACGTTGATGCTAAATTAGTAGCTGAAAACATTGCTCGTCAATTAGAAAATCGTGTTTCTTTCCGTCGTGCTCAGAAGCAATCAATCCAACGTGCGATGCGTGCTGGTGCAAAAGGAATCAAAACACAAGTATCTGGTCGTCTAGGCGGAGCAGATATCGCTCGTGCAGAACATTACAGTGAAGGTACTGTTCCACTTCATACTCTACGCGCTGACATTGACTATGCTCATGCAGAAGCTGACACAACTTATGGTAAGCTTGGCGTTAAAGTATGGATCTATCGTGGAGAAGTTCTTCCTACAAGAAAGAAATCTGAGGAAGGAGGCAACTAATTATGTTATTACCTAAACGCGTTAAACATCGTCGCGAACACCGTGGAAAAATGCGTGGACGTGCTAAAGGCGGTCAAGAAGTAGCGTTCGGTGAATACGGTTTACAAGCAGTTGAGGCTTCTTGGATCACTAACCGTCAAATCGAATCAGCTCGTATCGCTATGACTCGTTACATGAAACGTGGCGGTAAAGTATGGATTAAAATCTTCCCTCATAAACCTTACACTGCAAAACCTTTAGAAGTACGTATGGGTTCAGGTAAAGGTGCTCCAGAAGGTTGGGTAGCAGTAGTTAAGCCTGGAAAAATCATGTTTGAAATCGCTGGTGTTTCTGAAGAGGTAGCTCGTGAAGCACTTCGTCTAGCATCACATAAACTTCCAATCAAAACGAAGTTTGTAAAACGTGAGGAAATTGGTGGTGAATCAAATGAAAACTAATGAAATTCGTGACCTAACCACTGCTGAAATTGAACAAAAAGTAAAGACTCTGAAAGAAGAGTTATTTAACCTTCGCTTCCAACTTGCGACTGGACAATTAGAAAACACAGCTCGCATCCGTGAAGTCCGCAAAGGGATCGCTCGTATGAAAACTGTAATCCGTGAAAGAGAGATCGGGGTTAACAATCGATAAATGAGAGGAGGTTTGCTTAAATGAGTGACCGCAACCAACGTAAGGTATACACTGGCCGTGTTGTTTCCGACAAAATGGATAAAACAGTAACGGTTATGGTAGAAACTTATAAAAAGCATTCTCTATACGGCAAGCGCGTTAAGTACTCTAAGAAGTTTAAAACTCATGATGAGAACAACGAAGCAAAAGTAGGCGATATCGTACGTATCATGGAGACTCGTCCACTATCTGCTACAAAACGTTTCCGTTTAGTAGAAGTTGTTGAAAAAGCAGTTATTATCTAATATATTTGTTCGGATATTTTATATTCCGAAGGGAGGTTACCTACATGATTCAACAAGAATCACGTTTAAAAGTTGCTGACAACTCTGGTGCTCGTGAAGTATTAACTATCAAAGTGCTTGGTGGTTCTGGACGCAAGACAGCTAACATCGGTGATGTTATCGTGTGTACAGTAAAACAAGCAACACCAGGTGGCGTTGTTAAAAAAGGTGACGTAGTTAAAGCGGTTGTTGTACGTACTAAGTCTGGTGTACGTCGTCAAGATGGTACTTACATCAAGTTCGACGAGAACGCTTGTGTCATTATCCGTGACGATAAAGGACCACGTGGAACTCGTATCTTCGGACCTGTTGCCCGTGAACTACGCGACAGTAACTTTATGAAAATTGTATCTTTAGCTCCAGAAGTTCTTTAATAGATATTAGCATTGGGCCATTCAAGGAGGTGCGATGAAATGCATGTAAAAAAAGGCGATAAAGTAATGGTCATTACTGGGAAAGACAAAGGCAAAACAGGTGTTGTTCTTGCTTCATTCCCAAAGAAAGACCGAGTGCTAGTTGAAGGTATCAACGTTGTGAAAAAACACGCTAAGCCTTCACAGATGAACCCGCAAGGCGGAATCATCAGCCAGGAAGCATCTATCCATGTATCAAATGTTATGCTTCTAGATCCGAAATCTAACGAGCCAACTCGTGTAGGTTATAAGACAGAAGACGGCAAAAAAGTACGTGTAGCAAAAAAATCAGGTGAAGTTCTAGATAAATAGTACGATTAAGAAGGGAGGTATTCTGAATGAACCGCCTAAAAGAAAAATTTCAACAAGAAATCAGTCCAGCTCTAGTTAGCAAATTCAATTACAAATCAGTAATGGAAGTACCTAAAGTTGAAAAGATCGTTGTCAACATGGGTATCGGTGACGCAGTTCAAAACTCAAAAGCTCTTGATGTAGCTGTTGACGAATTGACTCAAATCACTGGTCAAAAACCAGTTGTAACAAAAGCTAAAAAATCTATCGCAGGCTTCCGTCTTCGTGAAGGTATGCCAATCGGTGCAAAAGTTACTCTACGCGGAGAGCGTATGTACCAATTCTTAGATAAATTAATTTCTGTTTCACTTCCACGTGTACGTGACTTCCGTGGTGTTTCTAAAAAAGCATTCGACGGTCGCGGTAACTACACATTAGGAGTTAAAGAGCAATTGATTTTCCCTGAGATTGATTATGATAAAGTGTCTAAAGTACGCGGTATGGATATCGTAATCGTAACAACTGCGAACACAGACGAAGAAGCTCGTGAATTATTGACACAAATCGGAATGCCATTCCAAAAGTAATCGCTATATAAGGGAGGCGAAAATGTGGCTAAAAAATCTATGATTGCGAAACAAAAACGCGCGCCAAAGCATAATGTTCAAGCGTACACTCGTTGCGAACGTTGCGGACGTCCTCATTCAGTAATCCGTAAATTCAAGCTTTGCCGTATTTGTTTCCGTGAACTTGCATACAAGGGTCAGATTCCTGGCGTTAAGAAAGCTAGTTGGTAATACCCTATATTGGGAAGGAGGTAAATTATTATGACAATGACAGATCCAATTGCAGATTTGCTTACTCGCATCCGTAATGCGAACATGGTTCGTCACGAAAGATTAGAAGTTCCTGCTTCTAACATCAAGAAAGAAATTGCAGAAATCCTTAAACGTGAAGGTTTCGTACGTGACGTAGAATATGTAGAAGATAACAAGCAAGGTGTTATCCGCATTTTCTTGAAATATGGAGCAAACAACGAACGCGTAATTACTGGATTAAAGCGTATCTCTAAACCTGGTTTACGTGTATATGCAAAATCAACAGAGGTACCTAAAGTACTAAACGGTTTAGGTATCGCACTTGTTTCAACTTCTACAGGTGTTTTAACTGATAAAGAAGCTCGTGCTCAACAAGTAGGCGGAGAAGTACTAGCTTACGTTTGGTAATATTTTTTATATGAATGGAGGTGCAACAGGATGTCACGTGTAGGAAAACTACCAGTAGAAATTCCATCTGACGTTACTCTAACAGTAAGTGAAGATAACACTGTAACTGTAAAAGGACCTAAAGGGGAACTTTCTCGTACATTCAATTCTGATATTAAAGTTGAATTAGAAGGAAACGTAGCGACAGTTACTCGTCCTTCTGATGCAAAAGAACACCGCGCGTTACACGGTACAACTCGTGCCCTAATCGCGAACATGGTTGAAGGTGTATCTAAAGGATTCCAAAGAAATCTTGAGCTTGTCGGTGTAGGTTACCGTGCTCAAAAACAAGGTACGAAGCTTGTGCTTAACGTTGGTTACTCTCACCCAGTTGAGATCGAACCAGAACAAGGTATCGAGATCGAAGTACCGGCTAATACAAAGATATCTATTAAAGGTATCGACAAAGAACGTGTTGGAGCATTAGCTGCTAACATTCGTGCTGTACGCTCTCCTGAGCCTTACAAAGGAAAAGGTATTCGCTACGAAGGTGAATATGTTCGTCGTAAAGAAGGTAAAACAGGTAAATAATGCCGCGTAGGCAAAAGAAAGGAGTGACCGTAGGTGATTACTAAGCCAGATAAGAACAAAACACGTAAGAAAAGACATGCTCGTGTCCGTTCAAAGATTACTGGAACTGAAACTCGTCCTCGTTTGAACGTTTTCCGTTCTAACAAAAATATCTACGCTCAACTTATCGATGATATGAATGGTGTTACTCTAGTTAGTGCATCTTCTCAAGATAAAGATTTCAACTTAGATTCTTCTGCAACAACTGATGCTGCTGCAAAAGTTGGAGAACTAGTTGCAAAACGTGCTGTAGAAAAAGGATTAAAATCCGTAGTATTTGACCGTGGTGGATATTTATATCATGGCCGTATCAAAGCTTTGGCTGAAGCAGCTCGTGAAAACGGCTTAGAATTTTAATAAAAAAAGGAGGGACAATCCAGATGCGTCGTATTGATCCAAGCAAACTAGAATTTGAAGAACGCGTAGTTACAATCAATCGTGTTGCGAAAGTAGTTAAAGGTGGACGTCGTTTCCGTTTCGCTGCTCTTGTAGTAGTGGGCGACAAAAACGGTCACGTTGGTTTCGGAACTGGGAAAGCTCAGGAAGTACCTGATGCAATCCGTAAAGCGATTGAAGATGCGAAGAAAAATCTAATTGAAGTTCCTATGGTTGAAGGTACAACTCCTCACCTAGTAACTGGACGTTTTGGTGCTGGTCAGATCCTGATCAAACCTGCTTCTGCGGGTACAGGAATCATCGCCGGTGGACCTGTTCGTGCCGTACTTGAATTAGCTGGTGTTCAAGATATCCTATCTAAATCATTAGGATCTAACACTCCAATTAACATGGTTCGCGCTACAATCGAAGGTTTAAAACAATTAAAGCGTGCTGAAGACGTAGCTAAACTACGTGGTAAATCAGTAGAAGAGATCTTAGGTTAAGGGAGGGATAACGATGGCTAACAAACTAGAAATTACCCTCACTCGCAGCATCATTGGCCGTCCTCAAGATCAACGTAAAACGGTTGAAGCTTTAGGACTTCGCAAAATGCACCAAACAGTTGAGCAACAAGATAATGCTGCAATCCGCGGCATGATCAACAAAGTTGCCCACCTTGTTACAGTAACTGAGAAGTAATATATAACCCTTAAAAGAAGGAGGTGCCGACATGAAATTACATGAGTTAAAACCTACTGAAGGTTCACGTAAAGTCCGCAATCGTGTAGGACGTGGTATTGGTTCAGGTAATGGAAAGACTGCAGGTAAAGGTCACAAAGGTCAAAACGCCCGTTCAGGTGGCGGAACTCGTCCTGGCTTTGAAGGTGGTCAAACACCATTATTCCAACGTCTACCAAAACGTGGATTCACAAACATCAATCGTAAAGAATATGCAATCGTCAATCTTGACGCATTGAATCGCTTCGAAGATGGTACAGAAGTTACTCCAGCTCTACTTGTAGAATCTGGCGTAGTAAGTAACGAAAAAGCAGGTATTAAGATTCTTGGTAAAGGTTCAATCGAGAAAAAGCTTACAGTAAAAGCACACAAATTCTCAACCACTGCTAAAGAAGCTATCGAAGCTGCTGGCGGTACATCCGAGGTGATCTAATGTTTCAAACTGTCTCCAATTTTATGCGCGTGGGTGATATAAGAAATAAAATTATCTTCACCCTTCTAATGTTAATTGTCTTCCGTCTTGGTACCTTTATTCCGGTACCAAACGTAGACGCTAATGTATTGAAAATGCAAGACCAGGCGGGGATCCTTGGATTCCTGAATACATTTGGTGGCGGTGCATTAAAGAACTTCTCCATCTTCGCGATGGGAATCATGCCTTATATCACAGCTTCGATTATTGTACAGCTTCTTCAAATGGATGTTGTACCGAAGTTCACTGAGTGGTCTAAGCAGGGTGAAGTCGGTCGCCGCAAGTTAGCTCAGTTCACACGTTATTTCACGATCATTCTTGGATTCATCCAGGCTCTAGGCATGTCCTATGGCTTCAATAGAATTTATAGTGGAATGCTTATCCAAAGCCCGGGAGTCAGTACGTACCTACTAATAGCGTTAGTTCTAACGGCTGGTACGGCTTTTCTTATGTGGCTTGGTGAACAAATTACAGCTAAAGGTGTTGGGAACGGAATTTCGATCCTGATCTTTGCAGGTATCGTTGCTGCAATCCCTAACACTGTAAACCAAATCTATGCTCAACAAATCGAAGGGGCAGGCCAAGAGCTCTTCCTTCGCATTGTGGTTCTTGCACTTCTTGTTTTAGCAGTTATTGCAATCGTTGTTGGTGTCGTGTTTATTCAACAAGCACTTCGTAAAATTCCGATTCAATATGCAAAACGTTTAGTGGGGCGTAGTCCGGTTGGTGGACAATCAACACATCTACCATTAAAGGTAAATGCTGCGGGTGTTATTCCAGTAATCTTTGCGATTTCTTTCATAATCACGCCACAGACCATTTCATCTTTCTTTGGAGATAATGATGTGACCAGTACGATCCAGTACATCTTTGATTACACCAAACCAGTTGGTATGATCATCTATGTAGCTCTGATCATTGCCTTTACGTATTTCTATGCTTTCATTCAAGTGAATCCAGAACAAATGGCTGAAAACTTGAAGAAACAAGGTGGATATATCCCTGGTATTCGTCCAGGTAAAACCACACAAGAGTATCTCACTCGCGTTCTGTATCGTCTAACATTTGTTGGGGCTATTTTCTTAGCTGTCATTGCAGTCCTTCCAGTATTCTTCATTAACTTTGCAGGTCTACCACCTGCAGCTCAAATCGGTGGAACAAGCTTACTGATCGTAGTAGGGGTTGCACTTGAGACAATGAAGCAGCTAGAGGCGCAGTTAGTGAAACGTCACTACAAAGGATTTATTAAATAAGAGGGTTTTCGGGAACGTCCTGTTCCTGAAACCATTTTATAGACAATTAGGGGGAGTACGAGTGAATATAGTTCTTATGGGCTTACCAGGCGCAGGTAAAGGCACTCAAGCTGAAAAAATCGTAGATAAATATGGTATCCCCCATATCTCTACAGGCGATATGTTCCGTGCAGCTATTAAAGAAGGTACTGAACTAGGCTTGAAGGCTAAATCATTCATGGATAATGGCGATCTTGTTCCTGATGAAGTGACAATCGGTATCGTTCGTGAACGTTTAAGCAAAGAGGACTGTGAAAAAGGCTTCTTACTGGATGGGTTTCCAAGAACGGTTGCTCAGGCAGAAGCACTTGAAAACATCCTAGCTGATCTTGGTAAAAAAATGAATTATGTCATTAATATAAATGTAGATAAGGACATCCTGATGGAGCGCTTGACAGGTCGCAGGATCTGTAAAGAGTGCGGCGCTACTTATCATCTTGTCTTTAATCCGCCAACAGAAGAGGGTGTTTGTGATCGCTGCGGTGGTGAATTATATCAACGCGCAGACGATAACGAAGAAACGGTCCAAAACCGTTTGGACGTTAACATCAAACAAACCCAGCCGCTATTGGCTTACTACGAAGACAAAGGCTATCTGAAAAACATTGACGGTCAACAAGACATCCATAGAGTGTTTGATGACATTGATGAACTACTTGGAGGCCTTTCATAATGATCATTTCTAAAACTCCGAGAGAGATTGAGATTATGCGGCATGCTGGAAAGATCGTTGCATTAACTCATGCGGAATTGCAAAAGTATATTTCTCCGGGAATTACGACGAAGGAATTGGATGCAATTGCTGAAAAATTCATTCGTAAACATGATGCAATTCCATCTTTTAAAGGGTATAATGGGTTTCGTGGCAGCATCTGTGCTTCAGTCAACAATGAGTTGGTACATGGAATTCCAGGCGATCGGGTATTAAAGGATGGCGATATAATCAGCATCGATATCGGTGCTAAATATAACGGTTATCACGGCGACTCAGCTTGGACTTATCCAGTTGGAACAATAGATGATGAAACCCAGAAGCTTCTGGATGTAACAGAGGAATCATTATTCCTTGGACTTAAGGAAGCGAAACCAGGCGAGCGTCTGTCGAATATCTCTCATAGTATACAAACTTTTGTTGAGGCAAATGGCTTTTCAATCGTTCGGGAGTATGTAGGACACGGAGTTGGTCAAGACTTACATGAGGACCCTCAAATTCCTCATTATGGGCCACCCAACAAAGGTCCGCGTTTAAAGCCTGGCATGGTACTGGCTATTGAACCAATGGTTAATGCAGGTAGTCGATATGTTAGAACGTTATCAGATAACTGGACAGTCGTCACAGTAGATGATAAAATGTGTGCGCACTTTGAACACACCATTGCCATTACTGAAGACGGCTATGAGATATTGACGAAAGCCTAAGTGAAGGTGATTGGATTGATCGAGTCAGATTCGACGGTACCGAGGATTGGCCAAATTGTTCAAACCCTTAAAGGGAGAGAAACAGGCAGCTACTCGGTCGTTGTTCAGCAGTTGGATGAACGTTTTGTACTCATAGCAGATGGGGATAGACGAAAGTTTGATCGCGCCAAGCGAAAGAACATCGCTCACCTTCACCTGTGTGACTATGTTTCTCCAGAAGTTCAAAACAGTATTATAGAATCAGGCAGGGTAACGAACGGTAAACTGCGCTATGCTGTTTCAAAGTTTGTTAACGAAGTATTAAATGATGAGAAGAAGGGAGACATGTTCGATGGCTAAGGATGATGTAATTGAAGTTGAAGGTAAGGTCGCCGAGACTTTGCCCAATGCGATGTTTAAGGTAGAATTAGAAAATGGTCATACAGTACTGGCACATGTTTCAGGAAAGATCCGTATGCATTTCATTCGTATCCTACCTGGTGACAAGGTAACAGTAGAATTATCACCGTATGACTTGACTCGTGGTAGAATCACTTATCGTTATAAATAATCTATTGCACTCCGTACTATTAAGGAGGTTAGAATAAGATGAAAGTTAGACCATCTGTTAAGCCAATCTGCGAAAAATGTAAAGTTATTCGTAGAAAAGGTAAAGTCATGGTTATCTGTGAAAACCCTAAACACAAACAAAAACAAGGCTAATCTTAAAGGAGGTGCGCTATCACTATGGCACGTATTGCTGGTGTAGACATTCCACGTGACAAACGTGTTGTCATTTCATTAACATACATCTACGGTATTGGTAAAAATACTGCAGCGAAAATCTTATCTGAAGCAGGTGTATCTGAGGATACTCGCGTTCGCGATCTTACTGACGACGAACTAGGAAAGATCCGTGATATCGTTGATAAATTAAAAGTAGAAGGTGATCTTCGTCGTGAAGTATCACTAAACATCAAACGTCTTATGGAAATCGGTTCATACCGCGGTCTTCGTCACCGTCGTGGACTACCTGTTCGTGGACAACATACGAAGAACAATGCTCGTACACGTAAAGGTCCTCGTAAGACTGTAGCTAACAAGAAAAAATAATAGGTAAAGGAGGTTACTTCTTAGTATGGCACGTAAAACAAACACTCGTAAACGTCGTGTGAAAAAGAATATCGAAGCTGGTATTGCTCACATTCGTTCTACATTCAATAACACAATCGTAACTATTACTGATGTTCACGGAAATGCTGTTGCTTGGTCAAGTGCAGGTTCACTAGGATTCAGAGGTTCTCGTAAATCTACTCCATTCGCAGCGCAAATGGCAGCTGAAACAGCAGCTAAAGCTTCTCAAGAACATGGTTTAAAAACTCTTGAAGTAACAGTTAAAGGCCCTGGTGCTGGTCGTGAAGCAGCTATCCGTGCTCTTCAAGCAGCAGGTCTAGAAGTTACTGCAATCAGAGACGTTACTCCAGTTCCTCATAATGGATGCCGTCCACCAAAACGTCGCCGCGTTTAATTTTCTGTATAAATTTTGTATCGTTGTCTATAATGGGATATGATACAAGATACGTTCATTCAGAAAAGTAACCAGTTGTTGGTGCACAATAGGGAACGTAAACATGGGGAATTTCGGACTTTATATTATTTAGCCCGGAGTTTCGACGTTTTGAAGGAGGGTAAATATTAATGATCGAAATTGAAAAGCCAAAAATTGAAACGGTTGAGATCAGCGATGATGCCACATATGGAAAGTTCGTCGTAGAACCACTTGAGCGTGGATATGGT
>NZ_JBITVL010000016.1:0-648 GCF_044542955.1 Rossellomorea sp. NPDC077527 | reverse complement strand
GGGTAACTCCTTACGTCGTATCCTATTATCGTCACTCCCAGGTGCTGCTGTCACATCTATTCAAATAGATGGAGTACTGCATGAGTTTTCAACAATTGAAGGCGTCGTAGAGGATGTTACATCCATCATTTTGAATATCAAGAAGCTGGCGTTAAAGATCTACTCTGATGAAGAAAAAACGCTAGAAATTGATGTGCAGGGTGAAGGAGCCGTGACGGCTGCTGATATTACTCATGATAGTGATGTTGAAGTGTTAAATCCTGATTTACACATTGCAACATTATCTAAGAGTGGTCACTTCCGTGTGCGTTTAAGTGCATCCCGTGGTCGTGGGTACAGACCAGCAGACCAAAACAAACGTGAGGATCTTCCTATTGGCGTGATCCCAATCGATTCTATTTACACTCCAGTTTCACGCGTAAACTATCAAATAGAAAATACTCGTGTTGGTCAGATGACGAACTACGATAAACTTTCTCTTGATGTATGGACTGATGGAAGTATTGGACCGAAAGAAGCGATTTCTTTAGGTGCTAAGATTCTAACAGAACACTTAAATATTTTCGTTGGCCTTACAGATGAAGCGCAGAATGCTGAAATCATCCTCAAATTGGGCTTGTGAGAGTTCGTTTGCTTGGAGATTGGAGG
>NZ_JBITVL010000015.1:0-21711 GCF_044542955.1 Rossellomorea sp. NPDC077527 | reverse complement strand
CAAACTCTCCGATAAAAGTTTGAATAGCTCTTTAAAATAAATCTAGAATTAACGTTGACGTATTGTCTTGTTTTGTTCAGTTTTCAAGGTTCAATATTACTTTGGGCTCTCTTGAGCACCTCTTAAATATAACATTTTTCGTCATAAAGCGTCAAGCTTTTTTTGAAATTTGTTTTCCGCCTTGTTTTGGCGACAAGGAATATAATAGCACCTCTTTACCTATTGAGTCAATACTATTGTTTAACTTTTTGAGAATTAATTTCCGGTAGGTTATATGTTGGAAATGAAAGAAAGGACCAGCCCCTATTAAGGAAGCTGATCCTTTTCTACTTCTCTATCAATTTCAATGAAGCAAAATTAATTTTTCAATACATTCTGGCGTTGATCGGGACTTACAGTCGCGCATCCAGATTTGCATGTTTTATTGAGAGCGCATGTACCGCATTTCCCTTGACGGCTTTTTTTAAAGAAAGCAAAGACCATCCAAGAGGCATATCCAAAAATCAGAAGTCCCAGAACGATACTGACAATCATGACAGACCCTCCAATCAGAAAATGAACTGACCTGCTTTATATACGATGAAAGCAACGATATAGGCGACTACAAAAGAATACACAATCGATAATAGAGTCAGTTTCATACTCCCAGTTTCTTTTTTCATGATGGCAACAGTCGCTAAACAAGGTGTATATAATAATATAAACACTAAAATCGTATAAGCTGCCAGCGGTGTATAGAATTGAGGAAGTAAATTAGCCAAAGTATCACCTGTTGGCACATGATAAAGAATATTCATGGTTGAAACAACGACTTCTTTCGCTAAGAAACCTGTAAATAAGGCCGATACCGCTTGCCAGGAAGCAAATCCGAGCGGCGCAAAGACCGGTGCAAACACTCCACTGACGATGGCCATGAAGCTCTCATCTATTGGTACACCCGCTCCACCAGGTCCTAAATAAGAGAAAAGCCAAATGAATACTGTCCCACCGAAGATAAAGGTACCCGCTTTACGCACAAATCCTTTCCCTTTATCCCATGTACTCCTGAGCAATTGCACAGGCTGCGGTAAATTATAAGGAGGAAGTTCCATAACGAAATACGATTTCTCGTTTTGTAAAAAGAACGAAAAGATCTTGGCTACCAATATGGCGACTACAATTCCCAATACATATAGAGATAGTACAATGATAGCCTGGTGTTCACTAAAGAATGCCGCCACAAACAAGGCATAGACGGATAACCGGGCAGAACAGGACATAAATGGTGAGATAAGAATGGTCAATAACCTCTCTTTAGGCTGTTCGATCGTACGTGCTGCCATAATGGAAGGTACATTACACCCAAAGCCAATGATCAACGGAATAAACGCCTTTCCATTTAAGCCTATGAACTCCATCAGCCTGTCCATTACCACCGCTACCCGTGCCATATATCCTGAATCCTCCAATAAGGAGATAAAGAAGAACAGAATAAATATTTGCGGGACAAACACAAGAACCCCGCCGACTCCTGCAATGATTCCCTCGAGGATCACTGCCTGGATAAATGGAAGTGCATCCATTTGATTCAGTAGATATTGAACCCCTGTTGTTAAAGGTCCGGTAAAGAATGCATCAAGGGCATCTGAAATAGGTGACCCAAGCCAACCGAATGTGAGTTGAAATACCACAAATAAGATTAGCAGAAAAAAAGGAATGCCAAAGACCGGGTGGGTTGCAATATGATCGAGCCATGCGGTTAGAGGAAGGGTATCCTGTTTCTTTTCATCCACTGTCACTTGGACTGCAATATCGTGGATGAATGATTTCCGTGTGGTGTAGATTGTTTCTTCAAGAGAATGACCCTTCTCTTTCAATAGAAGCATTTCAGCCTCTTCTTTCATAGCCTGAAGTCCAGGGTATGATTCATCCAAAGTCTGTTGAATTAACTCATTGCCGATTAAATACTGAACGGCTATCCAGCGTTTTTTCGGGTCTTCTTCGTTCCCCATAACAGATAAGATCCTGGATATGGCGTCTTCCACTACCGGTCCGTAATCAAGTGCGAAAGGTGAAGCCTGCTCTAACGGGCTGTCTTTCAAAAGCTGAATGATTTCTTCGCAGCCTCTTCCTTTTCGAGCGATGGTTGAATAACTTTTCACCCCTAATAACTTACCGAGGAGTGGGACATTCACCTTAATTCCCCGTTTTTCAGCGATGTCCATCATATTAAGAACGATCACGGTCGGAAGATTTGTTTCCAACAGTTCAACCGTTAAATACAAACTGCGTTCAAGCTGATTGGCATTGACGATATTCAGAATTTGTCCTGCCTCTTCTTGGAGGAGAGCCATCGATGCCACACGTTCATCATGGGACAAAGGATTGAGTGAATATACGCCAGGTAAGTCAATCAATGACGAAACAGAATTCTTGATCCGACCGACCTTTTTATCTACAGTCACTCCACTCCAGTTGCCTACATATTCGTATGAACCGGTGATTTGATTGAACAATGACGTTTTACCGGTATTGGGGTTACCCAATAGTGCTGTTTCCATTACATCCGTTCCCCTTTAATACAATCTGTATCTTTTCTGC
The DNA here is from genome assembly GCF_044542955.1 of Rossellomorea sp. NPDC077527. Taxonomy (NCBI): domain Bacteria; kingdom Bacillati; phylum Bacillota; class Bacilli; order Caryophanales; family Bacillaceae; genus Rossellomorea; species Rossellomorea sp. NPDC077527. Next base: position 19,131 of record NZ_JBITVL010000015.1, on the reverse strand, counting down.
GAATTCCCACCCGTTGACCTGAGCATTCCAAAAGACAAGGACCTCCAAAGAGACAGTAACGGATGACCTTTACCTCACTGCCTTTATCCACTCCCATGTCCTTTAGACGTCGCTTGACAAATGGGTGAAGCTCGGTTAAGTCAGATATGTGAAAGGTTTCGTTCCTTTGAATTTGACTTAAGTTCATGGTGTTCCACCTCGTATATAAAAATCGATATTGATATTCATTATCAGTAATTACCTTAATAGTAATTGAATTCAGCCAATTCGTAAAGGAGATATAGCCTCTTTCAGTAATGAAGGGAATTCGATCCTTCATATAGAAGACTACTAGAGAGTAAGGTTTAATTGAAAGGAGATCAATATATGAATGAAATTGTCCGGGCCATCCAGGACCAGTATCCCGATGACTTTGCATGGTGCTATGGGTGTGGCCGATTAAATCAAGATGGGCACCATTTCCGCACAGGGGTGGAAGGAGATCATACGGTCACAATCTACACGCCAAAACCTGAACATACGGCTTTGCCGGGATTTGTGTATGGCGGGTTGATTGCCTCATTAATCGATTGTCATGGTACCGGTTCAGCCGCGATTGCTCTTCACCAAAAAAATGGCGGGGAAGTCGGAGATGGACAAGACCCCCCTCGATTCGTGACGGCATCCTTGCAAGTCGACTTCATGAAACCGACTCCTCACGATGTACCATTAAAAGCGGTAGGCACAGTTCAAGAAATTCACCCGAAGAAGTTTAAAGTGGAAACAGAAGTCTTTGCAGAAGGAACTTTATGCGCCCGTGGTGTAGTAACAGCTGTTGTTATGCCAAAAACGTTTTTGAGTAAATAAAGAAGAAGGGCAATCAAGATCCAGGTAAGAAACGTTACCTGACAATCTCGACAGCCCTTCTTCAATCAGTCTACTGACCGTTATAAAATCCACATCTGAATCACCGTAAGTCCCACTACCCCAGGAATACCTAATATTCCTGAGATCGATGAGGTCGCAACATTAATTGGAACATGTATTCCGTACTGACTGCCAAAGGCGTTCAGGAAAAATAAAAACAATGCTCCGATCATGACCTTCATAGCAACTTGTCCCACAAACCTCAGTGGCCTGATAGGGGTCCCCGTCGCTAAGAGCAGTACGATCAGACCGCTGATCACCGCGATGACGATAACTGGGTTCATACCCTTCTCTCCTCTCAACATAGAACATAAAAAGTCTCTTATTGAAAGGATATGAAGGTTGTCTACCTTTTTATGACGATCTTTCTATGTTTTGCTTCTCTGAAGAGAAAAAAATATTTTGCTTCTGCTATTTTAGAATGACAATGGATATTCAAATTATAATCCACACTCATCTCTTCGATGGAACGCTGCTGATTCCAATGATCCTTGGTTTCGTCTAAAACGTGTAGTAAGGATTGGTCATACTCTTTTTTCAGCTTTCCTTTTTTTCGGAAAAACATAGGTATCCTCTCCTTCGTTATACGTCTCTTCTTCCTTCCAGGGCTTTCGATAACGTTACTTCATCTGCATACTCGAGATCTCCACCGACAGGAAGGCCATGGGCAATCCTTGTGATCCGGATGCCGGATGGTTTGACAAGCCGCGAAATATACATAGCTGTCGCTTCCCCTTCAATGTTCGGGTTGGTAGCGAGAATCACTTCCTGGACTTCATCCTTTTGAAGGCGCTTGATGAGGTCCGGCACATTGATGTCTTCAGGACCGATTCCATCCATAGGGGAAATGGCTCCATGAAGAACATGATATTGACCGTTATATTCCTTCATCTTCTCCATCGCAATGACATCCTTAGGGTCCTGCACCACGCAGATGATGCTTCGATCACGTCTTTGATCCTCACATATATAGCAGGGATCTTGATCCGTTATGTGCCCGCAGACGGAACAGTAGCTCAGGTTCCGTTTCGCATTGACCAATGCTTTCGCAAAGTCCAATACCGTATCCTCTTTCATACTAAGAACAAAAAATGCCAGGCGGGCCGCCGTTTTCGGCCCGATTCCCGGCAATTTCATAAAGCTGTCGATCAGCTTTGATATAGGCTCAGGATAGTGCATGATATTGCCTCCTAGAACATTCCCGGTAGGTTCATTCCTTTAGTGAATTGACCCATAGTTGAGTTCGTTAATTCGTCCGCTTTCTTCAGAGCGTCGTTTGTGGCTGCAAGAACAAGATCTTGTAACATTTCTACGTCATCCGGATCAACTGCTTCTTCGTTGATTTTCACATCAAGTACTTGTTTGTGACCTGAAACAACGACCGTTACCATTCCACCGCCAGCTGTTCCTTCGATTTGCTTTTCACCCAGTTCCTCCTGAGCTTCCGCCATCTTCTTTTGCATTTTTTGCATTTGCTTCATCATATTTTGCATATTACCATTTCCACGCATCATAACTATTACCTCCAGTTAATTTTTTCTGCATTAATCATTTAGTTCTATTAAATCCATACCGACAAGCTTTTCAGCTTCCTTCAATAGAGAATCCTCTTCTTGATCCCCACCGGCGGATTCTGTGTCCTCCGTTTTGGAATTCCGGATGAAATCTTCTCTAATGGACATCCACTGATCTTCAGGTATTCCAATAGCCGCGTAGCTATTTCCTGTAAGCTCTTCCAATATGGAAGCAATCGCTGCTGTGAAAGCTTGATTTTCCATTGCCATCTGACAATGAATATCATACTTGAATTTTAACACAAATGAGCCATTTGTAGCTGCGACAGGTTCAGCATCATTTAATAGTGCCGACTGAGAACGCATTTGGCGTTGATTTAACGTTTCCACCATGTCTCCCCATCGGCTCTTGATGAGATTAAGGTCTTCTTTCGTGGCCGTTCGGAGTACTTCCTGAATCTTACCGGTAGGAGCCCTGAACCCTTTCTTCGCCCGGATCGGTTTCTTCGCGGTCTGTTGGGTGGGCTCTGCCTGTACCTTAACTCCGTTTGCCTTCAACTGCTCAATCTCTCTTTCAAGAAGCTGGATCTTCTTCATCATCTCGTTCACTTCAGGAGAAGAAGCCGCTGCCGGTGCTTCCATCTGACAAAGCTTGACGATGGACACTTCCAGGTAAATCCTGGCATGGTTTGTAAACTTCATTTCCTGTCCGGCCTGGTTCAAGACGTCGATGTACTGATAAATTTGAGCAGGCTGGGTTTGTCCGGCCAATTCTTTGAATTCATCGTCGAGCATGACTCTTTCAAGGGATTCCTCAAGGTTTGGTGCCGTTTGGTATAACAGCATATCCCTGAAATAAAGAATGAAGTCTTCCGCGAATCTTGCCGGATCCTTCCCTTGAAACAGGAGCTCTTCCAGGGCACCTAAGCCGGTCGTGACATCCCTTTCAAGGATCGCTTTCGCCAGCGTGTTCAAATAACCTTGGGAAACGGCACCCGTTACGGTCAGGGCATCCTCCACCGTCACCCTGTCCTGACTGAAGGAGATGGCTTGATCGAGCAGGCTGAGAGCATCACGCATTCCACCTTCAGCTGCCCTCGCAATGATCGTCAGGGCATTCTCTTCAAAATTCACACCAGACTCTGTGGCGATATGACTCATTCTTCCCACTATATCCATCGCAGTGATCCGCTTGAAGTCAAACCTTTGACAACGGGATATGATCGTCAGGGGAATCTTATGGGGCTCCGTCGTCGCCAGTATGAATATGACGTGTTTAGGCGGTTCCTCCAACGTTTTCAGGAGCGCATTGAATGCTCCGATGGACAGCATATGGACTTCATCTATGATGTAGACTTTATATTCCACTACGTTTGGAGAATATTTGACTTTGTCCCGGATGTCCCGGATTTCCTCCACCCCGTTGTTGGAAGCCGCATCGATTTCAATGACATCGGGGATCGAACCGTCCGTGATCCCTTTACACGCATCGCACTCATTACAAGGTTCCGCTACAGGTGAACGCTCACAGTTAACGGCTTTGGCCAGGATCTTTGCCGCACTCGTCTTCCCTGTCCCCCTTGGTCCCGAGAATAAATAGGCATGGGAAATCTTCTGATGAAGGAGGGCATTTTGCAACGTTTTCGTTACATGCTGCTGTCCCACTACATCAATAAATGACTGAGGACGCCACACACGATATAAAGCTTGATATGCCAAAATACTCCCCCCTCTTTTTTATGTACTGTAATGTCTCTATTATAACGTAATCTAAATCCCTTTTACAAAGAAAACCGGAGATCATTTCAGTATCAACATCACACCGTAATAAAAACAAAAAACTCATCCGAAAATGGATGAGTTGGTTGTATATAATTTAAACTGCCGTGCACCTTTCGTCGACAAGCATCCATAGGCGTTACTCAAGCAGTTAGCTCGGCCCAGGCAACCCTGCGGCACATGGGAGATTCCACTTAATGCTGCTTCCTTCCGGACCTGACATGGTTCATGGATTCCCATTGCGCAGGACCCAGGCGTCAACACCACTTACTTGAGGCAGGCCCTACAGAGTGCGAGCCTCAGAAAGGAATTCGGTCTCGCTAGAGCGGATTGCGAGTACAGGGCACCGCTACCTCCCCACCTAGCACGGCAAAATTGATACCATATTTAGTTGCGTCATTAGTGCGACGCAAGATTAAGTATACTAGGATATACGGTAAAAAGCAATGGCAGAATGCTGTAAGTTATTTACAGACGCGTATTCCTGTTCTTCTTTTCTTCCTTCTTCCGTTCCCTTAAATGTTTAAAAAAACGGGAAAGGATTCCGCCGCACTCGTCGGCAAGAACATCGGGGACTACTTCACATTGGTGATTGAAGCGTTCATCTTCAAGCAAGTTCATTAACGTCCCGGCACAACCCGCTTTCGGATCTCTTGCCCCGTACACGACTTTCTCGATTCTGGACAGGATGATGGCACCGCTGCACATCGGACACGGCTCCAGTGTAACATAAAGCTCTGCACCTTCCAGTCGCCAGGTGCCAAGCTTCTTACACGCCTCCTGAATGGCCAGTGTTTCAGCATGAGTGATAGCATTTTGGCTCGTCTCCCTCAAATTATGTGCGCGGGCAATGATCTCGCCGTCCATGACAATCACCGCCCCAATCGGAACTTCCTGGATTGCCGCCGCTTTCTCTGCTTCTATTAATGCTTCTTTCATAAACTGCTCTTCTCTCATACCCATTCTGTACTCCCATAAATTTATTTCTCTTATCTTTATAAAATATCCCCTTTCACAGCAAACTATAAAAGAAAGGGGCTTACATATGATACCTAACGATACCGCTCTCCTGGTCATAGACATTATGAATCCATTTGATTTCAAACACGGGGAGACCCTGGCACAACACACCGCCAATATTATCGATCCCATTAACTCACTACGTAATCATTGCAGGGAGCATCAGCTTCCTACCATCTATATTAACGACCATTATGAGCTTTGGAAAGCAGATTACAAAGAGATTTATAAGAAATGTCACAACGAAGTGAGCGATGCAATCATGACCCCGCTCCAACCGGCAGAAGACGATTACTTTCTTATCAAACCGAAGCATTCCGCCTTTTATGGAACTGCCTTAAACACTCTCCTTCATCATCTGTCCGTGAAAAACCTGATCATTACAGGAATTGCAGGGAATATTTGCGTCCTCTTCACGGCCAACGATGCGTATATGAGAGAGTTTAATCTGATGGTGCCCGGTGACGCCATCGCCTCCGTCAGTGAAGAAGATAACCACTACGCCTTGACCATGATGAAAAACGTTTTAAAGGCGAATATTGAACCAACCGAAAGCACCTTATAATTTTTTTGCCTAAACATATTCATTCCCCCTATTTCATAGGCTGATTATAGTGAATGAAATAGAGGAGGGTTTGTTTATGCAAATACATGTTGTCCGGCCGAACCAATCTTTATTTGGCATCGCCCAAGCGTATGGGTCAACAGTGAAAGATATAGTGGATGCGAATGAACTTCCGAATCCCGATAACTTAGTGATCGGCCAGTCATTGGTCATCCCGATCATAGGAAGTTTTTACTTTGTTCAACCCGGTGATAGCCTCTGGAGTATCAGTCAGAAGACAGGAGTCCCTTATCAGGAACTGGCGCGGGTGAATGGAATATCTCCTAACCAGCCTTTGCAGGTGGGGTTTCGTTTATACATTCCACAGAAGCCAAAGGGGAAAGCGGAGTTTAATGGATATGTCGAGCCTTATGGTAAAGAAGTATCCCAAAACCTTGAAGATAGTGCCAAGGAAGCTGCCCCATACCTGACCTACCTTGCTCCATTCAGCTTTCAAGCCAAACGGGACGGTACTTTGAAAGAGCCTCCACTTGGAAATCTGATTCAAACCGGAAAAAACAATAATAATGTCATGATGATGGCCATCACCAATCAAGAAGATGGGACATTCAGTGATGAACTGGGGCGCATTCTGTTAACCGATCAGGCCATCCAGAATAAATTCCTGGATAACGTCGTCAAAACCGCCAAGAAATATGGATTCAGGGATATCCACTTCGACTTTGAGTATCTGCGTCCACAGGACAAGGAAGCATATAACCAATTTTTACGAAAAGCAAAAAAGCGTTTCAATCAGGAAGGATGGCTCCTCTCCACCGCCCTGGCCCCTAAGACCAGTGCGGACCAGAAAGGGAAATGGTATGAGGCGCATGATTATAAAGCACATGGTGAGATTGTCGATTTCGTCGTCATCATGACGTACGAATGGGGTTACAGCGGCGGTCCTGCCATGGCGGTCTCTCCGATTGGACCGGTTCGGGAAGTCCTTGAATACGCCGTGTCTGAAATGCCGCCATCCAAAATTCTCATGGGGCAGAATTTATATGGTTATGACTGGACCCTACCCTTTGTACAGGGAAGTACAGCGAAAGCCATCAGTCCTCAGCAAGCCATTAAGATTGCCGCTGATAATAATGTCAAAATCGACTATGATCAGAAAGCACAGGCACCTTTCTTCAAGTACCGTGATGCAAACACGGGAAAAGATCATGAAGTCTGGTTTGAGGATGGACGTAGTATCCAGGCTAAATTCGATCTTATGAAAGAATTGAAATTGAGGGGGATGAGCTACTGGAAACTCGGTCTCTCCTTCCCTCAAAACTGGTTGTTAATTTCCGACAATTTTAACGTCGTCAAAAGATAATTAATAGAAGCTGAAGGATGGGTAAATCTATAAACACCCATCCTTCAGCTTTTTATTTGCATTTACATAAAATCTCCTTACAGAAAGCCGATATAATGACAGGATGGTTTTCTCTACCACGGGAAATATGCTGAACAAACCATCCATATATTGTGTTACAATAATTCCTGTCGTAATTTTTTACATTATTATTGAGAAAACTGCCGTAATATGAGGAGGACAATTAATGGGGCGCATTCCTTTCATTACCGTTGAAGGCCCGATTGGAATAGGAAAAACCTCTCTTGCAAAAGCGATTTCCGATCATTTTCAATTTCATCTGTTAAAAGAAATCGTAGATGAGAATCCATTCTTAGATAAATTTTATGATGACATTGAAGAATGGAGCTTCCAAACAGAGATGTTTTTCTTATGCAATCGATATAAACAACTGGAAGATATCGAGAAACACTACCTATCTCAGAACAAATCTGTCGTAGCAGATTATCATATTCTTAAAAACATCATCTTCGCAAAACGCACGTTGAAGGATGAACAGCAATTCAAGAAATACCTCAATATCTATGACATCCTGACTACAGATATGCCGAGACCCAATGTGGTCATTTACTTGAACGCAGGCTTAGATACGCTCCTGAAGCGAATTGAAAAAAGAGGTCGGGATTTCGAAAAGAAAATCAGCCCGCTGTATCTGAAGCAGTTATCCCTTGATTATGAAGAGTATATGAATACATTTGAAGAAACACACCCGGATATCCCTGTTCTTCGCTATAATGGCGACCACGTAGACTTCGTTCAGAATAAAGAGGATCTGGATCATATTCTTACTCAATTAGAAACTACACTAAAAAAAGGAGTTCACTATCATGAATCTTCGCACTAAATACGGGATCCCGAACAATGCCGTGATCACCATCGCCGGAACGGTCGGTGTCGGGAAATCCACCATGACGAACGGATTGGCCAACGCCTTAGACTTTCGCACGTCATTTGAAAAAGTGGATACGAATCCATATCTCGATAAATTTTATCAAGACTTCAAAAGCTGGAGCTTCCACCTTCAAGTCTATTTCCTAGCAGAACGCTTCAAAGAGCAGAAGAAAATCTTCGAATATGGCGGCGGCTTCATTCAAGACCGCTCCATCTATGAAGATACAGGCATCTTCGCCCGCATGCATTATGAAAAGGGAAATATGAGTGAAATCGATTATGAAACATATACAAGCCTTTTCGATGCCATGGTCATGACACCGTATTTCCCACACCCTGACCTGTTGATCTATCTGGAAGGATCCATCGATAATGTCGTGGATCGCATCCGCGAACGCGGTCGCCCGATGGAACAGCAAACACCTGTTGCCTACTGGGAAGAAATGCACGAACGCTACGAAAACTGGATCAATTCCTTTAACGCATGTCCGGTCCTAAGACTCGACATCAGCGAATACGATCTCGTCAACGACCAAAACTCTATCGAGCCGATCGTTGAAAGAATCGGGTATTTCATTGAACAGACGAGAATGTTGAAGAGCTGAATATATAAAAGAGACTACTTAATCCTATATGGAAAAAGTAGTCTCTTTTATTATTTTTAAAGGTTTTTTTCGTAAACATTGTTGCTTTTGGATGTAGCGAGTGGCGGTTGATTTCCGCTACAGGTGCTCGCTTTCCGCGGGGCTGGCGGTGAGCCTCCTCGGCTTCGCCTGCGGGGTCTCACCTGTCCAGCTACGGCGGCTAGCCCCTCGAGGTCATAAGCTAAATGGTCCAAGAAGGCAAAAGAACGCCTTCTTAGCCCATTCATCTTATGCTTGTCGGAGCTGAACGAGCCGCCTCCGCTTTCCGTGCTGTCCAGCGTTTCCCGCAGGAGTCGAGCACCTTCCGCTCCAATCAACTGACGAAAAGTTTGACTATCACAAAGGAAATGTGGAGATTGCATATGCAACTGCTTTTTCATTCGTTGCCGCGACTGATTTTATTTCATAGTCCTTTACTCTTTTAAACTGATGGTCACATACCCTTTTGCTCTGTCAACTACTTACTACGTTAGAGGGTGAAGGGAACTGCGTAGACTCCTACGGAAAACGGGCGTGCCGAGACCCCAGAAGCGCTTTTTGCTGAGGAGGCTCGGCCGAACGTCCGTGGAAGGCGGAGCAGTTCCCTTCACCCTCCTGCACCACAACCTAAATGACAGAGCATCGTAAATCTAAGTTTGGATGCAAATAGCAACAATCTTTGGGAAAACAGCCCTTTTAAAAAATAGTAGCTGCTGATGAAACTTTAGTAAGAGTATGTTCCGAGGGTTGATTGGAGCGGAAATCAACTACTACTCGCTTCTTTAAAGTGATACATCCGTTTATTTCCATTCGAAAAGAGGTATATGTAAAAACAATCATTGAATTAAGGAGATGAAAAAATCATGGAAACGAAACAAATATATTTTGTAGATATCAGCAGCGGAGACATCTTACAGGACCCGAATCAAAGCGCAAGCCCCAGCTTTCGCATATCTGCCACTCCTACGGAAGTAAACGAGCTGAAAATGCTTTTTAACGAGAACTATGATGATGACATGTCGACCATGAGACGAGCACAGGTTCCATTTCGTCAATACCACAATTCACCTGAAGATGATCGGTATGATCAATCGATGAGGGATATCTATGCGAAGATCTATTTGCTCGGGGATGAAGAAGCACGGATGCATATAACAAATATGGGAGTGCTGAATCATACACAGGGTACCCATTTAAGAGAAGACATTCGAAACCTTAAGTAAATGGACCGGGGCCATCAGTCACGCCCACATAATAAAAAAATTCGTTACATAAAATGTAACGAATTCTATCTCCAATGTTTATGCGCTATGGTTATAAAAAAATCAATGGAGGAGGAAGGGGGATTCGAACCCCCGCGGGCTGTTACACCCCTGTCGGTTTTCAAGACCGATCCCTTCAGCCGGACTTGGGTATTCCTCCGTATCGACAAGAATAATAATATCATGGTGACCAAATGGAGTCAAGGATATTTCTAAAAAAATTTAAAGAAGTCTCACACAAATACCCGTGAGACTTCCTTTGACTGTCTGAAAAACCTTTACTTAATGACTTCTATTCCACCCATATACGGACGCAGGGCTTCTGGAACGATGACGCTGCCATCTTCCTGCTGGTAGTTTTCCAAGATTGCTGCTACTGTACGGCCAATCGCTAAACCAGATCCATTTAATGTATGCACATGTTCAGGTTTCGCATTTGGCTCTCTTCTGAAACGGATGTTGGCACGTCTCGCCTGGAAGCTTTCAAAGTTACTGCAAGAAGAGATCTCACGGTACGTTCCGTAACTCGGGATCCAAACTTCAATGTCGTATTTCTTGGCTGCAGTGAAACCTAAGTCCGCTGTACACATAGACAATACGCGGTATGGCAGACCAAGTAATTGAAGTACTTTTTCAGCATGCCCTGTTAACTCCTCTAAAGCATCATAAGAATCTTCAGGCTTCACAAAGCGGACAAGCTCAACCTTGTTGAATTGATGCTGACGGATCAATCCTCTTGTATCACGTCCTGCAGATCCTGCCTCAGAGCGGAAGTTTGCGCTGTATGCGACATAGCTTACCGGCAGTTCATCAGCCTTCAGGATTTCATCACGATGATAATTCGTCACAGGTACTTCGGCAGTCGGGACTAAGAAATAGTCTTCGCTTTCAATTCTGAACGCATCTTCTTCAAACTTAGGAAGCTGACCAGTTCCCGTCATGCTCGCTCTGTTTACAAGGAATGGAGGAATCATTTCTGTATAGCCATGCTCATCCATGTGAAGGTCCATCATGAAGTTGATTAGAGCTCTTTCAAGTCTTGCTCCAAGTCCTTTATAGAAAACGAAACGGCTACCCGTTACTTTCCCTGCACGTTCGAAATCAAGGATTCCAAGTCCTGTGGCAACATCCCAGTGGGGCTGTGCTTCGAAATCAAATTCCCTGACTTCTCCCCATTTACGTGCTTCAATATTGTCATCTTCTGTTTCACCAACAGGTACAGACTCATGAGGAATGTTAGGAATAGATAGAAGAATGCGTTCTAATTCTTCTTCGATACCTCTTAATTCATCGTCTAATTTTTTTACCATTGCCCCTACTTCTCGCATTTCCACGATCATGTCCTGAGCATCTTTTTTCTCTTTCTTAAGCTCCGCGATTTGTTGGGACACTTCATTACGCTTGCTCTTTAACTCTTCACTTTCCACAAGCAGTTCTCTTCTTCTTTTATCAAGCTCTTCAAACTTGCCGAAGTCCTCCAAATTCTCACCGCGGTGCTGCAGGCGCGCTTTTACATCTTCCAGATTGTTACGTAAATATCGAATGTCTAACATGTTCTTTCTCTCCTTTTTATAAAAAAATAAAAAACCCCCATCCCTGGTAAAAGGGACGGAGGTTTCCGCGTTGCCACCCTAATTGAAGACGCAGAGCATCTTCCTCTTAAGAGATGGTAACGGAATCACCGAAAATACCTACTTCATTCAGTACTTCACTCAAGGATGGATTCGTAAAGCTCTTGCATCGATTCTCACCGGCCATCGACTCTCTTAGGCAAGCCTTCTTTACTACTAATTCCTATCAACGATTTAAATTTTTATTGGTTATTTCATAATCTACTACAATGTTTTCCATTATGCAATAGAATTATGCGATTGTTTTTTCCATGCTTTCCTTCACCATCTCGACGAAGAATGCAGTCAAACGATGATCATCTGTCAATTCAGGATGGAAGGAACAACCGAGGAACTGTCCGTGCCTGGCAAGGACGATGCGTCCATCATGTTTCGCCAGGATTTCAACATCTTCTCCCGCTTCCACGATGTGTGGTGCACGAATGAAGACGGCATTGAATCCTTCCCCTACATGGGCAATGGAAAGATCCGCTTCAAAGCTCTCTTTCTGACGGCCGAAGGAATTACGTTCCACCGTCACATCCATTACTCCTAAATGAGGCTCATCGTACCCGACGATATGCTTCGCCAAGAGAATCAAGCCTGCACACGTTCCAAAGATCGGCTTACCATCCGCAGCAAATTGTCTTAACGGCTCCATAAATCCATAGCGATCAATCAGCCTTCTCATCGTCGTACTTTCCCCACCGGGCATGATCAGTCCTTGAATCTCCTCCAGCTGCTCCACACGCTTGATGACGATGGGGGTGGCACCTGAGGCTTTAATGGAACGCACATGCTCTCTGACGGCACCTTGAAGTCCTAATACACCGATGTTCAACATAGAATCACACCTTACCATCCACGGTCTTGCATGCGGTTTTCAGGTAAAATAGAAGCAATTTCTACACCCTTCATAGCTACACCAAGCTCTTTTGAAAGCTCTGCAATCAACTTGTAATCCTGGTAGTGAGTAGTCGCTTCTACAATCGCTCTTGCAAATTTCTCAGGGTTCTCTGATTTAAAGATACCCGAACCTACGAATACTCCGTCAGCTCCCAGTTCCATCATAAGAGCAGCATCAGCTGGTGTGGCAATTCCGCCTGCAGCAAAGTTTACAACAGGTAAACGACCGTTTTCTTTAATTTCTAATAATAATTCGTATGGAGCTCCAAGCAGCTTTGCTTCCGTCATGATTTCATCTTCGTTCATGCTTACAAGCTTGCGAACCTGAGCATTTACCTTACGCATATGACGAACCGCTTCCACGATGTTACCAGTTCCCGGCTCACCCTTCGTACGAAGCATCGATGCACCTTCACCGATACGGCGTGCAGCTTCGCCTAAATCACGGCATCCACATACGAATGGAACAGTGAAATCTCTTTTATTTAAATGGTACTCTTCATCAGCAGGAGTTAATACTTCACTTTCATCAAGGTAATCGACACCCATTGATTCAAGTACTTTCGCCTCTACGATATGACCAATACGAGCCTTTGCCATTACAGGAATCGTCACGGCACCCATCACTTCTTCAATAATGCGAGGATCTGCCATTCTTGCTACTCCACCTGCAGCACGGATGTCTGCTGGAACTCGTTCTAAAGCCATTACCGCAACTGCACCCGCAGCTTCAGCAATCTTCGCCTGCTCTGCATTGACAACGTCCATGATGACGCCGCCTTTTTGCATCTCAGCCATACCTCTTTTTACACGATCTGTACCAGTCTTCATATCTGTATCCCCCTTATATTTATCCCATGCCTGTCCCGAAACTTTCCATAAAAGGAAGAAAACGCGACTAAAACACTCGGAATGATTATGTAACCCTACTGCTAAATAAACAATAAAAACAAGCTTATGTCAAGACGAAAAGCGGAAGCGGCTTGGTCAGGCCCGACAAGCATAAGATGAATATGCCGGAAAGGCGTTCTTTGCCTTTTTGGCATATTTAGCTTATGACCTCGAGCCCCAAGCCCCCGTAGCTGGACATCACGAAAAGCGGAAGCGGCTTGGTCAGGCCCGACAAGCATAAGACGAACATGCCGGAAAGGCGCACTTTGCCTTTTTGGCATGTTTGGCTTATGACCTCGAGCCTCTAAGCCCCGCAGCTAGACAAGACGAAAAGCGGAAGCGGCTCGTTCTGGGGCGACAAGCATAAGTCGAGACACCTGGAAAGGCGTACTTTGCCTTTTTGGGTGACTTGGCTTATGACCTCGAGCCTCAAGCCGCTGGAGCTGGACAACTCGAAAAGCAGTAGCGGCTTGGTCAGGCCAGACAAGCATTCCATCAGTCCCTTTGTAGAGTCCCCTACATAGGTACAATTATGAAAAAACACCAAGACCCTGTGCAACTTAAGTCTTGGTGTTTCATTGAATTAGAACCAGCCTTTAACCGTAGAAGTAATGGAATCCCAGATATCTCCGAAGAATCCACCAACGGCTCTCATGGAAAGGACGAACCAGTTTGCTTTTTCCACACCATCCACTGTTACAACAGATGCTTTTGAAGCATTCGTCCCTTTATCCGTAAGGTATCCTAAATCTTTCTTGCCTTTCGCTTCTAACATGACGTACCCAACTTTTTCCCCTTCTTTTACAGGAGCCGTCAGTTCACCATCTTCGTTTAATTTCTTCTTGTCCAATACAAATTTAGGTTTATATTGATCTGCTTCACCGTTCTTGATCACCATACTCAAAGGAGCATCGGTTTTGATTTTGACTTCTTTTTCTTTTCCTTTATCAACCGGAATTGTCTTTTGACCTTTGACTTGATAGTCAGCAGGAAGGACTTCTTCCATTGTGAAGTTAGAAAAAGCATAATCTAACATTTTTCTTGTTTCATTAAAACGTGCGTCATAGGAATTTTCACCAGAGCTAACATCTACGTTCATAACCACTGTAATATAACGCATTCCGTCTCTTTCAGCTGTTCCTGTAAAACATCCACCAGCAAAATCAGTTGTACCTGTTTTCAAACCATCCATGCCTTCATACTCACGGATTAATCCAGGAAGCATCCAGTTCCAGTTTTTCATAGCGAAAGCATCTTCTGTACCTTCAGCAAATGTTTTTTTCGAAATACTGGCTGTATCCAATATTTCCGGGAAATCTTTCATTAGGCGATAAGCAAGAGTTGCTGTGTCTTTTGCAGACATTACATTCTCTTCATCTGCCCCACCTACTACTTGATCGACATAAGGAGCTAAATCTTTATTATTCAAACCTGTTACATTCACAAATTTATAGTTTTCCAAGCCCAGTTCTTTGGCTTTATCATTCATCATTTTAACAAACTTTTCTTGAGATCCGGCAACAGTCTCTGCAACTGCCATTGCTGCTGCATTTGCAGACTCAATCGCCATTGCTTCATACAGATCTTTAATCTTATATGTTCCTTCTTCCCTTAGCGGAACATTGCTCAGATTATCGTTATGAGACATATTTGAGATCTTTGTAGGAACCGTATATTTTTGATCCCATTTCACTTTGCCTTCTTTGACTGCTTCAAGTAACACGTATTCTGTCATCATCTTCGTCATACTTGCAATCCCTTGAGCAGTATCTGAATTCTTTTCATACAAGATCTTACCTGTACTTGCCTCTACTAAAATCGCAGCTTTTGCGTTTACGTCCAAGTCACCTTGAGCATTTGCAGGCTTCTGCACCATACTCATTGCCATCATAAAAACCATCATACAAACAAAAGATTTTTGAATCCAACTTCTTTTCACTGTTAGCCCTCCAAGATTTTATGTACACCTTCGTTATTTTATCATAGTTCCAAAGGTAAGAATAGACAGAGAATATGACTAGTTTTGGCATGGGTCAAGGGACTTGCGACCTCTGATAAATGGCGTTTTCTTCCCTCTCAACCAACATAAAAAAAGCTGATCAGGAGAATCTGATCAGCTTTTGGAATTATTTTCTTATAGTGAATAGTTTGGTGCTTCTTTCGTAATTTGGACATCATGTGGATGGCTTTCTCGAAGTCCTGCACCCGTCATCTTGATGAACTGTGCCTTTTCTCTTAAGTCGAATAAGTCTTTTGTTCCACAGTATCCCATACCTGATCGCAAGCCTCCAACCAGCTGATACAATGTATCGGCTAAAGGTCCTTTATAAGGAATACGTCCTTCGATGCCTTCTGGAACGAATTTTTTCGCTTCTTCTTGGAAGTAGCGGTCCTTCGATCCTTTTTCCATAGAGCTGACGGATCCCATCCCTCTATATACTTTAAAACGGCGCCCTTGGAAGATTTCCGTTTCACCAGGGCTCTCAGACGTTCCTGCCAATAAGCTTCCCAGCATGACGGCATGTCCGCCGGCTGCCAATGCTTTCACGATATCACCTGAATACTTGATGCCTCCATCGGCGATGATACTCTTACCATGCTTTCTTGCTTCAGTGGCACAATCATATACAGCGGTAATTTGTGGTACACCCACACCAGCAACAACACGAGTCGTACAGATCGAACCTGGTCCGATACCAACCTTGACCACATCCGCACCTGCTTTAATCAATTCTCTTGTCGCTTCAGCTGTCGCTACGTTACCCGCCACGATATTTAATGTTGGATAAGCTTCGCGAATTTCACGAACAATAGAAAGGACACCAGCAGAATGTCCGTGAGCCGTGTCGATGACAATCACATCCACATGGGCTTTTACTAATTGTTCTACACGGGTTAGTGTATCCTTTGAAATACCAACAGCTGCACCTACTAATAAACGCCCTTGAGCATCTTTAGCTGAGTTCGGGAACTCAATTACTTTCTCAATATCCTTGATCGTAATCAACCCTTTAAGAGTTCCTTCTTGATCGATCAAAGGCAGTTTTTCAATTTTATATTGCTGAAGGATTTTTTCCGCTTCGTCTAGGGTAGTGCCAACAGGAGCTGTTACAAGATTCTCCTTCGTCATGACGTCCGAAATCTGGATCGAATAATCCTGGATGAATCGAAGGTCACGATTGGTTAAAATCCCGACAAGCTTCTGTTCTTGCTCGTTGTTCACAATCGGAACACCGGAAATTCTATATTTGCCCATCAAGTGTTCTGCAGAAAAGACTTGATGATCCGGAGTTAAAAAGAAAGGATCAGAGATAACTCCACTTTCAGAACGTTTTACTTTATCGACCTGCTCAGCTTGCTGTTCAATACTCATATTCTTGTGGATGATACCCAGTCCACCTGTTCGAGCCATTGCAATTGCCA
Source organism: Rossellomorea sp. NPDC077527 (assembly GCF_044542955.1). NCBI lineage: Bacteria > Bacillati > Bacillota > Bacilli > Caryophanales > Bacillaceae > Rossellomorea > Rossellomorea sp. NPDC077527. Next base: position 2,339 of record NZ_JBITVL010000015.1, on the reverse strand, counting down.
TTTCAGCCTCGGTTACAGTATCCATCCCTGCACTGATGACAGGAACATTTAACTTGATTGAATCCGTTAACTCAACAGAGATATTGACATCCTTTGGTAACACCTCTGATTTGGCTGGTAATAATAAGACATCGTCAAACGTTAAACCTTCTTTAGCAAATTTAGAATCCCACATGTTTTCGGCCTCCCTAGTCCCAAAATATTATTAGTAGGTTATCAATTGGTTAAAATACTGTCAAGATGAATAGGATTAATTTAATTTTTCAGAATAATTAGAAGGTGATTTCGTGAAAGAAATACTCCAACATTGGGACTTCATCCACTATTTTCAGTCGGCAGAATACTCCCAGAAGTTTCTAAAAAAATGCTATGAAAAAATCGGGTCTTCTCAAGCGGAGATGAAAAGCTATGACAATTGTTACCCGTTCATGTACTACTTGGAACAAGGAGAGCTTTATTATAAACAGGCCATGATGTCTCCCTTATCCCTTAAACCCATTTTACTCTTTTATGGCTATATTCACTTTATTAAAGCCATCGTGCTAACAGAAGATCCGGCATATCCCGAAACGACCACCGTACTTGCTCATGGAATAACCTCAAGAAAAAGAAAAAAGCAGCAGTATCGATTTTTACAGGACGAAGTAAAGGTGCAGAAAAATGGTCTCTTTACACACTTTTCAGACCTCGTGTTCCACGTGAAACACATCGTTGGTGAAAAGTACAAAATGGAAGACCTACTTGTACAGATACCAGAACTTGAAGAAGCTTTTCTTGTGCTGTTTCAAAAGAAAACTATGTTCTGGTTCACTCAACGGCATGAGTTGACCATCGATGACTCTTTGCTTTCACATTTTCATATGTCTGAGGACTTGTTCAAACAATACTTAAGCGAAAAAATGACGGGGAATCTGAGTTGGAGTTCTTCCAACTCATTACTGGCTCCTTCGGATGAGGAAGTCCTCCCATTCAGATGGCACCTGAATAAACGCAGGTTGGCCCTACCAGGAATTCGCAACGAAGCCACAACCATTCCTGAAGTACTCATACACTACGCCATACTATACAATCTGAGCATGATTGCGAGGTACGAAACAGAATGGTGGGTGGAGCTTTTAAAAAATCGTACAAATGAAGATTATCCAATCATCACTACCTTTATCAACTTAACTACGGAAAAATCACCATTTCTATTACTTAAAATCCTTAAAGAGAAGATATAGGTAAAAGAGGCAGGTTAACTGCCTCTTTCTCTATTCTGCCAGGAGCTTTTTAATGTCTTCCTCAATCTTACGCGGGTTGGTTTGAGGAGAATATCGATCAAACACCTCTCCATTCTTTCCAACTAAAAACTTAGTGAAGTTCCATTTAATACTTGAAAGAAGGACACCCTTTTTCTCTTGTGTTAAAAAGGTAAACAGTGGGTGAGCTTCCTTCCCCTTTACATCAACTTTGGCAAACATCGGGAACGATACTCCGTAATTCACCTGACAAAACTCCATGATATCATCTTGATTATCAAACTCCTGATTCATAAACTGATCGCATGGAAATCCAAGAACAACAAGCCCTTCTTCCTTGTACTCTTCATAAAGGCCCTGCAGCTCTTCAAATTGGGGTGTAAATCCACACTTGCTGGCTGTGTTCACAATCAGCATAACTTTCCCTTCATACTCTTCCAGTGACGTTACAGATCCATTCGCTCTTTTTACCGTGAAATCATAAATGGTCGTCATGTTCTTCTCTCCTTGTTCTATTCACTTACTTAAATAATACGTTAGAAGGGTGGTGATTAGCAATTTTGAGGGTTGATTTGGAGTGGTGGAGATGGTGGAGTGAGTTGGTATGTTGAAGGGGTTAGTTGTCAGAAGTCAGATATCCGATCTTCATTTGTTATCATGTAGAATTGGAGATTAAGAGGAATGAATATTGATAGTTTTAAGGATGGATTGACTTAAATACTCATGATAATTGAAAAAAATGAGTATTGAAAGGGATCTATTTTGTTGAAAATAGCCTTTAGGCTTGGAATAGAGGTTTTTAACAGTAGTATTAGCGAATTTATTGGTTGGAGATGTATCATGAAGAGGTACTGGAACAAAGGAATTGCGTCGTTTTCGGTGATATTTGCGTCACTTTTTTGTTATATGCGTCTTTTACCAATTTTCACCTAATATGAAACATCAGCTCGCCCTTCCCATTAATCAAAAAAAGAGCAACTCACAATGAGCTACTCTTTCCACATATCTGCCTGGCGACGTCCTACTCTCACAGGGGGAGATCCCCCAACTACCATCGGCGCTGAAGAGCTTAACTTCCGTGTTCGGCATGGGAACGGG
>NZ_JBITVL010000014.1:0-34090 GCF_044542955.1 Rossellomorea sp. NPDC077527 | reverse complement strand
GGCAACGTAAAGTTTATGTTCCTGTGTAAACTTGGCCATTGGTGCGGGCACCTCCTATTGTTGATTGGGGTGTCCAACAATAGGGGTGCAGCTCAGATAGCGACGAGGAGGCTCGCCTTTCGCCCGAGGAAAGCGGAGTCTTGCACGGAAATCAACAGCGGTGCAACAAACGATTCACCAATTTTTCCTATATATACATTTACCGTTTTGCACCAGCTACTTATCTTCCCAATCCAAAAATTGAACACAAAAAAACAGATGGACATGAAGTCCATCTGTTTTTAATATCAATGATTACTCAGTGATTGTAGCTACTACTCCAGCACCTACAGTACGTCCACCCTCACGGATAGAGAACTTAGTACCTTCTTCGATAGCGATTGGAGCGATAAGCTCAACAGTCATTTCGATGTTATCGCCAGGCATAACCATTTCTACACCTTCAGGAAGGTTACAGATACCAGTTACGTCAGTTGTACGGAAGTAGAACTGAGGGCGGTAGTTAGTGAAGAATGGAGTGTGACGTCCACCTTCTTCTTTAGAAAGAACATAAACTTCTGCTTTGAACTTTGTATGTGGAGTGATTGTACCTGGCTTAGCAAGTACTTGTCCACGTTGGATATCTTCACGAGCTACACCACGAAGTAGTGCACCGATGTTGTCTCCAGCTTCAGCATAGTCAAGAAGCTTACGGAACATTTCTACACCTGTTACAGTAGTAGATTTTGGCTCTTCAGAAAGACCGATGATGTCGATAGTGTCTCCAACTTTAACTTGTCCACGCTCAACACGACCTGTAGCAACTGTTCCACGACCTGTGATTGAGAATACGTCCTCAACAGGCATCATGAATGGCTTGTCAGTGTCACGCTCTGGAGTTGGGATGTAGCTATCTACAGCTTCCATAAGTTCGAAGATTTTCGCTTCCCACTCAGCATCTCCTTCAAGAGCTTTAAGAGCAGAACCTTTGATTACTGGTACGTCATCGCCAGGGAAATCGTACTCAGAAAGAAGGTCACGTACTTCCATTTCTACTAGTTCAAGTAGTTCTTCGTCGTCTACCATGTCACATTTGTTCATGAATACAACTAGGTATGGAACACCTACTTGACGAGAAAGAAGGATGTGCTCACGAGTTTGTGGCATTGGGCCGTCAGCAGCAGATACTACTAGGATCCCACCATCCATTTGTGCTGCACCAGTGATCATGTTTTTAACATAGTCAGCGTGTCCTGGGCAGTCAACGTGTGCGTAGTGACGAGTATCAGTTTCGTACTCAACGTGTGCAGTAGAGATTGTGATTCCACGCTCTCTTTCTTCTGGAGCACCGTCGATTTGGTCATATGCCATTGCAGTTCCACGACCATACTTCTTGTGAAGTGTAGTTGTGATAGCAGCTGTTAGAGTTGTTTTACCGTGGTCAACGTGACCGATTGTACCGATATTCGCATGTTGCTTGGAACGATCAAATTTTTCCTTACCCATTTGAAAATCCTCCTTTGATTTTAAAGAAAATAAGTATATTTTGGGATGTTTCAGAGATCGTGCGAAACCACCCCTGAAACACCAATTGCTTACACTAGTATTTATACTTTATAAAAGCGAATAAATCAATTATTCACCTTTATTTTTTTTGATGATTTCTTCAGAAATCGACTTAGGTACTTCTTCGTAGTGATCGAAGTGCATGGAGTATGTTCCACGTCCTTGTGTGTTAGAACGTAATGAAGTTGCATATCCAAACATTTCTGATAGAGGTACGAACGCTTTAACGACTTGAGCGTTACCGCGTGCTTCCATACCTTCTACGCGTCCACGACGTGAAGTAACGTCACCCATGATATCTCCAAGGTATTCCTCAGGGATAACAACCTCAACCTTCATCATTGGCTCAAGGATAACCGGCTTACATTTAGAAGCAGCATTCTTAAGGGCCATTGATGCAGCGATTTTGAACGCCATCTCAGATGAGTCGACGTCATGGTATGAACCATCGAATAATCTTGCTTTAACATCAACAAGTGGGAATCCAGCTAATACTCCGTTTTCAAGAGCATCTTGTAGACCGGCTTGTACTGCAGGAATGTATTCACGAGGAACAACCCCACCGACGATACCGTTTTCGAATTCGAATCCTTTACCTTCTTCGTTAGGTGCGAATTCAATCCAAACGTGTCCGAATTGTCCACGTCCACCTGATTGACGAGCGAATTTACCTTCAACTTTAGCCGTATCACGGAAAGTTTCGCGGTAAGATACTTGAGGAGCACCTACGTTTGCTTCTACTTTGAATTCACGTTTCATACGGTCAACGATGATATCTAAGTGAAGCTCACCCATACCGGCGATGATAACCTGTCCAGTTTCCTGGTCAGTATGCGCACGGAATGTTGGATCTTCCTCTTGTAGTTTTTGTAGAGCAGTTGTCATTTTATCTTGGTCAGCCTTAGATTTAGGCTCAACAGATAGAGAGATAACCGGCTCTGGGAATACCATTGATTCTAAGATAACAAGGTTCTTTTCATCACATAGTGTATCTCCAGTACTAGTATCTTTCAGACCAACCGCTGCTGCGATATCCCCAGCATACACTTGGGAGATTTCTTCACGGGAGTTAGCGTGCATTTGCAGGATACGACCTACACGTTCACGTTTTCCTTTAGAAGAGTTTCTTACGTAAGAACCTGACTCAAGTACACCAGAGTAAACACGGAAGAATGTTAATTTACCAACATAAGGGTCAGTTGCAACTTTGAACGCCAAAGCAGAGAATGGAGCTTCGTCTGAAGATGGACGAGTCACTTCTTCTTCTGTTTCAGGTACAAAACCTTTGATATCTTCAACGTCTGTTGGCGCTGGAAGATAGTCAATAACTGAGTCAATTAGTAATTGAACCCCTTTGTTTTTGAATGCAGATCCACAAACCACTGGGTAGAACTCAACAGTTAGTGTAGCCGCACGGATAGCAGCTTTGATTTCTTCGTTAGAAAGTTCTTCACCTTCTAAGTACTTCATCATAAGCTCTTCATCAAGTTCAGATACTGCTTCAATTAGCTTTCCGCGGTATTCTTCAGCTTGATCTTTGTACTCTTCAGGAATGTCACGAGCTTCTGCGCGAGTTCCAAGGTCATCTTCATAGAAATAAGCTCTCATTTCCACTAAGTCGATGATTCCTTCGAAGTCATCTTCAGCACCGATTGGAAGCTGAATTGGATGTGCATTAGCTTGTAGACGCTCATGTAGTGTACCTACAGAGTAAAGGAAGTCAGCACCGATTTTGTCCATTTTGTTAACGAACACAACACGCGGAACACCGTATGTTGTTGCTTGGCGCCAAACAGTTTCAGTTTGAGGCTCAACACCAGATTGAGCATCAAGTACTGCTACTGCACCATCAAGTACACGCAGGGAACGCTCAACTTCAACAGTGAAGTCTACGTGTCCTGGAGTATCGATGATGTTAATACGATGGCCTTTCCATTGAGCTGTTGTCGCAGCAGAAGTGATTGTGATACCACGTTCTTGCTCTTGCTCCATCCAGTCCATTTGAGAAGCACCTTCGTGAGTTTCTCCAATTTTATGGATACGACCTGTATAAAATAGGATACGCTCAGTTGCAGTTGTTTTACCAGCATCGATGTGAGCCATGATACCGATATTACGAGTGTTTTCTAAGGAGAACTCTCTAGGCATGCGGTATTTCTCCTTCCTTATATAAGAATAATTTGTTTGTTTAAGGTCAGATTACCAACGATAGTGAGCAAACGCTTTGTTCGCTTCAGCCATCTTATGTGTATCTTCACGCTTCTTGACAGAAGCACCAGTGTTGTTTGCTGCATCAAGAATTTCGTTAGCTAAACGCTCTTCCATAGTCTTCTCACCGCGAAGACGAGAGTAGTTTACTAACCAACGAAGACCTAATGTAGTACGACGCTCTGGACGCACCTCTACAGGTACTTGATAGTTTGAACCACCTACACGACGAGCTTTTACTTCTAATACCGGCATGATATTTTTTAAAGCTGCATCGAATACTTCCATTGCATCTTTACCTGAACGCTCGCTAATGATATCAAACGCTGCGTATAATTTCTTTTGAGCTTTACCTCTTTTACCGTCAATCATGATTTTGTTGATTAAACGAGTAACTAGTTTAGAATTGTACATTGGATCAGGTAAAACGTCTCTTTTTGCTACAGGACCTTTACGTGGCATGTGATTTCCTCCTTTCAACGAGAAATGAATTTATAGTTGTTTTATTATTTTTTAGCTGCTTTAGGGCGCTTAGTTCCGTATTTAGAACGTCCTTGCATACGGCCGTCAACTCCAGCTGTATCAAGCGCACCACGTACGATATGATAACGTACCCCTGGTAAATCCTTTACACGTCCTCCACGGATAAGAACAACACTGTGCTCTTGAAGGTTGTGCCCGATACCAGGAATGTAAGCAGTAACCTCGATTCCATTCGTTAAACGAACACGAGCATATTTACGTAAAGCCGAGTTCGGTTTCTTTGGAGTCATTGTACCAACACGAGTACATACACCACGTTTTTGTGGAGAAGACAAGTTCGTGTGCACCTTCTTAAAGCTGTTATAACCTTTGTTAAGAGCTGGTGACTTTGATTTTGTTGATTTAGACTGACGAGGCTTGCGAACTAATTGGTTAATAGTTGGCATTTTGTTTTCCTCCCTTCTTATTTGGTAAGCCCACACATCCAGGTGGTTCTTTTTTGGGTAAAAGTAAAGTTTTTGTAGATCGTTTCTACAAAAACTATTTTACTGTATAATCGCAACAGCTGCTGCTCCAACATCTATTCCGCACGATTTACCAAGTTTCTTCATTGAATCCACTTTGTTAACCGATACATTAAGATCAATCGCGGCCTGAACTACTTTCGCAGTAACTTTGGGATCAGCATCTTCCGCAATGACTACTTCGAGTACATGACCTGTTTTCAGAGCTTTCACTGCTTGCTTTGTTCCTACAATAATTTCTTTAGCCTGCGCTACTTTTTCATAAGACATTTCATATCCTCCAAAGTAACAGGTTATTAATAGGAGCAACCTTGAATATATTATCATCTTAAAATCTCTATGTCAACATAGATTTAAAAGATTTATAAAAGCTAACTCTTAAGACTGTTGTTTGAGCAATCAAACCCGCCTAAGAGTTAGCCTAAATAGATTACTCTACTGTTACTGTTTCTTCATTAGTATCCTCTGCTAAGACCGGCTCTGCCTTGCGGTAACGTTGCATACCTGTACCGGCAGGGACCAGTTTACCAATGATAACATTCTCTTTCAATCCTAGTAACTCATCACGTTTTCCTTTAATCGCAGCGTCCGTTAACACACGAGTTGTTTCCTGGAATGATGCCGCGGATAAGAAGGAATCCGTTTCAAGTGAAGCTTTTGTGATTCCAAGCAATACAGGGCGTCCTGTTGCTGGAAGCTTACCGCCAAATAATGCTTTTTCATTCGCATCTCTGAACTGATGGATATCCATAAGAGTTCCCGGAAGTACCTCAGATTCACCAGCATCGATGACACGAACTTTACGAAGCATTTGACGAACCATAACCTCAACGTGTTTGTCGCCGATTTCAACCCCTTGCATACGGTATACTTTTTGTACCTCACGCAGCAAGTATTCTTGAACGGCAGAGACATCACGGACTTTAAGAAGTTCTTTAGGATCGATGGAACCTTCAGTGATTTCTTGACCGCGTACGACTTTATCATTCACAGCGAACTTCAGGCGCGCTGTGTAAGGAGCTGTGTAACTTCTCGTTTCCACATCACCTTGTACGGTAATTTCGTACTGACGATCTTTTCCTTCACTGATGGAAGTGATCACACCATCGATTTCAGAAATGACAGCCTGACCTTTCGGATTACGCGCTTCGAAGATCTCTTGGATACGCGGTAAACCTTGAGTGATATCGTCTCCTGCTACCCCACCTGTATGGAACGTACGCATCGTTAACTGAGTACCCGGTTCCCCGATGGATTGAGCAGCGATGATACCGACAGCTTCTCCGACTTCGACTTTTTGACCTGTTGCAAGGTTCGTTCCGTAACATTTCTCACACACACCGTGTCTTGTGTTACATGTGAAGGCAGAACGGATCGAAACATGTTCAATGCCAGCATCAATGATCGTCTTAGCTAGATCTTCTGTGATCAGCTGATTTTCTGTGATGATGATTTCATCTGTCTCAGGGTGACGTAATGTCTTGCGAGAGTAACGACCGAGTAAACGTTCTTCAAGAGGCTCGATGATTTCCGTACCCTCTTTAATGGAGCCTACAAGTAGGCCTCTGTCCGTTCCACAGTCCTCTTCACGAACGATGACGTCCTGGGCAACGTCAACAAGTCGACGTGTCAGGTAACCTGAGTCAGCTGTCTTCAGTGCTGTATCGGCAAGACCTTTACGCGCACCGTGTGTAGAGATGAAGTACTCAAGAACCGTCAGACCTTCACGGAAACTTGATTTGATCGGTAACTCAATGATACGTCCAGCCGGGTTGGCCATCAGACCACGCATACCAGCAAGCTGAGTGAAGTTAGATGCGTTACCACGGGCACCAGAGTCACTCATCATGAAGATTGGGTTGCGTTTATCAAGGGTAGCCATCAGCTTGCCTTGGATTGTATCCTTCGCTGCACTCCAGATAGAGATGACACGATCATATCTTTCATCTTCTGTAATGAGACCACGTTTAAATTGTTTTAAAACGTTATCTACTTTACTTTGGGCTTCGATCAAGATCTCTTCTTTTTCCGCTAGTACAACGATATCAGCGATACCTACTGTAATACCGGCTTTCGTAGAGAATTTAAATCCAAGGTCCTTCATCTTATCAAGCATACGAGATGTCTCCGTGATGGCAAACTTCTTGAATACTTCTGCGATGATATTACCAAGGAATCCTTTCTTGAACGGGTTAATTAACTCGCGGCTTTCAAATACTTCTTTAACATTCGTTGAAGGATCAACGAAGTATTTCTCTGGAGTGGCATCTTCCAAATTCGTTCTTGTTGGTTCATTGATGAATGGGAAGGTGTCCGGCAGGATTTCGTTAAAGATTACTTTACCAACCGTTGTTAATAGTAGTTGTTTATTTTGTTTTTCAGTAAACGTTTTGTTATTGATGGTGCTTGCATGGATCGCGATACGGGTATGCAGATGTACATAGCCATTTTGATATGCAAGAAGAACTTCATTGGCGTCGTTGAAGATCATACCTTCACCAACAGCATTTTCACGTTCAAGTGTCAGGTAATAGTTACCTAGTACCATATCCTGGGACGGAGTAACAACCGGTTTACCGTCTTTCGGATTTAGGATGTTTTGGGCAGCAAGCATCAGCATGCGTGCTTCAGCCTGAGCTTCAGAAGATAGTGGTACGTGAACCGCCATTTGGTCACCATCGAAATCCGCGTTGTATGCTGTACATACAAGTGGATGAAGACGGATCGCTCTTCCTTCAACAAGAGTTGGTTCAAATGCTTGGATACCAAGTCTGTGAAGAGTAGGGGCACGGTTTAATAGAACTGGATGTTCCTTGATAACCCCTTCTAATACATCCCATACTTCCGGCTGAACGCGTTCGATCTTACGTTTCGCACTCTTAATGTTGTGTGCCAACCCTTTTTCAACGAGCTCTTTCATCACAAATGGTTTGAATAACTCAAGAGCCATTTCTTTAGGAAGACCACATTGGTACATCTTAAGGTTAGGACCAACAACGATTACAGAACGACCGGAATAGTCGACACGTTTACCAAGAAGGTTCTGACGGAAACGACCTTGCTTCCCTTTAAGCATATGTGAAAGGGATTTTAATGGACGGTTACCAGGTCCTGTAACAGGACGGCCGCGACGACCATTATCAATTAAAGCATCAACCGCTTCTTGAAGCATACGCTTCTCATTTTGAACGATGATGCTTGGAGCACCAAGGTCCAATAAACGCTTAAGACGGTTATTACGGTTAATAACACGACGGTATAAATCATTCAAGTCGGAAGTGGCAAAGCGTCCACCGTCAAGTTGAACCATCGGGCGAAGCTCTGGAGGAATGACAGGTAGTACGTCAAGAATCATCCAATCCGGATCATTTCCTGAGTTCCTGAACGATTCCACTACTTCTAATCGTTTGATTGCACGGGTACGGCGTTGACCTTGAGCTGTTTTCAATTCTTCTTTAAGGAAATCAGCTTCTTTATCCAGGTCAATGTCCTGCAGAAGCTTTTTAATCGCTTCAGCTCCCATTGCAGCTTGGAATTTCACTCCGTATTTCTCACGGTACGCACGGTACTCTTTTTCAGAAAGAAGTTGTTTTCTTTCAAGAGCCGTGTCACCAGGTTCTGTTACTACATAAGAAGCGAAGTAGATGACTTCTTCCAAAGCACGTGGGGACATATCTAAAACAAGACCCATACGGCTTGGAATTCCTTTGAAGTACCAGATATGAGATACAGGGGCAGCAAGTTCGATGTGACCCATACGTTCACGACGGACTTTCGCCTTTGTTACTTCAACACCACAGCGGTCACAAACAACGCCCTTATAACGGACACGTTTGTATTTCCCACAGTGACATTCCCAGTCCTTCGTTGGACCGAAGATTCGTTCACAGAACAAACCATCTTTTTCTGGTTTTAACGTACGATAGTTGATCGTTTCGGGCTTTTTAACTTCCCCGAAAGACCATGAACGGATCTTATCGGGGGAAGCTAAACCAATTTTCATATACTCAAAATTATTTACATCTAGCAAGGGGCCTACCTCCCTTTTAATCTACAGGCTCTAACCCTAATTGCTCTAAATTTATTCTTTCGACCCAACTGTCTCGGATTCTTGTGCATTAGATTCAGAGATATTTAGCGTGTCTGCTTGTTGTACTTCTTCTTCATCCTCTAGGTCACGCATTTCGATTTCTTCTTCGTTACTGGAGAGGATCTTAACATCCATACCTAAACTTTGGAGCTCTTTGATCAGAACTTTGAATGATTCCGGAACACCAGGTTCAGGAACGTTTTCACCTTTGACGATGGCTTCGTATGTTTTCACACGACCCACAACGTCATCAGACTTAACTGTTAGAATTTCTTGTAGAGTGTAAGCAGCACCATAAGCTTCAAGTGCCCATACCTCCATCTCACCGAAACGCTGTCCACCGAATTGGGCTTTACCTCCAAGAGGCTGCTGCGTAACAAGTGAGTAAGGACCCGTTGAACGTGCGTGAAGTTTGTCATCAACCATGTGAGCCAGTTTAATCATATACATGATCCCTACTGATACACGGTTATCAAACGGTTCACCTGTTCGACCATCATATAGAACCGTTTTGGCATCACGTGCCATACCCGCTTCTTCAATGGTTGCCCAGACATCTTCCTCACGTGCTCCGTCAAATACTGGTGAAGCGACATGAATGCCAAGGTATCTTGCTGCCATACCTAGGTGAAGCTCAAGCACCTGTCCGATATTCATACGTGATGGTACCCCTAATGGGTTAAGCATGATATCGATCGGTGTACCGTCCGGTAAGAACGGCATGTCTTCTTCAGGCAGGATTCTTGAGATAACACCTTTGTTACCATGACGACCAGCCATTTTGTCCCCTTCAGAAATCTTACGCTTCTGAACGATGTATACACGTACCAGTTGATTCACACCTGGTGGTAATTCGTCACCATCTTCACGGTTGAAGACTTTCACATCAAGGATGATTCCGCCGCCACCATGTGGTACACGAAGGGATGTATCCCGAACTTCACGAGCCTTCTCTCCGAAGATTGCATGTAATAAGCGTTCTTCCGCCGTTAGCTCTGTTACACCTTTAGGTGTTACTTTACCAACGAGCAAGTCGCCGTCTTTCACTTCAGCACCGATGCGGATGATCCCACGCTCATCAAGATTGCGAAGCGCATCTTCACCAACGTTTGGAATATCACGAGTGATTTCTTCAGGCCCTAATTTCGTATCACGAGATTCAGACTCATATTCTTCAATATGAATAGAAGTATATACATCGTCTTTCACAAGACGTTCACTCATGATGATCGCATCTTCATAGTTGTAACCGTCCCAAGTCATGAAACCAACCATTACGTTACGTCCTAAGGCGAGTTCTCCTTTTTCCATTGAAGGGCCATCAGCAAGGATCTCTCCTTTTACTACACGGTCTCCTTCACTTACGATCGGACGCTGGTTGTAACATGTTCCCTGGTTAGAACGGATGAATTTTTGCATACGGTATTTATCGAGGTCACCTTTTACTTCCTGACCATCGATTTCTTTCACACGTCGTACCCAAACTTGTTTCGCTTCAACCTTTTCCACGATACCTTCATACTTACAGATCACGGCTGCACCGGAGTCTTTCGCAGATACGTGTTCCATACCTGTTCCGACGATCGGTGATTCCGGGTTCATCAAAGGTACCGCTTGACGTTGCATGTTCGCTCCCATTAGAGCACGGTTGGAGTCATCGTTTTCTAAGAACGGGATACATGCCGTCGCAGCTGATACTACTTGCTTTGGAGATACATCCATGTAGTCAAGACGCTCACGCTTGATGACCGTGTTCTCTCCACGGAAACGAGCGATGACTTCTTCATCAAGGAACTCCCCGTCTTCTCCAAGACGCGCGTTCGCTTGAGCCACTACATAGTTATCCTCTTCGTCCGCTGTCAGGTAATCGATGCGATCGGTTACCTTCCCTGTATCAGGGTCGACACGACGATACGGCGTTTCAATAAAGCCGAATTTATTCACTTTCGCAAACGATGAAAGTGAGTTGATGAGTCCGATATTCGGTCCCTCAGGCGTTTCAATCGGACACATACGACCATAGTGGGAGTAATGAACGTCACGTACTTCGAAACCGGCACGTTCACGAGTTAATCCACCAGGCCCTAAAGCAGAAAGACGACGTTTGTGCGTTAATTCTGCAAGAGGATTCGTTTGGTCCATGAATTGAGACAATTGAGAGCTTCCAAAGAACTCTTTAATTGATGCAATAACAGGGCGAATGTTAATCAGTTGCTGAGGCGTGATGGTATTGGTGTCCTGAATCGACATTCTTTCACGAACAACACGCTCCATACGTGATAAACCGATACGGAATTGGTTTTGCAGTAATTCACCAACCGAACGTAAACGACGGTTTCCTAAATGGTCAATATCATCCGTCAGTCCTACTCCATGTAATAAGTTAAAGAAGTAAGAAATAGAAGAGATGATATCAGCAGGTGTAATGTACTTAACCTCTTCCTCAACATACGCATTGCTAATTACGTTGATTTCAAATTCTCCCTCTTCGTTAGGAGAATAGATTTTGATAGATTGAAGAACGACATCTTCCTCTAATACGCCGCCGGACTGTTGGTAATTTTTGAAACCAATGCCGTTTTCCAGATAAGGAATGATCTTATCCAGGGCGCGACGGTCAAGAACCGTGCCCTTCTCTGCCAGAATCTCGCCCGTTTCCGGATCTGCTAGAGTTTCTGCTAGAGTTTGACCGAATAAACGGTTCTTAATGTGAAGCTTTTTGTTCATTTTGTAACGTCCAACGTTTGCTAAGTCATAACGCTTAGGATCAAAGAAACGAGAAACGAGTAAACTTTTAGCATTTTCTACAGTAGGAGGCTCTCCCGGACGCAGACGCTCATAAATCTCGAGCAATGCCTTGTCGATACCTTCCGTGTTGTCTTTCTCGAGCGTGTTACGAATGTACTCATTATCACCGATCAAATCGATGATTTCTTGATCAGAGCCAAACCCAAGGGCACGTAAAAGAACCGTTACCGGTAGTTTGCGAGTTCGATCAATTCGCACATATACAACATCTTTTGCATCTGTTTCATACTCAAGCCAAGCTCCGCGGTTTGGTATAACGGTAGCAGTAAACCCTTTCTTTCCGTTCTTATCTACTTTTCCACTAAAGTAAACACTAGGTGAACGTACTAACTGAGAAACGATAACGCGCTCAGCACCATTAATGACAAAAGTACCTGTGTCTGTCATTAATGGGAAATCACCCATAAATACGTCTTGATCCTTTACTTCTCCTGTTTCCTTATTCACAAGACGGACTTTCACTCTAAGTGGTGCAGAGTAAGTTACATCTCTTTCCTTTGATTCTTCCACCGAGTACTTTGGCTCTCCTAGACTATAATCAATAAATTCTAAAGAGAGATTACCAGTGAAGTCCTCAATCGGAGAAATGTCACGGAACATTTCTCTTAACCCCTCATCAAGAAACCATTGATACGAGGAAGTTTGAATTTCGATTAGATTCGGCAATTCTAAAACTTCACTGATACGCGCAAAACTTCTGCGTTGGCGGTGTCGTCCATACTGAACTAGTTGACCTGTCAACTGATTCACCCCTCAAATCAAGCGTTTTGGTTGTGTCTATATGTCTTAAAGTAGGAAATTCTACTCTACACAAGACAAAAAGAAAAAGGGTTTTAATGATAAAACCTCATTTTCATATGACGAACTATTATTTTATAATCTTTTCCAATTTATCCAATATGTATACATATGGACATATTACCGGAAAATAATATTTTTGCATTTTATAATGTTATCATAGCAGATAAGCTACGTCAACGGATTTCTTTTACTGATTTCAAGATGTAGTAACCCTTTTTCCTTGCGACGATTTCTACATTTGAAAACAATGTTTCCATTTTTTCAATGGCAGATGGAGCACCTTGCTTCTTCTGAATAACGACCCACAATTCTCCGTTTTCCGTCAGATGATCATAACTTCCTTCAAGAATCGCATGAACCGTTTCTTTCCCTGCACGTATCGGCGGATTCGTTAATATGGCAGCAAACTGCTTTTCAACGACTTTAGCATATCGGTCACTTTGATAGATATTGACGTTTTGAACATTGTTCTCAGCAGCATTCTCTTTCGCCAAAGCCAAAGCTCTCTCATTTACATCAATCATATGGACCGTCCGATCACCAAAGTCTTTCGCAAGTGACAATCCAATTGGTCCATACCCGCAACCAGCATCAAGCAAGGCTCCTTCAGCATCAGGTAATTCAAACGTTTCAATTAAAACTCTTGATCCAAAGTCCACTTCCTTTTTCGAGAAGACGCCCTGATCCGTTTTGAACCGGAATGAATGCCCTCTTAATTGAAAGGTGATGGTTTGAGGATTACTTTCTACATCAGGTTTATGGGAATAATAGTGTTTAGTCATTATATCATCTCCATCCATTGGTACCTCCCGACTGGTAACCATCCTTCCCCAAAAGAAGCGATGGCAGAAGCCAGACAAGAAAAAAGCCCGCCAACGATAGCGAGCTTTTCATCTATACAATCATTACTTAACTTCTACGCCAGCTCCAACTTCTTCAAGTTTAGCTTTAAGTTCTTCAGCTTCCTCTTTAGAAACTCCTTCTTTAAGAGCTTTAGGAGTGTTATCAACCATTTCTTTCGCTTCTTTAAGGCCAAGACCTGTGATTTCACGAACAACTTTGATAACCTTGATTTTTTGAGAACCAGCGCTCTCAAGAACTACGTCGAATTCAGTTTTTTCTGCAGCAGCGTCAGCGCCACCAGCAGCTACAGCTACAGGTGCAGCAGCAGTTACTCCGAATTCTTCTTCGATTGCTTTAACTAGATCGTTTAGTTCAAGAACTGACATTTCTTTAATCGCGTCAATGATTTGCTCTTTAGACATTATAAATTTCCTCCTTGTTATGCTTGCTTTAATTTTTTATTTAAGCGACTTGCTTTAACTTACGCGCCTTGCTCTTCTTTTTGATCTGCAACGGCTTTTGTTGCCAATGCGAAGTTGCGCATTGGTGCTTGAAGCACGCTGAGTAGCATAGAAAGAAGTCCTTCGCGGCTTGGAAGTTCAGCGATTGCTTTAACATCCTCAACTGAAGTGATTGTTCCTTCGATGACACCCGCTTTGATTTCAAGCGCTTCGTGTTCTTTGGCAAAGCTGTTAAGAATCTTTGCAGGTGCAACTACTTCTTCTGAACTGAACGCAATCGCGTTAGGACCAGTTAAGAATTCGTTTAACCCTTCAAGACCAGCTTCTTCTGCTGCACGACGTACCATCGTGTTTTTGTACACTTTGAAGTCGATACCAGCTTCACGAAGTTGTTTACGAAGCTCAGTTACTTCGGAAACATCTAGGCCACGGTAATCTACAACGATTGTAGATACACTGTTTTTAAGCTTGTCAGAGATTTCTCCAACGATGTGTTTCTTTTGATCTAGAATGCTGCTCATCATTACACCTCCTGTAGATTGACTGATGAACATTTATACCGTCATCCAATAAAAAATGCCCTTATATCAAGGTAGACATAAGGGCATTGCAAACACGCTAGTAGCGGTTATTTTATCGCAATTACCTCGGCAGGATATTAAGCTCGTGATGAGCCCCTACTGTCTACGGTACAAATGTATTCGTTTTTTAACAACAGAACTAATTATAATCACTAGCTCTCAGTAAGTCAATACCAAATTATGCCTTAACTGCGAAAGTTGAAGGATCGACTTTAACGCCAGGTCCCATTGTAGAAGTTACAGAAACGTTCTTCATGTAAGTTCCTTTTGCAGCAGCAGGTTTAACTTTAAGCATTGTTTCATACATAGTTGCAAAGTTTTCAACAAGCTTCTCGTTGTCGAATGAAATCTTTCCAACAGGAACGTGTACGTTACCTGATTTGTCAGCGCGGTATTCAACTTTACCAGCTTTGATTTCATTCACTGCTTTCGTTACATCAAATGTAACTGTACCAGTTTTAGGGTTTGGCATTAAACCTTTAGGTCCTAATACGCGACCAAGTTTACCAACTTCACCCATCATGTCTGGAGTTGCAACGATTACGTCAAACTCGAACCAACCTTGGTTGATCTTGTTGATAAGGTCTGCATCACCTACGAAGTCAGCGCCAGCAGCTTCTGCTTCTTTCGCTTTATCGCCTTTAGCGAATACAAGAACCTTTTGAGTTTTACCAGTACCGTGTGGAAGTACAACTGCTCCACGGATTTGCTGGTCGTTCTTACGAGTATCTACACCTAAGCGGAACGCTACTTCGATCGTCGCGTCAAACTTAGCGAAGTTTGTTTTCTTTACTAATTCGATTGCTTCTTCAACTGAATAAGCTGTAGTACGATCTACAAGCTTTTGAGCTTCAAGAAACTTTTTACCTTTTTTAGCCATTTTAAATTTCCTCCTATATGTGGTTTTAGCGGAATAACCTCCCACGAAATAAGGTTGCGAGTGAAACGTACATTTCATCATCGCAACCTTGTTCAACAGGAACCTTTACTTCAACGAAACAGGGATTAGTCTTCGATGACGATACCCATGCTGCGTGCAGTTCCTTCTACCATGCGCATAGCTGATTCAACACTAGCTGCATTTAAGTCAGGCATTTTTGTTTCAGCAATTTCACGTACTTTGTCGCGTTTAAGTGTTGCCACTTTCTTGCTGTTTGGTTCGCCTGAACCAGACTCGATACCTGCAGCTTTCTTAAGAAGAACAGCAGCGGGTGGAGTTTTTGTGATGAATGTAAATGAACGGTCTTCAAATACCGTAATTTCAACAGGAATGATTAAGCCAGCTTGATCTGCTGTACGAGCATTGAATTCCTTACAGAATCCCATGATGTTAACACCTGCTTGACCTAGTGCAGGACCAACTGGTGGAGCTGGATTAGCTTTACCGGCAGGAATCTGCAATTTAACCATTTTTATAACTTTTTTAGCCACGAGACACACCTCCTTAAGTCCGTGATGTGGTTATTGGGTTTTTCACCCTCCCACTCAAATGTAAAAAATGTCTTTATCAACATAAAGAACGTTTATTAGTTTCAGTATCTCTTTGTGGAGACGCACTGACTTATGAAATAGTATCATTTTTTCAAAATGATTTCAAGTTCTTTTCCATTATAATTTATCAATTTGAGAGAAATCCAGTTCTACCGGGGTGTCTCTACCAAACATATTGACGTGTACCTTCACTTTTGTTTTCGCATGATCAATCTCTTCGATAGAGCCTGTAAAGTTCGCAAACGGACCTTCGTTCACCTTTACTGTTTCTCCTAATTCGAAGTCGATTTCTACCTTTTTCTCTGTCATGCCCATTTGCTTCAGAAGATTTGTTACTTCTTCAGGCAATAACGGAGTCGGCTTTGAACCCGATCCAGATGAACCGACGAATCCCGTGACGCCAGGTGTGTTACGGACCACATACCAGGAATCATCCGTCATGACGATTTCAACAATCACATAACCAGGGAATACTTTCTTCTTAACGACTTTCTTCTTACCGTTCTTAATATCTGTCTCTTCTTCTTCAGGAACGATCACGCGGAAGATCTTATCTTGCATCCCCATTGATTCAACACGTTTCTCAAGGTTTGCTTTTACCTTATTCTCGTATCCTGAATAAGTATGGACTACATACCAATTCTTCTCCATTTCGTAGGACTAAACGTCCGTCCCTCCTCGCTATTTAAGAATACGCATACGCCTTTTTTTCCAAATGAAAAAACCCGTAAAAAGTTAACGGGCTCCAAGGTCATGTACTCTATTAATAATCATTATACCATGCTTAGACGGTATATATACAACTAATTCTATGTTTCTCTTACTTAGAACCAATGATCAATCGCATAAGTTCTGAGATGCCCAGGTCGATTACAGCAAAGAAAAGGGCAACAAATACCACTGTCGTAATAACGGTGATCGTGTAGCGTGTTAACTCTTTACGTTTAGGCCAGCTGACCTTTCTCATTTCCGATGCAACATTGCGAAAGAATTTAAACATCCGTTAGTAACCTCCAACTAATATCAATGCGCAAGACTTCTACACTATTTAGTCTCTTTGTGTAGGGTGTGAGCATTACATGTATTGCAGAATTTCTTTATTTCTAATCGAACAGCCTGGTTACGATTACCCGGCACAGTATAATTCCTGGAACCGCATACCGAACAAGCCAGTATTAATTTAGTAGTCATATATTCCACCTACACTATACATAGTAAGTCCTATCAAAAATAACACGACCACCAATTTGTGTCAATATGACTTTACATCGTTATTTCACGAACTTCCAAGTATCGCTCGAGCTTTCGTTTCACCCGCTGTAATGCGTTATCGATGGACTTCACATGGCGATTCAGCTCTTCTGATATTTCCTGATAGGACTGCCCGTCCAAATAAAGGGCAAGTACTTTCCTCTCAAGATCACTTAATAACTGTGCCATCTTGTCTTCCATATTGTCGAATTCTTCACGATTGATAATTAGCGCTTCCGGATCCATTACTTTCGCACCTGAAATGACATCTAATAGCGTACGGTCCGACTCATCATCATAAATGGGTTTATCCAATGAAACATACGAATTAAGCGGTATATGCTTCTGTCTGGTGGCTGTCTTAATGGCCGTAATGATCTGCCTTGTGATACAAAGCTCTGCAAACGCTTTAAAAGAAGTCAGCTTGTCCTCTTTATAATCGCGTATGGCTTTGTATAAGCCAATCATACCCTCCTGGACGATATCTTCCTTATCTGCCCCGATTAAAAAATACGACCGCGCTTTCGCCCTGACAAAATTCCGGTATTTCTTTATTAAAAAATCTAACGCTTCGCTGTGACCCTGATGGACGGCTTCTATTATCTCTTCATCATCCATGCCTTCTAATCGATTATCAAATGCTTCTGTCCTGGTGATATTGCTCACACACATCCCCCCGCGCAAAACAATAGATAGAATTATTATACATTACAGAAAATTCAACCGTCAACCTATCATTGTTCCCCACGGCGCCATTTTTCGAAAATTTCAGCAACTTCATCGGACAATTGGATCTTGGATGTCGGCCTTTTTTCACTGGAATTCCGAACCTTACGTTCGATCTTTTTTTCAATGACTTTCACTTCCGTCAGGAGTTCCCTTGCTGATTTGCGAAGGGCACCCTGACCAAAGATCGCCCATTGCTCTGTGAAATCAGAAGTCGCCACGTGGATTTGTGTTTTAATATTGCTTAATTCGATGGCCAACCTTTCAATTCGCTCATCGGCGGTTTCATTTTCCTTCGTAAAAAGCACTTCTACTTTATAATTCTTATATTTACGGGCGATCCCCTGGACGTAGTAGGCATCGAATACAACAATGACACGGTAGCCCGTATATCCTTGATATTCTGCCATTTTCTCGACCAGGAGATCTCTTGCTGAGGCTAAATCCTTATGCTTCAACTCATTCAATTCCGGCCATGCGCCGATGATGTTATAGCCATCCACAAGGAGAATATCCATCTCCCTATTCTCCTAATGGGTGGCGTTTACGATAAACCTCATACATTAAAATACTGGCTGCCACCGAAGCGTTTAGTGATGTGACATGTCCGATCATAGGCAACTGAACAAGGAAATCACATTTATCCCTCAGGATACGGCTCATCCCTTTTCCTTCACTACCGATAATTAAGCCGATAGGCAATGTACCATCCAACTGGCGGAAATCCTGCTTTCCTTTTGCATCTGTTCCAGCCACCCATACACCACGCTCTTTCAGTTCATCCACCGCTCTCGAAAGGTTGGTCACCCGCGCCACCGGTATATGCTCAATGGCACCAGTAGATGCTTTCGCTACGGTAGAGGTAAGTCCCACCGCTCTTCGCTTGGGGATAATGATCCCATGAGCACCTGCTGCATCTGCCGTCCTCATGATCGAGCCGAGATTATGAGGGTCTTCCAGCTCATCCAGTATGAGAATGAACGGATCCTCTCCACTTTGTTCCGCCCTGTGAAAAATATCATCAATTTCTGCATACTGGTACGCAGCAACAGAAGCAACTACCCCTTGATGATTCTCAGAAACCATCTGCTCGATCTTCTTCTTCGGGACGTATTGAACCATGACATTCGATTCTTTAGCCAGACCCACGATCTGCTGGATGGACCCTTTCTGTGACCCTTCTGCAATCCAAATCTTATTGATATCCCTTCCCGACCTCAATGCTTCCATGACGGGGTTTCTTCCTCCGATAAAATCTTTACTCATACCTACTCCTCCTTTCCTGCCTGGGCTTGTTCAAAAATGATCTTCAATAGTTCCTCTAATCGTTCCGTCCGATTAAGTAAAAACAAATATCCAATAAGAGCCTCAAAAGCAGTGCTGTGTTTATACGTCTGTACATCTGTATTTTTAGGGGTTGTCCCTGACTTTGCGTTTCGTCCCCGTTTCACAACCGAAATCTCTTCTTCGGTTAACAGGTCTTGATCAAACAATGTCCGGAGAATCGCCGCCTGGGCTTTGGCGGAAACATACTTGGTCGCGGCCCTGTGCAACTGATTCGGTTTGATCTTCCCTTTGGTTAATAGGAGCTGCCGTACATATGTTTCATATACAGCATCCCCCATATAAGCAAGTGCAAGCGCATTGATTTGTTTCGCGTCGATTTGTTCGTTTATCTCGTGCAGCATTAAGACCCTCTTTTCCAGCGGGTGCCTTGAGGAGTATCTTCCAGGATAATATCCATCTCTTTCAATGTATCCCGAATCTCATCAGCTAATTGGAAGTTCCGGTCTTTACGTGCTTGAATGCGTTTTTCGATCAGTTCTTCCACTTCTTCGTCCAAGAGCCCTGCTTCCTGAAGGGTCAATCCCAGCACTGAAAAGAAATCTTCAAATTGGTGTAAGAACCCATCAATGACCTCTATGGAAGTGTTCTTCTCCATCAAGTAATAGTTCGCTTGTCTGGATAGTTCGAATAAAACGGAAATTCCGTTCGCTGTATTAAAATCATCATCCATGTCCGAAATGAACTGAGCTTTCAATTCGTCGATTTTATCGAGCCATTCCTGGTTGTTCTCCGTTAAGTCCGCACTTGATTCTTTGCGGTGCTTCAGGTTTTCATACGCTGTCTTAATTCTGTCTAAAGAAGTCTCCGCGTTCTGGAGAAGCTCAAGATTATAGTTGATCGGGTGACGATAATGAACCGACAGCATGAAGAAGCGCAGCACTTGAGGATCCTGTTCTTTAATGATGTCGTGTACCAAGACGAAATTACCGAGTGACTTGGACATCTTCTCATTATCGATATTGATGTACCCATTGTGCATCCAGTACTTTGCGAATGTCTTGCCAGTAAGGGCTTCTGATTGCGCAATTTCATTCTCGTGATGAGGGAAGGTCAGATCCTGTCCCCCGGCGTGGATATCAATGGTATCCCCCAAGTAGCGCTTTGCCATGGCCGAGCACTCAATATGCCAACCCGGACGCCCTTCACCCCAAGGGCTTTCCCATGAAATCTCCCCTTCTTTGGCGGCTTTCCATAGAACGAAATCAAGGGCATCTTCTTTCTTATCCCCTACATCGATTCGGGCACCTGCTTTCAGTTCATCAATTGGCTGATGGGACAGCTTACCATACCCGTCAAATTTTCTTGTACGATAATAAACATCTCCCTGAGACTCATAGGCATACCCTTTTTCCACAAGCGCATGGATAAAATCAATAATGGTGTCAATATTCTCTGTTACGGTCGGATGAATATCGGCTTTCTTGCACCCAAGGGCCCCCGTGTCTTCAAAGTAAGCATCGATGAACCGCTGTGCGATCGTCGGTACGTCTTCCCCGAGTTCCTTCGCTGCCCTGATCAATTTGTCGTCCACATCCGTGAAGTTGGAGACGAATTGAACATCATAGCCTCTGTATTCCAAATATCGTCTTACGGTGTCAAATACAATGGCAGGGCGGGCATTTCCTATATGGATATAGTTATAAACCGTCGGCCCGCACACATACATTTTGACTTTACCCTCTTCCAGGGGTTTAAATTCCTCTTTTTGCCTTGTCAGTGTGTTATATAAACGAATCGTCAAGATGATCGACTCCTTCCCTCATATTCCCTTAATAATGTTTTTAACTCATTCACTTCTTTTTCAAGTTGTTTCATTCGATCATTAATCGGATCCGGCAGATCACAGTGATTCAAATCCTTCTGTATCTTCACTCCATCTTGGATGACGACCTTCCCGGGTATACCGACTACAGTCGAATTGGGAGGAACATCTTTTAGGACGACGGACCCTGCCCCTACCTTAGAATTTTCCCCAACTACGATGGATCCTAACACTTTCGCCCCTGTGGCAATTAAAGCATTATCTTGTATCGTCGGGTGACGTTTCCCTTTTTCCTTCCCGGTCCCACCGAGGGTGACCCCTTGGAAGAGCGTGACATTATCTCCTATTTCACATGTCTCACCAATCACCACACCCATACCATGATCGATGAAAAAACGGCGGCCGATCTTAGCACCCGGATGAATCTCCACACCCGTAAAGAAGCGGCTGACCTGCGAAATGACCCGTGCAATAAAAAAGAACTTCCGTTTAAAAAATGCATGGGCAATGCGATGAGCCCAAATAGCATGAAGACCCGAGTACGTGAGGATGACCTCCACATAATTCCTCGCAGCCGGGTCCTGGTCAAACACAACATCTATATCTTCTTTAAACGACTTAAACATACGGATCCGTCCTCCTTCCTTTTTCAAAAAATAAAATAATAGCTGTTAACAATAAAAAAACGCCCCTGTCAATAAACTGACAGAGACGCATAGGCAGCGCGGTTCCACTCTGATTGAGAAGACAAACCCTTCTCCAACTCGAATCCTGTTAACGGTAGGAAGCCGCCTTTACCTACTCTATTTCGGCAACGGGCTCAGAGGTGCATTTCAGAAAAGGAGGGGCTTAAACCACTTTCAGCCGGTGATGGTTCTCTCTACTAAGCATCCTTTTCTTACTTCTCCTCATCAACGCGATATCATTTAGTGTGATACTCTTACTATATTACATATCCTCGAAAATGTTAACCTAAAAGACTTTGAAGGCGATGTTTAACAGTATCTTTCCCTAAAAGCTCGATGGCATTCGGTAATTCAGGACCATGAGTCTGGCCCGTTACTGCTACACGGATCGGCATGAACAGTTTCTTCCCTTTATGACCAGTCGCCTTTTGGACCGCTTTGATGGACGATTTGATTTCTGCCGCTTCGTACTTTTCAAGGGCGTCAATTTCGTTCAAGAAAGCTTGAAGGACTTCAGGTACCTGCTCTTCATCAAGTACGGCTTTCGCCTCTTCATCATATTCAAGATCGGTCTTGAAGAACATTTCAGACAGCTCAACGATTTCAGCACCGAAGCTCATTTGCTCCTGGTATAAAGAAATGACGCGACTTGCCCATTCACGCTGCTCATCGGACATGTTCTCATCCAGTTTACCTGCGCTGATCAAATGTGGAAGAGAAAGATCCACGACTTGATCTAGCTCTAGATTCTTCATGTACTGATTGTTCATCCAAGTAAGCTTCTGGTTATCGAACAGAGCAGATGAAGTGGAAAGGCGCTCAGGATCAAAGATTTCAATAAACTCGTCTCTAGAGAACAGCTCTTCTTCTCCCTTTGGAGACCAGCCAAGTAGCGCAATAAAGTTGAATAACGCTTCAGGCAAATAACCGAGGGCTTCATATTGCTCGATGAACTGAATGATGCTCTCATCCCGTTTGCTCAGCTTCTTACGGCTTTCATTGACGATCAACGTCATATGCCCGTAAACCGGCGCATCCCAACCAAGAGCTTCAAAAATCATCAGCTGCTTCGGAGTATTGGAGATATGATCCTCCCCGCGAAGAACATGGGTGATTTTCATCAAATAATCATCCACTGCAACGGCGAAGTTATACGTTGGTGTACCATCTTTTTTCGCAATGACAAAATCACCGATGCCATCTGATTCAAATGACACGTCCTCTTTCACGATATCATTGAAAGAATATACTTTCCCTGCAGGTACACGGAAGCGAATGCTCGGCTGACGGCCTTCCGCTGCCAGTTTCTCCTGATCCTCTTTCTTCAGGTTGCGGCATTTCCCTGAGTAGCGAGGCATTTGACCTGCTGCTGATTGTGCTTCACGTTCCGCTTCCAGTTCTTCCTCCGTACAATAACACTTATAAGCCTGACCGCTCTCTAACAGCTCTTTTAAATACTGCTCATAAATATGATTACGCTCGGATTGACGGTAAGGTCCGTATTCACCCGGTTTATCTGTGCTTTCATCCCAATCGATTCCAAGCCACTGAAGATATTTAAGCTGACTTTCTTCTCCGCCTTCAATATTTCGTTTCTTATCCGTATCTTCAATACGGATGATGAACTTTCCACCTACGCTGCGGGCGTATAGATAATTAAATAAAGCGGTTCTTGCATTTCCAATATGTAAATGACCCGTTGGACTCGGGGCATAACGGACGCGTACTTCCTGTGTCATTATGTTTCCTCCTCTTCGTGTTTCCTGCTTAAAGCCTCTGACCTATTTTAACACCGTTAAGTATGGGAATAAAGCGAATTTATCCCCTACTTCTTTTTTATCAATATAGTGGTTTGTGCGGCAATCCCTTCGCCTCTTCCGGTAAAACCAAGTTTCTCAGAAGTGGTAGCTTTCACGTTCACATCCGCTATATCCGCTTCCAGTAACGTGGCGATGCTTTGTCTCATCTCGTCGATATATGGAGCCATTTTAGGTTTCTGGGCAATGATCGTGCAATCGATATTCCCCAGTTCATAGCCTTCCTCTTTCACAAGAGCCCATACATGTTCGAGCAGCTTCGCTGAATCAGCATCCTTGAACTCGGGATCTGTATCCGGAAAATGCTTTCCGATATCTCCTGCAGCAATCGCACCCAGACACGCATCCGCTACAGCATGCAACAAAACGTCTGCATCCGAATGGCCCAATAACCCTTTTTCATATGGAATCGTGATGCCTCCCATGATAAGAGGTCTCTCTTCCACTAATTGATGAACATCGAATCCTTGTCCAATCCTAAACATGTTTCTCTCCTCCACTCATTTCCTCTCGCTTCTTCAAGATCGCCTCGGCAAAATATAAGTCCTCAGGAGTTGTCAGTTTGATATTGTCATAATCACTCTCCACGACAGCTACCTCAACATCCGATCTTTCTACCAGTGACGCATCATCAGTACCAAGGAAACCATCTTGATCTGCATCTTGATGTGCTCTTTTCAAAATGGAAACACGAAAAGCTTGTGGGGTTTGAACCATCCACAAGCTTGAGCGTTCAATCGTTTCCTCGACCTCTCCATCCAGTACTTTTTTGATTGTATCTTTCACAGGAACTGCCGCAATGGCGGCCCCTGTCGAATAAGTCTTTTCGACCAATTGGTGAATCGTGGATTCCTTAATAAAAGGTCTTGCTCCGTCATGGACGAGAACAACCTCATGATCAACCTCAAGCAACGCATTGTATACACTGTGCTGTCTTTCTTCGCCCCCATCAACAAGCTTGACTACCTTCTTGATGCCAAAGCGATCCAAGAGCCCTTGGAACACCTGTCGCTCTGATGGGTGTATGGCTAAGTAAATACCCTTACAATGGGTGTCATATTCGAAAACACGCAAGGTATGGATGATGACAGGGCATCCTTTCAACTCAAGTAACAGTTTGTTTTTGCCCGCTTTCATTCGTTTCCCCTGTCCAGCAGCTGGAATGACAACTTCATATTCCATAGAATAACTCCTTTAACACACAAGTAATACTACTATTATACCTTACTGAATCAATGGAGTCAGGGCAAAACGGCCTTACAATGCTTTTTCTAATTGCTTCGGTTTCGCAAAGATCATCCTGCCTGCGGAAGTTTGTAAAACGGATGTGACGAGTACATCGATATACTTGCCGATGTAATTGCGGCCTTCTTCCACGACGATCATCGTACCATCATCCAGGTATGCAATTCCCTGGTTATGCTCTTTACCATCTTTGATCACCTGGACCTTCAGCTCTTCACCAGGTAATACAACCGGCTTGACGGCATTGGCCAAGTCATTGATGTTCAATACTTGTACACCTTGAAGATCACACACTTTATTCAAGTTGAAATCATTGGTTACAACGATTCCATTTGTAAGCTTCGCCAATTTCACCAACTTCGAATCCACTTCCTGGATTTCCTCAAAATCCCCTTCATAAATCTGGACCTCTACCGGAAGTTCCTTTTGGATGCGATTCAGGATATCCAATCCTCGACGTCCACGATTCCGCTTCAATACATCGGAAGAATCCGCAATATGCTGAAGCTCTTCCAGGACGAATTGAGGAATGACAACAATCCCTTCCAAAAATCCTGTTTGGCAGATATCCGCGATACGACCATCAATAATCACACTTGTATCCAATATCTTAAGGGTCTTCACACCCTCTTCATCTAAATCTTCTTCCGTTCCCTTTTTCTTACCACGGTTTGTCGTACCGAATAGACCAACCAGTTCATCCCTTTTCTTGAATCCAACCTGGAACCCTAAATACCCTAAAAGCAGGGTTAATAAAATCGGGACCACTGTGTTGACAATCGGAATCTCCATTTGGTTGAACGGAATTCCAAACAAATAGGCAACGAACAAACCAATAATCAGGCCTAAACTACCAAATAACAAATCCGTTACCGGTGCCTTTACCAAGCTATCTTCAAACCACTTGACGAAGTTGACGACATACTCGACTGCCCAAAACGTAAGAATATAAAAAATAATGGCACCAAATATAGCAGTCATATAAGGGTTATTAATTAAAGGAATGTCTGATAGATTTATGACGGTAAATAATTCGGGAAGCAGAAATATTCCCAGTGTTCCCCCGACGATCAGGAAGCACGCTTGAACGATTCTTTTTAACATTCCCTCACCTCCTCCTACTCATTATAAACAATTTACTATTTTTGAAACGTGTGAGCTTTGAAAATTTCAAATTTAATACTGCTGAAACGATTTTGATACACTTATCCCATATTAGTAGCTTCCTTAAGTGAAGGCTAACACGTCTTTTAACCACTGTCAATTTTTTGAAAAAGCAACAATTATACCACATCAGGAAAATGTAGGTCTACATTCCTATAACTGCCTGTCAGCGAACGTTTGTTCCTTTATTAGTTTTAATCCCTCTTTGATTTTCCTTGCCCTTACTTCACCGATTCCTTCGACTTCGTCTAAATCGTCCACGGAGGCACTCACGACATGAGGAAGGGTTTGAAATCTTGTGATGAGGTTTTCAATTATCACAATCGGTAAACGGGGGATCTTATTCAACACACGATATCCTCTTGGATAGATGGCATCATCGTGATGGACATACCCGTGGTAGCCCAACAATTTTAATAAGACATTATCCTCTAATACCTCTGAATGAACAAGCTCCTGGAATTTATAAAGAAGTTCAAAAGGCTTGATGTTTCTTTCCTGGGAATAGTCCCTGATGATGAGCATCGCTTCATCTTCAATATCCGTCAATAACTCATTCATCTGAAGACGAATCAACCGACCCTCGATACCAAGCTCACTTAAATACGTCAATAATTCATTCTTGATCCTGAGGACCATTTCGAACCGGTGAAGCACCTGCAGCAGATCACTTTGAGTAACAAGCTCCTCAAACTCAAGTACCGACAAATTAGAAATGCTCTGATCAAGGACCACCTTATACTTCTCCAGGGTTTGAATGGCTTGATTGGCCTTCGTTAAGATGACAGAGATGTCCTTTAATGCATATCGGAAGTTACCTTGATAGAGGGTGATGACGTTTCTCCGTTGTGAAATCGCAATGACAAGGGCATTGGTTTGTCTCGCAACCCGCTCCGCCGTTCGATGTCGCATTCCTGTTTCAGTGGATGGAACGTACACATCGGGAGCAAGCTGAGCATTCGCCAAAATAATCTTCGTCCCTGCTTCATTCAGGATGATGGCCCCGTCCATTTTGGCCAGTTCATACAGGTAACTCGGAGAGAAAGCACAGTTAATATGAAATCCCCCGTCCAATACAGACTTCACCTTATCATTGTAGCCAACGACAATAAGCCCTCCCGTATTGGCTCTCAGCACATTATCAATACCATCCCTGATCGGGGCACCGGGAGCAACGAATTGTAATATATCCGACATGGACTTATCTCTTGCCTTCTTATCTTCCATTTCTTATCCTCCTAAAATAATCGACAACGCTTCGTTTATATTTGAAACGCCTTTAACCTCTATATCGGATGGTGGCTGCCATCCACTTAAGTTATTCTGGGGAATGATGACTCGTTTGAATCCCAGCTTAGCCGCTTCCTGAACGCGTTGCTCGATCCTTGACACCCTTCTGATCTCACCCGTCAATCCGACTTCGCCGATGATACAATCGTGCGCACTGGACGCTCTATCCCGAAAACTTGAAGCGATGCTCGCCGCGACGGCCAAGTCAATCGCCGGTTCGTCCAGCTTCACCCCGCCTGCCACTTTCAGATAGGCATCCTGCTGCTGCAGAAGCATACCTGCACGCTTCTCCAACACAGCCATGATCAGTGATACCCGGCTATGATCTATCCCTGTGGCCATCCTTCTGGGATTGTTAAAGCTGGTAGGCGTCACAAGGGCTTGAATCTCCACAAGAACAGGTCTTGTACCCTCCATCGATGCCACAACGGTCGAACCCGCTGCACCCTGTGAACGCTCTTCCAAGAAGATCTCAGACGGGTTGGCCACTTCCTCCAAGCCGAGCTCCTTCATTTCAAATATCCCCATTTCATTCGTTGAGCCGAAGCGATTCTTAACCGCCCTTAGGATACGATACGAATGATGACGCTCCCCTTCGAAATACAACACGGTATCCACCATATGTTCCAACAAACGAGGTCCTGCAATCGAGCCTTCTTTCGTAACATGCCCGACAATGAAAATCGCAATTCCCTTTGTCTTCCCGATTCGCATCAGTTCCGCCGTACACTCCCTCACCTGGGAAACACTACCTGGAGCAGACGTCACGTCAGGATGAAAAATCGTTTGAATCGAGTCGATGATGACGAAATCCGGTGAGATCTGTTCAATCGTTTGATGAATCAACTCAAGATTCGTTTCCGCAAATATATATAAATCATCTGATTTAACATTTAACCGATCCGCCCGAAGCTTTGTTTGCTTGATCGACTCTTCACCGGATATATACAATACCTTTTGCTTCTGATCCGCAAGCTGAGCCGAAACCTGCAGCAATAAAGTCGATTTCCCTATTCCAGGGTCTCCCCCGATCAAAACGAGGGAACCCGGTACAACTCCTCCACCCAGCACCCGATTCAGTTCTTTCGATTCGGTCAATACCCTCGGCTCTTGCTTGGTTTCGATGGAAATCAATTTCTCTGCTTTAGAGGGGCCGCTATTCTCAGAATGCATAAACGACGTACGGGGCTTCTTCCCCGTCATCTCCACTTCTTCCACCATCGTATTCCACTCATTACATCCCGGACATTTCCCCATCCATTTAGCAGACTCATATCCACAGGATGAACACACAAACTTCGTCTTTTTCTTTGCCAATCTATTCTTCTCCTCTATAACTCTATTTGTACTCTTACCTATTCGCGATAATACCCATTTGGCATGATTGTATCGGTTTTATGTATGGGATTCAAGAAAAGCGTAGCCGGCTTGGTAGGCCCGACAAGCACAACTGGGAAATCCGAAAAGGCGTTTTTTGCCTTATGGGATTTTTCAGTTGTGACCTCGAGGGGCTAGCCGGCGGAGCTAGACAATAAGAAAGCGTAGACGGCTTGGTCAGAGGCGACAAGCATAAGGCGAGCCCACTGGAAAGGCGCTCTTTGCCTTTTTGGTGGGATTGACTTATGACCTCGAGCCTCTAGCCGGCGGAGCTGGACAATAAGAAAAGCGTAGCCGGCTTGGTAGGCCCGACAAGCATCTCCCAAAGTATTCATTATGATAAAAGAGGTACACGAAAACAAATACGTGTACCTCTTTATCACTCTTACTATTATGTCGTAGTGTTCGCTGCTTCTTCTTTCACCTTCACTACGAACTCACTATCTTCTACATCGATCACGATATTCTGTCCTGTCAGCACTTTCCCTCTTAACAGTTCCTCGGACAGTTTATCTTCAACATATTTCTGAATCGCGCGACGCAGAGGACGTGCACCATATTCAGGATCAAATCCTTCATCTGCAATTTTCTCTTTGGCAGCCGAGGATAGTTCTAAATGAATATCCTGCTCTTTCAAGCGGCTCGTCAATTGGTTGGACATCAATGTCACAATCTCTTTCAAGTGATCTTTTTCA
This sequence comes from Rossellomorea sp. NPDC077527, assembly GCF_044542955.1. Taxonomy (NCBI): domain Bacteria; kingdom Bacillati; phylum Bacillota; class Bacilli; order Caryophanales; family Bacillaceae; genus Rossellomorea; species Rossellomorea sp. NPDC077527. The sequence goes on along the minus strand of NZ_JBITVL010000014.1, from coordinate 4,895 downwards.
AGAGAGTGGAACACGATGATTTCATCGATACGGTTAAGGAATTCAGGTCGGAAAGCACGTTTCAATTCTTCCATGACCTTACCTTTCATATCTTTATAATCCTGTTTCCCGTCTTGAATGTTGAACCCAACATATTTATTGCTCTTAAGGGACTGGGCACCAACGTTCGATGTCATGATCAGGACTGTATTCCTGAAGTCTACCGTTCTACCTTTGGAATCCGTTAATCGGCCGTCCTCCAGTACTTGCAGAAGAATGTTGAACACATCCGGATGTGCTTTTTCGATTTCGTCCAATAGGACGACGGAATATGGTTTGCGGCGAACTTTCTCCGTTAACTGACCGCCTTCTTCATACCCTACATATCCTGGTGGTGAACCGACTAAACGGGAAGTCGAGTGTTTTTCCATGTACTCGGACATATCGATCCGGATCATTGCATCTTCATCACCGAACATAGATTCAGCAAGAGCACGGGCCAATTCCGTTTTCCCTACTCCGGTTGGTCCAAGGAAGATGAAGGAACCAATTGGACGCTTCGGATCTTTAAGACCTGCCCTTGCACGACGAACAGCTTTTGACACCGCCACAACGGCTTCCGATTGCCCGATGACTCTTGAATGAAGAATCTCTTCTAATTTGAGTAAACGATCCGTTTCTGTTTGAGCCAATTTCGATACCGGCACTCCCGTCCAGTTCGAAACGACCTTCGCAATATCTTCAACGGTCACTTCTGTATTTTCCTGACCTTGTTTTTCTTTCCATGTGTTCTTCGTTTCTTCTAACTCTTCACGAAGCTTCTGCTCAGAATCCCTCAAAGAAGCAGCTTTTTCAAATTCCTGGCTTTGTACGGCCGCATCTTTCTCTTTGCGGATTTCTTCGAGCTTTGCTTCAAGCTCTTTCAGATTTGGTGGTGTCGTGTAAGAGCGTAAACGCACCTTTGATCCAGCTTCATCAATTAAATCGATGGCCTTATCCGGCAGGAATCGATCAGAGATGTAACGATCAGACAGCTTCACCGCAGCATCGATTGCTTCATCCGTAATGGAAACCCGGTGATGGGCTTCATAACGATCACGCAGTCCCTTCAGGATTTGAATGGACTCTTCTGCTGTAGGCTCGTTGACTTGAATTGGTTGGAAACGACGCTCCAGAGCAGCATCCTTTTCAATATATTTGCGGTACTCATCTAATGTTGTCGCACCGATACACTGTAATTCTCCACGGGCAAGGGATGGTTTCAGGATATTCGATGCGTCGATTGCACCTTCCGCCCCTCCTGCACCGATCAGGGTATGAAGTTCGTCGATGAAGAGGATGATATTACCCGCTTGACGGATTTCATCCATTACCTTCTTCAGACGATCCTCGAACTCCCCACGATATTTCGTACCGGCTACAACCGTACCCATATCAAGGGTCATAACACGCTTGTCGCGCAGGATTTCCGGCACTTCATTGGCGATGATCTGTTGTGCAAGACCCTCAGCAATCGCCGTCTTCCCTACACCTGGCTCACCGATTAATACCGGGTTATTCTTCGTACGTCGACTCAATACTTCAATGACGCGCTGAATCTCTTTACTGCGTCCGATGACCGGATCCAGGCTGCCTTCACGTGCGATGGCTGTCAGATCACGGGCTAAGCTATCAAGAGTTGGAGTATTGGCATTGGCATTGCCACCACCCTGATGATTGCTTGAATCATTACTGCCAAGCAGCTGCAATACTTGCTGCCTTGCTTTATTCAAGCTGACTCCAAGGTTTCCAAGAACACGGGCGGCCACTCCTTCACCCTCGCGGATCAACCCTAGTAAAATATGTTCCGTCCCTACATATGAGTGCCCCAGCTTACGGGCTTCATCCATGGAAAGTTCGATTACTTTCTTCGCACGCGGCGTGTAATGAATCGTTTGGGATTTCTCGGTTCCTTTCCCGATTAATCCTTCCACTTCCTTCTGGATTTTTTCCGGGCTTAACCCTAATGCTGTAAGTGCCTTGGCAGCAATCCCTTCACCTTCGCGGACAAGTCCCAATAAAATATGTTCAGTACCAATATTACTGTGTGATAAACGAATTGCTTCTTCCTGAGCTAATGCCAATACTTTTTGGGCTCTTTCTGTAAATCGACCAAACATCATATTATTTTTCCTCCTCACATGTATCTTTATCTAACTTAATTCGCTCTCGAATCAAAGAAGACCTTCTTATATCTCTTTCATTTGGTCTCAATGGACCTCCAGAATATTGTTGTAAAAATCCAGGTTGGGTTAAAATCATTAGTTCATTCAATATATTCTTAGATATCACTTTGATGTATCCTAAATCAATTCCAAGCCTGACATCCGATAAACACTTCGCTGCTTCCTTGGATTCAATGATCCTGCTGTGCTCCAGCACCCCAAGAGAGCGGAAAATCCTATCTTCTAATTGTATGTTTGACGTCTGAACTAGTGCGTTTCTTGCCGATTGTTCTTTCTCGATGATCTGCTTCACTACGCTTAGCAAATCTGCGACGATATCCTCTTCCGACTTACCAAGTGTCGTTTGATTCGATATCTGAAAGATGTTCCCCAGCGCCTCGCTGCCTTCCCCATATATCCCTCTGACCACTAATCCCAACTGATTAATGGCCGGAATGATACGGTTCAGCTGTTGTGTCAATACAAGGCCTGGTAAATGCATCATGACGGAAGCTCTCAGCCCTGTGCCTACATTGGTAGGACAAGTCGTTAAATACCCATGCTTCTCATCAAAAGCAAAATCAAATTCACTTTCAAACCAATCATCGATCTGATTGGCTTTCTGTAAAGCTTCTTCTAATTGCAAACCTGGATATAAACACTGTATTCGAATATGATCCTCTTCGTTTACCATTATGCTGATATCTTCTTCGTTTGATAAAAGAACAGCACCGTAATTCGTGTCCTCCGCTAAGTTAGGGCTTATAAGATGTTTCTCCATCAATACCCTCTTTTGCAGAGGTTGAATCTCACTTGTAGGTAAAAATTCCAACTCACCTAAATCTTTAGGATATGAAGAGAGCTTCTCCTTCACGCGATCCACAATCTCTTTCGCTTCTTCAGAGGAATAAAGAGTGGAAAAACGGTAATCCGTCAAGTTCCTTGCAAGCCTTACCCGGGAGCTGAGAACTATATCCGAATTAGGCCCTTCTTCATTCATCCATGAACTAACAGCATTACTCAAGAACTTCTCCAGACTCATTCTTTCTCTCCTCCCTCTTTCTTGATATCTTTTTCCAGGGAGCGAATTTCGTCTCGAACCTCAGCTGCTTTTTCAAACTCTTCATCTGCTATCATCATTTGGAGCTCAGATTTTAACTGCTGAATCTTCTTTTTCACATGAATGGCTCCACCCATACGTTCCGGAACCTTTCCGTGATGCTCGACATTGCCACTATGAACACGCTTTAACAAAGGAGTTAGCTCATCTTTAAACGTCTCATAACAATGGGCACATCCAAAGCGACCTACATTAATGAACTGATGAATCGTCATCTTACACTTTTTACACTGCAGCACTTCTGTCTTAGGAATTTCCGTTTCTTTTGCCTGCTTAAACGCAGGAGCTATATTAAGAAGACCCGCCAGGAGATTGTTTACAGAAAAGCCGGGTGAAGAATCAAACATAAACATCTCACCCTTGTCCTGAGCACATTGCTCACATAAATGAACCTCTGTCTTTTCCCCGTTTACCACCTTGGTAAAATGAAGGGTCGCAGGTCTTTCATTACACTCTTGACAAACCATCCCATTCACCTCTTTAACCCTTACTCATACTTCAATGTATCCAGCATAGCTCTAAGCATTCTGCCTCTCAGGATATCCCGTTCGGGTAAATCGACCATAATGACGGAGCGGTCCATCACACTCAGCATGATCTTGGCTTCTCTTTCAGAAATGATCTCTTCCTCTACCAAGCGAAACACAATATCTGCTGCTGTATTCTGACTGATCGTTTGTGTAATCAATGCCACTAACTGATCAATCAAATGAACTTGATCATGGGCCCTCACCTTCATAATCCGAATGTAGCCACCGCCACCACGTTTACTTTCTACTACATAACCCCGTTCTATGGTGAAACGGGTATTGATCACATAATTAATTTGAGAAGGAACACATTGAAACTTATCAGCGATCTCGCTTCTTTTAATCTCGACTATCTCACTTTCACTCAGCTCTAACACATTCTTTAAATAACTTTCAATGATGTCGGATATGTTCCTCATCAAACCTCCTCCTCATTTTGACTTTGACTATATTTGACTATAATTATACAACCGTGATTTGAACTTTGCAATTATGAAGTTTGACCTTAGAAGTTTTCCTGTTTAGGGAAAGTTTTAAACGTGGGAATGGAAGATTATTGGATAGAAATTTGGTAATGGGGCACTGTGGTGGTTTGTTCGGGGAGTGTTGGGGGATGAATCGATCTGTTTGGATTAAGATGGTTGGTTGTGTTGGTGGCAGAGTGATATTTATAGATTTGAAGACTGTATTTTAGTAAAAGTTATGGGGAATAGAGAGATTGGTTAAGTGAAGGATTTGTTTATGTATGAATGGTGTGTTTTTGACTGAGAGGTTGGGAGGTTTCTTGGCGGGGTTTAGGGGGAATTGCGTCGTTTTTATCTTTTTTGCGTCATTATCGGAGGGTATTGCGTCATAATTTTATTTTTTGCGTCGTTTTCGGTGATATTTGCGTCACTTTTTTGTTATATGCGTCATTTACCATTTTTTACCTAGTATAAAACATCAGCTGCCCCCTTCTCATTAATCAAAAAAAGAGTAACTCCACTGAGCTACTCTTTTCACATATTGCCTGGCGACGTCCTACTCTCACAGGGGGAGATCCCCCAACTACCATCGGCGCTG
>NZ_JBITVL010000013.1:0-39575 GCF_044542955.1 Rossellomorea sp. NPDC077527 | reverse complement strand
CCCATCAATCCGCTCGACTTGCATGTATTAGGCACGCCGCCAGCGTTCGTCCTGAGCCAGGATCAAACTCTCCGATAAAAGTTTGAATAGCTCTTAAAATAAATCTAGAATTAACGTTGACGTATTGTCTTGTTTTGTTCAGTTTTCAAGGTTCAATGTTTGTCCACTTCTTAAAGAAGCGACTTTATTAATTTAACACATCTTTCACTCTCGCGTCAATAGCTTTTTTTCATTTATATTTCAAAATGTTATCTGCTGTATCAGCGACGTTTATTAATATAACACGTTGTTAATGCTATTGCAATATATTTTTAAGAAAAACTTTAAAGAATTAATAAAGTATAGAGGTGTTCTGTAAATTGGTTCATCTCCATATATATAGTAATACTACGCATATCTGAAAGGAGCTCCCTCTACATGCTTCCAAACGTTGCATTATTTCTATCTTTCATTATGGCTGTGTATCTTTTTGCGTATTCTTATGTACAAGCCCTCATCATCTGCGAAAGCACTGCACCTGTAAGAGGAATAACTTTTATTATGTCCGTTGTCATGGCATTTGTATTTTCCGGTTTTACATATGTATTCTCTTGAATACACTGACGTATCTAAAAAGAGTAAGGAGTGAACTCCTTACTCTTTTTCATTAAGATTTAACAATAAACCTTCTTCACGGTGACGCTCTTTTCCTATCGTCAACATTTCTTCCTTTATCAAGACAGGCTTATACCTGTAATAAAAATGCTTGGAGGGGTTTTCTTTCAACACCCATATCCACATAGTATTGAAGCCCTGTTTTTTAAGTCCACTAGCAGCAATGTCAAAGAGCTTCTCTCCTATGCCTTTACCTTGATGATCCTTCAATAGGTAAATCGCATACAACTCCCCTTCGAATTCTCCTGAACGCTCTTTCCCAAATGAAACAAACCCGACGATTTCATCTTCTTCCACCGTACACACATGAGTATCATGAGAGCCTGAGAGAATTTGCGTCCACTTTCCTTCCCTTTCTTCAACAGATAAAGATTGAAGATATTCGTCTGACACGATCCCTTGATAGGTGGTCCGCCAACTATGGACGTGCACATGCGCCAATCTTTTCGCGTCCTGTAATTCTGCTTTTCTAAAGTACATCTGTATTCACCTCACTGACTGGCTGTACCATCTTTTTTAATTTCCTTTCTTCTAATAAGAAGAGTGTGACACCAATGATAATGACAACCCCTCCTATCACTTGAGTCATAAGTACTTTTTCTGCCAAGAGCCAATAAGCAAGGATGGAAGCACCGATTGGCTCAAAGAGGATGGCCATTGAAATGGTTGAAGTACTTAACCATTTTAAGGACCAATTAAATAACGAATGCCCCAGAAGTGTCGGGATGATCGCAAGAAGGAGGAAGTAAATCCAGTCCTCTTTCGGATATGGCCCAAGACTGTCTGAGCGCATTAGGGCATATATGAATAAAACGGCTGTACTGATGGCATATACAACATAGGTATACGTAATAAGGGACAGGCGTTTTCTGATTGCCTGGCCGAATAAGAGGTATCCGGTCACCAGGGCGCATGCAGCCAAGGCTAATATATCACCCCAAAGAGCGCTTCCGCTTATCCGAAAGTCCCCCCAACTGATAATGAAACTGCCAACCACAGCTAAGACGGCAGAAAGCAGGGCTTTGCCTGTCAGCTTCTCTTGAAAGAACAGATACGCCCCGATAAATGCGAATAACGGCTGCAGCGTGACAAGAACCGTCGAACTTGCCACTGAAGTGTACTGTAAGGATTCAAACCAGAGTATGAAATGAAAGGCCAAGAACACCCCAGCTAAAATCGAAAACATCCAATCCCTTCGTGTAATAAGTTTCAATTCCTTCACATACTTTAAGAAAAATACCGGGGACATTAGAAGAACTGTGAAAAACAGTCGATAAAATGCCAAAATGCCTGCTGGTGCACTCGATACCTTTACTAGAATTGCAGAGGTAGAAACGGAGATGACCCCGATAGCAAGTATGAGATATGGATTAACCTTTGTTTCTGACATGGTAGACCTCCTGATATGTGTGGTTCATTGCTCTTATTTTATAATCAGTCGAGTCGAAATACTACAGAATTTTTCAAGGCAGGCATGGGAGAACTGGAGGGGGACGGATGGAACTACTAGACACAACATTTATGATAAAGCTGGGTGTCTCGGCCGTTTTAGGATTAATCATTGGACTAGAGAGGGAATTAAAAAGGAAACCCGTAGGATTAAAGACGTCTCTCGTTATCTGTATAGTGAGTTGTTTATTGACTATTGTGTCCATGGAATCTGCCTATTTGGCTGAAAGCTCTGACAAAGTGAATATCACCATGGACCCGTTGCGACTGGCCGCTCAGATCGTTTCCGGGATCGGTTTCTTAGGAGCTGGTGTCATCCTCAGAAAGGGCAATGACAGTATTTCAGGATTGACTACGGCTGCCATGATATGGGGAGCTGCCGGAATCGGGATTGCCGTCGGTGCAGGCTTTTATATCGAGGCGACTGCAGGGGTCATCCTCCTGATTGTATCTGTAGAGGTGGTACCGATCATCATAACCTATTTAGGCCCAAAACGACTTAGGGAAAAGGAATTGTCTCTCCGTGCGACCATTGCAAAAAAGCAGGAAATCAAATCAATCATTGAGAAAATAAAATCCGAAGAAATCGCCATTGAAAGTATCCGGATCAAAGATTTAAAGAATCAGCATCATTTGTTAGAGTTAAAAATCATAGTCGACTTTAGAAAAAAGACGGTGGATATCTACTATACAATTTCTGATATTGAAGGAATTAAAGATGTGGAGATTGAAAGTCTATAGCCGAAAGAACGGGAGGACAATCATCCTCCCGTTTCTTATTTTCAAGCATCTCAATAAACGTTTAAAGAACCAGGTGAACAATTGTTCACCTGGTTCTTCGTCGACTCATTTAATCGGTTTCTTTAATAAACCGACCATAAGTGCTGTAATCAGAGAACCGACCAGCACCGCCAGAAGATACAGAAACGGATTTCCTTCCACTACCGGGAAGACAAATAATCCTCCGTGTGGTGCAGGCAGCCCGATTCCAAAGAACATTGTCAGTGCCCCTGCAACAGCCGAGCCCGTGACGATGGAAGGAATCACCCGGAATGGATCGGCTGCAGCAAACGGAATGGCTCCTTCGGTAATAAAGGATGCTCCCATAAAGTAAGCCGCAATACCTGCTTTCCGTTCGCTATCATTAAACTTCTTCTTGAATAGTGTTGTTGCCATGGCCAATCCCAACGGAGGAACCATCCCTCCTGCCATGATGGCAGCATGAGGAGCAAGATTTCCACCTTCGATCATGGCGATTCCAAACGTAAAGGCCGCTTTGTTAATTGGCCCTCCCATGTCGACGGCCATCATTCCACCCAGGATTAAACCAAGCAATATCAGGTTTCCTGTTCCAAGGCCATCCAGCCAGTTCTGTATACCAGTATTGACGGCACTTAGAGGTTCTACCAAGAATTGAAGCATGATGACCCCTGTAATGAAAATGCCCAGCAAAGGATAAATCAATACAGGTTTGATCCCTTCAAGTGCAGGAGGGAATTGTTTTGTTAAACGTTTGATCCCAAGTACAACATACCCCGCTAAGAAACCGGCGATGATCCCACCTAAAAATCCACTTTGACCTGTTGCCGCGATCAATCCACCAACCATACCAGGGGCAAATCCCGGTCTGTCCGCTATACTCATGGCAATGAATCCAGCAAGTACAGGTACCATCAGGTAAAAAGCATTTACTCCACCGATTGTATTCAAAATGGCAGCAAACTCATTGTACTCTGCAGAATCAGGATTTGCAGACTGAATGCCAAATAAAAACGAAATCGCAATCAAGATCCCTCCACCTACCACAAACGGCAGCATATTGGATACACCATTCATGAGGTGCTTATAGAACCCAGACTTTTGCTTTGTCTCAGCACCCGCCTTGGATACTTTCTCTTCCTCTCCCCTTTTATATAGCGGGGCATCCTTTTTTACCGCTCTATTCAATAATTCTTCAGGACGTCTGATCGCTTCTGCCACAGGAACTTCTATGACGTGCTTTCCTTCGAAGCGATTCAATTCCACCTTCGTATCGGCTGCGACGATAATGGCTGTAGCGCTTTCAATTTCATCAGGGGTCAGTACATTTTTGGCGCCGCCTGAACCATTTGTCTCTACTTTCAGATTCACCCCCATCACTTTAGCCTTCGCCTTCAATGCATCAGCCGCCATGTACGTATGGGCAATCCCAGTCGGACAAGCGGTAACAGCCAGGATCATTTCCTCAGATCCAGTTGTTTCAGCAGACTGCTCTTCTTCATCTTCTCTGTCATGTCGATTAATGATGTCTAAAACGGCTTCTTTTGATTCTGCATGCAGCAACGCTTTCCTGACATCGATATCCATCAGCATGGAAGAAAGTCTGCTCAATGCTTCCAGGTGAGTCTGATTCGCCCCTTCTGTAGCCGCAATCATGAAGAACAAATGGGCAGGCGCACCATCAAGGGATTCATAGTCGACACCCTCTACTGATTTACCGAAGGCAATGGCAGGTGCTTTAACAGCTGAGGTTTTCGCATGCGGAATGGCGATTCCCTCCCCAATTCCCGTCGTACTTTGAGCTTCGCGGTTAAGAATCGCTTTCTTAAATTCATCCGGGTCTTGCAGTTTACCACTATCATCTAATACGGATACCAAGTCGGAGATGACCCCATCTTTCGTACGAGAAGATAGATTAAGCTGAATCGTATCAGCCGTCAGCAACTCAGTTATTCTCATTATAAGTTCCCCCTCTATATTTTCGTAATCTGTATGTCCTTGAATAAGCTTTCGACTTTTTCAGTAGTGCAAAGCCCAATGGAATAGGCTGTCGCCGAACCTGCAGACGTCCCTAAACGGAAAGATTCTTCAATGCTCCATCCCCTTGAAAGACCGGCAAGGAATCCGGCAACCGTTGAATCTCCCGCACCTACTGAACTTCTCAGCTCTCCCCTGGGTATAGAAGAATAGTATACGTCGTCTTCAGTCAGTAAGAGTGCCCCTTTTTCAGCCATCGATACCAGAACGTTTTCAACACCGTACTCCTGAAGTTTCTTACCGTAATGAACGGCATCTTCAATGGAATCGATCTCTGTGTCAAACATTTCTCCCAGCTCATGATGGTTGGGCTTAATAAGGAACGGTTTTAAAGAAAGAACCGGTTGGATCAAGTTTTTCTCTGCATCAATGATCACTCTCGTCCCCTGTCTTAGACACAGGTCTGCTATCTCCTGATAAAACGTCTTAGGCACTGAACCGGGAATGCTGCCCGCAAGCACAATCATGTCATCCTCTGTTAGGGATGATATTTGATCAAGAAGCTTTCCGATCGTTTCTTTGCAGATGGTAGGACCGCTCCCGTTGATCTCCGTCTCATCATCCGCTTTCACCTTTACATTTATCCGGGACGATTCATTTACCTCGACAAAATTCGTTATGATGTTTTCCTTGTTTAGAAATTGTTTAATATACTCCCCCGTAAATCCACCTGCAAACCCGAGAGCTATACTCTTCACGTTCAACACATTCAGTACGCGTGAAACATTGATTCCCTTCCCTCCTGGAAAGGCACTTTCTGAACTACTACGGTTCAATCCTCCTTTTTGAAAGGAGTTCAGCTCCATAATGTAATCAACTGAAGGATTCAGTGTTACTGTATAAATCATGGTGTCACAACCTTTATTGTCGTTTGTTTCATCATCGTCGCTCGATGTTCGTCATTCAATTCATTCGTAATGATCATCGCTTCATCGATGTCGACGATTTTACTGAAAGCAATCTCTCCAAATTTGGTGTCGTCAATCAGAAACATTGCTTCTCTTGATAACTCAATGGCCATACGCTTCACCTGTGCCTCTTCGGGGTCGGGCGTGGTGAATCCATATTGAGGATGCACTCCATTTGCTCCCATAAACGCTTTATCGAACCGGTATTGGCGGATGGACTCCAATGCTCCACTTCCGATCATCGCTCTCGTAACCGGCTTGACAGAGCCTCCTATCATATACGTTTTAAAGCCTCTTTGGATAAGAGCTTCCACATGAGTCAACCCATTCGTGACGACGACAATGTCTTTTTCAGGTAGATGTTCGATCACGCTGAGAGTCGTCGTTCCGGCATCAAGATAGATACAATCGCCTTCTTCTACCAGTGCAGCTGCGTATTGACCGATGCACTTCTTCTCATGAAGGTTTTTGGATGATTTTTCTGAAACACTCAATTCCTTTAATTTCCCTTGTAGCTTTGATGCCCCACCATGAACCCGTTTCAGGAATTTTTCTTGCTCAAGCTGCGTCAAGTCCCGGCGAATCGTTGACTCGGATGCATTCGTGGCGTCCACAATATCTTGGATCTTTATAGCATCTTTCTCTTTCAATAAGTCTAAGATGATTCGATGTCGTTCCTCCGTTAACATGGCATCCGCCTACTTTCTCCGATTGTTGTTAGCTTCATTATAATGACAACGATTACAAAAATCAATCACTTTTAATCAAAAACAACCATTTTCAATCAAAAACCAATCAGAAATGACCATTTGTTGTTCAGCAGTTGAATACTGAGGATTTCGTTTTTTTCAGCTGCTGAATTTATTCGAATATTCAGCAGCTGAACCACCAAGAGCCTGCCATAACAAAAAAAGCCAGCCCCCACCATAATGGTGAAAGGGCTGGCTTGCATTCCCGGTTATTCGTGATTTCCTTCTTGAGAAGCTTCCGGATTCTCTGTGCTCTTCGGATTCGGGTTTATATATTGATAATCTGAACGATCGATTTGTTTATAGCCATCAGGCTTGTAGAAACGTAAGAGGTCTTCATATACGACCTTGTCTGATAGTTCCAGACGCTTATTCGCTTCTTTCGTCACATCTTCACATGCGTTGCTTCCTTCTTCGACTGGTTGACCTGTTTCGTTATCATAACATACTCCCTTAATTTCAGAGTACTCAGGTGAGATTACGTCACCGTTACGGAAAGGTACAATTTGCTTGCGATCTTTAGACAATAAGTCTTGACCGAAGCTGATGTAGTCTTTGTTATCCACCCCAAGAAGGTTGAATAATGTTTCACGGACGTCGACTTGACCACCGTATGTGTGGTTGACTTCACCTTTGACTCCAGGAGCGATGATGTATAAAGGAACACGTTGAAGCTGGGCATTTTTAAAATCTGTGATTTCTTCGCCTGTGACTTGTTCCATTGCCTTGTTATGATTTTCAGAGATACCATAGTGGTCACCGTAAAGGACGATGACAGTATCTTCATATAAACCACTTTCTTTTAAATCATTAAAGAATTGTTCCAAAGCGGAATCCATATAATTGGCCGTTTGGAAATAACGGTTCACTACTCCATCTCCAAATTGACCTGGTTCGAAGTCCGTATCATCTTCATGACGGTCGAACGGGAAGTGATTGGAAAGTGAGATGAATTTTGTATAGAACGGCTCTGGTAATTTCTCAAGCATCGGCATGGACTCTTCGAAGAATGGTTTATCCTTCAATCCATACGGAAGCTGTTCTTCAGGTTTACTCATGTCATAATATGTTGCATCGTAGAACTCATCATATCCCATCGTACGATACATTTCAGAACGGTTCCAGAATGTTTTATAGTTTCCGTGGAACGCTGCTGAAGTATACCCTTCACCTTTTAAGATCCCGGGAGCTGATTGCAATGTGTTGTTGGCATTCGTCATATAAACGGCACCCTGAGGTAAACCGAATAATCCATTTTCCATGATGAACTCAGCGTCGGATGTTTTCCCTTGGCCCGTCTGGTGGAAGAAGTTATCGAAGTAGATCGCATCTTCTTTTTCCACTAATGAGTTAAGGAATGGCGTTACCTCTTGACCATTGATTTCTTTACCAATGACAAAGTTCTGAAGGGATTCCATCGAAACATAAATGACGTTTTTCCCTTTCGCTTTACCGAAGTATTCAGGGTTCGGTTCCACTTTGTTTGCTTTTACATAGTTTTCTACTTCTGAAACTTCATTACTGTCTGCAAGGGCACGCTTTGCAGAAGTCTTGGAGTTCTGGATGACATCGTAAATCGTAAAGTTGTGTGTACCAAGGTACTTCACTAGATAGTTACGATCAAAGCTACGTGTCAGTAATTCTGGTCGGTCGATCTCAGCAAGACCTAGGTTTAATAAGAACACAAGGACTGCAGATGTCATGACCGCAAATACCGAACGGAATTTTAATTTTTCCTGAGGCTTTACCTTCTTCAGGACCATTAGTCCGATGATAATGAACAGGTCTGAGAAATATAGGATGTCTACAGGATTCAAGAGTTCAAGAGCACTGCCGCCAAGTCCGTTATTTGTCTTCGCCTGAAGTAGTACCGGTACCGTAATAAAGTCATTAAAGAAACGATAGTACACGACGTTCGCATACAGGACAAAGGACATTAACAAGTTAATGACGATGAATGCAATATACCGTCCTTTGCCTTTCCAGAATAATGCGAGGGCAAAGAATAACATGGCTGAACTTAATGGGTTTAGAAATAAAAGAAAATGCTGAAGCGCATTTTGTATTCCCAGGTTAAATTCGGCTAAATAAACTGCATATGTCTTAATCCAGAATAATACTACGACTGTAAAGAAGAACGATAACTTCCCAGTGCGCATATCTTCAAATTGTCTTTTAAAGAAGTTCATACTTCATCACCTTTTTTTATATTTAATCAAAGCATCTATGAATGTAAATTCATTAAGAAAATGTTTAGCAAATGTAAATTCATTTGAATCAACAACGAGTATTATAACAAAAATTAATTTCATGTGTATAACAATTTGCGGTAAATGTAACAAAAATATTTCATGGGGATTCGACATTCCTTGCCTATACGCTTGTCGATGCCTTGTCCCGCAAGGACTGGAGATTAGTGAACAATAAGTGAACGCCCCAACTATTCCCATTTCCCCGCTAAAATATGCAAATATTTTTAAAGAAATCACCTGATATGTTTACTCAGTGTAAACTTATTCCCCACATTCCTTTACATGAAACCTAAAAGATGAATGAAGTTTTTACCAAATCAGGTTTGGACCATTCATGCTTAGTATACTCCAAGTTCACATATTTACCTTTTGAAAGTCGGACTTGTTCAGCTGCCCCAACTTTTTTTCTACAGGAGGGTAGGCCGATTTGAATTTGTTCTTGTAATAGGATTGTCCGCTTGTTGCCTGGACATATCCTTCAATCATGAGTGACACGGATAACATCGTCGCTGAAAAAAACAGGATCGGCGTCAATGGAATCCAAGGTGCGCCTTGCAGGTAACGAAAGGAGTCCCCGATCAGGCCGGACCATTCGTATGTGATTGATCTTGGAGGATCGGCGACCAATTGATAGTCTACGTCAGTACCTCCAAGAAATAATGTGAGCAATCCAAGATGAATGAAGATAATCAGTGTCTGCATGAATTGCTGCCCTAATAATATGACGAGCTTTTCTTTCATTGAGGGCAGGATATGTTTGAATATGATTCTCCATTTTCCTGCACCGAGTGTTTTAGCACTCATAATGAATTCCTGCTTATACAATAAAGACACTTCATTTCCCAGTAACGCAGACAATATCGGGACAATGAGGAGGCTAAGTATCAGGATCTCGATGACGAAGCGCTCGATGATCGAAGTGGAAAACCCTTCAAAAGGTTCCCACAGCACCGGGAATAGTAGAAAATATGCGAGAATCGTCAAAGGGATGTAATGGAAGGAATCGATCCAACCGTTGATGTATTTTTTATATTTCATCAGGTACGTTCCAAGTATCAAACCTACGGGGATTGCCAAAAATACTCGTAAGAAGGCAATGACAAATGCCGATAAAATCGTATACTTGGCACCGATGATGATTTTGCCAAACATGTCCAGTCCCTGGGCATCGGTCCCGAATGGAAATAACCACTTAGGTGAAATAGGGGAAGATTCAACGACTGATCCTTCTACAGAAATAAAGTACAGTCTGCGGACCTCGTTGCCCCATAGCATGGAGTAAACGAAACTGGACGAGAGCATCAAAACAATAAAGGTTAACCCAGTAAGAAAGAATGGATTCTTCCAGACACTTTTATTCATTCTAAATCTCCTCCCCTTTGTTCGCTTTTCTTGAAAGCACCATTTCTCCCACCGAATAAAAAACAAAGAGAGGAATAAAAATGGAAAGGATTGCGATCGTAAACATTTTTGGCTGTAACGTCGACTTTAGGAAACGGGTAATGCCGGCGATGTTGAATAGCAGCTCCAGAACGAATAAGTTGGACAGCATGAACCAAACCGTCTTTTTAGATTGAAAAAACACGGAAATAATCGCATTCCTTAATATATGAAAGGTTAAGATCACAAGCTTTCCGAGTCCGATTGATTGAGCCAGTGTCACATAATCTTTTCTTTCTTCATTTTCAAATGAAAGAATACAAATCCTGAACAGTTGAACGGTCGGCAAAGCGGCTAAAACAAGAATGGGAAGCAGATATGCCTTCTCCGTCGCAATAGAAGCAATTTCAAAAAACAGAATCCCTGTCTGCTTGTACAGGTAGAGAACGAAAAGCTGAGAAAGTAAGATCACCAGCACATCCGGCATGGCTTCAATTAAGTAAAAGATGAACTTGATCCGGTTTCGATTCTTCTGAGAAAACAACATGGTGAAGATCGTGAGGAGAATGCTTAAGAAGCTCGCGAGAAGAAAAGCGGCAAATAGTATGATCAAAGAATACATGATCGGTTCCCATAAATAAGGAAATAAGTCTCGTTCCTTTTGTCCACCGATCACCTTGTATGTCAAATCTCCGGTATGAAACAGGGCATAGATGATTTCTTTTATAGACTGCCAGTACTCCCTAATCCTCAGCTCACGTTCACCGATACCTGAGAGCAGGACGGGCATTCCCCCGATAAAGATGATTCCTGTAATCGACAGTAGAAATTTAAGTATGAAGCCCCCCAGTACCTTCAATCATTTGTCCTCCCTTTTAATGGTACTTCTAATAGTATCATAGAAAGAGGCGAATTATACATTTTTTTCCTTTTGTTTAATATGTTAAAAAAAGACCGGAACCCTCTTAATGGATTCCGGTAACGTAACACTTGATCATATTCTTGATAACTCATTCAGAACAAATTTTTCAACGACTTCCGCTACACCATCTTCCATATTGGAAGGTGCAACGTAATCCGCCTTCTCTTTAATATCCTCCGGCGCATTGCCCATGGCGACTCCAAGGCCGGCAAACTCGATCATCGTAAGATCATTGTAGCTGTCCCCGATGGCAATGACTTCATCTGATGTAATCCCCATAGGCGTGATCAAATAGTCGAGACTTGCTCCTTTTGTGACCCCCAACTGGGTGAATTCAAGGAAGAACGGCTTCGATCGCATGACACTGAGCTCACCGTCAAGCTCGGTTTGAAGTTTTTTCTCAACTTCCGCTAAGTGAACCGCTTCTTTCAGCATCAATGCTTTATCGACCGGCCCTGTGATGGCCTCCTTGAAATCAGGAACGACCTTCACCGGTAGTCCTGTGAGTTCACTTTCAATGGAAGCAAATTGATTAGTTTCTTCTACTATAATGGCGTCTTCTGCATAAGTCAGAATACCTACCTCTTCACGCTTACTTAGGTCATACAATCGGTGAACCGTCTCAGATGACAGTGTACGGCTATATTTCTCTTCATCTGTCTTGCAATCTATGATTTTTGATCCGTTGAAGGAAAGAATGTAGCTTCCATATTGATCGAGCTTCAATTCTTTCGCCACCCATCGCATACCATAGGTCGGACGACCGGATGCCAGGACCACTTTCACCCCTGCTTCCTGGGCTTGGAGCAACGCATTTTTTGTACGCTTTGAAATCGTTTGGTCATCACGTAACAATGTGTCATCTAAATCAAGAACAATCATTTTATAGGTCATATCGAAAAATCCTTTCGGGAAATTCATTTTTATTATCTTACTATAACATCTATTGTTCCGTTTGAAAAAAAAGAAATAGACTGCCCTTGGCAGCCTATCTTCCGCTTACATAATGTACCGTTTATTTCTTTAAACGAACCTGCACTTCCTCCAGAGAAGGTAAAGCTGTCATGGCTCCTTTTGTTGAAGCTGCAAGTGCTCCTGATACGGAAGCAAACCGAGCCATGCGGACGGCTTCGTCTATTGATAAGGATTCTATTCCACCTTTATGTTCATGGATGGAATAAAGAATCCCGGATACAAACGCATCCCCTGCCCCTGTTGTATCCACGGCTTGTACTTTCATGGCAGGAACATATTGACGAGCCTCTCCTGTGAATACATAGCTTCCATCTGCCCCCATGGTGATAATCAAGAAAGGAATATCGTATGAACTCAGCTTCTTTACCCCGGCGTCGAGTTCTTTTTCCCCTGTAATAAATTCTAGTTCTTCTTCAGAGAGTTTTACTACATCGGCTTCACCCAGCATGAGCTGAATCGTGTCCCGGGCCGCTTCCTCCGAATCCCATAATCCCAGTCGTAGATTTGGATCATACGATATAAGTAACCCATTCTCTTTCGCTATTTTCACCGCATATTGCGTCGCTTCCCTGGCAGGCGAACTGATCATGGAAATGGAACCAAAGTGCAGGATTTTATGAGAAACGAGATCTTCTTCATCTATATCATCCACCAGGAGAAACCTGTCTGCACTGGGATCGATATAAAATTCGAAGCTTCGTTCCCCATCTTCCCCATTCGTTACCAATACCACACCGGTTCGAACATCAGGTGTCAAATGCATTTGATTGATTCTTACTCTATGACCTTTAAGCGTTTCCTGTAGGAATCTCCCAAATACATCCTCTCCTACTTTCCCTAAAAAGGTTGATTTCATGCCTAAACGAGCCAGCCCAACAGCCACATTGGCAGGAGCTCCACCTGGACTTTTTTGGTAGACTGTATTTTGTTCATCCAATGGAATAAAGTCTATCAGGGCTTCTCCAAGCGTTATGATACCTTGTTTCATATCAAGTTCCTCCCTGTTCCATAATGTTGTACTTACACTATAGCAAACATTACGAAGCAGGTAGTGGACCTGAGTGAAAAATTTCATGATCAATATGTTATGCTGAAAGAAAAAAGGAAAGTGGGAAGAACATGATTACAACCTACTTTGAAAAAATCCAGGATAAGCTGCAAGCTGTTCAAACAACCGAAGCTGATAAAATAGCTAGACTTGCTCAAAAAATCTCTTCCTGTATTCAACAAGATGGCATCATCCATCTCTTCGGATGCGGTCATTCTCACATCCTTTCTGAAGAAGTATTCTACAGGGCGGGGGGACTGGTTCCCATCAACCCCATTTTAGTCGAGCCCCTCATGCTACATGAAGGAGCCGTACGTTCTTCCCAACTAGAAAAATCGGAAGGATATGCGGCCGATTTCATGAATGGGCAGGATATTCAGAACCAAGATGTAGTGATTGTCATCTCCACTTCCGGGAAAAATCCCGTTCCCATCGACGTTGCCCTTCTCGCAAAAGAGACGGGAGCTTATGTTGTGTCCATCAGTTCCTTTGACTACGTTGAGAATGAAACATCCAGACATCAAAGCGGAAAATTTTTAAGTGAAGTAGTGGATCTTGCCATTAACAATCACTCGGTCGTAGGAGATGCTGTCCTGACCGACGAACGGGTGTCTGTACCGTTCTCCCCCTCCTCGACCGTCGTCGGGGCTGCGATTTTGAACAGCGTTATGGCCGGGGCCATTGAACATATGGTTGAAGAAGGTTTTGAGCCGCCTATCTTCATCAGCGGAAACGTGGATGGTTCAAACGATCATAACGAAGGATTGATTGAGAAGTACAGCAGGCGGATACCCCTGTTAACAAAAGGACTATAAGATACAAAAGAGCAGGAACCCTTATGAAGCGGGGCACCTGCTCTTTTTTTACAGTCTGTCCAAATTGATTTTAAACTTATATTTGTCTGCTCTATAAATGGATCGCACCAACTCAAAAGGAGTACCGTCTTCCAGGAATGAATCCCGTTGAATGAAGAGCACCGGCTCTCCGCTCTTCACCTTCAGATGCTTCGTATCTGCTTCAGACACGATCGCCGCTTCCACCGATTGAGTGGCATGGCTGATGTGAAGGTTCAGTTCACTTTCTATATAGTGATACAGGGATCTCTCCAATATTTCCTGATTCAATCCTGGTAGGAGTTTCACCGGGATATAACTCGTTTCCAGTGCCATCGGCTCACCATTTGCCAGTCGGATACGCTTCATTGTATACACAAGTTCTTCTTCCTCCAATGAAAGAAGTTCCTGGATATCATCTCCTGCAGGAGAGATTTCGAAATGCAGCAATTTATTACCAGGTTCCATCCCCCGGCTCTTCATGTCTTCGCTGAAGCTTGTCAATCCTTGCAAGCTTTGTTCGATCTTCCGGTGGGAGACGAATGTTCCACGCCCTTTTTCTCGGTATAGTACATTTTTATTCACCAGATTGGTGATCGCCTGTCTCACGGTCATCCGGCTGATTTTAAACGATTCGGCAAGCTCCCTCTCAGAAGGAAGGGCATCCCCTGGTTTTAGCTCTTCAGACTGTATTAAGTGTTTAAGATGTTCTTCTAACTGATAATACAAAGGAAGAGGAGAATTTTTATTAACCACGAACGTTTCTCCTTTCAATCTAACGGATCTATGTTCTATTTTATTATAATCACGATGTTAATAACAGACAATTCTCCGGGGCTATCAGAATCGTGCCGACGGTTCATTTAAGAGTATTAAGCCTGCTCCATTTATTACAACTTTCTCAATTCGTCAGCGACGAATTCTACATCGGTCCCTACGATGACTTGAAGATTTTTATCATTCACCTTCATCACACCTTTCGCCCCATGAGCTTTCAAGGCTTTTTCGTCTATCAGAGTGACATCATGGATTTGCAAACGTAATCGTGTGGCACAATTATCGATCGCCGCAAGGTTATCTTTACCACCCAGGTCTTGCATGAAATGAGCAGCCATCACTTCGTATTTACTGTTACCGTTTGAACCCTGATCTGCTACGACCACTTCTTCCTCATCTTCACGACCCGGAGTCTTCAGGTTGAACTTCTTGATCAAGAAGGAGAATAAGAGGAAGTAGATGATTCCATAAAGTAATCCTACTCCTAATAATAGCAACGGTTTTTGACCGATACTGAAATTCAGAATGTAGTCAAAGGCACCCGCAGAGAAACCAAAGCCATGGTGAATGCCAAGTACGTAAGTGATGACCATCGAGCTCGCTGTCAGTACTGCATGAATCCCATAAAGTACGGGCGATAAGAACATGAAGCTGAATTCAATCGGCTCTGTGATCCCTGTTAAGAAAGAAGTAAGAGCTAATCCGATCAACATTCCCGCTACATTTGCACGCATGTGCTTTTTAGCTGTTACGATCATGGCCAGGCAAGCTGCCGGAAGTCCGAACATCATAATGGGGAAGAATCCTGTTTGGAACGTCCCGGCTGTTGGATCCCCTGCGAAGAAGCGAGGGATATCCCCCTTCACAATTTCTCCTGCTGCATCTTTAAATGTCCCAAATTCAAACCAAACCAATGTATTCAATACGTGGTGCAAACCAACCGGGATGAGGAGACGGTTTAATAAACCAAATACACCTACACCCGTTGCTCCGGCACCGATGATCCATTCACCGATAGAATTGATACCGCTCTGGATCGGCGGCCAGACAATCCCAAATATACCTGCAAGGACGACCATGGATGCAGCCGTCACAATCGGAACGAAACGTCTGCCTCCGAAGAAACCGAGCCATGCCGGAAGTTTAATATCATTGAAGCGGTTGTATAATAGTCCAGCCACAACCCCCGATATAATCCCTCCGAAAATCGCCATGTTGGCATCTGGGTCCAGTGCCTTCAGTCCGCCTGTTAAGACGAGATAACCAATCGCACCAGCCAATCCGGCTGTACCATTTCCATCTTTCGAAAATCCAATCGCCACCCCAATGGCAAAGATTAAAGCCAAGTTTTTAAATATAGCATCTCCTGCTTCGGACATGAACGCGATCCCTAACAGATCATCCTGTCCTAAGCGGAGCAATAGTGCCGCTGCCGGAAGAACCGCGATTGGAAGCATGAGCGATTTACCGATTCGTTGTAAAAAACCTAACATATCATTCTCTCCTTTTGTTTCAAATGAAAGCGCTTAGGCAGAATCATATCATTAAAAAGGAATAGATGTCTATACCAATTTTATGAATTTAATTTTATTTATATGGGCTCTCTCTTGTCTCCCATTAAAATAATCACAGTCCACACCCAACTGGTATAGACATCTATACTTTATGGTGGTATTGTATAGGTGTACAGTACTCGAGGAGTGATATCAATGACCATAAATAAAGAGAAGCTGCTTATTCTAGGTGGAAACATCTATGCAGAAAATCAAGTTTATGAAAATGGTTTTATGAAAATAGAGAATGGAATCATCACCGAAATGGGAACCCGTTCCCAGCTAACCGACTCAAAATCGTATCATGTGTTGACTGTTCCCAATGGGTATAGTGTTGTCCCGGGAATGATAGATATTCATATCCATGGTGTAAACGGTGCGGACACTATGGATGCGACCAGGGAAGCCCTTGATACGATGACAGGGACACTTCCGAAAGAAGGGACCACAAGCTTTCTTGCAACGACCATGACAGAAGGATCCGATGCCATTGAAAAGGCTTTGAAGGCTACAGCAGACTATATGTTAAAGCATCAAAGAGCAGGTCATGCAGAAATACTCGGCCTTCATTTAGAAGGTCCCTTCATCAATCCGGACAAGGCAGGGGCACAGCCTCTCAGCCAAATCCGAAAGCCGTGTGTCGCTACATTCAAACACTGGCAGACTCTTGCCAAAGACCAAATAAAAGTAGTCACTCTCGCACCCGAGCTTGATCATGACTACGAATTGATCCGTTATTTAAAAGAGCATGGCATCATCTCATCTGTGGGGCATTCCAGCGCTTCCTTCGATGAGGTCGGGGAGGCAATCGATGCCGGCTTATCCCATGTGACCCATTTGTTCAATCAAATGACCGGCCTTCATCATCGTGAGCCAGGGATAGTCGGCGCCTCCTTCTTACGAAAGGAATTGATGGTGGAGTTGATTTCTGATGGCATCCACGTTCGTCCGGAAGTGATTCAGCTGGCATATAATCAGATATCAGATGAGCGGCTGATCCTCATCACGGATTCCATGAGAGCGAAATGCTTGAAGAATGGTCAGTATGATCTTGGAGGACAAACGGTGATCGTTAAGGACGGAAAGGCGTTATTGGATGAGAACACATTGGCAGGAAGTGTCTTGAAAATGAAAGATGCATTCATGAACATTCAGGATTTCACCTCAAGTGATATGACCAGTGCGATAAAAATGACCTCTGAAAATCCGGCCAAACAATTAAATGTCTTTGACCGGAAAGGAAGTCTCGCCCTCCAGAAAGATGCAGACATCGTTATATTAGACGAAAACAAAGACGTTTACACAACGCTATGTAAAGGGAAAATTGCCTATATTCGAGAGGATGATACTCATGAAACTAATTGAAGTGAAAGACTACCATGAAATGAGTCAAGTCGCCGCGGACTATCTATTATCCAACATTAAAAAATCCGATAAATTGACCCTGGGATTAGCCACAGGCGGTACACCCCAAGGGCTGTATGAAGCATTGATCCAGGACCATAAGGAAAATAATACATCCTATCAGTATGTTTCCTCCTTCAATTTGGACGAATATATCGGACTATCTGGCGATCAACCAAACAGCTACTGCCATTATATGAAGGAAAATTTATTCAATCATATCAATATAAGATCCGAAAACACCCATATTCCTTCAGGAAAAGCCGTCGATCTTGTCGGGGAATGCAAAGCGTATGATCACATGATTGAATCCTGTGGCGGAATCGATCTTCAAGTACTGGGAATTGGGAGTAATGGTCATATCGGGTTTAATGAGCCGGGTACCTCTTTTGATTCAGAGACTCATATTGTCGAACTTGCTCAATCCACTCGTGAAGCCAACGCCCGTTACTTCGATTCCACTGATGAAGTCCCGACACATGCCATTACGATGGGGATTGCAACGATCTTGAAAAGTAAAGAAATCCTCCTCCTCATCTCGGGTCAGGCTAAGCAAGAGGCATTGAAGAAATTAATGGAAGGTGAAGTCTCAGAGGACTTTCCTGCTTCTATCTTAAACCGCCATCCGAATGTGACCGTGATTGCCGATGAAGAAGCTTTGACATTGGTGGAGGATTTAAAGCAGTTGAATAAATGAAAGTGTAAGAATGCAGAATGAAGATGCAACATGAAAAGCGGTGAACAATACATTGTTTACCGCTTTTATTATTATGCAAATACCATCTGTACCCAATAAAATAAGAAGAATAATGATACGACCGTTGCTGCAGGGATGACGATTAAGGAAACGCTGAGGTAATCCTTCCATTTTACTTTGATGTTATGCTGTCTCAATATATGCATCCATATCAGCGAGGCCAGGGTTCCAATCGGTAAAAGCAAGGAACCGATGTCACTTCCGATGACATTGGCCAGATAAATAGTCTTGAGGGTTACGGGGTCCAACCCCATTTCCGTCAACGTAATCGTTCCAACCATAAGAGCGGGATGATTATTAAATAGATTCGAAAGAATGGAAACTAATCCCCCCATCATAAAGCTTGCCTGCATCAGTCCCTGGTTGACAATCGGCTCACAAAACGAAACCAGCATCTCCGTCAGACCCGCATTATGCAATCCATATATGATGACATACATGGAAAAAGCAAATATCAGTATATGCCAGGGTGTTTTTTTCAAAATATCCAATGGGTTCGTGCCTAAATGGTACCATCTCCATAACAGTAATGCGATGGATCCCAGTACGGCTACCAATTCTATTGGAATGGCAAGGAAGGAAGCGACGAAAAGGAGAACGCGCATGATGAAGACAAACAGGAGCACTTTCAACATGAATGCTGTTCGTTTTTTCTTTGTTTCCACTGAAATCGTCCCTTTCAGCGGGTGGAAATTCTTTGTGAAAAAACGTTCTTCCACATCATAGGTGGTTTGCGGCAATGTTCTCGGTAGTTTATTCTTCACTACTATGAACATCAGCACTGACATGAACACCAACCCCAATGTTGCGGGTACAAACATCATGGCGGTATGCATATAGAGGGACATGTGAACAATCTCAAGTGCAATCAAGTTCACGATATTACTTACTCCAATTGGTGCACTGGATGCGGTGGCAATGAGTGCTCCACTCAATAGATACGGGAGCATTTCATGTGGTTTTAATCGAAGGTTTTTCAGGAGCAATATCAAGATAGGGGTTGTAATAAGGATACTTCCATCGTTATTGAATAAGAGAGTCATGGTGAAACAAAGCAATTGAATGTACCAATATAAGCGATAACCTGAGTGTTTAGACAATATCACCATCCTGGCAGCTACCCAATGAAAGAACCCGAAGCTTTCTAATATGACCGCCATGACAATGGTTGCCATGATGGTAATGGATGCCCCCCCTATCTTATCAATGATATCTGCAACGTCAGTAAGGGATACCGTCCCCATAAAAAAGATGATCAACGCACCTATTGAGGCTGGCCACGCCTCATTCATCCCGCCCGGCCTCAAAAAAATCACTACCATCGTCATCACGAATACAAAAATCGTCATTCCGATCGTGAAAGACATATTTATCCTCCTTTCTAAAAAGATGACATACACAGTTTCCTCTGCATGTCCTATTCCCTATATGTATATTCACCCTTAAACAGATGGACTGGTTTATCACCTAAATCTAGTAAAATGTATGTTTGTCACTCTAGTTTATTTGTCAGTCCGTGACAGGAGCGGACGAAATCTATCATTGCCTCACCTTTTACCCTTCAGGGAAGAATCCGACTTGGTTAGGTGAAAGAATTTCTAACGAAAACAAATAATATTTCAAAAAAACATTGACGAATAGCATGAATTTTCCTTATAATAAATCTTGACCGATTCACGGGGCATTAGCTCAGCTGGGAGAGCGTTTGGCTGGCAGCCAAAAGGTCAGCGGTTCGATCCCGCTATGCTCCATACCGTAAAAAGGCGTCCTTATTATTTATAAGGACGCTTTTTTTATTGGGTACGAAAAACAGGACGTTCACCAACGGTCACTTAAACAAATGATTGGTTTATGGGCACGAACCAACGGGTAGTAAACAAAAGTAAATTTATGGATAAAAATACAAACGAAAAAGGAGCATGAAATGAAAAGCCTTAAACCATTTTTACTATGTACATCCCTTTTCATTCTATTAACGGGATGTCAGGAAGATTCAGAACATGCCTCTTCAAAGGACAAAGAAGCCAATCATCCGGAAGAAACCACTACAGTCTCTAAAGAAGTGGATATATCAAGCATCACCCCTGAAGAGTGGATCAGCGCAGACCCTGGTGAACTCTATCAAAAATACATAAAGAAACAAAGTTGGTCCAAAAATCCCAAAGAGTATAAAGCAGCTACAGGTAGCGCCATCGACCACTATATAGATAGTGTCGACTCGAAAGAAACCGAACAGTGGAATGAAAAAGAGTGGGCACACTCCATCCTCTCCAGCCTTCAAACAGGATACCGGGACATTGCCTCTGAACTTGAAAATTATGAGGTCGTCTACGATGAACTGAAATTGCCCGATGGCCGGCTCCTGCAGGATATCGAGATGGATGAAATCACTCAGAAACAAGACAAGAAGGTCAATGTTGCCTTTTTGATTGATTCGAGCGGGAGCATGAAGGCCAAGGTGGACGGTGAAAGCAAGATGTCCCTTGCCAAGGAAAGCCTGGCTCGTCTTGCAGAGGAACTTCCGGATTCCGTGAATGTTTCCCTCATCGCGTTCGGACACAAGGGGACCGGAAGCGATGCAGACAAAGAGATGTCCTGTAAAGCCGTCGAATCATTCTACCCTCTTCAACCATATGACGGGTCCGCCTTTTCAGATTCACTGAATAAATTTGATCCAAAGGGATGGACCCCGCTGGCATCAAGTATTGAATTAGCCAACGAACAACTGTCTTCCCAAAGTGACGAAAATACGGAGAACTTCATCTACGTTGTGAGCGATGGGATCGAAACTTGCGATGGCAATCCGGTTGCGGCAGCTCAAAAAGTGAAAGAGGACAATACCAATGTCAAAATCAATATCATCGGATTTGATGTGGACACAGAAGCCGATGAACAATTGAAGAGAGTTGCAGAAACCGGAGGTGGAGAATACTCGTCCGTGAAAACGAAACAACAACTTTCCGAGATTGAAAATGTATGGAAAGAAGCGATCAATAAAAACACGTGGAGATGGTGGGCGGTCAATCGGTTCAGTGATAATGTGTGGACCACAGTCGACCATTATAATGCCTTGAGGGGGATTGTCTCCACTTATCAGTCCATGCTACAAAATGAAGACAATCGATTATCCCAAACACTCAGTCAGCTTGAAAAGGATTCACTCATTGATTCAGAGAAACGCTCTGCCATCTCTTCTCTCTTAGATGATCGTCAGGAGAAAATCAGAAACTATCTGGCGGACCTTGAATCAGAGAAACACGAAGAAGTGAAGACCGTTTCTGATGAGCTTGATAAAAAGCTGGATGCGATTGAAGAGCAGGTTGGGATATAAACGAAGGAGTCCGGTCTACGTGGTCGGTCTCTTTCTTTCGTTAATAGATTGACTATTCTGTCTATTGACGGTACGATTTTCATATAAAAGGATAGCCCCGCCGATGACATACGCTTCCTTTTTCTATTAGCACCTTTTCGGCATAATAGAAAGGAGACGAATACATGCGCCAATATGGAAACAAAGTCCAAAATGAAATCTATCAGGGGAAGGTCTGTCCCTCCATCCCCTTCCGGTTTGAAGAGCTTGAACAACGGGCACGGGAAAAACTTGCAGACGGTCCTTATTATTATGTTGCGGGAGGTGCCGGCGGCGAAGAGACGATGCGTGCCAACAGGGATAGCCTCGACCGTTGGCAGATTGTTCCTCGGATGCTGAATAATGTGGAGCAGCGTGACCTTGAAGTGACGTTATTTGGAGAAACCTACTCTTCTCCCCTTATGCTTGCCCCGATCGGAGTGCAATCCATCGTTCATTCTGAAGGGGAGTTGGCCTCTGCACGCGCGGCAGCTTCCATGAATGTCCCGTTCATTGCAAGCTCCGCCTCTACCTATTCTTTAGAAGAAATCGCTGCTGTCATGGGTGATGCCCCAAGATGGTTCCAGCTTTATTGGAGCAGCGACCCGGAGATTGCAGCCAGCATGCTTGGGAGGGCGGAAGCGTCCGGATATTCTGCAATCGTCGTAACCTTGGACGCCCCTATGATGGCCTGGCGGGAATCAGATCTTGAAAACACGTATCTTCCTTTCTTATCCGGGGAAGGAGTCGGTAATTACGTAAGCGATCCTGTTTTTCGCTCAAGGTTAAAACATCCACCCGAATCCGATCCGAAGGCAGCCGCCCTCCTTTGGGCCAAAGTGTTCGGAAATGCCCGTCTGACCTGGGCTGATTTAAGCTTTTTGAGAGAACACACAACCCTTCCGATCCTCCTTAAAGGCATTTTACATCCTGAAGACGCAAAACTCGCCGTCGATCATGGAATCGATGGAATCATTGTGTCCAATCATGGCGGAAGACAGGTGGACGGAGCAATTGGTGCCTTGGACTCGTTGCCGCTTATTTCTAACGCTGTGAACGGAAAGATACCTGTATTATTCGACAGTGGAATCCGGCGGGGAGCCGATGTCGTGAAAGCATTGGCCCTTGGAGCAAGTTCGGTTCTGTTAGGAAGACCTTATATGTACGGACTGACCCTGGCCGGTGAGGAAGGAGTCAAGGAAGTGATCCGGAATGTCATGGCAGATCTTGATCTTACCCTCGCCCTATCTGGTCAATCATCCATCTCTGGATTGGATCCTTCACTTCTCATTCATGTGGATGATCTTCAAAGAAAGATAGACCGTAAACACAATTTGCAGGTATAAAGATTTTTCCACCTCTGTCTGATAGACAGGGGCTTTTTTATGTCTAGTTCAGCGATTTTAAGATTTAGGTAGGCTCATAAACGATGTCAGGGATACCATGAAACTTTCTTGTTCCCCTGTAGATATTCCATGGTATACTTTCCTTTACAAGGAGTTGATATATTTGGAAAAATATCCATTATTTGAAACAGAAAGATTGGTACTGAGACAAATCACCATGGAAAATGTCGATTTTCTTTATGAACTCTATACTTCCGACGACGTTCTGAAGTACTTCGGGATGAGCCCGATTCAATCCAAAGACGTTGCCGTCAGCATGGTGGAGAATTATGAAAAACAGTTGGATTTAGGCGGACCGATGCGCTTTGCCATTGTGGAGAAAAAAACAGAAAAGATGATCGGGACATGCGGGTTTCACGGTATTTCCAAGGCTTATAAGCGGTGCGAGATAGGCTACGATCTGATCCCTGATCAGTGGGGAAAAGGAATCATGGGTGAGGCACTCTCTCCTTTACTTAACTATCTGTTTATGGATAAAGAAATGAACCGCATCGGAGCGGTGATCGTCCCTTATAATAAGGCGTCTTCGCGAGTGGTGGAAAAGCTTGGTTTCAAGCAGGAAGGCTTGTTGAGGGACTATATTCTTCAAGGTGACCATGCGTATGATGCGTATATGTACAGTTTATTAAAGAAAGAATGGCTGGAGTAGTTATGAGACGAACCTGAAAAGGAAATAATGGTCAGTGCAGATGAAAAAGGAGCTGGTAGAATGGTACAGCAATTGTTTCACGGGTTCTTGCGCTGGCCCTTAGTTATTCGGATATTCATGATCGCCATAACGCTGATGCTTTCATTTGGTACCATCATTCATTTCATAGAGCCTGACACCTTTCCCTCATTATTCGACGGCATCTGGTGGGCGATCATTACGACATCCACAGTAGGATATGGCGATTTTGTTCCATTAACATTAGAAGGAAGACTTCTCGGAATTGTACTTATCCTGGTTGGTGCAGGCTTTCTTTCCACCTATTTTGTCACTCTGGCAGCGGAAACCGTCATGACACAAAATGCCTACCTGGAAGGAAAGGCCACGTTCAAAGGAAAAGAACATGTCGTGATTGTAGGCTGGAATGAGCGTGCACGGGAAGTGATCAATCAGCTTACCTCCCTTCAGTCAGGTTGTGATATCATTTTGGTCGATGAAACCCTCCAGAAGAACCCTTATAACAATCATCATATTCACTTTGTAAAGGGAACCCCTTTCAAGGATGCGATCCTGAAGAAAGTCAATTTGCAGGAAGCATCGATAGCCGTTATTACAGCCGATCAAAATAAAGATGAAATCACGTCGGATATGAATTCCGTCTTGACGCTTCTTGCCATTAAAGGGAACCACCCGGAATTGTATACAGTGGTCGAGATTCTTCAGAAAGATCAGGTCGCGAATGCGAAGCGGGCAGGGGCCGATGAAGTCATTCAGACGAATATGCAGACAAGCTATGTAATGATGAACAGCATCATTTCTCAAGGTATGTCTAAAACGATCTTAAAGCTGTTGAATCACCTCAAAGGAAATAATCTGAAGCTGGTCCCTGTTGCAGAAGAGTACATCAATGAAAATTTCCATTCTCTTAGTGGACATCTTCTCAAGAACAATGTCATCCTTTTAGGCATAAAAAAAGGAGAAAACACAACTGTGAATCCTCCTTTAACGACAATCGTTGAACAATCAGACGAACTGCTTGTGATTTCTAACTAGAAAACAACGTATTTTCAAGTTCTTTCACAAGTTCCTTTCCTACAGAAATGTATTCTTCAGGAAAGCTCGCATCTGGATCCTGTGGTTCCGAGAATTGATTGACAGAGCCCGAGAAGCTTCCTGTTGACGCAAAATCGTCTAAACCAACCTGATACTTATGGGAGAGTAGGAACGGTTTTCCGAATTCAACCGTAGCCCCTCTTGAATCCAATTGCCCGTCAACTGAGGTAAACGGCACTCTTAAAAATTGATATCCAACCTCGTCATCAATTTTATAATCAAAATAACCGTGATCATAATCCCAATTTCCGCCGATCGAATATCCAAGCGGCTTTAATAGCTGTTCAAGCTTATACAGTTGATAATGTTTTCCTTCGATAGTCGATGAAAGCTCAATCACATGGATGCATCCCCTTTCTTTTAGGGATAGTTTCTCCTAAAGGGAAAGAAAAATGTAAAAAGAGCACCGAGTTTCCACTCGGTGCTCTTTTAATATTATTTAAGGCGTTTTTCAAGTTCAGCTTTCTTCTCTTCAAAGCCAGGTTTTCCAAGAAGGGCAAACATATTCACTTTATATGCTTCCACTCCCGGCTGATCAAATGGATTCACCCCTAGAAGATATCCGCTCATAGCACATGCTTTCTCGAAGAAGTACACGAGGTAACCGAATGTGTATGCATCCATAGCAGGAATCTCTACGATCAGGTTAGGCACTCCACCATCTGTATGGGCAAGCAATGTACCTTCGAACGCTTTATTGTTCACGAAATCCACTGTTTCACCTGCCAAATAGTTCAAGCCATCCAGGTCACTTTCTGCTTTCTCGATTTTAAGCTCATGACGGGGCTCTGACACCTTGATGACCGTTTCGAAAATATCACGACGGCCTTCCTGTACATATTGACCAAGAGAATGAAGATCCGTAGAGAAGTTTGCTGAGGAAGGATAAATCCCTTTTTGGTCTTTCCCTTCACTTTCCCCGAACAGCTGCTTCCACCATTCAGCAAAGTACTGTAATCCAGGCTCATAGTTAATGAGCATTTCGATTGTTTTTCCTTTGTTGTAAAGGGCGTTACGAACCGCAGCGTATTGGTATGCAGGATTCTCAGTCAGTTCCGATTTTCCGAAATCTTCACGTGCCTGAGCAGCACCGTTCATCATCGTCTCTATTTCTACACCGCTTACGGCAATGGGAAGCAATCCTACTGCAGTCAGAACCGAATAGCGTCCTCCGATGTCATCAGGAACAACAAATGTTTCATAGCCTTCGTCCGTTGCCAATGTTTTCAGGGCACCCTTCGATTTATCCGTTGTGGCATAAATACGTTTACGGGCCTCTTCCACTCCGTACTTGTCTTCAAGCATATTGCGGAAGATACGGAATGCAAGTGCCGGCTCTGTCGTTGTACCTGATTTTGAGATGACATTAATGGAGAAGTCTTTTCCATCCAGAAGATCCATCAAGTCTCTCATATAAGTGGAGCTGATGTTTTGTCCCACGAATAACACTTGAGGAGTGGAACGCTTCTCTTTCGGAAGGGCATTGTAGAAGCTGTGGTTCAGCATTTCGATCGCTGCACGTGCTCCCAGGTAAGATCCGCCGATTCCGATTACCAACAGAATGTCGGAATCACTCTTAATTTTCTCGGCTGACTTCTGAATGCGTGAAAATTCTTCTTTGTCATAATCAACTGGCAGGTCAATCCAACCCAAGAAGTCACTCCCTGCACCTGTTTGTTCATGTAATGAATGATGAGCAACCTTAACGGCATCACTTAAGTATGTAAGTTCATGTTCTCCAAAAAACGATAACGCTTTTGAATAATCAAAACGAATGTGTGTCATAACCATCCTCCGATTAAATTATTTTCTTCTATTTCACTTTATCGAAAGCTGACCTGAGAATCAAGAAAGCTCCCTTTATGTAAGCGCGTGCATGAAAAATTTTTATTCACGACGGTTCTCACCTGCTTATATTCCCCTATTTACTGGCAAGAAAACCGCTGTTGAAGGATTCTACAATAGAAAAATGGGAATTCTGATTGCCTTACTTGAAAATCCGGCCGATTCTCCACTTTATCCAGTTAAAAAGAGAAGTATTCCAGCCAATCCACAAGATAATTAAGCCGAAATCGCTCAAAAACCAGCCATTTAACTTTATTTTCTAGAACTGAAACCCCATCAAAAAAAGGACGGACCTCAAAAGGTCCGTCCCTCCCCCATTTCTTATAGTGATGCTCTTAAGATCGCAAGAACGTCTTCTTTGTTCAATTTATTGAAGTTACCGAATTCGCCGTTTGCCATTGCTTTGTCGGCCATAAGATCTAATTGACTGTCGTCAATATCATAATCCGCTAAGCGTGATGGAGCACCGAGGCTAGACCAGAATTCACGAAGCTTCTCGATTCCTTCAAGCGCCACTTCCTCTTCTGATTTACCTGCTGAATCTACATTGAATACTCTCACTGCCAGTTGGGCAAAACGTGAAGGATTCACTTTCAGGTTATGCTTCATCCAGTTAGGGAAGATGATCGCAAGTCCACCGGCATGCGGGATGTCATATACGGCTGACACGGCATGCTCGATGTTATGACTTGCCCAGTCACCATTGTAGCCCATTTGAAGCATCCCATTAAGGGCAATTGTACCGGAGTAAAGGATTGTTTCACGTAGCTCATAGTTTTCAAGATCCTCAATCAGCTTTGGTGCCGTTTCAATAACAGTATTCAAGACCGATTCACACATACGGTCCTGAAGCGGTGTGTTTGTAGCATTATTGAAATACTGTTCAAACACGTGACTCATCATATCCACCATTCCGTAGATTGTATGATCCTTTGGTACAGTGAACGTATTTTCAGGATCCAGGATGGAGAACTGAGGGAATGTCACAGGGCTGCCCCAGCCATATTTCTCGTTTGTTTCCCAGTTTGTGATAACCGACCCGGCATTCATTTCAGAACCCGTCGCCGCAAGGGTAAGAACCGTTCCGAACGGAAGTGCTTCTTTGGCAAAAGCCTTCTTCGTCACAAGATCCCACGCATCTCCTTCATACTTTGCACCGGCAGCGATGGCTTTCGTACAATCGATGACACTTCCGCCTCCAACGGCTAAAATGAAATCGATCTTATTTTCTTTGGCCATCTCCACACCACGTCTAACTGTAGAAAGACGCGGGTTCGGTTCTACACCTGATAGCTCGAATACTTCACTGTCAATTTCGTTGAGAAGAGACATGACCTGGTCATAAAGACCATTACGTTTAATGCTTCCACCACCGTAAACGACGAGCACCTTTTTACCATATTGAGGTACCAATTCTTTCAACTGCTCTACTTGTCCTTTACCAAAAATTAATTTAGTCGGATTATAAAAAGTAAATTCATTCATTGCTTGTTACCTCCTTGTATTAATAAGGGTCCACTTGTTTCGTAACCCAAAATGTTTTCAACACATTTTCTATTATCGAATATATCATCCCCAAATTGCAAAGAACTTGCACAAGGAAATTTTACTATGGGCACATTGAATAGGAATGGACGGAAGGGGAAACTTATAAATGAGCCATTGAAAATAGGAGGAAAACAACATGAGTGGAATTCAACGTATTGCATTGGTTCTTACCATCATCGGGGCTGTCAACTGGGGACTTATCGGTTTCTTTCAATTCGATCTTGTCGCAGCGATATTCGGTGGACAAGGTGCAGCTTTATCCCGAATCGTTTACGGTTTAGTCGGAATCGCCGGCCTCATCAACCTTGGTTTGTTATTCAAACCGACGGAAGAGCTTGAAAGAGAACCACATACAGAACCAACAAGATAAAAAGCACCTCAACAAATAAAGGTGACCCATCCCGGGTCACCTTTTCTATTTCAACAACTTTTTGATGATCTGCATACCGAATCTTCCACTTGGATAACGGAAGCTCATATCGAATTTCGTCGTCTGCTTCAAAATGCTCTTATAATGGGAGAAGGTTGAAAAACTTGATTCTCCGTGATAGTTCCCGATTCCGCTTTCGCCTACCCCTCCAAAAGGAAGGTACGGTGTGACGATATGCATAAGTGTATCATTCACGCACCCTCCACCAAAGGAGATCGATCCGTTGATCCTCTCTTCAGTTATGGGATTGCTCGTGAATAGATAAAGGGCAAGGGGTTTCGGACGCTCTGTCACAAAGTCGATGACTTCTTCCAGATCGTCATACTCAATGACAGGAAAGACAGGACCGAATATCTCATCCTGCATCACCGCTACCGAGAAATCTCTTGGCTTCATTAACGTAGGTTCGATTTTCAAACCGACAGGATCCACATTCCCTCCCAAAAGGATTTCCCCATCTTCCAAATAGCTTGTTAAACGATTGTAATGCCGTTCGTTTACAATTCGTCCGAACTTATCACTCTTCAATGGTTCCGTCCCATAGAATTCGATCACGGTTTTCTTAAATTCCGTGATGAACTCATCTTTCTTGCTACTATGGATAAATAGATAGTCCGGTGCAATACAGGTCTGCCCGGCGTTCGTCACTTTCCCGAAAGCGATCCGCTTTGCGGCTAGGGGGATATCCGCCGTTTCGTCCACGATACACGGGCTTTTTCCACCCAATTCGAGGGTTACGGGGATCAACTGCTTTGCGGCTGCTTCCATGACCACTTTCCCGACCGGCACACTTCCTGTGAAAAAGATATAATCAAACGGTTGCTTCAGAAGGTTTTGTGTCGTCTCCACCCCTCCCTCAATGACAAAAAGCTGTCTTGGATCAAATTGTGTGTTGATCATTTGAGCCAGTAGTGCAGAGGTGGTTGGTGTGAGCTCCGACGGTTTAATGATCGCTGTATTTCC
Source organism: Rossellomorea sp. NPDC077527 (assembly GCF_044542955.1). Classification (NCBI taxonomy): domain Bacteria; kingdom Bacillati; phylum Bacillota; class Bacilli; order Caryophanales; family Bacillaceae; genus Rossellomorea; species Rossellomorea sp. NPDC077527. Next base: position 9,815 of record NZ_JBITVL010000013.1, on the reverse strand, counting down.
TGCTGCAATCGCTCCGATGACCGGGGCCAATGCAAGCTGGACCGGATAATTCCATGGTGCGATGATCAATGTGACTCCGTAGGGCTCCGGTACCGTATACGCTTTAGAACCAATATGTGTTTTCGCCGTCTTTACTTTTTTGGGTTCTGCCCACTCATCGATATGCTTCAGCACGAATCGGATTTCCTCAAGGAGGATGCCGATTTCCGTCGCATACGTCTCCATTTCCGACTTATTTAAATCTTTTTTAAGGGCATCGATGATTTCTGCTTCATGTTCCTTAATAACGGTAGAAAATTTCTCTAACAAATCTTTTCTGTATTGAATGGGGCGGGTCACCCCGGACTTGAAGTATTTCTTATGCGCTTGCAGACTGGATTCAATCGCTTCAGAAGAAGCTTCTTCTATCAATAGTTCAGTAGACATATTTCCCCTCCGAATCTTTAATGTTTAATAGTTTAAACACAAGAACATAAATATCATGCATCACAATCATTTCATTGTCAATTTCAATGATTTTACCCAAATTCAACGCTTTTTAACCATTTCTACATTCTTACATAAATTCCTTCTAAGACTAAAAAAAGAACGCATCTCATTGGAAAATGAGAATACGTTCTTTCATTCATGCGATCGTTACACCCAACCTCTAAATCTTGAGGCTTCAGCCATTTTGCGTGCGCCGACCATGTATGCGGCTAGTCGCATATTCACTCGACGATTCTGAGATGTTTCGTATACATTGTTGAAAGCTTCGACAAGTTTAGCATAAAGCTTCTCGTTTACTTCTTCTTCTGTCCAGTAATACCCCTGATTGTTCTGAACCCATTCGAAATAAGAAACCGTTACCCCTCCCGCACTCGCAAGTACATCCGGAACAAGGAGGATCCCTCTTTCAGAAAGAATTCGTGTTGCTTCGAAGGTAGTCGGACCATTCGCAGCTTCTACCACAATGGATGCTTTAATGTCATAGACATTTTCTTCCGTGATTTGGTTTGAAATCGCTGCAGGCACAAGAATGTCACACTCGAGCTCCAATAATTCTTTATTCGAAATTGTGTTTTCAAATAAAGTCGTAACAGTACCGAAGCTATCCCGACGATCTAAAAGATAATCAATATCCAAGCCTGCCGGATCATGGAGGGCTCCATGAGCATCTGAAATGGCGATTACCTTCGCACCGGCATCATGCATGAATTTCGCTAAGAAACTGCCGGCGTTTCCAAAACCTTGGATGACGACACGTGCACCTTTAATATCGATGCCACGTTTCTTTGCTGCCTGTTCAATACAGATGGTCACTCCTTGAGCTGTTGCCTTTTCACGACCTTGGGAACCACCAAGGACAATCGGTTTTCCAGTAATGAACCCTGGTGAGTCATTTTCACGAAGACGGCTGTATTCATCCATCATCCATGCCATGATTTGAGAGTTTGTGTACACATCAGGTGCCGGGATATCCTTCGTCGGACCGACAATCTGACTAATGGCACGAACGTAACCACGGCTCAGCTTCTCCAGTTCAGTGAAAGACATCGTTCTCGGGTCACAGATGATCCCGCCTTTTCCTCCACCGTATGGCAGATCCACAATACCGCATTTCAAACTCATCCACATAGATAAAGCCTTTACTTCCTCTTCATCCACTTCAGGATGGAATCGTACCCCACCCTTTGTTGGACCGACTGCGTCGTTATGCTGAGCACGGTAGCCCGTAAATACTTTGATACTGCCATCGTCCATTCTTACAGGGATCCGGACGGTCAACATACGAATCGGCTCTTTCAGAAGTTCATACATTTCTTCCGTATATCCAAGCTTCGATAAAGCATCATTAATGACATGCTGTGTAGAAGTAAACAGATTAAGGTTTTCTCCCATTGTAAACATTCGCCTCTTTATTATGTGATCTGAAACGTTGTAATTGTAACATATTACCGTATCTTAAACCATTGACTTGGGAAAGAAATAATTTTTATTTTCCTATGTGTTTTGACCCATTTCAGAAAAAAATCTTCTTACCCGAATTAGTATCAAGACAATACTTTCTTGATTCTCTCAATTGCCCAGTCCAAGTCTTCTTGTGAGATGACAAGCGGTGGAGCAAAACGAATCACTGTGTCATGTGTTTCTTTACAAAGCAGTCCTTCTTCTTTCAGTTGTTCACAGTATTTACGAGCAGGTTCACTTAGCTCAACACCAATGAATAAACCGCTGCCACGAACTTCCTTAATCATAGGATTATCTATCTCACGAAGTTTACTCATAAAGTATTCTCCCATTTGCAGGGAACGGCCGGCGAGATCTTCGTCGATCAACACATCCAGGGATGCAACTGAAACAGCACATGCCATTGGATTTCCTCCGAAAGTAGATCCGTGTGAGCCAGGGTTGAATACGCCGAGCACTTCCTCATCTGCTACAACGCATGAAATCGGGAATACTCCTCCACCCAATGCTTTTCCTAGGATGTACATATCAGGATTCACATCTTCCCACTCACACGCAAACATTTTACCGGAACGGGCTAGACCTGCCTGGATTTCGTCTGCAATGAATAGGACATTGTTTTCCTTACATAGCTCATATGCCGCTTTCATGAAGCCTTTAGGAGGAAATACAATCCCTGCTTCTCCCTGGATTGGCTCAATAAGGAAAGCTGCTGTGTTTGGAGTGATCGCTTCTTTCAACGCTTCCAGATCACCGTAAGGAATCAAGTTGATCCCTGGAAGCATCGGACCGAAGCCGCGCTTGTATTCCTCTTCTGAAGAAAGGGAAACAGCTGTCATCGTTCTTCCGTGGAAGTTACCGTTACATGCAATGATTTCTGCACTGTTTTCAGCTACACCCTTCACATCATAAGCCCAGCGTCTAGCCGTTTTGATTGCCGTTTCCACTGCCTCTGCACCGGTGTTCATTGGAAGAGCCATGTCTTTACCTGTCAGTTTACAAATCTTTTCATACCAAGGGGCCAATTGGTCATTATGGAATGCACGGGATGTTAACGTCACACGGTCTGCCTGATCCTTTAACGCCTGAATGATTTTTGGATGGCGATGTCCCTGGTTTACTGCTGAATAAGCGCTTAGCATATCCATATACTTATTTCCTTCAGGATCTTTCACCCAAACACCCTCAGCTTCTGAGATGACGATTGGTAGGGGATGATAGTTTTTCGCACCATACTTTTCTGTTTGTTCAATAATCGAATGAGTACTAACTGCCATAATAGGTTCCTCCTAACGTAGTAAAAACAATTCAATATTTATATACAAGGAGAGAGCCCCTGTATCAACAGGCTTCTCCAACTTCCACACTTAATCCGGAATGACAAGGGACATTAACAGGTATGCAAAAAATATTTGCATTTAGAAAACCCTTACACTTATAATAATGCAAAAGATAGTTGCGTTTTTCAAGAGTTTTTTTAAAATTTTCTATTATCCCATTCTTTTTGAAAATATAACCTGAAGTGACTATAGATCAGCAAATACATTTGCCATTAGAATCCAAGATTTTGAAAAGGAGAGAGACCGTATGCTGGAACTTGAAAAACGGTTGTATATGTACGAGAAAGTCGCCGAACATCTGGAATCAGGCGTTCATGTCATCGACTCGACAGGAAGGACCATCATCTACAATCGAAAGATGCGTGAAATTGAAGGGATGGAAATCGAAGACGTCCTGGATAAGAATTTGCTGGATGTTTTCCAATTCCACTCCGAGGAAGAAAGCACCCTTCTGAAGGTCCTAACTACAAAAGAACCCACTCTCAATGTGAAGCAAACATATTTCAATATGAACGGAATTGAAATCACGACAATGAATGACACCTTTCCGATTTTTCACGGTGATGTGCTGATCGGAGCCATTGAAATTGCCAGGGACATCACCAAGCTTGAAAAAGTGATGAGAGATCAAGTACATAAAAAGTCCAGCAGCTTTTTCACCTTTGACAGCATCATCGGCAAGCATCCCCGCCTACAGGTAGCTGTAGAAACCGGAAAACAGGCGACGAGGACCTCTTCCCCGGTTTTGATCTGTGGGGAGATCGGAACAGGAAAAGAATTGTTCGCTCAAAGTATTCATAATGACAGTGCCCGTGCCAACCACCCTTTTATTACGCAAAACTGTTCATCTTTGCGGGACGATATGCTTGAAGAAATGCTCTTTACCATTGAAGATGAAGTGGAATCCTCTGAAGATCACCGACCGTCTTTATTCCAGCAGGCCCAGGGCGGAACACTCCTGCTTGATGAAATCAACTCATTAACCCCTTCCCTTCAGGAGAAGCTATTAAACTTCTTTTCGAAAGGGACGGACCTTCCATTTGACGTTCGAGTGATGGCGACAGTGAACGAAGATCCAATTGATGCCATTGCAGAGGGACGCCTTTTGAAGGATCTTTATTATAGACTGAGCATCGTATCGGTCTTCATCCCTTCTCTCCGTTCGAGAAAAGAAGATATGCCGGAACTTGTGAACTATTTCATCGATCAGTTCAATCATCATTTTGCTATGAACATCAAAGGGATTTCCGATGAAGTGTGGGAGATATTCCAACAGTATGACTGGCCGGGAAATGTCCGTGAGCTTGAGCACGTCATCGAGGGGGCATTTAATCTGGTGGGATTCGAAGAAGAAATCGGATTCAACCACCTTCCATTCGGTTTCAGGCAGAGAATCCATCATGCAGCAATCGGTCATCAAAACCAGGATGAATCGGAGTTTCTCTATCAATCAGGAACAGAAATCAAGCCATTGGAGCTTTTCATGGAAGAAGCTGAAACCTATTATATCCAGAAAGCACTGAAGTACCACGAGTTCAATATCACCAAAACAGCGAAATCACTCGGGATGAGCAGGCAGAATCTGCAGTACCGGATCCGGAAGTATGGGATTGAGCGGAGTTCATTTTGATGGGTTTTGGGGGCCACTTTCTTTTTTTGGGGAAGTGGTTTTTTGTTATGGTATAGGGGATTTTCGAATGGAGTCCGGTGATTTTGTCGATTTATGTAGAATGGTCGATATCCTGAAATTACGGTTGATAAATTGAAAATACGGTCGATAAATTCAGATTTAGGGTTAATAAATTTCCTAAACGGTAGATAAGTCAACATAACGGTTCATATATAAAAACCTCTCCCATTTACTCCTCTATCCTTTCCAAAAAAAGAGCACCAGTCCTCATTAAGAGTCTGGTACCCTTCCATTCCATTTTCATTTTATGACATATGCTGCAAATAAGGAGACAAATCCATACCAATTCGATCCGCCAGCCTCTTTCCAAGTTCTTCATCTGCCCGAAAGAAATTGCATATGGCTCTAAGGGCGATTCTTTCGTCAATGGTGGATAACTCTGCAGAAATATTTTTCACCACCTGTTCTTTCACTTCATCAGGATAACTTCGGTAGATGCTTCCCGCTTGACCGAAGTCATCTGTTTTACGGATCTTCTGCCTCCCTCTTTCACCAGTCATCGGCTGCTGCACCTCTATATAGCCAGCAACCTCTTTCGGCGTATCATCAAAGCTGTTTGGCTCATAGTTCACAGACCCCTTCTGCTGCTTGATTGGCATATGCCCGTCCCTCTGATTATTTGCTACCTGAGCGAATGGACAGTTGATAGGGAGCTGAAGGTAATTGGCTCCGATTCGATAACGTTGTGTGTCTGAATAGGAGAAAAGTCTTCCTTGTAATAATTTATCTTCTGACGGCAACATTCCATTCACCAGCACTCCGGGATTGAAACCGACTGATTCTGTTTCCGCGAAGACATTCTCAGGATTTCGATTCAACATCATCGTTCCGACAATTTGTGGTGGAATGTCATCTTCCGGCCAATCCTTTGTTGCATCCAGGGGATCGAAATCATATTCATCCATTTCCATTGGATCGAGTACCTGCACATAAAGATCCCATTCAGGAAAATCCCCATTCTCGATTGATTCATATAAATCACGACTTGCATGATTAAAGTCCTTCCCCTGAATTTCTCCTGCTTTTTCAGAAGATAGATTCTCAATGCCTTGTTTAGGTTTCCATCTTAATTTTACATATACGGAATTCCCCGCTTCATTTACCCATTTATAGGCATGAACACTCGATCCCCGCATTTGTCTATAGTTTGCAGGAATGCCCTCATCCGTATAGAGATGAAGCAGCATATTCGTTGATTCCGGGGTCAAGGACATGAAATCCCAGTACCTCTCAGGTTCCTGGATATTTGTTTGAGGATTGGGCTTTAAGGAATGAACCATGTCCGGAAACTTCATGGCATCCCGTATGAAGAAAACAGGAAGATTGTTTCCAACGAAATCCCAATTCCCCTCTTCCGTGTAAAATTTCACGGCAAATCCACGGGGATCCCTCAATGTTTCCGGAGAATGCTGACCATGGACAACCGTAGAGAAACGAGCAAATACAGGGGTTTCTTTACCGGCATTTTGAAAAAGGGCAGCTTTTGTATATTTCTTCATGCTGTTTTTCGTCACGAACACCCCGTGCGCTCCCGCTCCTCTTGCATGGACGACTCTTTCTGGAACCCTTTCTCTGTCGAAGTGAGCAAGCTTCTCAATTAGTTGATAATCTTCTAGCAGTGTAGGCCCTCTTTCTCCTGCTGTTATTGAGTTCTGATTATCGCCAATTGGCGCGCCTTGATTCGTTGTTAGTTGTCTATTATCCACTACAAACACTCCTCTAAATTATAATTATTATTATGTGATTACAGTTATATTCTACTCAATTGAGAATGAAAGTCAATCACAAATTATAATTATTTTAAATTAGTAATGATTAAAAATAGTAGATTCAGACAATAGAAAAGAGACAACCTATACAATAGGTTGTCTCCAAAAAAGAATTTTAGAAAAGGAAAACCATAACATCACATGTCAGGCTTTGATCAATTTAGAATCCGTGATAAAGCGCATGCCTTCCGTGGATTCCAGGGAGAACACTCCTCCCCTTCCCTCTCTTACATCCAATATGATACGGAAATGTTTCCAATACTCATACTGTTGCTCATTCATGTAAAAAGGACAGTCGGCTACAGTACCTACCAATACATCACTGTCACCGATGATCAGATCATCTTGACTTAAACACATAGGAGAACTGCCATCACAACATCCACCTGACTGATGAAACAGGAGGGCACCGTGCTTTCCCTTTAACGTTTCAATCAGCTGGAGGGCTTGTTCCGTTGCCTCTAGTCGCTGTTCCATTTTAGAAGAATCCTAACGCTTTAGGACTATAGCTGACTAGTAAATTCTTTGTTTGCTGATAGTGTGAGAGCATCATTTTATGGTTTTCACGACCGATACCTGACATTTTGTAGCCACCGAATGCTGCATGTGCCGGGTATTGATGATAACAGTTTGTCCAAACGCGACCTGCCTGAACCTCTCTTCCGAAACGGTAAGCAGTATTCATGTCACGCGTCCATACACCCGCTCCAAGTCCATACAGGGTATCGTTGGCGATTTCCAGGGCTTCTTCCTTCGTTTTGAAGGTTGTAACAGAAACAACCGGTCCGAAGATTTCTTCTTGGAAAATGCGCATTTTGTTGTTGCCTTTGAAGACTGTAGGCTTTACATAGAATCCGGATTCATGATCGCCTTCCAGTTTATTCTGCTCTCCGCCAATAAGGACTTCTGCCCCTTCTTCTTTACCGATTTCAATATAAGAAAGGATTTTATCCAATTGCTCCTGGGAAGCCTGCGCTCCGAGCATTGTATCAGTATCCAATGGGTTACCCTGCTTAATCTGTTTCACGCGTTCGATTGCACGTTCCATGAACTTATCGTAGATTGATTCCTGAATCAGTGCTCTTGATGGACATGTGCACACTTCTCCCTGGTTAAGGGCAAACATGACGAACCCTTCCACTGCTTTATCAAGGAAGTCATCATCCTGATCCATGACATCTTCAAAGAAGATATTTGGAGACTTACCACCAAGCTCCAACGTAACAGGGATGATATTCTGTGAAGCATACTGCATGATCAGTCGTCCAGTTGTCGTTTCACCCGTGAAGGCTACTTTTCCAACGCGCTTGCTTTGGGCAAGGGGTTTGCCTGCTTCTACTCCAAATCCTTGAACTACATTCAGTACGCCTTTAGGCAGAAGGTCTTCAATCAGTTCAAGAAGAACCATGATGGAAGCCGGTGTTTGTTCTGCCGGTTTCAATACAACACAGTTTCCTGCAGCAAGGGCAGGAGCGATCTTCCATACCGCCATCAGAATCGGGAAGTTCCAAGGGATGATCTGGGCTACGACCCCGATCGGCTCATGGAAATGATAAGAAACGGTATCATTGTCAATTTCACCAAGAGATCCTTCCTGCCCTCTGATGCAACCTGCGAAATAACGGAAGTGATCAACCGCGAGTGGTAAATCTGCGGCCATTGTTTCACGAACCGGCTTTCCATTATCCCACGTTTCAGCTACAGCCAGCATTTCCAGGTTTTCTTCCATGCGATCTGCAATTTTATTTAAGATGATGGATCTTTCAGTTACAGAGGTTTTCCCCCAAGCATCTTTCGCAGCATGTGCCGCATCCAATGCCTTTTCAACATCCTCTTTATTGGAGCGGGCAATTTTGGTGAAAACCTTCCCCGTTACCGGAGATACATTTTCAAAATATTCCCCACTTGCCGGCGGGACATATTCCCCACCGATATAGTTCTCATACTTGTCTTTAAATTGTACCAGTGAGCCTTCCGTGTTCGGATTATTATAAAGCATCTAAGATCCTCCTGTATTTATGTATTTTTTAACTATTTAAGCGCTTTCATTTTTATTATAAGTTATCTAGGAGGTACGGACAAGTATATTGTTCAAAAATTCTTTATTTTTCGTTAATTATCGATATATTTTTTAATAGCCCCATAAAGTTCATAAAAAAGCGATAATCCCCTTATAAGGATTATCGCTTTCAATCACTGACTATTTACTTTCACTGTAAACTTTTGATGACAGTATGTTTTCATCCGTCATCAGATGCCCATGACTTTTCTTTAAGGCCTCTCCTAAATATTCCGGCATTTTCTCATAATCATATGCACAGACCACTTTCAGTTTATGCTCATGGACTACGCGATCAGTTTCTGTTTCAAACCACTCGATGATGGAGCAGGGATCCTCTAATGTTCCCCATTCCACATTTGTCCAGGACCTGAATGATATTTGATTTTCCAAATATGGAGTGATCGTTTTCATTAATTGCTCATAGATGGCTGGCGGATGATAACTTCCACTTGATTGATAAAAGTCAAAGTTACTGATAGCGTGGACCTTCTTCAACTGACTACTGGTTAATTGTCGATTCAGATGTTTTTGTAGTACGTTCATATTCCTCTCGTTTTCAATTAAAATGACAGTTTCCCCCATTTCAATTCCTTCGAGAGTATAAATGATGGCATTTTTCAAATACTTTTCTCTATCCTCATAGGCATATAGAACATGGGTGCATTCATTGTCTGCTATAAGATCACGTATTTTCTCTTTCAAGTCTTGCCACCTCCCCATTCCAACTTCTATTAGTAGTTATTCTATACTATATTGGGAAAATCCTCTTTTATAAAAGGAATTCTAGGAATTGTAAGGAGTTTGATATAGTAAAAAGTTGTATTGTAAAGATTGTTGCTTTACCACGGACTATGAATATCAGATCCTCTGTCATTGAGTGTGTGCTAGAGGATGAGGGGAACTGCTTCGCTTTCCACGGACGTTCGGCCGAGCCTCCTCAGCAAAAACTGCACTGGACCCATAAAGTTGGACACTTATTTTCTATGCAGCTAATTCGGTGTTAA
>NZ_JBITVL010000012.1:0-57008 GCF_044542955.1 Rossellomorea sp. NPDC077527 | reverse complement strand
CACGGAAGTTAAGCTCTTCAGCGCCGATGGTAGTTGGGGGATCTCCCCCTGTGAGAGTAGGACGTCGCCAGGCAATATGTGAAAAGAGTAGCTCATTGGAGTTACTCTTTTTTTGTTGGTTTGAAGTTCGAAGAACCATTGGTTTTGTTTCATTCTCATTGGACGCACTGTGAGGGTAGGGAGGGGCAAGAAGGTCGAGGACACGAGGGAGTGAAGACCTTCGTTCAGGCTTCCACACGAGGATCTGAATGAGTGAAGCGGACGAAGAGATTCGCCGCTCATTGTGAGTTACTCTTTTTTATTATTGGAAAGAAGTAGCTGATGTTTCGTATTAGGTGAAAATTGGTAAAAGACGCATATAACAAAAAAGTGACGCAATTCCCTCCGAAAACGACGCAAAAAAGATAAGAAAGACGCATTCCTCACCAAGCCAGTCCATTCTAATGTTACAACTTCCCAGCAAAAGTCCTCAAAAAGCTCATTTCCCCGTCAACTCTGCTCTGAACTTGCTCGAAATGACCTTATTTTCTCCAGATTTCCATCTTAATCTCCCCGTTTACCACCAGATCCCCTACTCATACCCCAACCAACAAAATCAACACATTCCCCTCTCCCAATCTAAAACATTATCAAGGCGTGCCACCAATATGCCAACATCTTTTCACAATCTTTTTTAGAGAGACATACACAGACATGGTGACAGTTACATAAGATTAGAGTACACTTGATTATTCTGTCAGTTTAAATGTTTAAAATTATGTATACAATTAGTGGTTTTGAGGCAGAATTGATTGTATGGAGGTGGAGAGCCCTATGGAGCGTAAGGCTGCTTTGGAAGAGTGTATCGTATGTCACGTTGAGAAGAAGGTTGGAATCCATCTATACACATCGTTTATCTGCACAGAATGTGAGAATGAAATGGTTCATACAGAAACGAATGATCCTTTGTATAAAACGTTTATTCAAAGGCTGAAAAAAGTGAATACTCCTCAAATCTACTCATAACCAGAATGTATACATGGTTATGATTTTTTTTGTCAATATTGCCAGTTTCCTAGGTTCATACGTTTACAATCGATAAGATTTGAATTATCCAGCCCATTGAGGAGCACGGGTGTGATACGATATGTATGGATATTTTTATTGAGGAGATACGTTGAATGAAGCGAGATCATACACGAACCCCGCTTATTGAAGCGATAGAAGGACATCGGTCCGTTAACCCTATTTCATTTCATGTGCCGGGGCATAAGAACGGATTAATGATGATGGGAAATCATTCTTTTTATCAAGGGGATCTTACAGAGTTAAGCGGACTGGATGATTTACATGATCCGCATGGGGCGATAGCGGAAGCTGAGGACATGCTTGCGGATGTATATGGTTCATTGAAGAGTTATTTTTTGGTGAATGGGAGTACAGTCGGGAATATCGCGGCGATTCTTTCTTCCTGTGAACCTGGGGATATGGTGTTTGTTCAACGGAACTGTCATAAGTCAGTGTTGAACGGTATCAAACTTGCCCGGGCTGTTCCGGTATTCATCGAAACAGAGTGGGATCAGGCAGGGACTTCCCTTGGTGTTCGGTTTGATTCCGTGAAGAAGGCGCTGTTGGCGTTCCCGCATGTGAAAGCATGTGTACTGACGTATCCGACTTATTATGGATATGCCTATAATATTAGAAAGATAATGGAAGAGTTACATAAATACGATGTCACGTGTATCATTGATGAGGCCCACGGTGCTCATTTTACTTTGGGCACACCTTTTCCTGAGACTGCTTTGGATTGTGGGGCAGATATTGTGATTCAATCGGCACATAAGATGCTTCCGGCCATGACGATGGGGTCGTATTTACATATTGGAAGTAATCGGGTGAATGGGCGTAAGGTAAAAGAGTATTTAGCTATGCTACAATCAAGTAGTCCGTCGTATCCGATTATGGCATCGCTTGATTATGCGAGATCATATGTCGGGACGTTTTCTAAAGAAGATTTGGATCAAACGCTTCAGGACGTCAGCGGTTTTTTGCAAGCACTCGAGGAGATTCATCCTCAGCTGATCATTGAACAGTCACATGATCCCTTAAAGCTTATCTTGAAGCTTGAGGGACGGACGGGATATGTGCTGCAGGAATGGCTAGAGTCAGAAGGGATTTTCCCTGAACTTGCTGATCCTTCACAAGTATTACTGATCCTTCCTCTTGTAAAGAGGGGACTTTCGTTTCCATACGAAGAGGCGGTCAAAAGGATATCCAGGGCGCTTGAGAATGCACCGGTTGTAGAGGTGAGCCCGGTCATACGTCCAAAGCATTCAGTAAGGGAATCCCACTTCTCCACCTTAGAGTTGGCGCTTGAGGAAATGGACGCGAAGACGGAAGTCCTTGTTTCACTGGATGAGGCGGAAGGTGAGATTTCGGCTGGAATGGTGACGCCTTATCCACCAGGAATTCCTCTGTTGGTACCTGGTGAAAGGATCTCAGCCGAGGTAATCTGGCGGTTAAATGAGTATATAGTGAATAAGGCAAATATACAAGGTCATCATCGTTTGGTTGACCGCTGTGTGTTTGTGTATCGATAAGCGGAGGGAAATAGATGACAAAAGGATTGTTCATTACCGTTGAAGGCCCCGAGGGAGCCGGGAAATCAACGATATTATCAGAGTTATATCAACAACTGAAGCAGGATGGATTGGATGTTGTTCAGACGAGGGAACCTGGGGGCATTTCAATTGCCGAGCAGATAAGGAAAGTCATATTAAATACAGACAATACCGAAATGGATATGCGGACGGAAGCTCTGTTATATGCCGCTGCGAGACGGCAGCATCTGGTGGAGAAGGTGATCCCGGCCCTTAACGAAGGAAAGGTCGTCATTTGTGATCGCTTCATTGACAGCTCCCTCGCGTACCAGGGGAATGCCCGTGGAATCGGGATGGAAGAAGTCATGAATATCAATCAATTTGCGATTGAGGATAGAATGCCGGATTTAACGCTTTACTTTGATATCGATCCTGAAGAAGGGTTAAAGAGAATTGCTAAACATAATGGTAGAGAAGTGAATCGTTTAGATCTGGAATCAATGGATTTTCATACCCGTGTCTGGGATGGATATCAGAAGTTAATCGAACAGTATCCGGATCGTATCCAGGTCATCGATGCGAGTAAGGGTAAGGAAGCCGTGTTAGCGGATGCATATGAAATCGTGACGGGTTACTTGAACAAGTAAGAGAATAAGAGGACGGACTTCTAAGCAAACATCTATGCTAAGAAGTCCGTCTCTTTTTTAGATGAAGCATTGGAGTCCTTTCAATGATATAATAGAAGGAAGTAAATGGCTTTATAACGGAGGAATCATTCATGAAGGTAATTATGGCAGTTGTGCAGGATAAAGATAGCAATCGTTTGTCTAATGCCCTGATGGAACATAATTTTCGTTCGACAAAATTAGCGAGTACCGGTGGGTTTTTGAAGTCCGGTAATACCACATTCATTATTGGTACGGAGGATATCCGTGTGGAGAAGGCGTTACAGGTCATTAAAGAAAATTGTCAGTCCCGTGACCAAATGGTGGCACCTGTATCCCCTATGGGAGGAAATGCAGATTCTTATGTGCCTTATCCTGTTGAAGTGGCTGTAGGTGGAGCAACGGTTTTCGTTCTCCCTGTCGATCAGTTTCATCAGTTCTAAAGTGAGGTTCAACGTATGAAAATTAACCAAGACCACCGTGTGTCTTTAGATAATGTCGCGAAAGACCAGAGATCTGTCAATTCTGGTCAAGTCAAGTTCGGGCAGCTTGTTCAGAAGCATGATCAGAAGATGCAGATGGACCAGCTCAATAAGCTTCTTGTGACGATAGAAGATGCCGGAAGCCGTTTAGCAAAGTCCAGGACGTTCAAAGATCTTGCCAAGTATAAAACATTGGTCAAGAAGTTTGTGCGGGAAGCCGTTGATTTTGGAATGGACTTGAAGCAATCCCATACATGGAATCAGTATGGAGAGGGACGAAAGCTAAATATCGTCGAAACAGTTGATCAGCATCTTGTTGGTTTAACTGAAGATGTGTTGGATAAAGAGAAGAAATCCATTGATATATTAGGAAAGATCGGGGAAATAAAAGGTCTCCTTATTAATCTTTATATGTAAGAGAGTGATGTTAAGACATGTTGTTTGAAGAGATACAACCATTTCAGCCCGTCGTCCTTCAGATGCTGCAGAATAGTATATTGAAGGATCGTGTCGCTCATGCTTATTTATTTGAGGGTGAAAAAGGGACACGAAAGAAAGAAATGAGCATCCTGTTCGCCAAAGCACTGCTTTGCCTGAACCGGGTGGACGGTAAGCCGTGTGAAGAGTGCAACAACTGTAAAAGAATTAATCACGGAAATCATCCGGATCTCCATATCGTCGAGCCTGATGGTCTATCCATAAAGAAGGACCAAATTAAAAGTCTGCAAGAAGAATTCTCGAAGACGGGTGTAGAATCCAAGAAGAAGATTTACATCATTGTCCATGGAGATAAAATGACAGCTAATGCGGCTAATAGCCTACTAAAGTTTCTTGAAGAACCGTTAGCGGATACAACCGCGATTCTGATCACTGAGAATATTCATAGGATCTTGCCTACGATCCTTTCAAGGTGCCAGACGATTTCATTTAAGCCGTTACCGAAAGAACAACTGACGAAACAATTAATGGAAGAAGGAATACAACCACATTTTGCCACTCTCGCAGCAAACTTAACCAATCATTATGAGGAAGCTGTAGAAATATGTCAAAATGAGTGGTTTGCACAAGCAAGAATAATAGTGTTAAAATTATATGAAGTCCTCCAAAAAAGTCCCTTCCAAGCAATGGTCAAAATACAAGAGGATTTTGTACAGCACTTCAAAGAAAAAGATCAAGTCGATCGAGCTTTGGATCTTTTACTTCTAATATATAAAGACTTACTTCATATCCAGCTGGGAAAAGAAGAACAGCTCGTGTACCCGGACCAAAAGGAAAACTGGAAATCAAACGCACTTCAAGTATCAACCAATCGTCTTTCTACTAATATGACGGTGATCCTTGAAGCAAAACGCAAATTAAACGCCAATATGAATTCGCAGCTGCTAGTAGAACAGCTTATGCTAAAACTGCAGGGGTGATGGTCCTTTGTACGATGTTGTAGGAGTTCGCTTTAAAAAAGCGGGTAAAATCTATTATTTCGATCCCGGTGAACTGGACATTCAAAAAGATTGCTATGTAATCGTTGAAACCGTTCGCGGAGTCGAATTCGGTAAAGTAGTCGTAGAGAGAAAGCAAGTCGGAGAAAACGATGTAGTGCTTCCTTTGAAAAAAGTGATCCGGATCGCAGATCAAAAGGATCGTTTGATTGTAGATGAGAACAAGTCGTCTGCAACGGAAGCCTATAACGTATGTTGTGATAAAATTAATCAGCATCAATTAGATATGAAATTGGTAGATGTAGAATATACATTCGATCGTAATAAAGTCATATTCTATTTTACGGCTGATGGACGTGTTGATTTCCGGGAGCTGGTGAAAGATCTGGCCTCCATTTTCCGTACGCGTATTGAACTTCGTCAGATTGGCGTTCGTGACGAAGCAAAAATGCTGGGTGGTATTGGTCCTTGTGGCCGCATGCTATGTTGTTCAACCTTTTTAGGGGATTTTGAACCTGTATCCATAAAGATGGCGAAGGATCAAAATCTATCTCTTAATCCAACGAAGATTTCAGGTTTATGCGGACGTTTAATGTGCTGTCTGAAATATGAGAACGACGAATATGAAGCAGCAAAAGAAGAATTACCTGATATCGGAGAAGTGATTAAGACACCTAATGGGAAAGGTAAAGTGGTAGGTCTTAATATTCTTGAGCGTATTCTTCAGGTAGAAATCAAAGAAGAAGAACGGGTTCTGGAATTTACATTAGATGAAATTATGAACGAGGGTGCCGTATCATTCCAAGCCACAGAGTAACGGGGTGTAGTGTCGTGGATAAGAAAGAGTTCTTTGATTCAGTCAGTAACATGGAACAACAAATTGGTCATTTATATCATCAATTGGGTGAGCTCAAACAATGCCTAGCTGAGATGTTAGAGGAGAATAACTCTTTGAAGCTTGAAAATGAGCATTTGCGCCGTAGACTGGAACAAACAGAGAACTCACCTAAAAAGGTACAAAAAAACAGCGATGCGGGTACGACGAGTGAGTCAGACATAGACTTAGAAGATAAAACACTGGATATCGGAGAAGGCTATGACAATCTAGCCCGATTATACCAGGAAGGATTTCATATTTGTAACATACATTTCGGAAGTCCCCGGAAGGATGAAGACTGCTTATTCTGCCTTTCTTTCTTAAACAAGAAATAGAGGAGCACCTCATCCTCCCGAAACAGCATACAAATCACAAGAAGGACTGATCCATGTCTAGTGGGATTGGTCCTTTTTATTCGAAAAGCGTAGGCGGCTTGGTCAGGCCCGACAAGCATAAGATGAAGTGGCAGGAAAGGCGTTCTGTGCCTTTTCGGTCACTTTAACTTATGACCTCGAGGGGCTAGCCGCCGGAGCTGGACAATCGAAAAGCGGAAGGGGCTCGTACTGGGGCGACAAGCTTAAGACGAGTAACCCGGAAAGGCGTTCTTTGCCTTTTTGGGTTAATTGGCTTAAGACCTCGAGCCCCAAGCCCCTGGAGCTGGACAAATCGAAAAGCAAAACACATATAATAGAAGAAATATGGAGGAAACCGATGGTCGAGTTAAAAGAAGATGAACGCTTAGATTATTTATTAGCTGAGAATATGAGGATCATCCAAAGTCCATCTGTTTTCTCATTTTCAACAGATGCGGTTCTTTTGGCCCACTTCAGCTACTTGCCTATTCATAAAGGAAAAGTGGTGGACTTGTGTTCAGGTAACGGAATCATTCCTTTATTACTTAGTGCAAGAACGAATGTCCACATTACAGGTGTGGAAATCCAAGAGCGGTTGTTTGATATGGCCCAAAGAAGCGTCGAGTATAATGCTCGCCAAGATCAGATAACGATGAAATTGGGGGATGTTAAAGAGATTGATCAACTTCTTCATCATTCCCACTACGATGTGGTCACTTGTAATCCTCCCTATTTCAATACGCCACCGGGAGATAAACGAAATGTGAATGAGCACTATGCGATTGCCCGCCATGAAATCTTATGTAGTCTCGAAGATACCATCAAAGCTTCAAGCTACTTATTGAAGCAGGGAGGAAAAGCATCCTTTGTGCACCGGCCTGGTCGATTGATGGACATCTTATCCTTGATGAGGAAACATCGTCTTGAGCCGAAACGGCTGCGCTTCGTCTATCCGAAGCCGGGAAGAGAAGCCAACACGATATTAATTGAAGGAATAAAAGATGGGAAACCAGACCTAAAAATCCTTCCTCCATTATATGTGTATGATGATCAAAATCAGTATTCCCAAGAAGTACATGATATGCTATTTGGACATACTGATACAAACCAACAAACGTGATTCAGGAGGTGAGTGATACAATGAACCAGCAAAAAAGTTTTCAGGATGGTGATAAAGGTAGCTTGTACCTCGTTCCAACACCAATCGGGAACTTAGAGGATATGACGTTCCGTGCCATCCGCATGATGAAGGAAGCGTCTGTCATCGCAGCCGAAGACACAAGAAATACGAAGAAACTGTGCAATTACTTTGAAATTGATACGCCGATCATTAGCTATCATGAGCATAATAAAGAAACGAGCGGGCAGAAGCTGATTGAACGGATGAAGAAAGGCGAGCTTGTAGCCCTTGTGAGTGATGCAGGAATGCCATCCATCTCAGATCCTGGGTTTGAACTGGTGAAAGAAGCCATTCATCATGAAATTGCGGTGATTCCATTGCCTGGTGCAAATGCAGCGCTTACGGCTCTCATCGCTTCAGGCTTATCCCCGCAGCCATTTTATTTCTATGGTTTTTTACACAGAGGAAAAAAGGATAAGCGAGCTGAACTTGAAACACTCAAATCTTTGGAAGAGACATTTATCCTATATGAATCACCCCATAGATTAAAAGAAACATTAAAAGAACTCTATGCCGCTCTCGGGAACAGGCAAATCGTCATTTGTCGCGAGCTCACGAAAAAGTTTGAGGAATTCATCCGCGGGTCTCTTGAAGAAGTCATGGAATGGGCAAACGATGGGGAAGTTCGCGGGGAATTCTGCTTATTGATCGAAGGAGCAGGACCAACGGATAAAGAAAATGAAGAGGTGTGGTGGAGCAGCTTCTCTCTTCAGGAACATGTTGACCACTATGTAAATGAAAAAAGCCTGTCATCCAAAGAAGCCATCAAGCAAGTTTCAAAAGAACGATCCCTGCCAAAGCGTGAAGTGTATCAAGCTTATCACGTCGAATAAAGAGAGATCAGTCAACATGATCAAAAAAAAGCCTGAGTCGAGTGACTCAGGCTTTTGATATAGTAACAACAAATTATTTTGATTGTAATGATTCCTGGATTTCTTTCAGTAATTGATCTGCACCTTCACGGCTAAGAACTAATTTACCGTTAGCAAGCTTGATGTTGTCATCAGAAACTTCACCAGTGATTTGGCAAGTCATGCTTGGCTTGTATTTCTTTAAGATGATTCTTTCGTCATCCACGTAAATTTCCAAAGCATCTTTCTCTGCAATACCTAGTGTACGGCGTAATTCGATAGGAATAACGACACGGCCTAATTCATCAACTTTTCTTACAATACCTGTAGACTTCATTTGAGAATCTCCTCCAAATAAAATGATTTATCTCTATCTATTTCGTCAATATTCGACAAATTTCTTTTACTGTTTCTATCATACCAACGATTAGGTATCTCGTCAATAATTAAATCTGACAATTATTAATAAAAAATGGATGTTCAAATACTGATATAATAAGCTTTACGCTTTGTTGTAAATAATTGTATTACCAATTGAATATTATTGTAATGAATGTAATAGTAATAAATTTTGTCGAATTTTCTTTATAATCAGTTCTAATTCGACAATAATCGACAATGTTCAACGGGTAATTCGACATAATCGATTGTTAGCAATGTTTAGTTGCAGAAACCCTTTATTTTAGGTATATTTTGATGAGATAAGAGGTTAAGATGATAGGTAAGTGTCTTTTAATTGGATGTATATTACAAACATACCGCTATAAACCATTCGGAGGGTTTTTTGGCTTTATGGGGGTATATTTAAAAAAGAGGAGGAACAGAAAGTGGAAGAAAAATTAAACACCTTCTATATTACAACACCGATTTATTATCCAAGTGGAAATTTACATATTGGACATGCATACACCACGGTTGCAGGTGATGCCATGGCCCGTTATAAGAGAATGCGTGGATTCGATGTCATGTATCTGACAGGTACGGACGAGCATGGACAGAAGATTCAAAGAAAGGCTCAGGAAGAGGGAATCACTCCTCAAGAATACGTAGACGGTATTGTCAGTGGAATCAAAGACCTTTGGGGGAAACTAGATATATCTTATGATGACTTCATCCGGACGACGGAAAAGCGTCATAAGGATATTGTGGAAAAAATCTTCAATCAGCTTGTTGAGCAAGGGGATATTTATCTTGATCAGTATGAAGGGTGGTATTGTACACCGTGTGAATCTTTCTTTACTGAAAGACAGTTGGAAAACGGGAACTGTCCGGATTGTGGCCGCCCGGTTGAAAAAGTAAAGGAAGAATCGTATTTCTTCAAGATGAGTAAATACGTCGATCGACTACTGGCTTATTATGAAGAGAACCCAGAGTTCATTCAACCTGAGTCCCGTAAGAATGAGATGGTGAACAACTTCATTAAACCTGGTTTGGAAGACTTGGCTGTTTCACGTACGACCTTTGATTGGGGAGTGAAAGTGCCAGGAGATCCAAAGCACGTCATTTATGTGTGGATCGATGCTCTTTCTAACTATATTACTGCATTGGGATATGGCAGCGAAAATGATGCCAATTACTTGAAATATTGGCCCGCCGATGTACATCTTGTAGGGAAAGAGATTGTCCGTTTCCATACGATTTACTGGCCGATCATGCTGATGGCTTTAGATCTTCCACTTCCTAAGAAGGTATTCGCTCACGGCTGGCTTCTGATGAAGGATGGAAAAATGTCCAAGTCTAAAGGGAACGTCGTTGATCCCGTTACTCTTATCGATCGCTATGGTCTTGATTCTCTTCGTTACTATCTGTTAAGAGAAGTACCATTTGGATCGGACGGGGTCTTCACACCGGAAGGATTTGTAGAGAGAATCAACTTTGACCTGGCAAATGATCTTGGGAATCTGTTAAATCGAACAGTGGCCATGATTAATAAATACTTTGATGGAGTCATTCCGACTTATGTGGATTCCAAAGGGGAGTTTGACCAAGCCCTTCTGGATATGAATACCGAAACCGTCAAGAAGTACGAATCTGCCATGGAAAATATGGAGTTTTCAGTGGCACTGTCGAGTCTTTGGCAGTTAATCAGCCGCACGAATAAATACATCGATGAAACACAGCCTTGGGCATTAGCGAAAGATGAAAGCAAGAAAGAAGAACTTGGCAGTGTCATGAGTCACTTAGCTGAATCATTGCGCAGAGTCGCCGTACTATTGCAACCATTCTTGACCAGAACACCTAAGAAGATTTTTGAGCAACTGAATCTTCATGACGAAAAAATGCACACTTGGGAGAGTCTGGAGAGCTTTGGAGCCATACCGGCAGGAACCGAAGTAGTCAAGAAAGGGGAACCAATCTTCCCTCGTCTTGAACTGCAAGAAGAAGTGAATTTCATAAAAGAGAAAATGCAGGGTTCTGCTCCTGTTGTAGAAGAGAAGAAAGAAGCTCCTGCAAAGGAAGAATCAGAAGAAATCGGAATTGACGATTTCATGAAAGTTGAGCTTCGTGTAGCCGAAGTCATTTCAGCGGAACCGGTTAAAAAAGCTGATAAACTTCTTAAGCTACAACTGGATCTTGGATTTGAAAAACGTCAAGTAGTATCAGGGATTGCTAAGTTCTATCAGCCGGATGAATTGGTAGGGAAAAAAGTGATTTGTGTTACGAACTTGAAACCGGTAAAGCTTCGCGGAGAGCTTTCTCAAGGAATGATCCTTGCCGGAGAAGAGAACGGAACGCTGTCTCTTGCATCGATTGATCAATCTTTACCAAACGGAACAAAAGTAAAATAAGTCATTCACATGTTTTTAAGTTAAAGGGATGTTCCACGTGGAACATCCCTTTAGTATATTAAAATAATTAATTTCCTTATAACAGTAAGTTCTTAGTTCAGCATTATTATATTGGGATAATTATTTAATAAGAAAGAAGCAGATTGTTTTGGTTCTGCATCTGAAATGGTTAGAATGAAAGCAAACTGCAGACGAAACAGGTTAAATAAAAAATATCCATAGAAACCATAATATGTAATATGAATGTTACATGAATGTGATGCTTGTCATGCTTTTTTATATTAAACTTATCTTTATTACAAGGAGTGTCTTACATGCTATTTGATACACATGTTCATTTGAATGCTGAACAATTTGACGAAGATCTCGAGGAGGTAATTTCAAGAGCAAGAGAAGCTGGAGTTGAAAAGATGGTGGTCGTCGGTTTTGACCGTCCTACCATTAATCGGGCCATGGAGCTCATTGAGCAATATGATTTTTTATATGCCAGCATCGGTTGGCACCCAGTGGATGCAATTGATATGAAGGATGAAGATTTAACTTGGATAGAAGAACTGTCACATCACAAAAAAGTGGTGGCAATAGGAGAGATGGGTCTTGACTATCACTGGGATAAATCACCGAAAGATATTCAAAAAGAAGTATTCCGAAAACAGATTCAACTAGCTAAGAAAGTAAAGCTCCCGATCGTGATTCACAACCGTGATGCCACACAGGATATAGTGGATATTCTGAGGGAAGAAGGAGCGGGGGAAGTCGGAGGAATCATGCACTGCTTCAGTGGAAGCCCTGAAATCGCTCAAGAATGTGTGGACATGAATTTCTATATTTCCCTTGGTGGTCCTGTAACCTTCAAGAACGCAAAAAAACCAAAAGAGGTAGCAAAAGAAATCCCTTTGGAAAAACTTTTGATTGAGACCGATTGTCCCTACCTGGCTCCTCACCCATATAGAGGAAAGAGGAATGAGCCGGCTTACGTCAAGCTTGTGGCTGAACAAATTGCCGAGCTGAAAGAAGTGTCGCTGGAAGAAGTAGAAAAGATCACAACAGAAAATGCAAAAAAATTATTCAACATAAATTGACATCAACTATTGTCGAGAATTGAGAGAGCTTGTCCAAATAGTGAATGAAAACAAATAGTTCTACATAGGAATCTTGTTTCATAGGATAAACGTGTCGATAACTCTCTCTTTTCTTTTTCTTTCATTTTCTGCATAATATGTTTTGTGTTCCCTGGGTTGCAATATTTTGCTAGATTAAGTTAGAAGAAGTAAGGGTTGACAGTCGCTGGATAACTCTATATAATCACTCCGAGAAAAGGAGGCGTTTTTCATGAACTTTAAAGCCATGAAAAGCCTGTTTTCCAAGTCTTTGAGTCGAAGGAAATGGATTGTTACAATCGGAACATTGGTAACATCTGCAGCTGTATTTGGAATTCTTTTTTACGAAGGATCGAAGAACACTGTAGCATTGACCTTAGACGGCGAGCAAAAAGAGATTAGGACGCATGCAAACACGATTCAAGATATATTAAAAGAATTAGAGATTTCACCCCGCTCAGAAGACTATTTGTACCCCTCGGGGAATACGAAGGTTTCAAATAACATGAATATTATTTGGGAACCGGCAAAACAGGTAGGAATTACAGTAGGCGGTCAAGAGAAAAAGATCTGGACCACTGCTGATACAGTAAAAGAGTTACTCTCTGAAAATGAAATTAAAGTAGGAGAACATGATAAGGTCCAACCCAGCTTATCAGAAAAAGTAACAGGGAACATGAATGTAAAGATTGATACCGCATTTTCACTTAAGCTTGTAAACGGTGGAAAAGGGCAAAAGGTATGGTCTACTTCGACTACGGTCGCTGACTTTTTAAAGCAACAAGGAATTACACTAAAAGATTCAGACCGTGTTGAACCAAGTTTAGACAAAGTTGTTAAAGCAAATGATGTCGTAAATGTCGTTCGAGTTGAAAAAGTCACCGATGTAGTGGAAGAGACAAAAAATTTCACCGTTATTTCCAAGAAGGATTCTGACCTTTCAAAAGGGAAAGAGAAAGTCGTTCAAGAGGGTAAAAACGGAAAGATTGAAAAGAAATACGAAATTGTGAAAGAGAACGGCAAAGAAGTTTCCAGGAAGTTGATTAGTGAAAAAGTGGTGGAAGAAAGCCAGGACAAAATCATCAATGTCGGGACAAAGGTTTTGGTGGCCCAGGTTTCACGTGGAAGTTCTTCCTCTAGCTCAGCTTCAGCCGCTCCAAGCGGTGGAAGGGAATTCTATGTCAGTTCAACCGCATATACAGCTTCATGTAACGGATGCTCTGGCCATACGGCTACAGGCATCAATTTAAAAGCAAATCCAAATGTAAAAGTCATTGCAGTGGATCCTTCCGTCATTCCTTTAGGTTCAAAAGTGTATGTTGAAGGTTATGGGTATGCTGTTGCAGCAGATACAGGCGGAGCCATCAAAGGGAATAAAATCGATGTGTTCTTCTCGTCAAAATCTGACGCTTATCGTTGGGGAAGAAAAACCATCAAAGTGAAAATACTGAACTAAGAGCAGGGAGTTTTCCTGCTTTTTTTTATTATTTGGTTAAAACCGTTATAATAACTTTAGGTCTTCATTTATTAGACGAAACAAAAAGCAGAAATGTTTCAATTTTTTTGGAGGAATTATGAAAATAAAAGAAATCATCGTAGTAGAAGGTAAAGATGATACAGTGGCCATACAGCGGGCTGTCAATGCAGACACGATCGAGACGAATGGTTCTGCCGTGTCGCCTGCTACTATAGAGAAAATCAAACACGCTCAGGAAAAAAGGGGCGTTATCATATTTACGGATCCCGATTACCCCGGAGAACGGATCCGAAAGATTGTGGCTGAAGCGGTACCTGGGTGTAAGCATGCCTTTGTACATAAAAAGGATGCGCTGCCGAAATCGGGCAGGGGAATCGGGGTGGAGCATGCAACCCCTGAGGTCATCCGTGAATCCTTGAAGGAAGCGCATGTGCTGGATGCCGAGCAGGAGGAAGTCATTACGCAAGATGATTTAATTCATGCAGGTTTGATCGGGAGCCCTCAGTCCAAGGACCGGAGAATAGCACTTGGAGAGAAGTTGAGAATCGGATACACTAATGGAAAACAGCTGCACAAACGATTACGGATGTTTAATATCCAAAAGGAAGAATTTAAAAAAGCGTTGATGGAAATCATTCAGGAGGAAGAACATGCATAAAGATATCGCAACCCCGATACGGACGAAAGAGATCCTTGCTAAGCATGGCTTTTCGTTTAAAAAAAGTCTTGGTCAAAACTTTTTGATTGACCCCAATATCCTACGGAACATAACAGAATATGCAGGCTTATCCGAGAAAACGGCCGCCATTGAAATCGGACCTGGTATAGGAGCACTGACTGAACATCTTGCCCGCACTTCCGGTAAAGTTGTGGCATTTGAAATCGATCAGCGTCTGATACCGATTCTGGATGACACGCTATCTCCTTATGACAACGTGAAAATCATAAATGAAGATGTCCTTGAGGCAGATGTTGCATCCATCATAAACAAAGAATTCGAAGGGTTCGACGATATTATGGTGGTAGCCAACCTTCCGTATTATGTCACAACACCCATCATTCTGAAATTATTGATGGAGCGTCTCCCGATTAGGGGAATATGTGTCATGCTTCAGAAGGAAGTAGGAGACCGTATTTCTGCTAAACCCGGAACAAAAGCATATGGTTCCCTTTCCATCGCGATTCAGTATTATACAGAGGCTGAAATGGTCATGACTGTCCCTAAAACGGTCTTTATGCCGCAGCCGAATGTGGATTCTGCCGTCATCCGATTAACGAAGCGTGAAAAGCCTCCAGTTGAGGTTATCAGTGAAGACTTCTTCTTTACCGTTACACGGTCTTCTTTCGCCCAAAGAAGAAAAACGATTCAGAATAACTTAACCAGTCAGCTCCCTCAAGGAAAAGAGAAGAAAGACTATATTCTGGAAGCTTTATCTACTGCGGGGGTAGAACCTTCCCGCCGTGGAGAAACTCTGACGATACAAGAATTCGGCAGGTTAAGCGATGCATTGTACCCGCATTTTAAGTAACAATCAGTAAATGGCTAAACGTGAAACATCGTTTAGCCATTTTTTATGTTCGCGAATACTGAACATCGACCCCATTTTATTGACACCGAATATTCCAGCAATGCATAGGTTATCACAGGGAATATTTACTCAATGGATGATAAGGAAAAGGTGGAGAAGGGTAGGGCGAATGCTGATCCTCCTCGGCTTGTTGATTTCCTTTTTTGATTTCTCAATGCTTAGCCTATGGGAGTGACTGATGTGAATATCGAAATCAATGATGTCGTAGGTCGCCTTTCATATCAATGTGATATTTTATTCAGGGTAATAGATATCCGCATGATAGATGGTCTTAAAACGGCAGTGCTGTATGGTGAAGATTTTCGATTGATAGCGGATGCTCCTTTTCATGATTTGAAGAAGATGGACCCTAGAGAACAGGATCGGATTACACAGGAGTTTCGTTCGAAGGAGGAACAATCCCTTGACCTGTTCCGGCAGGACATAGAGCTTCTCAAGTATAAGCAGGAGTACAGGGTGACGAATGCTTATCGAGACGATTATAACTATTTCCAAGTCCCGGGGAAAGTGCTTCATCTTGATGGAGATCCCAGCTATTTAAGAAAGTGTCTAGATCTTTATGAAAAAATTGGTGTCCCGGTAAAAGGTGTTCACTGCAGTGAAACAGAGATGCCTCAACAAATAGGACCCCTTATTGATAAATATAGGCCGAATATTATCGTATTGACAGGTCATGATGCCTACTCAAAGTCGAAAGGTTCCAAGGGAGACATCAATGCCTATCGACACTCAAAATATTTTGTTCAAGCAGTAAGGGAAGCCCGTAGCAAATCCCCCCATTTGGATCAGCTTGTGATATTCGCAGGCGCATGTCAATCCCACTTTGAATCCCTGATCCATGCAGGGGCCAACTTTGCAAGTTCTCCTTCGAGAGTGAATATCCATGCCCTGGATCCGGTGTATATCGTGGCGAAGATTTGTTTTACCGGATTTAAGGATTCTGTAAATGTGTGGGATGTCATCCGGAATACATTGACAGGGGACAAAGGATTGGGTGGTATCGAGACGAAGGGTGTCCTCCGTACGGGTATGCCGTACAAAACCACGGAAAGTGAATAAGGAAGGTTCGACAAAACCTGTAATGACCTTGCAATTTATGCGCTAATTGTAAGGTCTATTTTAATTATGCATGTCATACACTGGTTAGGTGTTGATTTTTAGGCTGAGCCGGGTTACCCGTCATATGCTTGTCGGGACTAACCAATCCGCCTCCGCTTTTATTGATATCCAGCTCCGGCGGCTAGAGGCTCGAGGTCATAAGTCAAACCTGCCAAAAAGGCAAAAAGCGCCTTTCCGGCAGGTTCGCCTTATGCTTGTCGCCTCTGACCAATCCGCCCCCGCTTTTATTTTTACATATTTTCTCATTGTTTGGGGAATGTTAGGGGTGTAGAAAAAACGTATTTTTTGTTGAATAAAATATATTGACAGGTGTTCATGATTCTTGTTAAAATTATAAATTTATTTGACTAAAATTACATAATGTGTTATATTTAATTACAGTGAGGTGGAAGCGAAATGCCAAAAACATTAGCCGACATTAAAAGATCCCTTGATTCTAATCTGGGGAAACGTTTAATGCTTAAAGCAAACGGTGGACGTCGAAAAACAATTGAGCGTTCAGGTGTTCTAGCCGAAACGTATCCTTCTGTATTCGTGGTTCAACTGGATCAAGAAGAGAATGCGTTCGAACGAGTTTCTTACAGCTATGCAGATGTTCTCACTGAGACAGTTCAATTAACATTTTATGATGAAGCAACAGGAAATATCATCTTTAGCCAGCAGTAGACAATTGTTTGCTGCTTTTTTATTTGTTTAAACATACATGTTTTACATAATAACTTTCGTGATTTTTTGCCCTTCAGTACGCATACTAAGCATGTGGTGCATATTTGAAGGAGGTAGACAATGAGTAGAAGAAGAGGAATCATGTCTGATCAATTAAAAGCAGAAATCGCTCAGGAATTAGGATTCTATGATGTTGTTCAGAAGGATGGTTGGGGCGGTATCACGTCCCGGGACGCTGGGAATATGGTGAAGCGTGCAGTTGAACGGGCAAGCCGCCAACTTTCAGGAAGTCAACCACATTAACTCTTTTTACACATTTGGATTACATCTTTTTTCAGTACCATACAAAAGGGTCGCCTTAAAAGTGTAATGCTTTTTGGCGGCCTTTCTTTAGTAAGGGATCAGACCTTCTTTCCTATCAGTACTTTACGTGATAAAATAACATACTTGTATGAGTATGTTTAGAAGTTAACACTCTCTATAATAAGTGTATGATACAATATAACAAAGAGTATTGGTAAGAAGGTGATGATATGAGGTTATTAGTAAAGGCACCGGCAAAAATTAACCTTTCACTTGATGTTTTACATAAACGTTCAGATGGTTACCATGAAGTTGAAATGGTTATGACGACAATTGATTTAGCGGATAGAATTGAACTTACGAATCTTTCAGACGATACGATCAAAATTCTTTCGCACAATCGATTTGTACCGGACGATGGAAGGAATCTTGCCTATCAGGCTGCACAGCTGCTTAAAGAGAGAATGAATATTAAGAAGGGTGTAGCCATTTCCATCGATAAAGTGATCCCTGTTGCTGCAGGGTTAGCCGGGGGAAGCAGTGATGCTGCAGCGACTCTTAAAGGACTGAATCGCTTATGGGATTTAGGCCTTAGCATGGACGAGCTTGCAGAGCTTGGTGCGGAAATTGGCTCCGATGTATCGTTCTGTGTGTACGGAGGGACTGCATTAGCGTCAGGCAGGGGAGAGAAGATCAAACATCTTCCGGCTCCGCCAAACTGTTGGGTTATCTTAGCGAAACCAACAATAGGAGTTTCAACAGCGGATGTTTATAAAAATTTAGATCTTAAAAACATTTCACATCCGAATACAGGGGCAATGGTTTCTGCCCTGGAACATGGAAATTATCATGATATTTGCTCCAATCTGGGCAATGTACTCGAATCGGTTACATTGGATATGCATCCTGAAGTCTCCCAGATTAAAGATCAAATGGAGCGTTTTGGTGCCGATGCTGTTCTGATGAGCGGGAGCGGCCCGACAGTATATGGATTAGTGCAATATGAATCAAGGCTCCATCGAATTTACAATGGTTTAAGAGGGTTTTGTGATCAGGTTTTCGCAGTGCGTATGCTTGGAGATTAAGACCTCTTGCCGAAATCCGTATATTAATGATATATTTACATTACAATATTCGGATTTAGGAGGTTTGTTTGGTGAAGTTTAAGCGCAGCGAACGATTGATTGATATGACCCACTATTTATTAGAACGGCCCCATCAGCTTGTTCCTTTGACTTTTTTCTCTGAACGGTACGGTTCTGCCAAGTCTTCCATCAGTGAAGATTTAACAATTGTGAAAGAAACATTTGAAGGACGTGGTGTCGGGACGGTTCAGACAGTTCCAGGGGCTGCAGGTGGAGTAAAGTATGTTCCGAAGGTAAACAAACAGGAAGCGAAAGCTATGATCGATGAGCTTTGTGTACATCTGGAAAGCTCCGATCGCCTTTTACCAGGTGGATACCTTTATATGACGGATCTCCTAGGGAACCCTCAGCTTATGAAGAGCGTCGGTAAATTGCTGGCATCCGCTTTTGCAGAGAAAGATATTGATGTCATCATGACAGTAGCGACAAAAGGAATTCCGATCGCCAATGCGATTGCATCCTATTTGAATGTTCCGGTGGTCATTGTCAGACGGGACAGCCGTGTAACCGAAGGATCGACTGTAAGCATTAATTATGTATCGGGATCATCAAAAAGGATCCAGTCCATGGTTCTTTCGAAAAGAAGCTTGAAGGAAGGATCGAAAGTATTGGTAGTCGATGATTTCATGAAGGCAGGGGGAACCATCAACGGTATGAAGAACCTGCTGGAGGAGTTCTCTGCTACGTTGTCCGGCATCGGGGTATTGGTCGAATCCAATAGCTTGGACGGTCGACTGGTGGATGATTATGTATCACTATTAAAATTATCTGATGTCAATGAAAAGGATAAGCAGATCTCATTAGCGAAAGGGAATTATTTCCAGTCTAATCTGACATTTTTACCATAAGGGGAGGCGTCTAGCATGCGTGTAGTTTCTACTAAGGAAGCACCAGCAGCAATCGGTCCATATTCACAAGGCATTGTCGTAAATAATCTGTTCTACAGTTCAGGGCAGATTCCATTAACGGCAGAGGGAACAATGATCGAAGGAGATGTAGCGGAACAGACACATCAAGTGTTTCGTAACCTGCAAGCCGTATTATCGGAAGCTGGGGCTTCACTCGAAACAGTCGTTAAAGCAACTGTCTTCATCAAAGACATGAATGATTTCGGGACGATCAATGAAGTATATGGTGAATATTTCAGCAGTCACAAACCTGCTAGGTCTTGTGTAGAAGTAGCCCGCTTACCTAAAGATGCAAAGGTTGAAATAGAAGTCATCGCACTCGTGAAGTAATGTTCACGGGTGTTTTTTTATACCAAAAAGGAAGTATAGTTCAAATGATATAGAGGAAAAGGTGAGAAAAATAAAATTTTTCAAAAAATTTTACAGTTTAAGAAGGAATATCTAAATAATTCGTTGAATACATAGAGTAGATTTCATCTAGGGAAAAAGGTGGTGAACAGAATGGAAGTAACAGACGTAAGATTACGCCGAGTAAACACCGACGGTCGCATGAGAGCTATCGCATCTATTACGCTGGATAATGAATTTGTTGTTCATGACATTCGCGTTATTGATGGGAACAATGGCTTATTTGTAGCAATGCCAAGTAAGCGTACTCCTGATGGGGAATTCCGTGATATTGCTCATCCAATTAATTCGGGTACTCGCGGCAAGATTCAAGATGCCGTTTTAGCTGAGTATCATCGTTTAGGAGAGCTGGAAGAAGTTGAGTTAGAAGAAGCTGGGGCTTCTTAATTTAAGATCTATAGCATCAAGAGCCTACTTTGTGTAAGGCTCTTTTTTTTGTCTTTTAGAGCCATAGTGGTTCTTACGTTTTTTTGTATACCCGAGTTATTATAGAGTTGAAACCTTTAAATATAGATTTTTTGTGTTTTTGGGGTAAAGAAAATTCGACAGGGGTTTGGAGGACGGGAGAGTTGGGATAGAAAATGCGGAATAAGAAATGACATGATTTTAATTCGAAGGGAAATATGAAGACAAACCTGTTTATTTCGATCAGTTATACCGTTAAAAGTACATTTTACGAAGGATGTAAGAGTGTTTTGGGCGATCTTTCATGTTGTAGATGGGGTTTCTGGGAATACTTGTGCCAGTTTAGATAGAACTCGTGCCACTTTCGGCCAAACTCGTGCCGAATTGTGAACACGCGCTTTTTGTCTGAACAAGCCCCTTCCGCTTTTCGAGATGTCCAGCTCCGGCGGCTAGAGGCTCGAGGTCATAAGCTAAATGGACCAAGAAGGCAAAGAGCGCCTTCATGGCCCATTCATCTTATGCTTGTCGCCTCTGACCAAGCCGCCTCCGCTTTTCGATGTGTCCAGCTCCAGGGGCTTGGGGCTCGAGGTCATAAGTCAAACATGCCAAAAAGGCAAAAAACGCCTTTCCGGCATGTTCGTCTTATGCTTGTCGCCCCAGAGCAAGCCCCTTCCGCTTTTCTAATGACAAATATATGTACTTTTATTTGAATCCTTGAAATGATAAAGTTTTTAGGATATATTCGTTATGGATAAAAAGGTTATTGGAGGACCAAAAATGACAAATCGATATGCCGTTATATTAGCTGCTGGTCAAGGTACGAGAATGAAGTCAAAACTTTATAAAGTTCTTCATCCTGTTTGTGGCAAGCCGATGGTGGAACATGTGGTCGACCAAATTTCAACACTACATATAGAAAAGACTGTCACGATCATCGGTCATGGCGCCGAGCTTGTGAAGTCGCATTTAGAAGGCAAGAGTGATTTTGCTCTACAGGCTGAGCAATTAGGGACAGCCCATGCTGTGATGCAGTCTGAAGATGTTCTGGGTGACCTTGAAGGTACGACTTTAGTGGTATGTGGTGATACACCGCTCATTAAAGGGGAAACGATGGAAGCATTGGTGAAGCACCATGAGGAACAGGGTGCCAAGGCGACCATTTTGACAGGTCATACGGAATCCCCGGATGGATACGGACGAATCATCCGTAATCAAGAGGGATTAGTGGAGCGCATTGTGGAACATAAGGACGCAAGTGAAGAAGAACGAAGCGTCAAGGAAATCAATACTGGAACCTATTGTTTTGATAATAAAGCGTTATTCGATGCCCTGAAGAAGGTTTCGAATGACAATGTACAAGGTGAATATTACTTACCTGATGTGGTTGAGATCCTTCAATCTGAAGGTGAAATCGTTAGTGCGTATCAGACAAGTGACTTTGATGAGACGCTTGGTGTCAACGATCGGGTGGCATTATCTCAAGCGGAGATTACAATGAAAAAGCGCATTAATGAATACCATATGCGTAACGGCGTAACGATTAAAGATCCGAACAACACGTATATCGATGCGGAAGTGACGATCGGAAGAGATACAGTGATCCTGCCTGGCACTGTTCTTAAAGGCAACACGTCAATCGGAGAAGACGCCATGATCGGCCCGAATTCAGAAGTGAAGGATTGTCAAATCGGAGACCGTACGGTAGTGAAGCAGTCTGTCGCTCATGACAGCTCGATTGGTTCCGATGTTCAAATTGGACCGTTTGCTCATATCCGCCCGGCTTCTACGATTGAAGATGAAGTGAAGATCGGCAACTTTGTTGAAATCAAGAAAGCGACATTCGGTAAAGCGAGTAAGGCTTCCCATTTAAGCTATATTGGTGATGCTGAGGTTGGACGCGATGTGAATATCGGGTGTGGGTCGATCACTGTGAACTACGATGGAAAGAACAAGCATTTGACGAAGATCGGAGACGGTGTATTCGTCGGCTGTAATTCCAATCTGGTTGCACCTGTTAACGTAGGCAAAGGGGCATATATCGCTGCAGGATCTACGATAACCGAGGATGTTCCCGGTGAGTCTCTTTCTATTGCAAGGGCTCGCCAAGTAAATAAAGAAAATTATGTTCAAAATTTAAATCATAAGAAATAATTGGAGGTCCACAATGCCAAACTCTTATATTAATTCCAAGTTGAAAATCTTTTCCTTGAATTCAAACTACCATCTTGCAAAGGAAATTGCTGATGAAGTAGGGGTGGAATTAGGGAAGTCGTCTGTTAAACGTTTTAGTGACGGTGAAATTCAGATTAACATTGAAGAAAGTATCCGTGGCTGTGACGTGTTTGTCATTCAGTCTACTTGTGCGCCTGTAAATGAAAACCTGATGGAACTTCTCATCATGGTGGATGCGCTTAAGCGTGCTTCAGCTAAGACGATCAATATCGTGATGCCTTACTACGGTTATGCACGTCAAGACCGTAAAGCAAGAGCACGTGAACCGATCACGGCTAAACTTGTGGCGAACCTGCTTGAAACAGCCGGTGCTACACGTGTCATCACGTTGGACCTGCATGCTCCACAAATCCAGGGATTCTTCGATATCCTGATCGATCACCTTATGGGTGTGCCGATCCTAGCGGATTATTTCGAGGAAAGAGGATTCAATACGGAAGATCTTGTTATCGTATCTCCAGACCATGGAGGGGTGACAAGAGCACGTAAGCTTGCAGAACGCCTGAAGGCTCCTATCGCGATCATTGATAAACGTCGTCCGAAACCAAATGTGGCAGAGGTTATGAACATCGTTGGTAATATCGATGGGAAAATCGCAATCTTGATCGATGATATCATTGATACTGCAGGAACCATCACACTTGCAGCCAATGCGTTAGTCGAAAACGGGGCGAAAGAAGTATTTGCTTGCTGTACGCACCCGGTACTATCTGGTCCTGCCATCGAGCGCATTGAAAACTCAAATATTAAAGAGTTGGTTGTAACAAACTCCATCCCTCTAGGGGAAGAGAAAATGATCGGTAAAGTAAAGTCTCTGTCAGTGGCTCCTTTGATCAGTGAAGCCATTATCCGTATCTACGAGCAGCAGTCTGTCAGCACGCTTTTTGATTAAGAATTAATATATGTAGTTTGTGCATAGAAAGAAGAGCCTCTCCTTCACATGGGACAGGCTCTTCTTTTTGTGTAAGGGGCGGTGAACGCATCCAGCCGGCCGCCATCTGTAACACTTTCCCACCCCGCCATCCGCTAATAATTGGGTTTTCTATGTTTATTTCAAATGGGATTGGGGTAATTACTATATATAGAACTTTAACTAACATAAAAGATTAGGGAAGGTGTTGGATTAGACATGGCAACAGAACTGAAAGCAAATAAAAGGGAAGATTTTAAACGATCTTCATTAACGAAGCTTAGACATGAGGGGAATATCCCTGGAGTTGTCTACGGCTACAAGGCAGACAATACTCCCATCATGGTAGATTCGATTACATTCATTAAAACGATACGCGAAGTAGGAAGAAACGGAATTATTTCCTTAAATGTAGATGGCAAGAAGCAAAACGTCATTTTAAGTGATTACCAGCAGGATCATTTAAAGGATGCCGTTACACATGTTGATTTCCTTGCTGTGAATATGTCACAGGAAATCGATGCGGATGTTCGTATCGAGCTTGTAGGGGAAGCGGCAGGAGTCAAAGACGGTGGCGTCATGCAGCAGCCGTTGCATGAGGTATCTGTAACAGCCAAACCGAATGATATTCCTGAATCCATCGAAGTGGATGTGTCCGAGCTCCAAGTGGGAGAGACGGTGACGATCAGCGATATCCGTGACAAGTATAGTGTCACCCTGAATGAAGAGGATGACCGTACGATTGCTTCAATCCTTGCTCCAAGACAGGAAGAAGAAATCGACAGTGGGGAAGAGCAGGAAGCTGGTACTCCTGATAACGAAGAAGGAAGAGAATCAGAAGCCAGTGATGAAAGTGAAGCACAGGAAGAATAAAAAATCACTCATTTTTTTGGCGTAACCTTTTGCAGGTTGCGCTTTTTACGTTATTCTAGGAGTATAAGGTCAGAAGAGGTGTTAGACATGAAGTTAATCGTTGGACTCGGAAATCCGGGATCACAATATGAGAAAACGAGACATAATATTGGATTTGTGATTATAGATGCTTTAGCTGATCGACTGGGTGTTTCGTTGAATCAGTCAAAGTTTAAGGGTGTATATGGAACATATCATTACAAAGGTGAGAAAGTCATTCTTTTGAAGCCACTAACGTATATGAATTTATCCGGGGAAAGCATTGTGCCCTTAATGGATTATTTTGAAATGGATGATGAGGATTTACTTGTCATTTATGATGACCTGGACTTGCCGGTAGGGAAATTACGATTAAGGCAAAAAGGAAGTGCCGGTGGGCATAACGGCATTAAATCGACCATTGCTCATTTAGGTTCCCAGCATTTTAATCGGCTGAGAGTGGGAATCGACCGTCCAACCAATGGAATGAGTGTACCCGATTACGTCCTGGGGAAATTTACGAAGGAAGAGCAGCCGGAATTGGATAAAGCCATTTCATCAAGCGTGGAAGCGTGTGAGACGTGGCTGGATAAGCCATTCCTTGAAGTGATGAATAAATTCAACTGACCCGATCATATACTGAATTTCCAAGGTCCATTCGCCGCCAAGGTTGAATAACTCCCTTCTATCAGGTTCATACTAACAATATAAATGTGTATGGAGGGAAAGATATGGCGATCCATTATACGTGTCGACATTGTGGCACAAATGTAGGGACCCTTTCAAACGTATCCGTGCATTCCATGCAGCTCGGCATTCACATGCTGACGGATGAAGAGCGGTTACATATGGTTCAGTATCAGGAAAACGGGGACATTCAAGTAAGAACGATCTGTGAAGATTGTCAGGAGAGTCTGGAGAGGAATCCAGGCTACCACGAATTAGATCATATCATTCAGTAAGACGCTTTGGTTACGAACCAAAGCATTTTTCTGTTTTCACTTATCTATATAGGGATCCAAGGGGAGGAGCGTACACTTGAAAGGTATTTTAAAACAGGTTCACCAAAGTGAAGAAATTCAGTCCGTCATCGCTGGAGTCGGGGAGAGATTATCTGAACAACTAGTTGCAGGATTATCGGGATCATCCAGAACGGCGTATATAGCGGATGTGTACTTACAAACGAATAAATCCACTATTGTGGTCACACATAATTTGTTTCAAGCTCAGAAAGTCTATGACGATCTCATTCAGTTTTTATCCGAGGATGAAGTATATTTATATTCTGCTAACGAGTTGATTGCTGCTGAGTTAAGCGTGGCAAGTCCTGAACTGAGGGCACAACGTATCGAGGTATTGAATAAACTTTCAAAACACCAGCAGGGTGTCTACATTGTTCCGGTCGCTGGATTGCGTAAAATCCTTCCTCCACCATCTATGTGGGCAACAAACCAGATCCGCTTTAAGATGGGTGAAGATATCGACTTGGACGAAGTATTGAATCAATTGGTGCAGATGGGGTATCAACGTACAGGAATGGTCAGCACACCAGGCGAATTCAGCCTTCGTGGGGGAATTGTCGATATCTTTCCTTTAACGTCTCAAAACCCTGTCCGAATTGAATTATTTGATACCGAAATTGATTCAATCCGTGTATTTTCAGCTGAAGATCAACGTTCAATCGATAAACTGAATGAAATGGAGATAGGACCTGCTACAGAGGTCTTGTTGAAATATGAGAATATGGAAAGGCTCATTCATGAAATCAATGCCGGATTGTCCAAAAGCTTAAAGAAGGTGAAATCGGCAGCCGTCAAGGAGAAGATGACAGAGTACATAGGGCATGAAGTGGGTCAGCTTGAGAACGGGCAGGTCCCTGAGCAGATCTTCAAGTACTTAT
Source organism: Rossellomorea sp. NPDC077527 (assembly GCF_044542955.1). Classification (NCBI taxonomy): domain Bacteria; kingdom Bacillati; phylum Bacillota; class Bacilli; order Caryophanales; family Bacillaceae; genus Rossellomorea; species Rossellomorea sp. NPDC077527. The sequence continues at coordinate 30,743 of NZ_JBITVL010000012.1, read as the reverse complement.
CACTGGCATATGAGAATCCTAGTAGTTTGCTAGATTATTTACACGATGATGGTGTCCTGTTCTTTGATGAGTTCAGTCGCGTCCAGGAAATGAGTGATTCCCTGGAGAAAGAGGAAGCGGAATGGTATACTTCCTTGCTGCAAGAAGGACAGATCATTCATGAAGTACCCGTATCCCATACTTTTTCCGAGCTGGTTAACAGGACGAAGCTGCCGAAGGTGTATTTCTCATTGTTTTTGCGTCATATTCCCAATACGAGCCCACAGAACATCTTTAATGTTTCGACAAAGCCCATGCAGAACTTCCACGGACAGATGAACGTATTAAAGGCAGAACTGGACCGCTGGAAAAAAGGAAAGTATACCGTGGTGTTATTAGGTCCTGATGAAGAGCGAGTCAAGAAGCTGCAAAGAGTGTTGGATGACTATAAGATTGAGATCGCCTTTGTAGAAGATGGAGATAAGCTGCTGCCGGGCAAAGTTCAAATGATCAATGGTAGCATGACAAGTGGGTTTGAGCTGCCGCTTCAGAAGCTGGCTGTTATTACAGAAGAGGAATTATTCAATAAAAAGACCCAAAAGAAACCAAGAAGGCAAAAGCTTTCGAACGCAGAAAGAATCAAAAGTTATTCCGAGCTGAAGGTTGGGGACCATGTGGTTCACGTGAATCACGGTATCGGTAAATTCCTAGGGATTGAAACGTTGGAAATCAATGGAGTCCATAAAGACTATCTTCATGTGAAATACCAGGGGAACGACAAGCTCTATGTCCCCGTCGATCAAATCGAACTTGTCCAAAAATATGTGGCATCGGAGAACAAGGATCCGAAGCTCTACAAACTAGGCGGAAGTGAATGGAAGAAGGTCAAGTCGAAGGTACAATCTTCTGTTCAGGACATAGCGGATGACCTGATCAAGCTGTATGCTGAGCGGGAAGCGGCAAGAGGGTATGCCTTTTCTCCCGATGGGGATATGCAAAGGGACTTTGAGATGGCTTTCCCTTACGAAGAGACAGATGATCAGCTCCGTTCTGTCAGTGAGATCAAACACGATATGGAAAGAGAACGCCCGATGGATCGGTTATTATGCGGAGATGTAGGATATGGAAAGACCGAAGTGGCTATCCGTGCCGCATTTAAGGCGATTGCTGATGGAAAACAGGTAGCCATCCTTGTTCCTACCACCATCCTTGCTCAGCAGCATTACGAAACCATCAAAGAGCGTTTTCAGGACTTTCCGGTGGAGATTGGGCTATTAAGCCGTTTCCGGACGAGAAAACAACAACAGGAGACGACGAAAGGACTTCAGAATGGAACGGTGGATATTGTGGTAGGGACTCATCGTCTCCTGTCTAAAGATATTCAATACCGGGACTTGGGTCTATTGATCATTGATGAAGAACAGAGGTTTGGTGTCACACATAAAGAGAAGATCAAACAGCTGAAAACCAATATTGATGTACTCACCCTGACGGCTACGCCGATCCCACGGACCCTCCACATGTCGATGCTCGGGGTAAGGGATCTATCGGTGATCGAAACACCTCCGGAGAACAGGTTCCCGGTTCAGACTTATGTAATGGAGTACAACGGGGCCCTGATCAAAGAAGCGATTGAAAGAGAGATGGCACGGAATGGCCAGGTTTACTTCCTCTATAATCGTGTTGAGGATATTGAACGAAAGGCCGATGAAATTTCAATGCTTGTCCCGGATGCCCGTATCGCCTATGCACACGGACAAATGAGCGAAAACGAGCTGGAAGCGGTCATCTTGAGCTTCCTTGCAGGAGAATATGATGTATTGGTCACCACGACGATTATCGAAACGGGTGTCGACATTCCGAACGTCAATACGTTAATCGTCTTTGATGGCGATCGCATGGGATTGTCGCAGCTTTATCAATTAAGAGGGCGTGTTGGGAGATCCAACAGGGTTGCCTATGCCTATTTCACTTATCGTAAAGATAAGGTCCTCACTGAAGTCGCGGAAAAACGATTGCAGGCCATCAAAGAATTCACGGAGCTCGGGTCAGGGTTCAAGATCGCCATGCGTGATTTAACGATCCGTGGAGCGGGAAATCTTCTCGGTGCACAGCAACATGGTTTTATCGATTCTGTCGGATTCGATTTGTACTCCCAAATGCTGAAAGAAGCCATCGAGGAAAGAAAAGGCGACCTGCAGAAGCAGCCTGAATCAAGCTTTGAAGTGGATATTGAGATTGATGCCTATATTCCGGATGACTATATTAAAGACGGTCATCAAAAGATCGAGATGTATAAGCGATTCCGTTCCCTCTCTTCCCTTCCAGAAATTGAAGAGCTGGAAGAGGAAATCCTGGATCGATTCGGCGAATACCCGGAAGAGGTTGGGTATCTGTTCCTGATCTCTGAAATGAAGATCTACGCAAGGAATACCAATCTTGAATCCATTAAACAGGATAAGAAAATGGTGAATATCTTTATGTCACCGGAAGGAACGGCACAGATCGACGGATCCAAAGTCTTTAATCTTTGCAACAAGCATGGCCGTGCCGTCGGACTCGGAATGGAAGGCTCTAAACTTAAAATATCGATAAACACAGCACGCCTTGAAGCGTCTAAATGGTTCAATATGGCCTATGACATCATCAAGCATCTGGATGAAGCGGTTAAAGTAGAAGAAAACGCCAAATAATCAAACATAAAATGTTTAGGACCCAAGATAGAATTAGAATAGCTACGTGCCTTGACAGTTGATTGGAGCGGAAGGTGCTTGAATCCTGCGGGAAACGGGGGAAAGTTGAGGCCTCACAGGGCTTTAGCCCGAGGAGGCTCACCTCAAGCCCCGCGGAAAGCGAGCACCTGCAGCGGAAATCAACCAGCATTCGCTTATCATCAATGTGGCATTTCTTCCCTTCGTTATAATAATGTAACCAAAATGTAAACGCGTAGATTGTTTTACTTTACTATGATAAGGGTATTAGTATTTATGCAGCTGCCAACATTGGAAAAAGATACCTGCATTAGAATTTTAGTGAAATTACAGAAAAAATAACTGAATGTGTATAGAACTTCTAAGTTGTAAGATACTAAACTCAACAATGGTAAAGTATTCATCTACAGATGGGTGCATTGCCAAATAAAATCATCTGATGAAAGTGAGGCAACTATAGATGAAAGCAACTGGTATTGTTCGTCGTATTGATGATTTAGGTCGTGTCGTCATTCCAAAAGAAATTCGCAGGACATTAAGGATTCGCGAGGGAGATCCCCTGGAAATCTTCGTTGATCGTGACGGAGAAGTCATCTTAAAGAAATATTCCCCAATCAGTGAACTTGGTGACTTTGCTAAGGAATACGGCGAAGCATTATACGACAGTTTGGGAAGTGCCGTTTTAATTTGTGATCGGGATGCTGTCATTGCCATCTCAGGCGCTTCAAAGAAAGAGTATTTAAACAAGAACATCAGTGAGTTGATTGAGAAAGTAATGGATGACCGCGCGTCTCTATTACACACTCAACAGGGACAAGCTGAGCTTGTCGAAGGACACGGTGAGGATCTTGCTTCCTATACGATCGCTCCGATCGTTGCAAATGGAGATCCGATTGGTGCCGTTGCGATTTTCTCAAAGGATCGCACAGTAGGCGAAGTGGAACAAAAGGCAGTAGAAACGGCAGCTGGCTTTTTAGCAAGACAAATGGAGTCATAACGTAAAGGAGTGGCATTACGCCGCTCTTCTTTTTTTTGCCGTCACACACAGCCATTTTAGAAAATATATGGACCAATATGGTAAAATGACCAGTACATATATGCTTTTTCTTAGATCTGATGGGATCTCTCATAGAATAAGTGGTACAGAAAGGCAGGAAAACTGGTTGGATAAGAAATACTCTTCCAATCAATTTTTGAAAGGAGCCATGGTATTAACGATTGCAGCGTTGGTAACAAAAATATTAAGTGCTGTCTATCGGGTGCCGTTTCAAAACATTGTTGGAGATATCGGATTTTATATATATCAGCAGGTGTATCCGTTTTACGGGATTGCCATCGCGTTATCCACCTATGGATTCCCTGTAATCATCTCAAAGATGGTAGCGGAGAAATTAGAGAAAGAGGATGAGGAAGGTGCAAAGCATGTGGCCGTCACCTCCTTCTTGTTCCTCTGTCTTGTAGGTTTGGCCTGGTTCCTGCTCGTCTACTTCGGTTCCGGCCTGATCGCCGGTTGGATGGGGGATCCGAAGCTTAAGCCGTTGCTTCAAGTCATTTCATTGTCGTTCCTATTGCTGGCTCCCTTGTCTGTCATTAGGGGATATTATCAAGGGAAAGAAGATATGGTTCCTACGGCTGTATCTCAAGTAACGGAACAAACCATCAGGGTAGCGACGATTCTGATCTTTTCGACGATCCTGGTATCTGAAGGATACTCCTTATATATGACCGGGAACGGAGCATTGTTCGGGTCGATTACCGGTGGTCTTGGGGGATTGTTGGTTCTCTTATCATTTCTGATGGCAAGGAGAGAGAAGTTGTTTTCGCGTAAATATCTGTCTCTCCCTGTTGGATTTGTACATATTTGGTCCAGGTTATTCAAGAATGGAACCGCCATCTGCGTCAGTGCCATGCTGTTAGTCCTGCTTCAGTTTGTTGATTCCTTAAATGTATATTCCCTTCTCGTATCGTCGGGGATGGAAGCAGAAACTGCGAAAACGGGGAAAGGGATTTATGACCGGGGCCAGCCCTTCGTCCAACTCGGAACGGTGGTGGCTACATCCATTTCACTTACCATAGTTCCATTGGTGACCAATGCCTATCTGAAAAGAAGAGAGGCTTTAGTGAGGGAATATATCCAACTTTCCCTAAAAATCAGCATCACCATAGGCTTTGCTGCAACGCTTGGGATCATTAACATCATGGTGCCCACCAATACGATGCTATTTGAAAATGCCCTAGGTTCAACGGTCATCGCTGTATTCTGTCTGTCGATCTTCTTCAGTTGTCTCATTCTGACATTTGCAGGCATTTTTCAAGGTATAGGGAAAATTTATTACCCTGCATTCTGCATTTTAACAGGCATTTTGATTAAATATCTCGGTAATGCCTGTCTGATCCCTTTCATGGGAATCATGGGGGCATCCGTATCGACGGTAGGTTCATTAAGTATAATGGCTATCATGATGGTGATATCTTTAAGAAAACTGTTTCCCATCCGCATACTCACTCTCTCCTTTTATAAAACCTTGTTGATGAGTGGAGCCGTTATGACGATTGGATTACAGGGGATCTTGCACGTGTATGATACACTTTTACACAAAGGAATGCCTGATCGTCTGCTCTCTGTCTTTTTTTCATTAGGTGGAGTATGCATCGGGGGCATGCTATTTCTGATCGTTTTTTTAAGAGGGAACGTCCTTTCAAGAGAAGAAATCAGTTTCTTGCCTTTTGGAAGTAAGTGGGTTTGGTTGATGGAGAAAGTGTATCCGAATAATAGGTAGAGAGGAGATTGACATGAATACCATAACGATAGTCGGGTTAGGTGCAGGAGATATAGAACAGCTTCCTTTGGGTGTATACAGACGTATCAAAAGCAGTTCACATCTATATTTGAGGACAGATCAGCATCCTGTTGTAAAGGATTTAACAGCAGAAGGAGTGACATTTCACTCTTTTGATGCTGTTTATGAAAAACATGATCAGTTCGATCTCGTATATGAAGAAATTGTCCGAGAACTGGTTGCGGCATCAGAACAACATTCACTCGTGTATGCCGTCCCAGGTCACCCATTGGTCGCTGAAAAGGCGGTCCAGATGCTTCTGTCTCTTCAGGATGAAGGGAAGATTCGGGTTGAGATAGGTGGGGGGCAGAGTTTCATTGATGCTTTATTTGCTTCTGTCGGAGCGGATCCGATTGATGGATTTCAACTCCTGGATGGCACGAGCTTAAAGCTTCATGATATTCATATGAAACAACAGCTCATCATCGGACAGGTGTATGATGCCTTCATTGCCTCTGAGGTGAAGCTCACTCTGATGGATCTATATCCATATGATTATGAAGTCATGCTGGTGACGGCAGCTGGAAGTAAGGAAGAAAAGGTGGAGCGTATTCCACTGGTGGAGCTTGACCGGGTAGCGCATCTGAGTAATCTGACCAGTCTTTATGTCCCAGCGGTGAAAGAAATGGAAGCCTCTTTCAAGCAATATGCCACATTAAGGGAGATCATTTCGACGCTACGGGGACCGAATGGCTGCCCATGGGACAAAGAACAGACCCACCATTCCCTCAAAAAATATCTTCTGGAAGAAACGTATGAGCTTTTGGAAGCCATCGAGGAAGAAGACATTGATCATATGATTGAAGAAATGGGGGATGTTCTTCTTCAAATCATGCTTCATGCTCAAATCGGAGAAGATGAAGGTATGTTCACCATGGAGGAAGTAATGGAAGGTTTGTCTGCCAAGATGGTCCGCAGACACCCCCATGTGTTCGGTACGGTCCAAGTGGAGAACACGGAACAGGTGAAAGCAAACTGGGACGAAATCAAGAAAAGTGAAAAGCAACAAGACCATGAACCGATGCTTAAAAACGTCGCAAAAGGGATGCCGGCTCTTATGAAGGCATATGAATACCAGAAAAAGGCCGCGAAAGTAGGCTTTGATTGGGCAGATCCTCAAGGTGCATGGGAAAAAGTATGGGAAGAATTGAAGGAGTTTGAAAACGAAATCGAGAATAGTAGTGAAAACCACATGAAAAAAGAATTTGGTGATGTGTTATTCGCTCTCGTCAACGTAGCAAGGTTTTATAAGATCTTTCCAGAGGAAGCATTGGCCATGACGAACACGAAGTTTTTCCGCCGCTTTTCCTATGTAGAAGAACAGGTACTGAAATCCGGAAAAAGCTTTGAGGATTTTTCATTGGAAGAGTTAGACCAATTTTGGAATGAAGCGAAAAAGATGAATATCGAATAAGGGGGAAGAACTATGGTATCGATGAGACTAGATAAATTTTTGAAAGTGTCAAGACTTATCAAAAGAAGAACACTGGCGAAGGAGATTGCCGATCAGGGGCGTATCACCGTAAACGGCCTGCAGGCTAAAGCGAGCTCCAATGTGAAAGTCGGGGATGAACTGAGCGTAAGGTTTGGCCAGAGGATTATGAGGGTAAAGATAGAAAGGCTTCTGGAAACAACGAAAAAAGAAGAAGCGAGCGGGCTTTATTCCGTCCTTTCAGAAGAAAGAATTCAGGAAGAAACGGAGTAAGGGTTACATAGCTTTTGATCTGTAAATTGGTTCTAAATTTCCCCTGAACACATAAACATAGTTACAAAGCTTGTACTATGGGAATGTGAGGGATGGATATGAATCAATATTATGATGGAAACAAAGATAAAACGACCTTTCAGGAACACGACGTGATGATGAGGGGCCGCAAGCTTCTGGACATCACCGGTGTGAAACAGGTGGAAAGCTTCGATAACGAAGAGTTCCTTCTGGAAACGGTGATGGGGTTCCTCTCTGTCAGAGGCCAGAACCTTCAGATGAAAAATCTGGACGTGGATAAAGGCATCGTCTCGATAAAAGGAAAGGTGTTTGATCTCGTTTATCTGGATGAACAAAATGGGGAGAAGGCTAAAGGCTTCTTTAGCAAGCTGTTTCGATGACCCTCTCGACCCAGTTCTATACCATGCTTTCCATGATCGGCATGGGAGCATTATTTGGTGCGGCACTTGACACATACTCCCGGTTCTTGAATCGTTCCGAGAGAAAACGGTGGCTTGTATTCATCAATGACATCATGTTTTGGGTATTACAGGCCCTGGCGATTTTTTATATTTTATTCGTCGTTAATTTCGGAGAGATCCGCTTTTATATTTTCCTTGCGTTGCTATGCGGATTTGCGGGATACCAGGCATTGATCAAACAGCATTACCTGGGCTTTCTGGAGCGGCTGATACAGTTTTTTATCGCCTTGTATAATTTTGCTGTAAGAATGGTGAAGAAATTGATTTATTCACCGATAAAATGGATGATTGTGCTTCTTATTACGATTGTATTATCTATAGGAAAAGGGCTCTTATCCGTCATATTATTCCTGTTAAAGGTCATATGGAAATTGGTACAGTGGGCGATTAAGCTCGTAATCACACCAATAGGGTGGATTTTAAAGGGTATTTGGAATTTATTGCCGAAAAATCTTACAAAAAGAGTCGAGAAGTTATATAATAAAATGGCAGGAAATATTAAAGTGTACATCAAAAAAGTATATAGAGTGGCAGAAAAGTTCAAAAAGAAACCCAAAGATAAAGAATAGGGTCAGGCTTTGTCACTCCATATTGAAAAGGAGGTTTGGGAATGAGAAAGAACGTGACATCAATGGAAAATGAATATGTCCGTCATCAGGAGCATATGCATAAATCTTCTTCTAAGAGAAAAAAGCGTTTGGTCCGTCGATTAGCAGTTTTCTTTGTATTAGTGTTGGCAATTAGTGGATTTTTAATCTCGACCCTCATTTCCAGAGCCCAGGTTTTAGAAGATAAACAAACGGAAAAAGCACAATTGGAAAAGAAGCTGGAACATCTAAAAGATAAGCAATCAGCACTCGAAGAAGAGATTGTGAAGCTTAACGATGATGAATATATTGCCAAACTGGCGCGCCGGGATTACTTTTTATCAGATGAAGGTGAGATTATTTTCAACATACCAGAATCAGATAATGAGAAAGAAGAAGAGGAGTCTTATTGACACTCTTTTTTTTAATTGGCTATAATATATAGTAAGGTTTATCTTTTATAATTTTAAGGAGGAGCATTTCTTTTATGTCAATCGAAGTAGGCAGCAAGTTACAGGGTAAGGTAACAGGTATTACAAATTTTGGAGCGTTCGTGGAATTATCGGAAGGTTCAACAGGTTTAGTTCACATTAGTGAAGTTGCAGACAACTATGTTAAGGATATTAACGAACACCTTAAAGTCGGCGACGAAGTAACGGTTAAAGTTATTAATGTTGAGAAAGATGGAAAGATCGGTTTATCCATCCGTAAAGCGAAAGAGCAACCACAACGCCCACAGCGCCCTCAGCGTCCTCAACGCCCGCGTAGTAATAACAAACCGAACGACACACGTACGAAAGAAAGTTTCGAACAAAAGATGGCACGTTTCTTGAAAGACAGTGAAGATCGTTTATCATCTTTAAAGAAAAATACTGAATCTCGTCGTGGTGGAAGAGGGGCGAAAAAAGGTTAACTTGCTGTCTATTAACCCATATAGCAGGTTGTGAACGGAAAACAGGCATACTCATTTTGATGAGTATGCCTGTTTTTTTATGGCACTGTAGAATGGTTGATGTTTTTTTCAAAGATTATGTTTTGCAAGATGTTCTGTCAGTAAGTGTGTACTGAAAGGTGGAGGAAACTGCTCCGCTTTTCACGTTCGTCCGGTCTATTCTCTTCAAAAGATCGTTTCCGGAATCTCGCCATCCACGTTTTTTATATGAGTCAACGCTGTTCCCCTCACCAATAAAAAGCTTTAATTGGCATACCTCAAATGGTTTTAAAAAATGATTATCATTTTTCTATTAATAGCTAATAACTTATGCTTTGAAAGTTGATTGGAGCGAAAGGTGCTCGACTCCTGCGGGAAACGCTGGACAGGACGAAAAGCGGAGGCGGCTTGTTCAGACCCGACAAGCATAAGATGAATGGGCTAAGAAGGCGTTTTTTTGCCTTCTTGGCTCATTTAGCTTATGACCTCGAGGGGCTAGCCGCAGTAGCTGGATCTTGAGACCCCACAGGGCTTTAGCCCGAGGAGGCTCAACTCACGCCCCGCGGAAAGCGAGCACCTGTAGCGGAAATCAACCACTACTCGCTAAGCAAAACAGTCTTTTTATTTTGATTTCAGCCCCAAACAGGAAATTCATCATCCCATACCGAATAGATACTAGTAAATCATTTAGTGGGGGCAGTAAGAATGAAAAAAGAACAGATCATTGATCATCACGAATCGTTTAAGGTGTGGCTGAATGAGTTGAAGCAGATAAGTGAAGAAGAATGGATCCAGCCGATGGAGGAAGGGAAATGGTCAATCGCAGCCAATGTCTCTCACATCATCAAATGGGACCAATATTCCTTAAGAGAGATCCTTCCACATGCGAAAGAAGGGGTGGAACTTATACCATTTCCGGACTTTCAGGAATTTAATGGTGCGGCTGAAGAATATGCGCATCGTGTGGCAAATCAGGAAGGCTTGATCGAAGAAGGGGTACAAACGAGGGATGAACTGATAACGTATGTGAAAGGTCTTTCGGACGATGATTTCAGGCAGGCATTTAAAGTTGGAGATCAAAGCTTTACCCTTGAAGAATTTTTTGAAGACTTCATCGGTCACGATAAACATCATCAAGAGCAGATCGAAGAAGTGGTATCTGCAGAAAAGGCTTAAAATAGCCAAACAAAAAAGACTATCCAAAGATAGTCTTTTTTTCTATGACCCGTACGGGATTCGAACCCGTGTTACCGCCGTGAAAGGGCGGTGTCTTAACCGCTTGACCAACGGGCCAGGACAATATGGTAGCGGCGGAGGGGATCGAACCCCCGACCTCACGGGTATGAACCGTACGCTCTAGCCAGCTGAGCTACACCGCCATATGGATATGCGCCTTTTTGGCACAAAATCTATGATACCTAGAAAGAATTATCTTGTCAATATACGATCGTAAAGATTTTGTCAAAATTCCCTTAAGTCTGATGTCACAAGCATTAGAATAGAAAAAACAGGAAATCCATACATTCTACAAAATGAATATTCAGAATATTTTAACGGAAACGATAGAAAGTCGTCGAAACATTCTTGGTATACATTCCCTCATTTTGACAAAGTTTTAAGCTCGTACCATTTATACTGAAAAAAAAAGAAATGAGGAGTGTTTCATACATGGGGAAAGTCGATCAGTCGATCATCGAACCTGTCCAGAACGTGGATATCGAACACACGAGGGTGGAACTGTCCAAGGGGATTCGGTCCGTTTATTCAAAGCTGGAGTGGTTATTTGTAGAAAAGGGGATTGCCTTATTCGTGATTGGATTTTTACTCGGGAGAGCCTTGATCCTTTCGCATTTGTCGCCATTTGCCCTGCCGTTCTTTGCCTCGGTTTATATTATCAGAAGAGAGAAGTCACCGATTGCCCTCATAGGATTGCTCGCAGGTGCTCTTACTTTATCGATTCCTAGTATCAGTTATACGTTTGGCAGTGCAATAATATTCCTATTAGCTTTTCGGTTATCTCAGAAATATCATAAGAATAATGTGAGGGCTGTTGCCTTCTATGTCTTCTTTACCGTCATGGCTGCTAAACTTGGCTTCGATTACATTCAACAGGGACAAGCCTTGACGATTTACAACGGAGTGATGGCGCTGATAGAAGCGAGTCTTGCGTTTCTCTTAACCTATATCTTTATCCAGAGTGTACCTCTCGTTACGGTTCAGCGTAGAAGAAAATCGCTGAAAACCGAAGAAGTGGTCAGTTTGATCATTCTCTTGGCCTCCATCATGACAGGGACGATCGGCTGGTCTTTGTACAATCTATCTGTAGAACATGTTCTATCAAGATATCTGGTCCTTCTATTCTCCTTTATCGCCGGAGCCACAGTGGGCTCGACTGTAGGGGTGGTAACCGGTCTTGTCTTCAGCTTAGCCAATGTTTCAAGCTTTTATCAAATGAGCTTGCTTGCTTTTTCCGGTCTTCTGGGCGGTCTTATGAAAGAAGGGAAGAAATTTGGAGCGGCAATCGGTTTGTTAATCGCTACGCTATTAATGGGAATGTACGGAGATACGGATACGGTCCTTACAAAAACACTTTATGAATCGGGAGTAGCGATACTACTCCTCTTTTTAACTCCGCAAAGCTTGACGTCTAAAATTGCAAGGCATATACCCGGTACGGCTGAATATCAGCAGGATCAACAAGGATACATGCGACGGGTCAGGGATGTGACCGCTCATCGGGTCACACAGTTTTCGTCGGTGTTCCAGGCATTATCGAACAGCTTTCAACAAATAGAAGAACGGTTTGAAGAGGAGGAAGATAAAGAGTTTGACTACTTCTTAAGCAATGTCACGGAGAAGACATGTCAAACATGCTTTAAGAAAGACCAGTGTTGGGCACGGAATTTTGATAAAACCTATAATCTCATGAAAGATGTGATGACTGAATACGACCAGGGCAGGGTCCCGCTTTCTCCGAAACTGGCAAGGGAAGTGGAAAAGCATTGTACGAGGGAGAAGAAGTTGAAGGATACGATTTATCAGGAGCTTACTTTCTATCAAGCCAATCTGAAATTGAAGAAACAGGTTCAGGAAAGCAGGAAGCTGGTGGCTGATCAGTTGCTTGGGGTATCAGAAGTAATGGGGAATTTTGCGAAAGAAATCCAAAGGGAAAGGGAGAATCATCATCTTCAGGAAGAGCAAATCCTCTCGAGTATCGGAGAGTTCGGAATCGAGATTGAAAACATTGAAATCTATAATCTTGAGCAAGGAAATGTGGATATCGATATCACCATGCCATATTGCGGTGGACATGGACAGGGAGAAAAGCTTATTGCACCGATGCTGTCGGATATCTTAGGTGAAAACATCGTCGTACAAAAGGAGGAGTGTGCCCAATTTCCAAATGGTCAATGTCATGTCACCTTTCAATCTGCTAAAAAATTCGTAGTCGATACAGGAGCATCCCATGCGGCAAAAGGAGGAGGTTTGGTTTCAGGAGACAGTTATTCCATGATTGAATTAGGAAGGGGGAAATATGCCGTTGCCATCAGTGACGGGATGGGGAATGGTGAACGAGCTCATTATGAAAGCAATGAGACATTGAGACTGTTAAAGAAAATACTGGAATCGGGCATTGAAGAACAGGTTGCGATCAAGTCGATCAACTCGATCCTGTCCCTAAGGACGAATGATGAAATTTTCTCCACATTAGATCTTGCTATGATCGACCTGCAGAACGCTTCTTCTAGGTTCTTGAAAATCGGATCGACCCCAAGCTTCATCAAGAGGGGGGATAAAATCCTCAAGGTGGAAGCCAGCAATTTACCGATGGGGATGCTTCAGCAGGACTTTGATGTCGATGTCGTGTCAGAACAGTTGAAAGCAGGAGATCTTCTCATCATGATGAGTGATGGTGCCTTCGAGGGACCCAAACATGTAGAGAATTATGATCTGTGGATGAAGAGGAAAATTAAAGAACTCGAAACCGAGGATCCACAGGAAGTAGCGGATATTTTAATGGAGGAGGTTATCCGGTCGAGTTCCGGTCTCATAGAGGATGATATGACCATCGTAGTCTCGAAAATTAAACATAATATACCGAAATGGTCTTCCATCCCAATGCACAAAGCAAAAGCAAAAGATAAAATTTCCTAGGGTAGAGAATATCCTATAAAAATAGTTAACTAGAGTATAATTCCCTCCTTATTCGGCGAAGATGATATCAACTTTAGAATGAGGAGGGGAGTCTGATGAAGCCAGGTACACTTCGTCAAATTCTTTTAATTACGGATGGTTGCTCGAATCAAGGAGAAGACCCGATTGCGATGGCAGCCCTTGCCAAGGAGCAGGGGATTTCGGTCAATGTGATCGGCGTAATGGACAATGATGTTATAGATGACAATGGAATGCAGGAAATTGAAGGGATTGCTCTATCGGGGGGTGGAGTGAGCCAGATTGTATATGCGGAAACACTTTCTCAAACCGTACAGATGGTCACGCGTAAGGCGATGACACAAACATTGCAGGGGGTTGTAAATAAGGAGTTAAAACAAATCCTCGGAAAATCCGCATCCATGGAGGAGCTCCCACCCGAGCAGCGTGGAGAGGTCATGGAAGTTGTGGATGAACTGGGTGAATCCGTTGATATGGAAGTGTTGATTCTTGTCGATACGTCTGCAAGTATGAAACACAAGCTTCCGACAGTCAAGGAAGCCTTATTGGACCTATCATTAAGCTTGAATGCCAGGATGGGGGATAATAAATTTTCTGTCTTTGTATTTCCCGGGAAAAGACAAGATGTCGAAAAATTGCTGGATTGGACACCGAAGCTTGAAACGTTAACGAGTATTTTCTCTAAACTGTCTCCAGGCGGGATCACTCCAACAGGGCCGGCCATCTCAGAGGCCATTACACACTTTAAGAAAAAACGTTCATTAAGGGGATTGCTCTCTCGTGGCGATGATGAACAATACTTCGAAGAAACCATTTAGTTTTCCCCCTGGAACGGTTATTAGAGGAAAGTGGTATAAGAATATATACACTGTCGTAAAAGAATTAGGGTACGGTGCCAATGGCATGGTATATCTCGTGCAGGGATCATCTGGGTATCAGGCATTAAAAATGAGTGACAGCAATATGTCGATCACATCAGAGGTCAATGTATTAAAATCTTTCTCCAAGGTCCAAGGCTCCCCCCTTGGGCCAAAGCTTCTTGATGTGGATGATTGGGAGGTCAGGGGTCAGAAAATCCATTTTTATGTGATGGAATATATACAGGGAACAGACCTGTTGTCATTTGTGCAGTCCAAAGGGTTTTCCTGGACAGGTGTACTCATTGCCCAGCTCCTCTCAGACCTGGAACGTATTCATAAAGAAGGATGGGTGTTCGGGGATCTAAAGCCGGAAAACTTGATTGTGACGGGTCCTCCTTACCGAATACGCTGCATCGATGTTGGGGGCACCACTATCAATGGCCGTGCCATTAAGGAGTTTACGGAGTTTTTTGATAGAGGATATTGGATAGGGGGATCGAGAAGGGCGGAACCCTCCTATGATCTTTTCTCTGTAGGAATGATCCTTATCAATCTTGCTTACCCAACACGTTTCACCAAATCTTCTGACGGGAATATGAAACAACTAAAGCAGGCCATTGACTCCAAGGATCAATTAAAAAGGTTTGCTGGAACGATAGAGGATGCCTTGGAGGGGAAATACCAGTCAGCAAGTGAAATGAGAGAGAGTCTCTTACATGGACTATCACGTTCTCAATCGGTACAACAGCCGAAACCGAAAGTACAACGGTCAGTCCCGAGAAGCTCTCCTTCAAAGACAACTTCTCCCCACACAAGCAGATATCAGAACCAGCGGAATAAAAAATCCAGTCATTTCCTGGAGACTTTGCTTGTCGTGATCATCGTATCGCTTCTGTACGTTTTGTATATTTATGGAGAATTGATGTAGCGTAATAGTGTAAGGAAGCCTGAGAAATTGATACAATGAGGAAAATGGTTTTAGGAAGAGGAAGACAATGTTAGAGCAAACGACTAAACGATTCATTCAAGATCATCAGCTCATTCTAAAGGGAGACCGCATTGTTGTGGCAGTGTCAGGTGGTCCCGATTCCTTAGCGCTTCTCCATTTTCTTGACTCGAATAAAGCTGAATTTGGAGTAGAGGTGGCTGCGGCTCATCTTGATCATATGTTCAGAGGGGATGAGTCCTATCAGGAGCTTCTATTCGTCCAGGAGTTCTGCCATCACCGGAACATCCCTTTTTATGGAGAAAGAGTGGATGTCGCACTGGAAATCGAGCGTACAAAAGGAAGCACGCAAGACACAGCACGTCAGATCCGTTATGAATTCTTAAAGGGGATCATGAAAGAGCTGTCTGCTTCTAAGCTTGCTCTCGGTCACCATGGCGATGATCAGGTTGAAACTATCATGATGAAAATGACAAGGGGTGCGTCAGGTGCATCCAGGTCCGGAATTCCATTAAAGCGTTCATTTGCTGACGGTGAAATCATCCGGCCGTTCCTCTCTGTGACCAAGATGGACATCGAGAACTATTGTGAAAGACATGACCTGAACCCGAGAAGAGATCCAAGCAATCAGAAGGAAGATTATACGAGGAACCGGTTTCGAAATCGGGTACTTCCATTCTTAAAACAAGAAAACCCCCATGTGCATCTTCAATTCCAGCGATTCAGTGAAGAATTGGCAGAAGATGAGGCATATTTAGAGGAATTAACGAAGAAAAAGTTGAATAAAGTATGGAATAACACCGGTGTTTACTCGTCTTTACATATCGATGGTTTTCTCGCAATGGCTCAGCCTTTACAAAGGAGAGGGATTAATCTAATATTAAACTATCTTTACAAACGAAGACCATCTTCCTTATCGTCTATACATATTTACGATGTATTGGGTATTTTAAAAGGAAAAACGCCGAATGCCAGCATAGATTTACCAGAAGGGCTAAAGGTAACGCGTGCGTATCATACATGCTATTTTCACTTTGGGGAATTAGCCTTGACCGAGGTTCCATATTGTTATGAACTTCCGGCTAACGACAGGCTCGATATTCAAGGCGGATATCAGTTCCTTCTCCATTCTTCCCCGCCTGCTCAGGACCTGGTCGGCGACACGATCTATCTTGATCCGAGTCAGGTAACCCTTCCGCTATATGTGCGTTCGAGGAGAATCGGTGATCGAATGAAAGTAAAGGGGATGGAAGGCTCCAAGAAGCTCAAAACCCTCTTTATCGACCATAAGCTTCCCACGCATCTTCGCGATGGATGGCCAATTGTAGTCGATGCAGACGATCATATACTCTGGGTTCCGGGAATGAAGAAGTCCATCTACGATTTGGGAGAAGAGCAAGAGAATCGTTTAGTACTACAATTTATAAGCAATCATCTTCTAGGAGGCAGTTGAACATTGTTAAACCAAGATATTGAGAAAGTATTAATTTCAGAAGAAGAACTTCAAGAAAAGATCAAGGCACTGGGTGCTCAATTAACAGAGGAATACCAAGATCGTTTTCCTTTGGCAATTGGGGTATTAAAAGGTGCAATGCCATTCATGGCTGACCTTTGCAAGCGTATGGATACTCATATGGAAATGGATTTCATGGACGTATCCAGCTACGGTAATTCTACTGTCTCTTCAGGAGAAGTAAAGATTGTGAAAGATTTAGATACAAAGGTGGAAGGTCGGGATATCCTGATCATTGAAGATATCATCGACAGCGGATTAACATTAAGCTATCTTGTTGAGCTTTTCCGCTACCGCAAAGCAAAATCCATCAGCATTGTCACTCTGCTTGACAAGCCAAGCGGCCGTAAAGCAGACATCAAAGCGGACTACGTAGGCTTCATTGTCCCTGACGAGTTCGTGGTCGGATACGGCCTTGATTACGCTGAAAGATATCGTAATCTGCCGTATATCGGTGTTTTAAAACCAAGAGTGTATACAACGGGAGAATAAGTATATTCTAAAGAGGAATCTTGCAAGTGCAATTTGTTGTAATGCCATGATTTTCTATGATACTATTTTACTTAGTTTGTTTACCCGTGGGAGGAGGTAAGGGATGAACCGGATCTTTCGAAACACCATATTCTATTTACTAGTCTTTTTAGTGATCATAGGTGTGGTGAGTTATTTCAGCAACAACAACGAGCCAACCAAAAATATCGAGTACAGTACATTTATTAATAAGCTAGAAGACGGAGACGTTTCTTCTTTTTCAATTCAGCCTGGCAGAGGTGTTTATGAAGTAAAAGGACAAATGGAAGGGGCTAAAGAAGGAGAGTACTTCTTGACTTATGTCCTTACCACAGATGGAAAGTTGATGGATAAGATCAATACAGCGGCATCAGAGCAAGGCATTGATGTTGAAGTGTTGCAGGCCAAAGAAACAAGCGGCTGGGTATCTTTCTTTACAACCATCATTCCGTTCGTCATCATCTTCATTCTGTTCTTCTTCTTACTTAACCAAGCTCAAGGCGGCGGCAGCCGTGTTATGAACTTCGGTAAGAGTAAGGCCAAGCTTTACAGCGAAGAGAAGAAGAAAGTCCGCTTTAAAGATGTAGCGGGAGCCGATGAAGAAAAGCAAGAACTTGTAGAGGTAGTGGAATTCTTAAAGGATCCACGCAAATTCTCTGAAGTGGGTGCCCGCATTCCGAAGGGTGTCCTTTTAGTGGGACCTCCAGGTACAGGTAAAACCCTACTTGCACGAGCAGTAGCCGGAGAAGCAGGAGTTCCGTTCTTCTCCATCAGTGGTTCCGACTTCGTTGAAATGTTTGTCGGTGTCGGTGCATCTCGTGTACGTGATTTATTTGAAAATGCGAAGAAGAATGCACCATGTATCATCTTCATTGATGAGATTGATGCAGTCGGTCGTCAACGTGGAGCAGGATTAGGTGGAGGTCACGATGAGCGTGAACAAACCCTGAACCAATTACTCGTTGAAATGGACGGTTTCGGAGCGAACGAAGGAATCATCATCGTCGCTGCAACGAACCGACCTGACATTCTGGATCCAGCATTACTGCGTCCAGGACGTTTCGACCGTCAAATCACAGTAGACCGCCCGGATGTAAATGGTCGTGAAGCTGTCCTTCGTGTACATTCTAAAAACAAACCGCTGGATGATTCAGTGGATCTAAAAGCGATTGCCATGAGAACACCAGGTTTCTCAGGTGCCGATTTAGAAAACTTACTGAACGAAGCAGCCCTTGTGGCGGCACGTGAAGATAAGAAGAAAATCGATATGCGCGATATCGACGAAGCAACTGACCGTGTCATTGCGGGTCCTGCCAAGAAGAGCCGCGTCATTTCGGAAAAAGAACGCAAAATTGTGGCATTCCATGAAGCGGGTCACACCGTAATCGGATTAGTCCTTGATGAAGCGGATATGGTACATAAGGTAACCATCGTTCCTCGTGGGCAGGCTGGCGGATATGCTGTCATGCTTCCAAAAGAAGATCGTTACTTTATGACGAAGCCTGAGCTTCTTGATAAGATCACTGGTTTACTCGGTGGTCGTGTAGCAGAGGAAATCATCTTCGGAGATGTTTCCACTGGTGCTCACAATGACTTCCAACGCGCTACTGGAATCGCTCGTAAGATGGTCACTGAGTATGGTATGAGTGATAAGCTTGGACCACTTCAGTTCGGTCAATCCCAAGGTGGTCAAGTATTCCTTGGACGCGACATCAATAGTGAACAAAACTATTCAGACGCCATTGCTTACGAAATTGATTTAGAAATGCAGCGTATGATCAAAGACAGCTACGAACGAGCGAAGCGAATTCTTACTGAGAACCGCGACAAGCTTGAACTCATCGCCAAAACATTACTGGATGTTGAAACATTGGATGCCGCACAAATCAAGCATTTAATGGATCACGGTAAACTGCCTGAACGCACATATGAATCCGATCAGGATAACAGTGATGTAAAAGTGAATATCCAAAAGAAAAATGAAGAAAACGTGATCGAAGAAGACACGGCTTCAAAGGAAGACGATTCTGATTCTGATCGTACGTGATCGTGAAGGATGCACCCACTTGTGGGTGCATCCTTTTTATTTTTGGGAAGAGTTTGGTTGTTGGTTTTGTGGAAGTGGAACGGGTGTCCTCATCCAGCTCCAGGGCTTAGAGGCTCGAGGTCATAAGCTAAACATGTCCAAAAGGCAAAAAAACGCCTTTTAGTCATGTTCATCTTATGCTTGTCGCCTCTTTCAAAGCCCTTGCGCTTTTGTACCATCCAGCTACGGCGGTTAGCCCCTCGAGGTCATAAGTCAACTTCACCAAAAAGGCCAAAAGCGCCTTTCCGGTGAAGTCGCCTTATGCTTGTCGGGTCTGACCAAACCGCCTTCGCTTTTGTATTCATCCAGCTCCACCGGCTAGATCCTCGAGGTCATAAGCTAAATGGTCCAAGAAGGCAAAGAACGCCTTCCCGGCCCATTCATCTTATGCTTGTCGGATCTGACCAAGCCGGTTCCGCTTTTGTTTCATCCAGCTCCAGGGCTTAGAGGCTCGAGGTCATAAGTCAAACCTGCCAAAAAGGCAAAAACCGCCTTTCCGGCAGGTTCGCCTTATGCTTGTCGCCTCTATCAAAGCCCTTGCGCTTTTGTACCTATTCTAAATAAATTATGGTATGATGTTGGCAGTGTGAAAACAATTGGTTTAGTAGGTGAGGATATTGATTTTTGTAATGGATGTAGGGAATACCAATATTGTGTTTGGTGTGTATGAAAATGACCATTTAAAATATCATTGGAGAGCTGAGACGAATCGACATAAAACGGAAGATGAATTTGGGATGCTTGTCAAAAATCTGTTTGAGCATGTTCATCTGACGTTTGAGGAGATTGACGGAATTATCATTTCTTCTGTAGTCCCTCCAATCATGTTTAGTTTGGAACGCATGTGTGAGAAGTACTTTCATATCACTCCCCTTGTCGTTGGTCCTGGGATCAAGACAGGCTTGAATATTAAGTATGAAAATCCAAGGGAAGTCGGAGCGGACCGGATCGTCAATGCTGTCGCTGGTATTCACGAATACGGTGGTCCTCTCATTATCGTTGACTTCGGAACAGCGACGACGTATTGCTATATCAATGAAGAACGACAATATATGGGTGGAGCGATCGCCCCGGGGATAGGCATATCAACAGAAGCCCTTTACTCTAAGGCTGCCAAACTGCCAAGGATTGAAATCGCTCGTCCTGAGCAAATCATCGGAAAGAATACCGTTACGGCTATGCAGGCAGGTATCCTATATGGGTATGTCGGACAAGTCGAGGGTATCGTTCAAAGAATGAAAGCACAAAGTAAGGAGGAGCCAACAGTCATTGCAACGGGAGGATTAGCGACACTGATATCGAAAGAATCCAATAGCATTGACGTGGTAGATCCTTTCCTGACGTTGAAGGGCTTAAAATTAATCTATAAGAGAAATATGAACTAAAGTGAAAGGAGCTTCAACATGAGCGACTATTTAGTAAAAGCGTTAGCCTATAATGGGCAGGTACGTGCGTATGCAGTGAAAAGCACGGATACAGTAGGAGAAGCACAAAGAAGACATGATACATGGCCGACGGCATCAGCAGCACTGGGCCGAAGCATCAGTGCTGGAGTAATGATGGGGGCTATGCTGAAAGGTGATAATAAAATAACGGTCAAAGTCGAGGGTGGCGGTCCGATCGGAGCCATTCTGGTTGATAGTAATGCAAAAGGGGAAGTCAGAGGATACGTATCAAACCCTCATGTCCATTTTGATCTGAACGAACACGGAAAGCTTGATGTACGACGTGCGGTCGGTACAACGGGAACGTTATCGATTGTAAAAGACATTGGGATGAGAGACCATTTCTCCGGCCAGGTTCCGATTGTTTCTGGAGAACTTGGAGAAGATTTTACGTATTATTTCGTCACTTCAGAACAAGTGCCATCTTCTGTAGGGGTGGGTGTATTGGTGAACCCGGACAATACAATCCTTGCAGCAGGCGGATTCATCCTGCAGCTTATGCCCGGTACGGATGATGAAACGATTACGAAAATCGAGGAACGATTGGCCAAGATTCCACCAATCTCGAAATTGATTGAAAAAGGACTTACCCCTGAAGAGGTATTGGAAGAAGTCCTTGGTGAAGGGGAAGTCAAAGTACTGGAAACAATGCCGGTAGAATTCAAGTGTCAATGCAATAAAGAGCGTTTTTCCAATGCCATCATCAGCTTGGGTGTACAGGAAATTCAAGACATGATCGATGAAGATGGAAGTGCGGAAACAAGCTGTCACTTCTGTAATGAAGTGTATGTGTTTTCGAAAGAGGAGCTAGAAGAGCTGAAATCCAGCGCTGAGCAATAAATCACATCCGGGGAGAATGGGAGAAATGAGAATAAAACGGTCTGTACTCATGGGTATCATCGGGGTACTGCTTGTCACAAATCTGATTACACTTGTGTGGAACTGGTCCTCGGGTAAAGTCGGTACCCCTGAAGTCGTGGCATCGGTTGGCGGGGAATCCGTGACCAGGGAGGATTGGTTGTATTCACTTGAGCAGCAACATGGGAAGGAAGAGCTAAGGGCTTTGATCAATCAAAAAGTGGTCGATCAATTAGCGAAGAAATACGATATTTCCGTGTCGAATAAAGAAGTTGAACAGGAATACTACCTTATCCAATCGGTTTATAATGCATATGATGAAGAAAACAATGAAGATGAAGACACTCTCAAAGAGCAGATTAAATCTGAGCTATTGCTAGAGGAGCTCATTACAAAGGATGTCCAGGTGCCGGAGAAAGAGCTGAAAAAATTCTATACTCAGAACGAGGACCAGTATTCCATTTCTAAGATGTACAAGCTGAAGCAGCTGAAGGTAGCTGATCGTACAGAAGCAGAGCAAGTACTGAAGGAACTTGAAGCCGGTTCGAACTTTGAAGCGTTGGCCATGGAACGTTCAACCGATGAGCAAAGTGCACACCTCGGAGGGGACATTGGGTATGTCCCGTTGGATGGCGATATTCTATCCGGGGATGCAAAAGCAGAGGTGGAACGTTTGTCACAAGGTGAATGGACTCCACCGGTTCAACAGGATTCAGAGTATGTTATTTATTATGTAGACGATATCCTGAAGGAAAGACATTTTTCTTTCAAAGACGTCAAATCACAAATCCGCAGGCAGATTGCTTTGGATCAGATCGAGACACCTCTTAAGCCGGAATCCTTCTGGGATGAGTTGAAGGTGGAATGGTTTTACGGTAAGCAGGAGTAAAGGAGGAGAGCTGACTTTCTGTCGGCTCTTTTTTTTACATAGTCAGACCTTTTTCAACGAAACATAGGATAAGTGTAGAGTGCATATAAATATAGGTGAGTGTTAAGTATAGGGATCATTAACGATTATCTTCGTCTTTAGAGTATACCGATAAAGAGTGCAATATCGTTGACAAGTTGATTGAATATTGTTACATTTTATTAAAACCAACAAATTTACTTGGAATTAGGAGTGATGGACGGTGAGAATAGCCAATTCAATTTCAGAATTAATAGGTCAGACTCCAGTGGTGAAATTAAATCGATTAGTGGATGAATCCAGTGCAGATGTATATTTGAAACTAGAATATATGAACCCGGGCAGCTCTGTAAAAGATCGTATCGCCCTGGCGATGATCGAGGCAGGGGAAGCAGCTGGGACGATTAAACCTGGAGATACGATTGTGGAACCGACGAGTGGCAACACGGGTATCGGCCTTGCCATGGTCGCTGCCGCTAAAGGGTACCGTTCTTTGCTTGTCATGCCGGACACGATGAGTATGGAGCGGCGGAACCTGTTGCGTGCATACGGTGCCGAACTAGTATTAACGCCAGGTGCAGAAGGAATGGGAGGAGCCATTCGCAAAGCGGAAGAATTGGCGAAAGAAAAAGGCTACTTCATGCCGCAGCAATTTAAAAATGCCGCCAATCCGAAAGTCCACCGAGAAACGACTGGACCTGAAATCGTTGAACAAATGGGCGATCAATTGGATGCTTTCGTTGCAGGAATCGGTACAGGCGGGACAATCACCGGAGTGGGAGAAGTGCTGAAAAAGCATTATCCATCTGTTGAATTGTATGCCGTTGAGCCATCGGATTCCCCTGTACTATCAGGAGGAAAGCCCGGTCCGCATAAAATTCAGGGAATCGGTGCCGGATTCATCCCTGATATTTTAGATACAGATGTATATGACCATATCATACAGGTGGATAAAGATTCCGCTTTCGACTATGCCAGAAGAGCGGCAAAGGAAGAAGGGATCCTTGGCGGAATTTCTTCCGGTGCAGCCATCTATGCAGCCCTTGAAGTAGCGAAGAAGTTAGGGAAAGGGAAAAAAGTTCTCGCCGTCATCCCGAGTAACGGGGAACGCTATTTAAGCACTCCTCTTTATCAATTTGATGAAGAATAATCATCTATACCTGATCCTGAAGTGAAATGTTGCTTCAGGGTCTTTTTTTATGCATGAAAACCTGCTCAGCAAATCCTACTTACAATTTTTAAACGATGAAACCTTTTCGAAGTTCATGTATCATGAAAGAAGATAAAGATTAGGAGTGTGAGGGGTCAGTGCAGCACCTATATTTTCATAAAAACCAATCAACTAAAGAACATTTTTTCGCAGCGTACGAACAGCTTAGTCAACATCAGACGCATCATGTTTTGTTAGAAAGTGGACGTGGTGGACGATATAGTGTGGCTGGACTTCAACCTGACGTCATTTTACAAAGTGTTCCGGAAGGATTGAGAATACAGAATGCTGAAGGGGAAGAAACGGTAAGTGGAGATCCGCTTATTCAGTTGGAGAAATGGATGAACCCCCTTCAAACAGAAAGAAGAGACGACCTGCCTGATTTTCAGGGCGGAGTGATCGGATTTATCAGTTATGATTACGCAAGAAAGATTGAGAAACTTCCTTCACTTGGAAGGGATGATCTTGAGATTCCCGACCTCTATTTCTACTACTTGAAGGAGTGGGCCGTATTCGACCATCAGGAGAATTGCCTGTGGACGATGATTTTATCTGATGAAGGACCGGATATGGCTGAAGTAAAGCTTTCCCGTTGGACAGCTTCTTGGAATAATGCATCTTCATCGGTGGCCGAGGTCGATAGAAACCCTGTTTATTCTGGTTCGACAGATATAGAAGTATCGATGGATGAAGCAGAATTTTCAAAGGCAGTGAAGAAGATTCAATCGTATATTTCACAGGGGGATGTCTTTCAGGTGAACTTATCTGTCAGGCAGTCTCAGCAGTTGCGCAGAGAGCCATACACGGTTTATAAAAAGCTCCGGGAATTAAACCCGTCACCTTATATGAGCTATATTCACAGCCCTGACTTCCAAGTTGTCTCAGGTTCACCTGAGCTGTTGGTGAAGAAAAAAGGGACGGAAGTAAGCACAAGACCGATTGCTGGTACACGTTCCCGTGGTAAGGATGCCGCAGAAGATGAGAAACTTGCCCTTGAACTGATCAATAATGAAAAAGAAAGAGCCGAGCATGTGATGCTTGTGGACCTGGAACGAAATGATCTTGGAAGAGTGTGCCGATACGGGACGGTGGAAGTGAATGAGTTCATGGTAATCGAGAAATATTCCCATGTCATGCACATCGTGTCCAATGTAAGAGGGACGTTGGAAGAAACCAAATCGGGAGCTGACTTGATCCGGTCTGTTTTCCCGGGTGGAACGATTACGGGTGCGCCCAAAGTGAGGACGATGGAAGTCATTGAAGAGCTCGAACCGGTCAGACGGGGTATTTACACGGGATCCATTGGCTGGATCGGTGTGAATGGCGATATGGAACTGAACATCGTGATCAGGACGATGCTTGTGAAAGAAGGAAAAGGTCATATTCAAGCGGGAGCGGGAGTGGTGATCGATTCCAATCCGGCTTACGAATATAAAGAGTCATTAAAGAAAGCGAAAGCCCTATGGGTAGCGAAGGCAATGGCGGAAGGAGAAAATCTATGATCCTCATGATAGATAACTACGATTCATTCACGTATAATCTTGTGCAGTTTTTAGGAGAGCTCGGGGAAGAATTAATAGTGAAACGAAACGACGAGGTCACCCTGGGTGAAATTGAAGCTTTGTCACCGGATTATCTGATGATTTCTCCCGGGCCATGCAGTCCGAATGAAGCCGGTGTAAGTCTGGAGGCGATTCGAACCTTTGCCGGGAAGATCCCGATCTTCGGCGTGTGTCTCGGTCATCAGTCGATTGCCCAAGTGTTTGGAGGAGACGTCGTTCGTGCTGAACGGTTGATGCACGGAAAGGTTTCTCCGATTACCCATGATGGGAAAACGCTTTTTGCCGGGTTGTCCAATCCTTTCAATGCGACAAGGTATCATTCCCTGATCGTGAAACGGGAGACCCTTCCGGAATGCTTTGAAATTTCAGCCGAAACACCAGAAGGGGAAATCATGGCGATCCGACATAAACATCTGCCGGTTGAGGGAGTGCAATTCCATCCTGAATCCATCATGACAGAACAGGGGAAGCAATTGCTTCTTAACTTCTTGCAGTCCTATAAAAAAGTCGGGATGGCATGATAGATGTATCTATATCTGAACGGAGACGTTGTTCATAGTAGAGAAGCAGCCATTTCCCCATTTGATCATGGGTACTTGTACGGAATGGGAGTGTTTGAAACCTTTCGCACATATGATGGTCATCCCTTTTTGTTTAAAGATCATCTGAACAGATTATCACAGGGGTTAAACGAATTGAATATAGCGGCTGATCTGGATGAGGAAAAGATCAGACGGTCCATTTCTGAGCTTCTGGAGAAAAACGAACTAAATGATGCGTATTGCCGATTCAATGTGTCCGGTGGTGCGGGGGATATCGGGTTGAAAACGACCCCGTATGAGAACCCGACCGTTATCTTGTTTCAAAAGGAATTGCCCCCTACAGAACCGTTGAGAGAAAAAGAAGGGGTATTTCTAAACCTAAGGAGAAACACTCCGGAAACGGGGGAACGCCTCAAATCTCACCATTATCTGAACAATATGGCGGCGAAAAGGGAGATCGGCCCATCACTCAATCAAGAAGGTATCTTTCTGACAAAAGAAGGACACCTGTGTGAAGGGATCACTTCTAACCTCTTCTGGGTAAAGAACGGAGAGTTATTCACTCCATCGGTGGATACCGGTCTCTTAAACGGGATTACCCGCCGGTTCATCCTCGCCCTTACCTATCAATTGGATATGTCTGTTCGGGAGGGTCTGTTTGGTAAAGAGGAATTACTTGAAGCGGATGAGGTTTTTTTCACGAATTCCGTACAGGAGATCATCCCGGTAAGGACCATTGGTTCCATACATTTTCCCGGTCGGAAGGGAAAGATGGTAAGGCTGCTCTATGAACAATACTCGAAATATAAACGACACTTGAATTCTATCGAAGAATTACAATTAGGGGGATGACGCAGTGAAGTGCGGAAAATACGAACTTGATTTTACAGAGAAGACCCTCATCATGGGAATACTAAATATCACTCCTGATTCGTTTTCGGATGGCGGATCTTTCAATGAATTAAACGTGGCAGTGGAACGTGCGAAAGAAATGGTGGCCATGGGTGCAGACATCATTGATATCGGTGGAGAATCTACCCGGCCGGGACACCAGGTCGTTGAGGCTGAAGAAGAAATTTCACGGGTTGTGCCGATTATAGAGGCGATTTCCCGTGAAGTGAACGTACCGATTTCCATCGACACATATAAAGCTAAGACGGCAAGAAAAGCCCTGGAAGCAGGAGCGAGTATCATAAATGATGTATGGGGTGCGAAGAAAGATCCTGAAATGGCACAGGTGGCAGCGGAAACGGGTGCCCCCATTATTCTTATGCACAACAGGGGCAATAAAGAATACAGCCACTTCATCCGGGATGCGATCCAGGATCTGCAGGAAAGCATCTTCTTGGTGAAACAAGCCGGGGTAAAAGACGAACAAATCATCCTGGATCCTGGTATTGGTTTTGCCAAAACGGTACAATTGAACATAGATATGATGAGGCATTTGGATATCCTCGTCTCCCTTGGATATCCGGTGCTTCTCGGGACATCACGAAAGTCAATGATCGGACAAGTACTGGACCTTCCTGTAGAGGAGCGGATGGAAGGGACAGGAGCTACAGTATGCTACGGCATTCAAAAGGGTTGTCACATCGTTCGGGTTCATGATGTGAAGGAAATGGCCCGGATGGCGAAGATGATGGACGCTCTCATTGGGAAGGAGAAGATGTATGGATAAGATTCTATTGAACGAGATGGAGTTTTACGGCTATCATGGTGTATTTCAAGAAGAAAACAAACTTGGGCAGCGTTTTCGGGTCAGTGTAGAGTTGCATGTAGATTTACAGAAATCCGGCCGAAGTGATCAGTTAGAAGACTCCGTAAACTATGCGGAGGTTTATTCCATCGCCAAATCAGTGGTCGAGGGAGAGCCTAAGAATTTAGTAGAGGCATTGGCTGAAGAGATCTCTTCCAGAATCTTAAGTACTTTTCACATCGTAAAGAGCTGTAAAATCACACTAATCAAACCTGATCCACCTATCCCCGGACATTATCAATCGGTGGCGGTGGAGATTAATAGGAGTCGATAGGATGAATACTGCATACATTTCCCTTGGTTCCAATATGGGAGACAGGGCGGGTTATTTAGAAAAAGCCATAAACATCTTAGGCAGTCATGGTAAGATAGAGGTAACGAAACGGTCCTCCATGTATGAAACAGATCCGGTAGGATATACAGAACAAGATGAATTTTTGAATATGGTCATCGAAATTCGCACCAAATTAAGTCCAGAAACTCTACTACACCAATGCTTGCAGGTGGAAATCGACCTTGGGAGAGAAAGAGAGTTCAAGTGGGGTCCGAGAATCATAGACCTCGACATCTTACTCTTTAATCATGAAACGATTGAATCGGAGAATCTCCTCATCCCTCATCCAAGGATGCAAGAAAGAGCTTTTGTGTTAATACCGTTATTAGAGGTTGCTCCGCGCATTGAGCACCCGTCTTTTAATGCCCCGTTCGTTGAATTTCTGGACGAAATACCTGACAAAGAAGGAGTTCGGTTATGGAAACAGATAAATGGGGAAGACGCATTCGTGCATTCAGAAAGCTAAAAGGATTTACTCAGGAAGGGTTGGCCAAGGAACTTTCCATCTCCGTTTCTGTCCTTGGAGAAGTGGAAAGAGGGAGTCGGATACCGAAAGAAGAATTCTTAGCGAACGTAGCAGAGGTGCTGAATATCCCGCTGCATGACTTGATCCCGCATGAAGATAAGGAACATAGTGAGTAATGTCGGTTGATTCACTTGTATTTCTTTTTATGTTATTCTAAAAAAGGCTGGAACCAAAGCGTGACCCTGTCACCGAGTTGGAACGGCCTTTTTAGATTTTTTTCAATAGTATTTCTACACGCCGGAGTATGTTTATGAAATTACTCTTACTTTAGGGGTGTTACAAATATAGATATTGTGTAAAATAGTATGGTATATAATCGTATAGTCTAGTAAAGCAAGCAGATAGAATAGGAGTGAAACAGATGAGTCACGAAGAAATCAATGACCAGCTTCGAGTCAGGCGTGAAAAAATGGAAGCCATCCGTGAAAAAGGACAGGATCCATTCGGTAAACGCTATGATCGCACACACAGTTCATCCGAGATCAAAGCTCAATATGATGAATTTTCTAAAGAAGAGTTAGAAGAAAAAGATATTACTGTCACCATCGCGGGCCGTATCATGACGAAACGTGGAAAAGGAAAAGCGGGATTCGCCCACTTACAGGACCTCGCTGGACAAGTTCAGATCTATGTCCGTAAAGATGCCATCGGTGAAGAGGCATATGAAGTATTCAATACAGCAGACCTTGGTGATATCGTAGGGATCACAGGTACGGTATTTAAAACGAAGGTTGGCGAATTATCAGTCAAAGCGAAAGAATTTCAACTTCTGACAAAAGCGCTTCGCCCGCTGCCTGAGAAGTTCCATGGTTTAAAAGATGTCGAGCAGCGCTACCGTCAACGTTACCTGGATCTTATTACAAGCCAGGAAAGCAAGGAAACGTTTATCGCCCGCAGCCGCATCATCCAATCTATGAGAAGATACCTGGATAACAATGGATACCTGGAAGTGGAGACGCCGATGATGCACGCCATTGCTGGGGGAGCATCTGCCCGCCCATTCAATACCCATCATAACGCTCTTGATATGCCGTTATTCATGCGTATCGCAATCGAGCTTCACCTAAAACGTTTAATCGTCGGTGGACTTGAAAAAGTATACGAAATCGGACGGGTATTCCGAAACGAAGGTGTTTCAACTAGGCATAACCCTGAGTTCACGATGATCGAGCTTTATGAAGCTTATGCAGATTACCGCGACATCATGGCTCTAACGGAAAACCTTGTCGCTCACATCGCGAAAGATGTATTCGGATCGACTACTGTTCAATATGGAGACTACGAAATCAATCTTGAACCCGAGTGGACTCGTCTTCACATGGTAGACGCGGTGAAAGAGCACACAGGTGTAGACTTCTGGCAGGAAATGTCCGACGAAGATGCTCGTGCCCTTGCGAAAGAACACGGTATCGAAATCAAGGATAATATGCAGTATGGACATGTCGTAAATGAATTCTTCGAGCAAAAAGTGGAAGATAAGCTGATCCAGCCAACCTTCATCTATGGACATCCAGTGGAAATTTCTCCACTTGCGAAGAAAAATGATGAGGATCCACGTTTTACTGACCGCTTTGAACTATTCATCGTTGGACGTGAACATGCGAATGCCTTCACAGAGCTTAATGATCCAATCGATCAAAGAGAACGCTTTGAGGCTCAGCTGAAGGAAAGAGAAGAAGGAAACGACGAAGCCCACATGATGGATAACGACTTCATTGAGGCTCTTGAATATGGAATGCCACCAACTGGTGGGCTGGGGATTGGGATTGATAGACTGGTTATGCTGTTAACGAACTCTCCATCGATCCGCGACGTATTATTATTCCCATTAATGCGTCACCGTGACTAATAGAATATGTAAAACAGCCGGGGCAATAGCCCCGGCTGTTTTTTTGAATCATTATTAGAAGCGTGGTAGATAATAGTATGGTGTGTCTGTTAGGTAGAAAGACTCTCTTTCTGGTTCTGTTCATTACGGTAAAGTGAATAAAAACAGTGTCGATTGACGGATATTCATCAATTGATAAAAAAGAATCAATAAAACTCTTGCACGCCTGTATTGATGGTGGTATAGTATTATCTGTTGCCGCAAAACGCGACACACAACACGAAAAACTTTTTAAAAAAGTTATTGACTTGAAAGAGTTAATAATGTAATATTTAAAGGGTCGCTTCAAACGAAGCA
The DNA here is from genome assembly GCF_044542955.1 of Rossellomorea sp. NPDC077527. Lineage (NCBI taxonomy): Bacteria > Bacillati > Bacillota > Bacilli > Caryophanales > Bacillaceae > Rossellomorea > Rossellomorea sp. NPDC077527. The sequence continues at coordinate 95 of NZ_JBITVL010000012.1, read as the reverse complement.
CTTACACATTGAACCTTGAAAACTGAACAAAACAAGACAATACGTCAACGTTAATTCTAGATTTATTTTTAAAGAGCTATTCAAACTTTTATCGG
>NZ_JBITVL010000011.1:0-75201 GCF_044542955.1 Rossellomorea sp. NPDC077527 | reverse complement strand
TGGCCGATCACCCTCTCAGGTCGGCTACGCATCGTCGCCTTGGTGAGCCGTTACCTCACCAACTAGCTAATGCGCCGCGGGTCCATCTGTAAGTGATAGCCAGAAGCCACCTTTCAACATTTCCTCATGCGAGGAAATGAGTTATCCGGTATTAGCCCCGGTTTCCCGGAGTTATCCCAGTCTTACAGGCAGGTTACCCACGTGTTACTCACCCGTCCGCCGCTGATATCAGGGAGCAAGCTCCCATCAATCCGCTCGACTTGCATGTATTAGGCACGCCGCCAGCGTTCGTCCTGAGCCAGGATCAAACTCTCCGATAAAAGTTTGAATAGCTCTTTAAAATAAATCTAGAATTAACGTTGACGTATTGTCTTGTTTTGTTCAGTTTTCAAGGTTCAATGTGTAAGTGCTTCGTTTGAAGCGACTTGACCATCATATCAAGAATGCAATGTGTTTGTCAACAACTTTTTTTGAAATGTTTTATGATCTCGCTGAATGTTGTTATGTAACCCGCTGCTCTCTTGCGACGGTTTTTAAAGTATATCAAGCTATTAGATATTCGTCAATAGATTTAATAGATTTAATTTAAAAACTTTCAAACCTCTCTATTAACCGTTCATCTCTCTACAAACAACATCGTCTTTTTCTTCTATATAAAAAAGAACCGGCTCGCACTCCTTGGAGGGCTGGCCGGTTCTTCCGAGAACATTAGTCGATCTTAATGATGTTTTCGTCGTTACGGTTCACGTTACCTGACTTCTCGATTGTCACTTGCTGACCTTCTTTAAGGTTCGTGAAGACAATCGGTGTCATGATGGAAGGAGCGTTTTCTTTGATGTAGTCTAGATCTACCTCTAGTAATGGTTGACCGGCTTCTACCTGGTCCCCTTCTTTTACTAAAGCTTCGAATCCTTTACCTTCCAGTTTCACTGTATCGATTCCAACGTGGATCAGTACTTCACGTCCTGCTTTGGATTCCAATCCGATGGCATGTTTCGTCGGGAATACGTTCACGACTTTACCTGTGATTGGAGAAACGATTGTTCCTTCAGTCGGTACGATCGCGAAACCGTCACCCATCATTTTGCCTGAGAATACTTGGTCAGGAACTTCTGTGATGTCTTTGATCTCACCTGTGATCGGAGCTACAAACTTTTCGTTGTTGCGCTCTGTTTGAAGTGCATCAGGGTTCACTTCTTCGATTTGTTGCTCTACTTCTTCGTTTGCGTTTGTTTCTACTTTACGCGGAGCTTTTCCACGGATGATGTCTTGCATTTGTGATTTGATTGTGTCTGATTTTGGTCCAAAGATCGCTTGAATGTTATCTCCTACTTCAAGGACACCTGAAGCACCCAGTTTTTTCAGACGTTTTTTATCTACTTGCTTCACGTCATTGACAGATACACGTAAACGAGTGATACATGCGTCTAAGTGAGCGATGTTTTCTTGTCCACCCATTGCTTCAAGGATGTTGTAAGGAAGATCGCCAGCTGAACTTGCAGGAGCGTCATCTTCATCTTCATCTACTTCTTCACGACCTGGAGTCATGAGGTTGAACTTGCGGATAGCGAAACGGAATCCGAAGTAGTAAATGAATGCAAACACGATACCTACCGGGATGACGATCCAGGCATTCGTTTGCGGGTTAATCAGTCCGAATAGAATGTAGTCAATTAAACCACCTGAGAATGTCATACCAATCTTTACATTTAACAGATGCATCGTTAAGAATGATAAACCTGCAAAGATACAGTGTATTCCAAATAGTACAGGTGCTACGAATAAGAATGAGAATTCAATAGGCTCTGTGATACCTGTTAAGAATGAAGTCAGGGCAGCAGATGCCATGATCCCACCTACAACTGCTTTACGTTCTGGCTTCGCTTCATGATAGATCGCTAATGCCGCTGCCGGAAGTCCGAACATCATGAATGGGAATTTACCAGTCATGAACGTACCTGCCGTCAGGTCTTGTACACCATCTTGAATTTGTTTCATAAAGATTGCCTGGTCCCCACGAACAACTTCACCAGCTGCTGACGTGTAAGAACCGAATTCGAACCAGAATGGAGCATAGAAAATGTGGTGTAATCCAAATGGAATAAGTGAACGTTCAATTACACCGAATACGAATGCTGCGAATGCTCTGTTTTCACCAAGCATAAAGTTTGAGAATGTGTTCAGACCATCTTGGATTGGTGGCCAAATTAATAACATTAATAATCCTAATACTACGGAAGATGCTGCTGTTGCAATTGGAACAAATCGTTTACCTGCGAAGAATCCTAAGTATGAAGGAAGTTCGATCTGGAAGAAACGATTGTACATGGTCGCTGCCAGGATACCGACGATAATACCGCCGAATACACCTGTTTGTAAGGTCGGGATACCGAGTACCAGTGCAAATGCAGGATCGACGCCTTCGCCCGTAACATCACCAATACCTAACCCTTCGACCGTACCCATTGTTACGTTCATGATCAGGAAACCAACGATAGCCGCTAAACCAGCTACCCCTTCTCCACCGGCAAGACCAATGGCAACACCGACTGCGAAGAGCAGTGCCAAGTTTCCGAAGATAATTCCACCCGCTTGTTCCATTACGCTGGCAACGGTTTCAACACCGCCGTTATTAAGGAATGGGGCAATGTCTAGAAGCGTTGGATTTTGAAGTGCATTACCAAACGCTAGTAAAAGTCCGGCTGCTGGTAAAATCGCAACTGGAAGCATTAATGCTTTACCGACTTTTTGTAGTACACCAAAAGCCTTTTTAAACATGTGAGTTTCCTCCCTTTATTTTCATTTTCGACTAATTAGATGATTGCGCCTAACCAAACAAAAAAGGCATGAGAAAAGAGGATAATGAACGTATATGGATAGACTACCCCAAAATACACGTTTCAATTATCTTCTTCACTCATGCCTGATCGAATCAGTAACACGTAAGAAAGATAAGTACTTTAATTCACTTTATTTTGAATCCGTTGAAGATGCATGGTAAGGTATACTGCCTCTGCATCGTACACGGGTTTCTGCAATGTTTGCTGCATCATCTTAATCAGCTTCCAAGATAGATTATAGCAGACAGGGTATTCTTCTTTCAACAGTTTTGCAATTTTTTCTGGTTCTTCTACTCTTTCTCCCCGCAAAACCCGTTCAATTGTATAACGGATATGTCGTATGAGCCTCATGTAATCGACGCTCTCTTTATTGATTTCAACATCCAGCTGCTGTTCGATCATCCCTATCAGTCGACTGATCAGTTGGGAATGCTGGTTCACTTCAGAAAGATCCTTGTTCATCATGGCACTGTGAATATGAAGGGCGATGAATCCCACTTCCCCTTCAGGCAAATGGACGTCGGTCATTTCGTTGATCATGCTGACGACTTCTCTCGCAATTTCATATTCAAAAGGATACAGCGTTCTTGTCTCCACAAGGAACGGATTCCGAATCTCCATCCCTCTCATCAATCGGTTTATGGCGAACAGGATATGGTCTGTAAGGGCGATGTGAATATGCTCGTTCAGGAATGAATTGGTTCTTTTTCTGATCAGCTCGATGGCAGAGATAATGACGTTTGACATGTCTTCATTTAGAAAAGGAAGAAGGTTTTTATACTGCTCCTGCTCTTTTTCCCCTTTTAGGACAAACATCTTTTCTGCAATATCGTTTTGGATGGGATCATCCTTTTTCCGGTTGAATCCTATCCCCTTCCCGATCAGCACGACCTCTCCGTAGCTTTCATGAACGGCTATCAATACGTTGTTATTCAAGACTTTTTTCACATTTAAAGTAGACATACTCAATTCTCCCTATATATTCGACCATTTTCGACACAACCTGTTTTCATGATTTTAACGAAAACTGACCCTTTTTTCAATTCTAATTTCTTACCTTAGTACTACCTTCTCTACCTTTGTTGTCATTCCCTTTATTTATATTCTACACTTTTTTCGATAAAAATCAGAAAGAAGCTGATCTGGAATCGATCAGCTTCTCATTATCGGTACCTATTTTATACTAGGAAGATGAAGTACAGGACAAAGATCACAAACAAGAAATACATGATTGGATGAATTTCTTTCGTGCGACCTTTCATGATCATCGTGATCGGGTAGAAAATAAACCCGATGGCGATACCTGTTGCAATGCTGTACGTAAGCGGCATGGCAACAATCGTCAGGAATGCCGGTACAGCTACCTCGAATTTTTTCCAGTCGATTTCACCTAATGATGATACCATCAGCACCCCGACAATAATCAGGGCCGGCGCCGTCACAGCCGACGTGATGACGGCAAGTAACGGGAAGAAGAAAATCGATAGGACGAACAGGATGGCCGTGACAACGGATGCGAATCCAGTCCTCGCTCCTGCTGCAACCCCTGCAGATGATTCAATATAAGATGTTGTTGTAGAAGTTCCCAAGATGGCTCCGACTACTGTGGCACAAGAATCTGCGAATAATGCTTTACCTGCACGTGGTAATTTGTTGTCTTTCATCAGTCCAGCCTGGTTCGCCACTGCCACCAGTGTACCGGCTGTATCAAAGAAATCGACGAATAAGAACGTCAGGATGACCACAAGCATTTGAATGGTAAAAATACTGCCTGCATCATTAAATAATGGCTCAAGAGCCGCTCCGAAAGTCGGTGCAAGACTTGGTGCTGAATCTACTACCCTTTCCGGTGTATCGATCAGACCTGCAATCATTCCGACGATGGCCGTTACGACCATCCCGATGAAAATTCCACCTTTGACGCCTCTTGTCATCAAAATAACTGTAATGATGATTCCGAAAATAGCAAGTAATGTCGTTCCTTTTGTTAAATCACCAAGCCCGACTAGTACGGCATCGTTGTTTACGATGATTCCCGCATTTTGAAAGCCGATGAATGTAATGAACAAACCGATACCGGCTCCAACAGCGTATTTTAATTCGGCAGGGATTGAGTTAATGATCTTCTCCCGGATGCCGGATAATGTCAATGCAATGAAGATCAATCCTGAAATCAATACTCCCGTTAAAGCAGATTGCCATGGTACACCCATCGTTAGTACGACCGTGTATGCGAAGAAGGCGTTCAAGCCCATCCCCGGTGCCAAAGCGATCGGATACTTGGCGATCAATCCCATGATCAATGACCCGATGGCAGCAGCTAAAGCTGTAGCGACAAACACTGCACCATAATCCATCCGCATGCTGTCCGGAAGATCCGGTACGGATTGAAGGGTTAACGTAAGCGGGTTAACAATTAAGATATAGGCCATCGATAGGAATGTTGTCAGTCCCCCGATGATCTCCCTTTTATAATTCGTTCCTAACTGGTCAAACTGAAAGAAATTCCTCATTCTCTTACTCCTCCTATAGAGTCGTCGTAAAAAATAAAAAAACCTCGAACTACCAGAGTTCAAGGCTTTGACTGTTAAGATCAAGATCAATAAGGAACCAACGTATGGCCCTATCATCCATCACCTCGTAGTCAAGCCATTTACGGTAGCTTGGTAGAAACGCTCGGGCCCTATTCCCGAAATTATACGACGTAATACTTTTATAATGTTTTGTTATGATTACAGTACTATTGTACCAACGGGAATTCAGTCCGTCAACAGAAAATACGAACATTATTTTAATTTCTTGATATAATGTTCGTTTAATACAAAAAACGACAGGCATTCTTCCGTTTGTCGAATGGAATCGATCTGGAAGAAGCCTGTCAGTTTTTCACTCAAACCTATTTCATTATTCCCACTCGATTGTTGCAGGTGGCTTACTCGTCACATCATACACCACGCGGTTGATATGATCGACTTCATTTACGATGCGTGTTGATATTTTCTCCAATACGTCCCATGGGATACGCGCCCAATCTGACGTCATACCGTCAATGGAGGTAACTGCACGGATTCCGATCGTGTAATCATATGTCCTCGCATCCCCCATAACACCGACACTACGGATATCAGGCAGGACAGTGAAGTATTGCCAGATGTCACGATCAAGGCCGGCTTTCTTGATTTCATCACGGAGAATGTAATCAGACTCACGGACGATTTCAAGTTTCTGTTCAGAAATTTCACCAAGGACACGGATACCAAGACCAGGTCCCGGGAATGGTTGGCGCCACACAATTTCATCTGGAATACCCAGTTCAGAACCTAATGCACGCACTTCATCTTTGAATAAAGTGTTCAATGGTTCAATCAGAGTGAACTGCATATCTTCAGGAAGCCCGCCGACATTATGGTGAGACTTGATCGTCTGCGCAGTTGCCGTACCACTTTCAATGATATCTGTATATAACGTACCTTGTGCAAGGTATTCGATGCCTTCAAGCTTCGTTGCTTCATCATCAAACACATAAATGAATTCATTTCCGATGATCTTGCGTTTTTGCTCAGGGTCGGATACACCTTTTAATTTATTTAAGAAACGATCCTGTGCGTCCACTTTAATGACGTTCATATTAAATCCGTCAGCGAATGTCTTCATTACGCTATCCGCTTCCCCTTTACGAAGAAGGCCGTGATCGACGAAGATACATGTCAGTTGATCGCCGATGGCTTTGTGGATCAACACGGCCACGACAGAAGAATCGACTCCTCCGCTCAATGCACAAAGAACCTTTTTGTCTCCAACTGTTTGGCGGATTTTGTCCATTTCCATTTCGATGAAGTTCTCCATGGACCAGTCGCCAGTACATCCACACACTTCGAATACGAAGTTCTTCAACATTTCGTTTCCATGCACCGAGTGACGCACTTCAGGGTGGAATTGAACCGCATATAGGCCTTTTTCTTCATTACTCATAGAAGCAATCGGGCAAGATGGATTCGTTGCATTCACATCAAAGCCTGCTGGAGCTTCAACGACTAAATCCCCGTGGCTCATCCAAACGACTTGTTCTTCAGGCAGGTTCGAGAATAATTTTGACTGCTTCTCGATGTTGATGGCAGCTTTTCCGTACTCACGGTGCTTCGCGCGTTCTACCTTACCGCCAAAGTGCATCGTCATCAACTGCATGCCGTAGCAAATTCCGAGAATCGGAATATCCAGGTCAAAGATACGCTCATCACAACGGAACGAATCTTCACCGTAGACACTATTCGGTCCACCGGAGAAAATGATTCCCGTTGGATTCATCTCCTGAATTTCTTCAAGGGTAACTGTATGCGGGTGGAGCTCACTATAAACACCAAACTCACGAATTCTTCGCGTGATTAATTGATTGTACTGACTTCCAAAGTCCAAAACGACGATCATTTCTTGATTGTGCAATTCTTCTTTACCAAGCATTCAGTTCACCTCTTCAGTTTATTTACCTTATACTATCTATTGTTGTTAGCATTCCAAAAAATATAAAAAAAACTAGACTTCGCCTTAAAAAAAGGCAGAATTCTAGTTTTTTTGCATACACGGATGTCAACTTAGAACACTGCCTTCATAGTCCAGTCATTTAAGGTGACCGGGTAGATACTTTCGAACCGTATTATCGAGGATATACGAAGGATGCTAACGAACGCTATTTGAATTTGACATCATTTTATACTTTGTGGTCTACCGGGTCAACCGGTTGTCCTTTTAATTAAATTTTCCCATAATTCCCTCATCTTCACCCAATCTTCTGATGTAGGCTTCTGACCATACAGAACCCGTTCATAATTATTCGTCAGACTGGTCATTTCACGGGTACCGAAGAAGGAATCGATGTATCTGGAATACCCCCGTAATGTTTGGCCGTCTTCCAATCTCAGTCCGTACCTTTCCAACTGTTTCATGAGAGACAGATAGGCGTCAGAGAATACATCATCCGACGATTTCCTGCGGTAATAGAAAATCAGGACATACGGCATCCATCGTCTTCTCACAAGGTATAAAGCAACCGCAATGATGATCAAGAGAATGGCACCCATCACAATTTTGCCCCAGTTGTCCACGACAAATGACTTTAGGTCCTCCCAAAGCTTGGATATAGAAAAACCATCACCGGAAGAGGCAGTATCTTCTTCAGGCTGTAAAGGTTTTTTTGGAGTCTCCTTTTGCTCCGGTAAAGGGACTTCATTCTTCTCTGAATCAGGTACATCCAGGTCATACTGATAAGATACGTTGTTACTGAAGCCGACTGTCGGCTCAAACGGAACCCACCCCACTTCTGGGAAGAAGACCTCTACCCACGAGTGGGCATTGTTGTTTGATACTTCGTAAAGCTTGTACTTCGAATCCACCTGTCTGCTGTATTCCCCCTCTGTATAGCCTTTTGTCCATCTTGCCGGGATTCCCAGAGAACGGACAAGCACTACCATGGAAGAGGAGAAGTTATCACAATAGCCGCGCTGTGTTTCAAAGAGGAACTGATCCACGTAATCCTGCCCTTCTTCAGGAACGGGTACGTCGAACTGATCGTATACATACGCTTCTTTTGAAAAGTATTGTTCGATCGCCCTTACCTTGTCATACCAATTATCTTCTTCCGACGTGATCTCAACGGCCAAGTCCTTGACCCGTTGAGGAGTCGTCTCGGGCAGCTGGGTGTATCGATCGACAAACTCGGGTACCTGCATGATTTCCTGCTCTTCATTCGCCGCCTTCATCTTTTTCTGGGAATAGGATGGGGAACGGTAGGAGAGCTCATATTCTTCAAGCTTGACGGTTTCATCGGATCCCTTGTAGCTTGTCACTTTTTCATCGATAGGATTAAAGCTGAAATACCCCTTATCATTTCCATTTATCGCCTCCACCCCATATGGATAGACGACATGGGAATACTTGCGCTCTACCATGACTTTTTCACTTTCAAGGTCCCGCTCTTCATCCGATTCCGGCGAGGGAATGGGAACCTTTTTCCCTGGGTCGAACGGAAGGGATTTCTCCTGTTCATCCGGGATGGACTGTTTCCACCCCTTCCCGGTGTACAAATCCTTTGATTCAATCTTCCAATAATGTTCCCTTGTCACCTCAGCATTAAATACGACAGTCGGATCACCGACAAAGGGCCCCCCCAGTTTCGTGTCATCGGAATCGTAGCCAATCTTGTTCACCCCGCTGCCACCTGCATCCTCAGAGAAGGACTGGAGATAAGGGACCGGGTCCGGCCAAATGGGATCTGCTTTAGGCGCTGCAAAGGCAACGACCGAACTGACCCCGAGCATCACCGTCAGCGGAACAATCCAGCGATGACGGCTCATTTTGGAACCACGTAGATTCTCTCTTTGCACCAGTCTTTCAAGCGCCAACAACCCCATGAGAAGAAAGCCGAAAATGACGACTCGTATAATGGAGCTGTCTCCCTCATAAACCGTAAAGGTGTCAATCAGACACACATAAGCGACCGTCATCACATAAAAAAGTAGAATCGTTTTCCGAACCGATATCCAATAATGAATCAAGTACGTCATCAGCCACAGGAGCACGAAAAACAATAAGCTTCTGTATTCAAAAGACAAACTCGGCCACTCACGACCGAGGGTCAATCCGAGATTCACCCATACATCGTGGCTGAACTTCATGAACCACCCAAGGCCCAGGAAGGAACCGGCATAATACAATACATGCAGACTGTAAAGGATAAAAAGGATTTTCACCGACGCCGTAATCAGATAATGAATCCTGAAAAAAGACAGGGCGAGGGACAGGGCGATAAAGACAACAAAATACGTCAAACTGGCTGTGTCCGTCACTACCTTAAGGGGCTTTAACCACTCCCACAAAAGTAAAAATCCAAGCAAATAAACCATGAACTTAAAATAGGAGTTCGCTGTAACATGTCTCATGCCCGCTTCACCTCCAGAAAGGCGGATGAGAAATCACCTTCGTAGCACACTTTTAACCGGATGCCCCTGGAGGAAGCATAGGCTTTCAGCGATTTCTCTTCTGCCGTGTACGCCTCTCCCACTCTTTTCACCAAAAAGATGACAACGGAGCTGTTCCGCTTCGCATACTCATTCACGCTCATAATCATTTTTTTCGAAACGGAGGAGGTCACGAAGAGGACCGCTGCTGATTGAGAATAGTTCAATCCCGCTCCCTGCAGGACCTTCCCTAAAGCAAAACGACTGTCCTGCCTCACTTTAGCCAAATGATAATTCAGCTGACTCAAGTGCTCATCACCGCCGCGGATCGGAAACGAAACATGATCTTCACCGATCGACACAAGGCCGACCTGCGCCCCTTTCTTTACGATGGAACGGATCATAGATGCCGTAAAGGTCACCATCGCTTCAAATGCCGGAGAAGCCTCCCGATCGAGGACGATAAGGACATCATGTGATTGCCGCTCTTCAAACTCCTTTGTCATCAGTTCATTCGTTCTGGCAAAGGTTTTCCAATGAATCCACGAAAAACGGTCCCCCGGCTGATAATCACGAATACCGGTCGCCATCGTCGTGTCCTTTTGGATCTTCACATTCGAAGTGGTCATCCCTTGATCATACCGATTCTCCAACGGACGATATGGGACATCGACGATTGAAGGATAAACGAGGAGTTTGTCCACGCAATCCACCGTCGCTTCCTTTTCGAAAACACCAAAGAAATCACCTGTTTTGAACCGCACATTAGAGAAAATATGCTCTCCTCGGGGAAGTTCATCCACATAATAGGTGAGATTGATCCGTTTTCTGAATCCAGGATGGATCATCGCCTTCGCCTTTTGGAAACCCGAATGATGAAAGACCGAATCGGTCACCACATCCTCCATTACCATGTAAAACAAGGGAAAGGGGATCTTACGGGACAGGGTGATCGTCACCTTTAATTCATCCCCCGCTTTGTACTCCGCCGATTCAAAGCTCCTCTCTACATAAAACTCCGAAAGAGGGTATAAGAAAACCAACACGGAATAAAGGGCAAACGGCAAAAAGCTATAAAATAAAAACCAGCTCACAAACCCACCTTGGAACATCGCATACGAAAACGTCACCCCCATCAAGAGGAGCAAAAGCAAAAACTTCACAAGTGGTTTTAATAATCGAAGTTTCGTCTTCATCTATCTCGCAATCCTTTGGACAGGAACTGGTATGCGAGCCATGACTCTTTCCACCACTTCCTCAGGAGTGATCCCTTCATACCTCGCTTCAGACTTCATAATAATACGGTGTGAGAATACGTATGGCGCCAGGAATTGGACATCATCAGGAACCACATAATCCCTGCCCCTTAAATAAGCATACGCCTGACATGCCTTCATCAACGCAATCGATCCACGCGGGCTCGCACCAAGGTATACATTGGCATGGATCCTTGTACGATTCGCAATTTCTACGATATATTTCTTGATAGTGTCGTCCACCAATACTTCCTTCACATCCCCTTGGATATATCTCAATTCCTCAAGGGTCATCACCGGCTCCAATTCATCGATCGGCGGAGTACGCTGTGCGCGGTGAAGAACTTCCATCTCTTCTTCCGGTTCCGGATACCCCATCTTCATCTTCAACAGGAATCGGTCCAACTGTGCTTCCGGAAGCGGATAGGTCCCTTCATACTCAATCGGATTCTGGGTCGCCATAACGAAGAAAGGCTTATCCAGCTTCCGGGTCATCCCGTCAATCGTCACGCTGCTTTCTTCCATACCCTCAAGCAAAGCAGACTGAGTCTTCGGTGATGTACGGTTGATCTCATCCGCCAAAATGATATTCCCCATGATTGGTCCCGGCCTGAACGTGAATTCCATTTCTTTCGGATTATAAATCGATACACCGATCACATCCGACGGCAGTAAATCCGGCGTAAACTGAATCCGCTTAAAGCTTGCCCCAACAGATTTTGCCAACGCACGTACCATCATCGTCTTCCCGACACCCGGAACGTCCTCAAGCAGTACATGCCCACCGGCAAGCAGGGAAACGATACTAAGCTCCGCCACCTTTCTCTTTCCGATCATGACTTTCTCTATATTATCAATGATACTTTGTAACTTCGGATTCACCATTTCATGTGACATCGTACCCCTCCTGAATGATTCATACTCTTCTATAACTATTACTACTTTCGTTTAAAAAGTCGAAAATCCTCTATAAATTGGTAAATTCATATAGAAATTTTAGGGAATTGGTAGGAGATAGGGTGCTTATGAGGGTGGAGAGCTGCATTTTTTGTCGAAATAAAAAAGCCGACCCTCAATCAATCGAGAATCGGCTTCACTTTCTTATTTCCAAAAATCATCAAACACCGTAACCGGCAGATGACGTTTATGCTGTGTTTTCAGGTAGTGGCCTTCAATGACTTTTTTCGCTTCAGCAGGTACTTCTTTCCCTTCCAGGTAATCGTCCAGCTGATCGTACGTGACCCCAAGGGCTTCTTCATCCGGCAGCTGTGGACGGTTTTCTTCAAGATCTGCTGTCGGTTTCTTGTTGTATAAATGTTCCGGACAGCCGAGTTCCATTAAGAGCATCTTTCCCTGCCTCTTGTTCAAACGGAATAGAGGGACTAGATCCGCCGCTCCATCGCCGAATTTCGTGTAGAAGCCGGTCACCGCTTCAGCAGAGTGATCGGTCCCGAGCACCACACCGTCCTTCATAGCAGCAATGGCGAATTGCACCTTCATCCGTTCACGTGCCTTTTCATTTCCTTTCACGAAGTCGGAAAGCTCGATACCATTTTTCTTCAACGTTTCCACGCTGGCATCGACTGCAGGTTGGACATTGACTGTCATTGGAACGGTTGGATTAATAAATTCCACCGCATCAATGGCATCCTGGGCATCCCCCTGCTCCCCGTAAGGAAGCCTGACGGCATAAAAAGCATAATCTGATGATCCTGATTCCTGATTCATTTCATCAATGGCCATTTGTGCCAGTTTCCCTAATAAAGTAGAATCCTGACCTCCTGAAATACCAAGGACCAGACTTTTCAGGAATGAATGCTTCTTCAAGTAAGCCTTCATAAAGTCGACACTTCGACGGATTTCTTCCTGCGGATTGATTTCCGGGGAGACCATCATTTCTTCTACAATTTGTTTTTGAAGAGAATCCATGTTTTCACACTCCATGTTAGGTTTTATTACATCATATTATATCTTTTTATCTTACCCAATCACAGGCAAACTTACCAATTTTCGCTATGTTTTTCTTTCACTTCGGCTTTTACACGATGAATGAGATCCATCTTATTGTTCCAGCATTCTTCGCTCAAATCTACAGGGTACTCTTCCGGATTCATGGAACGCTTATACTCGTCCCATAACAATTCAAGGTTCTCGTTCACAAAACTTCTCATTTCCTCCAATGGAGGCGTATCATACACAAGCTCCCCGTCCTTGAATACATCTACATGAAGCTCTCTCGCTTCAAAATTCGTGACGAACTTACTGATATACGTATGAACAGGATGGAACATTTTCAACCGTTCCTGGCTTTCCGGGTGTTCATGGTCCAGGGCAATATATTCGCCCTCTGATTTATGATTAATCGTGTTGACGATGCGGTACACCCTTTTCATTCCAGGGGTAGAGACCTTTTCAGCGTTACTCGAAATTTTGATCGTATCTTCCATTTCACCTGACTCATTTTCAATGGATGCGAGCTTATACACGGCACCTAAAGCAGGCTGATCGTACGCCGTGATCAGCTTCGTCCCGACACCCCATACATCAATCTGTGCCCCTTGAGCCTTCAAGTTCAAAATCGTATACTCGTCCAGATCGTTGGAAGCGATGATTTTCGTATCCGTAAAACCAGCCTCATCCAGCATCTTCCGCGCCTTTTTTGACTGATAAGCCATGTCCCCGCTATCAAGGCGGATTCCTTTAAAATTGATCTTATCGCCAAGCTCCTTCGCAACCTGTATCGCCGTTGGTACACCAGACTTCAACGTGTCATACGTATCCACGAGGAACACACAATCCTTATGGCTCTCTGCATACTTGTGAAACGCCTGATACTCATCCCGATAAGCCTGAACCATGGCATGGGCATGTGTCCCTGAAACCGGCATGCCGAATAACTTCCCCGCCCGGACATTACTCGTCGCATCAAAGCCGCCGATATACGCAGCCCGCGTTCCCCAAATCGCTGCATCCAGCTCATGGGCACGCCTTGTCCCAAACTCCATCACAACCTCATCCTGCACCACCTGCTTGATCCGGTTCGCCTTCGTCGCAATCAACGTCTGGTAGTTCACGATATTCAAGATCGCCGTTTCCAGTAACTGAGCCTGAGCAAGTGGCGCCTCCACACGGACAAGGGGAACATTACCAAACGCAACCTCCCCTTCTTGCATGGAACGGATTGTCCCAGTGAAACGAAGCTCTGCCAAATATTCCAGGAAAGCCTCCTCATATCCCAGCTCCCGTAGGTACTCGATATCACTCTCCGAAAAATGAAACTTTTTCACATATTCAATGATCCGTTCAAGCCCCGCAAATACCGCATATCCATTGCCAAAAGGCAGCTTTCGAAAGAACACTTCAAAAACAGCCTTTCGATTATGGAAATTATCGTCCCAGTAAGCCTTCGTCATATTGATCTGATACAAATCTGTATGCAACGCTAAACTATCATCTGCATAGTTCGTCATGTATTTCTCTCCTTTAAGCTATAGCCAATTGTTGAACATGATGTGTCTTATCTATTTTAACCAATATTGGGTGGGATATCGAATGATTAGGGTTGGGTTTGAACAAACGTTTGATTAAATGTTCCATTTCTATATTATTGGATGAACAAAGGATCGTTTACAAAATCTCCAAAGAATGAAGCGTTGTAAACTGCTGCAATATATTAGCTTACGCTAGTAATATAATTATGAAAAATTAGTGATGGTAAAAGTACTATCATTGAAATCAATAATATGGATTCAATGTTTTTAATATAAATCCTAAGTGGTTGTTTAAACTCCATATTCACTCTCCTTAGTTACGTATTAGAGGGAGAAGTCTAGAATCAAACATTTGATAACCTTCTTTAATTTTCAACTCTCTGAACCTCTTTATATCTTCGACCGAGTATGATAAACCACTTATATCACCTACATCTTTTTCAATTACACCTTCAATAAATTCAGTAATGATATTTCTTCTTTTTTCTGTATGCATATTCCTTAAGGATTTACAGAGCTTTTTACCTTTTTTGTTTCCTTCTACTTCCTTTAATATTTTGGGTAAATCATAGTAATTTGTTAATTGCAATCTTTGTTCTTCATACAGTAACACATGCCATTCAATAAATATTGCATATAATCGATCAAATGAACTCTGATTTAATAACTTATTTCTCTCTTGTTCATCAGAAATTGAACATAACTCTTTATACATGTCTACAAATTTTTCTTGATTATGATAAATAGTTTTACACATCTTAAGTAGTAAACTTAGTTCTTCATATAGTGGGTGAGCACTATAAATTTCTTCCCCGAAATATTCTTTGACCTCTTTTTCAATAGTTTTCATCATGCCGTATGGTCTTTTTAAAATATCTTTCATTCCATTTTTCGTTTCACTAGCAAATTTCATAATGTTATTATATGAACTTATCCTAAATATCAATGATTTTGCTAGGTTTATATCTAGTATTAAACCATCTTCTCTAACCGCCATTGAACCTTGAGGAATTCCAAAAATATTAAGGAACAATACATAATAATAGGATTCACCATTATGTACTGCAATATGTCTTGATACTTCTATCCGCTCGTTCCATTTTTTCATTTTATTAATTGCTTTCTTTGCATCTCTATCTAATTTAGGCATTTATTATCCTCCAAAAAATGTTTTCTTAGCCCAATCCCAGACCTCTTTTCCTTTTTCCTTAGCTTTTTGCAAAATGGGGTCAGTCCCCCATCACAAAAACGCATTAGTTTCCAGGGGACTGACCCCTAATCACAAAATTTTGTTACATTGTAGTAGGAGGTAACTTAATTATAATGACACATAGCAAAACTGAATCTATTAATTAAATTTGTACGGCCGCAAATCGTTAAAAAATTTTTTATAACACATTTACCATTCCGGTGGCACATAAAATTTATTAATTAAAGAATATTAATCTAATAATTTCTTAGTTCCTTATTTGTGGGGCGAGATTTGACTCAAACATTTGATATCCTTCTTCGATCTTCAATTGTCTAAAAGATTCAACATCTTCTGGAGAGTAGGACAAATCACTAATATTCCCTATTTCTTTGTTAATAACACCTTCTAAAAAGTTAACAAACGATTTTCTTCTTTTTTCTGTATGCATATTATCTAATGTTTTATGTAATTTCTTCCCTTTGTTACTCTCGTCCGCATGTTGCTTGATTAAAGGAATATCATAGAAATTTAATAGTTGCATACGTTGTTCTTTATATAGAAGCACATGCCATTCAATAAAGATCTCATGGGTTCTATCAAATGTCTCTGCGGTTAAAACTTTTTTCACTTCCTGAGACTCTGCAATCGAACATATTTCTTTAAACAACTGCACAAATTTCGGTTGGTTCTCCTGCATAGTTTTACACAAGTCAATTAACAAGGTTAATTCTTTATGAAGCGGATGTTCCACAGGAATAACCTCACCAAAATATTCTTTTACCTGATTCTCAACTGTTTTCATTGTTTTTATTGGACGTTTCACAATATCTTTCATACCATCTTTAGATTGACCAGCAAAACGCATAATATTATTATAGGAACTTACTTTAAAAACAACTTTTTTTGCAATGTCTCTTCCTGGCATATCACCATCATTTCTAACAGCGACAGCCCCTTGAGGAATCCCGAATAAATTTAAAAATAGAACATAGTAATACAATTCACCATTAATTTCTGCAATATGACGAGAAACTTCTATACGCTCATCCCACTTTTTCTTCTCTTTAATTGCTTTTTTTGTATTTTTGTTCAATTTACCCATGAGTTATCCCCCAGTGAAAGTTTTCTTTGTACACTCCTAAAATTTCTACACTTTTTTACATATTATGAGTGTAAGGTTTCATTTCTATTTAAGTACCTCTAATAAATATAGAAGTTTCTAATGATTTCTATAAACAAAGAAAAACGGGGTCAGTCCCCCGTCACAATAACACATTTTTGTATACAGGGGGACTGACCTGAAATTCTAGTGATTCAAGAATACTAATTTATATTAGTACTATATTTTTCATTGATTTCTTTTTTTAACTGTTCAATATTCTTATCTCTGCTCATTTCCAAATCTTCTTTTATTTTCTTTTCAGACTCATCAATTAAATCCTTTACATTCTCTTTTCTTTCCATAAGTTCTTTCTTTTGTTCACTAGTAATCACATCTTCTAAAGAAAGATCATCAATGATCCCGTATAAATTATTATTTTGGATGTCTGCCATTAATGAATAATCATTTGTATAGCTTAGGATGTCAAAGTTTGCGTCTACTTTTTTGGCATCAGCATCATTGAGTGCGTCATCTTTCCAATCTTTCCAACTCTCTAAAACGTCTTTTGCACGATCAAATTCTTCTTCTAATTGCTTAGCATTAGTCACTGTTGTATAAATACCGTTAGTGTTATCAGCAAGAGATTTTAACTGCTTTTGGGCAGCGCCATCCACATTAAATCCGATGACATTGACAATTGGTTTAATGTTAGAGTCCGCAAAAGTTTTAGCAAATTCAACAGGATTTCCGTCACAAGTCTCGATCCCATCACTTACAAGATAAATTAGATTCGTATTATCCTTTGAATCATATTTGCTGAACGCTTCTTTGGAAGCCTTCAATGCCCCTTCAATTGGCGTCCAGCCACTCGGTTCAAAACTGTTTAATGCTTTATCAAATTGCTCTTTATTATACTTATCAAACCCATATACTTGTTCCACGCTGGAGCAGCTCATTTTTTTGTCTTGATCCGAGCCAGATCCTTTATGGCCATAGACCCTTAGAGATACATTAGCTTCTTCAGGAGCGGTTGACAGAAAGTCATTAATGGCTTGTTTTGCAAGGTCCATTTGAGTTTTACCTTCCACATCATTCTTCATGCTCCCACTTGAATCCAATATTATTTCAATATTGTAATTGTCTTTAAATTGGTATCTTTCATCGGTAGTATTGGGTGTACCTGACATACTGTATTCCCACTTTTTCACAAGGTCTTGGGGGTCAGGGAAATCAACCGCAGCTAAAGAATACAGATACTTAAAATATTGATCATACTCTTCCTCACTTGGATGTTCGCTTAGTGGAGGAGCATTTTCAACTTCCTTGAAAAGAGTAGGCTCAAATTCTTCACTCCTTATTGGTTCACCTGCGAATGTACCAGGTGACTGACCAATTACCGCTTCCGCTGAATTTGGCACTTCGGATATATTAATGTAAAAATCCTCTTTGTGTTTTTTATTTTCCTTCGTCTCCGAAGCGTTTTTTTCGTTCTTTTCAGTTCCTTGACTCTTATTTTGGTTATCTGCTTTTTGCTCAGCGCTATTACAACCTGATAACACCAAAGCCAGCAGGAGCCATACGAAAAGGTATTTTTTCATGTATATCCTCCTTGAATGCATGTAACTTGTTTGATTACTTGAATCAGTGGATTGGAGTTTTCTACACTCTACTTAAAATGAATATTTTTTGTTCAATGGTTCTTGTTTATTTACTCTGTTCGGTTCCATAATGGAGAATGTTTTCCATGTCTCTGATTTAAAGTGCTTCAAGTATTCATCCCCATTGTCTCCCATATTCTTTTTCACATGTAAGAATCTATGAGTCTATGGATTCGTATTACTGTCATATTTATTGTTAATTTCTTCTTTTAAATCGTTTAATCTCTTAGAACTACTATTATTTAAATCATTTTCGATTTCTTTTTCTGCTTCTTTTAGTAGATCTTCAACATTCTTTAATCTGTTCTGTAATTCTCCCTTATCTTCTTGGGTAATAATATCCTCTAAATAAATATTTTGTATTAAGCTAGATAGGTTGTTAGACTGACTTAGACCAGTGAAATAAAAGTCATTCGTATATCCTAAAACATCAAAATACGCGTCTGTTTCTTTGGCATCCACATCATTCAAAGCGTCTTCTTTCCATTCTTTCCAACTCTCCAACACATCCTTAGCTCGGTTAAATTCACTCTCAAGTTGGTCTGAATTCGTGACGGTTGTATAGGTACCGTCTGTATTAGAGGCGATTTCTTTTAATTGTTTTTGAGCTTCACTATCAACATTGAACCCAATAACATTTACGATTGGGTTAATATTTGAATCTGCAAGTGTTTTAGCAAATCCGGCTGGGTTTCCATCACACGTTTCGATACCATCACTCACTAGATAGATTAAGTTAGTGTTGGTTTCAGAATCATATGACGAAAATGCTTTCTTGGATGCTTTTAGTGCTCCCTCTATAGGTGTCCAACCACTTGGCTGAAAGCTGTCTAAGGCTTGTTCAAATTCTTTTTCGTTGTATGGTTTGAAGTCATATACCTGCTCCACACTTGAACAACTTTTCTCTTTATCAGCATCAGACCCTGTCCCTTTATGGCCATAGACCCTTAAAGATACATTTGCTTCCTCTGGAACAGTAGAGAGGAAGTTATGAATGGATTCCTTTGCCAGTGCCATCTGTGTTTGGTTACCAACCTTATTCTTCATACTCCCACTTGAATCTAAGATAACTTCAATATTATAGTTTTCTTTGAATTTATATTTTTCATCTGTTGCGTTAGGGGTGCCCGAGACAGCATATTCCCATTTTTTCAGTAGTTCTTGGGGGTCTTGAAAATCTTCAGACACTAGAGAATATAAATATTTAAAGTAATTTTCGTATTCTTCTTCTGTGGGATTTTCACTTAAGGAAGGAGCTTTTCTTATCTCTTTCATCACTTTAGACTCCCATTCATCCGAACTAACTGGCTTTGCAGCGAATTGACCCGGTGACTGATTAATTAATTCCTCGGCGCTTTCAGGAACTTCCTTTATCTCATCATAAAAACTTTCTTTGGTGTTATCTGTTTTTTTCTCTTCTTCTTGCTTACTGTTTTCAGTATTATTTTCACTTTGATGGGATGTATCTTCTGTCGTCACTGCTTCATCACAACCAATAAGAATAAGACTGAGTGAAAGCAAAATCATTGTAAGATATTTCATAGGATGCCTCCTGTATTGAGAGAAATTCACTAAATCGCTACTGAATGGACGAATAATCGGCAATGGTGGAAAAATCCATATGTGCCTTCCGTTTTATTTCTAGCGAACAATTCAAACCGCTCATTCCACTTCGGTTTTATATTTATTTTTTATTTCTTCTTTTAAAGATTCTATTTCGGTTTCATTCATAGATTTTAAATCCTCTAGAATTTCATCTAAAGCTGCGTCAATAAGATCTCGGACGGTGGATGCTCGTTTCTTTAATTCGTCTCTTTGTTCAAAGTTGATCTTTCCTTGTTCACGAAGAATGGTGAGTAAGTAACTAACCCTTAAAGATTGATCCCTCTCAATAGCATTCCAATCGTTTGAAAACCCAAGAATATCAAAACTATTATCTACTCGCTGTGCATCTGCATCCCTTATGGCGTCTTTCTTCCAACTCTCCCACCGCTCTAAAATATTCTGAGCCCGATCAAATTCTTCAGTTAATTGATCTTTGTTAGTAACAGTAGAATATATTCCGTCTGAACTTTCAGCTACCTGTTTTAACTGCTCTTGAGCCTTAGAATCTACATTAAACCCAATCACATTAATGATTGGTGACACGTTAGACCCTGAAAATTCTTTTGCCACCGCAACAGGATCACCATCGCAAGTTTCAATGCCATCACTCACTAAATAAATGAGGTTGGTATTTGATTCTTTGTCATATTCTTTAAATGATTCAAAAGATTGTTTTAAACTTTCTGCAATTGGTGTCCAACCGCTGGGTTTAAACTGATTTATAGCATTACTGAACGAATCCTGGTTGTATTGATCAAATCCATATACCTGCTCTATACTGGAACAAGATTTTTCTTTATCCGATTCATCGCCTGTACCTTTATGACCATATACTCTTAAAGATACATTCACATCTTCTGGAAGGTTAGAAACAAAATCATTTATCGCTTCTTTTGCGAGCTCCATCTGAGTTTTGTCTCCAACTTTGGCATTCATACTTCCACTTGAATCAAGTATAATCTCCACATTATAATTCTCTTTAAATTTGAACTTGGGATTTTCCATTTCTGGACTGCCATACATAGAAAACTCCCATTTCTTAACCAAGTCATCAGGATCAGGAAAGTCATTTGCAGCAAGAGAATACACATATTGAAAATATTTATCATATTCCTCTTCACTTGGTTTTTCAGGTAGGGGAGGTAAATCTTTTATGTGCTCAATTACCTGCTTCTCTACCTCATCACCCAATACTTCCTTATTGGCATAAACCCCTGGCCGTTGATGAATGATATCAACTTCATTTTGAGGAATATCAGGAAGGTCCTTAAAATTCTTTTCATTGACTAGTGTCTCTTTCTCATCTTTAACAACTTCCACATTTGAATCTTTTGTCTTATTTTCTTGTTTAGCCTCATTTGTATTTCCTTCTTCACTACAGCCTACTAATAGGAAGGATATAGTCATAATAAAGGAGAAGATTGATAGTCTCATATTGTGTGCTCTACCTCCTGACGTATAATTTTCTTTTGATCTCTTCCGATTTTCTCTATTATGCCTTTAATTTTTGTGGTGCAATTCATCCAATTTATTCAGGCACTAAAGTACTGTTAGTTTTTGGAATTTACTTCATTGAGTATTAATTTGATATTTATGCTCAAGTATCTTTTTGGCTTGCTGATAATTCTGTTGATTAATATTTTTTAATTCCGAATTGAATTTTTCAATTTCTAAATCTATCCATTCATGATACTTATTGTTCTTCTCTTCAAGATAGATACGAGACTCCTTACTCATAAGGCTATTTTGCTGAAAAGTATAAACCAGTAGATTAATTTGATCTTTCTCGTTGAGAGACTTGGATTCTTCCTCAGTAATATAATTAAAAATCTCCAAGCCATTTTGCACCTCTTTAAGATCTATGGATTGCTCACCTTTTTCCTTCCACTCTTTCCATGAGTTTGCTACATCATTAATTTTATTGAGCTCTGATTTCAGTCCATCTTGATCTTCTACGTTTTGATAGATGCCCTCCGTTGAGTCCGCAATCTCTTTTAGCTGTCTTTGCCCCTCACCATTAACATTAAATCCAATTACATTAATAATTGGATTAATGTTGGATTTATATAGTTTATTAGCGGCTGATACAGGGTCCTCATCACAGGTCTCGATACCATCACTTATTAAATACACAATGTTTGTATTACTTTCCCCATCGTATTTCATCAAGTCTTGCCTAGCTTCATTTAAAGCAAGAGATATGGGGGTCCATCCTGTTGGTTGTACATCCTTCAGAGCTGATTCGAACTCTGATTCTACAAACGGTTCTATTGGATATAAGATCTCAGAACTGCTGCAGGATAGTGTTTTATCCTTATCAGCATTGCTTCCTTTATGTCCATACACCCTTAATCCTACTTTGGTACCTTCTGGTAACTCTCTTATAAATTCCATTATTTCTTCTTTTGCAGCGTCCATTTTGGTATTGTTACCTGCATTCTGAGCCATACTTCCTGATGAATCTAGAATTACTTCCACGTTTAAATTATCCTTAAATTGGTAGCGGGAGTCTTCTATATCAGGGTTCCCAAAAGATTGAAAACGCATTTGTTTAAACAAAGTTTCCGGACCTTTAAAGTCTTTTTGTACTCTCTGAAGCAATTCCTGATAGTAATTGTCTAACTCTTTCTGAGAAGGATTCTCTTTAATGTTCGGCAAATCTTTAAAGAGCTCTATCGCTTGCATCTTTTCTTCCTTTGTTGCCGTTGGAATATAACTAGAATCTTTCCCTACAGGTAGATTCTCCAACTCTTTGTAGGTATCGGGTAATGGTGTTATCTTCATACTTTTTTCTTCTCGTTTCCCCTTAGGTTCTACCCTACCCTTGTCTGAAGACTCACTATTATTACTAACAACCTGCTTACTACTTTGTTGCTCTTCTTTCTCTTCTTTGCCACACCCCGTCATTAATATAAATACTCCTATTAATAAAGTCAGGGTTACTCTAAAATTCCTCATGATATTCCCCCAAATGGTTACTTTTAAAAGCATTTGAAAAAATGTATTTTATAATCAATTACTAAAACATGAAATTGAATGCTATCGCACTTTGCCACATCAATCCTCCAACTACTGCTTCATTTGCCTCAACTAATTGAGTTGCTGGAAGAGGAGTAGCTACAATAATGACACAGCTCATCAACTTATTTCTTGCATCTGAGCTTGCATAATAAGCTATAATACCATTTTGTCTCTGTACCTATCCGAGATGTTAAAGTTCAACTGCACCTATATATAATTTTAGTAATATTAAACCCCATGAATGGGGACTGACCTCAAATCCAGTTCCAAATGCTATTCCTTTACATTTGAATCATATTTTTCATTTATTTCTTTCGCTATCTCCTCAATCTTTTTGTCACCAGTATTTTTCAGATCGCTTTCGATTTCACTTAAAGACTCATCAACCAGCTGTTCAATATCTTTTCTTCTCTTCGTTAATTCTTTTTCTTCTTCATTTGTAATCAAGTTCTCTAAAGTTGATATCTGGATTATTTTCCAAACCCTATTATCCTGCGCCCTTGCTTTTTGATCATAGTTAATGGAAAAATCTCTTATATCGAAAAATACATCGGTGCTTTTCCCATCTAAATCATACAGTGCATCTTCTTTCCATTGATTCCAACTTTCAAGTACTTCTTGAGTTCTGTTAAATTCATTTTCTAATTGTTCAGCGCTTGTTACAGTTGTATACACCCCATCACTGTTTGCAGCCACAGCCTTCAACTGTTTTTGCGCTTCCCCATTTACATTAAATCCAATGACATTAACAATAGGGATGATCTCGGAATCTTGAAGCGTTTTAGCAAATTCTGCTGGGTTACCATCACATGTTTCAATTCCATCGCTCACTAAGTAAATTAAATTCGTATTGTTTTTAGCATTATATTTTGAGAATGCTTCTTTGGAAGCTTTCAATGCCCCCTCAATAGGTGTCCAACCACTAGGTTTAAAATGATTTAGAGCTTGATCAAACTTATCTCTTTTGTAGGTGTCAAAGCCATAAACCTGCTCGATACTTGAACAGCTTAACTTTTTATCGGAATCAGAACCAGATCCCTTGTGACCATATACTCTTAATGACACACTTGCTTTCTCTGGAACACTAGCTAAAAAGTTATTGATCGTTTCCTTAGCCAAATCCATTTGGGTTCTTCCGTTTACCGTATTGTTCATACTACCGCTTGAATCAAGAATAATTTCGATATTATAATTATCTTTGAATTGAAAGCGGTCATCTGTTGCATCCGGAGTGCCCGATATTGCATATTCCCATTTCTTAATTAACTCCTGGGGATCTGGGAAATCTTCTGAGGCTAATGAATAAATGTAAGCAAAGTATTGATCATATTCTTCATCTGAGGGGTTGTCCGGTAGTGCTGGAGCCTTTTTCATTTCCTTCAGCATCTTAGCTGTCCATGGATCTTCCTCTACATACATTCCTGCGAACAATCCGGGAGTTTGATTAACCACTCCTTCTGTTGTTGAAGGAACCCCTGGGAGATCATCAATACTCTCTTCTTTTTCAGCATCTGAAGTATCATCTTTCTCACTAACGTTCTTTTCCGTTATTACCTTTTCATCTTCGGAAGTCGTATTTTTACTCTTTTCATAGCAACCTGCTAATACGAGAAGGGCTATGACAATAAATATTAGTAGTCGCTTACTCATTCCTTACCCTCCTGACTAAAACACCTATGAAAACTTCTAATAAATTCCAATCGTTATCTTTACTCGTGTAGTCAACAATCTTAAAAAGAAGACTCACTATCACTGAGAACTATTCAATAAGTTCTCTCTTATTTATATAGGCTGCTACCGGTCCATCAATCAGGATAGATGCATGAATGGACTTATGAAACAAACATAAGCATCGCAATAAAGATCAACATAACCCCACCTGGCAATATCGCTGTACCAAGTGCCTTCCATGAAGAAAATTGGTGAGCTTCCGCAATCGCTTTAATAAGAATGATGATATACCAGACGGAAAGTACCATTTCTATAATGGATGAAGCAATGATGATCCCACCTTCTCCTGGAGAGAGTGGAGGTGGAAAAGCCGAAAAAGCACCAAGTTTGAATACTTGAATGTCCGGAATCCATAATAGAAGCGATAAGACAATTGGGATATTGGCCCATGCTGTTGCCTTCAGAATCTCTTTAAAGCTGGCAGACCCTTTGAAAACTTTGCCAATCCCCCAGTACATTAATCCGGATAGTCCCCATACAAAAAGTCCAAACAAAGGTCCAAGTAATATGGAAAAGAAAAAGATCCCACCTATATCCGTGTTCACTTTATCGGCAATGTTTGCTGAGGACATCGCATCAAGAATTGTGGAAATACCGGCTAAACTGACGAATAAAAAGACCCATGCGAATTTCTTATTTTCTAATATGTAACGAACCGTTCTTCGGGGTTTCGTCCAAATGTTTACTAGCGGGTTGAGCTTTTGTATTGATTGCAATTCAGTTTCAGTAGCTGGATTCATTTGTATCTCCTACCTTCTAATTATTTGGTTTTCGTCTGAAGAAAGAGCCTGAAGTTTGCTTCAAGCTCCTGTACTTTCTTTCATTTCGATTTGATTAAGATGATTTTTCCTCATATACGGTAATGCAATTCCTACAACTACTGCAGTTACAGGCAACCCTCCATCACCCAGCAGCCATTCCAATACTGATACAGGAACGTATATGACGTAGAAGAAAATCATTAAGAATAAATAAAATCTTCTCCATCGTTTTTCTTTTTTGGACACTTGGATACCCTCTTTTCTTAATACACTATAGATGCACTTAACATTTTTAGAATATAATGGAAATTTACCTAATCTTATTTACCACAATTTTCAAATAAAAAACCTATAAAAAGTAAAATCTTGCATTTTTTATTTGTGGGCATCTCTTCTAGTTCATAGTTTATGTGTTTTTCAACAAAAAAATAAAACCTTGAAAACTAACTTCCAAGGTCCTTTCTACTTAATTATTCATATACCTTCTCAAGATATTTCAGTTTAGGCCCATATCCCTTCTGAGGAATTTTCTCTTGAAATACCTTAATGAGTTTATTGTCCGAAATACTTTCGAAAGTTGCCGTTGACTTTACTTCAATTCTCCAATCCTCTGTGGATAAAATAATATCCATATCCTCAGGGTTTGCATCATTGTCGATCAATATGGATTGAGCTGCATTTTGAATTCTACTATTAAGAGTAGAATCAGAAAAATGCTCCCTAAAAGCCTCTTTAAGTAAAGGGTGTTCTTCTAATTCGCCAGGGAGCACATCATTGAGCGCCTGTATATAAGCAAGATCAGAAGCTTTCCCAGAATCCTTGAGTTCCTGTTGTTTTTCTTCGACTTGTTCATTAATACTTTTACCACCATCTAAGGCCTTCTGAGCGGCAGAAATGACACTACCGTCGAATTCTTCTATCGTTTTCGTTGTTTCATCAATTAATACAGACGTACCAGCAAAGGCAGCTTGCTCTACAGAACTGTTTGCCTGGGCTTGAACAACGTAGATCTTTGCAATATTTGCCACGATCAGAAAAACGACAGCAACGATGCCAAATAGCCAAAGAATAAAAAAGATTGAGTTCCCTTTCTCATTGTCTATATACTTTCTCATTCCACCAACACCTGGCCCACTGCCGATTGATCAAATGAAAGAGCCGTTTCATCTTTCCATTGTTTAGGAATAAACACAAGCGGATGCTCGACCTTAACATTAATTTCAAACTTTCCGTTGACATCGGGTGTAGTAATGGACATTCCATCATAAGTTATCACATTGCTTGCTCCAATTGCTTTTTTTACCGTATTTTCTGCTTCTAATGCATCTTTAGTAGCAGAGTAAGATTTAGCCCCTTCATTCACTGCCGTTTTAACTGTATATATGGCATACCCTGACGCTACAACCTGCCAGAGGAGCAGAAAAAACATGAAGAAGAAAGGTAGAATTCCAAGGAATTCAAATGTGAGAGCACCTTTTTCATTATTTACTTTTTTGAAGTACTTTCTCATTGCTACCCTCTCCTAATTTTCTTTTAGTCGATTGATTTTGAATTGGAGATACCAAACATTAAATATGACTAATAACCAAGGTTTAAAAATTTTTTCGTCTAAATGTTCTTCTATCATTTCCCTTGCCCTAAAAACTGAATAGTAAAGGCAACCTACAAAATAGAAAGATAAAATTATGTCATAACTATCTAATATAGATATGCCATATCCCGTGAAGAACGGGTCCTTAATTAGATCGTAAATTAAAGATACAATTGTAAATACCAAGAAAAATTTCCACCATCCATGAGGTATGAAATTTTTAGAAGTGAGTTGAGAAAACGACTTTTTTCTTGAAATAAACCAATAAGCATAATAAACACCAAATGTAAGTATGGATATTGGAATAAGGAAGAATAAGTTTGATTTCTTAAATATCATTGTTTTATCAGCCATTCATTTTCTCCCTCTTTTTATATTGTTGTATTGCTTTTATGATATTTCACCGCTAAGTAGATGTATATTAATGGAGAAAATATAGTGAAAATCAATACTTTTAATGTTAAATAAACTATTAAACTGTTCTCCATTTTATCGACAAATAAAGTGAGTAAAAACCACAGCAAAATATTTATTGAAATGACGAGTATCAAATCTCCTAACAGACCTATATTCTCATTTTTCATTACCGACCACGCATTTTTTATTTTATTGATCAATGGGATATCATCTGTAGCAAACAGTGGGAATACAATTAAAAAAGATAAAGAAATTAAGGTAGGAATCAGTATTAAGGGTGATCCCACGACCATAATTATAAATGCAATGATTGTGACTATTAATATTAAAAAAAAGTTATCCAAGAAACTTTGTAATGAATCTTTAATACTATACTCTTCATCATTTAGGTAATTCTTAGCCACTACAACAAATGGAGGGAATAAAATGGTGAAGTTAATTAACACCATACATATTGAATAAAGGTTCGGTGTCATCAAATAATCCGCAGTTAAGAAATATATGACGAAAGACTGAATCAAATAACTTACTGGCAGTACCACCGCCAAACTTAAAAGGAAAATCTTTACCAAATTTTGATTAAATATATAAAACGTTTCTTTAAGCATATTTTTCACCTTTTCGTTCTATTACCTTTAAGTAAACTGTAGATATTACGAGTGCAAAAATAGAACTTAACACCATATTACGATTCACTAAATCTGGTGATTCCAAAATATAAAACTCAAACACATATGTCCCTGCCAAGTAATTTAGAAAGTTAAATGTGACCGTTGAGATATAGCAAGAAAAATATGGAGTATCCGGATTGAATTTTGGAGCTGTCCAACCAATTAGTAGGTGACTAATTACAAACAATAAAATAAATAGCAAGTTCATATTACTTAAATCAAAGATACCAAATAAAAATCCGATTACCACATTTACTAATAAGGGGTAACTTATGGTCTTTAAAATTCCATTAATATTAACCAAAAAACCACTTCTTTCTAAAGAAAGTTTCTAGGCCATACATAAGATATTATGACCTAGAAATTATCTTAAATATCTTTTGGGTGCTTTAAAAACGCAGGGAGAGTAATTTGTAATAGAGCTGATAAAAAATATAATACCAACCCATATGAAATATTTTTATTAAAATCATTTGCATTCCCGATAATGATAAACATTGGACCAACCGTTATGCAGATAAAGACTACAATATGAAAAGCAATGCTAAACTTATTTTCAAACGTCTTTGAAAAGGCTTGAAAAATATTCTCCTTTAAGAGATGTGTAATGATAAAGCTTCCTATCCAAATTCCTAATAAGAAAAACCATATGGAATTTTCTTCTTGCCAGAAGTATTTAATAAGTGGCTGGGCAAACAAAAAGGAAAGACTGAAAACTAAACAATAGCTTTGGATAGAGAAATATCTCACTTTAAGTTCCACTATTCTCCAAGAAACCACAATTATGATGACTAATATGCTAGAAACAATACTGTTCATAATGAATTGTGGAGTATACCATTCTGGCAGAGCACTAAATAAGAAAGTAACAATTATTATAGAAACCGTTACATGTATGATCCTGCTTTCTTTAAAAGAAAGGTTGTTCGTTTCATCCAAAAATACCACCCAATCCTGACTTCAGTTTATCTCCTAATTCGCCGACCTTGCTTCCAATTTTTTTCGCTGAATTTCCAACAAAATCATATGCTTTCTTATATCCCGACCGAATACCGCGTCTTAGCGCCTTTCCTGGTCTGGATTCCATAAAGAAATAAGAACCTACACCCACTCCGATACCAGCTACTGCACCAATTGCTGTGCCTAACCCTGGAACAATAGAACCCCCTACAGCACCTGTTGCAGCTGATCCTACAATTGAACCAACCAGTGTGGTTCCAGCACCTATTGTCAGATCTGTTGAAAGGTCAGCATAAAAATCAGAAGTATTGAACATACTCTTTTTGGCACCGACTGTATAATCTATTAGGGTTTGACCAGTTGTAAGTACAAAATTTACCGGAGCACTCCCCTTAATCAGTTGCATAGGCTTTAATACCTTTGTATTAAATGTCCAATTGGATACATATTTGGGCTTCATCCAACCCTTTTTTTGAATTTCTTCTGTCTTTTTATAAAAAGGTATCCATTTATCCCTTATACTTTTTTTAAGGTTAGAAGTAAATCCATTTAACTTTTTTCCGTCTAGGAATTCATTCCTTCTGAAATTATTAAAGTTTTTCTTCCCATTATTAATACTATCATTGTCATTGAATCGATCAAGGAACCATTGTGTAACTTTGTTACCAGTCTTGCGATCCCCTTTCAATTTCCAATTTTTTGTCCCGTCTTTGACAAATTTGTAACCAGCTTTATGAGCAACTAATCCCTGAACAATATCATCTGCTGCGAATAACATATCAGTTCCCCATCTTTTCGCAGCTTTAATCCATGCTAAACTTGACGATAGTTTTTCATCAAGAGTTTCAACGCCCTTTACTGACTTACCATTCCCGTCTACATCTCCACCTTCTGTTGATTTACCATCTCCATCTACGTCTCCGCCTTCTACTGATTTACCATCTCCATCTACGTCTCCGCCTTCTACTGATTTGCCATCTCCATCTACGTCTCCGCCTTCTACTGATTTGCCATCTCCATCTACGTCTCCGCCTTCTACTGATTTACCATTTCCATCTACGTCTCCACCTTCTACTGATTTACCATTTCCGTCTACATCTCCGCCTTCTATTGATTTACCGTTTCCGTCTACATCTCCGCCTTCTATTGATTTACCGTTTCCGTCTACATCTCCGCCTTCTACTGATTTACCTGAATTAGGAGGAGTCCCTGGAGTAATCGGTCCTCCAGTAGTAAAACTCTCTCCTCCAAATACAAAGTTTGGAACAGGTGGTGGAGCGTTTGGAATTATGAAAGTACCGTTATTTAAAGGGAAATTTTCTAAGATTGGTTTTCCCGAATTCGAAACTTGACCTCCATTATATGACTCCCCGGGCTTGATCGCTTGGCCTGGTTTGAACACATCACCAGGAACAAGGAATTCACCACCGCTTATTGCTTCACCTGGAGTGATTGCTTGACCTGGTTTGATGGATTCTCCTGGGGTTATAAATGTACCGGCGGCCATACTCACTACAGGGAATACATTCCAAAATAATATCGTGAACGTTAACATCAGACTGAAAACTCTGGTTATATTCAACTCATTCTCACCCCAGTCTTATTGAGTGTTAATTTGATATTTTTCTTCAAGTGCTTCTTTGGCCTCGAGATAGCTTTGTTGGTTAATTTTCTTTAATTCATCATTAAAGTTATTAATCTCGGAATCTATCCAACTGTGATATTCATTGTTCTTCTTTTCAATATACTCACGTGATTCCTTACTCATTAAATTCTTTTGTTGTAAGGTGTAGATCAGGAGATTAATCTGGTCTTTTTCTTTGAGAGACTTAGACTCCTCCTCAGCAATATAATTGAAGATTTCCAGGTTATTTTGCACCTCTTTAAGCTCTATCGATTTTTCTCCTTTTTCTTTCCACTTTTTCCATGCCTCTGCAATATTATTTATTTTTTCAAGCTCTGTTTTGAGACCAGCTTGGTCTTCAACATTAGAATAAATACCATTAGTCTCATCCGCAATATCCTTGAGCTGTCTCTGACCTTCCCCATCTACATTAAAACCAATCACATTTATTATTGGAGTCAAGTCCGAATTATAAAGTTCTTTAGCAGCTTCTACTGGGTCTTGGTCACATGTTTCAATTCCATCACTTACTAAATAAACAATATTAGTATTTTTATCTCCATTAAAACTGGACAAATCGTTTTTAGCATCATTTAAGGCTAGGCTTATTGGCGTCCACCCAGTTGGTTTAACTTTGTCGAGTGATTGATTAAACTTTGTAGAATCGTAATTATCTATTGGATATAAGATATCCGAGCTTTTGCAAGACAACTCCTTATCAGAATCAGCATTGCTACCCTTATGTCCATATACTCTCAGACCTACTTTAGTTCCCTCAGGCAAATTCTTTACAAATTGTGTGATTTCTTCTTTTGCTGCTTTCATCTTTGTTTGGCCACCAGCGTCTTGAGCCATGCTCCCAGACGCATCAAGGATCACTTCAACATTCAAATTCTCTTTGAACTGATATCTTGGATCTTCTATTTCTGGATTACCAAAGGATTGAAATTTAAGCTGTTTTATCAAGCTATCTGGCCCATTAAAGTCTCTCTGGACACGTTTCAATAGCTCTTGATAATAGTAATCCAATTCTTTTTCACTTGGATTATTTTTTATCTCCGGCAGATCTTTGAACCTTTCTACTGCCTTTTCTTTATCTTCAGAAGTAGACAATGGAATATAATTCGAATCTTTTCCAACGGGTTTATTCTCCAGTTCGCTATATGTAGAAGGTAAAGGTTCGACTTGAACCTCTACCTCCTTTTCATTTACTTCCTTATCTTTATCGACTTTAGATGTTTCTTGAGGGGGTTCCCCTTGTTGATTTGCTTTTTCTTTTCCTTCTTTACTCTCGTTACCACACCCGATAATAAATAGTGATAAAACTATTATTATACTTAATAAACTTTTTATGGATTTCATTATTCTCCTACCATCTTGCCGATTTTGGAGAATATTTTACTAATAATTGATGATACGCTATCCTTGTTATCACTCACAGCCGTCGATACAATACCCAATACTAAAATCAATAAAGCCGCTAATCCTAACCACTCTAACGATTGAGCTCCTCTTTCATTTTTCACCGGTGTAGTAAATTTCACGTATAGTTCTGTTAGTTTGTTCATCATGTTTTTTTCTCTCCTTAAAGTTGGTTTTAATTTTATTTATTGAAACATTTGTAAAATGTTTCGGTTTTCACTAAACATATTTATAATCATCAAGCCGCCAATCAGGATTAATGCAGATGGTAAAACTAGAAATGTGGTAATCAGCGTTACTTTAGGAGAGGCTTTGGCAGCCTTCTCTTTAATCATTTCTTTCTTGATTTTCCTCATTTCTTCGGCTTGTAATTTGAATGTCTTTGATATTGGAACTCCGAGTCTTTCGCCTTGTATTAATGACTTTAAGAGTAATTGAAATTCTCTACTATCGTTTCGTTCTAATAAGGTGTTATATGCTTCCCCTCTCGGAACGCCTACACTTAACTCCTGAATGAAGCGCCCGAACTCTTCCCTGATGGGTCCTTCAAAGTAGGGGACGATATCCCTTAAGGCTTGATCCAACCCTACCCCTGCTTGAAGAGTGACGCTCATGGTGTCGAGAAAGTCTGGAAGTTGAAAGGACAAGTCTTCTTGTCGTTTTTTGGCTTTTCCATTTAACCATAGAATGGCTCCTCCATACCCTGCAAGTGGATAGAGAATCACGGCAATCTGAGAGAATGGTAGCCTTAAGAGGAAGCAAATCCCCCCTACAATGAATCCAATTACAAGAAAGAACATCTTTAATCCTTGAAATCGTTGAACCGTTAGTCCATAGGGGTGTCCCGCTTTTATCAGTAACTTCTGTATGTCGTGATCTTCGCTAAAAAAGTTAACCCTTTGTCCAATACCGGAAAAATCATCTGCATATTCAAAAAGTTTACTGAGTATCTTTTCTTTTCTCGTAATCTTCTTTTCAAAAGAATTATAAATATACGTTTTTTCTTCTATTTCCTTCTTTAGATCATTTTTATAAATAATATATGTGTAAAAACTTCTCAGGCTTAAACCCAAAAACAACAAGGTTAGCACTAAAAATATGACAATTAAACCATCCATCGCCTCACACCCTAATATTGGTTACTTTTTTAACGAGGATAAAAGTTAATAAAGTACCACCTATGAATAGTAACAACAGGATGACCCCAAGCCCTGTAAACAAAGGGTCAAGGAAGCCGTCTATAATATTGTTCATCATCAGAACCAGGAAAATCGGAATGACCGGAACGATATAGGCAACATATCGTTGCTCTGCTGTCATTGTTTTAATTTCTTGCATTAAGATCTTCCGTTCTTCCAACGTTTGGCCCATCTCATCCAAAACAGAGAATAAATTACCTCCGGCTTTTTTCTGAATGAGAATTGTAGCGACAAATAATTTGAATTCACGATTGTCAACGCGTTTCTCCATCGATCGAATTGCTGTGTTAAAATCAATTCCCAATGAAATTTCCTGCGCTAATCGTTTAAATTCTCCTTTAGCTGGTTCATTTACTTCCTGGGCCACAAGCTGAACTCCCTGATTCAGCGTCATCCCCGATCTGGTTGCATTTGCAAGCAAGCGGCAGATTTCAGGTAATTGTTCAACTAGTCGTTGTTTTAATTTGTTTTTCCTCAATAGAAAGAGGAGTCTTTTTCCCCCTTCCAAGAAAAGGAGAGACACAAAGATACTGATTAGAAAGCTAAGACTGAAAAAGTTCTTCAGCATAATGACGATTCCCATAAATGCCACAAACTGTGCACCAAAGTATTCAGACGGAGTAAGGGGAATGTTTGACTCCCTTAGTTTCTCAAAAATAGGTTTCGCCGTTTCTGTTCGATCAAATTTATCACCTAAGAGAACAATATAACTTTTTCTTTTTTCTCCATTACTATAAAAATCGTTTACTTGCTTCTTCCATTCTCTTTTTTCCTTACGATAATCCAAATAGAAGCTTATTGAAATAATGAATAGAAGAGCCGAGAGAGTCGCTATGGCAGCAGATATCAAGTGCTCACCTCCTCAAAAACAGGTGTAAAGGCAGATTCGGAAATGTTATTTCCAAACACCTTCAGTCGTTCCAGGCACTTAGGTACATATCCTGTGGCCGTATAATGGCCTTCTATGGAGCCATCCTTTTTCATGCCCGTTCTTTTAAATGTAAAGATTTCTTTCATTTCATGGCGACCATCAGAGTGTTTTATTACTTCCGATATCGAGATGATCTTCCTTGTACCATCAGTCAATCGTGTTGCTTGAATGATAATGTCCAAGGCACCTACAATATATTCCCTAACAATATGGGATGGGAGATCCATTCCTGCCATTACAACCATAGCTTCTACACGCCTTAATGCATCTTCAGGTGAATTGGCATGCACTGTCGTGATAGAACCTTCATGCCCCGTATTCATGGCTTGAAGCATATCAAAGGCTTCTCCACTACGAACCTCCCCAACGATGATGCGATCAGGTCTCATACGTAAAGCGTTTTTTACCAAATTACGAATTGTAACCTCTCCTCGACCTTCAACATTTTCAGGTCTCGCTTCCATCCCGACAACGTTGGGGCGATCGAGTCTTAGTTCTGCCGAATCCTCTATCGTTATAACCCGTTCACCATAAGGAATAGACGCAGCAATGACATTCAAAATAGTGGTCTTCCCTGACCCGGTACCGCCTGAGATCAACGTGTTAAGTTTGGATTTTACAACCGCTTCTAAAAAGTGGGCCATATGAGAATTCAATGAATTGAAGTTTAAAAGATCTTCCATTTTAAATGGTTCTGCTCTGAATTTCCTAATTGACACCAAGGTACCGTTTAAACTAATTGGAGAGATGACCGCATTCACACGGCTCCCATCAGGAAGTCTGGCATCTACCATTGGTGAACTTTCATCAATTCGTCTTCCTAACGGTGCAACGATTCGATCTACTACATGCCGTACATGCTCATCGTCTCGGAACTTAATATTGCTAACTTCTAACTTACCCAATCGTTCAACGTAAATCTCTTCGTACCCATTAATCAGGATTTCTGTGACGGTCTCATCATTAATGAGTGGCTCCAACGGACCAAATCCAACCGCTTCATCAAGAATTCGGGATATCAATAGCTCCTTATCATGTCGTGAAATTATCACTCTTTCCTCCGACATGAATTGAGATACCAATTGTTCAATTTTTAATCTCATTTCCCCTTGAGTTAATTGGGTAAGGGCTTCTAAATTCGTATCTCTAAGAAGTCTGGCTTTATAGTGTTCAACAAGGTCGTCAACTAAATGATTTTCATATTCATATGTTGTCGGCCGATTTTTCTTCATTTTTTCTTTTCGTTTATCGAATAGGGACGACAATCTTTATTCCCTCCTATTTCAAGACTGCCATAGTGAATTTTCTTACATCCTTTGCAAAAGGAATCAACCTTTTTTCCTTAGGTGATTTCCTCACCGGTTCACCCTTATTAATATAAGTTTGCAGTCCTTTAAGATCTCTCCTTATGGACGCCGATATTGGAAATCTAAGAATGTCCTTTAAATCACTTTGCTGCAGTTCGTTTTCTTTGGAAATCTCATTTAAAACAATTTCCAAACGCGATTGAAGATCTATCCCCAAGCGGGTACATAATTCCTCATAATGCTTAAGGACTTTCAAAGATGAAGTTTCCGGATATAGAACGTAATAAATCTTGTCTGACTCTTCCATTGCGGTGACGATTAAGTTATTGACGTCAGATGGTAAATCGATGATGACATAATCAAATGACCTTCTACATGTTCTAAGAAGCTTAGCGATGAATTGTTCATCTAATGTTTCCCCTACTTCTGCATCACACGGACTTACTAATATCTCCAATTGAGAATGGGTTTCGGTTTGAGAAACATTCCTTACATGGCTTTCATTTAGCTCTTCAATAACCGGTGTCAAATCGGCTATCGATCGATTTGTTTCAATCGACATCATCGTTTCAATACCGCCATACTGCAGGTTGAAATCAATGAGGATGACTTCTGCTGCCGATTCAAGCTTGAGCGTTTGGGCAAAAGTAGAAGAAATGATCGACTTCCCACTTCCTCCTTTTCCGCTGTAAAACGAATAGATTTGTCCCCGTCCCTTCCCAAAGACCACTGTACTCTCTTCTTGACTGCTCTTTTTCATTTCATAATTCTTCTTAATCGTTGGGAACCTACTTAGGAACAATGACATCTCATCCGGCAATACGAAGAAGTCTTCTGCACCAGCTTTTGAAATGTTTCGTAATATAGTAAAATCCGAATCTCTTGCTAAAAAAATGATATAAGTGGAAGGATTCACTGATTTAATGTATTGGATCAGCTCGACTGAATTATCATTATTTGACTGGACAAACACGATCATATCTCTTGTTTGTCTATTTACTTCCCTTACTGTATCTTCTGCGAGTATGACAGAAACTCTACTATCCTCTTGATCAAGGGTGTTTAAGACTTGATTGGTCACTACGTCATCTTCACTTACTAGTAGAATATCAAGATTCTTTTCCATTTGATGCGTCTCCTTGATTTGATTCTTTTGGTTTGTTTTGTTCAGCGGGCTTTGGATCTGTTGTCTTTTCATTTGTAGTTTGTGCAGGTTGTTCTTTCTTTTCGGTTTCCTCCGATTTTACAGGTTTTTCTTGTTCAGCTGGAGGTCCTTCCATTTTTCCTACATTAGCTTTTAAGATTCGTATATGCTCCGCGTAGTTTTGCATATGTATCAACTTGGGTGCCTTTTCTTCCGGAACCTCGACCGCAACTCCAGCGAAATTCTTTTCATCTCCTTCAGCGTAGGAAACTGGTACATCTTTCATAAATAGCTCCGTCTTTCTTTCACCATTCACTTCAGTTGAAACAATGATATCGATTCTATCCAAGGCTTCGATTACCTGGTCGAATTGAACCTTATCATTCCGATAAATGGCAACTAACCTGTTGTTTTCGTTATTTAAATTCGAAACAGGTTTAATCATATTTTCAGTTATAATATCACCGGCTTTAAGAGGGACCACTGATACCCGATTCTCCAATTGAAGTTTCCCTGTAATATGTGATTTTGTAACGAATTTATTAGGTATCTCCATTACATCGATCTGACTTTCTTTTATAGGCGTTCTTGACGGTATATCACTTTTTGCCACATAAACCTTTGTCATGCCACCCAACTCAGAATTCAGATCTTTCACTTTGTCGTAAACCAAGTAGCCTGCACCGACTGCTAAAAGAAATGCTAAAAACAAAAATATAAATGCCCTTTTTTTGGACTCAATCATCTCCAGTGTCACTCCATTACAAGGTTGATTAGTTACTATTAATTTTTAATTATTTTCTTGCAAGTAGTTAAATATCTAGGTTCTTTCATCCCCCACTCCTAGCTGTATCTACGAACCAAAAGACAAAACAATGTCACATTTTCCTCAAAATGATTCCTTAGTATGAGGTTTGAAGAAAATGGAATTAATTCTATCCTTATTTACCACGAATTTCATGTTTAAAACTTTTTAAATGTAAAATCCTGATACTTTTTTTCTATATAATAATTATCACTGGTAACCGTGGACGTCAATCCGACAAAGTCTTTGTCGAATTTTGTCTGTTATTATTGGACTATTTTATAAATTTTCCCAGAAACAAAATTGGGTATTTTGTATAGCTACTAAAGATTTACATTGCATTTTTCAACCGAGGATTTAAATTTTATAGTGGTAATTTTTAGGTGTTTTATTACAAGTATTAAAATTGGTAGGTAATTGGAATCATTTGTGAATGAAGTGTGAATGAATCCCTGAAGTTTTATGTTGATTGAATTTTCCAAATACAGATAATGTCATCCATATAATTGAAAAAGCCATCCGGTCACGCAGGATGGCTTTTTCAATTCTTTTTATAGTTCGTTTACCAGTTTTGCAAGTAGTTCTTCCTTACGCATAATGGCCTCTCCGCCGCCTTGAACAAACGACTCTTTGCCTCCGCCTTTCCCGTTGATGAGTGGGAATACTTTTTGTGCGACCCCTCGTAAGTTAACATTTGGTAATGACCCCTTCGCCGCTACGAGCTGAAGCTTTTGATCATTTTGTACGACCAGCAACACAATTGCCTCTTCTCTCTTAGAGATGATGTGCTGGGCAATCTTCTGAAGTTCCTGGATTGGTCTGTCGATATAAGATTTCTGGATAAGCGTATAGTCATCTTTTTGGACTCCAAGTAAGCCTTCTGCTTCATACGTCAATAGTACCTCTTTCAATCCTTCCAATGCTTTCTCCTGCTCTTTTTGTTTGGCGATCAGTTGCTCGGCAGTCGATACCATATTTTCTTCTGGTGCCTGCAGGACACTTGTGAGCTCTTTCAGGAGTCCGTGCTTACGGTGTAATTGGTAGAGGACACGGTTACCACAGATAAACTGCAAGCGGATATGACCTTTGTGCTTTTCCCAATCCAGGATCTTGATGGCTCCGACTTCACTTGTGGAACGCGGATGGGTTCCACCGCACCCGTTGTAGTCAAAGTCCGGAATAATGACGAGACGAATCTCATCTGTAACGGAGGGCTGCTTACGTAATGGGTACTGGGACAATTCCGCTTCCTTCACCCACTTCGTCTCAATTGGTCTCGCTTCCTGTATAATCCGGTTGGCCAGTTCCTCCGCTTTCTGAGCATCTGAATGGCTAATGTCACTTACATTTAAGTCTATGGTGAGGAACTCTTTCCCTAGATGAAAGCTGATCGTCTCATATTGAAGCGCTTCTGCAAATGCGGCTGACAAGATATGCTGACCGGCGTGCTGCTGCATATGATCGAATCGGCGTTCCCAATCGATCTGTCCCTCAATAACGCCTGAAATATCGTTAATCGGTTCCTCTATGTAATGACGGATCTCTCCGTTCACTTCTTCCACATCGATAATCCGCTTACCCTTCAATGTTCCCGTATCATGGGGCTGGCCACCGCCTGTTGGATAGAAAGCCGTTTGTTCTAATTCGACGTACCAGCCTGACTCATCCTGCTGCTGCTCCTGGATGGCTGTTTGAAAGGTCTTCATATAGGCATCTTGATAGTATTGTTTGACTGTCATCGGTAACCCTCTTTTTGAACTGTTCTATCCATACTTTATCATAAGAGGGATGGATGGAACCATTTCAGTCCCTTGGGTCCTTCTCAACGGATATAGGCACTGTCCCAACTTGTTCCCATGGAATTTCCCAGCGTCTTTCAAATTCCTCCTTTGCCATTTCGTCACCTTCAATGACCTGTTCTACCAGTGTCCTGAGTTTCATCGTTGCGTAGTTCATGTTATCACCTGCTTTTGTTTAGTCGGTAAGTAGACGTTCCATGGAGTATACGAAAATTGATTCAGTTTGGATGTGTATTTATCATACTTTTTACCTATGTGGTGATTTTGTAAACGTTTGGACTCTCTTGGGGTGAAAAAAAAGTGGTCACTCCAAGAGGAATGACCATGAATAGCAGCTTAGATATGTGGGAAAGAAGTGTTTATTTAAAAAAAGTGTAGCCTATCGATGAAAAGTAGACTGAAAGGAGTATTTTCTCTCATCCTGTATTGAGTTTTTGAAGAAAACAATGATTTCAGGTTACCTTAAAGGACTCCACAATACCGTTGGTGAGTTTTATTTTCAAAAATGAACCTTTTATTATCAAAAACCATCCACTTCTTTTCAAAAAGTAGAATTTATTTTCAAAAACCGCACTTTTATTTTCAATTCCTATAATGATATAAAAAAAGAAGCCCCCCAAAAGTTCACTGAACTCCTGAGAAGCCTCTCTTTATTCACCTCTATGTGAGCATTTCACTCTGCTCAGGGGAATGGCGATGATGTATTACATCATACCGCCCATTACGTTATAAACTGTAACATCTTAAACCTTTTTTCACGGACCCGCGGTATTAATGGGTTTATCAAATAATTTATTGAAACATCTTTACTTACTTTTCACGGCTTTTTATAGGATTGCGTTAAACAAATGTTAAATTTAACATCTTTATTTTCACACTCCACATGTCTATTACGCTCAAGTTTTTGCTAATCATCTTTTCAAAGTTTTTTCAATTTTATCAATCATAATTAGTACAGAAAAAATAGGAGGTGAAATTATTTGTAGCGATGAATTCAAGAAAAAGTCGAGGAATTAACTACTAGCTTAAAAGCTGGTGCCCCTGACCAGGTACTTTATAAAGTTATTGAACAGATAGTGATGAATGATCCGGAATATTTCAGGAAGAAGGAGAGAAATATAGAAGAGTTAGAATTAAAATTAGAACATCAATCGGTCGGTCATAAAATAATGCAAGATCCCCCTATAAATGGGTGTTTTCTCATTATAATGAAGGCATCCAAAGGGCAATGTTACTGCTTATTTTTAATTTCAAGTGTTAAAAAGAGCCAGGACATAATTCCCTCTGAATTAATTGAAAAATAACAACTAAAGGAGAGGGGAACCCGGATGACTGTTGATGAAATTATTAAAACATATGCAAAAACCCAAGGTGAAGC
Organism: Rossellomorea sp. NPDC077527; assembly: GCF_044542955.1. NCBI lineage: Bacteria > Bacillati > Bacillota > Bacilli > Caryophanales > Bacillaceae > Rossellomorea > Rossellomorea sp. NPDC077527. The sequence continues at coordinate 34,346 of NZ_JBITVL010000011.1, read as the reverse complement.
TGAAGGTATAGAGAAAATGATAAGTATGATGATGTGCCTTAAAAAATATGTAAACCTTGCTGAACTTCAAAAGAAGACATTATATTTAGGAGAGGATAAAAATGGCAGGTAAATCACCTATACCACGTAATCCAAATAAGCGACTTTGTGTAGCAAGAAATATTACATTTCCAGTTCAAAAAGAAAATGAATACTGGATACGATTACTCTCTAATAAATCACTTTGCAAAAACAGGTTTAAATTATAACGAAAGAGTTAAATCCATGGTTTGTCTCATTCGTTGTAGTTGAAGTGAGAGTGTCGTAATTATCTTTAGAAGCTAACTTTTGAAATTCCCGACCTTATCTTAATCCACAATCCTTATAAGGGAAGTATTTATCCTGTTAGAACGAAGAAATCTATGTGCCCCTTAAAATCAGTAAAGTATTTTAATGAGGAATCCATTCAACATACAAGAAGGACCGCAACCTATACCTACTATTTAAAAACACTTATTGCAATATGAGCTTAAAAATATCCCTTGATGAGACATTAAGGGATATTAGTTTATAAAATTATAAGATTGAACCTTCCACTTCGAATTTGATTAATTTTAATAATCAGTGGTTGAATTAGATCCGACGTAACTGTCTTATCACCGTTTTGTGAATTTCCTTTTTCAAGGTTTATTGTATTTTGCCAAACTGTCCCGGCACTAAATCGCCATACATTAAATTAGCAAGAGGCATTCGCGACATAAAAAAGTTGCGAATTTGTGTGCTAAAGGACTTGTCAATTCACACCCTATTCCAACTGAGCAGTTATTCTTAGGAGCCTTCCTGTAAGGACATATATGATACAATTGTAAATATTGGATATTCCATTAACAGGAAGGACTGTTGAGGGTTGAAAGTATTCCTTTTTCAGCAAACGAGCCAAATTATCGATGAGTTTTATTCTATATTTAATTCTCTGAATGATAAATTACAGTAGTTAATGAAAAAGACGCATAAAAACATATAAGTGTAGGTGAACGTATTGAGAAAGCCCATGGATTTAAATTCTTTAATTAGTAGCTACAAGAATTTACCGTTGGAGATTTTTGAAGGAGTACTGAGTTTTTTTGATTTTACTATGAGATATGAAGAGATCGATCAAATTTCTGCTTTTATTGCTAATCTAAATGTGGAAGATAGATACCTTGGATATTTTTATGTAGGTTATAAAATACCACAAATAGATAAGGAATTTGATCTACTTAGATTTGGGGAAAATTACATATTAAATGTGGAAATAAAATCTATTTTAAAAGAAGAAGATGCTCGGGAGCAGTTAGTTAAAAATAATTATTATTTATCTTCTTTAGGTAGAAAGTTAAAATTGTTTACTTATATTTCAGAAGATAATAGTTTTTATCAATTAGGAGATGATGGAGCTTTTAATTCAGTAGACTTTGCTGTATTCGAAAAACTCTTAGTTAGTCAAAAATTAGAACATCATTCAAATATAGACGATTTATTTGATCCCTCTGATTACTTGGTATCTCCCTTCAACGATAGTGATAGATTCAATAAGGGATCATATTTCCTAACGAAACAACAGCAAAAATTTAAGGGTGAAATACTAAAAAGCTCATCACAATTTATAATTTTAGAAGGTTTACCAGGAGCCGGAAAAACGCTATTACTCTATGATTTAGCAAAAGAATTTAGTGAAAATAATGATATAGTTATAATTCATACAGGAGATTTAAATGCTGGCCATTTAGTACTAAACCAACAACGTAAATGGAATATAATTCCAATTAAAGAAGTTAAAAAGATTGAACAACTTAGACCTCAATTTATTTTTGTTGATGAAACTCAAAGAATGTATCCTTGGCAGCTTAAGTATATTATAGAATATATACAGGAAAATGATATATTCGGTATCTTTTCTATCGATCCAAAGCAAATACTTTCTATTAGTGAACGTAACTACAATAATGTGAATACACTCAAGTCTTTGGAGAACCATGAGTTATTTAAACTAAGTAAAAAGATTAGAACAAATAAAGAGCTTGGAGCTTTTATCAAAGGTTTGTTTAACTTAGAATATATGAAGTACTGTAATAATACTGAAAATATATCCATCCATTATTTTGGCGATATTAACCAGGCAAGGGGATTTGCAGAAGGGATGGAACTCGAGGGGTGGCAGATTATTGACTATACAGGTCAAAACTTCAATGGTCATGCTATCCAGAGGATGAAGCTAAACAGAGGATTAAATGCACATGGCGTTTTAGGACAAGAATTTGATAAAGTACTTGTATTAGTTGGTTCAACTTTTTATTACAATGATCATAAAAGTATTGCTGTAAGACATGCAAATTATTATGATCCGGAGCGAATGTTTTATCAATCTGTTACCCGTGCAAGAAAACAAATCATGTTGCTTGTTGTTAATAATCCAGAATTTATGACTAAGCTTATTAATGCCTTGAGTAATAAAAATAAAAAGCAATTACATTAGAAATAATTACAGGTTTTGTTCAACTCAATGGTGCTCTAACAGAATAAGAAGATAATAGAGATTCAAAAACCCAGAGCCATAAGGTCTGGGTTTTTCACTATAGTTCAGTATTAATTACAACGTTTTTTCTGCTGCTACACTAACTGTGATTTAAGGATTTCCCTCCCTAAATAGAACCAAAAACCATACTATGGAAATATTTAAGTTATTCCATTAAACTCCTTAACCTGAGAAGCTTCATAATACACACTAGAAATTTCGTTAAGATTAAGGTAATCAATGTATCTTTGCTCTATTCTTTGAAACTCTCCTGGATCCAAAGCATTCCCTTTAGCCATAATAGTGCTATCTAGATCAGGAAAATAATCAATAGTATACTGTGCATCCAGTTTAACAAAGCTAGCTAAATAAAACGGTGGATTATAAGAAATAATCCTTTCATTAGAAAAAAAGAGTAATTTATGTTCCTTTCCTCTTATAGAGGAAATATTTAGAAGAGATAGTTGAGATGTACTTTGGTCAGCATCCAACACAAGAAATGTACGTGGATAAGTGCATTCTTGGCCATCAGCAAAATCTAGGCATAGCTTTAATCCTTGACCTTTTTGAATATTCATCAATAAATCATGTATCCATTGTCTTCATCGAAACAAATAGAATAGGCCTCTTCATCACCATGAAAGCTCTGCAATGTTTCAAGAAGGTTTTCGTCAATAGAAATTGATTCTGGATCATAATAAAATTTTATGCCGTTAACTATCTCATACTCTTCGCTACTATCTTCTTCACTAATTACAGCTAAAATATCACTGATTTTATTTAAATCATATTTTCTAATGACTTCTTCATCAATTATACTGCGCTCTTTGTGATGATAAGATGAATACGTATCCTTCGAATTCTCATAAGATACTTGCCAACTGTATTGTTGATGGTTTAAGTCGGATAAAGTTGCGGCATCCAAATGACCAAAAACTTTTTCAGCCAGTTTAATTGATTCAAGCTCAACTTCATCAAAATCAGTATTAAAATTTAATGCCTCTATAACCAAGAAGTCATTATTGTGTTGGTATACTTGCCTCACATTATCTATGACCGTACCGTTTTTAAAAGCATACATGTTATCAGAAAAGAGCCTTTCACCTTTTCTAGCCATGTGTATTAACTGAGAAAAATAAAGCATTTTCTGAAGTTTCATATTGCCGTCAAATGTATTGCGGGGATAGTCATAGTTATTTTTAATAAAATACTTAGCAAGGTCAGTTGCACTCCTGCTCATGTTTTCCCCTCCTTAATAGGTATTTGAAAACCTATAAGTAAACGCTTTCACTTTTTTTGCTAAGTTGCGAATTAACAGGTTCATATGTATATATTAGCCAATTTTGCTAAAAAAGTAAACATTTTTGAATGAAATTAAGACGTTGGGCATCTATCCTTTCTTTATTCTGAGTAAAGAAAACACTTAAACGCACAAGCACCATGTACTTATACGTTTATTATATTCTGACGCAAAAGAAATTAAATTCAGCCTGAAAGGTAGCCTATACTTTTCAATTTTTCGGTACTGAGCCCACACATATACTTAATTGTTCTCTCAACAGAACTACTACCCCTGATTTTCCAAAATGCAGGAATGTTTGAACCATAAGTAAAATACTCTGGCTTCAGTCTTAGTTGTTTGTTTGTGTCATAATCCCACGCTTTGGCTAAATGGGGGTGAGTTACAAGGATGTTATTCTCAACTCTTACTAGTAAAAGGCTTAAAATATTATACATATCTAATCTTGTGTTAACAATTCTTCTTAATTGAATGAGGTCTAGTTCTTCCCCTCTTTCACATAAATACGCAAAAGACCTAATAATACATTCATCTAGTGAATCATGGAATTCTTTACTACCAATTCCCTTAGAAGCGTAATGGACAAAGTTCATTTTATCTTCTAAATATGAGTTGCATTTTTCAGATTCTCTTATTGTTATCAAATCAATTTGACTACTCCTTATTAATCCTTGTCTCTCCTCATCATCAGCCTTCTTATTTTTATGGTAATACTCACCCAAATAATCAATTCCAAATCTTAAATTAGGGACATAAATATCTATCTCACATACATTACCTTCTATAGACATTTTTTTCTTTTCGCTTTCTGGATAAACCACTTTATAGTAAAAATAAAAGGCAATCTCAGCAAATGACCCCTGTGACCATCTTTTACAATTAGGACAAACGTTACGTTTCTTTCTATTATTTGGTGAAACTAACCATTCTTCTTTTTCGCACTCAGGACACTTAAAATAGAAATTTGTTTTGTTTCCTGGAGCTATTATTAATGGATTAACCGCACTTTCATTTTTTGCAGACCAGGTTAGAGCAATGTAAGGATGTTGATACCCAAACGAATTTGATAAACATCTTCTTGAACCATGACAATAAGGACAACCATTACTAGTTGAGGGATTTGTCTTCATTGATATTTTAGTTTCATAAGGAGGATGAGTTGGGTTATCACAAGTAAAAGCTACAATTTGGCTACTTCCAGCAGATATGTTATCCGGTGTTATTCCTAGAGCATTATTTATTTCAAAGTTCCACTCGACCTCTACAAGCTCTTTATGAGTTTGGATAAGGGGTTGCAATCCTTTAATCCGTTGTGGTGCTTTCTTAATACTCTCTAGTAAGTCTTCTTTTTTCAGTTCACTTTCTTTAAAGAATAATACTTCCCAATCTATTGATCCCTCTTTTTTAAGTTCCATCCATGTTTGATCATAAAATCTATTTAATCGAGGACTAATTTCTCCAAGTATTATCACTTTCTTTTTTCTATTCTTAGGTTTACACACCTCACAAAAACGTATAGACTCATAATCTCCGACCCTTGCCGTTATTACATTCTTTTTACAATCTCCACATAACCAAGTAACAAGATTTGATGCCTTTCTTCCTATGTGAAAAGGGGTTAAATCATTTTCTTCTAAAATCCATAAGCGAGTTGCTTCAGGAGAATGATATCCGAAAGAATTAGAAATACAATGGTGGAAAGAACTACAATATGGGCAATCTTGATGATGAGTAAACACTTGGAATATTTGCTTTATATAAGGAGGGTGGTTTGAGTCAGGAATAGGGCATTTAAAAACAGCATATTGTTGAGAACCACCACTATAGTTATGCGGCTTTATACCGAGCTGTTCATTAAATTCTTCATGCCATACTCTAAGGAATTTGGTGGATCCTATGATTTTTTCTTCTGCAGAATTAAACGGTGAAAATATTGGTTTTTCTGCCATTCTTTCCATAATATCTTTTTGAAAAACCTCTTTTTCTTTACATATATAATATTCCCAATCAATAGATTTAGAATCTTTAAAGTCTTTGAAAAGCACCTGATAAAGCTCATCTATCAATAACTTATTTTCTTTCAATAAAAAAATTGCCATCGCTACCATCCTTAAAAAGTTATCTTCATTAATTATGGTGCATAAAGAAGAATTCTATACACCTGACTTGAGCATTTTGGATGAGAAATATTTTTTCCTTTCCCAGTAACTTTAGATGAAAGACATCGAAGACTTTTGCTGAAATCTAGTATTACAGTTGAATTATTCTTTTATTCCTTTTCTAAAATAAGTTAATCATTTCTTTCTTCCGTATCAAATGGGTCTACTTTATTGGGACACTATATAAACCATTCTCTGAAACTGGTATAATCAGTCTTGAAGGTGTATCAATAGACTTGTTTCAAAAGGGAGAATGAAAAATGAGGAAAATAGGGTATGTTCGAGTAAGTTCTGTAGATCAAAATCCAGCCAGACAATTAAAGCAGCTGAACGAAATTGGAATGGATATCATTTTTCAAGAAAAGTTATCCGGTGCCACCCAGGAACGACCGGAGCTCCAATCAATGATGAGCTCACTTGAGGAAGGCGATACCATTTTTGTTACAGACCTTACTCGAATAACCAGAAGCACACGGGACCTATTCGAGTTAGTGGATAAGATAAAAAATAAAAAAGCAAATTTAAAATCATTGAAAGATACATGGCTTGATCTATCAGAAGAAAATCCTTATAGCAATTTCCTCATGACAGTTATGGGTGGAGTAAACCAGTTGGAGAGAGATCTAATCCGTATGAGGCAACGAGAAGGAATAGATCTTGCTATAAAAGAAGGAAAGTATAAGGGTAGAGTAAAGAAATATCACTCAAAACACGCAGGGATAAATTACGCAATCAAGCTTTATAAAGAAGGAGAAATGACTGTTAATCAAATATGCGAAATTACAAGAGTTTCTCGCTCATCTTTATATAGAAAGTTAAAAGAGGAAAATACCGAAACGGGTGGGGAAACAGCAAATGAATAAAAAGCACTTGATAATATTCAGTGGCGTAACCTTAAGTTTATTTATTTTTATACCTGTAATTGTTAATTCTCTAATGTTTGATGGTCCTTTTACCGTAAAAGGTACAGAGGAGTCATGGATTTCATTTTTCGGCTCATTTTGGGGAGCGATACTTGGTGGGATAATCTCAGGTGGATTGACACTTATTGGTGTTTATTTGACGATTTCAAGACAAAGAGAAACTGATTTTGAAAATAAGTATCCAAAGATGGCTCTAAAAGGAAATAAAATTGAAGAAAGAATAAATAAATCGATTTTAATATTAAAAAGTCAAATCCCTGAAGAAAATTTTCACGAGAAAGATAAATATAAAAATCAATTCAGATGGCATTTAGAACATTTACAAAAAGAAGCAGATCAGGTAATCGAGTGGGCTGCCGGAATAAGTGCTGACTGTTTTGAAAATGTGAACTCATTTTATGGAAGCATAAATGAAATGTTAAGAGATATGGAAAGTTCTGCTTATTACGATGAAGTAGGAATTTTTGTAGATCCACCAGGAGCAGTAAATATAGAACTTTATCTAGGCATAATGGAAAGGGTTTTAAAAAATCACTATCAAATAATGGGTGGAATTTCACGTAGATATTATAAGAACAGGTGAGGTAAAAAAGGTACATTTTCATACACCGGCAAGTAATGTCGTGATGACACACACTGCAAGAATTCTAACAGATGAATGTAGCAATGATAGAAACCTTGCACCATGACAGAACTTTATCATGGTGCAAGGTTTCTGCTATGTGCGTATAAAAGAATGTATTGTTCCAACTCCCATTTATAGTATAAATGTATGTTGCGTTTAATTCTGATTCATAACAGAGAAGCAATGGTGGTTTTGTCCAACTACATATTGACATTTTATTTAGGGTAATGGAAACACTAAAAAGAAGCCCATAAACACTGATTTTACTAACTTAAATAGCAGGTGAATTTATATGGATATAATTAACACATTTGCATTTAAAGGAGAACTTTTAATATTAAAGGAACAGTTGATTAACCTTGGACTATCACTCCAAGATGGGAAAATTTCAAAAGAAGAGTCAGTAAGACAGGTAGCCAGATGTATTGATTCTTTAGATGATATTGAAACATTAATTAAGTTTAATTTTGAAGGTTAACCAAATCCTTGTATAAAAAATGTTTCACAAAGTGTATCAATAATGGTGTTACTGTTGAATTATGATTAGAATAGAAAGGTTTTGGTTGGTCTAGTAATGCTTTTAAAGTAAATTACAAGTAAAAGGGACATTCATAGAAGTTATTAATATCCTGCCCTTAGAACCAAAATACTGCTTAAAACAGGTAGTAGAATTTAATATCTTTTAACCACCGGGAAAACCACTTTAATATTACGGAGAAGATCCATATTTAGTGAAAAGCAGATTGACCGATAAGGTTCCCCTGATGGATTTCCCCATGTTAGACCATGCATCTCCGGAACCCAAATAGAAAAGCAACTTTTATTTACGAGGAACTCTATAAGATTACTTTCACTTATAAAGAATTCTTCTTTCCAAAGACTTCATCTTTTTTATTACTTCTCCAGCTGAAAACGCTGTAAGAAAGTTATCGCCCTTATGGAGAATGGTCATTTCTTTCTTAAGAAATTCCCACTCAGATAAAGCTGTCTTGTTTTGCATGAGTTCACCTTCACAATCATCACACATCTGGAGATCCCAGTCTTCCATAATTTCTATATCTGTTTCATGGAAATTAGCATTACAATTTAAGCACTTAACTATTACATCCCCTTTCCTCTATATAGTCCTTACGTCAAAAGGATTTATTCCTTTAGTTGAATAAAATTCGCTTTCAATCCATCCACTCAATATGGAATAATTATTTTTTTCTTTTACTCATCTATTTTCTGTAGATAGGTATCAATAAGGTTTCGAGGAATTAAATTTAAGGTATTTTCCACACCTAAATTATATATAAGCAATTTCATTGCTTCTTGTAATTCTCTATCTGAATACAATAATTTACCATCTCGGGGCATTTCCCATCTTTCCGGTAAATCCTCGCTAACCATATCGTAATCTAGTAGTTGTGGTTCCATTCTTAGTTCTAATTCCGGAACAACATCTTCATTACACACTTCATTAACTAAATCCCATAGTGGATTGCTTTCTGTATTTTTAGGTTCTAAATCTCTAGCAATTTTTTTTAACTTTTCTACAGATTTCCTGAAATTTTCGTGCTCATAAGAAATTTCACGTCCCTCCCCACCCTCAGTAATATCTATTTCGGTCTTACTTATCACTTTGCCAGTAGTTTTAAGCTCTCGCCAATAAGTGCATACTAAAAATATTCTATACAATTCTTAAATCCCCTCTTGTATAATAGGAAAACACATATGTTTTTTAGTGAAGATGAAATGAGGTATATAAATGAAATGGGAGAATAAACCACAAATAAGCGAATATCATCCATTTAAAACAGAATATGAAGAATTATGTATGATGAGCCGTGATGAGTTATTAAAAGCAATTAAAATTCATATAGACGATTACTTCGAGATAAAATCTAAAAGAAAAAATCAGGAAGTATCCCAGATGAGTGATTTTATTATGGAAAAGTGGCACGAAAACTCAATTGAGACGTTCTATTGGAAATTTATTAATAAAGAAACAAAAGTAACAGAGGAATAAGGCAGAGCTTTAAAATAACAACTTAACGCTTATGATTTGTAATTGTTATGATACCTACTAATACCTTTATAATGGAGTAATAGAAAAAAGTGCCATAACTTTTTAAGTTATGACACCAACACTCTTAAATAAATTGTTCCAATTATAGTAACAAGATTAAGTATCGTTCTAGGAAGCAAATAAACTGGTTAATATTATAGAATCAAAAAAGCACTGAATCAGTATTCTAAACAATGCTCTCTTATAAGAAATCACTAATTATGCAATCTTTTACTGATCAAAAAGTTACATAAAGCTTATATAAGTTTCACCAAACTGGCAGATTTCGGATCATACACCACGTTTGTTATGGAGCCATCTCTAATACATCGAACTGCTTCATCGATCGCGTGTAACGGAACAAGGAACCATTCCTTTGGCCTTACAGGGTGGCCAAAACGGTCATGTATAGTGAGGTCGAGTTGAGCCGGTGCAAAGATACGGTGGAATATACTCTCCAGCCTGACACGATTGATGCCAGCCAGTTTATAGCTGGCAACCACTTCGACATCTGCCAGCAAATATGTGGCATCACGTGCCGCATTTGCAATGCGGGTTTCAACTTTGCCCCCAGTAACTCCAATCTTGTGAACTAGTTCACGATGCTCGGTTACAAAAGGGTGAGTTGAGAAGCTACGCAGAACATAAATTGTACCACTTTCTACATCTTCTTCATCCCAAGTAGCACTAAACAATGGCCCGTCATCAGGTTCAGTTAATCGGCGGCCGGCATCGTCTTTGTACAATGCCCGTTGCAAAGACCTGAGCAAAAGATTACTTTCGGTGCCGTTGGAGTAGATTACTCTAAGTCGAGCATCGGGGTGGCCATTCGGTGCTTTGAATTCATCCCCCTTCTCAGCTACGTAAACAAGTTGACCTCCCAAAATAAAGAAGTTACCAGTACTGACACTTGCATCCCTACCAAACGGTCGGGTTTGTCGAATACCGGAACTGAGTTCACGCTCAGCTTTTTCAAACATCGGTGAAAAGCGATCGAAATCCTTACATTTATCGCGTTTAGCGATTTCCTCGGCCGCCTGTATTTCTACTCGAGAACGAACATTGCGTAGTTCTGTAATCCCCATAGGATCACCTGCACCTTCGAGTTCAGCGAGTAAGTCATCATCATCAATCATTTTCACTGTATTATCCAACACACTATCCGCTTCTTTAAGCAGCCCTTGGTGGTCTATTGATGCAAGAAGAACCCGAGATTCCTCCTGCTTACGCAGGCTATCGAGTCGCACGGCGTAAATTTTCTCAAAGACATCACTATCTTCTCCGTGCAGGGGGACACGGCCATGCAGCTTTGTAAATTTCTGAATCTCCTCAAAGCCCGCTATTATGCGTGTTTCGCGAAGGGAGTATGTTCTTGTCTTTAACTCCTCTTGTTCCACACCAAGCTCATTGAGTAATTCGTCATCAGAGAGCTTAGCCATTAATGTCACCTCCAGCACTTTCTGCCGCTTGTTGTTGCGCCCGATAGCGTTTTAAGGCGGCAATGCCTTCAGCCATTCGTTTCTCCCATGGATCTTGCGCACTTATATCTGGTAGTCTTCCACGTTCCTTCTTGAATTTCAGAGCCCGTTCAGTTAGTGCCCTTGCCTCATCATAAGGAATATTTACACGCCTACCTGCAATCGCAGAAGCAACTTGCTTCAGACTCTCCTCACTCATTGCTTTGGCGAGGACTGCATACGCCTCACTAAAAGGATTGATACGGTCAATAAGATCAATGTCTAGTTCCCGAACGTCCATCACAAACTTACGGACCCCGTCGATGAGTGAATTGTTTGTAACAGGTTCACTCTTGCCCTCTCGGCTGTGAAGTACAGTTTGTTTGGCTTGCTGAGTAAGGTTAAGTGCAGCAATGGCGTGCTGACGTACCGCTTCCTGATCCTCTACGTCAAGATCAGGATACTTTTCCTGAATAATCTTACCCATTCGAACCTGGTTCAATTCTTCCGGAATCACTTCTTCATCAAACATGCCGCGCTCCACAGTAGTTTTGTCCTGAACAAACTTAGCAATTACTTCGTTCAGGTCTTCTCGACAAATCCGTACTGCTTCTTCGCTTTTCGGCTCGAATAGACCATTTATCTCAATCTGCAGCTGTCCCGTTTCGTGGTTTATTCCGACATTGCTTGCAGCTGGATCATAACCGCCGTCGCCATAGTCAAATCCTTGATCCGGTCCATTTTTTGGATTTTTCTGCTTGAACTCAAAGCGTGGAGCAAGCACTTGCTCCATTAGTAAGCTGGAAGCAATAGCCTTTAAGGTATCATTTACGGCCTCTGTAACTGACTGCTCTGATGCGTCCAGTTCAGCTATTAGGTTCGTAAAACGAGCACGGCTTTTACCTGGCGCGTCACGAGTAGCGCGTCCGATGATTTGAACAACCTCTGTCAGACTCGCTCGATAACCAACCGTTAATGCGTGTTCACACCAAATCCAGTCGAACCCTTCCTTCGCCATGCCGAGTGCAATAATAACATCCACATGGTCGCGATTGTTCTTATGGGCAGGGTCTTTAAGTGCTGCTGCCACTCGATCGCGCTTGGTAGGTTCATCATCCACCAGATCAGCAATACGAAGAATTTTACCACCCGGGGACTTGACTAACTGGAAACCGGTCGAAGAATCAGTTCCTTGCCATTCTCCCAGTTCTTCGATAATATACTCTACCTCCCTAATCTTATCCTTCGTGCTCTCTCGAGAATTGACGTTCGGGATGTGAATGATGGTTTTCTCCGTCGGGTCGAGCACCTTAAGGATGTCATCGGTGTATGACCCAGAATAAAAGAAATAGCCAATATCAAGTTGCTTCAGGTACTCGTAACCGTTGAGTTGTTCGTAATAAGTATAAGTGATGGTATCAAACTTCAACTCGTCCTCTGGTCCAAGTACAGCCTCAGCATCGCCCCGAAAGTAGGAACCGGTCATCGCAACAATATGCACACGATCACGGTTGATAAACTGCCCTAAGTGTAGACCAAGTTTGTTATCAGGATTAGCTGATACGTGGTGAAATTCGTCTACAGCGATCAGCCTGTTGTCAAATGCTTCCACTCCGAATTTATCTACAGAAAATCGAAAGGTAGCGTGGGTACAGATCAATATTTTGTCATCACTTTCGAGGAACTTGCCTACCGAATTAACTTTCCCCCCATTATCTGAACCCGGTGCATTACATAGGTTCCATTTGGGTTCAACACTCCAGTCTGTCCAAAAGCCAAAGTCGCTCAAAGGTTCATCATTGAAGCTCGAACCAATTGACTTTTCTGGTACCACAATGATGGCTTGTTTGAGCCCTTGATTAAGGAGCTTGTCGAGAGCAATAAACATAAGAGCCCGACTTTTACCTGAAGCTGGCGGTGATTTAATAAGCAGGTATTGTTCACCACGTCGTTCATATGCACGTTCCTGCATCGGTCGCATGCCCAATTCATTGGCTTTAGTTGAATTTCCTTTAGTACCATAGGATACAGAAATTGAGGGGATCGATTTATTCCCTTTGGTCATGCGTCTACCTTCCTTTCCCTATCTTAGTTGGTTTTTTTTGAATTCGTCATTTTGGTATAAAGCTCAAATAGCTTCTCGAGCCTCTCGGTGTCATTACGAAAACGTCTGCCGATATAGATGCGTTCTAGTACCTCATCATTTCGCTTGTGGGCTTCGCGTAGATTGGATGGCATATTTTCATAGAGATCCGCAATTGTTGCTGGAAAGTGAGCCTCACGGGCTAATAGAATATCCTCAGCACAACGGTTAAGGTCCGCCTTGTTCTTCTCCGTTAACATTGGGATAGGGAAGGTGTTCCACCCTATCGTATTTGAGTACCTTAATCGAGTCTCTAGTTGTCCGCAAACCGTTTTAACCCATATCTTATGCAACCGTGATGATATCACTGCCATATTCCAAAGAGGTGCATCAAAAAGTACAAAGGCCAGGTTACTAACTATCGTATCCGCTGTAGCATAACCTACTGGAAGATACTCCCTGCTCTCGGATGATACAGTAGCAACAACAATACAATCCCGCTTTGGACGGCCTGCAGTTTGGACAAAACGATGCGGTTGTGTAGCAAATTTTCTGGTCGATGCAGCAGCAGATTGGAGGCGGTTCTCTTCAACCAATTTCAATCGCTCCGCAATGAATTTACTTTTTCTTGCTGCATCTGCCTCGTGGTCTTCGATCCATAGGCAATATCGCAGTTTGCCTTTTATCAATTCATCTGAGCCGACGAATCTCTTGATGAAGGGACGAGCAATCATATCTTCAGCCATCACCTTCTCTGCTAGTTCACTATCCAGTAACAAATGCCCTCCATCACGCGGCATATTACCAAATAGCATAGGTGATTTATCATCAATAGGTGTTTTTGTCTTTTGCACATAGGCGAGGCTATTTGGTACCAGATATGGTCCTATTGAAGAACACTGCTTGACTAACCCCTCCTGGTATAGTTTCTTCGGTGCAGAGGAGCTCTTTCCCAAACCAACGATTACCACGGTAACTCCCGCGTTGTGGCTGGCTAGATTTGCCCACTTAAAGGACGTGTGTGCAAAGCGAATATCACACCCACGCTGAAACACCTGTGGCCATACGTCAATAGCCTGCTGCCCCTGACAAACGCTGTTAGTGGCTACAAATGCCCCCACAGTACTCTCCTCAATGTCAGTGTAGTCCAGTAATTTGGCGAACCACCCAGTAACATAATCTGTCGTCTTGGCAAGCTTCGGGTGTTTTGACCATGCATTGGCCAGATCCTTTTTCTGTTCTCCAGTTTGCCATTTACTCCCCTTGTAAGGTGGGTTACCGCAGATATAAGTTTCTCCACCTTCATTTTGGAAGTCGATTTCAGCCTGATCAAGTGGTGTATGGAATAAGTCGTCAGCGTGGAGATTCACACCAGTTCCAGAAGGTGGACAAATACTAAGCCAATCCAATCGTAAGGCATTACCACAGGTAATCCAGTTTTCCGATGACAGTGGCAAAAATTCCGACAGAGCCAGCCGGATTCCACGATAAAGAACATCACACTGGAACTCCGCAATTATTAAAGCGAGACGTGCAATTTCTGCTGAAAAATCGCGGAGCTCAATTCCACGGAAATTTGTCAAAGGTATGACACTCTCACGGCCACTTTCGCCGCGTCTCTCGTTGATAGTATTTTCAATTTCTCGCATCTGCTTGTAGGCGATAACTAGAAAATTGCCTGACCCACAGGCAGGATCAAAAACCCTAATCCGCGAAAGGCGCTTCCGCAAGTTCAACAACATACGAGTGTTATCGCCTGCTGCTTCAAGTTGCGAGCGTAAGTCATCCAAAAACAGCGGATTTAGTACTTTCAAAATGTTGGGCACACTCGTGTAGTGCATACCAAGTGCTCCCCTCTCCTCGTCGTCAGCCACAGCTTGTATCATAGATCCAAAGATGTCGGGGTTGATCTTAGTCCAGTCAAGCTTCCCTATGTGAAGCAAGTAGGAGCGCGCAATCTTAGTGATCCTTGGAACATCTACGCTACCAGAGAAAAGCCCGCCGTTTACGTAAGGAAATGCGTCAGCCCAGCGTGGCATTTTGGCTTTCTCTCGGTCAGTAACCTCCGTATTCATGGCACGGAAAATTTCACTAATCACTTCATGCGTGTTGGAGGCATCTCGGACACTCATCTGCTCGATGGTTTCAGTGAACATACCGTTTTTTCTAAAGATACCGGTGTCTTCGGCAAAGAAGCAGAAAATCAGGCGAGCCATAAAATTATTCATCTCGTGGCGGCGTGCTGCTGTACCCCATTGAGGATTGCTTTTCAACAGCTCAACATAGAGGCGATTTAACCTACTTGTAGCCCGGATGTCAAAAGAACTTTCGCGTACCTGCTTAACGGTCGTAATTCCTGCAAGTGGCAAGAAAAAGCCAAAATGGTCTGGAAATTCATTATATGTACAAACAATGATCTCGCCGGACTCAAGCTCCTCTGCCACAAACTCTGCCCCATCAGTAGCGAGGATGTATTGTGCCTTCGCTCTAGACGTTGCCGGGCTTACTTTCAGTGAAGCAAGCGTCTCGCTTACTTCACCAGGTGGGGCGATCGCGATATGGATATTGTTCGTTTGTAGCACGCCGCCTAGGTCAGATTTGTTTGATTCGCCCGAGCGTAGTCTCTTGATTGTTGTCTCCTTGTTACCGAATGCCCTCAGAAAGGAAAACGGAAATTCTTCCTTATCAAAGGGCTGAATCGCCAAGTCAGAGACTGCTGCTTCAATTTCTACTGGGTTCATAGTGACCCCTCCTGGTGTAGGTTTTTCTTGCCAACATGAAGCCCTAGTGTAATTCCTGGCAACAGTAAATCCTTCCGATCAATACTTTTTTATCAATCCAATTTATATCCGGAGCAATTTTTAACTTCACGCTGACATGTCTGCTTGATTATAACAACCCATAAATTAGAAGTCTAGCATGGTCTCAATGAGAAATATCCCTACCTCAAAGACCTTGAAACTTTTAACCCGATTCACCTTCGGACCTTTTATTTCGCTAATATTTTTTAGGAATAATTTTCAAGTTCACTACTCTTTCTTATAATAAATAATAAATCTAAAAAGAAGTATTCCTTCTTGGATTAACACCCTCTTTTGTTTAAGAAAAATTGGATCTTACTTGTTAGCGTTCGTTGAATATTTCTTTTCTCACTCCGATTTCTTCGTTAATAATTGCGCGAGATTATTACAGTTGGTATACTTAATATATAATTTAACTTAAATTCCCTAACGGCTACTTCCTTTGCGGAAGCAGAAAATATTAAAGCCCAAAGCGACCTCTGGTCGATTGAATAAAGTGTAAAGATACACTTTCAATCTTCCAGTAGGTCGCTTTTTTATATATAAAGTTTTTTAAAACATTATGATTTGGCGAGAAGATAGTCAATTTCGGGGGCTATAGCACTGGTAAGACAGAATAAAATCTATCCGAAATAAATAATAAAATCGCCTTCAATAGTTCCTTTTCTTTTATTAGATTAGGGAACTGAAATTCATTTCCTTTTGTGTGAAATCTGTCAGGTTCTTTATTCTTGGCAGGTTGGTGAAAAGCGTATGCAGGCAACGATACAGCCGAACGCCATTCGGGGCTTCGAAAAATACCGTTTTCTGACCAAACGTCACTTTGAATTCAGGATACTTCTGGTAACAGATTTAGGCTGGTAAGACTCTGCGGAATGAACTTCACCTTGGTTATTTGCTCTTGCGAGAGCTACAGTGAGCTTGGCTTATTTGCCAGTCCTAATGGAATTGCTTACTTGGAGCGTCAGCTTATGCTGAGCCTGTAAAGGTTGCTTCTACTATTACTCATAACCACAACTTTATATGATTGATGGGGTTAGCACTTTCTCTTTGGTGTTTGTGAGGAACGAACGAACACCAAAGAGAAAGTGCTAGACGAAATAAGGATCCCATCATCAGATCGGGGTTTCCATACTTGGTTCTTAGAAGAATTAAGGAAGAAACCTATAAATGGCCCAGGATGAAGTACGCACTTTTTTAGAAAACAAGGGGGTATATGTATTGAATAAAGGTTTATCAAGTTTAGAGCAACAAGTTCAAAAGGTTTTCAGGCATACGAGAGCTGGATCATATGCAACGAGAGATAAGTATAGAGGTAACGCTATGAGAGCAGCTAAATGGATCTCGCAAGAATTTAAGTTGCAAAGCCTCAAAAACATACAAGATAAGCACGTAGCAGCTTACGCTAAGTATATGCAAGCTCAGGATCTCAAGCCAAAAACAATTAAGGATAGCTTATCAGCAATAAGGTATATGCACGATAATGCTCCACGGACAAAGCATTCAATAAGTGATAACAAGACATTACAACAAGAATATAAGTTTTCAATACCTAAAGTTCAAACAATTAAAGGTGATCGTGGCTGGACGAAAGAAGAGTATTCTAAAATGATGGACATAACTAGAGAAGTAGAAAAAAGTAAAATTAATCCTGATAATGCTAGGTCTGCTAGAGATTATCGTGATGTAGCTACAATGGCTAGAACAATGGGGATGAGAGTGGCTGAAGCTACGTTAGCAAGCCGCTCTCAAGCAGAAGAAGCATTAAGGGGTGGAATGTACAACATCGGCTCAGAAGCCAAAAATGGAAGACCTAGAAGCGTTCCCTTGTCTCCTGAAGGTCGTCAAGTGCTTGAAGAAAGGGTTGCGAATACACCTAGAGGTGATAAGCTGTTTGTTCAACGAAATGAAAAGTCACATCATGCTATTGATCGCATTGAACAATTCAATTCAAATCATCGGGATAAGGTTATTACATCTGAAGGTATAGGACAACGCACTTGGACAGATAGACATCTGGGAAAGGCATATACAAATAATCTGACGTTGCATGGTTTGCGGTATAACTACATTCAAGATAGAGTACAACAGGAAGTAGATAAAGGATACAACAGAGAGCAAGCAGCTCAAATTGTCACCAAAGAGGTTGGCCATAACAGAGCTGATGTTATTTATATCTATTTAGGAGGTAAGTTGTAATGAGAAAATATACAGTCAGAGATTCTGTTCGCCAAGGTTTTTTGGCCGGTCGTCATTTCTTTGTTTTTGTGGTTGACAGTGGTATTGCCCATAACGAACCGATTGAAACAATAAGAGATTTTCTAAAGCAGGAGATTTTACCGTACATCGAAGAAGGTTATAAATTTGAGAGTGTCGTTTGGTCCAACAAGTTCAAAGGCTTTTTAATTCAGGTTCAAAAACCAATGGATTTCTAAATAAAAAGTGGTGGAGGAATACTATCTATTGTAGAACTTAAATAGAACACCCTGTTCTACTGATCCCCCCTTACACCCCACGGTATCAGCAGTATGATATTCCACAAAATAGAACATAGAACATTGAACACTATAATATGTTATAACTTTTTATTTTTCGATTTTGATTAAAATAAGGTTCTATTGTTCTATTTTTAAGCTTAAAATTACATTTCTCCCTTATGACTCTTGGAATGAACAATAGAACACAGTGTTCTATTTATGTTCTACAGTTAAATTAAAAAACGAAAGGGAGAAACCCCTTCCGTTAAAATTTAATACTTGAGAGTAAAGAATTCTGTAAATTTATTATTTGTATTTTTAATTTCTTCAACATATCCGTATCCTTGTTTTTCCATTTCTCGAAGAGTCTCTTTTACGATGGCTGCTCGGGTTTCTCTACCAAAAGGCTTGCCTTGGGTAAGGTTATTTATTTTAATGAAATATCCTTTTTCTGTTTTACGTGCTCTTCGTTTAATATGTTCGCATACTTTTTGAATTCGTTCCTCATGGTCGTTGGCATTTAAAATAGTGAAAACTTTTCGTGATTGGGATTTTAAATACTGCATAATACTTATAGTTTTTCTAACAGTTATTTCATCTACAATTTTAATTTCCTTAGCTTCACCTGAAAAGTACCTCATAGCATGAATAATGATGCATATCCTTAATGTTTCGCTCCCACGCAATTTATTCCATGCAGATTCTAAATTCCCAGGGAAGTTGGGCTCCCTAGTCTCATTTTTACATTCTCTTTTGAAATTCGAAAAAAGTTCCTTAGCTTTTGGTTCGAAACTCATTTCAATGGGCTCATCTTCTCCGCCTTCGTGAGAGTGATACATGGACTTAACAATTTCATCATACTGTTGAATTAACTTTTCATCTATTTCATAATCATCGTCTTCTTCAAAGTCTACCTTATCCGGATAAACATAAAAGAAGCGTTCAGCAAAACCGTCCCCTTTATCACCTTCTTTTCCACCAATGAATTCTGGGAGTCTTGATGGCTGGGTGGTTCCTATGACGTTAACAAAAGGCTTTTCTACAATTTTAGGTTCTTTATTTTTACGATTAACATTGAGAGGATCTCCATCTTTAATTTCTAACCACTTTTGACGGTCACCTCCCCCCTTACGATATTGGTCCATCGATTTAATAAATCCTACTAATTCACCATGTAATTTCATAAGTCCCCTTGGATTATCTTCCAGCAGGTCAGGAATACTTTCCATGGTTGCATCTCCAACTATCAATTGCTTAAACTGAGATTTAACAGGTTCTTCTGGTTTGCTAGATAAATCTGCATTTCCTGCTTGTACTGCATTTTGCCATTCTTCCATTTCTTGATTATATTGCAACATTTCATATTCATATTCCGCTGACATTTTTTTATACTTTGCCAAATTGTCAGATTGCAATTTTTTTAAAATTCCCAGAGGTAATTTTAGAGAAGCTGACTTATTAGAACCTGACGGACCAACAATACATACCCAAATGCACGGCCTAATTTCCCAATTATTTTTCACCTTTAACACATATGCATTACCTAATACTGTACTGACAACACTTAACACAGAAAGTGCTACAAATTCTGGGGGAGCTGCTAAAGATTTCGATGCTTGTTCGATGTAGTTACGAAAAACTTCCGGTAGCTCCGCTATTGGGAAACAACCATAGTCTTTCATAAAATCCCTCTCAACTCCTTCCACCCCATCAGTAGCAAGTTCGCTCAATAACAATGCGTTATCAAGAACCTCTTGTGGTAAATTGCTGTACTCAAAATGACTTCCCAATCCAATATTCCCCTTTCTTTAATGGAAAGCCTGCAAAACAACGCAAAATAAATGTAAAATTAACCCATATATTATTGCTTACATCGTCTCTATACGTTATAATAGTATTTAAGGAAAAATATGTCCTGCGATCCTTTTTGCAGGCTTTTTTTTATATCGCAAAACTTACTAACTCTATAATATTTCTTTCACTCTTTCATGTTCATATTCAATCAACAAGTCAATAAGTGTTTCGTTTTTCTCCCACAAATAACGCTCGTATTCGGTTTGACTCCACCCATACATCTCTTCAAAAGCTAGCATCCTTTTTGCTTCACTTTCGAAGTGAATAAACATCCTATTTAAAAACTCTGTCGTTTCATTAGAATGTATAGCACACGATACTGGTGTTTTATTCCAATTGATTTTCACCCCCTTTTCTACGATGAAATGATAATCGCTCCATTCATTATTAACCTCTTCTATTAAGACTACCTGACCTTGTTCCAAATCCTCATGTTCATCCCAAAGATAAAGTCTCATCCCAGGTACATAATCGGAAAATTCAATACTTAAAATAATCGGTTTAGGCCCTAGTTCATGTAGTTCTCTTTCCAACTGACCTAATTTAGAAGCCTTTTCTGCCAATTCTTTTAATAAATAATCAATCGTATTAGGAGTAGATGTTAATATTCTTTTTTTTATAACTTCTAATTGTTCCTCATTGGTCTTAATTTCTTGTTTAAGCTTATCCCATCTCATTTTATCCCCTCTTCACCTCCTCTCTTCAGACAAAAGCAGCCTCTTTTTCACTTTTCCTTTCTTGAATCCATATCACAAGATCATCTTTTTCTACTCTTTTTGAATTACCAATATCAAAATTAGGAATTCCTCCGGCTTCTTTAGACATCTGAAACAGCTCATAAACCCTTCTTCTAGAGATTCCTAAATAATCCGCAATGTGTTTTGCTGTAAGCACCTCTGGAAGAGTATTCCTTGTTTTGTTCTTCATTCCATTCTACCTCCACTTATTTATTAATCATTTGTAGAACTAAGTATGAACCTATATTAGAAAATCTCTCACCATCTTAGGTTGTTAGATATTCATTAAAATCTAAGTTATTTCGTTGACAGTAAACCATTAATTTCCCTAAGAATTTTGGACCTGCATTACTATTGCTATTAATAATCTTATGCAATTGGCTTACATCCACATTTAGCATCCGTGCGAACTTATTGTAATTACCATCAGCCGCTTTATCCATTAAACTTCTGAGCTTACTTTTACTTAAATACAAGGCAACAACCTCCTGTAGATTAAATTCTATTAACTATAGAATTTAATCAATATTGATTATATTCCATACTATACCGACTCCATAGAATTTTTTCAACAGTTTTATTGAAAAAATTCTATATTTTTTCACCACTTCCATTGAATAAAATCAATAACCACTTATAATTAATGTTAAATATGCTTTTGGGAAGGTGTTAAAAAGTGCCAGAATTTGATGGGAAGATATTTGGAGAGTTATTAAAAGAAGCTAAAGGTGATCGTTCTATAAACAACTATGCGCTCCACTCAGGAGTAGATGCGTCTCATATATCGCGATTTATAAGGGGGTTGGTTAAAAACCCTCCAAGTCCAAATACAATAAAAAAATTATCCGAACATGCTCACAACGATGTAACTTATGAAAAACTTATGGAAGCTGCTGGTCATATTGTCTATCATCAACAATATTTATTTGAAAATGATGAAAATGAGGCTCCAAATTCAAATAATGAGGATACACAATTTTATCAATTCCTGTTAAATTCTTCAAAAAAACAAATACGAGGAAATCATAGTTACGATAATAAAAGTGCAGTTCTTATCGCATTTAATGCATTTGAAATTATGCTAAATGAAGTTTTAATCAAGGGCTTTATTAACAAGACAGGTCTAGAGGAAGATAAGGCATTTAATTTCATTAATAGTTTAACGTTAAAAAGCAAGGTTGAAATGCACCTCCAAATGTATGTAGACTTTGATATCACTAAAGAAGAGTATTATAAAGAATTGGTAAAATACATGGAAATAAGAGATAAAATCCTCCATGGAACATATAAAAGTCCAATGCTATATAGGCACGTTAATATGATTTTTGATGTTATTGAAAGCTCTATTAAATCAATTAATCAGTATGCACAAGGAAAAGATATTGAGTAACAAATCCAATAAAAAATAAAGGAGAGTCGTTATGAAAGGTCATTTTTACAAACCTAATTGCAAGTGTGAAAAAGGAAAAAGGTGCAAATGTGGAGCAAAATGGGGTTTTTTAATGGATGTAGGAATCAATCCCAAGAATGGACGAAGAAAGCAAAAATTTAAAGGTGGTTTTAATACAAAGAAAGAAGCAGAACTTGCAGCTGCACACTTTTTAGCAGAGATTGAAGCTGGTCAATATGTTAAAGAAGGAAATGTTACTTTCGAAGAATTTGCATATCAATGGTTAGACATGTATAAAGCTACTGGTAAGGTAAAGATAAGCACTATTAGAGTTAGAAACCACGAAATCAAACGCCTTTTAGATTATTTCGCTAAACTAAAGATAAAAGATGTCAGTCGTAAAAAGTACCAGGATGCTTTAAATAATTTAAAAGAACGTGGATTTGCAGAGAATACATTAGATGGTGCTCATAGAACGGGGCGTATGATATTTAAAAAAGCTGCTGAAATGGATTTGATAAAGAAAGATCCCACAGAATTTGCTTATGTACCAAAAACCCAAAAATCTGTTGAAGAATTAGAATCTGAAGAGAATTTAATAAAATACCTTGAAAAGGAAGAGCTATCTAGATTCCTTAACACCTCTAAAGTTCAAGGATTAGATCAAGATGATCCAATATTTACTCTATTAGCTTATACAGGTATGAGAGTCGGAGAACTCTGTGCACTAAAGTGGAAGGATATTGACTTTGAGCAACAATCAATTAGTGTTACTAAAACCTACTATAATCCAAAAAATAATATATTGAATTACCAACTTCTCCCCCCGAAAACAAAGAGTGCCAAGAGAAAAATTGAAATCGATAGCTTTGTAATAAAAAAACTTGAAAAACACCAACAACTTCAAAAGAAAATAAAAATGAAATATCGAAATAGGTACCATGATAAGGATTTTATTTTTGCTCTTAATGATGAAAAAAATCCAGGATATCCATTATACTTAAAAAAAATAGAGAACCGTATGAAAAGGTTATTGAAGCTAACTAACAAAGGGATGGATGTTGGAGAAACAAAACTTAATGAGGGACTCACACCTCATTCGTTAAGACACACACATACTTCTTTGCTTGCTGAAGCTGGGGTAGGCTTACAGGAGATTATGGATCGTCTTGGTCATAAAGATGATGCGACAACTAAAAATGTTTACTGGCATGTAACTAAGCCTAAAAAGAAGGAGGCCGCCCATAAGTTTAGTGACCTTATGAGAGACCTCCGTTAAACAATTGTTAAATCAATTGCGTTGAATCTTCAAAAAACCTTTATTCACAAGGGTTTATGAGGGTGTTTACATCATGCCGCCCATTCCACCCATGCCGCCCATACCGCTCATATCCGGCATGCCGCCGCCTTCTTCAGGAATGTCCGCTACTACTGCTTCAGTAGTTAGGAACATTGCTGCAACAGACGCTGCGTTTTGCAGTGCAGAACGAGTTACTTTGGTTGGATCTACGATACCTTTTTCGATCATGTTGACCCACTCACCAGTTGCTGCGTTGAATCCGACACCTACTTCTTCCTTCTTCAGACGTTCTACGATGATAGAACCTTCGAGTCCAGCGTTGTGAGCGATTTGACGGATTGGCTCTTCTAGAGCACGCAGTACGATGTTGATACCAGTCGCAACATCTGCATCCGCTTCGATGGATGCTACTTTGTTGTATACGTTCACTAGTGCCGTACCACCACCGGATACGATACCTTCTTCTACTGCTGCGCGAGTAGAGTTCAGTGCGTCTTCGATGCGTAGTTTACGTTCTTTAAGCTCAGTTTCAGTTGCAGCTCCAACTTTCACGACTGCCACTCCACCTGCAAGCTTAGCAAGGCGCTCTTGTAATTTTTCTTTATCGAACTCAGAAGTGGACTCTTCTAATTGAGCACGGATTTGGTTTACGCGAGCTGCGATTTTTTCTGGATCTCCAGAGCCTTCTACGACAGTCGTGTTTTCTTTCGTTACAACTACTTTCGCCGCGCGGCCAAGTTGAGTGATGTTGGCAGATTTAAGGTCTAAGCCTAAATCTTCTGTGATCACTTCTCCACCAGTTAGAACCGCTAAGTCTTCAAGCATCGCTTTACGACGGTCACCGAAGCCAGGAGCTTTAACAGCTACAGCGTTAAATGTTCCGCGAAGTTTGTTTACAACAAGCGTTGCAAGAGCTTCACCTTCAACATCTTCTGCTACCATTAATAGTGGCTTACCTTGTTGTACGACTTGCTCAAGGACAGGAAGTACTTCCTGGATGTTACCGATTTTCTTGTCAGTGATCAGGATGTATGGATTTTCTAAGACAGCTTCCATTTTATCTGAATCAGTGACCATGTATGGAGATGCATATCCACGGTCGAACTGCATTCCTTCTACTACGTCAAGTTCAGTAGTGAACCCTTTTGATTCTTCGATTGTAATAACGCCGTCGTTTCCAACGCGCTCCATTGCTTCTGCAATCAATTGACCGACTTCTTCGTCAGCTGCAGAGATAGCCGCAACTTGAGCGATGGAATCTTTGCCTTCGATCGGCTTAGAAATCACTTTTAATTCTTCGATAGCCGCTTGAACCGCTTTTTCGATTCCTTTGCGAACGCCAACAGGGTTAGCACCAGCTGTTACGTTTTTAAGACCTTCACGGATCATTGCTTGAGCAAGGACCGTTGCAGTCGTTGTACCGTCACCGGCGATTTCGTTTGTTTTGCTTGCTACTTCAGCAACCAGTTTGGCACCCATGTTTTCGAATGCATCTTCCAGTTCGATTTCTTTCGCAATGGTTACACCGTCATTTGTGATAAGTGGTGAACCGAATTTCTTCTCAAGTACCACGTTACGTCCTTTTGGTCCAAGAGTTACTTTTACTGCATTTGCTAATTGATCGACACCGCGAAGCATGGAACGGCGTGCTTCTTCGCTGAATTTAATATCTTTAGCCATTGATAAAGTCCTCCTCTTATTTAAATAATGTATGGTTTACTATACGGAAATTTAATTATTCGCCAACTACAGCCAGAATATCGCTATCACGAAGGATCAGGTATTCTGTGCCTTGGTATTTCACTTCTGTACCAGCGTATTTAGAGAAAATGATCCGATCGCCGACAGCTACCTCAAGAGCAACGCGCTCACCGTTGTCAAGAATGCGACCAGTACCTACAGCCATCACTTTACCTTCTTGTGGCTTTTCCTTTGCGGAATCCGGTAGCACAATACCGCTTGCTGTTTTTTCTTCTGACTCAACTAGCTCGATAACGACGCGATCACCTAGTGGTTTTAACAAGTGAAACAACCTCCTTGAAATATGTAAATGATATTTATTAGCACTCGAGCTCTGTGAGTGCTAACACAACTATTATATTAATTAATTCGTTTTCATTTTGCAAGAGTCCTGCTTAAAATTTTTTTCGTCATATTTCTCTTTTTTTCACACCCTCCTATCCTATGCTCCTCTTTCCCCATATATTCCAGGATGAATAAAACCCTTAGATTTGAACAGTTCCGCTTTTCTTAGTAGAATTGTACAGGAGTAAAGCTGGTCGTTATCTTACAGGAGCTAAAGGAGATCAAACGTTGAAAAAACATTTCGGATTTATTTTAATTGCCTATATCGTCATGCAGCTTTCAAGCATTGTCGGGGTACCCCTTTTATATAAAATTGGTGTCGATATCCTAGGGAAACCGGAAAATGTAGTCAAAAGTGTGGTTCCAGGTTATTGGCTCGTCATCAGCTTTACGCTGACTCTTCTCGTTGTCTGGAGCATTCTTAGGAAAAGTGAGACTAGTACTCGGCTTGAACGCAGCGCTCCCATAGGAACTGGCCGTTCCATCATATGGGCGGTGCTCGGGATCTTCATGGCCTTCTTTGCCCAAACGATTGCAATCCGAGTCGAGTATGCCCTGGGGATCCAGATGGGTTCTGAAAACACCCAGATGATTATCGGTATTATTGAAAAGGTTCCATTATCTATGATAGTTGCGGCCATAATCGGCCCAATTTTGGAAGAGATCGTATTCAGGAAGATCATTTTTGGCGTGCTTTACGAGAAGATGCATTTCTTCTTTGCCGCCCTTATCAGCTCGGTCATTTTCGCTCTAGCCCATTTCGAGCCGGAGCATGTGATCCTTTATTCCGCGATGGGCTTCACCTTCGCCTTCCTTTATGTAAAAACGAAGCGGATCCTGGTGCCAATATTTGCCCACGTTGCCATGAATACAACGGTCGTTCTAATGCAATCTATCTATAAGGACGAAATCGAGAAAATGATGAACGAAGCTGAAAAAATACAAGGATTTATTGGAGGATTATTTCTATGAGGAGATCACCATTATTCTCAGGAGTGATCTATCTCCTTCTCGGTGTGCTCTTCACATACTTCGCTGTACAAAACGTACAGAATGATGAAGGTTGGGGATTTTTCACGTACATGCTCATCTTTCTTGCGACCCTGGACTTCGGTTCCGGGCTACGGATGATCATGTTGCATTTCAAGATCAAAAAACAAATAAAGAACAAAAAATAAGGATTGATCATTTGATCAATCCTTATTTATATTCTCGAACTGTTCCATTTCAAGCTTCTGCTCTGCTTCTAACACCTTTTTGTAGCCGATTTTGGATATCCAAATACTGATTTCATATAATATGAATAATGGCAGAGTCACCATTAAATGAGATACAATATCCGGGGGCGTGATAAGCGCTGCGATAACCAATAAGATAAAGTATGCGGCTTTTCTCATTTTCCCCATCATCATCGGCGTTACAATCCCTAACCGTGTAAGAAATAACATGGCTACAGGTAACTGAAACAGAAAACCAAAAGGAATGGTGATTTGGAACAAGAAATGAAAGTATTCATTGATCCCAATCACTTGCTCTATATTTAAATTCGTTGATAAACCCATCATGAATTTCACGATATATGGAAACAAAATAAAATAAGAAAATGACAATCCACCTAGGAAAAGTAATAAGGACACGGGAATATAACTAAGTGTCACTTTTCTTTCCCGTTCATATAAACCTGGACTGACAAAAGACCAGACCTGGAACAAAATGATGGGAGATGTCATGATCAAAGCGATGAACATGATCATTTCCATATAGATCTTCAGAGGATCTGTGATACGAAAGGCATTCATCGTTAACTCTTTCGCTTCATCGGCATGCTGTAAGTATCTGATTAGCGGCTCTGCAAGAAAAAAGCTTACAACAACGGCTAACAAGAAGAAAACGACTACAAACATGAGTCGTTTCTGCAATTCTCCTATATGTTCATAAACTGTCATGTCTCTTTGACTCATGGCGTTCATCCTACTCTACTTAGCACTATTATTTTTTTCGTCTTCATCATCTGCTAAGCCTTTTGTTGCATTTTTAAATTCACGCAGTGTATTTCCTGCTGCCTTTCCTAATTCCGGTAATTTCTTAGGACCGAAAATAAGTAATGCAACGACTGCAATTAATACGAGGCTACCTGGACCTGGCATAATGAGACACCTCCTCTTTTACCATTCTATCATAACGTACATTTGAAAGATTTTCTATTCTGTTATGATTCCATCTTGTGACATTTCCGTGTCATCCTCAGAGTAATGCTTTAAGAAGTATACGAGTGACTGTAGTTCAACCGCTAAATCGATATGGTGGACGCGGATATGGTCTGGTACGGTCAATCTCGCTGGGGTGAAATTCAAGATCCCCTTTATATTGGAAGAAACCAACCGATCTGTGATGTTCTGAGCAGAAGATGCCGGAACTGTCAGGATCGCTACTTCAATATCATGCCCTAGAAGCTTCTCTTCTAAATCATCCAAATGAAAAACAGGGACATCGCTGATTTGCGTGCCGACCTTTTTTTCATCGACTTCAAATGCCATTTCAATCTTTGTATTATTATTCTTGATGAAATTATAATGAAGAAACGCCGTTCCAAGGTTCCCCACCCCGATCAGCACTACCTTCGTAAGGGCATCCTGATCCAGTGTCTTGCGGAAGAAGGAGAGGAGATAATTGACATTATAGCCGTATCCCTTCTTTCCCAATGCTCCAAAATAAGAAAAATCTCTGCGGATGGTAGCAGAATCGACCTTCACCGCTTCACTTAATTCCTTCGATGAAACCCTTTGCTTACCAGATGAATACAGATTTTTAATAAAGCGATAGTATAACGGAAGGCGCTTGGCCGTTGCCTGTGGAATTTTCGTTGTATCCTGGTTCATATTGTATTCCCCCACATCTTTTCAAGCCCTCTGATACCGCTTCCAAAAAAGCGGGCATACAGAATTTATAAACTCTCCTATCATCATACACTATATTTTATCCCAAGTGTATGATGATTAATAGTCGAATGATTGCCGTTCCCCTCTCAAATACGGTACACTAGCACTATGAAATAGAGGTGAAACGTCATGATTCTTCTACAAGTGAATCAACTAACCAAAAACTTTGGTGCAGATAATATCCTATCAAATATTAAACTTGAAATACAGACCCGAGATCGTGTTGCCCTCGTTGGCCGTAATGGAGCGGGCAAATCGACTCTTCTTAAAATTATTGCAGGTCATCTTTCCTATGATGCCGGTGAAATCACAAAGCCAAAAGGTGTCTCCATCGGGTACCTTGCGCAGAATACTGGCTTGGAGTCTGATCTGTCCATTTGGGCCGAGATGCTCACCGTCTTCGCAGAGTTACAGCAACAGGAGAAAACATTACGCTCATTGGAGCAGCAGATGGCCGACCCTTCCGTTTATGAACAAGAAGATTTCTATCAAAGAGTATTGAAAGAATATGATGAACTTCAAATACGCTTCAAGGACTCCGGTGGATATCAGTATGAAGCGGATATCCGATCCGTCCTTCACGGATTGAATTTCGCCGATTTCGATTACGGCACTAAGATATCCACATTGAGCGGTGGGCAGAAAACCCGTCTCGCTCTCGGTAAACTTCTTCTCACCAAGCCCGATATCCTCATCCTTGATGAGCCGACCAACCATTTGGATATCGACACGTTATCATGGCTTGAGACCTATCTTCAAAGCTATGAAGGGGCCGTCCTGATTGTATCCCATGACCGCTATTTCTTAGACAGCGTCGTCAACCAGGTGTATGAGATTTCACGGAACAGGAGCAAGAAATATCTGGGCAATTACAGTAGGTACCTTGAACAGAAAGCAGAAGACTATGAAAAGGATCTCAAAATGTTCGAGCGTCAACAACAGGAAGTCGCCAAGCTCGAAGACTTCATTCAACGGAATATCGCTCGTGCCTCCACTACCAAGATGGCTCAAAGCCGTCGAAAAAAGTTAGAACGTATGGATAGGATGGACAAGCCACTCGGAGATGAGAAATCTGCCAACTTCGCGTTCCAGATCGAACGTCCAAGTGGAAACGACGTCCTGCATGTCCAGGATCTTACCATTGGATATGGTAGGGACGAGAAAATTTCTTCTCATATTGATTTCTCTGTCAAAAAAGGGGACAGCATCGCGCTCGTCGGCCCGAACGGAATCGGGAAATCGACGCTTTTAAAAACATTGGTGAATAAACTCCAGCCACTGAATGGAACATTTAAATTCGGATCCAATGTGTCCATCAGTTACTATGATCAGGAACAAGCCGAACTGTCTTCTAATAAAACCGTCTTAAATGAACTGTGGGACGAGTATCCGATGAAAATGGAGAAAGAAATTCGCACAGTCCTGGGTAACTTCCTTTTCTCAGGCGAAGATGTCCTTAAGCCCGTTTCCACATTAAGCGGTGGAGAAAAAGCACGATTAGCGCTTTCCAAGATGATGATGGAAAAAGGAAACGTATTGATTCTCGATGAACCGACGAACCATCTGGATTTAGACAGCAAAGAAGTGTTGGAAAATGCCCTGATCGATTATCCAGGAACGATCCTATTCGTTTCCCATGACCGTTACTTCATCAACCGGATTGCCACAAAGGTTGTAGAATTATCCAAGAAAGGGTCAACCGAATACCTTGGCGATTACGATTATTATGTGGAAAAGTTACAACAGCAGGAAGAATTGGCGGCACTTGAACGTATCGAACAAGGAGAAACGTCTTTATCTCAAGGTACGACTCAAAAGCAGTCTCATAAGATCGATAAAGAAGCGAAAAAACTCGAACGTCAACGAAAGCGCCGAGTAGAAGAAATCGAAGGCCTCATGGAAACACTCGAAGAGAACATCCAGGAAAAAGAGGACCTGCTCTGCGATCCTGAAATCTTTCAAGATCACGAGAAGGTACAGAACATCAATGAATCACTCACCAAAGAGAAGGAAGAGCTTGATTCTTTATTGGAAGAGTGGACTGAACTAGAAGAGCTTCTGCAAGAAGAACAATAATCCACAGGATTGGGGATAACTACTTCACCCCAATCCTTTCTTATTCCACATTATTATCCACAGTAAAAAGACTTATGAACCGTCATTCACATCACTTTTCCACATAATCCACAAATTTTCACTAGTTTATCCACAGAATAACCAAGTTTATAGGAAGTTTATTCCAAGTGTTTTTCACAAAGTATACACATCATATCTACAGTTACTCACATTTTATCCACAACCTGTTGATAAAACGTATGTTCGTTTCTATTTTCTCTCTTCTTTTGATCCATTCAGAATGTTACACACAAGATATCAACAAACCTGCATTAAAAAAAGCCTGAATGAAGACTTCGTTCAGGCTTTCATTTTAAAACGTTTCAATATCAAGTCCCGGGTGAGCATTCATATCCATGCCTCCCCTTTTTCCTTGTTCAAACAAAATCGTACCTGCAGCTGCTATCATGGCTGCATTGTCCGTACAAAGGGATAAAGGAGGGATAATCAATTCTGCCTCCAGCCCATCAAATGCTTCTTGAAGGGCACTCCGTAAACCTTTATTGGCCGCAACTCCACCTGCCAATAGTACTTGCTCCACTCCGTATTCCTTCACAGCTTTCACCGTTTTCGTCACTAATACATCAATGACACTTGCCTGAAAGCTTGCTGCCAAATCTTGTGGAGGAATGTCCACTCCTTTTTGCTTCGCATTGTGTAATGTGTTGATAACTGCCGATTTTAGCCCGCTAAAACTGAAATCATAAGAACCTTCCTCCAGCCATGCCCGGGGCAGTTCAAGAGTCGCTTCCCCTTCATGGGCCAACCGGTCGATATGAGGGCCTCCCGGATACGGAAGACCGAGGGTTCGTGCAACCTTATCGTAGGCTTCCCCTGCCGCATCATCCCGCGTCTCTCCGATGACCTCAAACGAACCATGCTCTTTCATGAGTATAAGCTCCGTATGACCTCCGGAAACGACTAGGGAAAGGAGAGGAAATCTCATCTCTTCCACTAAACGATTGGCATAGATATGCCCTGCAATGTGATGGACTCCCACCAACGGTTTATGATGGGCAAATGCCAGTGCTTTAGCTGCATTTACTCCAATCAAGAGGGCCCCTACCAAACCTGGTCCCTCTGTGACGGCGACACAATCAATATCGTCCATTGTCATCTCTGCTTGATTCAGGGCTTCTTCCAGCACAAATGTTACTTGTTCTACATGATGACGTGAAGCAATCTCAGGGACTACTCCACCGAATCGCTTATGGCTTTCTATTTGCGACGATACGATATTCGTCACAATATCGGTTCCATTCTTAATGATCGCTACAGCTGTTTCATCACAGCTTGTTTCAATTCCTAATACGAACGTATCTTTTCTC
The DNA here is from genome assembly GCF_044542955.1 of Rossellomorea sp. NPDC077527. Taxonomy (NCBI): domain Bacteria; kingdom Bacillati; phylum Bacillota; class Bacilli; order Caryophanales; family Bacillaceae; genus Rossellomorea; species Rossellomorea sp. NPDC077527. The sequence goes on along the minus strand of NZ_JBITVL010000011.1, from coordinate 2,190 downwards.
ATAAATTCACCCACATTACTAAAGCATCCTCTTGGTTATCCGAGTAGTACCGCTTACGGATTCCACCATCCTGAAACCCGAGCTTACGATATAAATGCTGGGCAGGCATGTTCGAGACTCTGACTTCCAGAGTCATGACGCGTGCCCCGAATTCTATCGCAATCCCCATGATCTTGCGCATAAGGCTTTCCCCCAGGCCTCTCCCACGGAAATCAGGGAGTACGGCTACATTGGTGATATGGGCTTCATCCACAACAAGCCACACCCCACAATAGCCTGCAAGCTTTTCGTCCTCCACGGCAACAAGATAAGTGGACAGATGGTTATGTTCCATTTCATTCAAGAAGGCCTCCCGGCTCCAAGGTATGCTAAAAGATTGATTTTCTATTTCCATTACAGCATCTAAATCATCAACCGTCATAAATCGTATATCCATATTGTAACGATCCTTTACCATCTATTGAGATTTTTTTTGAGACTTCAGCCATTTCACTTCTGCTTCTGCCATCCGTATATAGTTTGGAAGCACTTCATGCGCTGTTGTCTCTTTAAGGCCCATTCCAATAAAAGCAAGCTCGGACGGGCGCGGATTATGACTGACAAATGGAGCGATTTTGGCCTGCTCCCCCAGCACTTCCTTAATGATGTTTTCATGGATGGCAACATCATTCCCGACGAATAATAGATCTTTATTTGATTCTTTTAACTTAGTCACCCATTCTTCAAGCATGATGTTACGGTCCTCTTCAACACAAACTAATTGATCTCCCTGAAACTCATACAGCCCTGTGTACACCTGCCCTCTTCGAGCATCGAATATGGGAACGATAAACCCTGAAAAATACCGTCCAGACGAAGCAAGTGTCGCGAGACTGGATACCGGGATAAGGGGAATATTCAATGACCATGCCAAGGTCTTGGCTAACGTGACCCCAATCCTTACACCTGTATAGGATCCCGGACCATTTGCCACGACTATCTTCGATAAGTCCTTCGGCTCAATTCCGCATTCATTTAACAACTGTTCGATTGCAGGCATCGCTCTTACAGAATGATTCTTCTTCATATACGTGATGTACTCCCCAATTACCTTATCTTCTTGAATAAGGGCAACCCCAAACGGATAATTGGAGGTATCTATTGCTAATATCGTCATGACACAATCTCCTTACACAATTCACTATATCGATCTCCATACGGCTTCAACACGATTCTTCTCGCTGAATCGCCTTCCCGGTAAATCGATAGACTCAATAACTCCTTCGGAAGCTGATCCTGTATTAAGTGAGCCCACTCAACGACGGTCACGCCTTCCCCTTCAAAATATTCATCAAAACCCAAATCCTCAAAGGAATCGTCCAGTCTGTATACATCCATATGATAAAGAGGCAAACGCCCTTTATATTCTTTTATGATGGTAAAAGTGGGACTGTTCACGGTTTTAGTCACACCGAGACCCTTGGCTAGACCCTTCGTAAACGTCGTCTTTCCCGCCCCAAGGTCACCTTCCAATGTCAATACAGAACCGGGCTTCAGATGCGCTGCCAGTTCCTCAGCAAATCGGCCTGTTTCCTCCGGGCTGTTCGTTACGATCTCAAACTGATTCATGTTAATCTCCTCAATCATCATTTAGAGTATAAAAAAACCTTAGGATCATTTATTACCCTAAGGGAGAATGTATATATGTAGTTTACCCTTTTTCGGGTATGAGAGTAAAGGTTATGAAAATAGACAATAAAAAAAACGAAACAACGTTTCGTTTGAATAAACAAAATGGCGGTCCGGACGGGACTCGAACCCGCGACCTCCTGCGTGACAGGCAGGCATTCTAACCAACTGAACTACCGGACCAGAGTTTTTTTGCGCTAGCAAAAATAACTATCCTTGCGTGACTCATAAAAGATCAAAGTTAACCTCTTACTGATAACAAGCAAAAATGGTATTGCGGGGACAGGATTTGAACCTGCGACCTTCGGGTTATGAGCCCGACGAGCTACCGAACTGCTCCACCCCGCGACGATAAAAATGTTTCTACCTTTTATACTACTATATGTACCCTCACATTTAAAGTGATTGTACAAAAAAGAAATGTTTCGCCTGGCGACGTCCTACTCTCACAGGGGGAGATCCCCCAACTACCATCGGCGCTGAAGAGCTTAACTTCCGTGTTCGGCATGGGAACGGGTGTGA
>NZ_JBITVL010000010.1:0-75732 GCF_044542955.1 Rossellomorea sp. NPDC077527 | reverse complement strand
TCACACCCGTTCCCATGCCGAACACGGAAGTTAAGCTCTTCAGCGCCGATGGTAGTTGGGGGATCTCCCCCTGTGAGAGTAGGACGTCGCCAGGCCAAATCATTCCGCAGTAGCTCAGTGGTAGAGCTATCGGCTGTTAACCGATCGGTCGCAAGTTCGAATCTTGCCTGCGGAGCCATTGCTTCCATAGCTCAGCAGGTAGAGTGCTTCCATGGTAAGGAAGAGGTCACCGGTTCGAGCCCGGTTGGAAGCTTTTATCTTTTTTATAGACTGGCCCATTGGTCAAGCGGTTAAGACACCGCCCTTTCACGGCGGTAACACGGGTTCGAATCCCGTATGGGTCACCATTGTTTTTTGCGGAAGCAAAATAACGTACCATTACATATTGGAGGATTAGCTCAGCTGGGAGAGCATCTGCCTTACAAGCAGAGGGTCGGCGGTTCGATCCCGTCATCCTCCACCATTTATCTTTGTTAATTCAATATGCCGGTGTAGCTCAACTGGTAGAGCAACTGACTTGTAATCAGTAGGTTGGGGGTTCAAGTCCTCTTGCCGGCACCATTTTTTTAGCTGGAGGGGTAGCGAAGTGGCTAAACGCGGCGGACTGTAAATCCGCTCCTTCGGGTTCGGCAGTTCGAATCTGCCCCCCTCCACCATTTTGTATATTTCAGTGTAAAATGGACATCCTATAAATGTCCCTTTTTTATGCCATTTACGTAATTATTGGGCTATAGCCAAGCGGTAAGGCATCGCACTTTGACTGCGACATGCGTTGGTTCGAATCCAGCTAGCCCAGCCATTACGAGCCATTAGCTCAGTTGGTAGAGCATCTGACTTTTAATCAGAGGGTCGAAGGTTCGAGTCCTTCATGGCTCATCACATATTTTCTCACATCTCTTGGTGTGAGAATTTCTCTATACGGGGCCTTAGCTCAGCTGGGAGAGCGCCTGCTTTGCACGCAGGAGGTCAGCGGTTCGATCCCGCTAGGCTCCACCAAAGATTTTTTGTGAGAGCAAATGATCTATCCGTTTACGGAGCGTCAGCGAAGTAAATGAACCATACATACGACATTTTAAGACCTTGAATCTTTTAGGAGATTTGAGGTCTTTTTATTTAGCTTTTCAGTTAGCTTCTCGCCTGTCCAATTGACAAAAATCCATATATTTTCGTTCGAAACCCAATGAAAATGACTTAAATTTAACCATATTATCCGTTATCTGATTAAAACAACAGAATGCTCTCATACAATAAGGGGGAATTATCTCCTTTTCTTCATTCCTTCACCAATTTATTTTCAATACCTACCTATATATTTTTAAATCGATCATGACCAAGCTGCACATACATCCAAAAGAGTACCTGCATAATATTACACGAAATCACCCATAACCCTCTTCAGTCGCATATATATACACAATCTTGTCCAGTTGAGTCATCTATCATTCTAAGGATACAATAGGGGTAGGTCTTGAATTTTGAATTGGGGGAATTTTTGATGAAGAAGAACATTTCAATTATTGGAGTACCGATGGATTTAGGTCAAATGCGCAGGGGCGTGGATATGGGGCCGAGTGCGATCCGTTATGCGGGCATCGTCGAGCGTCTTGAGAATCTTGGATATTCCATTAACGACCTTGGTGATATCGAGATTGGTCAGGCTGAGCGTATACATAATAATCCTGATACAAACTTACGTAATTTGAAAGCGGTTGCGGAAGCCAGTGAAACGCTTGCAGGAAAAGTGAATGACGTCATCGGAAGCGGGGATTTCCCATTGATCTTTGGTGGCGATCACAGTATTGCGATCGGTACATTGGCGGGAGTTTCTCCTCATTATGAAAATCTAGGTGTGATCTGGTACGACGCCCATGGCGATTTAAATACAGGTGATACGTCTCCATCAGGTAATATCCATGGTATGCCACTAGCGGTGAGCTTGGGAATAGGTCATGAGGACCTAACGGGTATCGGTCACAGTAATCCTAAGATCAAGCCTGAGAACATCGTCATCATCGGGGCGCGTTCTTTAGATGAAGGCGAAAGGGAATTAATTAAAGAAAAAGGCATTAAAGTCTATACGATGCATGAAATTGATCGTCTGGGAATGACGAGAGTAATGGAAGAATCCATTGACTACTTAAAGGGCAGAACGGATGGTGTTCATTTGTCACTTGACCTGGATGGATTAGATCCAAGTGACGCCCCTGGTGTTGGTACTCCGGTTCTTGGCGGTATCAGCTACCGTGAGAGTCATCTGGCGATGGAGATGCTAGAGGAATCCGGGATGATTACGTCTGCTGAATTTGTAGAGGTAAACCCTATTCTGGATGAAAAGAATAAAACGGCAACGGTGGCCGTCGCATTAATGGGTTCTCTTTTTGGAGAGAAATTACTTTAATAAATCATAAAAAAAGAAGGCTGGAAACGTTCAAGGTTTCCAGCCTTCATCTATTTCACCTCAGTGGTGCTTGACCACTTGATATTGATTTAACAGATCGTCAAGACGAGTACTCAAATCCACTACCTGCTCATCTGCAAAGGAAGACTTTAATGCCAGTTCGACCATTTGGCGACGACAGTCTTCAATTTGGAATAATAGATCATTTAATCTGCCCCTCATTTAAGATCCTCCCGCAAAAGAAATATTAGTTCCTTTATACCCCTTTTCTAATAAATGTAAACACATTTCCTTAAAAATTTGTTAGGATAATAATATAAAAAAATTGAAACCTTTTAATAGGGTATTACGTATATAAATATAGCCGCATAGAGCGGAGGTTGTGAAATGGAAGCATTAGTGAAAAAACGGATAAAACAAGTATTGAAAGGTGATCAAAACGCCTTTGCTGAATTAGTCGAACTTTATAGAGATAAAGTGTTTCAAATATGCTACCGTATGCTTGGAAATCGCCATGAGGCAGAAGACATTGCTCAAGAGGCGTTTATCAGGGCATATGTGAATATCGAGACCTTTAATCAAAAGAGAAAGTTTTCGACCTGGCTATTTCGGATAGCGACGAACCTGTGTATTGACCGGATCCGGAAGAAGAAACCGGATTATTTCCTCGATGCAGAGGTGGCAGGGACGGAAGGCTTGACGATGTACTCACAAGTGGCTGCTGATGTTCAGCTCCCGGAGGATGAAGTGGAGAATATGGAGTTGCAGGAGACCATCCAAACAGAAATCTCGAAGTTACCCGAGAAGTATCGATCGGTCATTGTTTTAAAATACATTGAAGAACTCCCACTTCAAGAAATCAGCGAAATATTGGATTTACCACTGGGGACGGTTAAAACGAGAGTACATAGAGGGCGTGAAGCTCTCAGAAAACAATTACGATCACTGTAGAGAGGGTGAGTGAACATGAAGCCTTGTCCTGATAAAATCATCGAGTATATGCACGATTATTTAGATGGAGATTTAAACCGTGAAAAAGAGGAAGAACTGAAGCATCATTTGCAGGAGTGCATTGAATGCCAGCACCACTTCCATGAGTTGAAAAAAGCGATTGCGTTTGTACAGAGCACATCCCACATCAGTGCTCCGGCAAACTTTACAGATAACGTCATGTCCAGATTACCGAAAGAGAAGAAGAAGGTCGGGGTACAGAGATGGTTCCGTCATCATCCGCTCCTTACGGCAGCCGCCCTATTCCTATTCTTTATGACCGGGAGTTTTCTCACATCCTGGAATGATGACAAGGACTTTTCTTTTACGAAAAATGCTCAATTAGTCGTGAAGGATCATACCGTCGTTGTACCTGAAGGTGAGGTCGTGAAAGGGGATCTGACCGTCCGTAATGGCGATGTGAAGATAGAAGGAAAAGTTGCAGGAAATGTCACGGTCATCAACGGGAAGGTAACGGGTATCGACGGTAAGCAATATCTTGCCTCTGCAGGCAGTGTGACAGGGGACATCCATGAAATCGATGAGGCGTTCGAGTGGCTTTGGTACCAGATAAAAAAAGGGGCTAAAGACACGTTGGACTGGGGAAATTCGCAACTTGAAGAAAAGTAGGATAAAATAGAGGGGATGGAATGTAAGGTCCGTCCCTAAAGGGCTGACACTTAAAAAATCGTGTCAGTTTTTTTATGCAAAAACGTGAGTTCATGAATAGATAAGAAAGAATCATGAAGCCGTGCGTGTCTCTCATTTGACCGTGAAAAAAATGTGCTATAATAAGTAACGTTACGAAAATGGAGAAGCCACACATGGCGGCTTACGCTTTCGATTAAGCTATTGGAGGATGTAATATGCCGTTTATCGATATTTTTTCGGATTACTCCGCGCTGGATTATGTCTCTGATATTGTAGATATACTCGTTGTATGGTTTGTAATCTATAAACTGATCATGCTGATAAAAGGAACGAAAGCAGTACAACTATTAAAAGGTATTTTTGTCATTATCATTGTAAGGGGCCTGAGTAGTATCTTCGGTCTCGATACACTGGGATGGATGATGGAACAAGCCCTCACCTGGGGATTCCTCGCCATCATCATCATCTTCCAGCCTGAACTAAGAAGGGCTCTTGAACAGCTCGGCCGGGGACGTTTATTCTCAAGGACGGGCCTGCAGGAGGAAGAAGAGCAGGAACAGATGATCGAATCCATGACAAAAGCCGTAAGCTATATGGCGAAACGCCGTATTGGCGCCCTTCTCACTCTTGAGAGGGAAACGGGAATGAGTGATTACATCGAGACAGGTATACCCCTTGATGCAAAAATCACATCCCAGCTGCTCATTAATATCTTTATACCGAATACACCCCTTCATGATGGCGCGGTGATCATACAGAAGAATCAGATCGCAGCAGCAGCATGCTATCTTCCATTGTCCGAAAGTCCTTTCATCTCTAAGGAGCTTGGGACAAGGCATAGAGCCGCACTCGGTGTGAGTGAAGTGACAGATAGTATCACCATCGTTGTATCAGAAGAAACGGGAGCTATCTCCATCACGAAAAATGGAGAGTTGCATCGCGACCTCTCTCTGGAGCGCTTTAGGGAAATACTTACTTTAGAGCTCATTGGCGATAAGACAAATGCTTCCTCGACGAAATGGAGTTTTAGGGGGAAGAAAGAAAATGGATAAATTCATGGAAAGCCGCTGGTTCATGCGTATTGTTGGACTGTTGTTAGCCTTCATTCTCTATCTATCCGTGAACTTTGACGATATCCAGAAAACGGCCAACAATAACAACGGTAGCTCTCAGAATGCGATAGAAACGATCCAGGATGTCCCACTTGAAGTATTCTATGACCGTGACAACCTGGAAGTCTCAGGACTGCCTGATACGGTGAATGTGACTGTGGAAGGACCAAAGGCCGTTGTGCAGCAAACCAAGACAGTAAAGGATTTTCAAGTGTATGTGGACTTGAATGATATCGGGATAGGCGAACATCAAGTTGAAATTCAAATCCAAAATATCTCTGATAAATTAAAAGTGAAAAAGGATCCTGAATTCGCCAACATTTCGGTTCAGGAAAAAGTCACAGAAGAGTTTACGGTCGAACCTCAGTTCAATGAAAGCATTTTATCCAATGGATATGAGGCTGAAGGACTGGCAGTCGATCCAAAAACGGTGAAAGTGACCGGATCCAAGGCTGAAGTAGAACGGATTGCCTATGTCATTGCGACTCTTGATGTCGATGAAGAAATCAATGAGAATGTAACTAAGGAAGCCAGGGTTCAGGTGCTTGACCGTGAATACAACAAATTGGATGTACTGGTAGAGCCTGAAGTGGTGGATGTCACCGTATCGGTGGTGAATCCGAGCAAGACCGTACCAGTCTCGGTGAAGCAAAAGGGAAGTCTTCCAAAAGGCACTACCCTTGAATCGATTTCAATAGAACCTAAAGAGGCAACGATCTTTGGCAGACAGGACGTCTTGGACACAGTGGAAGAACTCCTTGCAGAAGTCGATCTATCGAAAATCACGAAGGACTCGACCATTACTGTACCACTTGCCCTCCAGGATGGGCTGAATAAAGTTTCTCCTGAAGAGGTGAAAGTCAAAGTGGATGTAAACACGACCGAGGAGAAGAGCCTATCAGGAATCGAGATCAAGCCTGAAGGATTGGCTGACGAATATGAATACACCATCATGACACCTGAAAGCGGGGCAGTGGATGTGGCACTGAAAGGTCAAAACGGGGAAGTGAATAAGGTCAGGAAAGAAGACTTTTCCCTCGCCCTTGATCTTTCAGGGCTTGAGCCCGGCGAACATGAGGTTGAAATAGATGCAAAAGGACCAGATAACGTTGAATGGACCCTTTCACAAAAAACGGTAAAAGTAGAAATCAAAGAAAAGAACACTTCAGCATAAGAGCTGTAAAAAGGAGAGAATGACAATGGGTAAGTATTTTGGAACGGATGGAGTAAGAGGTGTAGCGAATACGGAATTGACACCGGAATTAGCCTTTAAGCTTGGACGCTTCGGTGGGTATGTACTGACGAAGGATGCTACACGTCCCAAAATATTGATTGGACGGGATACTCGAATTTCCGGTCATATGCTGGAAGGAGCACTTGTAGCGGGACTTCTTTCCATTGGGGCGGAAGTGATGCGCTTGGGTGTGATTTCAACTCCGGGAGTGGCATATCTTACAAAGGCATTGGGAGCTCAGGCAGGAGTCATGATATCTGCTTCCCATAACCCGGTAGGAGATAACGGGATTAAATTCTTCGGTCCGGATGGTTTCAAGCTGTCCGATGATCAGGAAAGTGAGATTGAAGATCTACTGGATCAAACCGTTGACGGACTTCCTCGTCCGACCGGCGCCGACCTTGGTCAGGTAAGTGACTATTTCGAAGGCGGTCAAAAATATCTGCAGTACTTAAAACAATCAGTGGACGAAGATTTCGATGGTTTACATATTGCTTTGGATTGCGCACACGGTGCAACATCTGCTCTTGCTACCCACCTGTTTGCTGATCTTGATGCGGATATCTCCACAATGGGGGCATCACCGGACGGCTTAAATATCAATGAAGGCGTTGGATCCACTCACCCAGAATCTCTTGCTGAAATGGTGAAGGAAAAAGGAGCAGACTTAGGTCTTGCCTTTGATGGAGATGGAGACCGTATCATCGCGATTGATGAGCATGGGCGGATCGTGGACGGAGATCAGATCATGTACATCTGCGGAAAGTACTTGAAATCACAGGGACAATTGAAACAGTCTACTGTTGTGTCTACCGTAATGAGTAACCTGGGCTTCCATAAAGGTCTTGAAGAGAATGGCATCCAGAGCATCCAGACAGCCGTAGGTGATCGCTATGTGGTGGAAGAAATGAAGAAGCACGGTTATACTCTTGGCGGTGAGCAGTCTGGGCATATCATCTTCCTTGATTACAATACAACGGGTGACGGCCTGTTAACAGGTATTCAACTCGTGAATATCATGAAAGTGACAGGTAAATCATTATCGGAGCTTGCGGGAGAAATGCAGAAATTCCCTCAAAAGCTTGTAAATGTTCGTGTCACAGATAAGCATCATGTAACGGATAACGAAACGGTTAAAAACGTGATTCAAAAGGTAGAGGAAGAAATGAACGGAAATGGCCGTATTCTTGTCCGCCCTTCAGGAACGGAGCCACTGGTCCGTGTCATGGCGGAAGCCCCTACAGAAGAGCTATGTGAACAGTATGTAAATGAAATTGTACAAGTCGTCGATCAGGAAATGGGTCTGAACGAATAGTTGATTTTTCATGCACAAGGGGTCAATATGTGCCCTTTGTGCATATTTAATGAGTAGGGTGTTTTAATGTGTTTACCCTCATTCTATGTCGGGAACATGACAAAGTGATAACAACTCCTTATCGTTGTCAGATTTTCATTGACGAAGGGAAACCCGCTAGTGTATGATGATTTTGTTTTCATTTTTCAAATTATATGGAAATGTGAGTCAAGAAGGAAAGGTGGATTGTAAGGTATAAAATCTATAAAGCGCCAGGGCTGGACGATGGATACGACAAGGATCGTTCAGTTGACGAGGTGGAGGTTTATCGAGTGTTCGGCGGATGCCTCCCGGTTCGTAATGTCACCGAGCCGAAAGTTTCTTCCTTAAAACATTGAGGCAACTTGATGCACAAAGGGATGAAAAGAAGTGACCAAACGAATAATATAAATGACAAACAGAGATAAGGGGGCAAGTTGTCCCCAAAAGAGTTCTTGCCCCCTTGCATGTTCAGGGAGGATAAATTAATTATGTGTGGTATTGTTGGATATATTGGAAATTCAGATACAAAGGAAATCTTATTAAAAGGTCTTGAGAAGCTTGAGTACCGCGGGTATGATTCTGCAGGGATCGCCGTTCAAAACGACGAAGGTATCCATGTGTTCAAGGAGAAAGGTCGTATTGCAGACCTTCGCGGAATCGTGGATGAGAACGTATCAAGCAACACTGGAATCGGTCACACTCGCTGGGCTACACACGGTGTACCAAGCAAGGTGAATGCTCACCCTCATCAAAGCAATTCAGGCCGCTTCACAATCGTTCATAATGGAGTAATCGAAAACTACTCTCAACTAAAGCGTGAATATTTAACAGATGTAACGTTCAAGAGTGATACGGATACAGAAGTCATTGTTCAGCTGATTGAAAAGATTGTAGAAGAAGGAAACACAGTAGAGGAAGCTTTCCGTCAAACGTTGATGCTTCTGAAAGGCTCTTATGCCATTGCCCTTTTAGATTCTGAGAATGATGAAACAATCTATGTAGCGAAAAACAAAAGTCCACTGCTTGTTGGTCTAGGAGAAGACTTCAACGTTGTAGCAAGTGATGCAATGGCGATGATTCAAGTAACGGATCAATATGTTGAGCTGATGGATAAAGAAATGGTCATCGTCACGAAAGAAAAGGTTGAAATTCAAAACCTGATCGGTGAAGTAATGGAACGTGCTCCTTACACGGCTGAAATCGATGCCAGTGATATTGAAAAAGGAACATACCCTCACTATATGCTGAAGGAAATCGATGAACAGCCACTAGTGATGCGTAAAATCATTCAAGCTTACCAAAATGAGAACAACGAGCTTCACATCGATGAGCCGATCGTAGGTGCGATGAAAGAAGCGGATCGTGTTTACATCATTGCATGTGGAACGAGCTACCACGCTGGTCTAGTTGGAAAGCAATTCATCGAGAAGAGTGCAGGAATTCCTGTAGAAGTTCATGTAGCAAGTGAATTCAGCTACAATATGCCATTACTTTCTAAGAAGCCATTGTTCATCTTCATTTCTCAAAGTGGTGAAACGGCAGATAGCCGTGCCGTACTGGTTCAAATCAAAGAACTTGGACATAAATCATTAACGATTACAAACGTAGCGGGATCAACCCTGTCACGTGAAGCAGATTACACACTGCTTCTTCATGCAGGACCTGAAATCGCTGTAGCTTCAACGAAAGCGTACACGGCTCAACTTGCGGTTCTTGCTATTCTTGCTCACGTTGCCGGCCAGGCATGTGGAAACAACCAGGACTTTGACCTTGTTCAAGAGCTTGGTATCGTAGCTACTGCGATGGAAGCACTTTGCGACACGAAAGAAGAGTTTGAAGACATCGCACGTGAATATCTGTCAACGACGCGCAACTGTTTCTTCATCGGCCGTTCTCTTGATTTCTATGTAGGTCTTGAGGGAGCATTGAAGCTGAAAGAAATCTCTTACATCCAGGCAGAAGGATTTGCCGGAGGAGAGCTTAAACACGGTACGATCGCCCTTATCGAAGAAGGGACACCGATCGTTGCCCTTGCAACACAAGAAGAAGTAAACCTTGGTATCAGAGGAAATGTGAAAGAGGTAGTCGCTCGTGGAGCGAACCCTTGTATTATTTCCATGAAAGGTTTAGAAGACGAAGAAGATCGCTTCGTCATCCCAGAGGTTAACCCATTGTTAACACCTCTTATCTCTGTCATTCCGTTACAATTAATCTCTTACTATGCTGCTCTGCACCGCGATTGTGATGTAGATAAGCCGCGTAACCTGGCGAAGTCGGTTACGGTTGAGTAAGGATTGAATAGAAAAAGCCGGTCAGTCCATAAGGACTGACCGGTTTTATTTTTATTCCTGATCGGAAAGTAACACCCTATGGTCCCTGAAGAAAGGCATCAAATCCATGCCCGTTGATTTCTCCATGGAAGTGATAAAGTCCCGGGTGGTGGAAATACCGAATTTCTGCTGTTTGAAATAAGTTTGCATGGCGGAATAAAACGCCTCGTCGCCAAGCAGCTTTCTTAAGTCATTCAAGGTGCTGGATCCATAATTATAGATCATATAATAATAGGCTCCGATTCCCCCTTCATCTGCTCTTGCTGTGAAATCAGAAATCTGGCTGGAAAGATGATAGTACGATTCTTCAGTAGGTTCTACTTGTAGTGAATCGAGTTCCCCATCATATAAAGCGGCAGCGAAACTGGCAAACGATTCGTCGAGCCAAGGCTCATCATATTCGTTATTCCCGATGATGCCGTAGAACCATTGATGACCGATTTCGTGGGCGTTGACGGACTTAGCCCAATCAAGCGGCCGGTCTCCTGCAAGGCTGATCATGACAAGCTGTGGGTATTCCATACCGCCGAACCAGCCTTCCATCGTGACGATGTCGAGTTCAGGCCAAGGGTATTTACCGAATTTCTCACTAAAGAGCCTGATGCTATCCTCCCCGGATTCGAGGAGGGCCGCAGCGTACTTGGAATGCTCCTCCGAGTAGTAGACATTCACTTTGATATTGTTGATTTTTGTAGAAATCACCTTGTAATTTGGATTCATTTCCAGGGCAAAATCACGCACATCCTTGGCTTTATAGCGGTGAGTGGCTTTATCTCCGGAAATCTTAGCCTTTCCGATTTCTTCCCCTGTAGCGGCTATCACCTGATTTTTATCGGTTGTGACTGTTACATCATATTTACCTGAAAGAGAATAGAAGGATTCTCCGTAAGGATAGTAAGGGTCTACATTCCATCCTTCGTCATCGTAAACGGCCAAGATCGGGAACCAATTTCCCATGGAAACCGTGTCACCGTACCAGCCGAATCGGTCCTGTTGTTCAGGCAGGCTAACTTCGAAATGCATGCTGACGGTGGCTTTTTTATTTTTGCCCAGGGATACGTCCTTGATATGTAAGGCTGTACCATTTACTTCAAATGATGCGTTTTCTCCGTTTACATTAACTTCTGATACTTCCATCCCTCCGCCGTTCTCTTTAAAGACATCGGCATTTCCCCGTAGATTGAAGTATAATTCACTTAAATTCTTTTTTATGTTGTTCTTAAATGATACTTCCAGTGTACCTTCAGCTGTATGAGTGGTGGAGTTGTAGTCAACATCGATGGTATAAGAAGGATTGGCAGGTCCAAGAGCGTGTTCATTCTTCTTCTGGCCTTTCATATTAATATGCTGACCTTGGAGCATAGATAAGTCAGGTGTGACGGCTGGGACATAAGCCCCTTCAGGATTTTGTTTCAACGGATCATTCCCGTTTGCAGAAGCAGGCAAAGCGACTCCGATCGTACATACGAGTGCCATGGCCCCCATTGTGATTCGTTTCGTTAACCGTTTCATATTCATTATGACCCCTCCTAATAAATCAAAGTATCCAGGTATACATTTTCTGGATATTTTGGTTACTTAAGAGATTCTGGAAAAGGGGGAGTCATCCCTTGAAACTATTTTCTCAATTATTGGAAATGGAGGGGTCGTTGTAATAGGAGAAGGTATGTGAATGGACCTATATTTAGAAAGAATTGGCCAGAGCACTTTCCTTTACCCAATTGACTAAAACCCTTATAATCATACAAATAGATTCCGTTCTCAACGTGCACCTGTGAATAAGTGTAACCTGCTGCTCCACGCAGTACAGGTTACTTTTTTATTGGAAAGGGTACGATAAAAGAGAATGAAAAACGGTGCGAAGATAAGGGTTTGATAAGAGATGAAACATTTACATAGACAGCATATATGGCTGGGGCGGATCCTTGCCTCCGATCCCGGCAGAAAAAGATTTCAGCAGGCAGGGAAGGCTACGATCAGCTTAATATCGGCTGTGTTTACGATGCTGTATTTATTAAAGCAATTCGATCATCCATCCATCACTCCTGCCATCGTATCAGGGATGGTAGGGATGCTTTGTATATTCGTCGTCATGGATGATACGACGGGAAAGAAGAAGGTAACGACTCCGTTAGTCGGTGTCGCAATAGCTGTCGGAATTACAATGGGATCCGCCTTTGCTCATTACAGCCTCGTTGTGAACGCTCTATTAGTGGGGGCCATTTTTAGCGCGTTTTACTTTTCACGTTTTGCCATCCGTTATTTTTCCATGGGGATGGCAGGTTTTATGTCGATTTATATATCATCCATTCTGCAACTGGATGCGGCGCATCTGGAGTGGTTTTACCTGGGGGTCATCATAGGGGTCGTATACGCTTACCTTTATAACTTCATCATCTTCAAGGACTCTGTCCATATGTTAAGGAGAAGTATGCGTTCGTTTCATATTCAATCCAACTTGACCTTTACAATCTTGATGAGGATGATAGAGGATCCACAGACGAGTAGCAAGCGCAGGAAACAGTTGAATCGAAACGTAAGAAGGCTGAATGAGTACGCGAGAAGCGTAGCAGGCGATATCAATGAAAATGATGTAAAGAAATTATGGCCGGGTATTGAAGCATCACAACTACGGTTGTATGTATTCGACACAGAAATGCTCATCCAGACGCTGACCGATTCGTTGAAAAAGCTGAAAGATCTTGATGCTTTGGAAGTCATTGAGCTTAGACGATTATTAGTATGGGTGCTCCGGTCACTTCGCGATGCGGAGGTACTGGCTCAGGATTATGACCCCCGTTCCCTTGAAGAAGCAGAAAAGGCGATACAGGCCCTTCGATTGGTATTGTCTGAGGTGTTAAATCAGGAGAAGAAGCCTGAAGGTTGGGTGTATCTCTTAAGGCGGATCGAGTCCATTGCCAATCATGTACTTGAAGCGGCCATCTCGATTCAGGAATCATTAAAGGTACCTGAATACAAGGTGTCGACTGTTGAGAACGATGGAGAACCGGAAGAAAAGGAAAAAGAAGAGACTACGGAAGAATCGAAAAGCTTAAAGCCCTCAACCCGTAAAGCGATACAGGCTTTGGTTGCGGGGACGCTTGCGATCGTTGTAGGGGAGCTGATGGCACCTGCGCAGCCGTACTGGGTCCTGTTAACGACCTTCATTATTCAAATCGGTACTGAATCGGTAGGCAGGACCTATATGAAAGCTTTCCAGCGGTCGATCGGGACAGTGATTGGGGCCATCATCGGATTCGGAGCGGCCAACCTAGTCTCCGGGAACTCTCAGCTGGAAGTCTTCCTACTGTTTGTGGTCTTATTTCTCGCCTTTTATCTTTTCACTGTCTCCTATACGCTGATGAGCTTATTCATCACGATGCTCATCGCTTTCATGTATGACCTTCTGCTGGGTGGGATCAGTGTACAGTTGATGGGGGCACGTGTCATTGATACGATTGTCGGAGCTGTGATCGCCCTTGTCGTATCAGCCTTTGTGTTTCCAAAGAAAACGAAAGACAAAGTGGCGGATAGCTTGGATGATTTCTTCGGGGAACTTAAAGGGTATGTTTCTTCATATATAAAAACCTTTACGATCCCGGAAGGTAAAACATTGACCGATCAGGCTTTTGATTTGGATCAGAAGCTCCAGGGAATCAAGGATGAAGCGCAGTCCCTTCTCCAAAGGCCCGGCGCCATGACGAGGTCTGGTGCAGGACGATGGATCACTGTCGTAACGGCCATCAATTATTACGCAAAGCACCTGCTTGCCTCTTCCCATCGGAAAGCACAAGCAAAGGTGTCGGAAGAACTCATTAGCGCGTTTAGAGAAACAGAAGAGAAAATCTCTGAAAACATTGAAACGCTCCGACAACTTTTAAAGGAAAAGGAAAGCTCGCCTATCATGTGGGATTTGAGCCCGGAACGGCAAAAAATCGAAACGCAAGCCCCAAGCTGGCGTAAATCACAGGTGGATCTTATTCACCATCTATATTATGTGTGGAGGATCAACCAATCGATTGTGGCACTTGGAGAGGAACTGGGGGCAGAAGTGAAAAGAGGGTGAAGCGGATTCCGCTTTACCCTTTTTCTTAATAGATATCCACGTTTCCACTGGATACAGAAACATCAATGTTATACTGACCGGAGCCGGACACTCCGGAAATATCGCCGTTTTCTATCTTCTGATTCTTTAAAGGAAGGTTGCAGGAGATATCACCGCTGCTTGCATTCCCGTTCAGTTTAAAGCTAGCGTCTTCAGGTAAATCAAGATTTACGCCCCCGGAGCTGACATCGAAATTCAAGTCGCCCTTTAAGGATTCCATGGTGACCGTCAACTCTCCAGAAGATAAGTCACCTTTCAACGGACCTTCATAGTTCGATAATTCTACATCCCCGGAGCTGATGTCCACCTTTCCGTCCTTTGTCGTCAGTCCATTGACGATCAAATCACCAGACGAACCATCATGCTCGAATACATTTGTCTCGATATTGTTCAGTTCCATGTTCCCCGATCCCATGTCAACGGATAGTTCATCGAACGTCCATTTCTTTGAAACGGACTCTCCCTCTAAGACCAGATTGCCGGAACCGATATCGATTTCCATGTTATTGTCATACTCTCTCGGAATATAAACGGTAACGTCAGATTTTTGATTAAATCCGACCCACTCATACCATTTATGTTTTACCTTTACGTATATCGTGTCCCCTTTTTGATTCAATGTCATTGTTCCTTTTCCTTTGAAGTCGACTTTTACTTCATTCTTGTCTGTGGGTAAGACCTTTGTGTCGCTGCTTTCCAGGTCAAGATCGATTGTTTTCACGTTTTTGGTGACTTCGACCCGATCCCCAGACTGACTCTCCTTCGCAAATAAGGACGTATTGTCATTCATAATGACATAAAGCGTACCGAGTGCCAGAAGCGCAATGATAACGGCAAACGCATTTTTCATTTCAATCCCTCACTTTGGTTTGTTTTTCCAATTTATAGTTTTAGTTTAATCCATGAGGGGAACCATCACAATGAGCCAAAGCATTATTTTTGAATCAGACCAGAGGCTGAGAAGGAAAGGTCTGCGAAATAAATATTTTCCAAGGTGGAATCAATAATTTGTATAATGGAGTTGTATGAAGAACAATGTGAAAGAGAGGGACAATCGTGTCTGTCTTAATTGAAGTGGCAACCGAACATGATATAGAGGAAATATTTGAAATGGCAGGAATCAACCGAGAAGAAGCGACAGGTGTTCCATATGAACATCATAAAGAAGAAATGCAAAAAGCATACCGTCACTCCATCGAACACGGAGCCTATTTCCTCGTTGCCCGTGAGGATGATGAGCTGGCAGGGTGGGTACAGGTAGATAAGAGTGTTGATTGGATTACCTCCAAAGAAATTGGGTGGATCAATGATGTGTATGTGAAGAAGTCCTTCCGGGGAAGGGGACATGCGACAAGGCTTTTAAAACGGGCGCTCCTCGAACTGAAGGATCGAAACTACGATGAAGTAAGGTTGAATGTATACACGTTTAATGAACAGGCCATTCATTTGTATGAAAAAGTGGGATTCACAGATGTATGCAAATTTATGAAACTGAACCTGTAACAGACGTAAGGAAGTTGGACCGGCCGCCACGACCGGTCCAACTCTTTATTTCGCGATAAACATCTGTGTCCAATATATCCCTTGGCTCGCATCTTTAGCCGTTCCCACACCAATATGAGTGACTTGTTTATTTAAAATGTTTTTGCGGTGACCCGGGCTGTTCATCCAGGCGTTCACAACCGATTCAGGTGTTTTCTGTCCAACGGCAATGTTCTCCGCTGCTGTAGAATAGTCTACACCGAAGTTTTCCATCATCTCAAACGGAGATCCATATGTTGGGGATGTATGAGAGAAATAGTCATGTTCCTTCATATCCTCAGATTTCATCTCCGCTACGTTTGATAGCTCTCCGTCCATCTTCAACGCACTGAGTCCATTCTTCTTACGTTCCTGGTTTGTTAAATCAATCACTTGCTTCACATACCCACTTGCATTCGAAGATTGAGAATCTTGTTTAGGCTGTTGTGCAGGTGGTTCCGGTTGTCCTTTATTCGGCTCCCCGGCAGGTTGTTTCGGCTGAGGCACCCCTTCGTTACCGGGTGTATATTCTTCACCAGGATCTAAATGAGTGAATTCACGCAAATCCCCGTTAGGATCTATCGGGGCAATAAAACGGTGGATGGCCGTTCGGTTTTCTTGTAAATCATTCATTCCCACTCTGTCTTGGTTTCTATAGGAAACCGGATCGTAATTCACGTTTTGAGTATCAGTCAGTGAATCGTTTGTATCGTTATTGCAGCCAGTCATCAGCATGAACGGGATGACGGAGCAGATTAAGATTCGTTTTTTCATGAGGATTCCTCCATTTTGTGTTTGCCTTAACAGTCTTTAATATGTACGCCGCCCAAACGGTTTATCCTGTTAAAAATAGGTTGAAGCGATGGTCAGATTTAGTACTATAAGGTTAGGGTATACCTATTATAAAGACTGATTATTTGTGTGTAAGGAAGTGAAATCTATGAACCGAATCCCATTACCTTCCACCTTTTACAAGCAGCCTACATTGGACCTCGCCAGGTCCCTGTTGGGGTGTGTTTTGGTGAAAGAGACAGAGGAAGGAACAGCTTCAGGGTATATAGTGGAAACAGAGGCGTATCTTGGGCCGGAAGACAGAGCAGCTCACAGTTTTGGAAACAGGCGTACGAAACGGACGGAAATCATGTTCCATGAAGCAGGGCGGATATATACATATGTCATGCATACACACTGTCTGGTGAACGTAGTGAGCGGGGAAGAGGAAAAGCCCGAGGCCATCCTCATCAGAGCGGTCGAGCCACTAGAGGGAGAGGCCCTGATGGAAAGCAGAAGACGAGGACATATGAAGAAGAATTGGACGAATGGTCCAGGGAAATTGACGAAAGCATTGGGCATCACCATGGAGGACTATGGGGGAAGCTTTTTAGAGCCACCGCTGACGATCACAAAAGGATTCGACCCAGAAAGCATCTCATCTGGGAAACGGATAGGGATCGATAACACAGGGGAGGCAAAGGACTATCCTTGGCGTTTTTGGATCAGTGACAATCCTTATGTGTCAAGGTAAGGATTTTCTTTATGAATTTTCAAATAATTTATGGAAAAACACACCCTAAAAGTACTAGTTTGTGGTATATTTTTCTTATAAGCATCTTCATAAACTGACAATTCGACTGGGGGCTGTGAACCTAAATGATAGATGGGCGCTTACATTTAGGGGAGCCAGTAGCGCAACCGACCACATGCGAACGCGAGGAATGCGTTTTTGTGTGGTTTTTTTATGAAAAAAAATAAAAATAAAGAGAGAGTATAGGGGTCCTATGAACATCTTTACTATTTTTCAAGACGACTTTATCTATCACGATTTTCAGCCATTATATGATATGGGTGAACATCGAACCCTCTATGCTTACGAGGGACTGTTACGGAATACGTTTAACGAAAATCCCGAGAGTGTATTTCAATCGGCCATGAAAGCAAATATCCTGTACAAGCTTGATACTCTGTCCATTTCTAAAGCCCTTGATAGTTTCTCAAAGAACGGGCTTATGAACTGTAAGTTGTTTCTCAATATTTATATTACAACCATCCTGCATCCGAGTTTTCACACGTTCTTCTCCGACCTTATGAACCGCTATCCAGACATAAAGGGACGACTTGTTCTCGAAATTAACGAATCCAGTGCTGAAGAGCTATGGCAGAATCCTTTATTGAAAAAATCACTGAAAGAACTGAAGCAATACGGTGTCTGGTATGCCATCGATGACTTCGGACAAGGAACATCCTCTATAAAGAAATCGATTGAGTACGAGCCGGAAATCATTAAGCTGGACCGCTATTTTGCCATGAATTTGGCCCACGATGAAAAGAAACAGAGATTCCTCTCTTTCTTCAGTCAATTCTACGGAAGTGATACGTTGATTGTCCTGGAGGGAATCGAAACAAAACAGGATATGCAGGTTGCCAAGGAAATCGGTATCACGATCGGACAAGGATTTTACTTGGGCAAGCCAAGTCAACTGTTAGCGTAGGGACAAAAAAGTGACTCTGGAGAAGGTGGGTCACTTTTTTTGTTATGGAATTGTCAGATTTGAAATAAAATTGAAAAATTTTAACATTTCAATTAAACTGAGGAAAAAGAGATAAAGGGGACACAATGATGAAGTTTCTCATCTTTCCGATTAAATTGATCTTCTATTATATTCTTGGTCTGATTGGGATTTTAGCCGTCAGTATCGCACCAGAAGTATTCAGGGAACGTGGATTATACAATGTTGTAGGGTACCTTGAGGCATTTATAAAGTTTATCTTTGTCTTCCTGGATGGAGCAAATTGGAGTTACTCATACAAGGGGATTACCGTGGAATTTCTTGATATGCTCTGGGGGCCATACGTATACTCCCTCCAGATTGTAGGTGGTGCTCTGGGGATTGGTCTTGGTGCTGCCTTTATTCTTACGATCTTCACCGTATTTTTACCCCGACCGGTTACTTCGACACTTAAGAAAGGGTTAAACCTCTTAGAGACTGTGCCCGATTTAATGTTTGCGTTCATGCTTCAGCTTTTGATTGTCTATATCTTTAAATATTTTGGTGTGGAATTGATGAACTTTGCAGAGTACGGGGAAGAGAAGGTCTTTCTTGCCCCCATGATTACGTTGTCCATCATTCCCATGATTTCTTTCTTTCGGATTCTCCTTTTCATTATGGAAGAAGAGCTGCTCAAGCCTCACATTGAATTCGCCCATAGTAAGGGGATGTCTAAGGGCAGGATCCTGTTTTCTCATGTACTGAAAAATATTTCTCCAAGTTTGTTTTATCATGGAAAGTTGATCGTATGGGGCATGTTATCCAGTTTATTTATCATCGAAACGATTTTTAATATGAAAGGGATCACCTATTATATCATCCAGGATTTCCGGCCGATGGTGATCGCCATCTCATTAATCATGATCTATACACCTTTCTTTGTGGTGTATCAAGGGGTATACCTGTGGATCAACCATGAGAGCAGCGAGGATTATACGAAATATAAAAGAGATAAAACAAAGTGGACTGAATGGAAGATATGGAGCATTCTTTCGACCATCCGGAAGCTGTGGTGGCAGCATATGCATAACAGCAAGTTTGCCATCGGATTTAGCATCATTTTCGGTTTGATTGCTACGAGCTTCCTTTATTCAACGTTGAAGGAAGAGCCGATTAAACAGATTCAATTTATGAAGAATGATGAGGGCCGGATCATAAGCGCCCCTCCACATAAACCGTTTGGTGACATGATTCTGGGATCCGATTTCTTCGGTTACAGTATCCTGGATCAGCTTATCGTAGGTGCCAAATATACACTGTTATTTGCCTTGATTGTCGCTTCTCTGAGGGTGATCGGCGGATTCTACCTTGGTATTGGCTATCATTTTCACTTGAAAGAGAACAGGAAGAATTGGCTTGACCGCATGGTGGATTCCATTCACTTTCTGCCCCTGAGCCTAATCGCGTATCTTCTATTAAGGCCAGTGCTTTGGGGGTTGCCTGTGTTAGGATGGGATCACTCTATTTTTGAAAGGCTGGTATTTGAAGCGGTAGTGTTGACGATTCTGGTCCTTCCGTTGACAACAGTGCTGATTGGGAATGAACTGAAGCAAATCGGAAAACAGGATTTCGTTCTTTCGGCAAAGCTGCTTGGTGGAAGCAATAAGCACTTGCTCTGGACGCATCTTTTTCCACATCTTGCCCCGAGGTTATTCATCATTTGGGGGCAGCAATTCATCCAGACGCTTCTCATTCTCGTCCATCTTGGATTATTCCATCTATTCCTCGGGGGAACGATCATCACCGGCGGGCTTGTACCGGATCCACCGAAATCAGGGACGTTTGAATGGTCCGGTCTGATCAGTTCCACGAAGAACTCTCTTATGACCGGGAAGTATTGGATCGTCATCGCCCCTTTAGTCGCCTTCATGATCGCCATCATCGCCATGCAGCTGATTGTACAGGGGGTAAAAGAAATCCAACAGACGAAGGTCGGGGTCCTAGTGAACAAGAAGCCAATCAAAGTAAAGGGTCCGTTGGATAAAAAGAAAACGAAGATGCCAGTTGTGGAAGACTTCCAAATGGCCCGTCAGCAAACCTTTAAAGGATAAGGAGGAGGTATAATGACTAGAAAGAGTCCGAAACTGCCCCTGACTGATAAGGAACGGTCCGCCCTTCGTAAAGGGAAGATCCGGTTGGGGGATATTCATGACTTGCCGCCTGAGCGACTAGGGGAAATGCTGGACATTCCTTTAGACAGATCCCGTTATTTAGTCGGGATGTCCATTTTTCAACAGATTCCATCCATCGGGCCCAATATGGCTCATAATGTCGTAGAAGATCTGGGTTTCTATACCTTTGAAGAAATAAAGGATGAAAAAGGGGAAGAACTCATCATCGAATTAGAGAAAAAATACGGTGTTTGGATGGACCCCTGTGTCGAAGACTCATTAAGATGTGTCGTTCACCACGCGAATCACCCGGAAAGCACCAAAAACTGGTGGGACTTCACCGCAGACAGAAAAACCCACCGCCAAACCCACGGCTACCCAAAAGACCGCCCCACCAAAGCCTGGGATGAATAGAGACTCTTCACCAAGCCAGGAAGCAAAACACGCTTCCTGGCTTTTTGATGGATGAGGGACGGACCTCCACTCGTATATCCTCTCTAAAATGGACATCATAATGAAAAAAGGAGTGATATGAGTTGAGAATCCTGCTTATCTTTTTCTTGCTGACGTTCTCCGTCCAAACATCCGTTTCTGCAAGAAACATCCTTCCCTATCCTGCCCATCATAATGAATTGGCGATTGTGATAGATGATCTGGGTAATGGTATGAAAGGAACGAAAGAGATACTGAATCTGCCTGTGACATTGACAATTGCCGTCATGCCTTTTTTGCCAACGACCAGAAAAGATGCAGAAAAAGCCCACGAGAATGGCCATGAAGTCATCATCCACCTTCCGATGGAACCGATGCACGGGAAAGCGAGCTGGCTTGGACCCGGGGCCATCACGACCTCCCTTTCCGATGAAGAAATCAGAAAGAGAGTGGAGCAG
Source organism: Rossellomorea sp. NPDC077527 (assembly GCF_044542955.1). Taxonomy (NCBI): domain Bacteria; kingdom Bacillati; phylum Bacillota; class Bacilli; order Caryophanales; family Bacillaceae; genus Rossellomorea; species Rossellomorea sp. NPDC077527. The sequence goes on along the minus strand of NZ_JBITVL010000010.1, from coordinate 54,508 downwards.
GCCATCAAAGAGGTTCCTTATGCAGTTGGCATCAACCATCATATGGGCTCGAAGGCAACAGCGGATGAGCGGGTCATGCGGATTGTACTTGATATTTGTAAGGAAAACGGCTTATTTTATCTGGATAGTAAAACTACAGGAAAGAGCGTCATTCCTCAGCTTGCCAAAGAACTGGGAGTGCCGTATCTGGAAAACGAACTATTCTTTGATGACGTCTATACGATCCAGCATATCGGAAAGCAGGCAAGACTCCTTTCGAAAGAATTGGATCATGACAATGCAACCATTGCGATTGGCCACGTCGGGGTCACGGGAATGAAGGTGGCAACCATGCTTAAGGAATTCCTGCCCCTTTATGAAAAGAAGGCCACGATTGTCCCATTGTCAGATCTTATACCGGAGTATCATTTGATTGACGAGAGCATGCCTTGATTGATGAGGGCTTTCGAGGCAAATGTAAATCTTTCGTTAAACGGGTGCATATTTTTTTGTGAAAAGATTCCTCTCCCTTATAATCAGGAGATAAGAAGGAGATGATTCGAAATGGATTATGCAATTGTGACAGGAGCAACAAGAGGCTTAGGGGAGTCCATTGCCAAGGGTTTTATAGAAAAGGGCATCGGCGTCATGAATATTTCCCGTACAGATAATGAGAGCTTACAAAGGCTGGCACGTGAAAAAGAAGTGTCGTATGAATTCTTCCACTGTGATCTTTCTCAAACCGTGCAAACAGAATCCGTTTTTCGTGAGGTCGGAGCCAGGGCATTTAAATCTGAAGCTGATTCAATCTATGTTGTGCAAAATGCGGGAGTGGTGACACCGATCAATCCGTCTGGTGAAGTGGATACCGGAGCACTTGAAATGAGTGTACATGTCAACCTGCTTTCTCCCATGATAGCCACCAATGAATTGATCAAAGCAGCAGAAGGTTCTTCTTCCAAAATGACCATGGTTAACATCAGCTCTGGTGCAGGGAGCCGTCCTGTTTATGGTTGGAGTACGTATTGTGCAACGAAAGCAGGCGTCAATATGCTGACGGAAACCGTGAGCCTGGAGCTTACCAATAAGCATAGCCGCCATCAAGTCATCGCCTTCAGTCCAGGGGTGATGGATACCGATATGCAGGGGGAAATCCGTTCTTCATCTAAGGAATCCTTTGCTGATGTTGAATCATTCCAGCGCTACAAAGACGAGGGCATGCTTCGCAGCACAGATACGGTTGCAGATGTATTATTGAAGCTCATCACTGAAAGTGAAATTGAAAGTGGAAAGCTTTATCATGTGAATGACTTATTATAAGAGAGTGAGCAGATTCCGGGAAGCGGGATCTGCTTTTTTGAGGTTGTTGTTAGTGTCTAGACGATAAAGAATCTTGTGGTATTTACGGAGTTGGCCCGATAAGTGCTTAGAGTGGCCCGAAAAACGTCAAAAGTGGCCCAATAAGTGCTTAAAATGGTCCAATCAACAGCCAAAACTGCCCCGACATTCATACAACCCTATCCAAAAACAAAAAAGAGACAAATCCCGAAAGATTTGTCTCTTTAAAATCATTATGAAGACTGAATCGGATCTCCATCTGGAACGGGATTGCGCGTGAACTTTGGAAGGGCGAATTGAATTGCAATTAATCCGCAAACCGCAATCAATACTGGATAGAAGGCATATGGAATGATGCTGATCGGTGATATGCCGGCTACTTCTGCCACGAGCAGTGCCTGTGCCCCATATGGGATCAAGCCTTGGATGGCACAAGAGAAAATATCCAGGATACTAGCTGATTTACGGGCATCCACTCCATATCGTTCGCTAAGCGTTTTGGCAAGTGGACCTGCAATGATGATGGAAATGGTATTATTCGCAGTACAAAGATTTGTTGCACTGACTAACCCCGCGGTAGCAAGCTGTGCTCCCTGAGGGGATTTGATCTTACGGGTGGCTTGATACAGGATTGCCTGGATTCCACCGTTATGACGGATCAGTTCGACCACGCCTCCAATCAGGATGGAAAGGATCACAATCTCAGCCATCCCTGTCATTCCGTCAGCTACACTGCCAAAATAACTCGATGGGGTGAAGCTTCCATCCACAAATCCGATGATTCCTGCCAACAGGATTCCGCCTAATAGAACAACAAATACGTTCAATCCTGCAAGGGCTCCGATTATGACTCCAAGGTAAGGCAGGATTTTAACCCAATTAAAGCTTTCCGCCTCTACTGAGGATGGAGTGCCAAGCGTCAGGATAAACAGGATCACCATGGTGATGATGGCTGCCGGTAATACAATGAAGAAGTTCACTTTGAACTTGTCCTTCATTTCCGTTTTCTGTGTACGGACAGCAGCGATGGTTGTATCCGAAATAAACGATAAGTTATCTCCGAACATCGCTCCACCAATAACGGTTGCCATGGCAAGGGGCAGGGAAATATCTGCTCCTGAGCTGATTCCCGCTCCGATGGGGGCAAGGGCTGCAATCGTCCCCATGGATGTTCCCATTGATAAAGAGATGAATGCGGCAATGATAAACAATCCAACAATGATTAAGTTACCCGGAAGCACAGATAGGGCAAAGTTGACGGTTGAATCAACGGCTCCCATCTTTTCTGCCACTCCTGAAAAGGCTCCTGCTAACAGGAAGATGAAGACCATAATCATGATGTCGGGATGACCAGCGCCTTTAGCGAACCGTTCAATCTTAGCGGTCAACGACTCTTTACGGTTCATAACTAGGGCAACGACCGATGCAATGATGATGGATACGAGTACAGGAAATGCATAAAAATCTCCCGAAATGATACCAGCTCCAAGGAACAGGGAAACAAATATGATCAAGGGCAATAAAGCCAATAGATTTCCTTTTTCTTGATTCATGCTAACACTCCTTTGTCTTGGTGTGAAATGAAATAAAAAACCTCTTCTTATATAAGAAGAGGTTTCATTCAAACGAAACACTCTCCTTATCTTTCAAGCATTACGCTTGCTGGATGTGGCACAGCACTCACATAGAGTCCGCTGCCGAGACATCACAGGGCCAGTCCCTCCGTCTCTCTGGATAAGAAGATATGTTATTTACTTGTTTTAAAATATACTTCCATACTTTAAAGGGTTTCATCAAAAAAGTCAAACCGGAAAATATTGTGAACCAAAAGCGGAAGCGGCTCGACCAGGCCCGACAAGCAAAAGGCGAAAGCGTCGGAAAGGCGTCTTTTGCCTTTTTGACGTTCTTGACTTATGACCTCGAGGGCCTAGCCGCTGCAGCTGGATGAACCAAAAGCGGAAGCGGCTCGACCAGGCCCGACAAGCAAAAGGCGAAAGCGTCAGAAAGGAGCATTGATCCATCTCTTTCCCATCATCAGTCCTCCTGAAAAAGTATGACTTTATCCATAAAAAGGCATGAATTCATAGACAATTGAACAGTCAGGGTCTACTATAAGATAGACAAAAAACATCTTGGAGGATACGGTAGTGGAGAGAACTGTACGAAATCAAATTTTTACATTACAAGGGTTTTATTTATTGACGTTCTTCGGGGTTGGCAGTTTATACCCGTTACTCAGTGTGTATTTAAGTGAAAGCGTCGGATTGAATGGATATCAGATTGGAACCATCATGTCCGTCGGTCCCATCATGATGATTTTTTTTCAGCCGATATGGGGGATGGTAAGTGACACAACGAACCGTCCTACTGCAGTGCTGGGATTGACTTCTTTGATTGCCGGTATCTTTGCACTTGGCTATTTATTTATGAATATGTACTATGGTTTGCTGGCGGTCGCCATCCTGGTGGCGATTTTCCAAAGTGCGATCATCCCGGTTTCGGACAGTATCAGTTTGAAGTATACAAGTAAAGTCCGCTACAACTACGGAAACATCCGGCTGTTTGGATCATTGGGATTCGGTATTGCAGTCTTCACCATGGGGAGACTATCGGAAGGTTTCATCGGTCCGACGATCATTTTCTACTCGTTCTTTATCTGCCTCGTCCTTGCCGGTTTCCTTTCCTTCCGTTTTCCTAGAGAGAGAGCGGCTGCCAAGCTCGATTTAAAAGCAGGGATGAAGGAGCTATTCACAATGAAGAAATTCCTGATTTTCCTGGCTGTCACATTCCTGGTGTTCGGACCGAATTTAGCCAACAATGTCTATTTTGGATTGTTTGTGGAAGATTCCGGTGGTACGTACGCTGGAATAGGTCTTGCTTTCTTAATCGCTGTATTATCAGAGGTACCGTTTATGAGAGTTGCCGGAGGGTGGATTGATCGGTTTGGTCTCCTGACCGTAGCAGCACTAGCAGGTGCCGCTTCCATGATCCGCTGGTTGTTTTACTTCACAGAACCAAGTCTTTGGCTCGTCTACTCCTCAGCCGTCATGCAGGGCCTTGCCATTGGCCTGTTCATTCCCGCAGGGCTGAGGTATATAAAAGAAATTACACCGGCTCACATTACAGCCACAGCCGTCACCGTATATTCAGCCATTGGAAACGGTCTGGGAAACTGGTTCAGCACCTTTGTGGGAGGCTTCATCTATGAAACATACTCCATCTACACGGTGTACCTTTTCTTTGCCGTATTATCACTTATAGGTATTTTCTTATGCTTCGTTCTCATGAAAGAAGAGAAAAAGAATGCATTGGCTTATTAATAGAGGAATATCAGACATCCATGAATTCATGGATGTCTATTTTTTATAAAATGATTAAAAAGGAAGGATTTTCCTTATTGGGTATGGAAGTATACATAAGGAAAAGGTCTGAACCGATTCATCCACCAAGAAAAGCATCCTGAAAGGTTTTAACTTTATTAAATTGTGGTACAAAAAGGTTAAGTCATTCATTGAAATTTACATAAATACAGGTTAAAATAATATTATTAGAAAATTCTTTCAATTAAACAGAGAAACTTATAAATGATATAAAAAGGGGATTATAAAATGGAAAATACATTCGTTTACTCGAAAGAAAACGCCAACCTTGGGGATACTGTTCAGTTTAGAAGAAAGAAACAAGTCATTAATGGTGTCGTTACAACCTTAAGAGAAAATACCGTCATTGTTAAAATGGATAGGGAGATGGCGAAAAAGCTTGACCTTCCGGATGATCAAACGGTCGTAGCACATAAAAACTATGTGGTAATCGAACGAGCGGACAATGATTCACAGCCTGTCTTTGTCTATGATGGGTGGAATAGTGCATTAAAAGCGTAAGTTCCTTCATCCAACATAAAAAGCCCTGACGCATCTTCACCAAGAACTTGGATATAGATGCGTCAGGGCTTTTTACATTGTCTAATATTTATACGGGTTAGCTCATTCTCCCAACGTACTCCTCGACCATGTCGATTGTGACGAGCTTCCTTTGCGGTACAACCCCTTGGCGGGCAAGGACATTTATTTCATTCGTAATATGATTGATGCGATCCGTTGTAAATGGTTTACCGGCAGAACAAAGCTGAACAGCCTCTTCAATCGCTCTTTCCCGTTGGTCATCCAGTATCATAAATTGTTGAACCAGTTGGTTCTGTTTGTTGGAATGCTTGGAAATTTCTTTATGAACACTCATGATCTCATTCCTCTCTATGTCTTTCACACATTACCTCTATTATGCCTTCTTCCAACACCTGATGGCAATGTCGAACATTCTTTTTTATTGGTTCTTTTCGGCAACGTTGTTGCTTTTTCTATCAGCCTACGATTCATCCATGCTCTGTCTATGAGTATGTGCTGGAGGGTGAAGGGAACTGCTTCGCTTTCCGCGGACGTTCGGCCGAGCCTCCTCAGCAAAATTCGCTTCCGAGGTCTCGACGCGCACGTCTTCCGCAGGAGTCTCCGCATTTCCCCTCACCCTCTAAAGAGGCAATTGTTGACAGAGCTGAATGGTTCATAAAAATAAATAGAAAGAGCATTAGTATATTTGATATATTCTATCACTGCATAAAAGAAAATGGTTTGGATAAGTAATCCTGACATTTACATGGTTATACTGAAAAAGTTATGCTTGGACAGTTGATTGGAGCGGAAGGTGCTCGACTCCTGCGGGAAATGCTGGACAGGTGAGACCCCACAGGGCTTTAGTCCGAGGAGGCTCACCGCCAGCCCCGCGGAAAACGAGCACCTGGAGCGGAAATCAACCACAACTCGCTTCTTCTAAAACAATAATGTTTACGAAAACAGCCATTTTTATAAAATAGGGGACAGCAGCCTCGAAATAGACTCCTTCACTTTAATCATAATCGGTCGTTGATGGTATCCTTCCAAGGTCAATTCCCGGCTTTTTTTAATGTCATCCATAAATACTGAGCTCAAGTGTTCAGAGAGTTCCTGGTCATATAAGAAGGCATTGACCTCGAAGTTTAAGCGGAAGCTTCGCACATCGATGTTGGCTGTGCCGACAGATGAGATGGACTCATCTACTACGATGGTTTTGGCATGTATGAACCCGTTATCGTAAATATAAATTTTCACTCCCGCCTTCAACAGCTCACCGATATAAGAATACGTAGCCCAATATACGAATAGATGGTCGGGCTTATTCGGAATCATAATCCGGACATCCACGCCCGTAAGAGCAGCGATCCTCAATGAATCAAGAAGGCTGACGTCTGGAATGAAATAAGGAGTTTGAATGAAAATGGATTTTTTAGCTGACGAAATCATCTTGATGTAACCGTTTTTTATCTGTTCCCATTCCGAGTCGGGACCGCATGTGACAATTTGAACGCCTGCTTCGCCCGTAAAGGAAGAGAGAGGGAAGAATCGCAGGTCGTATGCAATCTTCTTAGACCGGCTGGCCTGATTCCAATCCAATATGAAGCGGGTCTGCATGGCCAGAGCCGAACTGCCTTCGATTCTCAGGTGGGTGTCCCGCCAATACCCGAACTTCGGGTTCAAGCCCAAGTATTCATCCCCCACGTTGAAACCACCGACATACCCGACCTTCCCGTCGAGAATCACGAGTTTTCTATGATTACGATAATTTAACCGTAGATTGACAAATGGTATCTTCGAGGGGAAAAACACTTCCACTTCGCCACCTGCAGAGAGGAGTTCTTTAAAGAATCCCCGCCTCGTTCGCCGGGACCCCATCTCATCGTACAGGACCCTGACCTTGACTCCTGCTCGGGCTTTTTCAACGAGCTTAGCCAAGATTCGTTGTCCCAACTGGTCTTTTTTGAAAATATAATACTGAATATGAATATGATCCTGTGCAGCTTCTATGTCTTCTAATAGTGCTTTAAACTTGTCTTCTCCATGTGTAAATACTTTGACTTCATTATCCTGGGTCAGTAAAGCATCATTATTGATCAGATGCATATAGATCAAGTCCTGATAGCGGGAAGAAATGTCATTCTTAAAAGGAAAACGATGTTCTTTCAACGTATGGATCTGGTTTTGGATCAAGCCTTCTATTCCGATTTTCTTCATATCTTCCCAGTCAAACAACCGTTTCCTGGTCAAATTTTGGCCAAAGACTAAGTAGAGGATGAATCCCAGTAATGGAATGAAAAACAATACCATCAGCCAGGCCCATGTCGCACCTGCATCCTTACGCTCGAGAAAGATGATGGCGGCTGCAAGGATCAGGTTCAGGAAAAATAATATCCCCAGAAGTGTAGATAGGATACTCATATGCCAAGGCTCCTTTGACTAACTTTCTATGACTAGTATACATGAGAACGGAATAGAAAAAAATGACAAGAAAAAAAGAGCAGAAGTCTGCTCTTTTTTAGAAAATGATTTATTCATTTGCTGCCTTTTTAGTCATTTCTCTTTCACGTTTCGGCCAGCTTTCGACACCTCGTAATCCTGGAATATCATCAGCATAGAAGACAGGGTCTAATCCTTGTCGGCGCTGAGTCATGTAGTTGTCCAGTGCTTTAAAGGCAATCGGAGCCAGGATTCCGATGGCAATCAAGTTCGTAAGGGCCATCAGTGCCATAGAGAAGTCTGCCAGACTCCAAACGATATCGAGACTTGCAACAGAACCGAAGATCACCATTCCTAGTGCAATGAAACGGTAGACTAAAAGACCGGTTTTGCTTTTGTTGATGAATGGGAGGTTGGCTTCCCCGTAATAATAGCTTCCGATGATGGAGCTGAAAGCAAAGGTGAAGATGGCAATCGCCAGGAAAATACCTGCCCATGAGTTAAAGTGTTCAGACATGGCTGCCTGAGATAATTCAATTCCCGTCAAACCTGATCCGTAAGCATCTGACGTCAGAATGATAAACGCCGTAGCGGAACAGACCAGAATGGTATCGAAGAATACTCCTAACGCCTGAATGAACCCCTGTTTTACCGGATGGGAAACAGATGCCGTAGCAGCTGCATTCGGTGCACTACCCATACCGGCTTCATTGGAGAATAATCCACGCTTTACACCATTCATGATAGCGGCACCGATCCCGCCGCCGACCACTTGGTCAAAGCCGAAGGCACTTTTGAAGATAAGGGCGATGACACCGGGCATTTCGGTAATATTCGTAATGACGACGTATAATGCCAGTACAATATAAAAACCTGCCATGATCGGAACGATGAAGGATGAAAAATTAGCAATACGCTTAACTCCTCCAAAGATGATCAGTGCGGTCAATCCTGCCAATATTAGTCCAATAACGAATGTATTAATATGAAATGAGTTACTGAACGCCGTTGCGATCGTATTACTTTGAACGGCATTAAAGGTTGTACCGAAGGAAAGGATGATAGTGACTGCGAAGATCGAACTCATCCAAGGCTTGCCCAGTTGTTTCTTCATATAGTAGCCGGGGCCGCCTTTAAATCCTACTGAATCTCTCTCCTTGTAAATCTGGGCCAATGTACTTTCAACAAAGGCGCTGGCTCCTCCTAGAATGGCAACAAGCCACATCCAGAAGACCGCTCCAGGTCCCCCAATTGCTAAGGCAATGGCTACTCCTGCTAAATTACCTGTACCAATTCGAGTACCTGCTCCAATAAAGAATGCCTGCAGGGAAGATATATGCTTTTCTCCTTCTGCTTCCACAACATCTTTATCGCCTAATAATCGAAACATTTCTCCTATATGACGGATTTGAACAAATTTAGATCCGATGGTGAAGTATAGTCCTAAAATGAGAAGTACACCGATTAAAATATACCCCCAAAGAATCGAATTCGCTTCCGTGACTAAATGGTTTAAGATATCCATGATAACCCCCTCAGAAATTTGTATCGGTTACACGTAATATTATCTGAAAATTTGAAATAAAAGTCAAGTTATTATCTGAATATTAAAATATTACCAAAAATGTATTTAGAGGGTCGAACTATTTTGTCATAGTAATAAAGGGTTTCTATTCAATCATCGGACAAAAGTATCTATGTAATTAATTATCTCAAAATAATTTTTATTGTTCTATTTAAATAATATTTTCTTCGGTAGAAGTAGTAAATCGCCCACAAAAAAAAGCCATAGAAATCCATGGCGACAAATCGATTATTATCTTTAATATGAATAAATGAGATCATGACTTAATAATAATTCCAAAATCCTAAAACAAATAATAAGATACCCGTAATCATTGAAATACCAAATAACATGAATAAGAAATCAAGAATGCTGTCGGCGAAGACTTTTTTGCGGTTCTCACGTTTAAAATGACGAACTTCCTTCCGATACGATCGTGCGGCACGGCTCATACAAAACATCCTCCTCCACTAACACCTATAGTATTATTTCACATATTCGTCATAAAAAAAGAAAATCCTCCCTTTACATGAAAATAATGACGATATACCCTCCTTCAAGTCGCAATCAGTCGAATAGAGGGACGGACCTTTTTAAATGACAAATAAGGGGCTTAAAAAGCCCCTTATTTGTAACAAACATAAAGAGATTGCTCGCTTTTTCGTTAACGAAGGTGATTTTGAGAGATTCCGCTTAGAGCGCTTCCTGCACTTTGATCGGATTGCTGCTGCACTGCCAAATCCCCTAAAGCCAACATCCCGACAAGCTGTCCGTTTTCTACTACCGGTAAACGGCGTACCTGGTGCTGGGACATAAGCGCCGATGCCTCTTCGACAGAAGCATCCGGAGAAATGGTCACCACTTGCTGTGACATGACCTGAGAGACATTTCCTTGTGCACCTTGAGTCAGTCCACGAGTTGCAATATCACGGTCTGTAATCATCCCGACAACCTGCCCGTTTTCAACAACGGGAACGGAACCAACATTTCTGGAACTCATTTTAGACGCAACGCTCTCTAATGAATCCTGGTTAGAAGCGGCTTCTACATTTGTCGACATAATATCACGTACTTGCATGAAAAATTCCCCCTTGATCATAATGGCAGTACACCATTTATTATCCTTCATAATGCCTCAGATATTCTCAATATGAGTTTCCATTTATTTAAAGAGCTTTGTTAGTACTTCATACAGTAAGAGGGACGGACCTCGCCCCGTTCATCTTTATTTTGTAATGAACAGCTGCGTCCAGTATGTACCGTAGGCACCGCCCTTGGCATATCCCACACCCATATGAGTATAAGATGGATTGAGAATATTATTCCTGTGAACAGGACTGTCCAACCACTCTTGCACAACCTCCTCGAAACTCATTTGTCCCGCGGCCAGATTTTCAGCTGCCTGGCTGTATGAAATGTGAAAGCTCTTCAACATATCATCAGGTGACCCGTATGTTGGGCTCCTGTGAGAGAAATATCCTGCATCTCTCATATCACGGGACTTATAAAGGGCGACCTGTGAGAGTTTACTGTCAGTTTGAACAGGAGAAAGTCCATTTTTTTGACGCTCCCGATTGATCAATGTAGCGAACCTGTCTTCAAATGCATCCTCAGAACGTATAGCCGGAAGATGGATGATTTGGCCGGGGTAAATGATATCTGGATCTGTCAATTGGGGATTGGCCCCGATCATTTCTGACAACTCGATCCGAAACTTCTTGGAAATGGTCCAAAGAGTGTCTCCTTTTTTTACAGTATACGTACTTTCAGCGGTTACTAAAGGTAGATCAAATAGACTAAATACAAGGAACGATGTGATGAGTATGAGGGATAGTTTCGTCTTCATGAGTATAAATTGTGTAATTCGAAACAAATTATTCTTCTGAAATGTGTAAAAATAGGATTATCGTTTCATTTTTAGGGAAAAGGGAAATCATATAACATTAAGTGAAACCTTTTACTGAGTAAAACGTACAAATAGGTAACGATTTAATAAAAAGAGGTGAATAACGTGGTAAAGGAGAACGATCGCTTTAAAAAAGTGATAACGAAATTGTCGAACGTCGGTGTGAATATTTCAAAAACGAAATCAAGACGGGAAATCCTTCATTCACTAAAGCAGTATCAACCATTACCTAAGACGTTAACACAAGATTCATAACACATACATCCAGAGTTGTCGGACAGACATAATTCCCTTTTCTCACCGATATACTATAGGTAAGGTGAAGAGGAGGGTTAGGCATGGAGAGAATGATGTTTGATCCACAAGCATTAAAGGAAATCAGAAAGAAGGCAGATGAAATTTCATACTACTGTATGAGCAGGGAGCAGCTTTCAGATCCTCAACGGATAAGCATGGCTTTAGATCAGGTGTGTCGTGCCCTGGCCATGTTTGCGGAAATGGAACTTCATCGTATGCAGAATCAGCATATTCCCTATGACCCCCAAAGCTACATTAAAGGACGTCTCGGAATAGCTCATCGATCTGTACTCCACGTCCCTCAGGAAGATTCCAGTACTGCGTAGTAAAAGAGGTTGACCCAAGATTCATTGGATTCTAAGCCGGAAATTCCACAGATATAAATAGATGCTTTGATAGAATATGGCTTGGTCCTATAAGGATGATATCCACTCATCGTTTTGGGTCAGCCTCTTTTTATTTGAAAAATTAATTGAGAAATTAGGTGACGACATTCATGGCAAGGTTTTCAGATATATTACTCATATGCAATGGCAAGGCAGGTCAAGGGACTCTCGAGGTTCTGCTGAAAGATGCTGTACCGCCTTTATTGGATATTTGCTCGAATCTAATCATCCATAAGACGAAAGAAAAAGGTGATGCCGAGAGGGTTTGTAAAGAAACCGGAAGTCAATATGAGCTGGTTGTGATCATGGGCGGTGATGGTACGATCCACGAATCGATCAATGGGCTGTCGGCCCTGAAGGAACGTCCAATGGTAGGTATCCTTCCAGGTGGGACATGCAATGATTTTGCGCGTTCATTACATATCCCCATGAACATAGGACAAGCCGTCCGACTCATTACCGAACGACCTTTCGAAAAGGAAATCGATATCGTCAAAGCCGGTGAAAGATATTTCAGTAATTTCTGGGGAACAGGACTGGTTTCCCAGACGAGCGATAATATAGATGTGGGATCCAAGAGCGTCCTTGGAAAACTGAGCTATTATATCAGTGCATTCCAATCGATCAAGGATTCCCCGATCTTAAATGTGAAGGTCACGACGGAAGATGATGTAGTGGAAGAAGAAGTGGTCATGCTGCTGGTCGCCAATGGACGTTCCATCGGGTCCAATCCACTACCGACCTGTATCAGCATAGATGATGGCTTAATGGACATCTATGTTGTGAAGAAAAGTGGGTTTCCGTTGTTAAAGGAATTCCTTGTGATTAAAAGTACGGGCAACATCAGCGAGGAGTATGATGATATCATGCATATTCAAGCAAAGGAAGCACATATTGAGCTCGGTCAGAATGAAAAGCTTGATATGGACGGGGAATTATACGAAGGAAGCAGGCAATCGCTGAAAGTGTTACCTAAGCATTTACGCTTTGTAGTGGGATCTACTGAATAAAAGAGAGCATGGGTACAGTAGTGTACGCCATGCTCTTTTTAATGAAAGTCATCAGGGAGTGCGTTGTTTCTTTTTGATGACTAAGTAGACGAGATATGCAGCAATCAATACTAAACCTGCTGCCAGGGTAAGGAATGTAAAGTTTTCCTCGATGAAAGGCTTTGCCTTTGCCCCGAGCGTCAGGATGATGGCTCCTTCCAGGAAGAAACGAATTCCTCTTCCGATGATGGACCAAATCACCAATACCCTGATTTTCACACCGGAAACCCCTGCGAAAATCGTAAAGATCTTGTAAGGAACAGGTGTCAGTCCGGCAATCAGAAGGGCCATAGGGCCGAATTTAGTAAAGTATTCCTCTACTTTTTGTATGCGTGCTTCTGAGAATAATCGAACAAGAATCGGTCTACCAAGTTTTTTACCGATCAACCAGCCGAAAAGGGCTCCAATGACAGAAGCTGCTGTCGTATAAAGTGCATACAGCAATGCACTGTCAGGGTTGGCGATCGCTAAAGGAATCAGCAACACATCAGGCGGGATGGGAAAGAAAGATGAATCTGCAAATGAAACAAGAATCAGTCCCCAAACACCGTAATCCAATAACCAGGCTTCGAAAGTATGAAGTAGTTCAGACATTGTACTCTCCTTTATAAAAAAAGCGTTAGTTTCAATTAGAACAGAACATAAGAAAGTATATCACTTTTCATATAGGGAGTCATGAAATATCCAATTCATATCACTTCAATACTTAAAATGCAGATTCCTTCAGGAGTTTCATATCTTTTCAGGAAACACTATTTCTCGGGAAATAGTGACAGAATCTTTTAGAATTCTACATTTCCGAAGGAGAATTTATCCCGAGTAATCTTAAACCTTCAGCAAGGACAATCCCGACGGCTTGAACCAGCGCAAGGCGGGATTTCTTCTGTGGGTCCTCTGAAATGATTTTCGTTTTACCATAATATCGATTGAAGCTTTGTGAAGTGTCGATTAGATATTTGGCAATGACGGATGGGGCATAGTGCTGCCAGGCTTTTTCAATGATTTCCGGGAATAACCTGAGCTGTTTGACCACTTCCCAGCTCTCGGCATCATCAAGACCATCAAATTTCAGGGAATAGGTTTCTCCTGCTTTCCTGAGCAGTGACTGGGCTCTGGCATATGTGTATTGGATATAAGGACCAGTCTCTCCTTCAAAAGTAAGCATGTGATCCAATGAGAATTCAATATCATTGAGACGGTCGTTTTTTAGGTCGTGGAATATGACAGCACCTACTCCGACATCTCTTGCGACTGAGGGTGCATTTTCTAAGCCGGGATTCTTCAGCGTAATGTTCTCCTCCGCCATTGTGATTGCTTCTTGGAGCACTTCTTCGAGAAGGATGACCCTGCCTTTACGTGTCGACATCTTCTTTCCATCCTTTAGATATAGTCCGAATGGAATATGCTTCATGTCATCTGCCCAGTCATATCCAAGCTTTTTCAGCACCGTCATGACTTGCTTGAAATGGATCGTCTGTTCCTGGCCGACGATATAAAGGGCTTCATCAAAGTGATATTGACGCTTCCGGTAGAGGGCGGCTGCCAGGTCCCTTGTAGCATAAAGAGTGGCTCCATCCGATTTCTTGATCAGGCAGGGAGGCAGATTCCCCTCATCCATCCGAACAACTTGGGCCCCTTGAGACTCCTCAAGAAGTTGGTGTTCCTGAAGCAATGTCACGATTTCATCCATCTTATCATTGAAAAATGCTTCCCCGTTATAGGAGTCGAATTTAACACCCAGTAAGGAGTAGATCGTTTTGAAGGCTTGGAGTGATTCATCCTTAAACCATTTCCAAAGCTCCGTGACTTCTTCATCCCCATCTTCCAAAAGCTTAAAGGCTCTTCGCCCTTCATTCTCAAGGCCGGGATCGAGTTCTGCTTCCTCATGAAACCTTTTGTATAGAACGAATAATTCGGCGATCGGGTTTTCTTTCACTTTTTCGGGGTCTCCCCATTTTTTAAACGCGACGATCAGTTTTCCAAATTGTGTACCCCAATCCCCGATATAATTAATCTTCTCGGTCGAGTAGCCGCATTTCTCAGCGATGGTTGCAATGGCATTCCCGATGACCGTTGAACGGAGGTGCCCCATGGAGAATGGTTTGGCGATGTTGGGGGAGGACATGTCTAATACGATGGTCTTCTTTTCTCCGAAGGTTTGTGTTCCATAATCCTTCCCTTTTCCCAAAATATCTGAAACGATTTCCTTCCCTGCTTTTGCCCGGTTGAAGTGAATATTAAGATAAGGACCTACTGCCTCCACCTTGGTGAAAAGGGGAGAGGTAAAGGTGACAGACCATTCATTGGCGATTTGTACGGGGGATTTCTTATAGACTTTAGCCAGCTGGAAGCATGGGAAAGCCAGGTCACCCAGATGACTATGTTTTGGGGTTTCAATCAAATCCCACAGAACATTTTCGCTCCAATCAGGCAGGAGCTGTGCTTTTATTTCATGAGCCAGTAAAGATTTCAAATCCATTTTAGAACACCTCCATTAATATAAAACACAAAAAAACTCGTCTCTACACAGAGACGAGTTTAGCTCGCGGTACCACTCTTATTTCCAATAAGGACACTCATTGTATAACGGGAGATCCCGGCTTTTCCCTACTCCGATTTCGGGGAAAACTTCTCAGAAGTGCGGTTCATCCATGGTTTCACACCAGGCTTCCACCACCCCCGGCTCGCTTTTGATTTACGTCAGGATTACTCTCTTCTTCATTGAATGTTCGATATCTAATTACTATTATTTTACACATCCTGAGGATGAATGCAACCAGTAATTAGGAATCTTCTGAAGAAAACATATACGTTTTGTGGTGGAACCTCATACTGAACACGAGGCCGAGGGCCAGCATATTCCCCATCAGTGAGCTTCCCCCATAGCTGATGAACGGAAGGGGGATACCGGTGATTGGGAGTAATTGAATCGTCATTCCAATGTTCTGGAACACGTGGAATGTGATCATGCTGATAATCCCTGCACACACATAAGCGTTGAAGGGCTCTTTCGTATCAAGGGCCGTCTTGGTCAAATGATAGATCAGCAGGAAGTATAAGCTGATGACGACACTTGCACCGATAAACCCGTACTCTTCACCGATGACGCTGAATATAAAGTCCGTATGGTTTTCCGGGATATACACTTCCCGGTCGCTGTAGCCTTTTCCGAAAATCTGACCCGAACCAATGGCATTAAGGGAGTTGATTAAGTGAAAACCCTCCAATTTTGCGTAGTTATAAGGGTCTAGCCAGGCATAAATCCGGCCGAATTGATATGGCTTTACGTTTAAGTACTTTTCCAATATCTCTGGTGCCCAAATCACGAGTGAAAGGATGCCCGCTCCTATCACCCCGATGGATGCGTAAATGGGAACGATCAACTTCCACGTAATACCTGAAACGAGGATGATCCCCGTCATAATGGCCAATATGACCAGTGATGTCCCTAAATCCGGCTGCTGCATGATGAAAGCAAGGGGAACAAGGGTGGTCAAGCCGATTTTAATTAACAACTGAAAGTCTGTCTGTACGGTTTTTCTTGGATTAAGTTCATGATGGTTGGTAATGACGCGCGCAAGAGCAAGGATTAAGAATGTCTTCATGAATTCTGAAGGCTGTATAGACCCAAGCGGTCCCAGCATGAACCAGCTTTTGGCTCCATTCCGATGAGGTGCGATGCTCTCTGGTGAAATCAATAATAACACGAGCAAGAAAATGCCCGCACCGTATATGTACCAGGCAAGCCGCTTATACTGATCCGAATCCAGGAATAATGCTGCCCCAATAATGATTCCACCCACTACATACCAAAATGCTTGTCTAATGACGAAGTTTGTTCCATACTGCCCTGAGGTCTGGGCGCTGCTGATTCCCATTGCGCTTACGATGAAGAACAGCATTAATAAAAAGAGAAGACCCCAATCGATCTTATCAGCAAATCGCTGGCGAGTTTCCATATTCTATTCACCTGAATTTCTAAAGATTTCACATTCCCTAGTCTAATAGAAATGAAGGGAAATTTCTACTCATGACCGGAGAAATCGTTGAACTTCTATCGGGATTGGACGGGTACTTTGGAGCACTCAGGGAAATGAGTTCATTGGAAATGTAGATAGCAGAAGGGCTCATGGAAAGAATAGAGAGAGAGAATTCCATTTATTACATATTTGTGCTGGGCATTTGTTATTAAAAATAGTGCTAATTTAAAATCCATACAGTCTGTAGTACCGGGATATGACTATTTTCGACAATTCCCTGCGACTTTTGTCATCATTTTGAAATGAAATAGAAAAGAACAAGTGTCTTCTTTATTTGATAAAATAGAAAATATGAACTGTGCACCGTGTTAATCAGATGGAGGGAATGTTCTTGAAGGCAAATAATCGAGTTAAAGATATCATCTATGTTCATAAGAATCCGGAGCGTCAATACGTCGTTTCTTACGGAATTCATTTCAATGAATTTGTTATGAATGCCCGTAAACCCTTAAAGAACTTACTTCTCATAAAGCATCAGTACGAGCATGGTGCTTTTAATATACATACCCATATGGAATATGTAGAAAAGGACGAAATGAAAAAGATTATGAACGACGGGGTTCAAAACTATGGGGATTTCTGCTGGATTGACTTTGAAGAGGAAGTTGGAGTCGATGAATTGAACGGTCAGGAAATTGCGGAACTGCTTTATATGGGGCATATCAAGCAGCCGTTAAACCCTCCTTTTTATTCCAAGCTGAATAATCGCTACGCCTATCTTTCGCATGATGACGGCTGGTTCAATAAGGTTTATTACCGTGACTTCGAGGACTTCTATCATATGCTGGGATCGACCCTTTCATCAAAGCTGAGCTCCATCAAGGGTGGGAAAGGACTGTTCGGTATGAAAAAGGAAAAGCCTTACCCTGTGATCGGAAAGGAAGTCATTCATTCCTTTAGGGACAAGCTTAAAGAAGGGATGGTCATTTCCCTTGAAAAAGCTGTCCTGACAAGAGGGAAAATTGAAATTCCCATCTGGGTGATGGGGGATTATTATGATATGGATGAAATGGCGGAGGATTATGAACAGATTCGCAAGTCCCCTGCGAACGGATTATTATCCTATGACCGCAAGACGAAGAGCTGGAGTGCTCTGCTTAAATGAGAGGCCGTGAAGACATGGTAGAAATACCATTCCATGACACATTGATTCAAGGAATCTTTCTTGAGAGGCTCAATCGGTTTGTACTGGAATGCGAGCTTCCTTCGGGTTCAAAAGAAAAAGTTCATTTACCCGATCCCGGAAGATTGAAGGACTTACTGGTGCCAGGGGGGCCGATATGGCTCCAGGAATCCAATGATCCAAAAAGAAAAACGAAATGGTCAGCTGTCATGACATATGACTCCACAAATGATAGTTATGTATCATTAAATACTCAATATCCCAACCGGCTGGTGTTGAAGGCCTTGCAGCTGGAAATAATGGATGAACTAAAGGAATGGCGCCTTGAAAAAGCCGAATATAAGGCAGGGGGGTCTCGTTTTGACTTCCTTCTAACCCATAAGAAAAATGATGAAAAGTTACTACTTGAAGTCAAAAGTGTCACGATGATCGAGGACGGAATAGGTAAATTTCCCGACGCCGTTACGGCAAGAGGAGCAAGGCATGTCGAAGAACTCACTCATTTTCAGAGGAATGGAAGCTATCAAACAGCAGTCCTATTCATCGCCCAGCGTACAGACCTTAAGGCCATCACTTCAGCGCCGGAAATCGACCCGCATTTTGCACGGATCATGGAAGCAGCCGCGGATCAAGGAGTGCGTTTCATGGGAAGAAGCTGCATCGTGACGCCTGAACGTATCACTCTGGGTGGTTCTGTTCCTGTATATACAAAGGATTAATCTCACCATATGTGCAGATTAATCCTTTTTTTGATCTCTTATTCAATTTCAACGGCAGTCGTCGCTTTATAATCCTGATCTCCCTTGGCAGTCATCCATACCGTCAATGTATATGAGCCGCTCTCGAGCTTCGGCAGGACAATTTTCTGAGTAAATGCTTCTCCTTGCTTCACTGTGATTTCCTGCAAGGCCTGGGTATACATCTTATTCTTTGAATCTTTATATACGACCTCGCCTTTTTCGTTTCTCAGTTCGTAGTCGATCTTCTGTCCTGAAGAGAATTCAAAGGTTTTTTCCTGTTCGGTTTGGTTTTTCACTGAATATACGTAAACATTCTGATCTGCTGCATCCTGCTTTGTTAATGAAGGTTCCATTGCGCCTGCGACAATTCCTTTCTGCACGGTCATATCCTCACCTGCTTCCTGATTCGTTCCATTATTCGTCGAATCGCTGTCGTTTTCATCAGCCGTCCCACATCCGGCCATTCCCGCCATAAGAATGATGGTGATCATCAGTAATCGCTTCACGTTAAAGTCACCTCCTTACCGTATTAGACAAGGTTTGAGTCAAAAGGTTACAAGCTGTATAAAATATGAGCAAGAAGACATAGGTCATCGATAGGGCAATCATTTTCTTATGTAAGGCAGATTACTTTTTTATATTAATCGGTCCAGTACAATAGAATTATAGTAAAGCGCAGAGGAGTAGGATGGATGAAAAAATGGTTAGCTATACTGGGCGTCATTTCCTTACTGTTAGTATCGGCTTGTGATTCTTCAAATATAAATGGTGCCGGTAAAATTCCGGACGGAGATTGGAAGACGATCGCGTCGAATGCAGAAGGGACCAAAGTGAATATGTTCATGTGGGGAGGAGATGAAGGGATCAATCGATATATAGATGAGGTCATGGCTCCCATGCTGAAAGAAAAGCATCATATCGAACTGAACCGTGTACCTTTGGATACAACTGAAATCCTTCAGAAGCTGCAAACGGAGAAACGGGCTGACAAAGAAAAGGGCACGATCGATATCGTCTGGATCAACGGTGAGAATTTTAAAAATGCAAAAGAAAATAAGTTATTGGCAGGTTCATTCACGGACCAGCTGCCGAATTACAACCAATATTACGATACCACGAGCGACGCCTTCCGTTATGATTTTGGAACGGAAACGGAAGGGTTCGAAGCACCGTGGGGAAAGGTTCAATTCGTTTTTTTCTATAATAGTGAGAAAGTGAACCATCCTCCTTCTACCTTTGAGGAACTGAAAACGTTCATGAAAGAGAATCCAGGGAAATTTACGTATCCAAATCCGAGTGATTTCACAGGGAATGCGTTTCTTAGACATCTTCTTTATGCGAAAACAGACAAGAATCTGGTTCAGGATGGGTTTGATGAAGAGAATGCGAACAGACTAGGAACCGATGTCTGGAACGAATTAAACGAACTGAAGCCATACTTATGGCGTCAAGGGGAAACCTATCCTGCCACCTTAACTGATCTTGATAAGCTGTACAGTCAGGGAGAGGTATGGATGACGATGGGGTATAACGAAGCGAGGGCCGAGCATTTGATCAAAGACGGAGTCTTCCCCGAAAGTACGAAGTCCTTCCTATTAGAGGACGTCGGGTCAATCGGAAACACCCATTTCCTGGCGATTCCATTTAATAGTCCGAATAAAGAAGGGGCCATGGTGACCATTAATGAGTTTTTATCACCAGAAGCACAGTATGAGAAATTGAAGCCGGATTATTGGGGGGAAAGTTCTCCTATCTCTTACGACAAGCTTGATGAGGAATGGAGAGAGAAATTCATGGGAATTGATCGTGGAAAAAGTGTACTGGAGGCATCTGAGCTTGAGAAACATTTCAAAGGTGAGCTTGATGCCGCCTATGTGGAATGGCTAAAGGAGAACTGGAACCGTGAAGTGGTTGAAAGTCAATAATGCGTTCCTCATCCTTCCAGGCGTTCTCTTTTTTCTATTGATTCCGGGGCTTGGGATTGTCCTTGCAATCTTTGAAAGTGTAAGGGACAGAGGAACCTTCACCTTTGCACATTACCAGGAATTGATTGTAGAGGACCGGTTTATCTCTTCCGTCCTTTTCAGCTTGATGGTGACTTCCATCTCAACCATCCTGGCCCTTGTGATTGGCCTGGGAATCGTAAAGGCCTTCTCTCCGTTGTTAAAGGATAATAAGCATAAATTGCTGGTGTGGATCCCAATGCTCGTTCCCCACTTTGTATGGGCTTATCTTGTCTATTTACTCTTCAATCAGAGCGGTTTCTTCTCGAATGTAGCCGGTTTGCTTGGATGGATAGACGATCGCAGTCAGTTCCCGATAGTGGTTCAGGACCGGAACGGGGTCGGAATTATCTTGACGTATGTGTGGAAGGAAGTCCCATTTGTGACCCTGATGATGCTGCCTGTGTATGCTACCCTGTCAAAAAGGTATAAAGAGGTTGCTTCATTATTGGGAGCGGGACCATATCAAGCCTTCTGGGTAGCGGAATGGCCTTTGATCTTTCCGGTGTTTATTGAAACCGGAGCGATATTATTTGCCTTCATCTTTACCGCATTCGAGGTTCCGCAGCTTCTTGGAGTGACGTCCCCGCAAATGCTTGCCATTCTAGCATACGACTGGTTTTACAGCGGAAGCTGGAGTGATCGTCCGTTGGCGTTTGCTTCGCTTGTCCTGACAGGTCTCGTGATCGGGATCATCATGTGGGTCGTCCTTTATATGACGAATAAAAAGCGAATGCACATCACTAAAGGGATTGGGAATTAGGGGTGTTACGTTGAGGAAATCAATTTTTTACAGCATATCATTTATTCTATTTGTCTTTCCCCTTCTCTTTTTAGTATATAAAAGCTTTTATGGTGTGTGGGTATGGGGGAGCCCCGATCAAGGAAATCCGAGTGTAAGAGCGTGGGAACGGTTGTTGAATCAAGGGGAGTTCCTGGATTCCATAGGGATATCGATTTGGATCGCCCTTATCGTCCTGGGCCTCAATCTTGTGATCGGCATCACCTCTGGAAAGGTATATGCCTTCTCCTCTTTCAGGGGGAAATCGATGCTTGAAGCGCTCATGATGCTTCCCCTTTTTATACCGGTATTGGTTGTGGCCATCGGTCTTCATATCACGTTTATCCGATATGGTCTTTCGGATCATTGGCTTGGAGTGGCCCTCGTCCATCTGGTCCCGACGATCCCTTACAGCATCAAAATGTTTAAGACAGGCTATGAACGAATCGGTTCTAAATTAATTGAACAATCAACCATCCTTGGGGGAAGCTCCTTACAACGCCTGTACCATGTTGAATTACCTCTGCTTCTACCAAGCATCCGGAGTGTGTTGTTCCTGACAATTGTCATTTCCTTAAGTCAATACGTCCTTACTGCGATCATAGGGGGAGGGAACGTGGTGACCCTGGCAATGGTTTACTACCCATTTACCAATACGGCAGACGAAGCGGTCGTAGCTGCATTCTCTATTGTGTTTGCCCTTATCCCCATCGCGTTTTATATCATGTTGGAAGGATGCTTGACTGTCATGCTCCCATATCAGCATCTAAGAGGGAGGAAGAAGCTGTGAATACATTCATAGAGATTCAAGGAATATCAAAAACATTTAAAGAGAAAGAAATATTAACAGACACGACGCTTACACTGAACAAAGGTGAGATCCTTTCCCTGGTGGGAGCATCGGGTTCAGGTAAATCAACCTTTCTGCGCATTCTATCAGGCTTAGAATCTGCCACGCAGGGAAAGGTGTTAATAGAAGGAAACGATATTTCTTCCATCAGACCTCAGAACCGCCCCATCGGGATGGTCTTTCAACAACCTTTATTATTCCCTCATATGAATGTTCTTGAAAATGTCATGTATGGGTTAAAGATGAAAGGGAGAAGAAAAAAGGAAACCAAGGAGAGGGCAATGGACTATATCGAAAGAGTCGGTCTTGGGGAATTCATGCACCACTATCCTTCAGAGCTCTCCGGGGGTCAGCAGCAGCGGGTGTCCCTGATCCGTTCCCTCATCCTGAAGCCAAAGCTATTGCTTCTGGATGAACCATTCAGCAGTCTTGATCTGCAATTGAGGAAAGAATTGAGACACTGGGTCAGGAGCATTCTAAAGGAAGAAGAAACCACGGTTATATTCGTGACCCATGACCGGGATGAAGCGTATGAGATGGGGGATCGCGTGGCAGTGTTACACGATGGGCGATTCTTGCAGATAGGTAGTCCAGATGAGATCTATTACCGGCCCGCATCCCCATTTGTCGCGTCATTCATGAGCGATGGCCTCATCTTAAGAGGGAGGCAGTTTGTTCATGCTTCCCAAATAAAGGTCAGCTCTAGCGGTCAGGGTGTTTTGTCCCCGAAATGGAAGGGAGCGGTAAAGCAAAAACGTTTCATAGCGGGAACGAATATTTATGAAGTATGGGTGGAGGATTTGAAGCAAAAACTGAATCTCCCCCTTGACGGACACCCATCACTCGAGGCGGTCTGGCTATATACCGAGGAAGAGAACATTCAGACGTTTCATCAAGAGGAGTAGGAGGGAAGACAATGAAGAAGAAGGAAATAGGCAAAATTCTGCTGTTTATTGCAATTTTACTATCCCTCATGTGGCTGAGCCGAAATTTCTTCCAGGTCAAGCCGCATGATATAAGGGATTGGATCGTGTCATTTGGTATATGGGCTCCGATTGTCTTTATCGTCGTATATACGATCCGACCACTGATCCTTTTCCCGGCTTCCATCCTTTCACTGGCGGCAGGACTTGCTTTCGGCGCTGTCCAAGGTTTCTTTTATATTATTTTAGGTGCCCTCGGCGGTGCAACGGTCGCCTACTATGCAGCAAGCTTCCTTGGAGAAAAATTATTAAAAAGACCATCTGCCAGAATGGAGAAAATACAGGCCAAGATGGAGGAGAGCGGCTTCTTTTATGTCCTCCTATTACGCCTCGTTCCATTCCTCAATTTTGATTTGATTAGCTATCTGGCTGGGATGGGGAAGGTGAAATACGTTCCGTACATTCTTGCTACAGCCATCGGAATTTTACCCGGCACGTTTGGTTACGTCTTTCTAGGGTCAAGCTTGGTAGGAGAAGATCGAACGAAATTATATATTGCCCTCGCATTTTTCCTGGTCATGATCATCGTACCACTCATTTTCAAAAAGAAGATGAAAGCATGGCTGGGGTTATCGGGGAAAGAAGATAAATAAAGGATGGGAACAATATGTTAGACACTCACGCCCGCAAATGGGTGCAGCCAAGTATAGAGGGAACGGCAAGGCTGTTTTTAAAAAAAGGACTATCAGCCAATCAGGTGACGCTCACGGCCTTTGTCGTGGGGTCGGTCACTGGACTGGTGTATTACTTGGGATTTCCGTTCATCGCCGTCACCTTATTATGGCTGTCCGGGTTCCTCGACGCAGTGGACGGAACGATGGCACGATTGACCAAGCCTTCTCCGTTCGGGACCGTCATGGATGTGACCTTTGATCGAATCGTTGAGATCAGTGTCCTCCTTGGCGTTGCTTTCCTGCACCCTGACATTATGTGGGCCACCCTCTTATTGAGTGTCTCCATCATCATCTCCATGACCATTTTTCTCACAGTCGGAGCCGTATCAGAGAAGCAGGGGATGAAGTCATTCTATTACCAGGCGGGACTCGCTGAGAGGACGGAAGGATTCATTCTATTCAGCGTCATGATGCTATTTCCCTCGATAGTCCTGTGGACGACGTTACTATTTTTTGCAGTGGAATTGTACACGGGTATCCAGCGGTTTCTGGAAGCGAAACGATTACTTTCTTAAGGAGAGATGAAGATGGATCAATACGATTTGATAGTCATAGGGGGAGGCGCCGGTGGACTGACCGTCGCATCGGGAGCCGCTTCCCTTGGAGCCAAAGTAGCCCTTGTCGAAAAAAGCGGTGTGCTTGGCGGGGACTGCCTGCACTTTGGCTGCGTTCCGTCAAAGGCATTCATCCAGGCAGCAAGGGAAGTAGCTACTATAAGGAAAGGTGATGCTTTTGGATTCGAAACCAAAGGGACCGTTGACATGAAAAAGGTGAAAGAGAGAGTCAAAGGAGCCATAGCGCATATCCAACAGCATGACGATCCCGAGCGCTTCCTGGAATTAGGGGTCGATATCTATTTCGGTGGAGCCGAGTTCCTGGATCCCCACACCATTCTGGTGGAGAAAGAGGACAGGATCTCAGGGAAAAGGATTGTCGTGGCGACTGGATCAAGTCCTAGGGTACCAGATATCGAAGGCCTTTCCGAGGTAGAGTATCACACAAATGAAACGGTATTCGACGTCGAGGAACTGCCAAACCGGGTTGTGTTCGTGGGAGGAGGTCCGATCGGACTTGAGCTTGCCCAGGCATTTTCCCATTTAGGTTCTGAAGCTGTTGTCCTGGAACAACATGATGAGGTTTTAGTGAAAGAAGATAAAGAAATTCGTGAAGTGGCAGCCGACATACTAGAAAAGGATATCCAGTTTGTGTATGGAGCAGAGATCAAACGGGTATCAAAGCGGGATGGCGGGCAGAAAACGGTCCATTATATGAAAGACGGTGTGGAGCATTCTGTTAATGGGGACCTATTATTTTTGGCAACCGGCCGAAAACCCGGGACGGAATCTTTAAACCTGTCTGCAGCCGGCGTGGAAATGGACGACCGCGGTTTCATCAAAGTGAATGATGAACTAAGAACGAATCATCCACATATTTTCGCCATCGGGGACGTGAACGGCCGCTACCCATTCACACACGGAGCCGGAATGGAAGGGAAACTCGTCGTCCAAAACGCTGTGTTCGGATTGAAACGAAAGGTTTCCTACAAAAAACTGCCTTGGACAACCTATACGACACCAGAAATCTTTCATATCGGATTGACCGAAGAAGAGGCCATGGAAAAAGGAATTCAGTATAAAGTCTTTAAGAAGACATTGGACGAAGTCGACCGCTTCGTTGCCGACCACCGAACCGAAGGACTCGTCAAAATCATCACAGACTCAAGCGGGAAAATACTCGGTGCCCACGCAGTCGGTTCCGGTGCAGGAGACTGGATGCAGCCTGTCGTGTTTGCCATGGAAAAAGGAAGCAAGATTGGTGCTCTGTCCAATATGGTCTACCCTTATCCGAATCACGCAGCAGCTGTACAGCAGGTAGCGGACCTCTATTGGAGGGAGAAGCTGTTTGATGGGGTATTGCCTGTGATTAGTAAGAAGTATGTGGAGTTGTTTAGATAGATGTGTAGGAGTGCGCGGCTGCTGGTTGGTGGTCGTGTTTTTTTTGTGTGGGTTGGGGTGTGGGATGTGGCGAGTGGTGGCGTTCACAATTTGGCCCAATAAACCGGGGAAGTGGCCCAATAAATGCCGAAAGTGGCCCAATTTATATTAAATGTGGCCCGAAAAACCCACAAAGTGGCCCAATAACCGATATCATGAAAACTCAACTTACAATATATTTGTAAAATAAAGGGTTTTTATAAGCGGGTGTCGAATAAACGTGTATACAATGAAAGGAGTTGATAAATTGATCGTTAAAAACAGGGAAATACCCCGGAGAATTTTAATGAATGAAGCATTATTAGAAAGACTCTCTCCTGCTCATAGCCATTGGCATATCATAAAGGCGGATTTAGCCAAGCGAAAAGCCGGTTACCGGGGAGAATTACAATTAGACTATCATCTGAAGTTTATATCTAAAAATAAAAATATATTCATCTTGCATGATCTTCGACTTGAAATAGATGACCGTCACTTTCAAATCGATACCCTCCTCTTAACCCCACAAGTCTTCATCATTATAGAAGTCAAGCACATAGCTGGAACCTACACATTAGATTCGAGATTCGACCAAGCCATTCGAAAGGTAGAGGATAAAGAAGAGGCATTCAGTCACCCTGTCACACAGGTCGAACGCCAGAAGAAGCAGTTGGTAAGGTGGTTCATCAACAGAAAGCTGCCTTCAATCCCGATTTCTACACTTGTTGTCATGACGAATAAATCCACAATCATTGATACTACTTCTCCTAATGAAAAATATCATAATGTGATCAGGGTAGAAAATGTAGAGGGATGGATTTTATCCGTACTTGCTCTTCATAGAAAAGAATCTATTCCAGCAAAACAATTAAAAAAAATCTCCAGCCAATTAGTGAAAAAACACACTGCACCCTTTGCTTTCCCTAAAGACATTTATGGAGTTACTCCAGGTGAAATAATGTCTGGTGTAAAGTGTTCGCAATGTCAACATCTTCCTATGGTAAGGAGATATGCTCATTGGGAGTGCACGGAATGTGGTGGGAAATCAAAAGATGGTCATATAGCTGCTTTAAACGACTATGCCCTTTTAATTTCTGATCGAATAAACAACAAGCAAGTTAGAAAATTCCTCCATTTAGAATCGAGAAAGATTGCTTATAAGATTCTTCAATCCATGCAGCTCAATTCAGAAGGGATGACGAAAAACAAAACCTACCACCTCACCCCCCATACCTTCCAACAAACCTCACATCAATCCAATTCTTCAACCGCCACGCCCAGCCGTTGACCAATGAAAATGATCCATATGTCAAAAAGCCCTCCTTATTCCCAATCGACATAATCGCCAGATACCGGTTCTGCGGTTCAAAGGGAATGATCTTTCCACCAGCCGCTGCACCGGTCAGGTTTTTCCATAGCACAGGGCCTTGTCGCACAGCCGTGACCCCGTTTTTCGGAAGATTGGGGAAGTCTTGTAAAGTTGCGCAGTCACCTGCTCCGAATACGTTTGGGTATTCGACGGATTGGAGGTAGCTGTTCACGAGGAGGAAGCCTTTTTCATCTGTCTGCAGCACACTGCTTCCGAAGAGTGGAGGCGCTTTGGGCCCGCCTAAGAAAATGATCTCATCAAATCCTAAGGTCCGTCCCTCTCCCGTATGTACGCGGGTACTATCTACTTTTGTCACACGTCCTTTATGCAATTCGATGCCTTTTGAATGGGCAACTCTCGTCATTTTCTTTGATGAAAAGGAACCTGCTTTTTCTATGAGTGGTGAAGAATGAATCACTGTAACGGCATGATCCTCATACCCCATTTTCATTTTCCATGCTTTCAAAGATAAAGCCATCTCAATACTCGCTGCGCCTCCACCGATAAAGACCGTCCTTCTGCTGTTACGCAGTTTCTCGATTTGCTCGGGGAAACGATAGTTCGGTTTGATGGGCAGATTGTGCGTATGTAAACCTTGGATCTCCAGCGAGTCATTCCGCGACCCGATGTCGAAAGAAACGAAGTCGTAGGTGAATATGTCTCCCTTGTCTGTTAAGAGATGCTGTTCATCGGGATCGATAGAGAGGACGGTGCTTTCGACAAAGTCACAGCCAGCCCTCTCACATAAATTATCTAAATCGATCCGGGTTTCTTCTAATGAATAGATTCCTTCTGTATATCCGGAGAACATTCCCGAGTAATGCTGATAGCGGGAAGGGGAGATGAGGATCCATTTCACGGTTTCTTCTTGCGGTTGTATCTTTTTTAAACAGTGAAGGTGACTGTGTCCGCCACCAACCAGGATGATTGTTTTCATAGTGGGACTCCTTTTAGAGAGATCGTTTTTCTTCCCATTCTTCCCGGATCATGCCCATTCGGATGGAGTCGTAATAGACGCCATTGTAATAACGGCATTTTCGCATACGACCTTCAAGCTGCATGCCGATTTTTTCTGCGGCCTTCATCATCCGTTCATTTCCTGACCAGGTCGTGATGCCGACCCGTCCGATTTCCTTTGTAGTAAAAAGGTGGTCTACCCATAGGGATAAGGCTTCGGTCCCGTATCCACCGTTCCAGTATGCGGGATCATAGATCACAATCCCGGCCTCAAGCCATCTGGTGGGCTCATAATCCCAATAGTATCCGACGGTTCCGATGATGGTTCCGTCAACTTCGATGATCCGCTGGAATTCATCGCTGCGGTTTTTATTCCGGGTGGATGATTCCATATACTCGTCAAGAGGGACATATTTATGTTCAAAATAAGGGGCGTCCCATTTTTTCCATTCCGGAGAAGGATCCCCGTAAATATAGTCCCATAAAGTAGGAAGGTCTCTCTCTTCTATTTTTCTTAGTGTTACACGCTGCCCGGTTAATTTCAATTTATGAGCACTCCTTTAATGTGTTAATATTTCCATTATACAGAAAATGACAGAGATATTCAGTGGTGAAGTGACTGATTCACGGATCGGAGAGTGGTTCCCTGGACCTATGCGTCACGTCGTCTAAACGTCATATGCAGATAAAATGGTCACCGCGGTGTCTTTTTCAGACTGATTTCAAAAATAAAAATAGAGGTCCGTCCCTCCGATTGGAGGGACGGACCTCTATTAGGTTAGCTTGCTTTAATAGAAGATACGTGTGCTTTTTTCTTTTGGGTCAGTTTGTCGACGATCGATGTGATGGCGCCGTCACCGGTTACGTTGCAGGCAGTTCCGAAGCTGTCCTGTGCGAGATACAGGGCGATCATAAGGGACGTCATTGTCGGTCCGAATCCAAGCATCGTTTCAAGTAGTCCAAGGGCTGCCATGACGGCTCCCCCTGGAACACCGGGTGCTGCAATCATCGTGATGCCAAGCATCAGAATGAATGGAAACAGCTGAGTGAATTGCAGTGCCTCGCCCTGGATGAACATGACGGCCATGGCGCAGCTGACAAGAGTGATGGTACTTCCTGATAAGTGAATCGTAGCAAGAAGCGGTACAGAGAAATCGGCAATGCGTTCTCTTGAACCGATTTTCTTGGAACGTTCAAGGGTCACCGGGATCGTGGACGCGGAAGACTGTGTTCCGAGTGCCGTAAAGTAAGCTGGGAGCATCCCTTTCATCATGGAAAGAGGGTTTTGTTTTCTCAGTGTCCCTGCAGCTGTATATTGAATAATTAAGAAAATAACATGTAAAAGAATGATCATGACAAATACTTTAGCAAATACAGACATGATGGCACTCACTTGTCCACCTTGCGTCATATTGGCGAAAATTCCAAGTATATGAACAGGTAACAGTGGAATGATGATCTTTTCAATCACAAGCTCGACGATGTTCCTGAATTCATCCATCCCTTTTTGAAGGGTGTCGCCTTTGATGGCGGCCATTCCAAGTCCGATGGTGAAAGCGATGAGCAATGCCGACATAACGCCCATGATTGGAGGCATGTCCACTGTAAAGAAACCTTTGAGAAGAGCTTCTTCAGGATTTTCAAATGACTGGGAAGTTTGATTGGCCAGTAAAGATGGGTATATAGACTTCGCAACGGCAAAGGCGAGTAAACCGGCTAATACTGTGGAACCGTACGCGAGGGCAGTGGTCAATCCAAGAAGTTTCCCTGCGCCTTTTCCCATGGAGCCGATCCCAGGAGCGATAAAGCCGATGATGATCAACGGAATCGCAAATCCGAGGAAATTACCGAATAATCCATTGAATGTAGCGAAGATTTTCACAAACCATTCTGGTGCATAGGCACCAATGACAATACCTGACGCAATACCTAATAGAATCTTAGGCAGTAAACCGAGCTTTCTCATCTGGGTGTCCTCCTTAAAAATACAAATGTTTTTGATAGAGGGATTATACACCTTATGCCATGATAGTTTAATAGCTTTTTAAATAGGCGAAATCTTAAGTGTATTCAGAATAATAATAGGTCCATTTTGTCGCAGGACTGGTTTTCATTTGCATACATATATATTGGGCACTCTTTGAATGCTATTTGAATCAAGACAAATGTGGTAAATTTTATTTTCCAAGGGAATCATTCTTTCCCTTTCCGGTGAAAGTGATAAAATAGAAACATCTATTGTGAATATTGGAGGTAACTCATTTATGAAAACGAAGTTATGCTTACTATACGGAGGAAAATCCGCTGAACATAATGTATCTCTGCAAACAGCCAAGGCCGTGATTGGTGCCCTGGATTTAAATAAATACGAAATCCACCCTGTTTTTATTTCGACGGAAGGCCGTTGGGTCAAGGGTCCTGAACTGAACGCTCCTGTTGAAGATGTGAAGGCATTGCAATTTAAAGAAGGGGAAGAGATTGCCCCTAATGCTTTAAGTACATCCATCGCGCCGTCAGATTCAGAAGGATATGACATGATCTTCCCACTGCTTCACGGACCGAATGGTGAAGACGGAACGGTTCAAGGAATGCTTGAGCTGTTGAATCTCCCTTATGTGGGGAACGGTGTCCTTGCTTCATCTGCCGGAATGGATAAAGTCATCATGAAGAATCTATTCGCTCAGGCTGGCATCCCGCAAGTCAACTATACGTGGTTCATCCGCAGCACATGGAAAGGGAATCCGGAAGCGGCTTATAAGCAAGTGGAAGAGGAGATTGGCTACCCTTGCTTCGTAAAGCCCGCCAACCTTGGATCATCGGTCGGAATCAGCAAATGTACGACTCGTGAAGAACTGCAGTCTGCTTTCAGTGAAGCGTTCCAGTTCGACCGCAAGATCATCATTGAAGAAGGCGTAAAGGCACGGGAAATCGAGCTCGGCGTACTTGGAAATGATCAGCCGGAATGCTCTGTAGCAGGTGAAATCGTTCCGAAGAAAGACTTCTACGATTACAAAGCCAAATATGAGGATGGAGATACCGCCCTTATCATTCCGGCAGAAGTGGAAGGAAGCATCTATAACGAAATGAAGGAAATTGCCATCCAATCCTATAAGGCACTGGATTGTTCCGGGCTTGTAAGGGCAGACTTCTTCTTAACGGAGGATGGTCAAATCTATATGAATGAAGTGAACACGATGCCTGGCTTCACGCCATTCAGTATGTTCCCGCTTCTTTGGAAGCATACAGGAGTCGATTATCCTACTCTGATCGGGAAACTTGTGGAGCTTGGAATGGAACGATATCAAGACAAACAAATGATTAAGCATACGATGTAAACAACTTGGGACTGACCGCCTAAAGGCAGTCCCTGCTTTATTTTCATTAAAAAATGAGTAAAAGGAGTAAACGAATGTTCGAGAAGACGATTAAAGATATGTGTACCATGCTTGATGTGAAAAACGATCTTACCCCATTTGAATCAGTGGTCGTGAAGGGCGTTTCCATCGATACAAGAAAAATCGAGAGCGGCAACTTATTTGTTCCTTTTAAAGGGGAGAATGTAGACGGTCACCAATTTGTTCGCCAAGCCATTGAAAATGGTGCTTCTGCAGCTCTATGGGATATCAATGTCCCTAACCCTCCGGAAGATATACCTGTACTCGTTGTGGAAGATCCGCTGCTTGCCCTTCAGGCTTTGGCGAACAAGTATCGCCACGAACTGGATTTAAAAGTCGTCGGCATTACAGGAAGCAATGGGAAAACGACGACCAAGGACATTGTAGCCAATCTGCTGTCTGTAAAGTACCGTGTTCATAAAACACAAGGGAACTATAATAACCATATTGGTCTCCCGCTGACCATCCTTTCCCTTCCACAAGACTCGGAAGTGGCTGTACTTGAGATGGGAATGAGCGGGTTCGGTGAGATTGAACTCCTATCTGAAATTTCCCAACCTGATGCTGCCATCATTACGAATATCGGGGAATCTCACCTGCAGGACCTAGGTTCAAGAGAAGGTATCGCCAAGGCCAAGCTTGAAATCGTAAAAGGTCTGAAGCCTGAAGGTCTGTTTGCCTACTATGGAGATGAGCCGTTGCTGCAGGAAGGTGTAAAAGGACTCGGCCTCACGCATATGGAGACTTTCGGAAGAAGTGAATCCAATACGATTTACCCGACTAAAATCGAAATGAACAATCATGGAAGCTATTTCGAGACGTCTTTCGCTGAAGGTGAAACGTTCTTCCTGCCTGTTTTAGGGCAGCATAATATCCATAACGCCCTTGCTGGAATCCTGATTGCCCGTCATTTCGGACTCAGCGTGGATGAAATGAAAGAAGGCTTACAGTCGTTAAAGCTGACGCAGATGAGGATGGAAATGCTTGAAGGGAAGAAAGGCGAAAGCATCATCAACGATGCCTACAATGCGAGTCCGACTTCCATGAAAGCGGCCATTGAGCTTGTAGCAGAGCTTGAGGGCTACCGTACAAAGATCCTGGTCCTCGGAGATATGCTTGAACTTGGGGATAATGAAGAAGAATTCCATCAGGAAATCGGACGCATGATCGATGGAGAGAAAATTCAGCAAGTATTCACATTCGGCCATCTTGGAAGCCTGATTGCGAAAGGTGCCCTGGAGAATCTTCAAGAAGACCGGGTTCACTCCTTTACAGACAAAGAAAGCCTGACGAATAAACTGTCTTCCATCCTTAAGGGGGATGAACTGATCTTATTCAAGGCATCCAGAGGGATGAAGCTTGAAGAAATTATCGACAACCTTAAGGCATAAGTTTAAACCTTCATTAAAGTGAACAAAATGAGCTTGTAGATGTTGTGGGAGTGTGGCTCGCTCCCTACTTTTTGAGAAGTAAGTGGGGATAACATGATCGGTTGTTTATTAATCCATGGTTTTACAGGGAGCCCATTTGAAGTTGAGCCTCTTGCAGAATTCCTCCAGGAACGGACCGATTGGAAAATCGTCGTGCCGACTCTCCCAGGCCATGGGCAAACCCTTGACCTGAAAGGGATTAAGCATGTTGAGTGGATCGAACATGCTGAGTCTGAGCTGAAGGTCCTGTTGGACACATGCGACGAAGTGTATGTCATCGGGTTCTCAATGGGTGGATTGATTGCTACGTATCTTTCGGTTAAATACAATATCAGCAAGCTCGTACTATTAAGTGCCGCTGCTTACTATATAAATGTTAAACAACTGCTGAAAGATATTGGTAATTTAATTAAAGAGGGAATGCAAGGCAATATGCTTGAAAACGAGCTGTACAAACGATATAAATTCAAGGTGACTCAAACCCCGTTTCTGTCCACATATGAATTCAGAAAAGTTGTCCGTATCGCTCGTCCACTCCTCGGCGAGGTGAACATCCCAACGTTCATCGCTCAAGGAGAGAATGATGGAATAGTCCCCCCGAAAGCTGCGAAATATATATACGAGACTATTTCCTCAAAAAAGAAAAACCTATACTATTCCCCGGAAGCAAAACACTTAATTTGTCATAGTGAAGACAAGCAGGATCTATTTGAGAAGATCTACCAATTTCTTCAAATTGAATAGATTGACTATTTGACATTAGATTGAAATTCGTTTCTAGAAGTGGTAACATAACTACAACATAGTTCTTATTTTGTTGGACGTGCTAGCTCTTCTATTTTGAAGAGTGTATTTTTTTGTACCAAACATAAAACTAAACATCTCATATAGACGGTTTTAGATTAGATACCGAAGTCTTTCGGTGGGTAAAATTGTAAGATTTCGTTCCGACCTAAAAATATAATCAGATATTGATTAGTTATAAAAGATGTAAATTAAAGGAGAATGTAACATTGACTAAGTTTGCAGATTTAAACTTAAGCGCATCTACGTTGAAATCAATCAAACGTATGGGCTTTGAAGAAGCTACACCCATTCAGGCAAGTACGATCCCGGTCAGTTTAGAAGGTAAGGATATCATCGGTCAGGCACAAACGGGAACAGGTAAAACGACAGCATTCGGTGTTCCGATGATCGAGAAAATCGATGTGAAAAACCCGAAAGTGCAAGCGTTGATCATTGCACCAACACGCGAACTTGCGATCCAGGTATCTGAAGAGTTATACCGTATCGGTGCCGACAAGCGTGCCCGCGTCCTATCCGTATATGGAGGTCAGGACATCCAGCGTCAAATCCGTGCGATGAAGAAGAACCCACATATCATCGTAGGTACACCAGGTCGTCTTCTTGACCATATCAAACGTAAAACACTTAACCTTGAAAACGTTGAAACACTAGTACTGGACGAAGCAGATGAAATGCTGAACATGGGCTTCATCGAGGACATCGAAAGCATCCTTGAGACAGTTCCAAGCACAAGACAAACACTTTTATTCTCAGCAACAATGCCGGATCCGATCCGTCGTATTGCGAACCGTTTCATGTCAGAGCCGGAAGTCATCAAAGTGAAATCAAAAGAAGTAACGGTTTCGAATATCGAACAATACTTCACAAAAGTAAGTGAAAAAGAAAAATTCGATACCCTTTCACGTTTAATCGACGTACAATCACCTGAACTTGCGATTGTATTCGGCCGTACTAAGCGTAGAGTAGACGAATTAGCTCGTGCCCTAAGCATCCGCGGTTACCTTGCAGAAGGTATTCACGGAGACCTTTCACAAGCTCGTCGTATGACGGTCCTCAAGAAATTCAAAGAAGGACGCATCGACATCCTGATCGCTACAGACGTTGCTGCCCGTGGATTAGATATCTCAGGCGTAACGCATGTATACAACTTTGATATTCCTCAAGATCCTGAAAGCTACGTTCACCGTATCGGACGTACAGGTCGTGCAGGTAAGAAGGGTATGTCCATCACTTTTGTCACACCAAGAGAAATGGGTTACCTGAAGATCGTTGAACAAACAACGAAGAAGAAAATGACGGCCCTTAAGCCACCTAGCTTAAACGAAGCTCTTGAAGGTCAGCAGCGTCTGGCTTTAGAGAAACTGGTTGAAGCAGCGAAGGAAAGCGATCTTAAAGATTACTATCCATTAGCAGAAGAGTTCCTTGGCGATCATGATCCGGTTCAAGCGGTAGCGGCAGCGATCCGTGTATTGACGAAAGAGCCTGATACAACTCCGGTTGAAATTACGGAAGAGCGCCCATTACCATCAAGAGGTGGAAATCGTGGCGGCGGAAACCGTGGTGGATACAAAGGCGGTTCACGCAGCGGTAAAGGCGGAAGCCGTGGTGGATCATCACGCAGTGGCGGTGGAAACCGTGGAGGCGGAAGCCGTGGTGGAGATCGCAACCGTTCAGGCGGCGGCAGACCACATTCTTCAAGCAAACGTAAATCTTATAACAATTCTTGATTAGATGGAACACGATGACCTTTTGGGGTTGTCGTGTTTTTTTTGTTGGTTGTGGTTTTGGTAATTGTACGAGGTAGTGGAAAGAGAGAAAAGAGATGCGTTCCAATATTTGTAAAAATACGCAATTATCATTAAAAATGACGCAATAAATAAAAAAACGACGCAATTATCCAGAAAATGACGCAATACATATTAATATGTTAATATTTCCAACCCGAATGAAGGATTCTCTCATCCTGTGGCGAACTAAATATCCATAAACCATAAGGAGAGTGATCCATTGATCTGTAAAGAACTCAAAATCCCCATCATTCTTGAAAAAACGGAAGCGTTATTATGCCGAACTCCCCATAATCATCCTCAAATGCCACTTATAGAAAAGGATTTCAAGAAAAGAAGAGCAGGATATAATGGAGAATCCACCGTGTACTACCACCTCACCTTCCTGAAAGACAAAAAGTACAAAATCTTCTATAATGTAAGACTCCCCATCTTCTCAAACCATTTCCAAATGGACTTTCTCATCCTTACCCCTTTCTATATTTTAATCATCGAAGTAAAAAACATATCAGGAATCGTCCTCATCGATCCTTTCATCAGACAACTTACCCGGACTCATAAAGGAGTGACGGAAGGGTTTATCGACCCGGTTTCTCAAGTGCAAAGATATAAATTATTACTACAGAAATGGTTCAGTACCCATAAACTGAATCATCCCCCAATCGAACACCTCGTCGTTTTCAGCAACCCGTCAACCATTCTGAACTACACAGTATCCCCGGCACCAGATGATCCTTATAAGAATATTATTCATGCTCAAAACCTCATCGATAAAATAAAAGAACTAAATGAAAAACATTTAAAAACAATCATTACAGATAAAGAACTCTTAAAAATGAAAAGGACCTTATTAAAGCATCATCATGAACATGAAATAGACATTTTAGAAGCCTACTCCCTGACAAAAAACGATCTCATCACCGGTGTCCGATGTGAATCCTGCCAACACATCCCCATGATTCGAGTCAGTGCATCCTGGTACTGCGTGAAGTGCCATGCTTCATCAAAGAGAGCTCATGAGACAGCGGTCAAAGATTATTTCTTACTAATAAATGATCAGCTAACCAATAGTGATTTAAGAAAGTTCCTCCATTTAAACTCAAGAAACACAGCCTACAAAATATTAAAGTACTTTCAATTAGAAACCCAAGGAGGAACAAAATCTGTTACCTATTCAAAACCCACGAGATAATTCCCCGACTAAAGCACATACTAACCCCAAAAAGGAGTCCACCCACCCATGACACTCATTAAACTTGGCTACGTGGCCATGAGCATGAACCTGCAAAATGCGTCCCCTTCCCAAACGATGACATATAAACAATTCTCCAGCATAAAGGATCGGGAAGCGGCTATCCATAAACTCGAGAGGATTGCCCGGTCGAATTTACAAAATTGCCTTAGGCTTTTAAAGCATAATGTCCTGAATGAAATCCATTTCTTCCGGTTCAGTTCAAAGTTGATTCCTCTTGCCAATCATCCGGATTTGAAAGGGTGGGATTTTATTTCTCCTTTGAAGGAGGAACTACAAGAGATTAAAGATTATCTCCAGCTACATCCGATGCGGGTCGATTTTCACCCCGACCATTTTGTTCTGCTGAATTCAAGCGATGTGGATGTTTTGAAAAATACGCTAAAAACCTTGAAGGTGCATGAGGCGTTGTTAAAAGGAATGGGAATCGATCCGACCCATCGCTGTGTTCTTCATGTCGGCGGGGCATATGAGGATAAGGAGAAGGCGCTGGAGCAATTCATTCATAATTGGGGGCTGACTCCTGTGTCTCTTCAACGGATGATCATCCTTGAAAATGATGACACGGTTTTCAGTGCGGCGGATGCCCTTTATTTATGTGAGAAACTGGGCATTCCCCTTGTGTTTGATTATCATCATCATCTTGCGTATAACGAACGGGATTGGTTGTTGGACTGGGATAGGGTGGTTGGGACGTGGAGTCAGTCGAAGCTTCCGATGAAAATGCATATCTCAAGCCCGAGGTCAAAAGAGGAATATAAAGCACATGCGGATTTCATCGATCCCGGCATGTTTCTTGATTTTCTGCACGGCATAAAAGGTACGGTCGATGAAATCGATTGTATGATTGAAGCAAAGAAAAAGGATGACGCTTTGTTCAAGT
Organism: Rossellomorea sp. NPDC077527; assembly: GCF_044542955.1. Lineage (NCBI taxonomy): Bacteria > Bacillati > Bacillota > Bacilli > Caryophanales > Bacillaceae > Rossellomorea > Rossellomorea sp. NPDC077527. Next base: position 16,622 of record NZ_JBITVL010000010.1, on the reverse strand, counting down.
TAGTAGAGGACCTGCAGGAATGTGAAGGGATCGAATGGGTGGATAAGAGTTCTTTTATTATTAACTAGCGTGAGGCATATTCTGAAACCATCTCTGTTCCCAATCGTATTTATACTGTAAGATTTAGTAAGAGAGATGGAAGGGGGATTTGCATGATAGGGGAACCGCAAACGCGAATATCGCCCATGGCTTTGAAGGTCTGGAGAATATATGGGGTGTTGGAATCATTGATCGCGGCGGTGTTTGTAGCCGGAGCGATTGTGCTCGCTTTTATTTTTGATTGGTCCCATTTGGTGACTGTCACAGCAGTGCTTGTATTTATTTTGTTTACATATTTGTTTGTTTACTTGCTTCCGATGATGAAATGGAAAAGATGGAGATATGAAGTGAGGGAGCAGGAAATTGAACTGCAGCGTGGGATCTTCATTGTGAAGCGGACATTGGTCCCGATGGTGAGGGTACAGCATGTAGACACGGTACAGGGGCCTATTTTAAAAAGGTATGGACTATCGACGATCACCATTTCCACGGCAGCGACGGTTCACGAGATTCCGGCATTGGACATGGAAGAAGCGGATCAGCTGAGAAATTCCATATCACAATTGGCGAGGGTGGCGGAAGATGATGTCTGAGCATAAACGTCTTCACTCCATTTCGGCAGTGGCCAATTTCATTAAGCAACTAAAGGATCTGATTGTCCCCTTCGTATTTCTGTTTGTATTGAATAATCGGGAAGAGAAGAATGGGTTTTGGGATTATCTTCCTCTTTTATCCATGGCTGTCGTGCTTGTTTTCGTACTTGTTTTCGGAATCATCAAATGGCTGCGATTCACTTACCGCGTAGAAGAGGGTGAACTCCGGATTGAATATGGGCTGTTTGTGAAAAAGAAACGGTACATCCCCATTGACCGGATTCAGAGCCTTAATTTCTCCGAAGGGATCTTGCATCGTCCTTTCGGGCTTGTAAAGGTGAAGATTGAAACGGCAGGCTCTTCAAATTCAAGAGAGTCTGAAGCGGAACTGACCGCGATTACAAAGAAAGAAGCTCAGGACTTAGAGAACATGATCTATGTGGAGAAGAAGGGGCATACCGCTGTGGAGGATTCTCCTGAGTCATCTGAAACCCGGGAGGAAGAACCCTATTTCTCACTCGGGTCCAAGGACATTTGGGTCCTGGCGGCAACCTCAGGGGGAGTTGGGGTCATTATTTCAGGTGTTGCTTTATTTTTGTCTCAAATGAATGAACTCATTCCGTATGAGGCCGTGTATGAAGAAGTGGCAGTATTTGTTCAAAATGGAGTGTTCGTCGTTGCTATGACAGCGTTCTTAGGGTTGATTCTAGCATGGGTCCTCTCGATTATTTGGACGTTCATCATTTATGGAGATTTTAAGATTAAAATAGTAGATGATCATATCGTCATGACAAGGGGGCTGCTTGAGAAGAAGCAGGTGACGGTGCCGCTGAATCGGGTCCAAGGGATTCGGGTTGTGGAGAACCCCATCAGGCAGCTGATCGGCTATTGCACGGTGCATATTGAAAATGCCGGAGGGTCTGTCCTGGAGAAAGACAGTATGAGTATCAAACTATTCCCGATTGTGAAGAAGGAACAAGTACCGGATTTGTTAAAGGGGCTGTTTCCCGACTATATCATCCAACATGATTTTAAGGGGCTGCCTGGACGCTCCATGAGAAGATATGTGTTGAGACAGACGGCCTGGGTTCTGGTACCCACGGCAGCTGCCTGTTATTTCTACTGGCCATATGGACTTTGGGTATCCCTTTTGATTCTTCCTTTTGGGGTTCTGGGATACTTCCAATACCGTGCAGGAGGATGGCGGATCGATGGGGGACAATTGACTTTACGGTATAGGGGCTTGTTGAAGAATACGATGTACATGAAGAAAAGCAGGATCCAGTCTCTTGATACGAAAGTGAGCTGGTTTCAATCGAGAAAAGAACTGGGTAGCCTTTCGACGACTGTGAAATCAGGTGTAACCGGACATGAAAGTCCTGTTAAGGACCTTGATCAAGAGGATGTTAAGAGGATTGCTTCCTGGTTTTCGCATCGTGTGTAAATGAAGAAGCGGCCTGCATTTGCGGGCCGCTTTTTGAATATTCCTTACTTCCTGCCCGAGATCCATCCGATGACGAATCCTGCGATAAGTCCGAATATGTGGGCGGTTATGTTGATGCCGGATTGCATAAATGTCATCACGACTCCGATGATGACGATGGGCAAGATGATTTGCCGGCTTTCCCTTGTGATGAAATGGTTTTTCAACACAATCATGGCGATGTAAAATCCAAATAAACCAAATATAGCTCCTGATGCCCCGACATGACTGTAGGTGAGAGGTTTAACCAAATACGTGATGATATTGGCGAACATCCCGCTTGCTAAATAAAGGCCAAGGAATTTCGCCTTACCAAGATGTTTTTCCAGGGGCGGGCCGAATAGTACAAGAGAAAACGAGTTAAATAATAGATGGGCAAAATCCATATGAACGAAGATGGGGGTGAGGAGTCTCCACCATTCCCCTTCTTTAATGAATAAATTCACACCGGCCAATTGTTCGTATACCCACAGCTGGGGGAAGATAGGGAGGGCGCTTACGGCGAAAAGGGCGATATGAATCAATACGATCAAGGAGATAATAGGATAGAATCGTAAAAATTGAGAGAAACTTTCGGTTCGTACAAACATATTGTATCCTCCTAGATAGGCTCTGTTACATAATAGTACTATAGTATAAGAAGACGTTTGAAATTACGAGTGAAATCTTAATTAATATATGTAAGATAGGACAAGAGTAGAAGGGGAATCGCATATGATAAAAGGAATAGGGATGGATATTGTTGAGATAGGACGCATTCAGGAACTGCTGGAGCGCAAGACGAAGTTTGTAAGTAGGATTCTAACGGACAGAGAAGAGGATGCGTTCTATTCTTTGAATGAGCGGCGCAGGGTTGAATTTGTTGCTGGGCGTTTCGCTGCGAAAGAGGCATATGCCAAAGCGAATGGTACCGGGATCGGGAAGGAGCTTTCATTCCGGGATATTGAAATCAGCAAGGATGAAAGAGGCAAGCCGTATTTTTCAAAGCCTGAGGGAACGGCTGCCCACCTATCCATCACCCATAGCAGGGAGTTTGCGGCTGCTCAAGTCGTCATCGAAGAGTAATAAATTTTATGCTTGTCAGCATAATCCCCGAGGTTGTCTCATATATTCAGTAGTGCAATAGGAGAGACAAGGTCAGGTGTCTCACAATCGCGGTTCGTTGGCGAATGGAAACGGGCATTCTTTCAAGGATCGTCCATTCTTTGACAGCTGACCTTCCCCTCTCTCAATTACGTATATCCTGGGACAAAAGGGGTTGAAAAAATGAAGAAAAAGCTAGTGATACTAGTGATTGCCATGTTAGCGGTGCTGGCGCTCGCCGCTTGTGGGCAAAAATCGAAAGAAGATGTAACCAAGGACCTAAAGGCAAAAGTAGAGGATATGAAGGGGTACAAAGCAGATGCCAAAATGACCCTTCAGGTGGGAGAGGAACCCCAAACCTATGATGTAGAAGTATGGCATAATGACCCTAATTATTACCGTGTAGCTTTAAAGAATGCTTCGAAAGATCAAAGCCAGATGATTCTGCGAAATGACGAGGGAGTGTTCGTTCTGACACCGGCCCTGAACAAAAGCTTCCGATTCCAAAGCAACTGGCCTGAAAACAGCAGTCAGGCGTACTTGTATGAATCGCTTGTCAAGGATGTGTTAGAAGACAAGGAAGCGACCTTCAAAGAAACGAAGAACCATTATGTGTTTACGACGAAAACACGCTACCAAAACAGTCAGATGCTGCCTACTCAGGAGATTGCTTTTAACAAGAAAGACCTGACTCCTGCATCCGTCAGTGTCATGGATTCCGATCAAAACCCGCTCGTGAAAGTGGAATTTTCCAAGATGGATATGAAAGCGGCATTTGACAAGAAAGACTTCGACATGAAGAAGAACATGACAGGTGCCCAGCTTGAAGTCCCTGTTACAGCATCTGTAGAAGATACTGAATTCACTGTTCTTTACCCGATGTCAGAAATCACGGGGACTGAATTAATAGAAGAAAAAGAAGTGGCGACGGATACCGGAAAACGTGTCATCTTGACCTACGATGGTGAAAAGTCATTTACAATCGTACAGGAGAAGACAACTGTCGTGCCGACGATGACGGTTTCTACTTCACTTAAAGGGGAATTAGTGGACCTCGGATTCACAGTGGCGGCCATGACAGATCAATCCATCAGATGGACGGATAACGGCGTGGATTATATGCTTGCTTCAAATGATCTCACTCCTTCCGAGATGGTGATGGTGGCCCAGTCTGTACAAGGTTCGATGGTGAAATAAATTCTATGATAGGGGCGGGCCTGCCGGGTCTGCCTCTTTTCAATGACGGGATCAAGAGTGAATAGCGTAAGTTGATAATATAAGTTGTAAAGTCGATGATATATGCGAAAGCTCGATAATATACGAGTAGAAGTCGATAATAAAATCAGAAACTCGATAATATATAACCCAAACTCGATAATAAAAGGTCACATATTTTACTAATCAAGCAATTTGAGCACAAACGGATAGAAAGTTTCGTCGCAGATCTTATTTCCTTTCAAACACCCTCTTTTCGAGTTTCACCCTTCCCCAAAAAATTCTCTTCACCACAATCAATGATATTATGAATAATCCATGGTATTCTTGAATAGAATGACAATGTTTTGTGTAAAGATACGAGGAAGTGAACAGAGTGGAAACCCAGACGCAATTTTTTCGTGATACATGGGCTGAAATCAATTTAGATCATTTATATGAAAACGTAAAGAATATCAAAGGTCATATCCCGAATGATGTAAAGGTGTTTGCCGTAGTGAAGGCGAATGCGTATGGTCATGGGGATGTGCAAACATCTCTGACGGCTCTTTCGGCGGGGGCGCATGGTCTTGCTGTGGCATTCCTGGATGAAGCGATCTCCTTAAGGAGAGGCGGCATCATCGCACCTATCCTGGTGTTGGGGGCTACACGCCCTAAAGACGTGAAGATGGCTGCCGATATGGATATTTCATTAACGGTGTTTCAGCAGGAATGGCTAGTGGAAGCTGAAAGACAACTGTCAAAAGGAGATTGTTTAAACCTCCACATCAAATGTGATACCGGTATGGGCAGGATCGGTGTACGGACGACTGAAGAGTTGAAGGGGATTGAGAAATATATCCTTGATCATCCTCAGTTCGAAATGGAAGGGATCTTTACCCACTTCGCCACTGCGGATGAATTGAACGATGAGTATCTTGATGAGCAATTGGTGCGTTTCGAACATATGCTTGCACAATTGGATAGTCTTCCTGCCTATATTCATTCTTCCAATAGTGCGGCTACTTTAAGGAAAACGAATACACTCTTTAATGCTGTGCGGGTCGGAATTGCCATGTATGGACTTACACCGTCGATTGAAATGAAACCGGAACTGCCATTTCCGTTAAAGGAAGTCTTTTCTCTTCATTCGACACTCATCCACACCAAGGAGCTCGGAGCTTTTGAGAAGGTCAGTTATGGAGCTACGTATCAAACGGAAAGGGCTGAGTGGATCGGGACGATTCCCATCGGTTATGCTGACGGGTGGCTTAGAAAGTTACAGGGGCAGGACGTTTTGGTGGACGGAAAGAGAGTTCCAATTGTTGGAAGGATTTGCATGGATCAATGCATGATCCGCCTCCCTGAATCCAGGTCGATTGGAACCCATGTCACGCTAATCGGCAGTCAGGGCGAAGAGGATATCACCATGGATGAAATCGCTCAAAAGCTTGATACAATCAACTATGAGATACCTTGTATCATCTCTACAAGGGTTCCGCGTATTTATATACGGAACGGAGAACCTGCAGAAGTATCGAATAAACTCTTATCTACCGGGGTACAGGGTCAATTGAAAAATAAAGAACTTCAGGATGAATAATTCGTATTTTAAATGGTGGATAATAGAAGAGATTGATAAATTAACTTTTCATTCCCTATAATTGATGGTATGATAAATATGTTAATGAACAGAAACGGTATGTAGTGATTGGTGGAGGTGTAGTTTGTGTCTGAATCCAGCGCAACAACAGAAATCTTAATTCGTCTACCGCAACAGCTCGTTACAGAATTAGACGGCTTTGCAGATCAAGAAAATGTGAATCGCAATGAGTTTATTTATCGTGCAACCAAAATGTATCTAAGAGAGCGTAAGAAGAGACAATTACGTGAATCTATGAGACGCGGCTATATGGAAATGGCTAAGATTAATCTCGCAATCGCTTCTGAAGCGATTCAAGCAGAATATGAGGCAGAACATACAGTCGAACGCTTAGTAAGCGGAGGTTAATCCTTTGATTGTAAAGCGTGGTGACGTATATTTTGCAGACCTTTCTCCTGTTGTAGGTTCAGAACAAGGCGGAGTTCGGCCGGTACTTGTTATTCAAAACGATATAGGGAACAGGTTTAGTCCCACAATTATTGTAGCTGCCATTACCGCACAAATTCAAAAAGCAAAACTGCCTACTCATGTTGAAATTGATGCAAAACGTTATGGCTTTGAACGTGATTCCGTTATCTTGCTTGAACAGATTCGAACGATCGATAAACAGCGTCTTACCGATAAAATTACACATCTGGATGATGAGATGATGGAAAAGGTGGATGACGCCCTGCAAATCAGTGTGGGTCTGATCCAGTTTTAACCAGCATTCTTACTGAATGTGTGTAATCATGGTCACGTTTATAATAGGGACAGTATTACTGCAAACCAGAAGGCTTGCTGATCAACACGATATTGATCATTAAGCCTTTTTGTTTTGCCTTTTTTATATTACGGCGAAGTTTTTTTGATTGTAAGAAGAATATGGATAGTGGAAATATAGACAATTTTATGACAAAACAAGGCAAACAATTTATAATGGGAAAAGAAAGCAAAATACCCGAAAAGGCATAGCTTTTTTCTTTTCTATGTTAATTTGTTACTATTAGATTAATTACGTCATTTTGCGTCAATGGATGTAAACTACTTTAAAATTGGGTTACATCACTCGGCATAAATACTGAGGTTAAATTTCATATGATAGAATGGAGAGAACGATATGTTTAGTGAAGTCACGGATTATATTCAAACCAATAAATCAGAAATCACTAGTATATGGATGGAACGAATGCGAAATGAGGCGGATGAGAAGTTTCTTCAAGTCGTTTCTGATCAGGTTTTCACTAAGACAAGCCATGAGTTTGTGGAAATGATCGCTGCCAATTTGAGAGATTCGAAAGAATTCACCAGCCGGTTGGAAGATTTCGCTGAGAAAGTTGTCAGATTAGGGTGGCCACTAACATTTGTGACATCAGCATTAGGTACATTTGGGAAAGTGGTATTTGAGGGCATGACGAATGATCAACTGATATCAGAAGAAAATTATGCTGCTCAGGTTGAGAAATTCGACAAATGGCTGACCCCGATGTACAACAAAGTGGTTAAGGCTTATACAGAATCATGGGAACGAACGGTTTCTCTTCAAAAGATAGCATTGCAGGAATTATCTGCGCCCCTTATACCGGTTTTTGAGAAAATTTCCATCATGCCTCTTGTCGGAACGATTGATACTGAACGAGCGCGCTTGATCATGGAAAACCTGTTAAACGGTGTAGTGAAGCATAGGGCAGAAGTTGTATTGATTGATATCACGGGTGTACCGGTGGTGGATACAATGGTTGCTCATCATATCATTCAAGCGGCAGAGGCTGTGCGTTTAGTCGGGGCGAAGTGCATGCTGGTAGGTATCAGACCTGAGATTGCCCAGACGATCGTCAATTTAGGGATTGATCTTAATCAGTTCAGTACGAATAGTACGTTAAGAAAAGGAATAGAAAAGGCTCTTGAAATGACAAATCGAAAAATTGTTTCGGCGGAGGGATTAGAGTGAGAATACCAATTTTAAAGCTGCATGATTGTTTGTTGATTTCCATTCAGTGGGAGCTGGATGATCAAACCGCCCTTCAATTTCAAGAGGATCTTCTACAGAAGATTCACGAGACGAGTGCAAGGGGAGTTGTGATTGATATTACCTCCATCGATTTCATAGATTCCTTTATCGCGAAGGTTCTTGGGGATGTCATCAACATGTCCAGATTAATGGGGGCTAAAGTGGTCATCACAGGTATTCAGCCAGCTGTAGCGATTACGCTGATTGAGCTTGGAATCAGGTTAGAGGACGTCCTAACCGCTCTTGATCTCGAAAAAGGTCTGGAGAAATTACAATTGGAACTGGGGGACTAGGTATGGATAGCCAATCCTGCGTGAAGATCACGAATGAATGGGACATCGTTGCTGCCCGCCAGTTAGGGAGGAATGTAGCGAAGGAGCTCGGATTCGGCACCGTTGACCAAGCTCGTATCACTACGGCTATCAGCGAATTAGCAAGGAACATTTACTTATATGCCGGCTATGGTCAGATATGTATTGAGAAATTATTTGACGCCGGGAAAAAGGGTGTGCGCATCATCGCCTTAGATGAAGGTCCTGGTATTGCCGATATCAGAAAAGTAATGGAAGATGGATATTCCACATCGGGCGGATTAGGAGCAGGTTTGCCTGGAGTTAAGCGCTTAATGGATGAGTTTAACGTAGAGTCTGTACCTGGTGAAGGGACAGATATAAGGGCAACTAAGTGGCTCCGCTAGGGGGAGTTAGATGAATTTCAGAGAATTGATGGATTCAAAATATAGAGAGATCATTGAGCACTATCTAAACGATCAAGATGAGAAAGCCCTTTACTTAGGGCAGAAATTCAGCCGTAAATCAATTGAGCATCACGTGTCACCCGAAGAAATCATCAGTCTTCATAAGAATGTCATTCTGGAAATGGAACCGGATATACCGCATCAGGTTTTGCATTCATTCGACATCCTGCTGGAAGTCATGATTGGCTACGGGTTTGCTTACCGGGAACATCAAAGCCTCAGAACGAAACAACAAGAACTAAATAACGAAATAGATGTAGCATCCAATATGCAGCAGACCCTTCTTGGGACCGTCGTTCCGGCAGTGGAAGGATTGGATATTGGGGCAGTCAGTGTACCTGCCAAGAAAATGAACGGAGATTACTATCACTTTGTGCAGGATGAAAATGATAGTGTCAGCGTGGCCATAGCAGACGTCATCGGAAAAGGGATACCGGCTGCTCTTTGCATGTCCATGATTAAATACGCGATGGATAGTTTACCTGAATATCGCCATGAACCGAATGCGGTACTGGAAAGCTTGAATAGGGTTGTGGAACAGAATGTGGATGCGAGTATGTTCATCACAATGTTCTACGGTGTTTATAATCCCGAGAAACATCTGTTTTCATACTCATCAGCCGGGCATGAACCTGGCTTTTTTTATAAAGCTTCAACGGATGAATATGAGGACCTTGATGCAAAAGGGCTCTTATTGGGAGTGGATAAGAAAGCGAAGTACAGGCAGTATGAACGACGGGTGGAAGTAGGGGATATGATTATCCTACTCTCTGACGGAGTAACTGAATGCCGTACCGAAGAGGGGTTCATCGAAAGAGAGGACTTAGTTCAATTAATCAGCCAATATACGCATCTGCCGACACAGGAGATCGTGAATAAAGTGTATAAACAACTGGAGAAGCTGCAGCACTTTGAACTGAGAGACGATTTCACCTTGATCATCATAAAAAGAATTTCATAAAGAAGTTTATTTTTATCATTCATAGGGTAAATGTATAGAGACTTAATATAACGTTGCCAAAAAGGTGGTCTTTTTATGAACTTATCAATAGATATGAAAGAAAAAGAAAATGAGCTGCTTGTAAAAGTGGCCGGTGAAATTGATGCATATACAGCTCCAAAGCTTAAGGAAACGCTTCAACCATCTGCTGAAGCTGATAATAAAGATATTACAGTCGATCTTTCCGAAGTGTCTTATATGGATAGTACCGGACTAGGAGTCTTTGTCGGTCTGTTTAAAATGGTAAAGGCGCGTGGTGGACAACTTCATCTTGTTGGCCTTTCCGATCGTTTACAAAGACTGTTTGATATTACAGGTTTAGGGGATATTATGAATATTAATTCCAAGGTAGAAGGTGGGGTGGAATGATGCAAGCTTTTGATTACATCGAAATGAAAATCCCCGCAAAGCCGGAATATGTCGGGGTTATTCGTTTGACGCTTTCAGGTATTGCAAGTCGAATGGGGTTTGATTATGATGCAATTGAGGATTTGAAGATTGCCACAAGTGAAGCAATCACTAATGCGGTACAGCATGCTTACAAGGACAATCTCGGGGAAGTAGTCGTTGGATTTGCCCTGTATGAGGATCGTCTTGAGGTGATGGTGGCAGATCATGGTGAAAGCTTTGATTTTAAAGAAATCCGAAGTGCTGTTGGTCCTTATCATGCCGATCATTCCGTTGAGTTCTTAAGAGAAGGTGGGTTAGGCCTTTACCTTATCGAGAGCCTTATGGATGATGTAAAAGTGCATCACAAGGAGGGAGTGACAGTCTTCATGACTAAATTCCTATCAGGGGAGCAGGTGGAGAGGGATGAAAAAACTATCTCAACCTAACCAGCAGGCCCAAAAAGAAAAAGTACTGCAATGGATCAAGGAGTATCAGGAAACGCAAGATGACGATGCTCAGAGCCAGCTCATCCTTCACTATCAAAACCTCGTTGAGTCCATCGCAAGGAAATACTCAAAGGGCAGGTCTTTCCATGAGGATATTATCCAGGTAGGGATGATTGGACTGCTTGGTGCCATCAGACGATATGATGAATCCTTCGGCAGATCATTCGAAGCCTTTGCCATTCCAACCATCATCGGTGAGATCAAAAGGTTCTTAAGAGATAAGACATGGAGTGTACATGTCCCGCGTAGAATTAAGGAACTCGGCCCGAAAATCAAATCGACGGTTGAAGAGTTAACGAATAGATTGGAGCGTTCTCCCCAGGTTCATGAAATTGCGGAGTATCTGGAAGTGAGCGAGGAAGAAGTACTGGAAGCAATGGAAATGGGCAGGAGTTATCAGGCGCTTTCCGTGGATCATTCGATAGAGGCGGATTCAGAAGGAAGCACGGTAACGATACTGGATATTGTAGGGGATCAGGATGAGGGTTACGAGAAAGTAAATCAGCGGCTTGTTCTGGAAAAAGTCCTTCATGTCCTTACAGATAGAGAGAAAGCGATTATACAACACACTTACTTGGAAAATCTAAGCCAAAAAGAAGCTGGTGAAAAGCTCGGGATTTCACAAATGCATGTTTCCCGTCTGCAAAGAAGGGCAATTAAGAAGTTAAGGGAAGCCATACAAGAAGAGATGAACGATTCGGAGAGTCATTATTAATGGCTTATCTTCAACAAAATGAAATAGAGCTTTATGCAGAACAAGTATCGAAAAATGGGAACCCCTTTTGTGGTGATAGCTATTACTATACATCTACAAACGATTACTTTATCTGTGTCCTGGCCGATGGTTTAGGTAGTGGTAAGTTTGCGTACGAATCGTCACATGTTGTGGTGGAAATAGTTGAAAAGCATCACCATGAGGATGTGGAAACTCTCATGAGCCTGTGTAATGAAGCTCTGCAAAGAAAACGCGGAGCGGCAGTTGCAATCATTAAAGCATATTACCATTCCAAAGAGTTTGTGTATAGCTGTGTTGGAAATATCCGCTTTTATATGTATGCACCTGAAGGAAAGATGACCTATCCCCTTCCGGTGACAGGTTACTTATCTGGAAGACCGCAGAAGTATAAAACTCAACGCTTTCATTACAATCCGAACTCCAGATTTCTTATTCACTCAGATGGTTTGAGTATATCCGGCGTAAAGAATATCCTCCAAAGGTATCCAACCCTTCACGGAGCTTTAGGGGATATCCAATCATTAGTCGATGGTACATCAGATGATACAACATATATTATAGGAAACTTACTCTAATGGGCTTAGGGTAAGTTTTTTTGTTTATTTGGATACATTGATTTCCCCGTTGCCTTTTCAACCCTAAAAGGCAATTATGGTAAAATATAAAAGAATCCTATTAATGGAGGTAATACATGTGACATCAACATTAACAAAGCAGGAACCTTTACTTAACCAAGTATCAAAAGAATTGAACTTATCGATAAAGAATGTAAAAAACGTCATCTCGTTGCTGGAGGAAGGGAATACAGTTCCTTTCATCGCTCGTTATCGAAAAGAGCAGACAGGCGCGCTGGATGAAGTTCAGATCCGTAATATTATGGATAAATGGAATTACCTGCAGAATCTTGAGCAGCGAAAAGAAGAAGTTATCCGTTTGATAGAAGAACAAGGGAAGTTGACGGAAGAATTGGCAAATGCCATTCATAAAGCTGAAAAGCTGCAAATGGTGGAAGATTTATACCGCCCCTATAAGCAAAAAAGGCGTACTAAAGCGACCGTAGCGAAAGAAAAAGGATTGGAACCCCTGGCTGAATGGATTCTTTCCTTCCCATCAAAGGGTGACTTGGAAGATGAGGCGAAACATTACCTTTCTGAAGAGAAAGAAGTGACGACAGTCGAGGAAGCCCTGAGTGGAGCACGCGATATCATTGCAGAATATATTTCCGACGAAGCATCTTACCGGGACTACATAAGAAAGTATACATTCCGAAAAGGATTAATTGAAACAAAAGTAAAAAAAGAAGAGCTGGACGAAAAAAGTGTATTTGAAATGTATTATTCTTATCAAGAACCTATTCATAAAGTGGTTCCTCATCGGGTGTTGGCGATGAATAGAGGAGAAAAGGAAGACATCCTGAAGGTGAATATCCAGCCTGATTCAGAGGGTATTCAGCACTATTTGGAAAAGCAGGTTATTAAAAATGTACATTCCATTTCTGTCCCGATTGTGAAAGAAGCGGTGGAGGATAGTTATAAAAGGCTTATTCAGCCTTCCGTGGAAAGGGAGATCCGTAATGAGTTAACAGACAAAGCGGAAGATCAGGCCATTCATATATTCTCCGAAAACTTACGGAAATTATTGCTTCAGCCTCCGATGAAAGGGAAGATGGTGTTAGGGGTGGATCCTGCATTCCGGACGGGGTGTAAGCTTGCTGTCATTGATGAAACAGGGAAAACCCTTGATATAAATGTGGTGTATCCACATCCGCCTAAACCGAAGCGGGAAAAAGCTGAAGAGATTATCAAAGGGATATTACAGAAATATTCCATAGAGGTTGTGGCGATAGGCAACGGGACAGCTTCCAGGGAGACGGAACAATTTGTTGTGGATGTGCTTAAAGATCTGAATGCAAACATTTCTTATTTAATTGTCAATGAAGCAGGGGCAAGTGTGTATTCAGCGTCTGAAGTGGCAAGAGAAGAATTCCCTGATCTTCAGGTCGAAGAGAGGAGTGCTGTCTCTATTGCGAGAAGATTGCAGGACCCATTGGCAGAGTTAGTGAAGATTGATCCGAAATCCGTCGGGGTTGGTCAGTACCAACATGATGTTTCTCAGAAGAAGCTGAATGAATCCTTAACCTTCGTCGTAGAGACAGCGGTTAACAAGGTCGGAGTAAATGTCAATACTGCCTCCTCTTCTCTTCTTCAATATGTTGCTGGACTTTCAAAGACAGTGGCAAATAATATTGTGAAAAAACGAGAAGAAGAAGGTAAGTTTCAATCGAGAGCCCAATTAAAGAAGATTCCAAGGCTGGGCGCCAAGACGTATGAGCAGTGTATCGGATTCTTGAGAATAATGGATGGAAAAGAACTGCTTGATCGAACACCGATTCACCCGGATAACTACAATGATGTGAAGAAACTCCTTTCTAAAGTGGGATTAAGTGTACAGGACATCGGAACAGAAGAATTAAAGCTGGCATTGAATCAATTGAATATAGAAGAGGTTTCTGGTGAACTGGAAATAGGGAAGCTGACGCTGAAGGATATTATCGATTCACTGATTCGACCGGGCCGTGATCCAAGGGATGAGTTTCCCAAACCGTTACTGAAGAAGGACGTCCTGAAATTGGAGGATCTTACTCAAGGAATGGAATTGCAAGGGACTGTTAGAAATGTTGTGGATTTTGGAGCATTTATCGATATTGGTGTTAAACAGGATGGTCTTGTCCATATATCGAAGTTGAAAAACGGATATGTAAAACATCCATTAGATGTGGTTTCTGTTGGAGACGTTGTAACCGTTTGGGTCGATAGTGTTGATGTCCAAAAAGGCAGAGTCTCGCTGACGATGGTTCAGTAGGAAGAGAATAGGAGCTGACGGCATGATAGGGAACTATCAGAAGTCAGCTCTTTTTTTCAATATGTGGTCGAATGACTCGTGTCTTTACAGTTTCCATTAAGAGCAGTTCTTCTTTCGGTAAAAGTACCAGCACTGATTGAGAAGTTTAATTTGGTAACGATCCTTCTCGAGGTATGCTTTCCTTAATTGATTGACAAGCCAATTAGGCATGTATGAACCTCCTTGTCTCTAAGAAAGCCCCAATGAAAAAGGGTTTTATAAGAGTAGTTGATCTCAGGTTTTAACAGTAAGGGTGATACCTAGTTTATGCTATAATGGGTTGTCATGTTCTAACGAAGAAAGAAGGAATTTTTATGACGAATGCTGAGTTGCAACAGTTAGTTGAAAATATTTCAACGCAGTTGTTCCACAAGCCTTTCCTTCATAAGGCGTACTTTAATCCCAGATTAAGGACAACGGGAGGAAGGTATATGTTAAGAAGTCATGATATTGATATTAATCGTAAGTATCTCGATGAGCATGGGATGGAGGAATTAATCGGGATCATTAAGCATGAACTGTGTCATTACCATTTACATATAGAAGGAAAAGGTTACAAACATGGAGATCAAGACTTTAAGAGGCTTCTTCAGAAGGTGGGGGGACCGAGGCATTGTGCTTCGTTACCTAGTGAGAAGCAGCGAAAACGAGTAGTACTCTATAGCTGTTCTAAGTGTGGGTGGAAATTTGAAAGAAAACGAAAGATTAATACGAGTAAATATGTGTGCGGTCGCTGCAGTGGAAAGTTACGACTGGAGAAGGAAATGGTGTTTGAAAAAAGATAAAGATTCAGACTTTTGATTACAATCGTTTCGTGAAAAAAGTGTCGGAAAGTAGTTGACAAGAAAACGATGAGTCATTATAATCTAAAGAGTCGATAAGACGAGTTAAGCGTTAGAATACTTCACGTTCCGCAGTAGCTCAGTGGTAGAGCTATCGGCTGTTAACCGATCGGTCGCAAGTTCGAATCTTGCCTGCGGAGCCATTTTTATGGAGAAGTACTCAAGTGGCTGAAGAGGCGCCCCTGCTAAGGGTGTAGGTCGGGCAACTGGCGCGAGGGTTCAAATCCCTCCTTCTCCGCCATTACTTTAATGACGTGGCCCGTTGGTCAAGCGGTTAAGACACCGCCCTTTCACGGCGGTAACACGGGTTCGAATCCCGTACGGGTCATATTTACTTTAATGAAAGTTATGTTACTTTCGCAATGCAATGATACCTATTTTGCTAACGCAAAAAGCTTTGGTCCGGTAGTTCAGTTGGTTAGAATGCCTGCCTGTCACGCAGGAGGTCGCGGGTTCGAGTCCCGTCCGGACCGCCAGATTTATTTTAAAAAAGTCATTGACTTCATCGAAGTGGACATGGTATTATTAAAACCTCGTCACTTTTTAATGACATATTGGGCTATAGCCAAGCGGTAAGGCATCGCACTTTGACTGCGACATGCGTTGGTTCGAATCCAGCTAGCCCAGCCATTACGAGCCATTAGCTCAGTTGGTAGAGCATCTGACTTTTAATCAGAGGGTCGAAGGTTCGAGTCCTTCATGGCTCACCATAGATTTTTTACTCCGGTAAAATATCTTATTATAGGATTTTCGCGAATGCGGAAATATTTACAGATTCATGCGGGTGTGGCGGAATTGGCAGACGCACCAGACTTAGGATCTGGCGCCGCAAGGCGTGGGGGTTCAAGTCCCTTCACCCGCACTTTTAACACTTTAAAAAAGTTGTTGACAAAATAGATTTTCCTCGATATAATAGTGTTTGTCGCTTTAAAACGCGGTCGTGGCGGAATGGCAGACGCGCTAGGTTGAGGGCCTAGTGGGGGCGACCCCGTGGAGGTTCAAGTCCTCTCGGCCGCACCAAAAGGTTTCAAAAGACATAATGCGCCCGTAGCTCAATTGGATAGAGCGTTTGACTACGGATCAAAAGGTTAGGGGTTCGACTCCTCTCGGGCGCGCCATCTTGTTTCTACTAGTGAGTATCATTCACGAATTTATACATATGCTTTTCTGACGGGAAGTAGCTCAGCTTGGTAGAGCACTTGGTTTGGGACCAAGGGGTCGCAGGTTCGAATCCTGTCTTCCCGACCATCGAAATTTTATATGCGGGTGTAGTTTAGTGGTAAAACCTCAGCCTTCCAAGCTGATGATGAGGGTTCGATTCCCTTCACCCGCTCCAATTTATTACCTGATTATTGAACCTTGAAAACTGAACAAAACAAGACAATACGTCAACGTTAATTCTAGATTTATTTTAAAGAGCTATTCAAACTTTTATCGGAGAGTTT
>NZ_JBITVL010000009.1:35275-88222 GCF_044542955.1 Rossellomorea sp. NPDC077527 | reverse complement strand
GCAACGTAAAGTTTATGTTCCTGTGTAAACTTGGCCATTGGTGCGGGCACCTCCTATTGTTGATTGGGGTGTCCAACAATAGGGGTGCAGCTCAACTTTGCTGAGGAGACTCGGCCGAATGTCCGTGGAAAGCGGAGCAGTTCCCCTCACCCTGAAGCACATACTTATTGACAGAGTATTGGACTACCATAGTCTGTGTGAAAATCACAGCAATCTTATAAAAGAACTTAAGTGGGTGACTAAACTCTCTTCCAATAGCAACCACTGCTATAAAAAGAGCCTCTACAGGGGAAAATAGATTTTAGAAAATTATTTAAACTTAAGGGCTAGGAAAGAATAATAATTCTATGTTATATTGGTACATAATTCTTTAACGAGTTGAAGGGGGAAAGTGAAATGAGATACTTAACATCTGGAGAATCACATGGACCACAGTTAACGACCATCATTGAAGGGCTTCCGGCAGGGATGCCTTTAGAAGCTGAAGATATAAATGAGAACCTGGCAAGAAGGCAGAAAGGCCATGGACGTGGACGGAGAATGCAAATTGAGACGGACCGAGCATCGATTGTAGGAGGCGTAAGACATGGGCACACCCTCGGATCTCCACTCGGGTTGGTTGTCGAGAACAAAGATTGGACTCACTGGACTAAGGTAATGGGGATCGAACCTCTGGAAGATGGTGTGGAGGAAGAAATCAAAAGAAAAATTTCGCGTCCAAGACCTGGACATGCAGACCTCGTAGGCGGAATGAAATATGGACATAGAGATCTTAGAAACGTACTGGAAAGGTCCTCTGCAAGGGAGACGACGGTTAGGGTCGCAGCAGGGGCCGTTGCCAAGAAGTTATTGAAGTTACTGGGGATTGAAGTAGTCGGACATGTCCTTGAAATCGGAGGCATTAAATCAGGAAAGCTTCATTATGATTCCATAAATGAACTGAGGGATGTGACGGAAGCATCGCCTGTACGCTGTCTTGATGAAGAAGCCAGCCAGAAGATGATGAACCTGATAGATGAAGCTAAGAAAAATGGGGATTCAATAGGCGGTGTAGTAGAGGTCATCGTTGAAGGAATGCCATCAGGGGTTGGCAGTTATGTTCATTATGACCGTAAACTGGATGCGAAAATCGCCATGGCAGTCATGAGTATCAATGCCTTCAAAGGAGTCGAATTCGGTCTGGGCTTTGAAATGGCCAGAAAACCGGGAAGTGAAGTCCATGATGAAATTGCATGGAGTGAAGAAAAAGGGTACTTCCGGAAGACGAATCGATTAGGCGGTTTTGAAGGGGGTATGACAACAGGTATGCCAATTTCAGTCAAGGGAGTCATGAAGCCGATCCCAACCCTTTATAAACCTCTTCAAAGTGTTGACATCGAAACGAAGGAACCATTCAAAGCTAGCATTGAGAGGTCAGATAGTTGTGCAGTGCCTGCAGCAAGTGTAGTGGCGGAAGCCGTTGTGGCCTGGGAGCTTGCCTCTGCCATCGTCGAACAGTTCAATAGTGACCAATTTGAAAAGCTCCGTCAAGATATCGATAGACATCGTCAAGAATCAAAGGAGTATTAATAAATGGAACAGGTAACCATTCAAACCGCTTCAAAGACATACGATGTAAAGATTGGAGTGGGAATGACCAATGAAATCGTTTCTTTTATTAAGAAGGCGTTTAAAGATGTATCAAAGGTGTGGATCATAGCCGATGAATCAGTATACAACCTTCATGGGGAAGCTTTCTCTAATGCTATCGGCCAGTTTTTCGAAGTAACCACTTATCAAGCTCCTAAAGGGGAGAAGGCGAAAAGCTTTTCCGCCTATGAAGAGGCGATAACACACGGCCTTCAGCATCATGTGGATCGTAAATCTATTGTGATTGCCTTCGGTGGCGGAGCCATAGGTGATCTAGCCGGCTTCATCGCGTCTACGTATATGAGGGGAATCCCTTTCATCAGCGTTCCGACGACAATCCTTGCCCATGACAGCGCAGTGGGAGGGAAAGTGGCAATCAATCATCCATTAGGTAAGAATATGGTGGGGCAATTTTATCAACCCGAAGGTGTATTCTTCGATTTGGATTATTTTTTTACTCTACCAAAACATGAAGTGCTGTCCGGCTTCGCTGAGGTAATCAAACATGCATTGTTATCAGATAAGGGATTTATAAATGATCTAATGCACTCATTCCGATCTGCAGAAAATCTCGATAAGGACTTTCTGACAGATTGCCTGGTTAAAGGCATTAAGGTGAAAGGGGCAATTGTATCAAAGGATGAGAGAGAGTCGAATATCCGGGCATTCTTGAATTTCGGACACACTTATGGTCATGCTGTTGAAAGTGCAAGCGGCTATGGAAATCGGACTCATGGTGAGTCGGTCATGATCGGAATGGTCTTCGCTTTATATCTTAGTGAACGTTACAGCGGCCTGCCATTTGACTTGGAGTCGTTTATCCAGTGGGTCAAGTCACTCGGTTATAATCTGACGGTTCCATCAAGCATCGATTTTGATACATTATACGAAGGAATGAAACGTGATAAGAAGTCCTTAAACGGCCAGCCCGTTTTCATTTTATTAAAGGATATCGGTGACCCTTTGATAGAAGACGTGAAGAAAGAGGATCTGAAACAAGCGGATGAATTCATTCGGAAGTTGTAAAACCTTCCCTTAAAGGGAAGAGATAGAGTATAAAAAAGTGAGAATAAAGGGAGAGTGGAAGAATGATCAGGGGAATTCGAGGTGCCACCACAGCAGATCATGATGATGAAAAGGAAATTCTCCTTTCAACCGAAAGTCTCTTAAAGGAAATGATCTTACATAATGATATAAAGGCAGATAAGGTCGCATCTGTTTTCATTTCTGCGACAAATGATATCAAGAGCGTTTTCCCTGCCAAAGCATTAAGGGGGTTTGAGGATTGGAAATATGTCCCTGTCATGTGCATGCAGGAGTTAGATATACCTCATGGACTGCCTTTGTGCATTAGAGTGATGATTCATTACCATACGTCAACACCTCAAAGGGATATCCAACATATTTATATGGAAAATGCAGTCAGCCTCCGTCCTGACTTGAAAAAGGATTAGCCATCTTTGGAAGAGATGAAAAAGACTGAAAGGAAGTTAAACATGAAGTGGAAACCCCAGATTCAGAATTTAAAAGCATACCAGCCCGGAAAAACGATGGATGATGTGAAAGAGTTATTCAATCTTGAGAAAGTGGTGAAGCTTGCATCGAATGAAAACCCATTCGGCTGTTCAAAGAGCGTTGAGACGTTTCTTAAAACGAATGCACTTTCTCATGCAATCTATCCTGATGGTTATGCGAAAGAATTACGCCTCAAGGTGGCAGGATACTTATCTGTGGAACCTGGACAATTACTATTTGGAAATGGATCAGATGAAGTCATAGAAATCATCTCCAGGGCTTTATTGGGTGTTGGGAAAAGCACTGTAATGGCAACACCGACCTTTCCCCAATATAAACACAATGCGATTGTAGAAGGGGCAGAAATCCGTGAGGTCCCACTGGATTCAGCGGGAAGGCATCAATTGGACAAAATGCTTAAAGAGATCGATGACACCACTTCGGTTGTCTGGTTGTGTTCACCTAATAATCCCACGGGGGAATATATTCGTAACGGGGAACTCATTTCCTTTTTAGATGCTGTCCCTCCACATGTTCTCGTTGTATTGGACGAAGCCTATTACGAGTATGTGGTGGCGGAGGATTATTATGATTCTTTAGAATTATTGAAGTCCTATCCTCAATTATTGATCACACGGACCTTTTCGAAAGCCTACGGTTTAGCAGGATTCAGAGTAGGATTCGGGATAGGTAGAGATGACGTGATCGGGAAACTCGAACCAATCCGTGAACCTTTCAATAATAATACACTTGCTCAAGGAACGGCTTCAGCGGCCATCGATGATCAGGCATTTATACAGGAATGCAGGGACCATAATCGAAAAGGACTGGAGCAGTATTACCAGTTCTGTGAGGAACAAGGTCTGGATTATTTCCCTTCACAAGCGAACTTCGTATTAATTGATTTCGGAGTTAGCGGTGACGAAGTGTTTCAATATTTAATGAGTAAAGGATATATCGTCCGCTCAGGAGTTGCCTTAGGATTCCCTCAATCTGTAAGGGTGACGGTTGGATCCCATGAACAAAATGAAGAAGTCATTGACAAAATGAAGGAATTTCTAGCCCTTCAAAGAAGTGTATGAAGTGAGGTCGGGTGGGCGTGTGCCCTTTCCGGCTTTTTTCAAATAGGATGATGGAGGGACAACGATGAATGGAACAGTGTTAATCATAGGCATGGGGTTGATTGGTGGGTCTCTTGCCATCTGTATAAAAAAAGAACATCCCAATGCGAAAATCATTGGGCATGATGTGAATCATAAAGAATTAAGACTTGGCAGTTCCTTAGGTATAATCGATGAAATGTCTCTTTCATTACAGCATGCTGCAGAACAAGCGGATCTCATCATTATTTCTACCCCTGTTTTCCAAACCGAGAAGATCATCGAGCAATTTAAATCATTTTCATTGAAAGAAAACGTATTGATTACAGATACCGGCAGTACAAAAGAATCAATCATGAAGAAATCGGACTGGATGTCAAGAAGAGGAATCCAATTTATCGGGGGGCACCCGATGGCAGGCTCACACAAGAGTGGAATTGCCGCTGCGAAAGAAATTTTGTTTGAAAATGCTTTCTATATGCTCACTCCGAGTCCCAGCGCTCGAGAGGAAAACGTGACCGAGCTTCAGGAGTGGCTGAAAGGGACACATGCTAAATTCTTGATGGTAGAACCGCGGGAACATGATGAACTGACGGGCATAATCAGTCATTTTCCTCATATCATTGCAGCTTCCCTGGTTCACCGGGCGAAGGTTTCTTCGGCTTCGCACCCATATTTGAGAAGGCTTGCTGCAGGCGGATTTCGTGATATAACCCGGATCGCCTCTTCCAATCCTACAATGTGGAAGGACATTACCATTCAAAACAGGAAGGTCTTGCTTGCTCTTCTTGAGGAGTGGAAGGCTGAAATGGAGGAAGTTGTTTCCTTTGTCAGTATGAATGATACTGAGAAGATATTCAATTACTTTCAAGATGCAAAGATATTTAGGGATGATCTACCGATTCTTGAAAAAGGGGCGATTCCTTCGTTCTACGATCTATTTGTAGATGTACCCGACTATCCAGGAGTAATCTCTGAAGTGACGGGCTATCTTGCACAGGAAAAGATCAGTTTAACGAATATCAGGATCATGGAAACGAGAGAAGATATATATGGAGTATTAGTGATCAGCTTTCAAACATTGGAAGACAGGGAGAGAGCTCTTCACTGTTTAAGTAATCAGACGAATTATGAATTATTCTTGGGATAAAGGGTGATACGGATGAAAGCAAAGAAAAGACTGTCAAATCCAAATAAAGGTTTGAATGGAGAGCTGCAAGTACCGGGGGATAAATCGATTTCCCATCGATCGATCATGTTTGGATCGGTTGCTGAAGGCAAAACGGTTATACATAATTTTCTTATGGGAGAGGATTGTTTAAGCACCATTTCCTGCTTTCGTAAGTTAGGTGTGGAGATTACGGTCACACAAGATGAAGTGATTGTATATGGTAACGGGTGGGATCACCTAAAAGAACCGGTGGATATTCTGGATGTAGGGAATTCGGGGACTACTACCCGTCTTATCATGGGGATTCTGGCAGGAAGACCATTTCATTCGGTTCTTATTGGGGATTCCTCCATCGCCAAGCGACCGATGAAGAGGGTGACAGAGCCGCTGAAGAAATTCGGTACCGTGATAGATGGCCGTTCTGAAGGCAATTTCACTCCGCTATCCATCAGGGGTGGAAATCTGAAAGGCATTCATTATTCATTACCTGTTGCAAGTGCCCAAGTAAAGTCCGCCCTCATATTGGCGGGGCTCCAGGCGGATGGAGTGACTGAAATAGTTGAGCCGCAGCAGACGAGAAACCATACGGAAAAGATGATTCTCGAGTTTGGCGGGAAGATTGAAAAACATGGAGATACCATTAAGGTCCAAGGCGGGCAAGTACTAAAAGGAACAGAAATTTATGTTCCAGGAGATATCTCATCAGCAGCCTTCTTTATGGTGGCTGCCGCCATTGTTCCCCATAGTAAAGTACTGTTAAAGAATGTAGGTCTTAATGAAACCCGTATTGGGATAGTGGAAGTCATGAAGAAAATGGGTGCATCTATAGAAATAGTGGAGCATTCCAAAGCGGGGGAACCGATCGGAGACATTCTTGTTCAATCTTCGGAGCTTACAGGGATTGAAATCGGTGGAGACCTGATTCCTTCATTAATTGATGAAATTCCGGTCATTGCCCTATTAGCCACACAAGCGAAAGGGAAGACGGTCATCAGGGACGCAGAAGAATTAAAGGTAAAGGAAACCAATCGTATCGATGCAGTCGTGAAAGAGCTTGGCAAGCTTGGTGCGAACATTCAAGGAACAGAAGATGGAATGGTCATTGAGGGTAAAACTCCGTTACACGGAGGAGAGGTTCATTCATGGGGAGATCACCGGATTGGAATGACTCTTGCTGTAGCCTCATTGCTGACTGAATCTGATGTCTATTTAGAGGATGCAGAGGCAGTGAAGATATCGTATCCCGATTTCTTTGAGCATATAAATCAACTGTTGGAACATGAGTAATAGAATTTTTTTCTTTGAGGCGGGTGGACGGAGGATGTCCATCCGCTTCCCCTTTTTATAAGTGGTGACATGAATTCATCCTTTCCGTCATAGCTTGTCTATAAAGGAAGGTGATGAATGGTTGAGCACATATATCATTGAAAATGCAAATTGGGTGAAGGAAACTAAACTTACTCACACATCCCTTTTGATCGAAGATGGCAGGGTTTCAGCCATCAGGGATAACTTTCGGTATTATAGGTACATGCGAATGGATGTCTCACGTTTTCTCATGACACCAGGGCATGTCATGTGTGATACAGAGGTGCCAAAAGGTAGCGATTTTGTCTCCGTGAAGAATTATTATCTTAGTGAATTTATTAACAGAGGCTGTACGACAGTCCTGACATCATTTTCAATACGGTATGAATATGAATTCCTGAAAGAATTACATGAGCGGAAAATCTCATTGATAAACTGTCCTCTGGATTACACAATAGGATTAAAAACAACCCCGAATCTGGTGACCCCGAGCATCATACGATCATGCAAGCGGCATAAAGTCCCCGTGATATGGATCGAGATGGATGGGACAGATGCATTTAGAAATATTCCCTGGGGGTGGATCAAAGGGTTATTATATGATTACCCTATTACTTTTGTCCCTTTTTTTACGACAAACCTAGACAATAAAACAAAAATAAAGCATCTTAAAATGTGGCAGAATTCGATGGAAAGCGAGGGTATTCCCCATTTCCCCGATGAGATCCCCCAAAAAGAACCGCTGAAATTAAATGTATTGAAAAAAATTGGAATATATCCTCTTAGAGGAAATTTTTTGGTGGGTGGAGAAATAAGTTATAACCTCTATATGAAACGAGATGACACAGCTATTGAGCCATTATCATTTCATTATGATCATCATGTGCTAAAATGTACAATGAATAAGGGGAAATATCATTACGTGAATAATAGAGGGTACTTTCATCCTGGAGCAGGTGAAGAACTGATCATCCGAACACCAGGGTATTTTACTTAACTCAATACAAGCTTTTTTATAGAAAGGGATTGACCATGTCATACGCTGAACAAATGTTATCTTCCTTGGAGGAAGGGAATTTAGAAGAAGCAAAGAAATATTATAGCCAGGTATTGAAGTTTGGAAGCCACGAAGAAAAGTTCAGCCTGGCCGAAGAACTGCATCATTTGGGATTTCTGGATGAAGCGAAAGAGCTGTACGGCATTCTCCTTCAATATTATCCGGGTGAAGGTGAACTACTTGTTGAACTGGCAGAAGTGCTGGTGGAGATGGACAAGGAAGAAGAAGCCATCGAAACCCTCGCAGAGTTGGATGAGGGTGACCCCATCTATCCCAGGGCACTGCTTCTGTTAGCAGATCTATACCAAATGCAGGGGTTGTTCGAAGTAAGTGAACAGAAGCTTCTTCAAGCCAAGAAGCTATTACCTGAAGAACCGGTCATTGATTTCGGGTTGGGGGAACTTTATTCCGAGACTGGAAGGTTCCTTGAAGCAATCAGGCACTATCAGGCTCTCATAGAGAAGGGAACGACTGAACTCGGAGGAACGAATGTCCACCAAAGATTGGCTGAGGCCTATAGTGTCGGAGGGGCATTTGAAGAGGCTCTAACACATTATGAAAAAGCCCTTCAAGACCATCTAGAGATTAATACCCTTTTCGGCTACGCATTTACCGCCTATCAGGCGGGATACTACGAAAAAGCGATTGAAAAATTTGCTTCTGTCAAAGAACTGGATCCGGAATATCATTCTGTGTACTTATTACTCGCTAAATCATATGAACGTGAAGAGAAGCTTCAGGAAAGCCTGGAGACGGTTCAAGAAGGAGTAAAGCAGGATGAATTTAATAAAGAGCTGAATTTATTCGGGGGGAAAGTTTCCCTGAAGCTTGGACTTGAAAATGAAGCAGAAGCATTCCTTCGAGAAGCCTTGGTACTCGATCCCGGCTATGTGGAGGCAGCTCTGATCATCAACAAATTGTTCTTTACACAGGACCGATTTGACGATGTCCTGGAGATCGCACGGATGCTGACGGTAGAAGGAGAAGAGGAGCCCCAAATGAAATGGGATCTTGCAAAGGCTTATGAAGGGCTTGAACAATATAATCATGCATTAAAACAATACCGTGTTGCATATACTTACTTTAAGAATCATCAAGAGTTTTTGCTAGAGTTCGGACAATTTCTAGTAGAGGAAGGACTCAGGGGTGAAGCAGTAGAAGTATATAAACACCTGATTGAAATGGATCCTTCAAATGATGAGTGGCAGGATTTGATTGAAAGATTACAAGACTGACGACGGCGGTGGGTTAAGGGATTGACTGAAGGATAAGAGTGAAACGAAGGATTGTGAACATGACTGAACTTTATCGCGAAAAGAAAACGGACCTTATAAAAAAGGATTCTGCAGAGGAGGGAAAACCATGACCACCCCTGTTTCTGTCAACGAGAAGAAAGAATTTATCCGCTGGTTTTTGAACCGATACCAACTAAAACGAAGAGAATGTGTGTGGATCTTGAATTATCTGATGAGTCATGACCAGTTAATGAAAAAGGTTCATTTTGTCGAAGAATCCCAATACTGTCCAAGGGGACTGGTGATGTCGACACATTGTGTCGAGGATGTTCCATTCCGCTTCTACAAGGAGAATATCATGACGACGGACGCAGAAAAATCGTTTCATGATATCCGCTTGAACAAAGATGAAGATATTTACATTCAGCTAAACTTCAGTAAAGCAAATTCAAGTTACCAATTTGCAGCCGTACTTGAAGAAAATCCGTTTATGCCGAAGTACCTTCTGATCAATGAAAAAGACAGAATGGTAGCGGAGCAGTTCCTGAACGACAGCTTGCAGACTTTCAGGAGAGATCATTTATTGAAGGCGATTGACCAAGCGTTGGACAGCGGGGACAAAAAGGCATTTAATCGATTGACTAAAGAATTGAATAACCTGACCTGATGAATCGAATGAAGAGATACATTTCTCTTCATTCGATTTTTTATTGCCTTTTTTAGATAGGAAGATTAAGAATGGAGCATACTAGTATCGAGGCTCTATTCACAGCCCTGGCTGAATGACCGGTTAACAAAGCCGGGTGAGTATTTCAGTGAAGGCAATGCAAACATTCATGGGAAACAGGTAAAGTTTAAAAGTGAAATCGCTTTAAATAGAAGGAGATAAAGTGATATGATGGGATGTGAAAAATGAAAGAAAAAAAGTGAGGGTTACACATGAATTGGAACGTAAAAGATATTGAAGTGTTTGAAGCTGAAAAAACATACATAGATACGGCAGTCATTCCGATGGTCCCTGTTGATTTCGGGAAGGATATAAGAGTCTCAGCTGCACAATCAGAGTTTATCAATCTACTCACCATGCATCTTGAAAGGCAGTTCAAGGGAAGAATGATGATGACGCCGTCATTTACGTATCGAATGTCTTCTTTGATTGATAGCGAGGTGGAGAGGTTATCCGATTGGGCAGAAGAATTAAGTGCCAGCGGAGTGAAGCATATCTTCTTTTTAACCTCGGACAGCGGGTGGAAAAAAATCGAAGATCAATTAGGTGACCGCTTGATCTGGGTACCTTCCATCCCCCTTGAGGATCTGGATGAACAGTATAAGCACTCCATCATGGAAGATCAGGTGAAGCAACTGTTGAATGTGATTGTACAAAAATGGCAAAAAAATTCATAAAAACTTCACATTGTTTCCATCTTTTAGATTAGAGAGTTATTGACCTTGTATAGAGTTTAATATATCATAGTTATGTCCTAGTTTTATATTTGTGCGAAATATGTCCGACGGACTTACCTTACGATAGAGGGGGGAAAAGGATGAGCAAACATCGTGTATCTAGACGTCAATTCCTTAACTATACACTTACGGGTGTAGGCGGTTTCATGGCGGCGGGAATGTTAATGCCGATGGTTCGCTTCGCAGTGGATCCCGTTTTGAAAACGGAAGCTGCGGGAGATTTTAAAGCGACAAAGCAAAAGGTTTCAGAATTAACGAATGAACCAGTACGTGTCGATTTCTCTTACGAGCAAAAAGATGCATGGTACACATCAGAAGTGACACAGACCGCTTGGGTTTATAAGAACAAAGAAGGCAAAATCATTGCTCTTTCACCGGTTTGTAAACACCTTGGTTGTACAGTAAACTGGAATGGGAATCCGGATCATAAAGAAATGTTCTATTGCCCATGTCATGGTGGAATGTACCACAAAAATGGTAAGAATGTACCCGGTACACCACCGACAGCACCGTTGGATTCATATCCAACAAAAGAAAAAGACGGGATTTTATATCTTGGACAACCAGAACCAAATAAATTTGTTAAGTAAGGGGGCGTAATCTGTGCTGAACAAGATCTATGATTGGGTTGACGAGCGTTTAGACATTACGCCTTTGTGGCGCGATATCGCGGATCACGAAGTACCTGAACATGTAAACCCTGCGCATCATTTTTCTGCGTTTGTTTACTGCTTCGGAGGGTTGACTTTCTTCGTAACCGTAATTCAAATTCTATCAGGAATGTTCTTAACGATGTACTATGTTCCTGATATTAAGAACGCTTGGGAATCTGTGTATTATCTGCAAAATGAAGTGGCATTTGGACAAATTGTCCGTGGAATGCATCACTGGGGAGCAAGTTTGGTTATCGTAATGATGTTCTTACATACACTACGCGTTTTCTTCCAAGGTGCATACAAAAAACCTCGTGAATTGAACTGGGTTGTTGGGGTTCTTATTTTCTTCGTTATGTTAGGGCTGGGCTTCACCGGTTATTTACTACCGTGGGATATGAAAGCGCTATTCGCGACGAAAGTAGGTCTTGAAATTGCAGGAGCTACTCCATTTATTGGAGATCAAGTGAAAATGTTATTAGCTGGTGATGCTCATATCGTCGGAGCACAGACTTTGACACGATTCTTCGCCATTCACGTATTCTTCTTGCCTGCTGCTTTACTTGGATTAATGGGAGCTCACTTCCTGATGATCCGTAAGCAAGGTATTTCAGGACCGTTGTAAGATATTTATTAACCTAATAAAAGGAGGGGGACACTATGCATCGAGGAAAAGGGATGAAGTTTGTAGGGGACTCCCGGGTTCCTGCAGACAGAAAGCCGAATATACCGAAAGACTATTCGGAGTTCCCTGGTAAAACAGAAGCTTTCTGGCCAAACTTCTTATTAAAAGAGTGGCTGGTAGGTGCTGTTTTCCTTATCGGTTACCTATGTTTAACGGTTGCTCATCCATCACCGTTAGAACGTATTGCCGATCCGACGGATACTGGATATATTCCATTACCTGACTGGTATTTCTTATTTTTATACCAATTACTTAAGTACACATATGCATCTGGACCTTATAATGTTATCGGAGCGTTCGTTATTCCTGGAATCGCATTTGGAGCACTTCTACTTGCACCATTCATCGACAAAGGACCTGAACGCCGTCCAACAAAACGTCCGCTTGCAGTAGGATTCATGATATTGGCACTCGCAGCTACGTACTTCCTTACTTGGGAATCTGTTGCAACTCATGACTGGGAAGCAGCGAAGGAACAAGGGAAGATCCGTGCTGAAGTGGATATCGATAAGGAATCTGAAGGATACAAAATCTTTTCTGACCAGAAGAATGGTTGTATCAACTGTCATGGTGAAAATCTGCAAGGGGGAGCAGGTCCTTCTTTAATCGGAACGGGTCTTGCACCTGAAGAAATTGCAAAAATCGCTAAAAACGGTAAACCACCTGGCATGCCAGCAGGTTTATTTAAAGGGACAGACGAAGAGTTAAAGAAACTATCTGAATTCATCTCTGGTTTAGAAGAATAATGATAAGAGGGGCCAGCTTATGTTGGCCCTTTTTTTAATTTGAAAGCGAGGTGTAACGGATGCTTTGGATCATGACAATATTGAGAAATAAAATGTTTTTATGGTTACTACTAATTGTGAATCTTTTCGGCACTATATATGGGTATATATGGTATATGCCTCAACTTCGAAATACACCTTCACAATTTTTATTATTTGTTCCGGATAGTCCGACAGCCAGCTTGTTTTTTTGTTTTGTATTAATTGCATTTTTACTGAATCGAAACTGGCCTATTTTCGAAGTGCTAGCAATCATTACACTGTTTAAATATGGGGTCTGGGCGGTGGTCATGAATCTGCTGACTCTTTGGGTTTCGGGTGATTTGCCGTGGGAGGGATATATGCTGATGGCTTCACACGGGGCAATGGCCGTTCAAGGCATCTTGTATTCCTCATTTTACAGGGTGAAATGGTGGCATATCATTGTCGGTGCCGTTTGGACCATCCATAATGATATCATTGACTATGTATATATGCAGTTCCCTATATACTCCAAACTATATATGTATATTCAGAATATAGGGTATTTTACATTCTGGCTCAGCATCGTTTCCATCGCTATCGCCTATTACTTCACTCAAAAAACGAATCGATTAGATATCCACAACAAGGTGATGTGATTTTGTGGTCTACTCTTGTCCTCCCACTCATAAACTTTATTAGTAGTTTTAGGGGGGACAAGTATGAAATTCATCCAATTTATTATTACCGCTTTCTTATTTCTCATTTTAGTGCCTCAACCATTAATCGCAGTAGAGTCAACGTCTCCAATGAACGAGCTTGATGAAATTTCAGATCAGGCCTTACAGATGACAAAGGCAGGACGATATGAAGAAGCAAAGCATCTTTTAGTGTATTTCTCCGATGAATTCGCTTCTTTGAGTGCTCAGGAGTCTTTTTCTATGGATGAGTTGAGGATCTTAACCATCTCTCATAATTTGGCGGTGGAAAGTATCAATCAAACATCTCTTGACCAGGAACAGAAGGTGAACGCCGTTACCAAGTTCAGACTTGTGATGGATGCATTAAACAGTCAGCACCAACCATTATGGGTTGAGATGGAAGACCCGATCATGGAAGCCTTCAATGGTGTGAAGATTGCAGCTGAAAATGGAAACGCAGATGATTATCAAATGACATTGAATGTTTTTTTGTCCAAATATAATATCATTCAGCCGAGTATCAAATTAGACATCCCTGTTGAGCGGGCTCAAGTGTTGGATGCAAGGATATCTTACTTGGACCATTATCGACAGGACGTGTTGGAAAGTACAGAAACGATGAGTGAGCTGGCAGCTTTGGAAACAGATCTACACAAGCTATTTGAGAATATGACAGAAGACGAAGCGGATCCTTCCCTTTGGTGGGTCATCATATCGACAGGCAGTATCATCGTTTCTACATTATCTTATGTAGGTTGGAGAAAATATAAGGGACAAAGTGAAGTGAAAAAATCAGAACGGCAAAAAAATTGACACCGCCCTTTTTGCGCTATAAAATTTAGGTAATCTATACATCTGGAGGTTAATGCGATAATGGCAGGATTTTTGATTTACTTTTTACTGATAGCTCTTATTCCAATTGGAGCTCAGATGCGCGTAAAGAGTACCTTTAAGAAATATTCACGAGTAGCCACTACTTCCGGTATGACCGGAAGGGAAATGGCCAGAAGAATCCTAGATGAAAACGGGTTGCACAATGTTAAAGTAGTCGAAGGCAGAGGGTTTTTGAGTGATCACTATAATCCAATGACTAAAACAGTTGCATTGTCGCCTGATAATTATCATGGACATTCGGTAGCTGGAGCGGCTGTTGCTGCCCATGAAGTCGGTCATGCAATACAAGACGCTGAAAGCTATGCATTTCTCAGGTTCCGGCATGCTCTCGTTCCCGTTGCGAATATTGGCTCAAATATGTCTTGGATCTTCTTGATGATCGGTATATTCACTCAATTATCTGGAATGTTCCTGCTCGGTATCATTCTGATGGCTGCAGGGGTGGTATTTCAATTGATCACTCTTCCAGTTGAGTTTAACGCTTCATCAAGAGCAATGGATCAAATCGTTTCACTAGGATTGATCCGCAACGAAGAAGAGCGACATGCCAGAAAAGTACTGAACGCAGCAGCGATGACGTATGTAGCGGCCGCAGCAGTGGCAATCATCGAACTATTGAGATTAGTATTGATCTTCACCGGTATGAATGGTGACGATTAACTCCATAAATGAAAAAGCTAGACTCAACGCGGAGTCTAGCTTTTTTAGGTTATACATTAATCATGCAGGGGGTTCTTGTCTGCGTCAAGTGTGAATCCTTCGCCGAGGACGTCGTGTACGACGGTGACGGATACAAAGGCATGAGGATCGACACTGGTGATGATATTCTTAAGTCGTACGATTTCATTCTTTCCGACCACGCAATAAAGGACTTCTCGATCTTGCTTCGTAAACGAGCCGTGGCCCCTTAAGACGGTTACTCCACGGTCCATTTTCTCATTGATGACACTTGCGATTTCTTCATGGCTCTCGGATATGATCATGGCACCCCTGGCAGAATATGCCCCTTCCTGCATGAAGTCGATGACTCTTGCTGCAACAAAGACAGCAACGAGGGTGTACATCGCTTGCCTGTACTCCAAATATGTAATGAGTGAAATACCGATGACGACAGCATCGAACATGAACATGGTTTTCCCCATGCTCCAGCCTACGTATTTGTGGGCTAGCCGGGCGATAATATCGACACCGCCAGTTGTACCTCCGTACCTGAATATGATTCCTAGACCAATTCCGATAAATATGCCTGCGAACAGGGCAGCCAGGAATAGATCCCCTTCCAGGTCGATGGTCATTTGGTACCTCTGGAAGATCCATAGAAATACCGAAAGGGCAACCGTTCCGATCACCGTATAATAGAAGGCTTTCTTTCCGAGGAGCTTCCATCCCAGGAAGAATAGGGGTATATTTAAGGCAAGGTTGGAGTACGAAGGGTCAATATCAAATAGGAAATAAAGAATAAGTGTGATGCCCGTGAAACCACCTTCAGCCAGTTTATTTTGAATATTGAAGTGTACTAGACCAAAAGCAAATATAGCGGAACCCAATAAGATGAACAATATATTCTTAACACGCAATCCCAACATCTGTGATTCCCTCCTTTTATTAGTATTATCTCGTTGACAGAGACATTATATAAGAAGAAAAACAAACTGGCAATGAAGAGTTATGAAATCAAACGTTATATTTGTCAAACGGGAAGGATTTAGCTAACATGATAGGAGATAATGAAGGAGTGAAGCTTCTTATGACAAAGGATAAAACGATGAAACAATTACAAACAGAAGTGGACGAATACATAAGTCAATTCAAAGAAGGATATTTCAGTCCATTGGCCATGGTAGCTCGTCTTACCGAGGAGCTTGGTGAATTAGCGAGAGAAGTTAATCACCGCCATGGAGAAAAGCCTAAAAAAAGCACGGAAGAAGAAAATACGATTGAAGAGGAGCTCGGCGATCTTTTGTTTGTCGTCATCTGCCTGGCTAATTCCCTTGATATCAGCCTTGAAGAGGCCCACAACCGGGTGATGCACAAGTTTAATACCAGAGATAAAGATCGCTGGACGAGAATTGAAGGTGGGGATGAAGATGGAACAAATTAACGTCACGATTGCAGGACCAAGAGGGAGAATGGGGAAAGAAGCTGTTCAATTGGTGAAAGAAACCGAACACTTTACGCTCATAAGTGTCATCGACCACAAAAAGGAAGTCGATCTTGATGTACCGGTGTATGTGGATATTGAAGAATGTTTTCAGAATCGTACGCCACATGTGCTGATTGACTTAACAACACCAGAAGTCGGGTACCATCATACAAAGACAGCACTCCAGTATGGGGTCAGACCAGTTGTCGGTACAACAGGTTTCTCGAAAGAAGAGCTGAATGAATTGAAGGAACTCGCAGAATCGAAATCGCTTGGGTGCATCATAGCTCCCAACTTTGCCATCGGAGCCGTGCTCATGATGAAGTTCTCTCAAATGGCAGCAAAATACTTTAATGATGTGGAAATCATAGAATTGCATCACGATCAAAAGCTGGATGCACCTTCAGGTACGGCTTTGAAAACCGCTGAAATGATCAGAGAAGTGAGGGAAACGAAGAAACAGGGGCACCCTAATGAGAAAGAAACGCATCCCGGTGCAAGGGGAGCGGATGTAGATGGGATGCATATCCACAGTATTCGACTTCCAGGACTCATTGCCCATCAACAGGTGATGCTTGGGGCCGAGGGACAGACATTGACAATCCGCCATGATTCCTTTAACCGTGGAAGCTTCATGTCGGGTGTAAAAGTGTCCGTAGATACGGTCATGAAACTGGATACATTGGTTTATGGACTCGAAAATATACTAGACTAAAGGGTGAGTGTAAATGAATATTGCGCTGATTGCTCATGATAAGAAAAAAGATGATCTTATTCGTTTCGTACTTGCATATAAGTCCATCATAGAGAAACACACCCTTTTTGCCACAGGGACAACGGGAAAAAGGATCGGGGAAGAAACAGGTTTACCCATCCATCGCTTTAGGTCAGGACCTCTTGGAGGAGATCAGGAAATCGGATCTTATATTGCCAATGATAAAATGGACCTTGTCCTGTTCTTCAGGGATCCCCTGACAGCACAGCCCCATGAACCAGATGTATCGGCACTGATCAGGCTGTGTGATGTATACGCCGTACCGCTTGCAACCAATATGGGCACGGCTGAGGTGCTGGTGAGAGGTCTCGAAAGGGGAGACATAGAGTGGAGGAGTGTAGTGAGGGATAAGGAGGAATAGTGTGAGTCAACAAATTGATATCCTGGCTTTCGGTGCCCATGCCGACGATGTGGAAATCGGAATGGGTGGGACACTTGCGAAGTATGCTGCTGAGGGAAAGAAGATTGTTATATGTGACATGACAACGGCAGAACTATCTTCCAATGGAACGGTTTCTGACAGGAAAGAGGAAGCTTTGAAAGCAGCAACCATTTTAGGGGCATTGAAAAGGGTGACCCTTGATATACCGGATAGAGGAATTTACATAACAGATGAAAACATTGGGAAAATCGTGAAGGTAATAAGGACGTATCAACCGAAAGCGATCTTTGCTCCCTATGATCAAGATCGCCATCCTGACCACGGGAATGCTTCGCGACTGGTCAAGGAAGCATTTTTCTCCGCGGGGATCCGGAAGTTTGATCCGGACATTTCTGCGCACAAAGCCCAACACCTTTACTTTTATATGATAAACGGGTTTCATAAACCTCAATTTGTAGTTGATATCGAACCTTATATTCAAACAAAGGTAGAGAGCTTACAAGCATATGGAAGTCAATTCACTCAAGGGGTGGGTGGAGTAGCGACTCCTCTGACAGAGGGATATATCGAAGCGGTGGAAGCAAGGGAGAGGATAATGGGGAAAGATGCGGGACTACGCTATGCGGAAGGATTCTTTTCCTATAACCCACTCATTTTGCATCAAGATTTGTTAGGAGATTAATGGTATGAAGAAGTTGAAAATAGGCATAACATGCTATCCTACAGTCGGTGGCTCCGGTGTAGTGGCAACGGAGCTTGGGAAACTACTGGCTGAGAAAGGGCATGAAATACATTTTATTACCTCGAGCATCCCATTCAGGTTGAACAAAATGTATCACAATATCTACTTTCACCAAGTGGAAGTGAGTCAGTATTCCGTATTTCAATATCCTCCATATGACCTGGCACTGGCGAATAAAATGGCGGAAATAACGGAACGTGAGAATCTGGACATCTTGCATGTTCATTATGCAATCCCCCATGCTGTATGTGCCATATTGGGGAAACAAATGTCAGGGAAAGATGTCAAGATCGTCACCACTCTTCACGGCACTGATATCACTGTGCTAGGGTATGATCCATCTTTGACCGGTGCCATCCGATTCGGCATCGAGAAGTCGGATGTCGTGACGGCTGTTTCTAGCGCCCTGGTGAAACAGACCTATGATTTGATTCAACCGGATAAAGAAATACAAACGGTTTATAATTTTATAGATGAGCGGGTATATAAGGCAGTGGATTCTCGTCATCTTAGAAAAGAATATGGAATTAAGGATCATGAAAAAGTGATCATTCATGTATCGAACTTCCGTGGTGTGAAAAGGGTCACAGATGTCGTAGATTCTTTCGACCTGATTCAAAGGGAAATCCCATCCAAGCTACTTCTTGTGGGGGACGGACCTGAAATGACTCTCATATGTAAACAGGTAAGGGACCTGGGGCTAGAGGATCGTGTCTTGTTCCTTGGCAAACAGGATAATCTTGAAGAGCTCTATTCTATCAGCGATATCAAACTGTTACTTTCAGAAAAAGAGAGTTTCGGCCTGGTTGCCCTTGAAGCAATGGCGTGTGGTGTTCCAAGTATCGGAACGAATGTGGGAGGAATTCCCGAAGTGATTGAGGATGGCTACAACGGCTTTATTTGCGAAATCGGGAACGTCAAACAGGTGGCCGCGAAGTCTCTGCAATTGCTAAGGGATGTTCAACTCCATAAAGAAGTTTCAAGGAATGCTCTTCAAACCGCCCGGACAAAATTCCACTCAAGCAAGATTGTCGAGCAATATGAAGGAATCTACAGGGATCTACTGTGAACGATCTTGGTGATTAGGATTTAAGTAAAGCAGGTGTTATAAATGTTGCCAACCATATTCCAACAAGCGGTTCCCGTATTAAAAAAGCTTGAGAAGGCAGGATTCGAAGCATACTTCGTTGGAGGATCTGTGAGGGACTTTATCCTCGGCAGGACAATCAATGATGTGGATATTGCTACGTCTGCCTATCCGGAAGAAGTGAAAAGGATTTTCCAAAAGACGATTGATATCGGGATTGATCATGGGACGGTCCTCGTCTTGGAGGGCGAAAGAGAGTATGAAATCACGACGTTTAGAACCGAATCTTCTTATGCTGATTTTAGGAGACCGGATAAGGTGGAGTTCATCCGTTCCCTCGAAGAGGATTTAAAACGTAGGGATTTCACTATGAACAGTATGGCCATGGATGGAGAGGGTCGGGTACGAGATCCTTTCCAGGGCAAGAAAGATATACATAACAAATTGATCCGTACCGTGGGCTCACCGGAATTAAGGTTTTCAGAGGACGCCCTGCGCATGATGAGGGCAGTACGGTTTGTCAGTCAACTTGGATTTGAGCTGGAGGCGTCTACACTCACTGCATTGGAAGAGCACTCGAAGCTGCTTCAGCATATAGCTGTTGAAAGAAAAACAATGGAGTTTGAAAAAATACTGGACAGTACCTGGAAGCAAGAAGGGCTGAACCTTCTTATCCGAACCGGCTTATATAAGGAACTTCCACATTTAATCAACTATCACCAACAGCTACAAGAGGCAGCGAGTCTTTCTGGCTTGGATAATTTAACAAAGGAACAGACATGGTTACTTCTTCTGACATATATAAGGGAGGAAGAAAGAGGTGTTTTTCTGAAAGGCTGGCGGCTTCCTACCAAAATGATCAAGTACCGTGCCAAAGAATTGGATATTCTGAAAGAAAGAAAGGCATCGGGGTGGACAAAGCCATTACTGTTTCGTGCAGGTCTTGAGGCTGCACTCAATGTAGAAAAGGTATATGGATGTTTGAATCCACAAGCGGATGAGGAGAACATAAGAGAGCACTACCATAAACTTGCTATATTCTCCAGACAACAGCTTGATGTAACAGGTTCGGATTTAATGGCATGGGCAGACAAAAAGGGAGGCCCATGGGTAAAAGAAATATTATATGAAGTTGAAACGGCGATCATTAATGAAACACTCACCAATGAAAAAGAAGAGATTAGGAGGTGGCTGAAAGCATGCAATCGACTATAAGAAAAAAAGTTCTTAAGGCATTATTTGAATCGAATCAGGAATTTTTATCGGGACAAGCCCTTGCAGATATTGCTGGATGTTCAAGGACGGCTATCTGGAAACATATAGAAGAACTTCGTAAGGAAGGCTTCGTCTTGGAAGCGGTAAGAAAGAAAGGTTATCGGATCATTGAAACGCCTGATAGTGTAACGGAAAGTAAAATACGTTTAGGATTGCAAACTCACACGTTAGGTACTGTTATTCACTATGAAGAATCTGTTCCCAGTACTCAGAGAATCGCTCACACCCTGGCAAGTGACGGTGCAGTAGAAGGTACGTTAGTGATTGCGGACGAACAGACTGCAGGTAGGGGCAGATTGATGAGAGAGTGGCACTCATCCAAAGGGACGGGCATTTGGATGAGCTTAATCTTAAAACCGCTCCTGCCGCCGCAAAAAGCTCCTCAATTCACCCTGATTACAGCAGTTGCAGTGGTTCAGGCTATCGAGGAAGTGTCTGAACTCAATCCCCAAATCAAATGGCCGAATGATATACTCATTGATGGGAAAAAGGTGACGGGGATCCTGACTGAACTACAAGCGGAATCGGACAAAATCAACTCCATCATTATCGGCATCGGGATGAATGTCAATCAGACGAAGGAACATTTTCCAGATGAGATTCAAAAGATCGCCACCTCTCTTTCCATCGAGGAGGGGAAAACCTTGTCGAGATCGCTCATTGTGCAAAGGCTGCTCGAACGAATAGAGGCGTTGTATTCCCTATATATGAAAGAGGGGTTCACTCCCATAAAACTATTATGGGAGAGCTATGCCATCAGTATCGGAAAGAAAATCCGGGCAAGAACCATTAATGGTACCATTGAAGGCAGGGCACTTGGGATTACAGAGGAAGGGGTCCTGAAGATTGAGGATGCCCATGGAACGATCCATCAGATTTACTCTGCGGATATTGAAGTGAATGTTTAATGAAGAGCGGGGTGGAGGCTGAAATCAGTATATCCATCCCGCTTATTTATGGTATAATCTCATTGGGCAGTATCATTCGAACTGCACCTGCTGTTACATGAATAACAAGCATTCAATACTATTTCTGCCTTGATCCATTGCGGACTGGGACAGAGGGTCGAAACCATGATATCAAACACTTATGATCCTTCTGTCATTTTTTACAGGAGGTTTTTTTATTTTCTTATGAAAGTGCTTTCAATCTAAGTTTCGTCACCTCTGACTGAAAAGAAGGAGGATAACATGAAACAAACAACAGATTTTTTAAAGATGAAGAGTGAAAAAGAAAAGATTTCCATGATTACGGCTTATGATTATCCAAGCGCCAAAGCGGCAGAGGAAGCGGGAATCGATGTCATCCTCGTAGGTGATAGTCTCGGTATGGTTGTATTAGGGTATGATTCAACAGTGCCTGTGACGGTCGATGATATGATTCATCACACCAAAGCTGTAAAAAGAGGGGCAAAAAACACGTTTATCATCACGGATATGCCATTTATGTCGTACCACTTGTCGAGGGAAGAGACTTTGAAAACAGCTGCAGATATTCTCCAAAAAGGAGGAGCACATGCTGTGAAGGTGGAAGGTGGCGCCCATGTCATCGATCGAATTCAGGACTTAACAAGTGCGGGAATTCCTGTAGTAGCTCACTTAGGATTGACTCCTCAATCAGTAGGTGTCCTTGGAGGGTATAAAGTACAAGGGAAAACGGCAGATACCGCCAGGAAATTGATTGACGACAGCATAAAATGTGAACAGGCTGGTGCCTTTGCTCTCGTGCTTGAATGTGTGCCAAAGCAAATCGCAAGGGAGATCTCGGAAGCGTTATCGATACCGACGATAGGAATCGGTGCGGGCGTTGAAACCGATGGACAGGTCCTGGTCTTCCATGACCTTGTTACTTATGGTGTAAACCGTGTACCTAAGTTTGTCAAACAATATGGAAATGCATCCGATGTCATGCATAACAGTATCAAAACCTATATAGAAGAAGTGAAAGGGGAGCTCTTCCCAGCAGAGGAGCATTCCTTTACGATGCGGGATGAAGAACTAGATTCTCTCTATGGCGGGTTAAAAAAATGAAGGTCATCACTACTATTCATGAATTGCAATCGAATATAGAGAGTTTGAAAAAATCGGTTACCACGATCGGATTCGTCCCAACAATGGGTTACCTCCATGAGGGGCATTTGACCTTGGCGAAAGAAGCGAGGGATCACAATGAAGTCGTCGTGATGAGTATATTTGTGAATCCCCTGCAATTTGGTCCAAATGAGGATTTTGACCGATATCCCCGTGATGTTGAAAGAGATACAGCATTAGCAAGGAACGCCGGAGTTGATATCCTTTTTATTCCCAATACGGATGACGTCTACAGGGGAAAGCAATCCGTCACCATGAGTGTGAAAGAGCGTGTAGATGTACTGTGTGGGCGGAAGCGGGAAGGTCATTTTGACGGAGTAGTGACAGTCCTGACAAAGTTGTTTCATCTTGTCCAGCCGACCAGGGCATATTTCGGACAAAAAGATGCTCAACAAGTTGCGGTTGTTGATGGATTGGTTAAAGATTATTTCTTTCCTATTAAGATCGTCAGAGTCCCGACAGTCAGGGAAGAGGATGGGCTGGCGAAGAGCTCGAGAAATGTCTATCTTTCTCAACAGGAAAGAAGAGAAGCCCCTATACTCTATCAAAGTTTGAAAAAAGCAAGAGAAAGTATAATGGGTGGTGAGCAGGATCCTTCTGTTATTATGAGGAACATCTGCGATATGATCCAGGAACACACTTCAGGGAAAATCGATTACGTGGAACTGTATTCCTACCCTGAGCTTTACGAGCTGAACAGACTCGAAGGGGAGATCATTATAGCGGTAGCGGTACAATTTAAACAAGCGAGATTAATCGATAATATAATCATCAGTGTAGAACCGGAGGAGAAATTAAATGTATAGAACAATGATGAGTGGTAAAATTCATAGAGCGACTGTAACAGAAGCAAACCTTGATTATGTCGGAAGCATTACCATCGACGAGGATATTCTGGATGTTGTCGGAATGCTTCCGAATGAAAAAGTTCAGATTGTCAATAACAATAACGGAGCTCGACTCGAGACGTATATCATTCCCGGTGAAAGGGGTAGCGGCGTCATCTGTTTGAACGGAGCGGCGGCAAGACTCGTACAAAAAGGTGACATCGTCATCATCATATCCTATAAAATGGTAGCTGAAGAAATGGTCCATAACCATACTCCAAGAGTGGCGATCATGGGTGAACATAACCGGGTGGTCGATATGATCGGTACAGAACCTGAAGCGACAATACTATAAACGATGGGCAAGTCTCCTGATTTAGGAATAGGAGACTTGCTTTTTTGTTTATGGTACACTTATTTAGAAAATCATAAGAGTAGGATCTATATAAAGGCAGTGAATAATATGTACCCATTTAAATTAGTTGTCATCGACTTAGAAACAACAGGAAATTCTCCGAAAAAAGGAGAAAAAATCATTCAACTATCAGCGGTCATCATAGAAGGCGGAAAAATCATTGATCAATTTACGTCCTTCGTTTCACCTGGAAAACCCATTCCTGCGTTTATTGAGGAATTAACGGGGATCAATGATGACATGGTGAAAAACGCTCCAGCCTTTCATGAAATTGCACCGAAAATCCTTGAACTATTGGACCATGGTATTTTTGTAGCACATAACGTTCAATTTGACCTTTCATTTCTTCAAGCAGAACTGGAAGAAGCGGGATACAACCCATTCACGGGACCTGCCTTTGATACCGTGGAGCTCGCTAAGGTGGCTTTGCCATCTGCGGACAGCTTTAAACTAACGGAGCTCTCCAATTCTTTGAAGTTGAGTCATGTAAGACCTCACCAAGCTGACAGTGATGCTTACGTGACAGCTGAAATACTCCTATACTTTATTGAAAAACTTTCACATCTCCCTTTGGTCACCCTTGAAAAGCTTTACAAGCTTTCGAGACACTTAAAAAGTGACCTTGATTTGTTGTTTGACAGCATCGTGACCGAGAAACAAAGGCATGTTGAGGATCTTTCGGAAGAATTAGAGGTGTATCGGGGGATTGCCCTGAGAAAGAAGAATCATTCCTCGAGTGATGATCCCGAAGAGAGTACTCATTTTTATGAACCCGATTTTGAGGAGCATCTTGCGAATGAAGTACCTTTCTACGAAAAAAGAGAGCAACAGCTGGAGATGATGAACGAGATCTCCGATGCTTTTCGTGGATCTCATCATGTCGTCATCGAAGCAGGGACCGGGGTTGGTAAGTCACTTGGTTACTTATGGCCAGCCGTCATGTTTAGTAAGCGTGCCCATGAAAAGGTGGTTATCAGTACATTTACCATTCAGTTACAGGAGCAATTGCTTCATAAAGAAATTAAGTTATTAGAGAAGATCTGCCCTGTCCCATTCAAGACCGTTCTCTTAAAAGGAAAGAACCATTACATAAATCTTTTTAAATTCGAGCAGGCTCTCAGGGAAGATGAGTCTCAATACGATGTTGTCCTGACAAAGATGCAGATTCTTGTTTGGCTGACACGAACCGAGTCCGGGGACATGGATGAATTGAATCTCACTTCAGGGGGACAATTGTTCTGGAATCGCTTAAAACACGATGGATGGCATCTTACAGAGACGAAAGATCCGTGGATTGGGAAGGATTTTTATCTATCTGCGAGAAAGAAGGCACAGGAAGCAGATATCATCATTACCAATCACTCTATGCTCTTAACGGATATGGTAAGGGAAAGCAGCATGCTGCCTGCTTATGATTATTTAGTGATTGATGAAGCACATCATCTGGAAAAGTCAGCAAGGCAGCATCTTGGGGTAGTCATGGATTACCTCTCCATTAAGTTTAGCACCTCACAATTGGGGACATTGGACCAAAAACAGCTATTTTACCGGCTGGACCAGCTCCTCTCCAGTCATTCGGTTGATTCGAATATACATCCATTCGAACTGGATGCAAAAATTACACAGTTTTATATGGATTTGGAAGAAGCAATTTCTGTTTTAACCAGCGTATTCTATAAGAAGGCCAAAAAGAGGACAGGAATACAAAAAATCCAGCTTCGCATTACAGAAGAAATGAAAAAGAGCAGTTACTGGCAGCCCATCATCATGTCGATGGAACGAGTGATTTCAGGAATGAACATTGTAGAAAGGGAATTTCAACAGATACTGGATACCATCAAGGAAAAGAAAATCAAACTCCTTGATAAAGAGAAGGCACTGATTGAAGAATTTTATAGCTTTTTAGTGGATTGGACAGAATTGAAGGCGAATTTTCAAACAGTGTTCTTAAAGGAAATGAACAATCACGTTCTATGGCTGGATGGGGACACGAGATCACTTCCAAACAGTCTATCGATCCAGGCTCAGCCTATTACCGTCGACCGAAACCTCCAGGACGAGATTTTTGCTAAGAAGAAAAGTGTGGTGCTGACATCTGCCACTTTGACCGTCAGCGGATCATTCAACTATTTCTTAAATGAGATAGGACTTATTGACCAGGGTGTGAAAAAGCTCCAGCTTTCCTCACCTTTTGACTATCATGAGGTTTCCAGACTTTTTGTACCGACGGATGTACCTGAGATCCAGCAGGTCCATAACGAAGAATATATTGAAGCCATCAGCTCCCATTTAATAGGGGTGGCACAGGCGACTAAGGGCAGGATGCTCATTCTATTCACATCCTATGATATGTTGAGAAAAACATATGAGCTCATGAAAGAAAGTGGGTTATTGGAAGAATATGTGTTGATGGCCCAGGGAATCACTTCGGGTAGTCGTACCCGGTTGACAAAAAATTTTCAACGCTTTGATAAGGCGATTCTTTTCGGTACGAGCAGTTTCTGGGAAGGGGTGGACATCCCTGGAGAGGATTTGTCCTGCCTTGCCATGGTGAGACTCCCATTTTCGCCGCCTGATGAGCCGGTCAATCAGGCAAAATCAGATATACTGAAAGCAGAGGGAAAGAATCCTTTTTCTTCACATTCTTTACCTGAAGCCATCATTCGCTTCAAGCAAGGAGTGGGAAGGCTGATCAGAAGAAGCAGCGATAGGGGTGTCGTCATTGTGTACGACCGCAGAATCATGACCACAAGGTATGGAAAAGCGTTCTTGCAATCCATCCCTTCCATGGAAGTCAAAGAAGGCGACCTGTATGATTTGGTTTCATGGATCGAAGACTGGCTCTAAAACAGCATGAACTTCAGTGATAAAATCTTCTCTTTAACACAACCTAAAGATGAGATGTTAAACTGGAGGATTGTAAATGAGAGTGATTCTATCGGTAGTGCTGTCGTCTCTCTTGGTATGTTCAAATGCCTATGGAATGAAAGTGCCTAAAGTGGATTTACGTGTATCCCAAGAGGAGTATGCAATCAGCTTCCTCCCGGTTCAAATAGGAGAGGTAGCAGTGCTGCATTTAGCTTCGGGGAATCATTATTTGGTCAACACAGGATCCTTTAAGGAACGAAATCAGCTTTATTATTACTTTAATCAAATGCATATTAACAACATAAAGGGCTTGATCATCACTGAAAAAAGTGAAGTGGATAGTGTAATGATTGCTGAACTAGTGAAAAAATTCGGCATAGAAGAGATAGTCGTAGGAAAATCACTAGAGCCGTCCATGCCGAAGCAAGTTTCCGGAATCATTCATACCATTCAGGAGGAGGAATCCTATACATTTTCAGATGATTTAGTGATGAGGGCTGTCCATGAGGGGAATGAGAGAAGGGAAGGCCTGGACTTTTCCATCACGTTTTTTCACCATCATTTTCTATGGTTGAGCTCTCAATCATCACATTCTGAAGAGGTGCTAATGAGTAAACCACTAAAGAATGTCAATATTGTAAAGATCCCTGTCCATTCTAAATCAGAAAGCATTTCTCATCGCCTTCTGGAGCATGTCGATCCTCAAACTGCCATCCTTTACCGGTCTAAAGAAAGACTTCTTAATGGGGATATGCTTGAGGCGATCAACGAAGCGTGGATTGATCTTTATTTAACAGGTCAACATGGGCTGATTTCAGTGAAGTTTAACAAGAGAAATTACGAAGTGCTTACCTTTGATCAAGAAGATGTGCTTAAGGATGAAGGGTAGACGGACGGGAGGCTGATATTTCAGGCCCCCCGTTACATTTTCCAATCGTTTTTATCCTA
This sequence comes from Rossellomorea sp. NPDC077527, assembly GCF_044542955.1. Taxonomy (NCBI): domain Bacteria; kingdom Bacillati; phylum Bacillota; class Bacilli; order Caryophanales; family Bacillaceae; genus Rossellomorea; species Rossellomorea sp. NPDC077527. The sequence goes on along the minus strand of NZ_JBITVL010000009.1, from coordinate 60,512 downwards.
CCCCCTACCATGGTGGCCACTAATGTTGTTATAATATGTGTAGAGTTTTTTACTTTTAATAGGGTAATGGATAAAAGGAGGAGCAACATGGAAAGTCGAATCGAAATTCTTTCCACCGTTCGTATTGAATATACGGATAATTTATATAAAGTGGTTGATACACTAAATAGAACGTTAAAAAAAGATGATTATATGTTTGGTTTAGCTTTAGATCCGGAAGATCAAAATCAGGCAGTTCTAACAATTTATCGTACATAAAGAGTGATTGTAATGAAAAAATGGATAACCATAATCGTAATATCGTTCATCGTCATTGGCGTAACCGCATCCGTCCTATTGTATAAAGTTTCAAGGGGTCCCTTAGACCAACAGAGAGATCAAGCCCTGAACAGGGTGGAAGACGAAACGGCCATAGTGAAAGTAGAGAATACGAGCTTTTATAATGGCTCAAAATCCTATGTTGTCGTAACGGGAGAGAATGAGCAACAGGAAAAGTTGGTCGCTTGGATCCCCAATAAAAAAGGAAAAATAATTGAAAAAAAATGGGCGGATGGTATTACAAAAGATCAGGCGATCAATAAACTGAATGATGAAAAGAAACCGAAAGAATTACTGTCTGTCCGTTTAGGGTATGAATCCGTCGGTCCAGTATGGGAATTAACCTACTTAGATCAGCAAGACAATTTAAATTATTATTATCTGCTGTTCTCTACAGGGGAATGGTGGAGAAAAATCGAAAATCTATGATCAGGGGGAACACGTCAATGAAATTCACGTTAGCAGATAGAGTCAGTGCATTAACACCATCAACGACTTTGGCCATCACGGCTAAAGCGAAGGAAATGAAGGCACAAGGGATTGATGTCATCGGATTGGGTGCTGGTGAACCTGACTTTAATACACCTGAGCATATCATCCAGGCTGCCTATGAGTCCATGACGGAAGGGCACACAAAATATACTCCATCCGGTGGAATGGCGAAGCTGAAAGAGGCTATCATCCATAAATTCGAAACAGATCAAAAGCTGACTTACAAACCTTCAGAAATCATCGTGACAAGCGGTGCGAAACATGCCCTTTATACATTGTTTCAGGTCCTACTAAACGAAGGTGATGAAGTCGTCATCCCCACTCCATACTGGGTCAGTTACCCAGAGCAAGTGAAGCTTGCCGGTGGTGCCCCGGTGATTGTGGAAGGGAAAGAAGAGAATGAATACAAAATCACACCACAACAGCTGGAAAAATCGATCACTTCAAAAACCAAAGCAGTCATTCTCAACACGCCAAGTAACCCTACAGGTATGCTTTATTCCCGTGAAGAGCTGCAGGCTATCGGGGATGTTTGCTTAGAAAAGGGTATCCTGATTGTGTCAGATGAAATTTATGAAAAACTGGTTTATGGAGGAAATACGCATACTTCCATTGCAGAATTGTCACCAGAACTGAAGGAGCAAACAATCATCATTAACGGAGTATCAAAATCTCACTCCATGACGGGTTGGAGAATTGGATATGCAGCAGGAAATGAATCGGTCATCAAGGCCATGACCAATCTTGCCAGTCATTCCACCTCTAATCCTACTACGACTTCACAATATGGTGCCGTTGCTGCGTATTTAGGAAGTCAGCAGCCGGTTGAGGATATGAGAAGTTCTTTCGAAGAACGACTAAACATCGTGTTCGATAAGCTGAACGATATTCCTGGATTCCATTGCTTGAAGCCTCAAGGAGCTTTCTATCTTTTCCCTAATGTAGTAGAAGCGGCAAAGAAAACAGGCTACAAGAATGTCGATGAATTTACGGGTGCCTTATTGGAAGAGGCAAAGGTAGCGGTCATACCGGGATCAGGCTTCGGGTCGGAAAACAATATCCGTCTTTCTTATGCCACAAGCCTCGACAGCCTGGAAAAAGCAATCGGGCGTATGCATGAGTTCGTTGTAAATAACAGCAAATAATCAAAGGGTTGCAGACCGTAAGGCGGTCTGCTTTTTCCTTAAAACCATCCTATCTATTGCGACAGGATTATGGTAAATGTATAATAAAGAACGATACATAAGCGTTTTAGTTTTTTTGGAGGGAAAAATCGTGAAAACTACTATATCTCAAGTAAGTAAGTTCGTTGGAGAAGAAGTAACCATCGGAGCATGGTTAGCCAACAAACGTTCAAGTGGAAAAATTGCTTTTCTTCAGCTTCGTGACGGTACTGGATTCATCCAGGGGGTTGTCGTCAAAAGTGAAGTCGAAGAAGAGATCTTTCAAAAAGCAAAATCATTAACTCAAGAAACGTCCTTATATGTGACAGGAACAGTTTCTGAAGATTCACGTTCTCCGTTCGGATACGAACTTCAGGTGAAGAATGTGGAAGTCATCCATGAAGCTGTGGATTATCCTATTACGCCAAAAGAACACGGAACAGAATTCCTGATGGACCATCGTCACCTTTGGCTACGATCACGCAAACAGCATGCTGTGATGAAAGTCCGTAATGAAATCATCCGCGCAACCTATGAATTCTTTAACCAGGAAGGGTTTGTGAAGGTAGATCCACCGATTCTTACTGGAAGCGCACCAGAAGGAACGACAGAGTTATTTGCTACTAAGTATTTCGAAGAAGATGCTTATCTTTCCCAGAGTGGTCAGCTTTATATGGAAGCGGCAGCCATGGCTTTAGGAAAAGTATTCTCTTTCGGACCAACATTCAGAGCTGAAAAGTCGAAAACCCGTCGTCATTTAATCGAATTTTGGATGATTGAGCCTGAGATGGCCTTCTATGATTTCAAAGATAATCTGGAAGTTCAGGAACAATACGTTTCATACATCGTTCAATCCGTTTTGAAAAATTGCAAGCTCGAGTTAGACCGATTAGGCAGGGATACATCTAAATTAGAGCAAATCAAAGCGCCATTCCCACGCATCACATATGATGATGCATTAAAGCTACTGCATGAAAAAGGTTTTGATGATATCGAGTGGGGCGATGATTTCGGTGCACCTCATGAGACTGCCATTGCAGAAAGCTATGACAAGCCAGTATTCATCACACATTATCCGACTACTCTCAAGCCTTTCTACATGCAGCCGGATCCGGATCGTGATGATGTGGTATTATGTGCTGACTTAATTGCTCCTGAAGGATATGGAGAAATCATAGGCGGCTCAGAACGTATCCACGATGCAGAATTGATGAAGCAGCGCATTGAAGAGCACGAGTTGGCGACAGATGCGTACAAGTGGTACCTTGAATTAAGAGAATATGGATCTGTTCCTCATTCAGGATTCGGTCTCGGACTTGAAAGAACAGTAGCCTGGATCAGCGGAGTCGAACACGTAAGGGAAACCATCCCATTCCCGCGTTTATTGAATCGTTTGTATCCATAATAAACCAAAACTGAGAGCTGGCAGGATTGTTTAAGCAATCCTCGCCAGTTCTTTTGTTTTTTCCATCTTTCTTCTAATCCGTAACCATGTCCACATATATTGAATCATGATATACTAAAGAGTGAGGTGTACTGAATATGGATTATAAACGTTTAATGGTGTCCTGGATAGAAGAGGGGACACTGAACATCCCGCAATTATTATTATCAAATTACCATACACTGGGTTTGAATGAATCAGAATTTGTATTACTATTGCATATTTACGGCCATTTGGAAAAGGGCAACTATTTTCCGACTCCGGAAGAACTTTCACGCCCGATGAGCATTTCCGGTGAATATTGTTCATCCTTATTAAGAAAACTCATTCAACAGCAATTTTTATCGATAGAAGAAGGGTCATCTGTAGATGGTATTCTCTTTGAGAAGTACTCCCTGAACCCACTTTGGGAAAAAATGGCGGAATTCGTCATACAAGATTCCAAGATGAAACAAATGCAGCAATCCATGGAAGAAGAAGCGGATATCTACACGACTTTTGAACAAGAATTCGGCCGACCCCTTTCTCCGTTGGAATGCGAAACCCTTGCTATGTGGCTGGATCAGGATGATCACAATGCAACCATCATCAAAGCCGCACTGAGGGAAGCGGTCATTTCAGGTAAACTGAATTTCAGATACATTGACAGGATTCTATTTGAATGGAAGAAAAATGGTGTCAAAACCATTGAAGATGCAAGAAGTCAAAGTCAACGCTTCAGGTCCCATCAGAAGCCTGCTGCTTCAAATGAACCAGCATCTTCTCCCAAACGAAAATCAGTACCATTTTACAATTGGCTTGAGCAATAGACGACGAATGGGGACTGACTCTCAGATGCTTGGGGGTTGGTCCCTTTACATTGATACATATCATTCCTTTGTAGGAGGTAGTAAAAGACATGTTAAATAAAAAACAAATACATATATGCCTGGATGAAATGAGAGAAATGTTTCCAGATGCACATTGCGAGCTTCGCCACGACAATCCTTTCGAGCTTGTCATTGCGGTACTTCTATCGGCACAGTGTACGGATGTCCTGGTAAATAAGGTAACAGAAGGCTTATTCAAAAAATATAAGAAACCTGAAGATTATATCTTGGTCACATTGGAAGAACTTCAACAAGATATTCGATCCATCGGCTTATATAGGAACAAAGCAAAAAATATCCGCAAATTGTGTGAGATCCTCCTTACTGAGCACGGGGGAGAGGTACCCAGAAGTCATGAAGAATTGGTGAAGCTACCGGGTGTGGGAAGGAAGACGGCGAACGTAGTTGTTTCAGTCGCCTTTGGTGAGCCTGCTTTAGCTGTTGATACACATGTTGAAAGGGTAAGTAAAAGGCTAGGGATCTGCAGGTGGAAAGACAGCGTGTTGGAAGTGGAAAAGACATTAATGAAGAAAATTCCACGGGAGGAATGGTCCGAAACACATCACCGACTCATTTTCTTCGGAAGGTATCATTGTAAAGCACAATCCCCTCAATGCGAAGTTTGTCCCTTAGTAGACCTGTGTAGGGAAGGACAAAAAAGATTGAAGAAAAAGGGTCACATATGAGCGAAACGGTTTTTAACATCCCAACTGAACTGAAAGACCCTTTTTTCTTTTCCGATGAAAAAATCAGAATGCATGTTGTTGAAATTGAACCATGTAATCCATTGTTCGCATTTGAGCTGCTTCATTACAATGGGGTGAAAGCACATTCCATACCTTGGTTGATACAAGGAATATGGATAAAAGACATCATCGGGGCTTGGAAAGAAGAAGAGAACCATCTTAAAACGTTATTTAAAAGCCGGTCAAAAGATGCATTACAGTCAATGAAGAAAGGTATCGGGATGTTTTATATGCTTTTGTTTTGGAGCAATAAACAACCTGTAAACCTTCAGGGGTGGAGATCTTCAGTTGAAGGTCTTTCCGTAAAGCCTATCAATACCGTAGAAAGATTGAGCTTCATCATGGATAATCCGGCACTCTACCATTCCTATATCCAACTGGCTCAACTTTTTGAGGAACAACAGAAACAGTTTGCCAAGTATCAGGCATTGAATCAATCAGCAAAAAAATAAGGCAATGAGAGACTTCTCTCATTGCCTTATTTTTATATTTTTCTATTGAGTGGCTGGTGTACCTGTGCCATCCCCGGTGCCGGTCCCAGCACCGGTTCCGTCTCCGCTACCAGTGTCTCCGGTGCCATCTCCGGTTCCACCATCCCCGGTGCCAGTGTCACCACCAGTTCCTCCGTCTCCGGTTCCGTCTCCTTCAGGAGGAGTGGTGGTGCCATCATTTCCTCCTGTATTACCATCATTTCCGGAGTTATCTTCATTTCCGTTGTCCTGACCGTTGCCGTTACCGTTACCTTGGTCGTTTCCATTACCTTGACCATTTCCGTTGTTATTTTCGTTGTCATCTTCTGAATCCTTTTTATCCGCTTTTACATCTACATTCACGGATGCAGGGTTACTTCGTTGATCACCCGAAATGGCTACAACTTCGAAAGTGAAGGTGCCTTCGGATTGAATGTTTTCAACATTTAACCCTTTTTTATCGGTCGTCGTCAGTACTTGTTTCCCTTCACCATTGATGGATACGGAAACTTCGAACTGTACGTCTTTGTCTTTACCGTAGTCCCATGCAAGGGTGATGGTTTTATCCTTCTTATTGAATTTACCCTTCAGTTTGGAAGGAGCATCAATTTTATCGTATTCCTTGGAAACCTTGGAAGGTTCCGTTCCTCGTACAAACAGCTCAGTGATGATTCTGTCATCAGGCGTATAATCACTAGGCAGCCTTGCCGGGTCGCTTCCAATCTCCACTTTGGACTCTACTACGCTGTCAGGCTTGTTAAAGTCAGGTGTATCAACATCATCATGAATATAACTCATCAGATCACTGACGATGTATTGAGCGACATGGCGATCGGTAGGTGAAAGCGGGATGGATTGTGTCTTATATCCAGTCCAAACGGCGGCCGTATAATTTGTTGTATATCCAACAAACCATGAATCAGGCGCGCCAGATTTAGCGATACCGTATTTGTCGCGTTCTTTTTGAGAATAGTTGGTCGTACCTGATTTCCCTGCCATCTTAAGTCCAGGAACTTTAGCATATTTACCAGTCCCCTGGGGATGATCGATGACGCTCTTGAGCATATCGGAAATCATATAAGCCGTATATTCCTTCATTGCAGGCTTAGGTTTATTATCATTTTTGATTTCTGTTTCACCGTCACGAAGGACTACTTTCGTGACAGTATGCGGTTTATTATAAACCCCTTCATTACCGAAGGCAGCATATGCACCTGCCATTTGGAGCGTATTTACTCCAGGGGATACCCCTCCGATAGATGCTGATTCATAGTAATGATCAAACTTCAGTCCCAGTCCGTTGACGAAATCTGCTGCTTTCTCAGCACCGACTGCCTGGAAGGCTTTGAGTGCTGTAATATTCCGGGAATCCCACAGTCCTTCTCGAATTGTGATTGGTCCTTTAAACTGTCCGTCATAGTTATTAATTTCAGTACCGTTTGAGTATTCATAAGGTTCGTCTTTTAAAATATGGTACGTAGACCATTTTAAATGTTCAATAGCAGGAGCATAATCAAGTAAAGGCTTTATGGTTGATCCCGGCTGACGCTTGGAGTCAATGGCAAAATTGAATCCACGCTTCACATTAGGATCTTGTTCCCTTCCACCACCGATCGCCCGTACTTCACCTGTTTTCGTATCAAGGAGTGTTACTCCGGCCTGCATCGGTTCTTCTGCAGCTTCAGGGTAACTAAAGCTGATGTTTTCCCCTGCTAGTATTTCTTCCAAACGCTTTTGGGCATTCGGGTCGACTGTCGTATATACTTTTAATCCATCAGAGTAAAGGTTATAGTCTCCCATTTTTTGTACTTCATCAATGACGGCATCCACGAACGCAGGATACTTTTCCTGTTTTTTTGCTTCTAAATCTTCTTCAGATATCAAGCCTTCAGTAATCGGGATTGCCTGAGCTTCTTTCTTTTCTTTTTCGGTAATCTTACCATGTTGTGCCATTAGAGAAAGAACGATATTTCTTCTCTTCTCAGCACTTTCAGGATGTTTGAAGGGGTTATAATTGTTTGGACTTTGTGGCAATCCGGCAATTAAAGCCGCTTCATTCAGTTTGATGTCTTTAATGTCTTTCCCATAGTAATAATCCGCTGCTGTCGCCATACCGTTGATTCCGCCGGACATATATACCTTATTAAAGTACATCTCAAATATTTCTTCCTTGGTATATTCCTGCTCGAGCTTCAAGGCGAGCCATGCTTCCTGGGCTTTTCTCTTAAGGGTTTTTTCTGGACTCAAGAAGGACCCCTTGATGACCTGCTGAGTGATCGTAGAAGCACCCTCTGAACCGAAACCGCCTGTCACATTGGCGATGACGGCCCCGCCTAAACGGATAAGGTCAAGACCGTTATGTTTATAGAAACGATTATCCTCCGTTGCAATGACTGCGTCCTGCATGACTTGAGGAATATCATCGAAGTTGGCGTACTCACGATTTTCTTTTCCTACAGAGGTGATTAGGTCTCCGTTCATATCATAAATTTCGGATGCAATCGGATCTTTTAGTAATTTTTCATCAAGCTTTGGGGCACTGGATGCATAATAGGCGAATAACCCTGCACCGGCAAGCATCCCGATGATCCCTATGATAAATAATGATATAATGACGCGCTTAACCAAAGAGCCTTTTTTCTTGCCCTTATTGGATTTAGACTTCTGTTGGGCCAGGCGTTTTTCTTCCCTTGACTTATATTGACCAGCCATATTGTTTCCTCACTTTCAATCTTCTGTGTTTTTAGTATTGTCTAAGATTAAAAATATACTACTCATAATGAGATAAAATATAGATTAACGCATTTTTCTTAAACTAAAAATATAACTGATGGACTATTTTTAAATAATCGACCCTGGGATGCAGGCCTAGTGGAATGGAAAAACCTTTCTCTTCCATTTCCTCCCTTTTGATCGATTTTCTCCCTCCAGCGACCATGCGGTCCCAATAATTCCGCAGTGCCTCGTAGGGGAGTAAGAACACCTCATCTGAAACTGAAAACCTAATTAGTACAAATGTGATCCCTTCCTGTTTATGGACGGTTTCCATATGATGAATCTGGTGCTCATGAAAGTTTTGAAGAGGGAAGGACGTCTTGTTTTTCGTTTCCTTCGCTTCAAAATCAATATATCTTCCTTTGTAGACTCCGTTATAGTCTGTCGTTGACGGCTGCTTAAAATACGCTTCTTTAATGACAGCGGCACTCCTTGATGGATAATGGACATCGACGATTTGCACAGGTGTCGGCTTTTTATGAATAACCGCTTTATGAAACGTCAAATAATATTGATTCGTTTCATTGATATCTTCTTCCAGTGTCATCCCTCTGTTGCTATACGATAGTTGTTTCGGTTTTGCCTTTGTTTTTTTTGAGGGTAGTGTAGCTTCCACATATTTCTTTCCATTGGGATAATGGAATTTCATGGTAATTCACCTCGCAGACTAATCTATATCATAACAGAAACCACTCCATTTTGTGTGAATAATTGTTTACAAATCTCCTCATTCTAGTGTTAATGGAGAAAGGGGGAAAAAGAGATGAAAAAATTCGGCAATACTTATCGCTTTTTACCCTATATACCTGAACCTAAACGTAAATATGAATGGATAGAAGAAGTTAATCAACTTGTAAATAGATACAATCAAGATAATATAACGCGAACGGAAGCTTATCAAACATTCTATCTTTTGCATCCTGAGATAAAGTGGTCGTTCCTGGCTTCTATGGTTTCACGCAATGCTGGATGGAATATGACGGATTTGAAGGGGGATATCTTCCCAAAGATTTTATGTGTGGATACATGCCATCTCCTTTTTATGACATATGAGAGAGCGAATTGGAGTATTTTTCAGGATGCCTTTCCACAACTCCTTCTCTATCACTATTCGACGATCTATAAGAAGAAAATGTTTCACTTGTTCAAGGACTTTCATATCTCAAAGTTTATGGAAGGGGAATGGAACAGGTTTTGGGAAGAGAAAGATGAGAAGAGATTGGTTCAGTCGCTCATCATTAATGAGCAGCATCTTATACAAGGGCCGGTCATCGAGCAGGACCTCTATAAGAGAAAGGTGTTCGGCACAGGTCTTTTCTTTTTAGAAGATCACTTGCATTTCAGTTCCGTACTATTCCCTATGTTACACGGAGAGCTTTATGGAGCAAGCGTACACGGTTTTCGTAAGGTTGTGAATAGAATCAAGCTGGGTAATATCTTATTCGAGATTTTATTTCATCCTGATTATCATCGTTATTTCCTTGAATTTGCTCTAAACGTTAAACCTACTGGTTCGAGGGTAGATTATGAGACATATTGCCGAGGTGTAGAGGGTACGAAAACACCATATTTAGAACAAGCCTACCGTGTGATCTCACACGATTGGAAAGAACACGATGATTGGTCCAGGAACGTAAAGATCAAAGAAGACTGGTACTATCATCAACCACTACCGGATGATATCATTTTGACGGACTGGTATCTGAATAAGCAAAGACAGCTGAGGAAATTGGCAGTTTTAAAAGAAGCCTGTAAATGGATATTGCCGGGAAGAAAGGAAAAAAAGAAGCGGACATAGTTCAAAAATGTCCGCTTCTTTTTTTTAATAATGGTCTGAACGAGCCGCCTCCGCTTTTGAGTAGTCCAGCTCCGGCGGCTAGACCCTCGAGGTCATAAGATAAATGGACCAAGAAGGCAAAGAGCGCCTTCCCGGCCCATTCATCTTATGCTTGTCGGGTCTGATCAAGCCGCCTCCGCTTTGTTATGTCGCTGGTTTGTTTTCGCCTTCTAGTTTAGGGTTTCCTTTTGATGCTTTGGTTTGGGCTGGTTGTTGTTTGGTTTGTTTATTTTTTTGATTTTTCATTATAAACACCTCCACCCTTAGTATTTTGAGTTTTTGTTTCTTTTTATTCAGGGGGGACTGTCGAAACATCATTGGGTGAATGTCCGTTTTGCACTTTCTTTGACGAAACGCTTCTAGTTTTGTCAGGGGGGGAGGGAAAGGAATAAGGACGGAGAATTACTGTATTAATCCAAAAAAAAGGTGGGAGAATTCACATGCTTCCAAAACAAGATATCATGTTAAAATTAGCGGAAATTGAAGAAAGCCTCAATCAGTTGGAACAAAGTCTGCATGATCGCATCTCAGTTGAAGAGCAGGAAGGATTGAGTACGTTATCGGATCAAATACAGAAGATGGATTGTCAATTAAGCTCTGTAGAAAGACATACAGCCTCAAAATCCGTTCTTATGAAAAATAGAGAAAAGTCCTACGTCTTACAAAAACTTGAATTATCCTTTAAGACGTCTTAAACTGACTTTATAAGAAAGTAGCATCGTGCTACTTTTATTTTTTGTCTAGATATTTGCATGGAGGGCTATTTTTTGGAACAATTGAATCAATTAACAGGGGACCTTCTCGTACTGGTGGAGAAGATGATGAATGAATATAAAAAGAGGCGTGAATCTGGTGAGAAAGGGGATTTTTACTCTGAAGTAAAACCTTTTGCTGACGAAGTGAAAGAGAAAAATGATGCATGGAAAGAACTTTCCATGAACTGGATTCAAGAATATAGGCCGAAACACCTTCATTTACCTCAAATCATAAACACTTTTGACAATATTGAAATGCTGTCGGTCCATTGTTTTTTTCCAGAGTCGAGTTATAACCGTTTCATCAGTCATTACCAATCTATCTCCTATGTTTTAGGGACTCAGTTGGATGAATTGAAAGAAAAATAAGAGGCTGCCGTTTTGGCAGCCTCTTTGTTATGGAGTTGTAAGGGCACTTTCTTCTGAAGTATTAATCTGCTTCGCTAATTCTTTATAGTGGTGAAAAGTAATCTCATTTGAAATATAAAGTTTTTTGGCCAGCGTAAGAAGTTCTTGTTGATCGGTTGCTTGATATTGTTTACTGCTTTCATATCTTTTCAGCAATTCGTTAAGGTCCATCTTGATTCCTCCCAATACTTATATTTCTTAAGAATGATGATCGCTTTCATCTATTTTTATCCTATCATAGAAAACCCTTTCTTTAAGTTTTAAGAATAGTGTAACTTCCGACATTCTTCTTGAAGATTGTCGAAAGATCTTTATGGGTGGTTTCACCAATTTTACAGTCAATACATAAAGTATAGTAACCATAAAAAGTAGGGGGGCTAAATATGAATTCTTCACCTTATTCGAGACAGATGCAATATCAACCATATCCTAATCACCATTTTCAGCCTGGGAATATGGGGCCAATGATGAACTATCCTGTACAGGGGATGAGGCCGCCGAATTATGGACCGTATCTCCCGAATTATTTACCACAGCCGGATGGACCTTATACAGTAGCAGGGAGTCAGATGAATCAATATCAGCAGATGAATCAATATCAGCAGATGAATCAGCCTCAGCAAATGAATCCATATTTTGAAAATCCTCTTCAACAGAAAGAATACAATCCTTACCAGGTGAAGGCAATGGAACAACAGTCATACGCCAATCCTTATCCGAAAGCATCATTTATGGCGAAACCCTCTTCAAGTGGGGTAAGTGGCATCATGAAATCCTTTAAGTCGCAGGACGGTTCATTGGATTTCAACAAAATGATGAATACAACAGGACAAATGATGGGGGCCGTCAATCAAGTATCTTCTCTTGTAAAAGGTCTAGGCGGGATATTTAAATTTTAAAATATGATGAAATAAAGGAGCTGCAAATGACGCAGCTCCTTTTCATTTAGTCAATTTGAATTCGGTTTCCGGACTCTTTGTTCACTTTCACCGTTAATAACCCATCTTTATAAGATGCTTTCACTTTCTTTTCGTTAACAACCCTTGGAAAGGAGATGGTCCGGCTACTCTTTCTCAAAGATTGTTTCCGTTTAATGGTTTGATGCTTTTCACTTTCTTCTGAGTATGTTTCCTTATTTGTCACTGAAATAGTGATGGACTGAGGGTACACATCCAGTTGTATTTGCTCTTTTGTTACGCCGGGAAGTTCTGCGCTGACTACATAATGATCATCGGTTTCAGACAATTCAACCGGAAATGAGCCAAAAGGATTGGAAGAGGATGCAAAGAACTCATCGATGCTTTGTAGCATTCCTTTCATCGGTTTTTCATGAAAGAACTCGTTCATGGAATTCATCAGGTCACCGAAACCTTTTCTGTTTGAAGAATCATTGGACATAGGTATTCCCCTTTCAGGCAAACGTATTCATACTAGTGTATGGATCTCTTACAATAATGTGCATATGACCTATACCCTAAAAAAGTCGCCTGGTCTGAAGGCACTTTATGCCAGGCTGTTCTTTTATTTATTCTTGCTTTTGAAAAAGTGAATAGTGGACCCTTATTAAATCTATTTCCTGTATGGGGAAGAGTGGAAGTGGAGAGATGATTTTTATCCTTTAGTTTCGAACATAGATTCGGTAAAATGAGTAAGAGAGGTGATAGATTTGTTTAAGAAAAATAACCTTCAACAGATAATTGAACATTTTAAGAGAGATGAAGATTTTAATAAGCAGATTGTTCATTGGCATACCATAGAAGAAAAACCGGCACAATTGGTGGATATGCCAAATGAATTAGACGATAGAATCGAACGTGCGTTGCAAAAAAGAGGGGTAGAAAGGCTATATACCCATCAATACACAGCTTTTAAGCTGGCCATGGAGGGGCAAAGCTTCACAGCCGTCACGCCAACCGCTTCAGGGAAGACGCTTTGTTACAACCTCCCCGTATTACAAACGATTATGGATAATCCTGACTCGAGGGCACTATACATTTTCCCAACTAAGGCACTGGCCCAGGATCAAAAGAGTGAATTGAACGAGATCATTGCTGAGGCCGAGGTGTCTATTAATAGTTATACATATGATGGGGATACTTCAGCCAATATCCGTCAAAAAGTACGAAAAGCCGGGCATATCGTCATCACAAACCCCGATATGCTTCACTCAGCGATTCTTCCACATCATACAAAATGGGTGTCATTATTCGAAAACTTAAAGTATGTCATAATCGATGAACTTCATATATATAGAGGCGTGTTCGGATCACACGTCAGTAATGTGATACGGAGATTGAAGCGAATCTGTGAATTCTATGGTGCTTCCCCAGTATTTATCTGTACATCTGCAACGATAGCCAATCCTAAAGAACTGGCAGAGCACCTGACCGGCGAGGAAATGAAATTAATCGACAATAACGGGGCACCGAGTGCCAAGAAACATTTCGTATTCTACAATCCGCCCATCGTCAATAAACCACTTAATATCCGCCGAAGCGCAACCCTGGAAGTGAGAAGGATTGCCGGAGAACTACTGAAGAATAAAGTACAAACCATTATTTTTGCCAGAAGCAGGGTACGGGTGGAAATTATCCTCACCTATTTACAAGAATTAGTGAAAAGTCAACTAGGTGCAAAATCCATCAGGGGTTACCGCGGGGGATATCTTCCGACTCAGCGCAGAGAGATTGAAAAAGGATTGAGAAATGGAGAAATATATGGGGTAGTCAGTACGAATGCACTTGAACTGGGTGTCGATATTGGCCAATTACAAGTGTGTATCATGACTGGTTATCCAGGGACGATTGCAAGTGCTTGGCAGCAGGCAGGCAGAGCGGGAAGACGACATGGAGAATCTCTCGTCATAATGGTTGCGAGTTCAAGCCCGCTAGATCAATTCATTATCGAACACCCGAATTATTTCTTTGAGCAGACTCCTGAAACGGCAAGGATCAATCCTGATAATTTAATCATCCTCATTGATCATATCAAGTGTGCCGCCTATGAACTCCCCTTCAGAGAAGGAGAGCAATTTGGAAGCCACGAAATAGAAGATATATTGGAATTTTTGGTAGAGGAGCGGGTTATCCATAAGAATGGGGCGAAATGGTATTGGATGAATGATGTGTTCCCTGCTCATAACATCAGCCTTCGTTCAGCGTCCCAGGAAAATGTCATCATCATTGATCAAACGGACATTTCATCTGTGAAAGTGATCGGTGAAATGGACCGTTTTTCTGCTATGACATTATTGCATGACGAAGCCATTTATTTACATCAGGGTGTCCAGTTTCAAGTAGAGAAACTGGACTGGGAAGAAAAGAAGGCATATGTAAGGGAGGTAGATGTGGATTACTTTACGGATGCCAACCTCGCTGTACAATTAAGGGTATTGGAAACAGATAGAATAAGAGAATCAGAAATGTTCGAAATTGCGTTTGGAGATGTAACGGTCCAAGCAATGGCAACCATTTTTAAGAAAATCAAATTCGATACGCACGAGAATATCGGTTCGGGCCCGATACACCTTCCAGAAGAGGAGCTTCACACAAATTCCAGCTGGATTTCACTTAAGGATGATGGTTCTTTCAGTCAGGAACGGCTTGAAGAGGGACTTATCGGGGTATCCCAAAGCATAAAATCGATCATTCCGTTATTTGTTATGTGTGATCCAAGTGATATTTTTGTTGTCCCACAAATAAAAGCTGCCCATAATGAACGGCCGACGATTTTTATATACGACCGGTATCCTGGGGGGATCGGGCTTAGTGAAAAGGTATATGACCAGATAGAGGAAGTCCTCCTTGAGACATCTGCCATGATTGAGCGATGTCCATGTCAAAGTGGCTGTCCGTCCTGTATCGGAATGGAGCACTCACTCGACACGGCCAAAACCGATTCATTAAAGCTTCTACATCTTTTCCTTCAATGAAGAAAGGAAGTAAACAAGCATGTCTTTGAAAAATAAATTAACGAGGATGAAAAAACATATTATCCGGGAAGAGGGAGAGGGCTCGTCTGTAAAACCTCCGGCTGAGGATGTGTCTGTAGACCTTCCTTTCCTTGACTTATGGAAAGATAACGGATCTACTCTTTATTTCATTGATGATGATTTCTGTCTGGTGAGGGAAAAACGTTACCCCCTCCATCATCAACATGGCAAATATACGTTCAAGGAATTCATTAAAGCCGTCGACGCATGGCAAGGGTTTACAGGAGAACATCCTTTGTCTTCGAAAGGGATGAGTCATGATGAAATGTTTTTCTTCGATACGGAAACAACCGGACTCGGTGGAGGGGTTGGTAATACCATCTTCCTCCTGGGGCATGGAAAAGTGACAGATACAGAAGTCATCGTAACACAGCACTTTCTTCCACAGCCAGGGAGTGAAATTCCTTTATATCACAGCTTTTTAAGCAACGTGGATTACAATGCGCTGGTGACTTATAATGGGAAAGCCTTTGATTGGCCACAAGTTAAAACAAGGCATACTCTCATTAAAGATCATGTACCGAAACTGCCTGCATTTGGGCATTTCGATTTATACCACGGTTCCAGAAGGCTTTTTAAGCATAAACTGGAATCTGTAAAGCTCATTAATGTAGAGCGGAATATCCTTGGTTTTAATAGAGTAGATGATGTTCCAGGCTATCTTGCGCCTATGATCTATTTTGATTACATCGATCGTAAAGACCCGGAAGGAATCTTCAAGGTCATGACCCATAATGAACTGGATATCTTATCACTCATTACTCTCTATACTCACTTGACCTTCCAACTCCTGAACGTCCACGAACAGGCAACCGGGGAAGAGAGGTTTGAAGTAGGTAGATGGCTCGAATATACCGGTAACAGGTTGATTGCCAAGGAACGCTACGAGGCATTGATTAAAGAAGATAAAACACCAAATTATGATGCCATCCATCAGCTGGCTCTACAGTATAAGAGAGAAAAACAAACCGATAAGGCGACTGAATTGTGGGAGCGCACCCAGGAAGGAGCACCTGATTCCATCCGAAAGACAGCATTGCTTGAACTGGCTAAATTATATGAACACAAAACAAAGGATCTAAAGCTTGCCATGGAGAGGTGCGAACAGTTAATGGCTTTAATCGGCAAAACGGAGGAAGGTAGTAAAAAGGACTTTACAGTATCGGAAAATCTGATTCATCGAATGGACAGGATAAAGAGGAAAATGGACAAATAAATAGAACCTCCATCAGAGTCAGGAAAAGGTTGTAATTATTTAGTATGAAAGTGGTTCCATCTTCTTATTTTTATATTGAGAATTTTCTAAAGTAGTTGTAAAATAATTAATTGTGTTGAAAATTTTTAAAATGAAGAAGGAATGATGGAAATGAACCGTGCAATCTTAATTTTATTCTTTGTTGTCATTGGTTTGACAGCCTTTGTTTTCACCAATTATTCACAAAGTTTATATAGCTTCATGTAAGTATAACAAAATAACTCCCTAAAAATAGGTATTTTCATTAGTACATGTACCCTCTTCATTTCATAGGCTATTATTGTAACAACTAAGCGATGAAAGGAGAGCGTTAGTATGTATTGTAGACCAAGACCTAATCAAGTACTTCCTGCAGTTGTACACCCGACTAAATGTTGTGTGAATAACAACATGACGACCTATGAGGTGCCTCATATCCACCCAACTCACACGACAAACGTGAATAATGTTATGTACCAACATAAACATTATTTCCCGCAAACACAATCACAAGTTGACAGTGTTTCACATCAACAGTTTAATTGTGGTGGCGGACCTGGAGGCCCAGGCGGACCTCAGGGACCTCAAGGCCCAGGCGGCCCGGGAGGACCAGGATTCGGACCACGTCCGAGGCCACCATTTGGACCATATGGCATGGGAAGATAATTAAATGACCTGAAGGGGGGATGCCTCTAGAAGACTAGGTTCAGCGTTATTGTGCTCAAGCATTGTATCGCTTACGAAAGAGTTGCCGGTCTTACTAGAGCCGTCCCTCCTTTTTATGTTGAAGTCCATGATCAAATTAGTTCTCCTTGACTTCAGAATCGGATGAAATATGATACAATAGACTGTAAAGGATTAGGGTACACTAAGGGATGAAGAGCGCCGGATGTATCCAAAGTTTACTAAAGGGGTTTTCCATTTGGGAAATGTTTCATGCATAACGGGATATAAATCCTTTGAACTGGGAATTTTCAAACAGGATGACAAGTCAGTTTATTACATAAAACAAGCGCTGAAGAAAGAACTCCAATCCCTCTTGGATGATGGATTGGAATGGGTGATCATCAGCGGACAGCTTGGTGTTGAACTGTGGGGTGCAGAAGTGGTATTTGACCTTCAGGAAGATTATCCTGAGCTTAAACTGGCCGTTTTGACACCATTTATCTCTCAGGAAGAGAAATGGAATGATCAAAATAAAGAATACTACGAGCTTATCCTTTCTCAAGCTGATTTTGTCGAAACCATTTCAAAAGAGCCTTATAAGAACCCTCAGCAGTTTCGGAATAAGAACCAATTATTTTTACAAAAGAGCCATTCATGTATCATTTTATATGATGAGGAAAAAGAAGGTTCTCCTAAGTATTTCTATGAAGAAGCCAAGAGGAAGAAAGAAAGTGATCCATCCTTTGATATGAGGGCGATTGGATTCCAAGATCTGCAATGGATCGTCGAAGAAGAACAGTGGTAAAGAATGTAGAAACTGGTTTTTTACCCAACATTTTGGAATAGTACTTTGAAATAGGATTGACAAAATGAAGGTTATTTGAAAAAATGATAGTGATAAATATAGAGGTGAATAGAATGATTTCAGATAAAGTGAAATTAACGGCAAAGGATATTCTCGAAAAAGAGTTCAAAAGTGGAATGCGAGGATATAAGCCTGAAGATGTGGATAAATTTTTAGATTTAATTATTAAAGATTATGAAACCTTTCATCAAGAGATAGAAGACCTGCAACAGGAAAACCTGCGGTTGAAGAAGCAGGCCGAGGGTGCTGCGAAGCAACGTTCTGCCGCACCACAGCAACAAACCGGGACAACGAATTTCGATATTCTAAAGCGTCTATCTAACTTAGAGAAACACGTTTTTGGAAATAAACTATACGACTGATTTTTCCAGTTGAATTATTGGTATGAATAACGTATAATGAATTATTGCTGATCCTTAATGGTGTTTGGGTAATCGCTGCAACTTCATGTTGTAGAGGAAAGTCCATGCTCGCACGGTGCTGAGATGCACGTAGTGTTCGTGCCTAGCCAATTCATAAGCTAGGGCAGCTCATCCCGAGCTGACGGCAGGGAAAACATCTAAGTCCTTTCCGGGATATGGTGTGACTACTTTGAAAGTGCCACAGTGACGAAGTCCTGTTAGAAATGGCAGGAGTGGAACGAGGTAAACCCCACGAGCGAGAAACCCAAATTTGGTAGGGGAATCCTCTCAGAGGAATTGAACGAAGAGAGGGACAAAGGAATCTCCTTTGTAGATAGATGATTACCGCCCGAGTACGAGACGAACAGTCGCCTGCAGTACAACGGAACAAAACATGGCTTACAGAACACTATTACGGGATAAGAGCAATCTGGATTAAATAATGCAAGTGACTGATACATGCAGGTAATACACTGCTCTTTTGTATCAGTCCTTTTTATTTTACGGACAACAGGACTATACTATTGATACATGGATATTTATAGACGGAGTGTGACAAAGATGGGTACATATACATTAATTGCAACAGCAGCGATGGGTTTGGAATCGATCGTTGCCAAAGAAGTGAAGGAACTGGGTTACGAATGTCAGGTCGAGAACGGGAAGGTCATCTTTAAGGGTGATGAAACAGTGATTGCCCGGGCCAATATGTGGCTGAGGACTGCTGACAGAATCAAGATTCTTGTGGGTGAATTTAAAGCGTATTCCTTTGATGAGTTATTTGAGAATACTAAGAAGCTGCCATGGGAGGATTTCTTACCTGTTGATGCCGAGTTTCCAGTGCAGGGGAAATCCGTTAAGTCAAAACTATATAGTGTGCCAGACTGTCAGGCCATCGTGAAAAAAGCGATAGTAGAACGACTACGTTCTGCTTATAAAAAAACTTCCTGGCTGGATGAAACCGGACCGCTCTTTAAAATTGAGGTTGCAATCCACAAAGATGTGGCAAGCATAACATTGGATACAAGTGGTCAAGGTCTTCATAAAAGGGGATATAGAATTGGACAGGGGGAGGCTCCATTAAAGGAAACGTTGGCAGCGGCTCTGATCCAATTGACCACCTGGAACCCGGACCGTCCGTTTGTAGATCCGTTCTGCGGGTCTGGAACCATTGCGATAGAAGCCGCTTTGATCGGGCAGAATATTGCGCCTGGCTTCAACCGGGAATTTTTGTCCGAGAACTGGCCGATGATGCCTGCTGAAGTATGGGAGAAAACGCGTCTTGAAGCAGAGGATTTGGCAAACTATGATCAGCCTCTTGAAATACTCGGCACGGATATCGATCACCGGATGATTGAAGTTTCCAAAGAGAATGCCCTGGAAGCCGGACTTGGAGACCTTGTGAAATTCAAGCAGATGCAAGTCAGGGACTTCACTTCACAATTAGAATACGGAATCATCGTTGGAAATCCTCCATATGGAGAACGTTTAGGTGAACGTAAAGAAGTAGAAAAAATGTATCAGGAAATGGGAAGGGCCTTTGAAAAGCTCGATACCTGGTCTGTATATATGATGACTTCCCATGAAAACTTTGAACAGTGCTATGGCAAGCAAGCCACCAAGAAACGTAAATTGTTCAATGGATTCATCCGTACGGACTATTATCAATTCTTTGGACCGCGTCCGCCAAGAAAATGATTCTTTATGAACGAATGAAAAAAGATGAAGAAGTTCAGAATATCCCTCACTCTTCCTGCGTATAATAGTTCTATCATTTTTAGAGGAGTGAAAGAGGATGGACCATTCTTTCATCGATTTCAATAAAATCTATCAGGCCATACAAAGCTCTATTTCTTCAATATCTGGGGAAGAAGGGGCGGCCATTCAACCAGATTTACATGAAGCTGCAAAAAATCTCGATCAGGCATTTCAATATGAATTATTGAGAAAAAAGAGAATATACGACTGAGTACATTCTATTCTCGGGAGATCAGGGACATCCATACAAATGGTAGACTCACCCATTGTATGGAGAGTCTCTTTTCTTTTGGTTGTGGAATGCTTGTCTATATACGAGGAAAATGGAGAAATGAATAATCAATTTTCTCTTTTCAATAAGAAAGAATTCTAGTAAATTAGAAATATTGTGTTACTCAGGAGGTCCACATGAGAAGAAAATTACCATTCGAACTTACTAAGGAACAATCCTTTTATGAAGCATTATCCGATTGGGTCGGGGATGTTTTTTATGATATATTGCCTGAAAAGGGTTTTGATTTACGGGATGAACAGGTCTTCATGGCCTTTCAGCTTAATCAGGCTTATAAGAATAAACAGGTCATGTTTGCTGAAGCCGGTGTTGGGACAGGAAAGACTCTCGTGTATCTCTTATATGCCCTTTCCTATGCGAGATATACCGGTAAGCCTGCCATTATCGCTTGTGCGGATGAAACGCTCATCGAGCAGATTGTGAAAAAAGAAGGGGACATAAAGAAGCTTGAACATGCCCTTGATTTAGACATTGATGTTCGTTTGGCAAAGTCACGGGAGCAATACCTATGCATAAAGAAATTAGAAGAGAATGTTTCGGAAAGTGAAGTATTCCAAGATATGTGGGAAGAGTTGCCTGGCTTTGTTCATGATAATTCTTCCATGAGAAGTTTCAGTCATTACGGTGATCGTAAAGAGTATGCCGGGTTGTCGGATGATGAGTGGAATCAGGTAGGATGGGACTCCCTTCAGGACTGCATGTCCTGTGTTTATCGTCATCGCTGCGGTCTCACTCTTCATCGTGAACACTATCGGAATGCATCTGACCTGATCATCTGTTCCCACGATTTTTATATGGAGCATATTTGGACGAAAGATAGCAGAAAACGAGAGGGGCAGCTGCCACTCCTGCCGGAAGCAAGCTCAGTAGTCTTTGATGAGGGGCACTTATTGGAATTCGCTTCTCAAAAAGCGATGACCTACCGTATGAGGATGGAGACACTTGAAGGGTTATTGGAAAAGCTTTCTGCTTCTGACATGAGGGAGGAGACCCTCTATATCATTGAGGATATCATGTTGGATAACGAAAAGTGGTTCGAACTCCTGGAGAGGGAGTCAATAGGTGAGACGGGTTCAGTACGTCAATATATCTCCCGTTCGAAATCCATATTAGAGCAGGGCAAATTGCTAACGGAAAGAATCGAAAGCCTGTTGAACGAGCTCGTATTTGAGTCTGAAATGTATGTCATGGATGATTATCTATTAAAAGTAGTAGAAGAATACCTGGAACAGATCCAATATTCTTTGAAACTGTTTTTAGATGATGAAAAAGGGATTTACTGGTTGGAAACAACTGAGGAGGAACATACCTTTGTCGTAATGCCGAGGTTAGTGGAGGAAATTCTTAGAGATCACGTTTTTTCTCAACAAATCCCATTCATTTTTTCTTCGGCAACCCTTTCATATAATAAAGACTTCTCATATGTGTCTCAATCACTGGGGATTGAAAAATATGAAAAATTCTCGGTTGAATCTCCATATGAATATGAAGAGATGATGAAAGCGTATCTTCCATCATTGGAGTCCGGAAATCATTCGAAAAATAAGTATGCATGGGACAAACTGAAGAGCAATCAAGGAAAATCGTTGATACTTTTTTCATCCAAAGATGAAATGAACGCCTTTAGATCCTATCAAATGGAGCAGGGAGAACAAGCGTGGAATGTTATTTATGAAGGTGACCGAGAAATCAGTGAAACCGTAAAGCAATTCCAGGAGGAAACGTCCACCGTTCTATGTTCGTATCACTTATGGGAAGGATTGGACGTCCCAGGAGAGTCCCTTTCACAGGTGATGATCTACTCGCTTCCATTCCCGCCGAAGGATCCGGTATTTGATGCGAAACGTAATCATGCCGTAAATCCTAAAGATGAAGTAGATATTCCTTATATGCTGCTTCGCTTAAGGCAAGGAATCGGCCGTCTGATTCGGACGAGTGAAGACAAGGGGAGCGTCCATGTCCTTATGACAGAAGATGAAACATCATATAGAAACTTGGTAGAATCTGTTCTACCCGTTGGTATTGAAGTGTTGAACGTATAGAGAAAGAGCCGCCTGAATGGGCGGTTTTTTTATTGGGTTGAAAGATTACAGGATTTCTGTGGTGACATACAGAGTCGATAATATATTGATCGAAGTCGATAATTAAAAGCTACGTGTTACCATTTCATTCATAAAATCCCCTCTCCAATCAATCTTTCCTGAACCAAGTTGCCAGAAAAATATGATAAAATAGATTGAATGTTAAAAAGGGGGCTTTTTTAATGAAAGAATCAATTGCAGAGACAAAAAATCGATTTCTGGATTATGTAAAGAAAATGTCTGCATACAACGAAGCGCTTGCTTTGATGTTCTGGGACTTACGGACAGGTGCACCAAAAAATGGTGCCGAGCAACGGTCGGAAGTAATCGGGATGCTATCATCTGAAATGTTTGAAATGTCCACTTCAAATGAAATGGCCGCATATCTGGCGAAGCTTTCCCCAGAAGTGGATCAATTGGATGAGATGACACAAAAATTACTAGAAGAATGTCAAAAAGAGTATGATCGAAATAAAAAAATTCCAGCCTTTGAATACAGGGAGTATGTGGTTTTGCAGTCGAAAGCTGAAGGCATCTGGGAAGAGGCGAAGGAGAAGGCTGATTTTGATATGTTCCAGCCTTATTTAGAAAAGCTGGTGGCATTTACGAAGAGATTCATTGATTATTGGGGCTACGAAGATAACAAGTATAATACGTTACTTGATATGTATGAGCCAGGTGTAACCGTTGAGGTGTTGGATAAAGTATTTGGCGACCTTAGGGATCAAATCGTTCCACTTGTACATAAAATTTCCGAATCGGATAATAAGCCACATACGGATTTCCTTTTTGAACATTTTCCAAAGGATAAGCAAAAGGAGTTTAGTCTGAAAATCCTTAATCAAATGGGATATGATTTCGATTCAGGGAGGTTAGATGAAACGGTCCATCCTTTTGCAATTGGTTTAAACCCTGGTGATGTGAGGGTAACAACTAAGTATGATGAGAAGGATTGGAGAACAGCCGTCTTTGGAACAATTCACGAAGGTGGTCATGCTCTGTACGAACAGAATATCTCCAAGGATTTGGTGGGTACTCCATTATGTACGGGAACATCGATGGGCATTCATGAATCTCAATCATTGTTCTATGAAAATTTTGTCGGGAGAGATCATTCTTTCTGGAAACAGAATTATTCATTACTGAAGGAATATGCGACAGGACAGTTTGATACCATTGAACTGGACGATTTCTACAGGGCGATCAATGAATCGAAGCCTTCCTTGATCCGGATTGAAGCGGACGAATTAACCTACGCCCTTCATATCATCATCCGCTACGAAATAGAGAAAGGATTATTTAATGATGAATTCGAAGTGAAAGATCTCCCGGAAATCTGGAATCAAAAATATGAAGACTATCTGGGTATTCGCCCTTCCAATAACGGGGAAGGTGTTCTTCAGGATGTCCACTGGGCAGGGGGGAGTTTTGGTTACTTCCCATCTTACGCTTTGGGATATATGTATGCAGCCCAGTTTAAACGTGCCATGTTGAAGGATTTGCCACACTATGAGGATTTGTTGGAAATAGGGGATCTAGCTCCTATTAAAGAATGGTTAACAACAAACGTTCATCAGTGGGGAAAAATGAAAAAACCGCTGGAAATCATCAAGGAAGTAACTGGAGAAGGGCTAAACGCCCAATACTTAGCCGATTATTTACTGGAGAAGTATTCAACGGTCTATTCCTTGAATTAACAAATATATTGGAGGCAAAATCATGGAAATTAAAGTAGCGTCACTTGAGGATAAACTCCTTGTTGGAATTGGTTGGACAGGTCCCTATGGAAGAGGGGGCGAGATCCCCAGACTATTTACGAAGTTTCAACAAATGATCCCATCCATTCACCACATCAATGGAGATGAATGCCTATACGCACCTTTTCATGATCGAGCGACTGATTTTACGTATTACTGTACCGTAGAAGTGGATTGGGTCGAGAAGCTTCCCCCGGGGTTGGTTGAGTTGTCACTGCCTGCAGGTGAGTATGCCCATGCCCTGTATGAAGGATTGTCAACGGAAGTAGAGCAAGCTTATTTCTCTATCTTCAACTGGATTAAAGAAAATGGATTTGAAAAAGATTACTCCAGATTGAGTGTAGAGAAATATTTATTTCAGGATAGGGAAATCAACGAATCGGAAGATAAACGGAAATTAGAGTTGTTTGTCCCAATTAAAGAGAAATAGTAAAGAGGAGGCTTCTGTTGAAGTCTCCTCTTTTTAGTGATGTCGCATCTGAGCGAGCCGCCTGCGCTTTTTGAGTTGTCTAGCTCCGGCGACTAGAGGCTCGAGGTCATAAGACGAACCAACCAAAAAGGCCAAGTGCGCCTTTCCGGTTGGTTCGTCTTATGCTTGTCGCCTCTGCACGAGCCGCCTACGCTTTTCGAGTTGTCCAGCTCCGGCGGCTAGAGGCTCGAGGTCATAAGACGAACCAACCAAAAAGGCCAAGTGCGCCTTTCCGGTTGGTTCGTCTTATGCTTGTCGCCTCTGAACGAGCCGCCTACGCTTTTCGAGTTGTCCAGCTCCGGCGGCTAGAGGCTCGAGGTCATAAGTCAAACCAACCAAAAAGGCCAAGAGCGCCTTTCCGGTTGGTTCGTCTTATGCTTGTCGCCTCTGAACGAGCCGCCTACGCTTTTCGAGTTGTCCAGCTCCGGCGGCTAGAGGCTCGAGGT
>NZ_JBITVL010000009.1:21810-35178 GCF_044542955.1 Rossellomorea sp. NPDC077527 | reverse complement strand
GGTCATAAGTCAAACCAACCAAAAAGGCAAAGAGCGCCTTTCCGGTTGGTTCGTCTTATGCTTGTCGCCTCTGAATGAGCCGCCTACGCTTTTCTTGTTACCACATACGATATCCCTTTGATGCAGGTGGAGCGTTTTGGATCATGTCAATGAATGGAACAGAGTAGGCTACAAGAATGAGTGCTGCCAGGATGGTTAGCCATATTTTCCAGTTTTCCAAGGCCATAGGTGTTCTCTCAGCTGTTTCTGCTTGCTCTCCGACAGGGAATTCTTCTTCCCCTTTAGGTGAGAAAAAGGCCAGGTTGATAAAGATATAAAGGACTAAAATGATGCCTATGAAGAGAATGGTTCCCCCGACGGCCTGTGCGATTTGATAAGGAATCCAGTCAAGTGCCTGAGGTGCATCTCCGTAAGTGGAATAAGAAGACCTCCTAGGTGCACCGAGTAATCCAACCGCGTGCATGGCACCAGACATGATGCTCATTCCGACAGCCCATACAATCGCTTGGACGATGGCCAGTTTGTTCATCGCTTTCGTTAAAACACGCCCAGTTAAGTGAGGAACCAGCCAATAAGCAATGCCAAAGAACGTTAAGACGACAGATGTTGCCAGAGTTAAGTGAAAGTGTCCGGTTACCCAAATCGTGTTATGAACAACCTGATTCATTTGATTGGAAGCATTGATCAAGCCGCCGGCTCCAGCAGGAATGAATGCAACCATTCCAATGAAAGGAACCGTAAAACGGGCATCTCCCCATGGGAGTTTCTTGAACCATCCGAACAAACCAGTCGCTCCCTTGGATCGTCCATACATTTCAAATGTTGCAAACAATGAGAATGCTGTCATTAGGGAGGGAATGACTACCATAAACGTCAAAATTACCTGCAAGAACTTCCAGTATGCATCAATTCCCGGTTCTACTAATTGATGATGGAATCCGACTGGAATCGAGAAGAGAAGGAACAGAATAAAGGATAGTCGTGCCAATGAATCTGAAAAGATTTTTCCGCCGATGACTTTTGGAATGATGACGTACCATGCCATATAAGCAGGCAGCAACCAAAAATACACAAGAGGGTGACCGAAATACCAGAATAATGTTCGACTGACAAGCACATCGACCCTATCTACCAAACCAAGTGACCAAGGCAGAAGTTGGAATAGAACAGTTCCTGCAACCCCAATGGTGGCAACAATCCATAAGACAGTATTGATGATGGCCATGAAGGTTAACAAAGGACTCGGTTGCCCAGGATGTTCTTTCCTCCAGCTCACGTATTTCATGATCATCCCTGCTCCGCCAAGCCAGCTTCCAACCACTACAAAGGTTAATCCTAAGTAGAAGATCCAATGTGCTTGCAATGGAGCATAAAATGTATAAAGGACGGTTGCTTCATTTAATAGAATCATAACGGCAGCCATGATTGTACCGATAAGCATGACCCAGAAACCTAACCACCCCATCAAACGGGATTTACCGGAATAGGTCCCTGACGTCCGGGAAATGGCGGCATGCTGGAATCCAAGGATAAAGAAAGTTGTGAGTACTAATCCGAGTAACACTCCGTGAACCGTCAACACTTGATAATACCCAATACCTGCAGGCAACGTGAATCTGCCTGATCGGACCAAAACTTGTAACAGACCTGCCAATCCACCAAGTGCGAGAGCAGCAAATCCAACATAAATATGAGCCATTGCCAGAGTGGCATCTCTTTTATCGATTCTCACAAATGTTTTCATTTAGTCCACCACCTTTATCATAGATTTCATCGTGTGATGTCCGACACCACAATATTCATTGCAGACAATGAGGAACTCGCCCGCTTGATCAAGAGTTGTCGTGTATTCACTCACGAATCCTGGTTCAAGCATCATGTTGATATTGGTTCCTGCCACTTCAAATCCGTGAACGACGTCCTTGGTGGTGGCGATGATTTTAAGTGTAGAACCCTTGGGGATTTCGACTTCACCAGGAGTATAAAGAAAAGCAGAAGCAACGAACACCAACTCATAATCCCATGCCTTTCCTTCCACTTTTTTTAATCCGGGTTTATTGAATGGAGCGATTTGGTCCACCTGCTCCGGATTGACATAAGCCTTCGCACTTGGAGGCTGATGCCCCTGATGAAAAGCAGAAATTCCTAAAATGATTAAAAAAATAATAAGAGACCCTGTACCCAACGTTAACCACCATTTCTCATAGCGATGCATGTGCATATAAATCACTCCTTAAATTAAAAACGATTCAGAAATAGAAAGAATACCCCAAGCCATGTAAGGACTAAAAAGCCTCCCAGAACTAAAACGGAAGTAAATGTACCTTTTAATGAATTGGAATCCTTTAATTTCACTTCAGTTTTTTGACGTAATTCCGGTTTTCCCATTCCACTCATTCCTTTCATGAAGCGAAGACTGATTTGATACCTTTATCATAAGGGAGTACATCTCGTCTAATCTGTGATAAATGTCACACTTGGTGGGGAGATTTGTGAAGAAAATGTGAAGAGATTGGAAATTGGGCCATTGTGCGTGTTCATTTGAAGGGAGGCGATGCATAAAGTGTAGGAATGACCATGGAGGGAGAGAATCAGATGGAAAAATATTATTGTAGACAGTGTTGCCAGATCTTTTCAGAAAAAATGATTTGTCCTCAATGTCATCTGCCGGTAGAAGCAAAAATACACATTCAGGTACACCACCAGCAAGGGAAAAAAGATCATCGGTGAGACTTTGGAAGGCGGCATGTGCTAATATAAAGAAGATTCAAATAAAAAGAAAGGCGGTGGGGGGATGTTTGTTCCTTCATTTTCATTAAAAGATAAATTGGCTGTTGTCACTGGAGCGGGCCGCGGAATTGGACAGGCATTGAGTATCGGGTTAGCCGAAGCAGGATCTGACGTGATCTTATTATCCAGGACAAGAGTTGATTTAGAAGAAACGGCTGTTGAAATCGAGAAACTAGGAAGGAAAGCCCATATCCTCCCGACAGATGTAACATCACGTGAGGATATTAAAAAAGTGATAGCCTACATAGAAAACCATGATTTGACCATTGATATTCTAATCAATAACGCAGGGATGAATATTCGTTCGAGTGCCTTGGAGGTAACCGATGACGAATGGGAAAAAATCATGGACACGAATTTAAAATCCGCTTTCATGATGAGCCAGGAAGTGGGAAAACATATGCAAGGAAGGAAGCAGGGGAAAATCATCAATATTGCTTCGGTCGCAGGTCATGTCGCTCTCAGGACCGGTGTGGTTTATGCTTCCACAAAAGCAGCGATGATCCAAATGACGAAAGTATTAGCAATGGAATGGGGGCAATACAATATTAATGTCAATAGCATCGGCCCCTGGTATTTCAAAACACCCTTAACCAAAGAACTTCTTCAAAATGAAGAGTATGTAAACGATATCCTGAACGTCACGCCATTAAAAAGGATCGGTGAACTGAAAGAATTGGTTGGGCCTGCAGTGTTCCTCGCATCGGACGCTTCAAATTATGTTACCGGCCAAACTCTATTCGTAGATGGTGGCATGACAATTCATGGGTTTTGAATCTTACATGACAAAAGGCTAACCTACGTCCAGGTTAGCCTTTTGTTTGAACAATCTCTATTCCATCATCAAAACGACTAGGAAATCCCCCACATTTTCAATGGTAAGGGGTAGTTTTAATGCTTTGTCAAACCCATACATCTTGGATTGACCGACAATAACGGTAGGGGGGGTGATGTCCAGTGAGTGTCCGGCATGTGCAAGGAGTGTAGCAAGATTTCCTGCAATCATATTTCCGAGTTCCCCCGCAAAAGATTCAAGCATTTCACCTTCCAGCGGCATTCCAAACATAGATGCTCCCAAACCTTGAAAGCTCTCCTCTTCTCCATCGATGATCATTCTTCCTCTGACATCACCAGTGAAGCCGATGAGTACACCGATTTTATGTTGGCTGAACGGCTCGGTCAGCAATGACGGCTTTAAAACGTCAATGTTTAAAGGAATGACCCCCTTAATCGCTTCAACCGAACTATTGAGTATATCTGTGACACTTTTCGTTAAAATCATGTCGTTTCCTCCAGTATTTTGTCACTATAATCATACCATATCACCCAGGAATAAAGGATGGTATTTTAACAATTGTTTCATACTAAAGAACTATTTTCCTGCATGTGAATAAATAAAGCATGACACAATATACATGTTTTAAATGCTTTTGGTAAAGCTATCCTTACATGGAAGTGTAAGGAGTGAACATGAATGCCGAAAATACTCTCAGTCGAAACTGAAATTCCGCCTGTGAAAATCACGCAAAACGATGCAGCAGAATTCGCAACACAATTATTTTCTTCAAGTTTTAGGGACATTGGACGTTTGATTCAGGTGTTTCAAAATGGCGAAATCGAAAGTCGTTATTTTGTGAAAGATCTGGAGTGGTTCTCTAGGGATCACTCCTTGCAGGAAAAAAACGATGAATTTATACACCATGCCGTTGAGTTGGGGAGTAAAGTGGTCAAGAAGAGTCTTTCAAATCAAAATCTTACACTGGATGATATAGATGCCATCTATACAATCTCTACATCGGGGCTTTCAACCCCGAGTCTTGAAGCGAGGATAATGAATCGTCTTTCTTTTTCTCCGCATGTGAAACGAATTCCGATATGGGGATTGGGATGTGCAGGAGGAGCGAGTGGGTTATCCCGTGCATACGAGTACTGTTTAGCGTTTCCTGCAGCAAATGTTCTAGTTCTTTCCATCGAACTGTGCTCATTGACCTTTCAACACGGAGATCGTTCAAAAAGTAATTTGATCGGGACGTCTCTTTTCGCAGATGGTGTGGCATGTGCTCTTGTTTGCGGGGACGACAGCCCGGCTCTGAATGGAACATCCAAGCCACTACCATCGATATTCGCCACTCAGTCCACGCTGCTCCAGGATTCACTTGATGTCATGGGATGGGAAGTAAAGGATGATGGGTTGTACGTCGTATTTTCCAAAGATATTCCTACACTGGTGAAACAGTGGCTTCGGCCAAATGTTGAAGGCTTCATTCAGGCCAATGGTCTGGATCTAAAGGATATAAAGCATTTTATAGCCCATCCTGGTGGAAAGAAAGTGATTGAGGGGTATATGGATGCTTTGGGAATGGATGAAAGCATGACCTCCGAATCCATGAAGGTGTTAAAGGAATTTGGAAATATGTCCTCTGTAACAATTCTTTATGTTCTCAAAGAATTCATGGACAAAGATTGTAAGTGTGGAGATATTGGCCTTGGCACGGCATTGGGGCCGGGATTTAGTTCCGAGCTTCTATTAATGAGGTGGGAATGATGCTCTATTTTGTTTTGTTCTTCTCTGTATTGGTGATTCAAAGACTTGTAGAGCTGTTCATAGCGAAATCGAATGAGAAATGGATGAAGAAGCAGGGTGCCAAGGAATACGGACAATCACACTATAGAATGATGGTAGCTATTCACATCGCATTTTTTATTTCTCTTTTAATTGAAGGTGGTGTCTTTCATTCAGGAGTCAATCCCTTTTGGCCGTTATTGCTTGCTGGGTTCATCCTTACTCAACTGGTGAGGATATGGGCGATTGCTTCTCTGGGAAAGTATTGGAATACCAAAATCATCGTCCTTCCAAAAGCGGATGTCGTGGCAAAAGGGCCTTATAAACATCTGAAGCACCCAAACTATCTTATCGTCACATTGGAATTACTGATTATTCCATTACTTTTCAATGCGTTTTGGACACTGTTCATCTTTGCATTATTAAATCAATTCATTCTTTCTATCCGTATCCCGCTCGAGGAACACGCACTGAAGGCAGAGACAGATTACGGACAGGTGCATTTCAAAACAAAGGGCTGGATTCCTCTGTTTAAAAAAGAAAAATGATTTTCTTATTGAAAATGATTATCAATTTTGATAAGATTCTAATTGAAGATGAAAATTATTCTCAAAAGGGCGGGATTCAAATGGTATGGTTTTTGATATTGTTTACGGTAGTAGCGTATGGCTTCACAATGAAGTATATTTTATCTAACGTCATGAAGAATCCAGCACAACGGGAGAACAAGTCATCCTACCAGACGAACCCTAAATCGTTTGTTCGCTCAAACTTGATCGCAACAGAAACAACAAGATAAATAGATCTAGCCTTCTTCTTAACGGGAGAGGTTTTTTTTTGTCTTTTTTCCACATTTAGATCTTTTGCATATACTGCTGATATCATCACCCATTTCCTTCATCATGACAGGATATCATAGAGAATTTATATGAAATACGTTAAAATAAAAACGTTATCATTTTTGTCAGCGCAGAAAGGAATTAGACTATGAGTCAGATTGAACATAAAAGCACGGAATTACATAATACGTTTAAAGATCTTGCAGCCTACTATGATATCTTCATGCAAAATGGTGATGAAGAAAGGGCCGCCAAAGTGGAAAGGTTGGCAGAAAAGCTGAACAAGCATGAGTTGATCCTCGCTTTTTGCGGGCATTTTTCCGCTGGTAAGTCCACCATGATCAACAGCCTGATGGGAGAAGATATTCTTCCATCAAGTCCGATTCCAACCAGTGCGAATTTGGTCAAGGTTCATCATGCACAAACAGATTTTGCGAAAATTCATTATCACAAATCCGAAACCTTATACTTTAAGGCACCTTACGACTTTAAGGCCATAAAGGAATTTTGTAAAAATGGTGAAGATGTTTATTCTGTAGAGATAGGGCGAAAGAGAAGTGAAGTGCCTGAAGGCGTATCTGTATTGGATACACCAGGTGTCGATAGTACAGATGATGCCCACAGACTTTCTACGGAATCAGCCATCCACTTGGCAGATGCCGTTTTTTATGTAATGGATTATAACCATGTCCAATCTCAAGTGAATTTCGAGTTCACCAAGGAAATGGTTCGACATGGCGTCAAATTGTATCTAATCGTCAATCAAATCGATAAGCATCAGGATGAAGAATTAGCATTCACCGAGTTTCAGGAAAGCGTCAAGAACTCATTCGCATCATGGGGAGTAGTACCGGATGGAACCTTTTTTACAAGTTTGAAGAACCCTGACCATCCACACAACGACCTTAGGAAACTACAGGTTCTGATCGAAGATCACGTCAAAAAGAAAAGTGAACTGATTGAAGACTCGGCGATCTCTGCCATTTCCCAATTGAAATCTGAACATGAGAAATGGTATGAGGAAAATCTGGAAAAAATCAAGGATAGAGCCCTGGAAAGTCTTACTGAAGAAGAATGGGAGAATAAAGACATCCTTCTTGCGAAAGAAAAAAAGTTGATGGAAACAGTAGCGAAAAGAAATATCAAAGCCGTTAAAGATCAATTCGAAGAGGAGAGAAGGGAAATTCTCAAAAATGCCTACTTGATGCCTTTCGAAACAAGGGAGTTAGCCAAAGCCTACCTGGAAAGCAGACAACCGGACTTTAAAGTCGGATTCCTATTCTCGAAACAAAAGACAGAAGAGGAAAAAGCGATGAGACTTCGCACGTTTAAAGAGGATATGAACACCCGGATTGAAGCTCAATTGGAATGGCATTTAAAGACCCTAGGAAAGAATATGGTGAAAGAATATCTTCCTTCATCTAGTCAGGGGCTGGAATGGGATCGACTGAAACTTGAAGTCGATGATCGCTTCCTGGAGGATTTGATTAAACAAGGCGCAGGTATTACGAGTGACTATGTTCTTCAATATTGTGATGATCTTTCGGAGGCGTTGAAAAGGAAAGCCAGAAATGAAACGAATGAGTTGAAGGAAGCTCTGATTTCTGAAATGGAGAACTCATCTGAAGAGGAGCATTCAGCCATGGAAGAGGAGTTGGATGAGCTTCAGAAGAAGACCGGCATGATTTATCAATGGAACCTGCTTCAAGATGAGAAAAATGCACAGCTCCGAAAATTAATGAAAGCGGAAATCGAACCTAAGCGGGCTGATTCGGTTATTTCAGAATGGATCGTGAAATGGAAAGAGAGGGAGGAAGATTATATTCTGGCCTCTGAGGAGGTTCTTGAACAGAGAAAGGGAGCAAGACACGATCAGGAAGAGGATCCTAGAGCTGCCATGCACGAACAGGAAACGTCTTCTGCCTCTATGGAAGAGGTCATCGATCGGTTAGATAAGATGTCCCACGTGTTCAAAAAGTATAAAGGCTTTGCGAGAATGGCCGAACTATTGCAAGGAAAGAGGGACCGGCTTTCGAATCAATCCTTTACGATTGCATTATTTGGTGCTTTTAGTGCCGGGAAATCATCGTTTGCCAATGCCCTGTTAGGAAGGAAAGTCCTTCCTGTGAGTCCGAATCCCACCACTGCTTCCATTAATCGAATCAACCCGGTTTCTGAAGAACATGAACATGAAACGGCCAATGTGCAAATCAAAACCCATGAACAGTTGTTTTCGGACATCAATCATTCTCTTTCATTTTTTAATCGAAGTGTGTCATCCCTGGACGAAGCAAATGAGCTGATCCCTGCATTAACCAGTGAAGGAAGCGGCAAAGAAAATGTTCACCTCTCTTTCCTTCAAGCCTTTCTCAAGGGATATCCTTCCTTTAAGGAAAGTCTTGGAAGTTCTCGGAAGGTCGACCTTGACCAATATAGAGGATATGTAGCGGATGAGGAAAAGGCTTGCTTTGTTGAGTCTATTGATCTTTACTTCGATTGTGAGATTACAAGACAGGGAATCACCCTCGTCGATACTCCAGGAGCAGATTCTATCAATGCTCGGCACACGGGTGTTGCGTTCGAATATATCAAGAATGCCGATGCGATTCTTTTTGTGACGTATTATAATCATGCTTTTGCAAAGGCTGACAGGGAATTCCTTATCCAACTGGGCAGGGTGAAGGACACCTTTGAATTGGATAAAATGTTTTTTGTTGTCAATGCCATCGACCTTGCCAGTCATGAAGAAGAAAAAAATGAAGTCATCGACTATGTAGAAAATCAGTTGATGCAATATGGGATCCGTTTTCCGAGGATATTCGGAGTATCGTCCCTTCAAGCTCTTAAAGATTCCGACTCACATAAATCAGGCATCGATGTTTTCAAGGAGGAATTTCAAACCTTCATACAGAATGATTTAGTGAGTATGAGCTTAGATTCCGCACTAGGTGAATGGGAAAGAGGACTGCAGCGTTTTAGACAATATCTGCATTCCGCTTCAAGTGATAAGAACTATAAACAAGTAAGGAAGCAGGAGCTTGTAGAGAGAAAGGCAGAGGTTCTCACCCTTATTGATGCCCAAGCTGTAGTGCCCCTTATAGTGGAAATGCAGCAGGAATCTAAGGAGCTAGTTTATTATGTGAAACAAAGAGTATTCTTCCGGTTATCGGACTTCTATAAGGAAGCATTCCATTCAGGATTATTCCTGCAGTTCCCAACACAATCAAAGGCGATTCAAGAAGGGTTAAAAGAGTTTCTATCGAGTATCGGGTTTGATCTTGCTCAAGAAATGCGGGCTACATCCCTTCGAATCCAGCAGTTCATTCAAAAGCAGCTCCATGATCAATGGTTGGCCCTGGAAGACAAGATCCAGCGGGTAGAGCCGGATCTTGTCTTGTCTCCACTGGAGTATAAAACTGATCGCACCATCGAATTCGAGAGCGCCTTTGACCAAGTGGAACTAAGACCGTTTGAAGAAGCCTTTTCAACATTTAAGAATCCAAAGCATTTCTTTGAAAAGGGCGGGAAAAAGGTTGTACAGGTAAAACTCGAGTCCTTGCTTCAAGAACCTGCCGACCATTATCTGACTCAGGAACAGGAACGACTGGATACGTGGGGAGGAGCGTTCTTAGAAGGAGGATTCGAGGCGCTTAAAGAAGAAGTAATTAGTCAAGTGTTAGATCAGATCGCATCCCATCTGGAGGCTCTTGAAACTGTTCAGGACCTGAATCAACTGAAGCAGGATTTAGAGCAGCTCGAACAAGCATAAAGAAGAAGAGGAGGACAATTTCTGTGAATCCTTATCATTGCTGTGCTACATGCATTCACATTCGAGGAATGAAGACGGATCAGAAAACCACCTATTTCTGTTCACGACTGGGCTATGAAACCAAAACCACTTACCAATTTTCTTGCTGGGAACCGAAAGAGGAAGTGCTGAAATTGATGAAGAAGAGGGGGATGATATCATGAGTATGCTCGTAAATGTAAATTGGCTGAAGGATCATATGCATGATGAGAATGTAAGAATCATTGATAGTCGTTTTTCTTTAGGAAATCCTGATAGAGGTCGAGAGAAGTACAATCAAAGCCATATTCCGGGTGCCGTCTTTTTTGATCTTGAAAAGGATTTATCTGGGCTTGCAAAAAAACATGGTGGTCGCCACCCCCTCCCGAACATGAAGAATTTTCTGCGAAAAGTCGAAGATGCAGGGATCGACAATCAAACAACCATCGTGATCTATGATGGAGAAGAAGGCGCATTCGCTGGTAGATGCTGGTGGTTATTCCATTACATCGGTCATGAGAACGTCTACCTACTGAATGGAGGATTTGCTGCTTGGAAAAAAGCTTCAGGTAAGACGGAATCTACTGTTCCCATATATCCTTCATCAAGCTATCATCCCAACTTCAATGAAGACATTGTGGCATCTTTGGATGATGTAAGGAGCATTGCAAATGGGAATAGGGATACCCCATTGATCGATTCTCGGAGCAGGGAACGATTCGCAGGTCGTGAAGAACCAATCGACCGTATACCAGGCCATATTCCAGGTGCGATAAATCTTCCATGGACAGATGGTGTAAAGAATGGTTATTTCATTGGACCGGATGAACAGAATGAACGTTTCTCCGAGCTGAAGAAAGAAGACCCGATCATCGTGTATTGTGGATCCGGTGTGACAGCCACACCAAACTTTATTGGGCTCAAGGAAGCTGGATTTGCCAATGTTAAACTTTATGTAGGGAGCTACAGTGATTGGGTTTCCTATGAAAATCACAAGGTAGAGAAAGAGTAATGGAGGATAGCTAATTGGAAAAGGTTCATCACTTTTCCAATTAGCTATTTATGCTTATATGTTATACTTTAAAAAGTGAAATGGACGAATTGAAGTGATAAGGAGTGGATGAAATGGAAAATAAAAATGAGCATTTATTATTAATAGATGGAATGGCATTACTTTTTCGATCTTTCTTTGCAACAGCCGTAACGGGCCAATTCATGATGAATTCTAATGGCCTTCCAACAAATGGGGTGCAGGGATTCATGAAGCACTTGCTAATGGCAGCGGATCATGTGAAACCTACACATATCATTGTATGTTGGGATATGGGAAGTCAGACATTCCGTAACGAAGTATTCAACGACTATAAATCAAATCGTAATGCACCACCAGTTGAATTGATTCCTCAGTTCGACCTTGCAAAAGAAGTGGCAGCAGGATTCAATCTCTCAAATGTGGGGGTAGTCGGCTATGAAGCAGACGATTGTATCGGGACATTGGCAAAGCTTCATCAATCTGAACGCAAAGTATCCGTACTTAGCGGAGACCAGGACCTGCTTCAGCTTCTTGACGAGAACATTGATATTATGTTGTTGAAAAAAGGTTTTGGGAACTACCAGACGTATACGAAAGACATTTTTGTGGAAGAAAGAGGCATTACCCCGCAACAATTTATCGATGTGAAAGCACTGATGGGAGATACTAGTGACGGATATCCAGGGGTAAAAGGGATCGGGGAGAAAACCGCATTGAAACTGATCCAACAATATGACGATATATCCGGTATCCTTGCCAATTTGCACGAGCTCACTCCTTCTCAACGAAAGAAAATCGAAGAGGATTTGGACATGCTGCATGTTTCAAGGAAGCTTGCTGAAATTCACTGTGAAGTACCATTATCTGTTTCCGTTGAGGAAGCCAGATGGAATAACGTATCACATGATACACTTTCCCTGGTGGACGACTTAGAACTGAAAGTTCTTAGAAGGTTTTTAGTAGGGTCGAATGTATTGGTGGCTTCCAGTTAACGAGGAATTGAGTGTGTCAGGGATCGTCATGTCCCCCTGACACATTTTTATTAGGACTTACTTTTTATTTGTTTTTTTAGCTGCATTTTCTAATGTGCTTTTTGGCTCCATTGCGAATTCAGCATCCTGGGAAATGCCTTGGGGATTAACGCTTTTTGCATTCTTCCCTTTGTTTTTATTGTTTCCTTTGGTCATCCTTAACCCCTCCTTGAATATGATCTTTATTATTTTGTCATTGTTCCATGCAAATATCCCATGTACAGAGAGATTTTTGGACAAACTATGGATAAGGGAGGTGTAAGGGTGAACAAAGGAATCATAACGGCATTGATAAGTATAGCTTTTGCACAAGGATTAAAGATCCCATTGCACTTTATGAAAAAGAAGGAATGGAAACCGGAGTTGTTTTTCCAAACTGGTGGAATGCCGAGCTCCCACAGTGCCGGAGTGGCATCGTTAACGACATTTATTGCATTAAAAAGAGGGGTAAGAACGATCGATTTCGCTCTTTCCTTTATTTTTGGTTTGATTGTCATGTACGATGCCCAGGGGATTCGTCGCCAAACCGGCGAATTGACCCTTAAGGTCAATAGCCTGGATGAGCTCGTCCGTAAGGCACATGAAAAGGAAACAGTGGAATTCGAAGAGAAAAAACCAAAGAGACTGAAGGAAATGCTCGGACATCAGCCCCAAGAAGTGGTAGGCGGTGCATTACTCGGATCTCTTTTAGGCTTCATTGCGTTCTTGTTTTCTAAAAAGGATAGGCAAAAGAAAAAATTTTCTGTAAGATAAAAGATGACAAAGTGGCGATAAGGTGAGGAGAAACGTGAAAAAGACAACAGAAGAATTTCTCATAGATCTAGAAAATAAAGGCTTTAAGTTCCAAGAAGACGCAATCGGCTTTATCTATTTCGGAAAAAAATACACAGATGCCCCGGACGAATTGGTCAATAGTGCCATCGAAATAACATTAAAAGCACAAAAGCAATTCGACAGCAGCTTCTACATGTCCATACTAGAAAGGCTTCATTCCCAGCAAATTGCATCACGAAAAGAAGCCCTGAGATGGATGGAAAACCAAGGATTGGCATAAAGAAAAGCGAAGGCGGCTCGTTCAGGCCCGACAAGCATAAGATGAATGGACCGGAAAGGCGTACTTTGCCTTTTTGGTCCATTTAGCTTATGACCTCGAGGGCCTAGCCGCCGCAGCTGGACAAAAGAAAAGCGAAGGCGGCTCGTTCAGGCCCGACAAGCATAAGATGAATGGATCGGAAAGGCGTACTTTGCCTTTTTGGTCCATTTAGCTTATGACCTCGAGGGCCTAGCCGCCGCAGCTGGACAAAAGAAAAGCGAAGGCGGCTCGT
>NZ_JBITVL010000009.1:0-21710 GCF_044542955.1 Rossellomorea sp. NPDC077527 | reverse complement strand
TCAGAGGCGACAAGCATAAGCCGAACCAACCGGAAAGGCGTACTTTGCCTTTTTGGTTGGTTTGACTTATGACCTCGAGCCTCTAGCCGCCGTAGCTGGACAGTCTCATAATAATCTAGAGGGGTCCTTCTTTTTCAGGAAAGAGAGAAGAGATAGGATCGGTTGAATTTGGGACGCATCGATAGATAAATCTGGATAAGGTCGATAAAAATAAAAAACGGTTGATAAATCCGAATAATGGTCGATAAAAATACATAACGGTTGATAAATCCGAATAACGGTCGATAAAAACACATAACGGTCGATAAATTCCCCTTACGAATCTGAGCTACACACAAAATTCCCCCTATAAAACTAGGAGTGCCGTCGAACGGCCTCCTATTTTACTTCTACTGAATGGTCCTTATTCATTTTTTTCAACATCCATGCAAAGATAGGAAGTTCGGAAAAGAGCATTCCAATAACGATCAGTCCACTTCCAGTAATAGCCAGCGCCCCCAAACGTTCATCAATCCACAAATAGGAGCAGAAAGCGGCGAAGACAGGCTCCAATGTGAATATGATTGCCACTTTTGAAGGAGTCGTATATCTTTGAGCAAAGGTTTGTGTAATAAACGCCAACAAGGTAGCTAATAAAGAAGTGATCAATAATGCGGTGATTACTTCTTTATTCGTCAATGCTCCATTATTCAGTACAACCTTTGGATGTTCCCATATAAATGCACATCCCATTGAGAGGATTCCCACCGTGCATAATTGCACCGTTGTTAATAACAGGAGGGAAGCTTTCTTTGTGAAATAGTCCGTGTAAATGATATGAAGGGCAAATCCAAACGCACAAATGAATACCAAGGCATCGCCGATGTTAAATGCCTGGGAATGGCCTGCCATAAGTAGGTAAAGCCCTATGGCTGCTAAGATGGATCCAGTAATAGCCCCTTTAGAAGGATGACTCTTAAAGAAGATAAATAAAAATAGTGGAACCATCACCACACTTAATCCCGTCACAAACCCGGCTTTAGATGGGGTTGTAAAAAGGAGCCCAAGTGTTTGAAAGGCATATCCGATAAATAAGAATGAACCTAAAATAACACCGTACCAAATGGACCGCTTGATAATCGGCGTTCTTTTTAATGCCAGGACCACAACCAATGGTAAGGCAGCCAACAGAAAGCGGATGCCATTAAACATGAAAGGGGGGAGGAATTCTATGGCCGATTGAACAACCACGAAGGTAGCCCCCCAAATAAATGCAACACAGATTAAGGCGATATCAGCAAGTCGTGACAAACGCATCCTCCTCTAGTTCAGATGGATGGCTTTTCGAGCCAGTTCATCCGCTGCTTTATTTTCTTTACTAGGTATCCATTTTACGAAGAAAAGATTCATTTGCTTCGTCATGTTCAATATATCGTTAAGGTATGGTTTATATTGCTCATTCCGTACAAATTCCTTCTCTATCGCTTGAACAACTGCTTGAGAATCAGTCCGCAGCCACACGATATCTGCTTGTTTTTCCAAACAGATTTCAAGTGCTTTCTTGCAAGCGATGAATTCAGCTTCATGATTATCCATGCTCCCTAAAGGAATGGAGTGTTTTTCCACTGCACCGTTGTTTTTAATAAAGATACCGGCTCCGCTTGGACCAGGGTTGCCAGCACTTGCTCCATCAATATTTACTTCTAGCAAATTGATTCACCTCAAACACATCTGGAATATTAATATAGTAGCATAACTAAGAGTCATCAAGGAGAATATTTGGTCACTGTTTACTTTGGATACTCTTATTTTGGGTCTTTTGACAAGGCTGTTTTCGTAAACATTGTTACTTTTGGATATAGAGAGTAGTGGGTGATTACAGCGAGAGGTGCTCGCTTTCCGCGGGGCTGGCAATGAGCCTCCTCGGGCTTCGCCCTGTGGGGTATCAAGATCCAGCTACGGCGGCTAGCCCCTCGAGGTCATACGTAAAATCAACCAAAAAGACAAAGAACGCTTTTCCGGTTGATTTTACGTATGCTTGTCGGTACTGACCAAGCCACCTCCGCTTTTCGTACTGTCCAGCATGTCCCACAGGAGTTGAGAACCTGCAGGGAGAATCAACTGTATAAGCATAAATGTTTTAAGAATAACAACAACCTTTGCGAAAAGAACGTTTGACAAAGATGATTGTCATTAAGTGTGTGCTCCCTGGGAGAGGAACTGCTGCACGTTCTAAGGAAGTGCTGCCAAGCTCATTTCCGTATCATCCCATATTCTTCGGAAATCGTCAGGGTGTGGTTGAAATAGTAATACCAGTTGCATAATAATAGTCATAACGATCATTGCGGAAAATCCAAGCCAGGCATCAATTATGAAAAGTTAAATGAAACAATAGTCATTATTATACAAAGAAAAAGAATGTAGACCAATAAAATGGAGAAAACGGAGTGAATGACAATGCAAATGAAGATCAATTTTAAATATAAAAGCAAAACAACTTCCGATTTGTGGTTTGAATCTGGTTATTTCCCACGGAAAGAAACATTGATTCATGTGGATGACCTTATAAAAACGGGAAGGGTAATGGATCTTGAGATCATGGATGAAATGGGTAATTCATGGACCAGGAAGGAATTTATCAAACTGAATCAAGAGTTAGAGAAGGAACCGGAAAATATCGTTGTTTTCTTTGATGGAGGATATGATAAGGAATCTTCGTTTGCAGGTGCAGGGAGTGTCATTTACTATGATAAGGGCGGGGAATCATTCCGTATTAGAAAAAATGACCTCCTTGAAGGGATAGAAGATAATAATGAAGCTGAATATGCAGCCCTGCACATTACACTTCGACTGCTTGAAGAAATCGGGGTGAAAAATGTACCTTGTACCATACATGGGGACTCCCAGGTGGTAATGAAACAGCTCGGAGGGGAGTGGCCATGCTATGAAGAAGGTTTAAGCAGGTGGCTCGACCGGATCGAAGCGCTGATTCATAAGCTTGGGCTGAAACCCAACCTGGTCGTCTTGAACAGAAAAGACAACAAAGAAGCTGACAAGCTTGCCAACCAGGCTTTACAAGGCACCAAGGTCCACAGTAATAAACGATTAGAATAATTTCTTCCTGTACGATATACTCTATAAATAAAACCGGCCATTAATTAAGCGTGACATATCTAGGAGTGATCACATGAATCGAAAAGAAGTGGTGGATAAAGTGGATGAGCTCATAGACACCTACTGTAACGACTGTTTACTTAAAGCACACTTTCGTAAAGAGTATGGCAAAACGCATGCTCATCGCTTTTGTATAGAGCAGTGCACCATAGGCGAACAGATACGCAATTACGGAGAACGTTTGAATCAAAACAATTCGTATCCAAAATGAAGGGCAGCCTGTCACGGCTGCCCTTCATCATGTTGATCTATTGTTTTGTGCGATTATAATTTGACTACGTTTGCTGCCTGTGGCCCACGAGTTCCTTCTACTACTTCGAAAGAAACTTCTTGACCTTCTTCTAATGATTTGAATCCTTCACCTTGAATCGCTGAGAAGTGAACGAATACATCGTCTCCACCTTCAACTTCGATGAATCCAAAACCTTTTTCATTGTTGAACCATTTTACTTTACCATTTTGCATGTTAGAATCCTCCTAAATCGTTCAAGCACGTATGTGCCTTTGGAAAATATTTTTCACGAAATGAATGATTCTCATGGCTTAAAAACGAGCATGAAAATCCATCACTTCAATGATGTCTTTACTATACAATAGGAGGATTTTTGAGTCAACATTTGTCATTTTAATGTTTTATGGAAGAAAAGTTCGGGAAAGGTGCTATATTTACGGATGATGAAAAGTCAGGTATTCCTGGCTCGGGTTGTATTCATTCTTTACTTATAGTAAACTTTTAATGATATTTATGGAAATTTGGAGGGTGAAGAATGCCTACACCAAGTATGGAAGATTATATAGAACAGATTTATATGTTAATTGAGAACAAAGGTTATGCCAGAGTATCGGATATAGCAGAAGCTCTATCTGTCCACCCCTCCTCCGTTACCAAGATGGTGCAGAAGTTAGATAAGGATGATTATCTCATTTATGAGAAATACCGGGGTCTGGTACTGACTCCAAAAGGGAATAAAGTAGGAAAACGATTAGTATACAGGCATGAACTATTGGAGCAATTTCTTCGTGTCATTGGAGTAAAAGAAGAACATATTTATGAAGATGTTGAAGGCATTGAACACCACTTAAGTTGGGATTCCATAGACCGAATTGGAGATCTCGTACAATTTTTCGAAGAAGATGAAACCCGGTTAGAGGGGCTACGGACGATTCAAAACAGAAGTGAGTAGTATACAATGGATCGTTTCTCTACATAAGACATTGAGAAACATGGATAAAAGGCCTTTCACATGTGAAAGGCCTTTTTGAATGGGAGAGGGATTAAAAAATGGTGGGATAGTCGTTAAAACTTCCGTCCTGAACGGACATACTCGTTAACTCCGTTTCTCCCCATTCATTTTCATGGAGTGTGACTCCTTGAAGCAAGCCCTCAGAAGCTTCCAATACTGCTTTTCGATAGGAAATAATTCTGCCGGAAGACGTTTGGAAACTGATTATATCACCATGATAGTTTCTTTGGACTTTAGAGATTCCTTCCATATGACATCACCCTTCACTTTTAGTCTATAGAAGTAGTATGAACAAATCAGAAGTGAAGCATAAGCTTCATCATTAAAAACGGTATATAGTTTACATAATAATATTATTTTTTTCTTTTATGGATATTATGATTCTAAAAAAGAAGGATTTCGCAGGATGGATTGAGAATATAGAACAGAATAGAAAAAATGTTGAGGTGTACATATGAAAAGTTCAGAGTGGCATGTGAGTGCCAAAAACCGATGGGAAGATAATGCTGATTCTTGGCATTCAAAAAGTGTAGATATGTGGACTGATGGAAGCAGAAAGGCTGTTATCCCCTTTTTCCATAACAATACAGGGGATGTTCAAACGGTCGCGGACTTAGGTTGCGGTGATGGTTATGGTTCTTTTCTTCTATATGAAAAAGGGTATGTTGTGACAGGGATGGACTTCTCCACTAACATGGTTGAAATCGCGAGGAAACAGGAAAGGGAAAACTTGTCATTCACCCAAGGAGATTTGCGTTCATTGCCATTCCAGGACGGACAATTCGATAGTGTGATGGCGATCAATTCAGTGGAATGGACGGAAAATCCATTGCATACCCTTAATGAAATTGAGCGAGTCGTATCAGAGGATGGATACATCTGTATCGGCCTTTTAGGCCCTACTGCCCACCCAAGGGAAAATGCTTTTCCCCGTCTTCATGGGGAAGAGGTGATTTGTAATACGATGATGCCTTGGGAATTGGAGAAGCTTGCCGAGTACAAAGGGTGGAGGAAAGTTGCTGAGGATTGGATCTATAAAAAAGGTGTGAATCCTTCTGTAACAGACTCTCTTTCCAATGATTTGAAGCAGGCATTGACGTTTACAACATTGTTTATGTTCCAAAAATAAGGTGAATGATCGATCCAGTATTGGATCGATCATTCACCTTATTTGGTCACTTCATTTGCCATTTCTGTTTTTATGCGTTTAAACTGCAAGGGATGATGAAACCAGCCTACATAACTTTTCTCGAGAGAATTGTTGTGGGAGTATACCCATGTAGCTTTAAAAGGGAAACTCCTTCCTTTTCGAAAACG
Source organism: Rossellomorea sp. NPDC077527 (assembly GCF_044542955.1). Lineage (NCBI taxonomy): Bacteria > Bacillati > Bacillota > Bacilli > Caryophanales > Bacillaceae > Rossellomorea > Rossellomorea sp. NPDC077527. The sequence continues at coordinate 15,996 of NZ_JBITVL010000009.1, read as the reverse complement.
CAAATCAATCCACCTAACTTCCAATATGTTTTTCCTTTCTACTACTTTAGGATAAACAAAAGACGTACTTGTAATGAAATTGGAAATATCTTGGTTATGCTTTGAAACCTCAATCCATGAGTTATATGGAGGAGTGGCCTTCTTAAGAATGGTATCCACATCAAGTTGACCCCACGTATATCTCCCCAAAATGTAATCAGAGTCTAATTCAATGATTACTTGCCATGAATATAGATCCATGTTAGGGATAATCTTCATTCTTCTGCCGTGAATGAAGTTTGTGGACAATTGATGGTAAATAAAGGATCGAAATGTAAAGCGCAATAGTAGATATACAGAAACGATGAGATAAACAATGAGAAACGATTTTCCTGGGGGATGGCCAGCGAGTACAAGCATAAGTCCCACAGAATGCATAAAGAAAATGAAATAGTCAAACAGTGGAATAAAATCAAGACTGATCCATTTTTTTGTAAAGGGACGTAACGCCTGAGTACCGTGAATATTAAATACATCTGTTAGAACATGGATGGTGACGGCTATCAGATTCCATATGAATAAATGCTGGAGGAACTCAGGGTTTTCAATGAATGGTATAAACCCGGCGGTAATAAGAAAAGCCCACAGAGGCAGCATAACCAATGAGTGGGAGAATCCTCTGTGAAACTTATAATACTCACTTTTACCTTTTAATTTAGCAGCATAATCGAAGTCAGGAGCATTCGAAGCCAGAATACATGATAGATAAACAGGGAGTGGCTCCCCGATCAATGATGGATCTAATGACGCCAATGAACCAATACCAATGCCGAAAAAGATGTGTGTCGATGTTTCCATGTCACATTCTCCCTTCAAATGAATAGCTCTTCTGATGATCATGCCGGAGGATGTCATTTACGATGGAAGTGCAGGCATGTTCTTTATAGACAGAATATACTTTTCTGGACAATGAATCTCTGGTATTTTTATCGTATAAACAACGATCTATATTCTCCAGGAAATCCTTATCGGATGTATAAGTGAGGGCCGCCCCCTTCTGGAAGAAGTAGTTGGCATTTTCATTCTCCTGGCCTGGTGCCGGCTTAAAAATGATGATTGGCAGTTTATAAGACGCCGCTTCTGTTAACGATAGGGCCCCTGACTTTGTGATAAGGCAATCTGTTAACGAGTAAAGTTTTGCTATTTGAGATACATATCCGTAAATGTGGACATTCGGACTTTTTATGGATTTTTTTAAGTGGGAATACAACTGCTCGTTCTTCCCACACACAACGGCAGCTTGAACGTCATGCTTTAGAGACAGGGATGTCAAGATAGGTTCGATATTAGGAATTAAACCTAAACCACCTCCCATAAGGGTGACAGTTTTTCGTTCTGGAGAAAGACCAAAATGTTTATAATGATTTTCATTAGTCCGTTGAAAGGCAGACCTGATGGGTAAGCCGCTGACAATGATTCGTTTATTTTCTACCCCATAAAATAGCAAGGTCCTTTTGACGTGTTCACTTGCCACATAATATTTCTCAATCATGGGATGGATCCACAATGGATGTGCGCAGTAATCCGTGATAACCGTATATGTAGGTATGTTAAAGGAAGGGCGAAGGCGTAAATATGGTGCTGCATGTAGTGGGAATGTCGTCACAATGAAGGATGGTGAATAGGTTTCAACAAGTTTTAACAGTCTCTTCTTACCTAAATGTTGATAGAAATAACTTAACCCCTTGGAGGAAAGTTTGTCTGTACCATAATAAAATGCTTTGTAAATAGGAGTGCCGAATTTAGAATACCCCTTTTTTAATAAATTTTGAGCTAATGAGTGAATGGCAGGGTATGCTTCACCATATAGGTCACAGATGTATACGCGTAGTCCTTGTTTTCTGAACTTATCAGCAAGGGTTTCAGCGGTCTGGATATGTCCTTCACCAAAATGTGCTGTCAATATGAGAACAGGCTTCTCGTGTCTCAAGTTTATTCCCCCGATCAAAGGCAAAATGGTGATGAGATAAGAGCAAAAGAAATGATTTATGGTGTAAAATAAAGAAACACTATACTATAAGATTACAAATGGATTGTAAATGTTGTTTGTGGTTAAACATGCTTTTTTGTAAAAAATGGCGTGCTGCACCCGGGGATGCAGTTACAGCTAATATTAGATATAGAGGGTGAAAGAACGTGACAACGACGAAGAAAAAACTGAAATCGGATATTGAGATTGCTCAACAATCTATTCTAAAGCCCATTCTGCAGATTGCTGATAAAGTAGGGCTTAGAGAAGACGACATAGAGCTTTACGGTAAATATAAAGGGAAAATATCCTTTGAAGCGATACATAAACTAAAGGATCATTTAGAAGGGAAATTAATCCTTGTTACATCGATCAATCCGACACCCGCAGGGGAAGGGAAATCGACAGTGACTGTAGGACTCGGTGATGCTTTAAACCAGTTGAATAAAAACGCGATGATTGCCATGAGGGAACCCTCTCTTGGACCTACGATGGGGATCAAAGGGGGAGCAACAGGTGGAGGTTATTCTCAAGTGCTTCCAATGGAGGACATTAACCTCCATTTCACCGGAGATATTCATGCCATATCCACAGCGAACAATGCATTGGCGGCGTTGGTGGATAATCACATTCACCAGGGAAACGAGTTGAACATTGATCAGAGAAGAGTGGTATGGAAACGTGCAGTCGATATGAACGACCGTGCCCTGAGACAAATTGTAGTCGGGCTTGGAGGGCCAGTTCAAGGAATACCGCGTGAAGACGGATTCGATATTACGGTTGCATCGGAAATCATGGCGGTTTTATGCTTATCTCAAGATATCGGGGAATTGAGAAGAAGACTGTCGCAAATGGTCGTTGCTTATAACACGTTAAAACAACCGGTGACCGTTGAGGACCTGGGAGTGGAAGGTGCGCTGACCTTATTGCTGAAGGATGCATTGAAACCTAATCTCGTACAGACGATCGAACATTCACCAGCCCTTATTCACGGGGGGCCATTTGCGAACATCGCCCACGGTTGTAATAGCGTCATGGCGACGAAAGCAGCTTTGAAGCTTGCAGATTATGTGGTGACAGAATCGGGGTTCGGAGCAGATTTAGGTGCGGAAAAATTCATGAACATTAAATCACGGGCAGCAGGTATCGCTCCGGATGCCGTTGTACTGGTTGCCACCATCAGGGCTTTGAAAATGCATGGAGGGCAAACGAAAGATAAGCTTCAAACGGAAGACCTTCAGGCTCTTCAACATGGCCTTTCCAATCTAAAGAAGCACATGGAAACCCTGGAGCAATTCAATGTTCCTATTGTCATTGCCGTCAACCGTTTCGTGTCCGATAGTGACAGGGAAATCGATACTTTGATCAAATGGTGTGAAAAACAGGGTGTAAAGGTTTCACTCACTGATGTGTGGGCCAAAGGTGGCGAGGGCGGAATCGACCTTGCACAAAAAGTACTACTCGAAATTGAAGGAAATACAAAGGATTTTACTCCCCTTTATGAACTGTCTGATTCCCTGGAAGTGAAAATTGATACGATTGCGAAAAAAGTATACGGAGCGAGCGGGGTGGACTACACAGTCAAAGCAAGAAAGCAGCTGGAAGAGTTTGAAGAGCAAGGATGGGGCGTACTTCCCGTCTGTATGGCCAAGACTCAATACTCACTCTCTGATGATCCCGCAAAGCTGGGTCGACCGGAGAATTTCCACATCACAATCCGTGAACTGAAGCCAAAAATCGGAGCTGGATTCATCGTCGCCATGACAGGAGAAGTGATGACGATGCCGGGACTGCCTAAACAACCAGCTGCGTTCGGTATGGATGTGGATGAAAAAGGGCGGGCAATCGGATTGTTTTAACGATTGGTAAGAGAAAGGGGAGGAGATTATGTTTGACCCGACAGCTTTTGATAACTTGAAGGTCGTTTTTGAAGGAGCAGTCTACGATCTTGATTTAACAGGGGAAGTTCAAATTATCGATCGCAAGGACTTGTTTGATTTTGCCCGTTATGAACGCTGTTATCAAATTCATTATTCATTACCAGGTAAGAAATCATTTTTTATAGAGTTTCATTTGAAGGCGGATATGGGACATTTCCTGGCCGAAAGGCACCTGATGACAAAAAAGAACACGGCAGGTGCAGACATCAGGATTGTCTACAAAGGGGATGTAAAGGTTCACCTAGGTCGACAGCTCCTGGAAGAAATATGGGGGGAAGATAAACTATGGGAGTGGAAAGAAGTGAACTCCTCAACGACACCCACTTTCTATGAGGGAATCCTAACCTTTAACCGGGTGATAACTGAGGAAATGGTCGATGATGTTCTCCAGATGATTTCATTCTCGGTTGACACGCTGCAGCAGCTTGACCGAAAGGACTTCTAGTGCGAAGAAGAGCTCATATATATAGAAAAAAGGGGATTTTAAGATGAAAATAGCATGGGTAACCGATAGCACGGCATTTGTTCCTGATAAGAGAGATCATGACATCTTTGTGGTACCAATGAGCATCATCTTTGGGGATATTGAATATAAGGACGGCATAGATCTGTCACCTGAAGAATTGTTTGCAAAATTAAGGGACGAGCATGTGGAAGTGAAAACCTCCCAGCCTTCCATCGGCACGTTTAAGGAATTATTTGAACAGTTGGCAGTGGACTATGACTATATCTTCTCTATTCATGTTTCATCCCATTTCAGCGGTACATATTCTTCTGCCCATCAGGCTGCAGATCTATTAAAAGAAACGGTACCGAATATCATCTGTATTGACTCGAAAATCCTTTCGAATCCATTAACAGAATTGATCCAATATGGTCAACGGTTACTGAGTGAAGGCGAAGGTCCACTCCAGATAAAAGAATCTATTGAAGCAAGGATCCCCACTTGTGAGACATATGTAATGGTGGGCAGCCTCGAACAGCTTCATAAAAGTGGGCGGATGGGCGGTCTCTCTTTCTTCCTGGGAAGTGTCCTCAAAATAAAGCCCATGCTTTCTATAGAAAATGGCAAACTTGATGTGAAAGACAAAGTAAGGAGCATTAAGAAAGGCTTGTCCAGTATGAGTCACCGGTTGGACTGTGCTCTTATAGACAGTGACATTCGGAAAGTATCCGTGCTACATGGATTAAACCGGGAAGAAGCAATGGAGTGGGTAAATGAACTGCAAGCAAAGTATCCAGAAATTGAATTTGGTGCATATCCACTAGGCGCAGTGATCGGCGTACACGCCGGTGAAAATACTATAGGTATAAGCTGGTTTGCTGAAAACGACTGAAATGGATCGAAAAAGGAGTGATGTGAAGAGTCATGCATCCACTCCTTTTTATTCTGGTAAAACATCATATTTGTTACAATGGAAGAGAGGGTGAAATGATGGAACGAAAAGAACTGGACGAGATCATAGAATATTTAAGATACGAGTATATTGGTGAGTCGACTGGACATGATTGGTATCATTTAGATCGTGTGAGGAATCAGGCTCTTAGAATCGCAAGGGGAGAACAGGTTTCGAATACATATATCATTGAACTTGCTGCGTTGCTTCACGATGTACCCGACGAGAAATTCGTTGAAGAAGAGGAAGGCAAAAAAAAGCTGGATCATATTCTGTCAGGTCTCTCCCTTAGTGAAAGCGAGAACGCACTACTGAAATCGATCATTTATTCCATCTCATATAAAGGTGGTCATGAAGCGACACTGACCTCCAAAGAAGCCGAAATCGTAAGGGACGCTGATCGTCTGGATGCCATAGGTGCCATCGGTATCGCCAGAACGTTTGCTTATGGAGGCAAGAAAGGCAGATCAATGTATAATCCGGGTTTTCAGGTCAGATCGAACATGAGCTTAGAGGAATACAGAAATGGGGATAGCTCGAGCATTCATCATTTTCACGAAAAATTATTGAAGTTGAAAGACTTGATGTGCACAGAAACCGGAAAGGCATTGGCTGAGGAACGGCATGAATTTATGCTGCGATTTTTAGAGCAATTTAATAGAGAATGGACTGGTAAAGAATGAGAATGTTTACAGCTGAGAATCTTTCTAAAACCTATGGAGAGAAAACTCTGTTTAAAGATATATCCTTTTCGATTACTGAAAAGGAAAGAGTCGGATTGATTGGAGTAAACGGTACGGGTAAATCAAGCCTGTTGAAACTGATCGCCGGCATGGAAGAATATGATACGGGAGAGCTTACAAAGCCGAACGACTATCATATAGCATACCTTCAACAGGAACCTGTATTCGATGGGGAATTAACTGTGCTTCAACAAGTTTTCCGTGGTGAGGCCAAGATCATCCAGGCTATGAGGAACTATGAAATGGCCCTGTTGGACATGGAAAAGAATCCTGAAAGCACACGGGTACAAGACAATTTATTCGAAGCACAGAAGCAAATGGATATCCTGAATGCATGGGATGCAAGCGCAAATGCAAAAGCTATTTTGACCAAACTCGGCATTCACGATTTCGGGAATAAAATGAATGAATTATCCGGAGGGCAAAAAAAGAGGGTGGCACTGGCAGGTGTCCTGATTGAAACTCCTGATTTATTAATACTGGACGAGCCGACCAACCATTTAGATTATCAGTCCATCAAGTGGCTTGAGGACTATTTGGGCAAATATAACGGGTCCGTATTACTGGTGACACATGATCGCTATTTCCTGGATAAAGTCACGAATCGAATATTTGAATTGGATGGGGGAAGGTTGTATTCCTATAAAGGGAATTATGCTTCCTTTATCGAGGCGAAAGCCTCACGTGAGGAAGTAGAGCGCCAATTATCCGAAAAGCAGCAAAATCTCTATCGAAGAGAACTAGCTTGGATGAGAAGAGGTGCTAAAGCGAGAACGACAAAACAGAAGGCCCGTATCCAACGATTTGAACATTTGGAGGATACGATGTCATCAGGGCCATCTACTGGTCAGGTTGACATGGCGATCGGTGGAAACCGATTGGGTAAACAGGTTTTTGAGTTTAAAAATGCATCAAAACGGTTTGAAGACAAGCAGATATTAGACGGGTTCTCTTTTCTGATAAAGCCTAAAGACCGTATCGGGATTATTGGGAAGAACGGAAGCGGTAAATCAACATTCCTAAATCTCCTTGCAGGGACAGATGATCTTACCAATGGTGAATTGACCAAAGGGCAAACTGTTAAAATAGCCTACTATACCCAAGGTCACGAAGAACTTGATGAAAACATGCGCATGATTGAATATATAAGAGAAGCTGGGGAGTTCATCACCACGGATAAAGGAGAACAAGTCTCTGTAACATCAATGCTAGAAAGGTTCCTTTTCCCCATGAGCACGCATGGGACATTGATTCGAAAGCTTTCAGGTGGGGAAAAGAGAAGGCTCTTCCTATTGAAGCTATTAATGTCAAAGCCTAACGTGCTGTTGCTCGATGAGCCTACGAACGATTTAGATACAGAAACCCTCACTGTACTGGAAGATTACATCAATGAATTTTCCGGTGTGGTGATAACCGTTTCTCATGATCGATATTTTTTAGATAAAACAGCAGAGCAGTTGCTGGTGTTTAATGGGGAAGCAGAGATCGATTTATATTTCGGAGAATATACGGAGTATCTGGAAAAGAATGAATTGAAAAGTAAGAAGCAGGAGACAGGAACGAAGGCAGAGGCCATACCTGTGAAAGAAGAGAAGGAAAAAGAGAAAAAACGATTATCTTATATGGAGAAAAGAGAGTGGGATGAAATCGAAGATAAGATGGCCGATATTGAGAGTAAAATAGAAGAAACGGATGCAGAATTACAAAAAGTCGGCAGCAACTTCGAACGTGCACAGCAACTGATGAACGAGAGTGAAAAGCTCAATGAAGAATTAGAGAAGCTCATTGAAAGGTGGACGTACCTCTCTGAATTTGCCGAATAGGCCTCTTCATTTAAGGCATCGCTTATACTGTGTTAGAATGATCAGTATATGAATTGTTTATTGAAAGGGGTAAAAAGCTTGAGGATATTATCAATTGAACCGACTCCAAGTCCCAATACGATGAAAGTTCTGCTTGATCAGGAACTGAAAGCCGGGAAGAGTAATAATTATAAAAAAGGCGAAGCTGAGGGAGCACCTCCCGTCATTAAAGACATTCTGTCCATCGACGGAATAAAGGGAGTCTACCATGTTGCGGATTTCTTAGCCGTTGAACGAAACGCTAAATTCGATTGGCAGGAGCTCCTGCCAAAGGTAAGGGAAGCATTCGGTGAAGATGCTAGAAAGCAGGAAAGTGAATCTCCCATGGAAGAACATTACGGTGAAGTGAATGTCAGCGTTCAAATGTTCAAAGGTATCCCGATGCAAGTCAAAGTAACCGACGGGGAACAAGAGAAGCGTTTTTCACTTCCAGCACCATTCCTTGAAGCGATTGGCCAGGCTCAAAAAGATGGGGATAATGTTGTCCTTCTCAGAAAATGGAAAGATTATGGCATTAGGTACGGTGACTTAGATGAGATTGGTCTCAATGTGACGGAAGAACTTATTGCAGCATATCCACCTGATAGGCTGACAGCACTTATCGAAGATGCCAAGGAAACAACAGATACGAAGGGACCACTGATCTACAAGAAAAAGCAAAAGGTCAGCGTCTCTGACTTTGAGGCACCTGATTGGCAAACCAGATACCAGAAGCTTGATTCCATGGAGGATCCGACTTTGGAGGATTTACCTCTCTTAGGGAAAGCACTCGAGGATGAGAAGGTATCCATCCGTCGGTTGGCGGTTGTGTACTTGGGAATGATAGAAGATGAAAAAGTCCTTCCATTATTGTATAAAGGACTGCACGATAAGTCGGTAACTGTAAGAAGAACGGCTGGAGATTGTCTATCTGATTTAGGATTTGAGGATGCCATTCCGCAAATGATTCTTGCCTTAAAAGATAAGAGTAAACTGGTTAGATGGCGTGCGGCTATGTATCTCTATGAAGTCGGGGATGAGTCTGCACTGCCTGCTTTAAAACAGGCGGAAAATGATCCTGAATTCGAAGTGAAGCTTCAGGTTAAAATGGCGATTGAACGAATTGAAGGTGGCGAAGAAGCAAAAGGCTCTGTTTGGAAACAAATGACCGAAGCTCGCAACCAATAAAATAGAGAGGAATGATGAACCATGTCTATGGCATATGAAGAATATATGAGACAGTTGGTTACACCGATGAGGCAGGAATTGACACAAGCAGGCTTTAAGGAATTGAGGACTGAAGAAGAAGTCACGAATTTTATGGAAAAAGCAGAAGGGACGACGCTGGTTGTCGTTAACTCTGTTTGCGGATGTGCAGCTGGACTTGCAAGACCTGCTGCTACTCAATCCGTCATAACTAATGAAAAAACACCTGACAATCTTATAACGGTGTTTGCGGGTCAGGACAAAGAAGCGACTTCCAAGATGAGGGAATATTTCACAGGGTATGAGCCATCTTCACCATCCATGGCCGTACTAAAAGGAAACAAAGTCGTTCACTTCATTCCAAGAGAGGAAATCGAAGATCACGACGTTTCTTCCATCATTTCAAACCTGGTGACTGCATTTAATGAGAATTGCTAGGTGAAACATTCGAAAAGGGAGCGGGTGAGAGAGTCATCCGCTCTTTTTTTGTAGTAGGATAGTCAAATGAGAGAAAAACGCATGATCAAAGGAGAGTCATAAGTGTTTGTCACGACCTGTGGTAGAGCAAATCAGAACGTAATAGAAAAAGCGCAACTGGCAGCCGATATCCTCTCTATCCCCTATATCCCGAGGAAAAAAAGGTCGATCCGCTACCATATGAAAAACGTTGATCAGGACTGCCTGGTCATTGGAAAAGAACGATTGGAACTTCATACGAGGAATGAAGAAAGTGAGCCATTCTTCTTTCACCCAAACTCAGCCTCTTTTCGAATCAAAAGGATCTTACGGGGAGAGAAAGACCCCCTTATTGAAGCAGCCGATCTGAATGAAGGCATGACTTTCCTCGACTGTACCCTTGGACTGGCTTCAGATAGTATCATTGCCAGTCATGTGGTTGGTGAAGAGGGAAACGTAACCGGTATTGAAGCCAATAAATACATTGCCCACATTCTCCTTCATGGACTTCAGGAGTGGGATTCCCCACTTCCAGAATTAAATAGGGCCATGAGACGAATAACCGTCATCAATGGACCATTTCATGAAGAATTAAAGAAGTTCGGGAATGACGCTTTCGACGTCGTATACATTGATCCGATGTTTGAGGAGGCTTTGACCGACTCCCATGGTATCAATCCTATCAGACAATGGGCAAGTTATACAGGTGTTACAAAAGAAGGGATTGAAGAGGCGAAGAGAGTAGCCAAAAAGCGTGTGGTTTTAAAAGAACAATTTCAGTCACCTCTTTTCGAAGAGCTGGGTTTCGAAGTATTGAGAAGACCATCCGCCAAGTTTCACTTTGGGGTGATCCGGTTATAACGGACCAAATAAAATAGACAGGCATCACTCGCCTGTCTACACTCATAAGTATTAATCAGTAAACCCTAGTACAATAAAATAACCTAACAGAAGTATGTATCCGATATTGATCATAATTCCAGTATCCATTTAGTTATCCTCCTTACAAAGTATCCTCATTAATATACTACCACATAAAGATTTTTATATCCTACAAAAAAATGAAACCTTTTTCACTTTTTATTCGTAAGAAGTAGTATAATAATAGACGTAATACATAGGAAAGGACGTTATCTATGTCAATCTGGCTCAAAAAGTCGTTTTTTATACTACTATCCATCCTGACATTTGGACTTGTATCTCCATCACAAGCCTTCCTGAATGAAGGGAATCATGCACTTGCGAAAAATAATGGCAAGCCTTCATCTGTGGAATCTACTACGGAAGAAGCAAGAGAAGAAGAGCCGGTCATTTCGCATGATGTGTTTATAGAAACGATGCTGGTACAAGCCGAGAAAAATGCTTATGAAAAGTTTGGGACAAAGATTAAACCGGTCATTGAAGATGAGTTCAGATCCTTGATCCTCCCAAAAATCGAAGTAGCGATAGCGGATACAGCGGCACAATTTCCAGAAGAAGATTTAACGTCTCTTACCATATCTGAAGTACCTCAATATGCCAAGACCGAGAAGATCTTTCACATCTATGACGAGCGCTCTGGTGAAGATGTCATTCGATTTCATGTAAGGAAAGATCATCCGCCAAAGGATGGCTATTATTTCAATTTTCATTACCATACGGTACATGATCAATTCCAGACGCACCATGAACTCGGAAGCATATATTGGGATAAAAATACACCACCTCAATGGATGAGCGTATCCTAACCTAACATATAGTCAAAGGGAGCAAGTACGTGATCGAGCGTACTTGTTTTTTTTGTGACCGTTTTCGTATTGGAAATATTCTTTCCTAAAATCGCATCTATCATTATGGTAAAATAGTAATGGATATGAGAGAAATGTATTCAAAATAGGAAAGGATGGCTATAGTGAAACGAACCTTTATCATCCTGCTGATTCCGTTCACTCTTCTGATTCTCTGGACCCATACGAATGCCGATTATAACGGTACCCTTCTAAAACACTCTCCCCTAAAAACACGAATGAATCTTCAATCCAGCAAACCATTGGATAACATGATCCTTTTACCAGAATCCAGCTTTGATCAAGAAGAGGCGATCCGGATGATTAAAAGGCTGGACCATATTCCTACACCGTTGTTGGAGTCTGCCGAGTCGAAAGATATTAAAATAAGGCTGTTTCAAAATAAATTAACCGATTTTTCTACGACAAGTCACTTGAAAGGAGTCACTCCAAGAGGGTACACTAATAAAAGCATTACGTGGGATGATGTCCCCGGAATAGGAGGTTCCAAGCTTGTGTTGGTTAAGATTGGTCATAGTGAGAAAGGAAAGGGGCACAACTCCTATAATTTGGAACTTCATGAGACGGCCCACAGCATCGATCGCTATGTCTTAACGGACCTTTATTACGAGTTGGAATTCATGCCACTTTGGAAAAGGGAAGCACCCCGGTTATTTCCGGATGAACCCTACTTCCTTCAATACGAAGAAGAATATTTTGCTGAAACATTTGCTATGTACTATTTAAATTCTGAAACTAGGAATCTATTAAAGGAAAAGGCACCCGCAACATATCGATTCTTTAAAGAACTATAAACTAAAAAAGGTGTGGTCAATGTGAAGCAGTATTTAGATTTATGCAAACATGTACTGGAAAATGGGACGAAAAAGGAGGACAGGACAGGGACCGGTACAATCAGTACGTTTGGTTATCAGATGCGTTTTGATCTGCAGGAAGGATTTCCTCTTGTTACAACGAAAAAGCTGCATGTCAAGTCTATCATCCATGAACTACTATGGTTTTTAAAAGGAGATACGAACGTAGCCTATCTTCAGGAAAACGGGGTCCGCATATGGAATGAATGGGCCGATGAAAATGGGGAACTTGGCCCTGTATACGGTCATCAATGGAGATCCTGGTCTGCTTCGAATGGCGAAACCATCGACCAGATTACAAACCTCATCGAAACAATCAAACATAATCCTGACTCAAGACGAATGATCGTCAGTGCATGGAATGTCTCCGATGTAGATCATATGGCTTTGCCGCCTTGTCACTGCCTGTTCCAATTCTATGTTTCTGATGGGAAACTATCCTGCCAGTTGTATCAACGCTCTGCCGATGTTTTTCTGGGCGTTCCATTTAATATTGCTTCATATGCTTTATTAACGATGATGGTGGCTCAGGCTTGTGATTTGGAAGCAGGGGAGTTCGTCCATACATTCGGTGACGTGCATATCTATCAAAATCACCTTGAACAAGTAAAGTTACAACTTTCAAGGGAGCCAAAACCATTGCCAAAACTAACGATAAATCCTGAAGTGAAAGATATCTTCGGTTTCAGCTTTGAAGATTTCACACTAGAAGGCTATGATCCACATCCACATATTAAAGGAGTCGTGAGCGTATGATTTCATTTATATGGGCAATGGATCAGAACCAGCTGATCGGGAAAGACAATGGACTTCCATGGAGACTTCCGGAAGATTTGAAGTTTTTTAAAAAGACGACGAATGGGCATGGAATTGTAATGGGGAGAAAGACCTTCGATTCTATTGGGAAACCGCTGCCGAATCGTGAAAATGTCATTTTGACCAGAAATGAGAATTTCAAACCGGAAGGCTGCCTGGTTCTGCATTCTGTAGAAGAAGTGGTGAAATGGTCAGAAGAAAGGGGCGGCGAAATCTTTATCATGGGTGGGAGAGAAATATACAAGCAGTTCATCCCTCATGTAGAGAAACTATACGTCACTGAAATCCATCATGAGTTTGAAGGGGATACGACCATGCCTTCCATCCCTTGGGAAGATTTCATCTGCACGTCTTCTGATAAGGGGATAAAGGACGAAAAGAATCCATATGATTATGAATTCAAAGTATACCAAAGAAAATAGAGTAATCATCAGGTGAAGCTCAACTTATAGTCAGCTTCACCTATTTTTTATTCTCCCATCAGTTGGGTTCCTGTATAATAAGATAAGGAATATCAGGGAGGATAATACTGTGTTTAGAATGATAAATGTATTGATTTATATGGGACTGTATCTTCTATACAGCATACCCACGCTTCAAAAGGTAAAGAAACTAGACGAAAATTTGACCGTAGAGAAACAGGACTTGATCATTCATGAACTGCCTAAGAGATGGTCCAGGGGTATTATGAAACGTACTGGAAGTAACGTACATATTAGTGGGCTGAAGTCGATTCCAGTGGGGCCTGTCCTTTTTGTAGCCAATCATGCAGGGGACTTTGACATTCCAGTCCTTTTGGGTTCCATCCCCAAACCTTTTGGTTTCATTTCGAAGATAGAAGTGAAGAAACTGCCGATCATAAGCGACTGGATGATGATGATCTCGTGCATTTTCATTGATCGTAAAAATCGGAGACAGGCTGTACAGTCGATTCGTGAAAGTGTAGAAGTACTTAAAGAAGGTCACTCTCTATTAATCTTCCCAGAAGGCACAAGAAACAAAGGGGGAGCCTTAAAGGAATTCAAGACAGGAGGAATTCGTATGGCGAAGGACGCCGGCGTCCCGATCGTCCCCATTGCGATAAGGGGAACGGCTGATATGTTCGAGAATCAGCGCCGTGGTATCAAGCCATGCGATATATACGTCGAAATCCTTCCATCCCTTTCGTCTGCTTACGTTGCTGAAGCAGACGTAAAAACATTATCAATCGAGGTGCAAGGAATCATTCAAGCTTCATTAGACCAAACAAGAAAAGCTTCATAATAAAAAGCCCGGCCATTGGCTGGGCTTTTTATTGAAGGCTAATTACTTCGGCATTTTATACATTTTGGTTAGGTGAGGAATATGACATTAATTTTGTTTAAGTTAATATACTATGAAAGTTGATTGGAGCGGAAGGTGCTCGACTCCTGTGGGAAAAGCGGGACAGGTGAGACCCCGCAGGCGAAGCCGAGGAGGCTCACCGCCCGCCCCATGGAAAGCGAGCACCTGGAGCGCAAATCAGCCACTACTCGCTTCTTTATAACAAAAAAATGATTAGAAATAGCCTTATTGAAATAAAGGATTTAATTAGACATAGAACAAGATACAGAAGTACATAAACCCGCTTCCAGCAAGTACAAATAGATGCCAGATGGCGTGATTATACGGAAGCTTATTCCACACATAGAAAATGGCACCTACAGAATACATGATTCCGCCTGTTAAGAGAAGTCCGAATCCTGCACCGGTCAAACTCGCATACAATGGTTTAATGGCAATGATCACAAGCCAGCCCATTACGAGATAGAAGAGGGTGGATACCACCTGATAGCGCTGAACGAAATAACACTTGAATACAATCCCCACAACGGCAAGGCCCCACACGATCCCGAACAACGTCCATCCCAGTGCACCACGCACACTGACAAGCATAAAGGGTGTGTACGTTCCTGCAATCAGGACATAAATGGCCGAATGATCCAGAATAGCAAAAAGATTTTTCACCTTTGAAGGCTTAAAGCTATGTAAAAGGGTTGAAAATAGGTAAAGAAGAATCATGGAAGCTCCGAAGATAGAAAAACTGACGATATGCCATGCTGAACCTTCATGAACGGCGAAAATAATTAACATCACTAAAGCAGGGATGCTCAGGATCAATCCGATTCCATGCGTGATGGCGTTAGCAACTTCTTCTTTCCAATTGGAAAAATCGAAATCATATGTCAAAGAAGACACATCCTTTCTACGTTCATTAACCGAGTGATTTATATCCATCATAATCCTCTTTTCATGATTGTGCAATCATTAACATAGTAAAGGGTTAAAGTATTGAGTTGGATTCATTTTTGGAATGATGTATATTAAAAAAATAAGATTGCTTTCGTAAACATTGTTGCTTTTGGATGTGGAGAGTAGTGGTTGATTACAGCGAGAGGTACTCGCTTTCCGCGGGGCTGGCGGTGAGCCTCCTCCGACTTCGCACTGTGGGGTCTCAAGATCCAGCTACGGCGGCTAGCCCTTCGAGGTCATAAGTTAAATGGACCAAGAAGGTAAAAAAACGCCTTCTTAGCCCATTCAACTTATGCTTGTCGGGGCTGACCAAGCCGCCTCCGCTTTTCTGTCCACCTGCAGCGAGAATCAACTGCCTAAGCATAAATGTTTCAGTAATACCAGTGTAAATGTCAGAATAACTTACACCAACTCTTTTTTTCTTGTAGTTGCAGTGACCAATTATAGTGAATAGTACTTAAGCTCTTCTTAATTGATATTCACGAACCATTTTGCTCTGTCAATACTTGCTACAGTAGAGGGGGAAGGGAACTGTGGAGACTCCTACGGAAAACGGGCGTGCCGAGACCCCGGAAGCGTTTTTGCACTGGACCCAAAAAGTTGGACACTTATTTTCTATGCAGCTAATTCGGTGTTAACTCGATAAGCTACCGGACTTTTTCGTTTTAACCTTGATT
>NZ_JBITVL010000008.1:0-91563 GCF_044542955.1 Rossellomorea sp. NPDC077527 | reverse complement strand
AATCAAGGTTAAAACGAAAAAGTCCGGTAGCTTATCGGGTTAACACCGAATTAGCTGCATAGAAAATAAGTGTCCAACTTTATGGGTCCAGTGCAGTTTTTGCTGAGGAGGCTCGGCCGAACGTCCGTGGAAAGTGGGACTGTTCCCTTCACCCTCCTGAACCACAACTTTAATGACAGAGCATCGTAAATCTTAGTTTGTATGCGAATAGCAACAATCTTTGGGAAAACAGCCATTTGATAAAGCATTCTGAAAGGATTTGTGAATAAATAAGAGTACAATTGGAAGAATTCGGGTAAAGGGTAAATACCTTACTAAGCTTTAAGAGATGAAAATACATTCTCAAAATTTGTTCGACAAAACTAGTGCAGATTTTCAACAATTTATGACAATGACTCCCTTCTAGTTGATTTATACTAAATGAAAGAAAGGTAGGAGGGAGAAAAGGTGCGAAATTATCAAATCTATTGGATTGAAGAATTGTTTGTTCAGCACTATTATGGTCGTGAAAGAATGTTCTATCAGTTGTTTTCTGATTGGGAATCGAGTACAGGTGACCTTCACACTATCGTCTCTAAACAAGTGGATTACATTACAAAACCGATACCTTACCTTCCTACACAAAGAATCCTTCAGAACGAAATGACAAAGGTAGAAGGGGCAACTTGGGTGGACTCCGTGGCGACGATAGAAAGAAATGGATCAGGGGCTACGCTCGTGTTGAATGAAAAGTCGATGATTCTAAATGCCTGGGGCCACGATGAATCAGAATATCTCTTTTTTGAAATTTTACGAAGAAATATGGGGCAGCTATTGGCAATGGACCTGAAAAATGAACGTTTTGGCTGGTTAAAACCGATAAAACAAAGAAAGTTTATATATTAATATGAAATTTTGACCAAGATATTGTATAATGTTTCTTGGTTTAGTACACTTTTAAAAGGACAACATGAAGGAGGAAGTAAGAGTATGGGAACGACTGGATTACTTATTCTAGTAGGAGTTCTGGCATTACTTGCTGGAGTTGCACTAGGATTTTTCATTGCTCGTAAATATATGATGAGCTACCTTAAGAAAAATCCACCAATCAACGAGCAAATGTTGCGCATGATGATGATGCAGATGGGTCAAAAACCATCACAGAAGAAAATTAATCAAATGATGAATGCAATGAATAAGAACATGAAGTAATAGATGGAAGCACTCAGGTCATGAGTGCTTTTTCTATTGATGGGGTATGCTGATGTAAAGACATGAAGACACCACTTTTTCAATTATCTTAGGATAATGGAATTATTTTTTAAAATTCATAAAAACTTAAAGGTTATGGGACTGATTAAATTTAAATGTATGATAAAATATAGTCCGGAGGGAGCTATATGAAAAAATGGTTGATTGTATCACTTTCTCTATTGACTCTTGTTGCCGGATGCAACAATAAGCCTCAAGAAGTGATAGATGAAGAAACATTGGAAGTTCAAAATAGTGCTGCAGGTGATGCACGTGAATATTTAAATTATAAAGTGAATGAAGAAAAAAAAGCGGTTAATCGCGGCCTCATTACAATGACCATCAATAATCGCAGTGATATGGATGAAATTGAGACAGGTCTTATGTCATTATCCACTGATCATTATTCACCTGAAAAATATGTCTATCAAGAGGGGCAATACTTAAAGAAGTTAAGTTCATGGTTAGGGAGGGAGTCTAAATCCAATAAATTGGGACTCAACCCTGCATTGAAGATTACAGATGATATGACATGGGAACAGCAAATGGAGACGGAAAAGAAAAACCCGATGTACCTTGCCTATATTCATGAACAGAATTATGTCGACTCTGAAGGCAACATCAAAGGGATATCTCTTGGCCTTGCAATGAATTCTGTCGATTACATTCGGGTCGAAGATGATAAGAAACTCATGCATTTTGATGAAGCGAAAATAAATGAGAAAAAGATGGAGGAATATGGAAAGAAAATGGCTGCCACGGTTGCCAGTCGTGTAAGGGCGATTAAGGAATTGAAAAATGTACCCATCATGATTTCGATTTATAAGCTTCAGCCATTAAACAGTGTAGTCTCAGGTAACTATATTACTACTACTTATTTGGATGAGAATGATACTAGAATTAAAAAGTGGGATGATATATCCGACAAATATTTTTATTTCCCTAGTGATGAAGGGGAAGAAAAGGACCGCGATCTATATAATCGTATCCGGGATTTAGAAGATTATGTGTCAAAATTCTTTTCTCATCAGGATATTGAATTCGTCGGGAAAGGTTTGTATAGAAAAGACACGTTAAATAAACTGGTCATCGATGTACATACTGGAATGGTGAAAGAAACCGAATTAGTCGGCTTTGCACAGGCGATCGGTCCAGAAATCGTCGATTATTTTCCTCACACACCGGTTTATCTTTATGTGAAAACGCCTAAGGGTCTGAAAGCGACCATCGTTAAAGAAGTAGACCAGGAACCATTTGTAGAAATACATTAACAATCATTCAATTCTACTGAGCATCTCTTATCATTTGAAGAGATGCTCTTTTTTATTTGGTGTAACAATCTCAACAATAGGTCTTCGCAAGATGCATTGTATTTTTTCAGCTTCCCGGATATTAAGTATGCGCTGGAGAGTTTAGGGCCGTTTTCCGTAGGAGTCTAAACAATTCTCATCACCCTCTAAAGAAGCAATTGTTGATATGATTGATAAGATTAAAGACAAAGTACATTAGTATATTAGAAATAATCGATCACTGCAGTCAAAAAATGAATTTATTGTAAGTAATTTTGATACTTACACGGTTATATTGAAACAATATATGCTTGGACAGTTGATTGGAGCGGAAATCAACCAACAACCATGTTAAAAGAGCATTTTTAAATTGAAAAAATAAAACAGGATCAAAAGAAAAAAACATATCTCATTTTTCTGAAATTTGGTAAAATAAAGAGTCGATTTCATCATGATTCAGGGGGTATAGAATGAGAGTTTTCTTAGATTTGAAATGGTTTTTTCTACAGGAGAAAAAATCATATGTCATAGGAATCATTCTCCTGTTGATGGTCGCATTCCTTCAATTGATTCCACCAAGAATTGTTGGGATAGTAGTCGATCGCATAAAGGGGCAAACGCTTACGTCAGAGGACATGTTGAAATGGGTTCTGGTTTTGATCGTTACCGCATTGTCCATGTATGGTCTTCGTTTTATATGGAGGATCATGATATTCGGATCTGCCACCAAGCTTTCCCGCATATTGAGGAATGAATTATATCACCATTTCACCAAAATGTCCCCAGCCTTCTATCAGAAGAGGCGTGTTGGGGATCTGATGGCTCACGCAACAAATGATCTACAGGCTATTCAACAAACAGCGGGAGTGGGGGTCTTGACCCTTGTGGATTCATTATCAACGGGATCCTTTGTCGTTATCGCCATGGCTTTGACGATTAGCTGGAAACTAACCCTTATCGCACTCATCCCGATGCCGTTTATGGCGATTTTGACCAGTTATTATGGAACACTCCTGCATAAAAGGTTTCATGATGCGCAAGAAGCCTTTTCATCATTAAATGATAAAACCCAGGAAAGTGTAACAGGGATTAAGGTCATTAAGACCTTTGGGCAGGAAAACGAAGATATCGAAGCATTCAGGGTTCAATCAGAAGAGGTGGTCCAGAAAAATATTTCCGTTGCAAGGGTGGATTCCTTATTTGATCCGACCATCTCCATCATTGTCGGAATCTCCTTCTTCCTTTCCATTCTATTCGGGGCAAAGTTTGTTGTAAATGGCGAGATGACAATAGGCGAATTGATTTCGTTCACCACTTACCTCGGGCTCCTGATTTGGCCAATGCTCGCATTCGGTTGGTTATTTAATATTGTAGAAAGAGGCCGTGCCTCATATGATCGCGTTAAGAATCTCCTGGAAGAACAGGTGGATATTCAGAATACCCCAGAAGCCGTCGACCAATCTCCTACAGGAGATATTGAGTATCATATTGAGTCCTTTTCATTTCCTGGTGAAGAGGTGCATGCATTGAAGGATATTCATTTTGCCTTCAAAAAAGGCCAAACCATCGGCATTGTAGGGAAAACCGGCGCAGGAAAAACCACGCTTTTCAAACTCCTTCTGAGGGAGTTTGAAGGTTACAAGGGGAGTGTGACATTCGGAGGTAATGCCATTCAACATTATACATTAATGCGGTTGCGTGAAAGTATAGGATACGTACCACAGGATCACTTTCTATTTTCGGCAACGATTAAAGAAAACATTTCCTTTTCGAATCCTCTCTCAACCATGGAGGAAGTTGAATCGGCAGCGGCAGAAGCGCATATTCATGAGGATATTATCCGGTTATCTAAAGGATATGACACAGTGGTGGGGGAAAGGGGAGTATCTCTTTCGGGTGGACAGAAGCAGAGAGTTTCGATCGCAAGGGCTCTTTTGATGGATCCTGAAGTATTGATCCTGGATGATTCCCTGTCGGCGGTGGATGCCAAAACAGAAGAATCAATCCTGGAGGCATTGAAGCAAAATCGTGCCGGAAAGACGACGATGATCGCTTCTCATCGATTAAGCGCCATTCAACATGCAGATCTGATCATTGTCCTGGATGACGGGAAAATCATCGAGAGAGGTACTCACAGTGAATTAATGCAGGAAAAAGGTAGGTATAGAGAAATGTACCTCCGCCAACAGTTAGAAGACCTCGTGGAGCATGGAGGGTAG
Organism: Rossellomorea sp. NPDC077527; assembly: GCF_044542955.1. Classification (NCBI taxonomy): domain Bacteria; kingdom Bacillati; phylum Bacillota; class Bacilli; order Caryophanales; family Bacillaceae; genus Rossellomorea; species Rossellomorea sp. NPDC077527. The sequence continues at coordinate 86,825 of NZ_JBITVL010000008.1, read as the reverse complement.
GAAATGGATCAAAATCAGACATTGACACCAAAAGAGCAGCGGATGATTTTTTTTCGCCTCATGAAATATACAAAGCCCCATAAAAAGACGATGTTGTACGCATTTTCACTATTGTTTCTGACAACGGTCGGAGATATTTTCGGTCCCATTATCATAAAGGTGTTCATCGATAATTATTTAACTCCCAGGGTATTTCCTTATGGCCCACTCACAGGTTTGGCTGCTGCATATTTATTGATTCAAATAGGAAATGTATGGATTTCGTATTTTCAATTATTGAAATTTCAGGAAATCGCCCTTAGAATCATCCAGCAATTGAGGGTCGAGGTCTTTCGAAAGGTTCAGAGCCTTGGAATGAAGTATTTTGATCGCACGCCAGCTGGCAGCATTGTCTCCCGTGTAACGAATGATACAGAAGCCATCAAGGATATGTTTGTGAGTGTTTTGGTTTCTTTCATCCAGGGAGCTTTCCTTTTAACAGGAATATTCATTGCGATGTTTGCATTGAATCCCCGTTTAGCGTTTTTTTGTCTCTTCATCTTACCTTTTCTCTTTATGATCATGAAAATGTATCGTACGTATAGTTCCATCTTCTATCAGGAAATGCGTGAGAGATTGAGTGAGCTTAATGCAAAGCTCAGTGAGTCCCTTCAAGGAATGTCCATCATCCAAGTGTTCAGGCAGGAAAAACGATTTAGGGAAGAGTTCGGTGAAATTAATGAAAAGCACTACTTGGCAGGAATGAGGAATATAAAGGTCGATGGGTTATTATTGAGGCCTGCTATTGACTTGGTTTATGTTGCTGCCTTAATAGTAGTTCTGAGTTATTTTGGTCTCACCTCATTCAATCAACCAATTGAAATAGGTATACTTTATGCCTTTGTGAATTATCTCGACCGCTTTTTCGAACCGGTCAATCAAATAATGATGAGGTTATCAATGTTTCAACAGGCCATCATTGCTTCTTCTCGTGTCTTTAAGCTTCTGGATGAAGAAGAGCTTTCCCCCGATCAAATCATTCATGAAAAAGAGAGTGAAACGATAGAGAAAGGGGAAATTACATTTGCAGATGTTTCCTTCTCATATGATGGAAAAACGGATGTTTTAAAGAATATATCATTCACAGCAAAGCAGGGAGAAACGATTGCTCTTGTTGGACATACAGGAAGCGGTAAAAGCTCCATCATTAATCTACTTATGAGATTTTATGAATTTGACCACGGGAGTATTTTAATAGATGGACGAAGTATCAAATCTTATCCGAAGAAAGAACTACGTCAGAAAATGGGGTTGGTCCTGCAGGATCCCTTCCTCTTCTTCGGAAATATCCGGGATAATATCAAGCTCCATCAAGTAAGTATGTCTAATCAAGAGGTTGAAGAAGCTGCAGCATTTGTACAGGCAAATACGTTTATCGATAAACTTCCTGAAGGATTTTCTCACCCTGTGGTGGAAAGGGGTTCAACACTCTCAAGTGGACAAAGGCAATTGATTGCCTTTGCACGAACCATTGCCGCAAAACCAAAGATTCTCGTTTTGGACGAAGCAACGGCAAATATTGATACAGAAACCGAAGAAGCGATTCAAGATGCCTTAACCAAGATGAGAAAAGGGAGAACAACCATTGCCATTGCCCACAGGCTATCGACGATCCAGGATGCGGACCTCATCCTTGTCCTGCACCAAGGGGAGATTGTGGAGCGGGGAAGCCATCAGGAGTTATTGCTGCAAAAAGGGATCTATTATAAAATGTATCTGCTGCAAAATGGTTTAGTGCAGGGGATGGAAGATGCTATAGCAGGATCATAAATGAATTTGATCCAATAAAAAGGAGACCCGGCAGGTGTGGGGTCTCCCTTTTTATAATTATTGCATTATATGGAAATAATATATTTGCATATATGATTAGATTTAGCTCATTTGTGGTGTATAACATTTTTTTATGTATTGAGAGTTGTAGCTATTCAACAGACGATCAAGTTCCTGACTAAATTGAATTGCTTGAGGAGATGTAAGTCCATTTTCAGCAACAATATCAATTAATTGAGCGCGCTTTTTTTCAATTCGTTCGAGAAGCTCTTTTTTAGACACGGCTGTTTCCTTTCTTTTGTATGTCCTGACAAGTGGAATACAAAACTAGTAATAACTGTAACTTTTTATTAGTATAACGAAAGTAGCCTTTTTTTTCAAAGCAAAAATGGTGGTTTTCAAAAAAAGAAAAGAGACTTTAATACAAATGAAAGAGAATGAAGAGGTTGTAATGAAATGGACACAAATCTTTCACACAATCATTCCTCATAGTTTCGAGAATTGTTTGATAGAATAGATATATACTGAATTGTAGGAGATGTAGAAATGTCTGATATTAATATTTTCCTGGCCTTTGGGGCCGGATTTCTCAGCTTCATATCCCCATGCTGCCTTCCCTTATACCCCGCTTTTCTTTCATATATTACGGGGATGAGCGTCAATGAATTGAAAACGGACAATGCCATGCTACAGAGAAGAAGTTTATTACATACCTTATTTTTCTTGATCGGTTTCTCTGCCATTTTTATAGCCATTGGATTTGGGGCTTCCTTGATTGGAAACTTCTTTTTGAACTATAAAGACCTCATTCGTCAGCTTGGAGCAATCTTTATCGTAATATTCGGTTTGGTGGTCATTGGAGTCTTTACTCCTGAGACCCTGATGAAGGACCGAAGATATGAATTTAAGAATAGGCCAGCAGGATTTGTCGGTTCTATCCTCATCGGGATGGCATTTGCTGCCGGATGGACCCCCTGTACCGGCCCGATCCTCGCTTCGGTACTGGCGCTTGCGGCAACCAATCCGGGTTCAGGAGTCCTGTATATGACAGCCTATGTATTGGGGTTTGCCATCCCTTTCTTCATTCTTTCATTCTTCATCGGAAGAATGAAATGGATCAGAAAGAACAGTGGAAAGATTGTGAAAGTCGGAGGATATGTCATGATTGCTGTTGGAATCATGCTATTCTTTGATTGGATGACCGTTATTCTTGCGTACTTCACATCTGTATTCGGTGGTTTTCAAGGTTTTTGATAGGACATTAAAGGTACACTGAACGTCAGAATAAATTGAATTAACATTACGTTTTATGGTATAGTTTAAATGGATGATTTAGGTAAAAGAATGCGATAGACATCGATAGTGCATACGAGGAGGAAACATCTGTGGCAACGATACTTGTAGTGGATGATGCTAAATTTATGAGACTGACTCTTGGAAACATGCTTTCATCCAGCGGACATGAAGTCGTTGGGGAAGCTGAAAATGGACTTATTGCCGTGGAGAAGTATCGTGAGCTTCAGCCTGACCTGGTGACGATGGATATCACCATGCCGGATATGAATGGAATAGAAGCGGTAAAGAATATTCTAGCGGAGTTCCCTCATGCAAAGGTGATTATGTGTTCAGCGATGGGGCAGCAAAAGGTAGTAGTGGAAGCGATAGAAGCGGGAGCCAAGGATTTCATCGTTAAACCTTTTGATGACGTACGTGTGGACGAAGCCATTAAAAGAGTGCTAGGATCATAGGTTGAAAGAGAGATTGAACCTTCCATTCATTCTCTCTTTTTTTGTGTTTTCGTTTTTTCTTCATTTGGGCTATAATAGGGGAAGGTATGAAAGTAGATAATAAAGGATGATGATGCTTTATGATGATTGCTTCATCCATTGTAGCGATTTGCATGGGATTTATGGTGATTTTTATTAGGATGAAGGCTCAGAAGAAACCGGTAAGCGGCAAGAAAATCATTTTACCACCACTCTTTATGAGCACTGGTGCCTTGATGTTCTTATTTCCTGTATTCCGGGTCAGTATGAGTGAATTATTAGAAGCCATCACAGTTGGGATGGTATTCTCTCTGTTGTTAATTAAGACGTCGAAATTCGAAATTCGTGAAAACGATATTTATTTAAAAAGGTCAAAAGCGTTTGCCTTTATTTTAATCGGCTTGTTGCTAATTCGAATTGTGGCAAAATCGATTCTTAGTGCTTCCATTGATTATGGAGAACTGAGCGGAATGTTCTGGTTACTTGCATTTGGAATGATCGTACCATGGAGGATTACCATGTACTTTCAATATAAAAAGCTGCATCAGGAAAATCAAGATCTCACGACGAATTCAATTTGATACATTGTAAAAAAAGCAGGGGGCAACCTGCTTTTTTTTTGTGAAGAAATCTTAGCGCGATTACGATTTTATTACAATACTGAAAAATAAGCTTACTGGTTGATGTTATTGGGCAAAGAGAAAGAGAAGACATTCACAAACGTATTGGTGGGATATCGATTGTTTACGATTGCTGATATATGGACGTTTTTCCTGGCATTCTTTCTAACATTGCCTCTGGTCACCATTCTACACGAGGCGGGTCATATCCTTGTTGCCCGGATATTCGGAGCGAAGATTAAATTTTCCATTGGTACCGGTAAGCACCTTTTGAACATTGGCCCATTGGAAGTGAAGAGGATGTATTTCATGGAAGGGTGGTGCCAGTATAAAGAATTAACATATAACAAGGTATGGGTTCACGTACTTATTTATATGTCTGGCAGTTTATTCAACTTGATTGCGATCTTATTGATCAACTTTTTGATATATGAAGGGGTTTTACCCGTTCATATCTTTTTCTATCAGTTTGTGTATTTCTCGGTTTACTTTATCTTCTTTTCATTGTTCCCTTTCAGGAACGGAGATGGGAAACCGAGTGATGGCCAGGCTATACTTGACGTCATCCGGTTCGGTAAAGCTGAAGATCCCATTGATTGATGAGAATAGTAAACTGGATAATAAAAAAGGTAAACGATTAACGTTTACCTTTTTTGGGACTTCTTCCATTTTCCAAACAGAAAAGCTGCACCAACAATAAAGATTAAATATAACACGATCGGTATGACAAGTATTGATCCCATTTTAATCCCTGCCTCTGATTAGAATAAATGTTCATATGGTGTGGTTTCTATCTGCATTTCATTGAGTTTTTTTCTTAGAAACTTATGATCCCGTTTGGGGGTGGCCATTATATAACCTCTGATGACCAATTCTTGAGTAATGGATTCTGCCCTTTCCTTAAGAGCCAACTCACCAATTTTCCCTGCAATTTTTTGTTTGGCCACATCCCTGAATAATTCAGGCACGGGTGTAACCAGTTCATTAAGCATCTTCTTTTCATCTTCACCCCAAAGATGGATGGTCTCGTTCACATAATGCTCTTCCCAATCCAAATCAGACTTACCATCCTCTTTCGGGAACCTCTTTAAGAACTTCCGAAACATGAAGAATCCTCCGATGGCAAAGGAAGCCACTAAAAAAACAACCCAAAAAAGGATGAAATATAAGAACCAACCTTCTAGCATGTTTTCACCTCAGTATAATAGCAAATGTATCGTTTTCAATTATAGACAAGGACAGAGCATGTGACAAGAATATCATTGATTTTTCAAAAGAGGTCTATACTGTTCTTAATTAGAAATGATATACTAATAAATAACAATTATCGTGAAAATTCTTTCTATTTCGATTCTATTCTAAAAGTTTCTACGGATAGGAGGCTCGTAGCATGAAGTATAGAGGCAGGATCGTATCAATGCTCACTGGACTTTTATTAGTACTGACGTGGGATTTTATTTATTACTTTGTTCTCCACTATCCGGTGGATGTAAAGGTGGATATCGTCTTTACTGTATTGATACTTTTTATCAGCTACTTTATGGGGAAGAATTTTGACCTCAGTCATGAAACGTTAGCTGCTTTAAAAAAGAACGAGGAGAGGGTGACACTTCTCAATGACGAAATGAATCATGTGCTTCAGAGTATCGATGAAGTGGTCTTTCATACAAATGCCAAAGGAGAGTTTCAATTCCTCAATCAATCCTGGGAAGACTTTACGGGATACACCATTAAAGAAAGCTTACATAAAAATGCACTCCATTTCATCTCCCTCTATGAACGACATGAAATTCTCAGGCTCATAAGGCAAAGTATCAGCTTGAAACAAGCGAAAACCAAGATGGACTTTTCTTACCAGAAGAGGGACGGTCAGTTCCGTTGGGGTGAAGTCAATATCAAACTGAACTATAGTGAAAATGGAGAGCTTCTTGGTACAGTGGGGACCATTTCGGATATTACCGAAAGAGTACATAATGAAGAAGAATTAATGGAAATGAACGAAACACTGGCTATCGAGTCTCAAAAACTCTCAGTTGCAGGACAATTGGCTGCTGGGATCGCTCACGAGGTTCGTAACCCACTGACTTCAATCAATGGTTTTCTGCAGTTGTTAAGAGATGATGCAGATGAGAAAACGAATGAATACTTAGGAATTGTCTTTTCGGAAATCAAGCGAATCGAGGTGGTTCTAAGTGAATTATTGATTCTTGCAAAGCCACAATCCGTCACGTATAAAAGAATCAATATCATTGAGACGTTGGATCATGTGTCGAAATTACTGAATACCAATGCCATTTTATACAATATAGAAATTCAAACGTATTTCCATGAAAGAGAGCTGTATATCAGAGGTGATGAAAATCAGTTAAAGCAGGTTTTTATCAATTTAATTAAAAATGCAATAGAAGCCATGCCTCATGGAGGAACGATTACCCTTCACGCTGAAATCAACTCTCATAATAAAGTTCAATTGACGTTTAAGGATGAAGGCGTGGGGATGAAGAAAGAAGTCCTCGATAAACTAGGAGAGCCTTTCTTTACGACCAAAACAAAAGGAACTGGACTAGGCCTCACGATATGTTTGAGAATTCTTCGCGATCATGGAGCTGATATCCGGGTACAAAGCGAACAAGGGGAAGGGACTGCCTTCCACATTTTGTTTGACAGTGTACAGGCAACAGAGAGAAGAAGACGGGAAGCTTTGCAAAATCAATAAGAAAGGACCCTTGTGTGTCACAAGAGTCCTTTTTGTATGCAAGTGAATGTTTTTTGTCAATTGGCGGGACTGCCTGGGAATCGAACCCAGCGGAGACGGCACGCGCCTCCCTGAAATTTTGAAGACTCCGGCAAGCACCAGCTCAACAATCAGCCCCGAGAATGAATCATATATATGTTATACCACGGGATCACGACTTGTTCAAATGATTTTCAGAGAGGCATTCATACAAGAAGGAAATAGAGACTGTTAATTTGTAATATTTACAAGATTTAAACTTTGGAGAAATCTGCAAATATTTCTTTACCATTTGAATAACTCCGTGATAAGATACTTTTTGCCGGCTAATTATAGATGAAGTAAGCGATTTCCTGATGGGGATGTTTACTTTCGATACTTGAACATATTGATAGAGACAGAGAGGGGAAACAAGTATGAAAAAAGTATGGTTATTAGGTCTTGGTTTATCATTAGCGCTCGCTGGTTGTTCCGATTCAGGTTCTGACAAAGAGAATAAAGAGGAAGCGGCAAGTGCGGACGAGAACAAAGACATGGCAGGGGACTTAATGGATTTCTATCTGAACCTAACTACGACTGTTAACGGTGCAGATATTGATTTAAATGGATATGAAGAAGCCATGGCAGGGGAAGAGCCTCCTACAGGAGAGGAATTGGCTGAATTGAAAACATCTGCGGCTGCATCTGCGAAAGCATCTGCTGAAGCCGTTGAAGGTATGGAAATCCCTGAAAGTTTAGGAGATCAAAAAGAAGCGATGGAATCATTCCAATCCACTTTGGCAGAATCCTATAATATGAAAGCTGATGCACTTGCTAAAGAAGGAGAAGCAGATTTGACAGCTGCAGATGAAAAATTAAACGACGCAGAAAATCAAATCAAAGAAATCCTTGATGAAGCAGGTCTTGTTAGCTCAAGCCTAATCAGCGATCTTAACGGTTAATACCAGGTCACGAATAATTTTCTTATAAACACATCTAGTATAATTAATAGATAAAAAAGCGATTCCAGTATGTTATGGATTCGCTTTTTTCTTTCGTATAAGTATCCATTCTCCGTGCAATGTTCTATATAAAGGATGAAAGGAGGGAGAGCATGGAGTCGATTATTTCAATCGTTTCAGAAGTAGGTTTCCCGATCGTCGTCACGATGTATCTTCTTTATCGAATCGAGACAAAGCTTGATGCCGTCATCACGTCGATCCAGACCCTGCCTCAAGAGCTCAAGAAATAATGGAAGAGAGGCCGGCGTTGTTCGGTCTCTTTCTTGCATTATGTACATGAAAAAGAGCAGAATCTTTCATTACACGGGTACCATATGAATTTGATATACTTTAGATGAAAATAGAATGTACGGAGAGGAGTCTTGTGAAGTGAAATTCATTCATACCGCAGACTGGCACCTGGGTAAATTGGTGCATGGCATATATATGACAGAAGATCAACGATACATACTGGAGAGTTTCATAGAATTAATAAAAGACGAACAACCTGATGCAGTCGTCATTGCAGGCGATCTTTATGATCGATCTGTACCTCCTACTGCAGCAGTAGAATTATTGGATGAGGTATTATTCCGTATTAATGTAGAGCTTGATACACCGATCATCGCTGTATCCGGCAACCATGATAGTGCAGAGAGACTGTCATTTGGATCCTCGTGGTATAAACATAGTCATTTTTACTTAAAGGGGAAGATAACATCAGACTTTACGCCCGTCAATATTAAAGGGGTAAACTTCCACTGTGTTCCTTATGCTGAACCGGGTACAGTCAGACAGGTTCTGGAAGAAGACTCGATCAATAGTCATCATACAGCAATGGAAGCTATCGTTAAAAGAATAGAAGAACAGATGAATGCCGATGAGCCTCATGTGTTTGTTGGTCACGCATTCGTACTGGGGGGGAAGACCACTGATTCGGAACGAACACTATCTGTGGGAGGTTCCGGATGCGTGGGTGCTGACGTGTTCCGTCCTTTTCATTACACTGCCCTCGGGCATCTTCACAGTCCCGATGCCATTAAACATGAAACGATAAGGTATTCAGGTTCCCTAATGAAGTATTCGTTCTCTGAAGCTTCTCAGAGGAAATCGGTCACCATAGTAGAAATGGAGGAAGACGGAAGCTTCCAATTACGGGAAAAAGTGCTTCAACCTAAACAGGATATGAGAGAGTTGCAGGGGCTAATGGAAGAGCTTCTCGACCCGACTTTTTATCAGTCTCAAAATGTCGATGATTATCTAAAGATTACGCTACATGACGAAGGTACGTTGATCGATCCTATCAATCAACTGCGACAAGTCTATCCCAATGTCCTTCATTTAGAGAGAAAAAGGGAACTGACAGATGTCAAAAAGAAAAACACGTTCCAAGTGTTAGATGATAAAAGGAAGTCTGAACTGGACTTGTTTAAAGAATTTTATAAAGATATGACGACGGGTGAATTCACCCATGAAAAGGAAGAAGTCGTGCAAAGTGTGATTGAAACAGCTAAAAGGGAGGTCGATCAGGTATGAAGCCTCTTCAATTAATGATGCAGGCGTTTGGGCCTTATGCGGGGAGGGAAATCATTGACTTTCGCGCCCTTGGTAACCGCACCATGTTTGTTATATCAGGGAAAACAGGTTCTGGTAAAACAACAATCTTCGATGGACTCTCTTATGCCATTTACGGGAAAGCAAGTGGAGAGGACCGCAGTCCGACTGAACTAAGAAGTCAATTTGCTCAAAACGATGATCTGACAGAAGTCGAACTTCTATTCAGTTTACGGGGGAAAACGTACCGTATTTGGCGCTCGCCCCAACAGGATAAAAAGAAGTCAAGAGGTGATGGATTCACTACCATTAATGCTCGGTCCGAACTTTATGTATTCGATCATGACGGGAAAGAACAGATTCTTGCTGCCAATGTGCGAGAGGTGGACGAGAAGGTCAAAGAGTTGATTCAGCTGGATGCTAACCAATTCAGACAGATCCTTATGATTCCACAAGGGGAATTCCGGAAGCTTCTTACATCGGATAGTAGAGATAAAGAGCTCATCTTGCAGCGTTTGTTTCATACAGAACTATACAAGACAATCCAGGAAAAATTGAAGATTGAAGCAGATGATTTAAAGAAAGCAGTCGAAACCTCAATTGAAGAACGGACAAGGGAATTGCTCAGAATCCATTTTGATGAAAATGAAGAACTTCAATCTCTATTATTAGAAAATCCGTTGAATGATCATCAAATCCTTCAACTTCTACCCCCGCAAATTGAAAGGATGGAGGGCTATGAAAAAGAACTCCATCAACAATATGAAAGGGTTCAGAATAAAAGAGATGTTCTTCAAAAGGATTTGGCAGAAGCCAAGGGCCTTGTTGAGCAATACGGCCTTCAAGATAAACTAAGGAATCAGAAAGAAGCCCTGTTAGCATTAAAGCCTGAAATGGAATCTATCGATCATGACATTTTATTGGCTCAGCGTGCTGCCCGTTTGGTTCAACAAGACGAGTATTGTCATAAGCTTAATCGAAACCTGAAAGAATTGAAGAGTCAATTTGTTACATTAAGTGAGGAAAACCATGATATTTCTGAAAGGCTTGTGGCTGCCAAGGAAACTTTAACAGAAGAAGCCAAAAAGGAGAATCTTAGGGATGAAGCTTCTAAGCAGGTCACTCGCCTTGAAAACATGGAAAAAGACATTGACTCGTTAGATGCGTTAATGAAAGAAACCATTGAGGTAAAAGAAAGATATGAAAAGCATCAGGAAATGGTCACGAAACAATCCGAACAAATTGCGTTTTTACAGGAAGGCATAAAAACACGGGAGAAGCGCATTGAAGATGGGGAAAAAGCTCATGCAGATTTATTTCAATTGGAAAAAACCTTACAGGAAAAGCTTCTCCTCTTGGACGAAATAAATGAAATGAAAAAGATGGATGGTAGGTTAAGGAATGTCCAAATCCAATATAAAAATAAAAGAGAGCAATACAGGCAACTTCAAGATCATATCAAGGATGCATCTGAAACTCTTGCCTTTTTAGAAGAGAAATGGAATTCAGCACAAGCAGCTTTACTTGCAAGAGGTTTATCAGATGAAGCTCCGTGTCCCGTATGTGGTTCAGAGCATCATCCGAGTCCGGCCGTTGAAGTGGATTCTTTACCTTCAGAAGAAGACCTGAAAGTGGCAAAAGCAAAGCAGAACGAACTGGAACGTGAAGAGAAAGAGCTGAGCTTAGTCATTGCCCAAGAAGAAACGAAAATGGAAAGTATTCAGGAGCAGATTGATGATCTCTTCAAGAAGATAAGTGAAAAGGATATGGACTTGGTTCAGGATGAAATCGATGATAGCATTGTCAAAATGACAAAAGAAATCGATACCTTAAAAAAAGCCATTACTGAAAAGCAAGAAGAAGTGGAAAAGGTAAAAGCTATACGAGAAGAATTAAGAAGGGGAAGAGAAAAACAAGAAGAACTTGAAGGCTCTAAAGAGAAGAATCAGGAAATTCTTCAAGAACTCAATACTTTTTATCACACGAAGAATACGACGCTCGAAAAGGTGAAGGAATCCATTCCTGATGATCTCAGAACAAAAACGCATTTTCTTCAAGTGTTAAATCAAGAGAAGAAACGACTAAAAGAATTAAAGGCATCATTTGAACGTGCTCAAACGCAGTATTATGAGCTGACAAACCTAGACAGTGTAAAGAAAGCTCAAGTCAAGGAGAAAGAAAGCCAAATTGAAAAAGTACAATCCGAGATGAAAACAGAGCGGGAAGCATTCCTAGCGCTTCTCACGGAACAAGGTTTTCCCCATTATAAAGCCTTTCTAGAAGCAAAAAAGTCTGAAACGGAGATCATGGAACTTCAGGAAAAGGTGAAGAAATTCGGAGAAGACCTTCGCTCAGTATCTGATCGACTATTGGATATTGATCAACGATTGAAAGATAAACAAATGCCTGAAATAAAAGGTATCGAAGAAAACATAGATCAGGTTACACAGGAACTGAAGGTCGTAAATGACGATCTTAACAGGGTCAGGACCAATAAAAAGGAAAATAAGCTCATTCTCTCCAGAGTCACAGCCATAAACGAAGGGATAAAACATTTAGAATCACGTTATCAGGTGGTTGGACATTTAGCTGAAATAGCACGTGGTCAGAATGCCAATCGCATTACATTTGAACGTTATGTGCTGGCATCCTTCCTGGAGGATATACTACAGGTGGCCAATGAACGTTTAATTAAAATGACTTCAGGCAGATATCAGTTGATTCGGAAGACTGATCGAAGCAAAGGCAATGTGCAGAGTGGTTTGGAGCTTCTTGTATTTGACCAATACACAGGTCAGGAGAGACATGTCAAAACGTTATCAGGCGGGGAAAGTTTCAAAGCATCCCTTGCATTAGCTCTGGGGCTCGCAGATGTGGTACAGCAATACGCAGGTGGAGTATCCTTAGAAACGATGTTTATAGACGAAGGATTTGGTACTCTCGATCCCGAATCATTGGATCATGCAATTGAAGCATTGATGGACATTCAGAACAGCGGAAGACTGGTAGGTTTGATATCACATGTACCAGAGCTGAAAGAAAGAATAGACGCACGACTTGAGGTCATATCCTCTCAAAGCGGAAGTCGAACGGAATTTCATTTTTTAGCATAGAATAAATGATGAAGAGATCAAGGAGATTATCCTTGATCTTTTTTTATTTCAGAGAATATAGGGATGGTAATCATTGTACTAGGACATAAATAGAAGTAAAACTCGTTATATTGTGGGGAAGTCAAATGAAGAGCTTACGTCCAATCCTAATTCCTAGACTACTTGTATTTTTACTGATTCTTTCAACAGGTTTATTAAATCATGTCATGCTTATTCCTAGCATTTTGAATGCTGCAGGAAGGGATGGCTGGATAAGCATTCTCGTTTCTTATCCAATCCTTTTAATCATGACGCTATTAATTTATTACATAGTAAAAAACTCTCCTAAAGAAGGGTTCTTCCACTTATTAAATAAAAAATGGCCCAGATGGCTTGTATTGTTATTTGCACTTCCACTTTGTTTATTTTTAATATCAAGTGCATATATCACTTTCAATGACTTAATACTATGGTTAAGTGCGTATTTCTTAGCAGATGTACCTTCATTTTTAGTGAAAGGAACTATTTTTATTATCTGCTTTTGTATTAGTTGGGCAGGTATCAAACACATGGCGATAGCGAGCGGCCTTTTATTACCCCTAGTGATGATTTTCGGATTTTTCATTGCCATTACGAATACAAATATGAAAGATCCCAGCCTCCTTTTGCCGATTCTAAGCCATGGATATGAACCAGTCATGAAAGGCATGATATATGTTTTAAGTGGATTATTAGAATTATATTTAATTATTTTGATCCAGCCATATAGTGAAGGTAAAATCAAATTTCATCATTTAATTGTTTTAGGGTTGATCTTTATGGGACTTATTTTTGGCCCATTAACGGCCTCCATTATGGAATTCGGACATGTAGAGGCTGCTTATTTAAGGTACCCAGCTTATGAACAATGGAGGATCCTTGCCATCGGGGAATTCATTACCCATTTAGACTTCTTTGCCCTTTATCAATGGTTATGTGGTGCGCTTATCAGAATTAGCCTATTTATGTTCTTTTTAGCCGCATTTTTCACAAAAAGTAACGGACAATATAGAATTTCGTTAAAAGTTTTAATCCCTTTATTCATTCTTTTATTTGGAATGATATTAATTGAGGTAGAAACCTACAATTTTTATAAATTTTTATATGACATTTTTTTCCCGTTATCCGTATTGCTTTTCTCGGGACAAATTATTATATCTGCCATCATTCTTCGATTCATTAAGTAAAGGATGTTCACTATGATGAAGCTCTCAAAAGAAAAAAAATGTCCGGAAGAAAGAGTGGATACCTTATCCGAATTAAAAAAGCTTTTTTCACGTAGTCAAGATTTAGTTATAAAACCACATCTTTTTAAGGATAAGGAAGTGACACTCGTTTACTTTGATAGCATGGTGGATCGGCACTATCTGGATCAGTATATCCTTTCTAAACTTGAAAATGCTCCAGAAGAATCCTATGTCAACAGATTCTTAAGTGCATTCCAAACGGACGAAATCACAGAGTCTCCTATGGACAAAATTTCCTCTTCATTATTTTTAGGTTATGTTCTTTTTTTTATAGACGATAAAATATTATCGATTCATGCTGGCGATCTTCCAAAACGCGGGCCAGAAGAGTCTTCCCTGGAAACATCCATACGTGGACCAAAAGATGGTTTTGTTGAAGATTTAAATACGAATATTTCACTCGTTAGAAGGCGGCTGTTTACTCCTTCTCTCTGTGTGGAGAAATATAAAATAGGCTCAAGAGCCAATACAGATATTGCCATTATGTATCTGGATGATGTCATAGACCAATCAATTTTAACAGAACTATATGCCAGATTGGAAAAAATTGATATTGATGTGGTAACGGGAAATCATCAAGTGGAGTCCCTATTAGATGATAACCCATATTCGGTCTTTACTAGCTTTGATTATACGGGAAGACCAGATTTCATCGTCGACTCATTAACTCAAGGGAGGTTTGCTCTGATTGTCGATGGATTTCCTACTGTTTCAATAGCTCCGGTCAATTTATTATTACAAACGAAATCTCCAGAAGACGCAAGCATTAATTATGTGTATGTTACCCTGGAACGGATCATCAGGTTGACCGGGCTATTAATTTCAGCGTTCTTACCCGGTTTATGGGTCGCTCTCTCATCGTACAATATTGAACAAATTCCTTTTCTCCTCGTTGCTACTATTTCAGTTTCCAGATTTGGTTTGCCTCTATCTGCTCCTGTTGAAATGTTCATCGTTTTATTCTTATTCGAATTCTTCAATGAAGCAGGTATTCGCCTTCCACGGGCTATTGGTCAAACCGTCTCTGTCCTGGGGGGACTTATCGTAGGAGATGCAGCAATTCGTGCAGGATTGACATCTCCAACGATGCTTGTCATCGGTGCCATAACCTATATTTCTTCCTTCACTCTCGTCAATCAATCTTTAAAAAATGCCACGACCATTGTAAGGTTCGTCGTATTACTTGTAAGCACATTTTTTGGGCTGTTTGGAGTTATCATGATATTCATATTAGTCCAGGTGTATATGGCTACCATAACTTCTTTCGGCATACCATACTCGAATATGGGTGTTATGAGCTTTAAAGAAACGATGCGATCTCTATTCAGATTACCAATCCAATTCTACAATCAACGCACCAATACGACTAACCCTAATGATAAAACAAGGAAAGGACAAACCCAGCATGAACAAAAAGATGAGTAAGATAACCATCATACTGTTTGTCATGGTTTTGACTGGTTGTACTGGATCAAAAAACATACAGGATTTAACCTATATTGTCTCGATTGGATTAGATTATGATGAAGAGAAGGATGAGTATACAGCATATGTTCAGGGATTGAATTTTGCCAATGTTGCGAAACAGGAAGGGGCAAGGCCAACAGAACCAATCCCAACATATATAGGATCTGCTAAAGGTAAGACGTTAAATATGGCTGTGAGTAAATTGTATAAATTATCAAGACCTCCATTATTTTTTGGTCATACGGAAACACTTGTATTGTCAAGGAACCTCATACAATATAAATTCAAAGAAGTATTAGAAGACGTGGGAAGGAACCGTTCTTTACGGCCAAGTTTAGAATTGTTTACGACAGATATGAACATGGAAGAGGTTTTTAGTGTCAAAGGATTATTTGATTACCCACCCGTATATACTGTTCTTCTAACTGAAGAACATTCAGAATATATACAAAACGATGTTGAATCAACAAGCTTGATGCATTTTTTAAGAACCTATTATGAACCGATGGGAACAGCATTGATTCCGAACGTTCGAATTGATGACCATTCCTGGACTGCGAAAGAAAAGATTCCTGCCCTCTATTTAGATGGATATAGTGTTTTTCAAAATGCTACTTTAAAAGGGAAAATCTCAGAGAAAGATTCAATGATTGTAGATTGGTTACTAAATAAGAAAAACGCATATAATTACCCTCTCTATAAAGGGGACGAACTTCTGTCAACCTTTAAATTATCTGCATCAAAGCCTAAGGTGAAATATAATAAAGAAGAATTCGGTTTTCCGAAATTCACAGTAGAAATTGGGGTAGAGGCAGAATTGTTAGAGAAGATTAGGGATGTTCCATATAAGGAATTACAATCGACTCTCCAACAATCACTAGAAGATAAAATAGAGAAAGTATACAACAAAGGCCTTCAGGAGCAGATGGATTTACTGAATGTCGGTGAGAAGTGGTTTAGACTCCACCCAAAAGAATTCAATGAGCTGGAAAAGAAAAACGCGTTTTATCTAACCGAAAATTCATTAGAGCAACTAAAGGTAAAGGTGAAAATCATACATTTTAATGCATATCGTTATAATAAAAAGCAGTATTGATAATCAGAAAGTAAGATGGAGGAAACACCAGTAATGGATGTTTTTTCTAATATATCTTTCATTTTTAAGTGATATTGCATAACATAAAGTTAGTAAAGAAAAAGGGAGGGGGCGCACACTATGAAAATAAGCATTTATTTATTGTTATTGGCAATTTCAGCAGTAGTGGCAATCGGTTGGAGCTGGAAAAGACTTCTTGACTTTAATACATATAAAAAACCCTTCTTAGAAGGAGTGGCGGTTCAGTTCGTTTTCTTGCTCTTTGCATCTGTCTGGTGGCTCATTACAGAGGATACTTCTGACGGGGTGATGGGTGTATTCTATTATTTTCTTGCATTCCTTACGATCATGGTTGTTCATGGGTTTACCCTTCACTATTTGTTTTCTAAGAAAAAGATGCAGGAGCGGGAAGAATGAATGTCATAGGTATCGATGCGGGAGGGACATTAACCAAAATCGTATATGAAGAAAAAGGAAGACGCCATTTTAAAACATTCTACAGTGATGACCATATTGAAATACAGAAATGCCTCAAGTTCCTCGCCCCGAATCATTTCCTTTACCTGACTGGGGGGAAGGCGGAGAACTGGAGGAAATCGTTCCCTCGTGCACATATCGTGGACGAGTTTCAGGCGGTATATAAAGGGACCGAGATGCTCCTGAAAAAGGAAAGACAAGAGCTGAAACAATATATTCTCATCAATATCGGAACAGGCACATCCTTCTTTAGGGTTGATGAGAAAGGATGTGAGAGGCTGCTTGGCAGTGGTTTAGGCGGAGGTACTATTTTAGGGCTGGGATCCATCCTGACGGGATTATCTGACTATTTCAATCTTGTTTCGTTATCTACAAAGGGTAAAAGAGAAAAGGTCGATCTTCTGGTTGGTGACATTTATGAAAAAGGAGATTCCCCCATTCCTGATCATCTGACCGCATCTAATTTCGGTAAAGGAACGATGTCTCTAGAAAAAGCAGACTTAATGAGAGCCTTGACGAATATGATAGCGGAAACCATCATCCTTCTGGCATCACATGCGGCAAAACAGTACCAAATGAATACTTTCGTTTTTGTTGGGAGCGCATTGGAAGCAAACACAGCTTTTAAAGAGGACCTAACACAATTTCAAGATATGCTTTCCTATACCGCTGTATTTCCCGATATGGGCTCATACGCAGGTAGCCTGGGGGCTTATCAGATAGGAATGGAGGGACAGGATTCACAAAATAGACAATGAATCTTGCCTGTGGCAATTGTTTTTTCAGCTCCTTTTTACTAACATAGAGTGGTAGATAGATAATATCGGAGGAGATAATAGATGTCCAAAACCAAAACATTCATTGTGGTGATGACCATCATCGGGATTCTCCTTGCAGGTTGCAGCAATAGTGACTTTCAAGCGGAGACAAATTATAAAGTGAAAGATTTTTCCTATACGAACCAGAATGATAAACAAGTCAGTTTAAATGATTTAAAAGGTCAGGTATGGATTGCGGATTTCATATTTACAAGCTGCGAAACGGTATGCCCTCCAATGACATACAACTTAACAAAGTTACAGACAAAGCTTAAAGAAGAAGGTGTAAAGGATTATAAGATTGTTTCCTTCAGTGTTGATCCTGAAACAGACACACCGGACGCATTGCGTGAGTACATATCCAACTTTGAAGCAGACACCAGTAAATGGGACCTCCTTACAGGCTACAAGTTCGAAGAAGTAAAAGACTTAGCAGAACACTCCTTCCGGTCCATTGTAGCGGACGATCCCAATTCCGATCAGATGATTCATGGCACCAGCTTTTATCTAGTAAACCAGGAAGGCACCGTGGTGAAAACGTATAGTGGTAATAGTGATGTTCCTTATGATGAAATTGCTCTAGATATGAAAACATTAATTAAAGAGGGATCCAAGTAAATTGCTCAGGAGAATCACTTATAAACAAGTGATTCTCTTTTTTAAATGATTCCCCATTCCAATATTAGGATGATAACGACTATAATAATAAAAAGGATAGGGGGATTGTTATAATGATGAAGATACGTCCAATAGAAGTGAAAGATGCTGAAAGAGTAGTGGAAATCATGCGCCAAAAAGCGGTTCTGCCTAATATTATTGCTTTGCCGAGTTTACGAACAGATAAATTTGAGGAGCGATTAAAGAACCCATCTCCTAATCAGCATGACTTTGTAGCAGAAGTGGATGGCCTAGTAGTGGGTCTTTGCGGGTTAAACCAAGGGAGCGGAAGGCGTGCACATACTGGAAGTTTATTCGTCTTTATCGATGAACATTATCATGGGAGAGGGATCGGTACGGGACTCATCCAAAACGCAATTGACTTGGCGGATAATTGGTTAAGAATCGAGCGGATTGAATTGACCGTCATCGATGTCAACACAAAGGCGAAAACGTTATATGAGAGATTAGGTTTCAAGAATGAAGGGTTTAAGTGTGGCTCCATTGTTCAAAACGGGCGCTTAGCCGGGGAATATTGCATGGCAAGGTTTCGCCCGGGGGGGTCGATTGAGAAGGAAAATGATAAAATGAAAGAATCTCAAACTAACTGATAGGATAGAAGGTGAAACCTTATTCGAAATTCAAAAGGAATGCTGATATTTGATGTATTCATCACTCTTTTCATTCTCATATGGGTGGTGAAATCCTTCTCTGATGGTGATGTGTGGAGAGGATTGCTATTTGGGGCTTGCTTTGTGGTAATGGCAGGAGTTCTGATCAAAAGGTTTATAAAGAAAGGATAGAAAAGAGGTGTGGGGATGGCTAAGAGATATTATACGATTGGGATGGCTGGACATATCGATCATGGAAAGACAACCCTTACAAAAGCTCTTACGTCTGTTGATACCGACCGTCTTAAAGAAGAAAAAGAGCGAAGTATCTCTATCGAACCCGGATATGCCCCCTTCTATATGGATGATCATCTTGAAGTCTCCGTAGTTGATGTTCCTGGTCATGAGCGTTTTATTAGACAAATGATTGCGGGTGTGGCGGGGATTGATCTGGTCGTGCTGGTTGTCGCTGCAGATGAGGGTGTGATGCCTCAAACGAAGGAGCATCTCGATATACTGTCTCTACTGGGTGTTAAGCAGGGAATTATAGTGTTGTCGAAGATTTCTAAAATTGATGAAGAAATAAGAGAGTTGGCACTTGAAGAGATAATGGAAGAATTGAAAGGAACCGTTTTTGAAGGTTCACCCGTTCTTTTGGTGGACAGTTTGACGGGAGAAGGAGTGGGTGAGCTTAGAGAAACCATCATTTCTGTTATAAGGGGACTGCCTTCAAGGAATATTTCCGGTGAATTTCGATTACCTGTCGATCAGGCCTTTACAATAAAAGGGCAGGGAACAGTGGTAAGGGGAACTATTTATGAAGGCAGTTTGGTAACGGGTCAGGAATTGGTGATCTTACCAATGGGTATACATACAAAAGCTAAACAAATCCAGGTCCACCATCATAGGGCTGAAAAGGGATATGCTGGTCAACGTGCCGCCGTCAATCTTTCTGGTGTGGACTATAAAGAGCTCAAACGGGGAAATGTACTTGTGGCCACCCCTCATCTTTATGTGACGGACACCATTGATGTATGCCTGAACATATTAAATCATGTCAGGCAAATAAAGCAGAGAATGCCCATTATGGTTCATGCTGGTACTTCAGAGGTTATGGGCAAGCTTGTTTTCTTTGATCGAAATAGTGTAAATGTCAACACAAACCCTGGAAGCATCCTTTGTCAGATTCGCCTGGATGAATACATTATGGTTAAAAGGGGAGACCGATTTATCATTAGGAGGCCTTCCCCGGTTGAAACCATCGGTGGAGGATGGGTTCTTCAGCCAAAGGGTGGTAAATATCGTTTTGGAGAAGAGACGATAGCCCTTCTTCAATCCGAAATGGATGGGAATCCAAGAGATCGGGTATTAAATGTTCTGAACCGACATAAATCTGCAGAGAGGGATTCTCTAATGAAAGAAGCATCCCTGTCAGAAAGTAGTATGAGAGAATTTCTCCAAGAACAGGATTGGGTCGTCCTTTCTGATTCCACAGTCACTCATAGAACGATTGTGAACGAGTGCCGTCATGAGATTGAATCGGTCCTCTTGAAGTTCCATAAAGATTCCCCGTTATTAAAGGGACTCAATATCGGGGAATTAAAGCAACATTTAAAAGAATATCCAGGTGCACTGATTGATCATGCATTGGAAAAAGGAAAGTGGAAACAAGAAGGTGGACGTCTTCATTTAGAAGGTTTTTCTCCTCAATTACCCATTGAATGGGAGAAACGATGCAGTCAGCTCCTTTCAATGATGGAAAATGACGGAACCAAGGTGAAAGACATGGAAGAGTATTTCAAACAGATGGGGATACCGGAAAAATGGCGTTCGGACTTTTATCATTTTTTCGTGCAGGAGAAGAAAATCGTCCCACTGGATGATCGGAAAGCTTATTCAATCCGAGTATTTACCGATGCTGTAGTACGATTAAAAAGACACACCAAAGATACCTTTCACATAAGTGAAGCCAAAGAAGTGTTGGACTTATCCAGAAAGTATATGATACCTTTTTTGGAGAAGCTTGATAAAGAAGGATTGACGATTCGTATAGAAGATAAACGTAAATGGGTTCGCACTGAGGTTTAAGAGGTCGGGAAAAACATTGAAACATCGTAATTTTATTGAAAAGGAATTAAAATGAAAAATGGCTGCTAAGTGTTTTGTAACAAATAGGAAAGTAGGCTCTTGTTTATGAATGAATTATGGAGCGCATTTGGATGGGTTCTCCCAATCATTTTCATTGTGACGGTTTCCCTTATCTTTGCGGTCTCCTTTTGGAAGAAAAGAAAAGGGAAAGGCAGATGGATGAACCTGCTCCCGATCTTATTTACGTGCATTTCAATCGGGGGCATCTGTTTGATTACCCTGACTCCAGTGACTGGAGAACATGTGAGTGAAGGGGCTGTGAACTTCGATCCTTTCTCCAATCTGAAAATAAATTTAATTTATCGAAAGCATCTGGATGTCCCAATCAGGAATCTCCTCGCCAATATATTGTTGTTTATCCCCTTCTCTTTTTTTCTGTCATGGTGGATGAGGCATTCAAAACAACTGATCATCATGGTCACATTTTTAGGCGGACTATTATCGTTCGGTATAGAACTGGCCCAATATTATCTGCCTTTGGGGAGAGCGACGGATATTGATGATTGGATCATGAATACGCTGGGAGCCTTTATCGGTGGTGTAGTTTTTGCCTTCGCTCGAACGATCTATACCTTATTAAAAATCAATAAAATAATCCGGTGAAAGCGTCGAATTTATGTCGACGCTTTCTTTGAATTCATTCTTCATTTCACCTCAAACTTTCATTGTGTATGTATAGTCCTTTCCCTTAAACAAAAGCTAACAAAAATTAGGAAGGGGGAGTTCACGTGTTACTAAAATGGTTGAAATGGATGATGATCTTTGCGGGATTCTTCACCGTATTATTTCTTGTGATGCATTGGGATGTGAAACATGGTGCGAAAAGCTATACGAGAACTCATCCTATGACAGAGACCCTTTCACACAACGCTACGATTGATATTTATAATACAGGCAAAAGCTTTTATGAAGATCTCTTTAAAGACATTGAGAACGCAAAAGGACACATCTGGATCCATTTTTTTATCATCCGAGATGATAAGGTATCCAATGAGTTTTTTGATCTATTGATTGAAAAGGCTAGAAAAGGAGTTGACGTGCGTCTATCGGTCGATTTTTTAGGGTCAGATATAGAAAAAGATACTATCCATAAAATGGAGAAGGGTGGAGTTGAAATCGTGAAAAGCAGGTCCATCTCCATGAAGAATGCGTTTTATTCCCTTCACCATCGGAACCATCGCAGGCTTATCTCTATAGACGAGGATATAGCTTATATTGGAGGCTTCAATATGGGTGATGAGTATCTAGGAAAAGATCCAAAGTTTGGGTACTGGAGGGATTACCATATCCGGTTGAGTGGAAATGCAGGAAGTGAAGTATATCAGCAGTTTAAAAGGGATTGGTTAGAGGACGGTGGTAGCAGCATAAAAAGTATTCAGCTGCACTATTCTTCAGAAGAAAACAATGAAGGGAATGTTCATTTCATTTTCTCTACTGGTGAAACTCTTGTTAATAAAACCATCGATTGGATCAATGAAGCAAAAGAGAGCGTGACGATCACTACCCCATATTTTATCCCGAACAAAAATCTTGTTACTGCATTGAAAAGAGCTGTGAAGAGAGGTGTCGAGGTGAATATCCTTGTACCTGATGATACGGATGCCTGGTTCACAAAGCCTCCCAGCTACCAGATAGAAAAAGACCTTTTAGAAAAAGGCGTGAATCTTTACTTGTATCAGAAAGGTTTTTTCCATGGGAAGATCATTGTTGTTGATCATGCATGGGCAGACGTAGGTACAGCCAACTGGGACCCCCGCAGCTTCTACTTGAATGATGAGAGCAATTGTATTATTCGGGATGAAGCGGCTGCCAGGAAGTTGGAATCCTTTATCGAGAAGGATATGAAAGATAGTGAAAAGCTTACGGAAAAAGCGTTTGAGGAAATACCAGTATGGGAGAAAGCATTGCAAAGAACTCCAAAATGGCTTTATTATTATTTTTAATAACCTGTTGAGTAGTGGGTCACGGATGATAAAATTTCTGTTGAATAAGAAAATATGGTAAAGTGTTCTCATATAGTGGATATATAAACATTTTACTGAGGAAAGGGATTGTCCATGAGCGAGCTCTTGTTTATAGCTTTGTTTGTTCTTTCGGTAATGTCCTTTACGTTTTTTAATGTATCGAAGAAGAAACGTGTTTCAAAGTATCACAGGTCGGTAGCAGTCACGATTGTGATCTTCTCTGTAATCGGCATGATGTTGACGGTCCTTTTTTACCTGCCCAACGCATCTTGAAGTCCACAGGATAACATTGAAAGCGAAAGACACAAGAGAGGGGGTCTCAAGTGTCTTTTTTTTATGAATAAAAGCTAATATGTACAAATGAAGACATCCTCTATAAATTAGTTGCATCAAAATGGGTGTGAATTTGATATGATAAGAGCTGGATTTATTCCAACCAATTGGAAGATATAAACGGAATCAGCAAAGAAACGAGACTGATCGTGCTATTGGCAATAAAGGAGAATACAGATGAAAGCTGCAATGATATTTGATATGGATGGGACGATATTTCAAACAAATCGTATACTGGAAGCTTCCCTTCATGATACCTTCGAAATACTTAGAGAAGAGGGAAAGTGGAAGGATGAAACTCCGATTGAGGCATATCGGGAAATTATGGGGGTACCCCTTTCGGTTGTGTGGGAAACCCTTTTACCTGACCATCCCAATGACGTTCTTGGAAACGTGAATAAAGTATTTCAAGATAAACTGATTCATAACATCCAGGGTGGTAAGGGAGCCCTATATCCCCATACAGAGGCTCTGCTTTCCTATTTGAAAGAAAGGGGATATCCAATCTTTGTGGCAAGTAACGGCTATCCTCATTATTTACATGCGATTGTGGAGTATTACTCATTGGATCGATGGGTCACATCTATTTACAGCATACAGGAAATTGAGTCTGATGATAAAGGCGATTTGATAAAAAAAGTGAAAGAGGATCATCAACTCACTCACGGTGTCGTGATAGGGGATAGAGCGTCGGATTTTAAGGGTGCTGCAGTGAATCACTTCCTTTCGATCGGCTGTGCTTTTGATTTTTCCCAGGAAGAAGAGTTACTTGAAGCCGATATAGTGATCAGGGATTTGTTGGAGATTAGAGACTATTTGGAAGAAGTTAAATGAATTCGGTGGAAAAAGGGGGAGTTCAATGGAGGGCGAAAAACTGGCCGTATTGAATGAATTTGGAGACAGGCTTGGAGTTGCAAGCCGTTCAGAGGTACATGAAATGGGGTATTGGCATGAAACCTTTCACTGCTGGCTGGCACATCGTGTCGAAAACAGTCAGGAGATCTATATCTATTTTCAATTAAGAAGTGATGATAAAAAAGATTTTCCAAGTTTATTGGATATAACGGCCGCCGGACATATTTTGTATGATGAGAAGATTGAAGACGGGGTGAGGGAAGTTCATGAAGAGCTGGGGATTACCGTTACGTTTGAAGAGTTACAGCCACTGGGAATCGTAAAGGGGGAACTGGTTCAGGAGGCTATGATTGACAGGGAGTTTACACATGTTTTTCTCTATTCAGAACAAGTAGCTTATGATGAATTTGAGCTGGATCCAGATGAAGTTTCAGGTATTTTTCGTTCAACCCTTGCAGATTTTAAGGCGCTCGTAACGCATGAGAAAAAAGAGATGGATATAGAGGGCTTCATCGTTCATTCTTCAGGTGATAGAGAATGTATTCAGAAAAAGGCGGAATACAGGCATTTTGTTCCTCACGAAAGGTCCTATCTCCTTGATATCATTGAACGCATATCAACACATGTATAAGAAAGTAATGCATCCTTCCCATAGTCATTTTGCATAACAAAAGCTATCATTATAAGTTGGAACATACATAGACAATTATTAGAGTAGGGGGACACAATTGAACGGTACGTCACATATGGCAATTGGAGCAGCAACAGGATTTATTGTGGCCAACTCATTTGAGTCAGGTCCAGCGATAACCACAACACTAGTAGCAATAGGCGGGGTGTCCGGACTCATGCCTGACATGGATATCGACGGAAAGCTCAGTAATAAGGTTACTTTTTCACCTAAAATGATCAGAGCGGTCGCTCAGATCATTGGATTTCTAATGATGGTATACAGCTACCTTGAAGGAATAGGAAATGAAAGATGGTTAGGGATCGGGTATGGAGCAGGTTTGATGGTCCTCTCGAGCTTCATTACTCAGAGAAGGATGCTCATGATTACAGGAATCGGTGTAATAGCCTGCGGTTGGCAATTGAATGAAACATGGTTATGGTTTTTGGGGACTTATATTTTCATTGCCTCATTTGTTCCACATCGGAGTTATACCCACTCGATTCTGGGAATCGTATTCTATGGGGTGATTGCACAATATCTGGAAGAGTCATTGATGATTGAAGGCGTCTTCGAAGCGTGTATCATAGGATATATCAGTCATCTTATTGCTGATATGAAATTCCTTCCCTTTAATAAGAAAGGCATCAAGCTGTTCCTTCCTTTTTCGTCAAAAGAATTCTAACATATGTTTACAGCCTATTGACCATTATTTACCTATGTATTAAAATGATGGAAAATATATTGTAATGCGATGATGAAGAAGAGTAGGCGATCGAAACATTTTAGAGAACTGATGGTTGGTGAGAATCAGTATGCTGACGTCGTTGAATGGGCTTATGAGCATCCATGCTGAAATAAAGTAGGTAATGGCGGAGTGTCTCACCGGTAAAAGAGGCGATGTATCGGAGGAAGCTCTGGTACAGATAAGTGCGTTTACACATTGTAAGCGAATGAAGGTGGCACCACGGGTTTCCCGTCCTTTTACAGGGTATGGGGAGCCCTTTTTGTGTTCATTTATTAACTTTAGCGGGGGGATCAGTGGTGAGTAAACAAGTTTTGACAGGGATTAAACCAACAGGTCACATTCATTTAGGAAATTATGTTGGTGCGATTAAACCGGCATTGAGATTAGCAGAAATTGAATCCTACAACGTAGCTTATTTTGTTGCGGATTACCATGGTCTAACGAAAATTCATAATCAAGCTGAAATGAAAGAACTCTCATATGGAGTGGCGGCAACGTGGCTTGCATTAGGTTTGGATCCTGATCGAGCGGTCTTTTATCGCCAATCTGATGTACCTGAAATCTTCGAATTAAGCTGGATCCTCGCTTGCTTTGCTCCTAAGGGCTTAATGAACCGTGCCCATGCATATAAATCGATGGTCGATGATAATCAAAAGGGTGGAAGAGAAATAGACAATGGAGTCAATATGGGTATGTTCACCTATCCAATATTGATGGCCGCGGACATTCTCCTATTCCGGACGGAACTGGTTCCGGTTGGGAAGGATCAAATTCAACATGTGGAAATAGCAAGGGACATAGCTGAAACCTTTAATAAAATATACAGGGAGACCTTTGTCCTTCCCGAGTATGTCATACAGGAAGAAACATCCGTTCTTCCGGGATTTGATGGACGCAAGATGAGTAAAAGCTATAACAATACAATCCCATTGTTTGAAGAACCGAAAAAACTTCAAAAACTGATCAATAAGATCAAGACAGATTCTTCTCTCCCTGAGGAGCCTAAGGATCCCGAAACATCTGTCATATTCTCACTTTATCAAGAATTTGCAACAGTTGATCAAGTTGAGAAGATGAAAGTGAGGTTCAAAGAAGGGATCGGATGGGGAGAAGCGAAGAAAGAGCTCTTTCAAGTCATGAATTCATTTATTGAAAAACCCCGCTCAAAATATGAAGAACTGATGGCCAATCCACACGTGCTGGATACCATACTAAATGCAGGCGCGAAAAAGGCCCGTGAAACCACGATTCCGTTCCTGAGGGAAATTAAGAAGAAAATGGGAATTTATCATTGAATCTCCACTGAGAAATAGGATTGGGTGCGTTATTTTTTCAGATAATTCTTAATTGTTATTGACATTTCATCGTCATTGTTATAAGTTATGGGAAAGTTATTTTCCACAAATTCATATAGTTTCTTATCAAGAGAGGTAGAGGGACTGGCCCGAAGACACCTCAGCAACCAGCCAAAGAGGCATGGTGCTAATTCCAGCAAGTTGATGTCAACTTGGACGATAAGAGGGAGAACGAATGTATAAAACCTTCTTATTTTCAATAAGAAGGTTTTTTTGTTTTTCCCCTTTTCATTTTCAAGGAAAGAAAAGGAGAGAAGAATGTTGAGAAAACATATTGATACTTTATTAGTCCAGGCAGGCAACCGGAGTGATCCTGGAACCGGAGCTGTCAGCATGCCACTTCACTTATCTACAGCATTT
Source organism: Rossellomorea sp. NPDC077527 (assembly GCF_044542955.1). Classification (NCBI taxonomy): domain Bacteria; kingdom Bacillati; phylum Bacillota; class Bacilli; order Caryophanales; family Bacillaceae; genus Rossellomorea; species Rossellomorea sp. NPDC077527. The sequence goes on along the minus strand of NZ_JBITVL010000008.1, from coordinate 59,425 downwards.
GAACATAAAGGGATCGGTCAATCCACCGGCTATGATTATACGAGGACAGGAAATCCTACCAGGAAGACCTTGGAAGAAACACTTGCCCAACTGGAGGATGGACATAGAGGATTTGCATTCAGTTCTGGAATGGCGGCCATCCAGGCGATACTTGGTTTATTCTCAAGCGGGGATGAATTGATTGTTTCGAAGGACCTTTATGGGGGAAGCTATCGTTTATTCATACAGTACGAAGCCCAGTATAATATCAAGTTTCACTTTGTCGAAACAAGTGACAATGAATTGATAAAAAGACATATTTCAAACAGAACCAAGGCCATTTTTCTTGAAACCCCAACCAATCCATTGATGAACGAAGCAACTATTGATGAAGTAGCTGGTTTAGCAAAAGAAAACGGGTTGCTATTAATAGTCGATAATACATTTTATACCCCTGTACTTCAAAAGCCACTTACTCAGGGAGCAGACATTGTAATTCATAGTGCAACGAAATACCTTGGTGGCCATAATGATGTGCTGGCAGGAGCCGTGATCGTAAACACAGAGAAGTTGGCGGAAGATATTTATACCATTCAGAATTCAATCGGAGCGGTTCTTGCCCCCTTTGATTGCTGGCTCTTATTAAGAGGGATGAAGACCCTTAGCCTCAGAATGGCACAGCACGAAAAAAATGCAAGACAAATAGCCGAATACCTTGAAGAGCATGATGGTGTAACAGACGTACTTTATCCCGGAAGAGGCGGGATGCTTTCCTTCCGTATCGAAAAAGAAGAATGGATTGCTCCTTTTCTCAAGCATTTAAACGTGATTACGTTTGCTGAAAGTTTAGGAGGCGTGGAAAGCTTTATCACTTACCCAGCTACACAGACGCATGCAGATATTCCTGAAGAGGAACGGATGATGTTGGGGATCTGCAATAGACTCCTGAGGTTTTCTGTAGGAATTGAGTTTATCGATGACCTGATAGCAGACTTGGAGAATGTTTTTCATCAATTGGAGAAAGAGGTGCCAGCGTATGAGTAAAAAACCATTTTCACTTCAGACGTCACTCATTCATTCTCACGGATTTGATAAAGAAACAGGAGCGGTCTCTACGCCTATTCAGCACGCCACTACTTTCCATCAACAGGATTTCGACCAATACGGGACCTACGATTACAGCCGTTCTGGCAATCCGACCAGGGAAACGGTTGAAGAAACGATAGCAGAGTTGGAAGGAGGGATAAAAGGCTTTGCCTTTTCATCCGGTATGGCGGCAATCTCAACAAGCTTCTTATTGTTATCAAGCGGCGATCACGTCCTCGTATCCGAAGAAGTATACGGTGGGACATACAGGATGATCACTGAAGTCCTTACAAAGTTTGGTATCGAATACTCCTTTGTGAACATGAAGGACCTGCACGAAGTAGCTTGTTCAATTAGGCACAATACAAAGGTTATTTATATGGAGACGCCTTCAAATCCACTTTTAAACATCACTGATATTGAAGGGGTTGTGAAGCTTGCGAAGGCAAATAACTGCTTGACGTTCCTGGATAATACATTTATGACACCCCTGTTGCAAAGACCAATCAGTCTGGGAGTAGATGTTGTCCTACACAGTGCGACGAAATTCCTTGCAGGGCACAGTGATGTTTTAGCAGGGCTTGCCGTAACGGGAAACGAGGAGATTGCCGGAAAACTAGCTTTCCTGCAAAACTCATTTGGAGCGGTCCTCGGAGTCCAGGATTGCTGGCTGCTCTTAAGAGGGATGAAAACCCTGCACGTACGATTAAAGGAATCCTCAGAATCTGCTTATAAGATTGCGAGCTTCTTAGAAAGCAGGAAAGAAGTTGAGGAAGTATATTATCCTGGTCTGAGCTATCATCCTGGGCGTGAAATCCAGGTCCGTCAGGCAGAGGGTCCAGGAGCGGTGCTTTCCTTTCGATTGAGAGGAGAGGAGGAAGTAAAGCAACTGATACAACATGTGAATATTCCGGTGTTTGCTGTAAGTTTAGGAGCTGTTGAATCAATCCTTTCCTATCCATCGAGAATGTCCCATGCTTCCATGCCAAAAGCCGAACGGGAAAGAAGAGGCATTACAGATGGCTTACTGAGGTTATCCGTAGGACTTGAAAACGCAGAAGAATTGATAAAGGACCTTGAAAAAGGTCTAGACAGTATCCATAAGATCAAACGAAACAATGTCATAAATTTATAATAAAGGAGGGGATGGCGTGAAACCGTTCCTTGATGCACTGAAAGAGAGAATCTTGATCGCAGATGGCGCTATAGGGACATTATTGTATTCATATGGAGTGGACAGATGTTTTGAAGAATTGAATCTTTCTCACCCAAATGAAGTATTGAAAGTCCATAAAGAGTATATTGATGCAGGAGCAGATATCATTCAGACCAATACGTACGGAGCCAATTATCAAAAGCTTTCCAGATACGGTTTGGAAGATTCGGTTAAGGAAATCAATACAGCAGCCGTGAGACTTGCAAAAAAAGCAGCTGGAAACAAGACGTATATTTTAGGGACCATCGGGGGCATAAGAGCCATTAAACAAAATGTGCCACTGGAAGAAATCAAACGGAGCTTCCGGGAACAGCTGTACTGTTTATTATTAGAAGGTGTAGACGGTATTCTCCTTGAAACCTATTATGACTTTGAAGAATTAACCACTGTGCTCGACATTGCCAAACGCGAGGCGGACATTCCGGTCATTGCTCAAGTTTCACTGCATGAGACGGGAGTCCTTCAGAATGGAATGGAATTAAAAGACGCGCTTCACCATTTAGAATTGCATGGGGCCGATGTTGTCGGTATCAATTGCCGTATGGGACCATTCCACATGGTCAACTCCTTGGAAGAAGTTCCATTGCCTAAACGGGCCTTCCTTTCCGTCTATCCCAACGCCAGCCTTCCAAACTATGAAGAAGGCAGGTTTTATTATTCAGCTGAACCTGATTACTTTGGGGATATCAGTAATGAACTACGGCAACAGGGTGCCAGAATCATTGGGGGCTGCTGCGGGACGACACCTGACCACATTCGTTCAGTGGCCGAGAGGTTAAAAAGCCGTGAGCCAGTTAGAGAGAAAGTGGTGAAAAAGAAAAAAGCCGTTCCATTGTCTGCAGCTCCCGTCAAGGGCAACTTGCTGCATGAGCAGGTAAGAAAGAAGAAAACGATCATTGTCGAACTTGATCCACCAAAGCATCTTGACACAAAACGATTCTTTCAAGGAGCCAAGGCATTAAAGGAAGCTGGAATCGATGCGCTGACTCTTGCTGACAACCCTTTAGCATCTCCCCGTATCAGTAATGATGCGATCGGTAGCCTTGTCCAGTCTCAACTCGATTTGACACCACTGGTCCATATTACGTGCCGGGATCGCAACCTGATAGGCTTGCAGTCCCATTTAATGGGCCTGCACACGTTAGGGATTCACAATATATTAGCCATTACAGGGGATCCTGCGAAGATTGGTGATTTTCCAGGTGCAGCGTCCGTATATGATTTGTCATCACTTGAACTGATTGAACTCATTAAACAGAACAATGAGGGAATTTCCTTTTCAGGTAAATCACTTCGGGAACGCACTCAATTCTCAGTAGGTGCAGCATTTAATCCGAATTTCCGTCACTTGGACGCTTCTGTGAAAAGATTAGAAAGGAAAAAGAAAGCAGGAGCAGACTATTTTATTTCCCAACCGATCTTCGGGAAAGAGCAGCTTATACAAGTGCATGAAGCCACCAAGCATCTCGATGTTCCCATCTTTATTGGGATCATGCCTTTAATCAGTTCAAGGAATGCAGAATTTCTCCATCATGAAGTTCCAGGTATCAATGTCCCTGAAGAAACAAGACGCAGAATGAAGGAAGCAGGAACTGATCCTGTCATTGCTAGGACGGTAGGTATGGAAATTGCTAAAGGCTTATTGGATACTGCAGTGGAGCTGTTTAACGGAATTTATCTCATCACACCTTTTGTACGTTATGATATGAGCATTGAACTTGTCCACTATATACAAGAGAAAACCAATACAGAAAGAGAGGTTCCCTATGACCATCACCTTGTTTGAAGAACAGCTTAGGAAAAAGATCATCGTTCTCGATGGAGCAATGGGAACGATGCTGCAGCAGGCAAACTTATCTCCAGAGGACTTTGGGGGGGAAGAGCTTGAAGGATGTAATGAAAATCTAGTATTGACGAGACCGGGAGTCATCCATCAGATTCATCTGGAATATTTAGCTGCTGGGGCTGATGTGATCGAAACGAATACATTCGGTGCAACCCCCATCGTACTCGACGAATATGATCTGGGAGCCAAAGCATATGAAATCAATAAAGTTGCAGCCGAAATCGCCAAAAAGGCGGTACAGGAAATTTCTACAAAGGAGTGGCCAAGATTTGTGGCCGGTTCTCTCGGTCCAACAACCAAAACTTTATCCGTTACTGGAGGAATAAGCTTCGATGAGTTAGTGGATAACTACCGGATACAGGCAGAAGGTCTTCTCGATGGAGGAGTAGATGTAATGCTTCTTGAAACGAGTCAAGATGCATTGAATGTGAAAGCTGCAAATCTCGGAATTCGTAAAGCCTTTGAATCCAGGGAGAAAGAAATCCCTATCTTATTATCTGGTACGATCGAGCCGATGGGCACGACTCTTGCAGGACAGAATATCGAGGCTTTTTATTTATCCCTTGAACACTTAAATCCCCTGGTAGTCGGCTTGAACTGTGCAACGGGACCTGAGTTTATGCGCGACCATATTCGTTCCTTATCGGGTCTGGCTACTACCTATATAAGCTGTTATCCGAATGCAGGCTTGCCGGATGAAGAAGGGAATTACAATGAGACGGCGGATTCACTCAGTGTAAAAATGAAGGGCTTTGCAGAGAAAGGCTGGTTGAATCTTGTTGGAGGATGTTGCGGCACGACGCCGGATCATATTCGCGCTCTTTCAGAAGCAGTGAAGGGACTTCCACCTCGTAAACCCATCGCTTCTCATCCTCATGCTGTATCGGGAATTGAGCCTTTTATCTATGAGGATGAAGATAGAAGACCGATCCTCGTCGGAGAACGGACGAATGTCATCGGCTCTCGTAAATTTAAACGGTTGATTGCTGAAAATAAGATAGAAGAAGCGTCAGAAATTGCGAGGGCGCAGGTGAAAAATGGTGCCCAGGTGATCGATATCTGCCTCGCGGACCCCGATCGTGAAGAAGTGGAGGATATGAATGTATTTATCCAGGAGGTCGTGAAAAAAGTAAAAGTTCCCCTTGTTATAGACTCAACCGATGAGAAAGTACTTGAGGCTGCATTGAAATATTCTCAAGGAAAGGTGATCATCAACTCGATCAATCTTGAAGACGGTGAAGAGCGGTTTGAGAAAGTAACCAAGTTGATGAAGGAATACGGAGCCGCGGTTGTAGTCGGAACGATCGATGAGAAAGGAATGGGAGTAACAACAGATCGTAAGGTGGAAATTGCCCTTCGTTCCCATACATTATTAACAGAGAAATACGGCATCGCTTCAGAAGATATCATCTTTGATCCTCTTGTATTCCCCGTTGGGACAGGGGATCAGCAATACATCGGATCAGCAAGGGCAACTGTCGAGGGAATAAGACAGATCAAAGAAATCCTGCCGGAATGTCCTCATATCTTAGGGGTAAGCAATGTTTCATTTGGCCTGCCGCCTGTCGGAAGAGAAGTCCTGAATGCTGTGTACCTTTACCATTGCACGAAAGCAGGACTTGATTATGCCATTGTCAATACGGAAAAATTGGAGCGATTTGCCTCGATACCCGAAGAAGAAGTGAAAATGGCTGAGAAACTGCTATTTGAGACGACTGATGAGGTATTGGCTGACTTCACAGCATTTTATAGAGGGAAAAAGAAAGAAGTCAAGGTCCCTGTCAATACAATGACGTTGGAAGAGAGATTGGCACATTATGTTGTAGAAGGGACAAAAGAAGGGTTGATTGATGACTTGAACCTTGCCCTTCAGCAATATGATGCTCCCCTTGATATCATCAATGGTCCGCTTATGGCCGGGATGAGTGAAGTCGGGAAACTCTTCAATGATAATCAGCTGATAGTTGCAGAAGTCTTGCAGAGTGCTGAAGTGATGAAGGCTTCCGTTGCTCATTTGGAACCACATATGGAACAAACGGAAAGTTCTTCTTCGAAAGGGAAAGTGATTTTGGCTACGGTAAAGGGAGATGTCCATGATATCGGTAAAAACCTGGTGGATATCATTCTTAGTAATAATGGGTATGAAGTCATTGATTTAGGTATTAAAGTCACACCGCAGGAACTGATCGAAGTCATCAGGAAAGAAGAGCCTGATATTGTAGGCTTGTCTGGGCTCCTTGTGAAGTCAGCCCAACAAATGGTCATTACGGCCCAGGATTTGAAGCAGTCAAATATATCAGTACCTCTTGTGGTAGGTGGAGCGGCGCTTACAAGGAAATTCACTACGAACAAGATTGGGCGGGAATACGATGGTATGGTCCTTTACGCGAAGGATGCAATGGATGGGTTGAGTATCATGAATGGAATTCAACATGAAGAAACAAGGATTGAGCTGGAAGAAGAGAGCCGTGAAAAGAAGAAAAGGCTGTCTCTCAACGAAGAAACTTCAACACAGTCTCCTTCAACGGTTGCAGTCAAAGTACGATCAGCCGTATCTAAAGATGTGTTGGTCCATGTCCCATCAGACCTGATTCCCCATACCATAAGAGAATTTTCACTGGATCAAATACAGCCCTACGTGAATCAGCAAATGCTTCTCGGCCATCACCTGGGGATTAAAGGGAAAATATCAAGATTACTGGAAGAAGAGGACGAGAGAACCATCGGACTGAAAGAGATGACGGATGACCTGTTCCATAAAGCAAAAAAGAAAGGGATGATTCAGGCATCTGCACGATATCAATTCTTTCCTGCTCAGTCAGATGGTGATGATGTTGTGATTTATCATCCGGAAGACCTTTCTATTGAAATAGAGAGATTTCATTTTCCGAGGCAGGTTGGGAATCAACATTTATGTTTAGCCGATTACCTGCGACCTGTAGATAGCGGAGATATGGATTATGTCGGATTCTTTGCTGTAACAGCAGGTGTGAAAATCAGGCAATGGGCAAACGAATTGAAGAATGAAGGCAGATTCCTTGAAAGTCATGCATTACAGGCACTTGCTTTAGAAACAGCAGAAGGGCTCGCTGAAAGGGTGCATGAAATGATGAGAAGCAGATGGGGGTTCCCTGACCCTGTTGATTTTACTATGCAGGACCGATTCCGTACTCATTATCAAGGGCAGCGTTTTTCATTTGGGTATCCTGCCTGTCCCGAACTGGAAGATCAAAAGAAGCTGTTTAAGCTCATTCAACCCGAAAAGATAGGGATCCAACTAACAGACGGTTGCATGATGGAACCTGAAGCATCCGTAACAGCGATGGTTTTCGCTCATCCGGAAGCAAGATATTTTAATGTATTATAATACTCATATTAAAAAGGCAACTTCAAAAAAATGGAGTTGCCTTTTACACTTATGGCGATAAGTTCTAATCTATTCTTATAGAGATCGACTTTGTCAAAATAAAAATGGATAGGTGATAATGAGAGAACTTAAAGTTTAAGGTTAGAGGATGAAGGATAGTCGACTTGTAGAGTAATAAAGGGGAAACACAGAAGTTATAGAGAGTGATTTTCTGCTTTAACACTTTCATTACTAAACGTTGTTTCAAGTATTTCCAGTATTTTTTCTTCTGAGAATCCTGTGACCATTGATAGATTCAGCAAACTAGGTTTAATTCCGATTGAAACACAGAAATGATAGGCACTTTGGATAGCAAGTGTTTCAATACACTTGCGAGTCAGATTGTTCTTCATACTCAAATCAGCTCCCAACAATTTTGACGTATGACTCAGTAGCACCTTTACGATATCAAATGAAGACTCGAGGTTGGTATCTATCAGGAGATCCCTATACATCAAAATAGTATATCGAGACAATCCTTGCTGCCTTTTTCTCACTATATACCATCATTATACACTTTATATTGTGAATTGTAGAGTGTAATTACAAAATAGTGTAGTGTTTTTAGAAAATGCTCATTATTCTGATTTCTAATGAGATATTATCAAAGAGAGAATGCATCGAGGTGGGAAAAAGGCGGAATGTAGCCGATCATGGGGTTAGAATAATCGGTGAGTGTGTTTAAGAACGAACTATGAGGGGAGATAGGGATAGAGTTTCATCTAAACTTCAGGAAAATGAAAAAATTGAGCATCTATATGTATGGATGTTTTTTTGCGAGTTTGATTGCAAGGAAAATTACAACTACTCGAAAATGGTATGGTCAATACCTTGAAATTAAATATCTTGAATTAAAGATAATTATCGTGTATGATACAACTATAAGGTAAATACTATTCCTTAAGGAGTGAAGATCAGATGAAATTGAAACCATTAAAAGGGCAGCATCACGTTTCTGCCATTACGGCTAATGCCAAGAAAAACTTTGAATTTTATACCGAGACACTCGGACTTCGATTAGTGAAGAAATCCATCAATCAGGACGATACGTCGGTTTATCACCTATTCTATGCAGATGAGAGAGGGAACCCGGGAACGGACCTGACATTCTTTGAGATTCCACATGCAGGGAACACCTATGAGGGTACGAACAGTATCTCATTAACCGCACTGAGAGTGAACACCGATGAATCTCTGTTTTACTGGAAACGACGTTTTGAAGAGTTGGGTATCGATCATGAAGATATTTCCCATCATACAGGGCGTGCAAGCTTAAGATTTCGTGATTTCGAAGGTCAGCGGCTCATGCTTGTTTCAGATGAATTGAATGAAGGGGTTGCAGGTGGGAAACCGTGGGATAAGAGTCCTGTTCCTGTAGAACACGGGGTGGTCGGTTTAGGTCCCATCACGTTGACCGTTGCCCGCGGGGATGACACAGCAGTGGTCCTGACGAAGGTTTTGGGCTTTAGAGAAACGAGAAAGTTTCCTTCCGACATAGAAGGGCAGCCTGATATACGTGTATTTGAAACAGGTGAAGGAGGAACCGGAGGAGAGGTGTATCTCCAAGAAAGAAGCGACATCCCCCGGGAAAGGCCTGGTAGAGGAAGTGTCCACCATGTTGCGTTCCGTGTAGAAGACGAACAGGAACTTCATAAGTGGGTCGAGTGGCTCAATGAAAATCGCTTGCCGAACTCAGGTTTTGTTGAGCGATACTATTTCCGTTCCCTCTACTTCCGTGAACCGAATGGAATTCTCTTTGAACTTGCAACAGATGGTCCTGGATTCGAAACGGATGAGGATTTCGATACATTAGGCGAGAATTTATCTCTCCCTCCATATTTTGAAGCCCAAAGAGAATCCATTGAAGCGAAGTTAAAGCCTTTGGATACGAAAGAGAAAGGAGGGAGATAATGTGAAACATATTTTCAAACAGGGAAACAAAAATTCGCCTACACTCTTATTACTTCATGGAACAGGAGGGGATGAACGCGATTTACTCCCCCTTGCCGGGATGATTGCACCGGAAGCTTCGGTTTTAAGTGTGAAAGGGAACGTGGATGAAAATGGGATGGCACGGTTTTTTGCACGCTTACGAGAAGGAGTCTTCGATGAGGAAGATTTGGTTTTCCGTACAGGGGAATTAAATGAATTTATTGATTCAAGTGCTGAAACTTACGGTTTTGATCGGGATAATGTAGTAGCCTTGGGGTATTCCAATGGTGCCAATATCGCAGCAAGCCTGATATATCACATTCCTGGATCGTTAAAAGGAGCCATGTTATTTCATGCCATGGTACCAAGGCGTGGAGTGGATCTCCCTGATTTGAATAGGGTTCACGTATTTATAGGAGCAGGGAAACGAGATCCTCTTATCCCTACAGAAGAAACCAGGGAACTTGTAAAAAATCTAAAGGATGCTCATTCTCCTGTTACGGAGTTTTGGACAGATGGCGGACATGAGCTTCGCAGGGAAGAAGTAGAAGAAGCGAAGAGTTGGTTTGTCAATAACTTTCAATAATGGAAAGAACACCGGAGACATTTGTCTCTGGTGTTTATTTATGGCCCAATAATATGCACCTTCTATTTAAGACCTATCCCATCATACGCCTTAAATACTCGTAACATTTCCAGGGTCAGAATCCCCCGCCACTCCGTTTCAGCAATGGGCCAAGTATTCTCAAATTGTCCGAACCAGGACCAATTGGGCTGCCAATACCCTTGTGGATACTGATTTATTGCCTCCTGATTCAATTGAATGTGTACCTCCTCTTTAAGAGCTTCAAAAAATGGAGAGGCAGGCTCATTCGCTACCTGAAGTGGTTTGGCCACGTACTCATTCCACTTTGAAGGATCTGTACATACTGTATCCCTGACATGGCTTATGAGAATGGTGTACAAGGTCGATTTCGTCTCTCCATGAACCTCTTGCAACATTCGCGCATAACAGAGAAAATCATGCATGTCTATAGGATGGGGCAATTGTTTAAGCTCATGGAGGGCTTTATCCGTCCATTCCGAAAGTCGGGAATGCTGAGGAGAGTACCGATGAAAGTAACCTACAATTTCAGCATTGGGATTTGCCCAGGTGGTTTGTACGCCGCAATGGCCCTTTTTAGGGTCAAAGTGCCACCAAGGAGCATGTGGCACGGAATTGACCCTCTCTGATACAGCATTCCATCCTTGGATTTCTTCATCATATGTGTGATGGAGGTATTCGAGTGCCTTTTGGACGATGGGATGGTCGGAAGCTAGTCCTATATTCTTTGCGTTCTGTAATCCAATAGTGGTTGCGAGTGGGGAGGAACTGTCCAGGCGAAAGTCAGGTTCGATGGATCGACCGAATCCTCCATCCTCATTTTGATAGAGGGATAATTCATTTATGACTTCCTCTTTCCTTCCCTCCTCGAAGTAATAGCTGAATAACTTCTGTTCAAGTGGTCTTGCATGCTGTTGAATGTAATCTTTTGCTTTCTTCCATTGATCGATGGAAAGATACATGTGGAAAACTCCTTCCTTTCTTTGTATTCGTTATACATTATCTATTGATAAGTGAAATTCCTGCTTTTTAGAGAGATTTTTCAGAGGTCCTCCCTCATGAAATATTGATGCCTGATTTTCGGCGGCGTTGTTTTGGCTTTGTATTATAATGAAAGAAAGAATAGGACGTGGAGGGATTGTGGATGATATCGCTGGATTTACAAAAGGAATACTATCAGGCTTTGTTAGAAAAAAGAACGGATTATGAGGGGATATTCTATGTTGGAGTAAAAACAACGGGTGTCTTTTGCCGGCCGGCATGTCCCGCCAGAAAGCCGAAATTCGAGAACTGCGAATTCTTCGAGACGGCAGAGCAAGCACTTCTGGCGTCCTTTCGCCCATGTAAGAGGTGTAAACCTTTATCTCATCCGAATAGTGTCTCAGAAGTGGTAAAGATGCTAGTGGATGCGGTAGAAGGTGACCCTGAGAAACGATGGAAGAATAAGGATCTGGAGGAGCTAGCTATAGATGCGTCCACTGCAAGGCGACAATTTAAGAAAAGATTCGGTATGACATTTGTTGAATATGCAAGAGCACGCAGAATGGGGTTGGCCATGAAGGAAATCAGGTCGGGATTGCAGGTCATCGATGCCCAGCATGCATCAGGTTATGAGTCAGGCAGCGGGTTTAGAGATGCTTTTTCGAGGATCATGGGGGCACCCCCATCATCTTCACAGCACAGTACCGTGTTAAAAGCGGCTTGGATCGATACAAAACTGGGACCGATGATCGCTATTTCAGATGACAAGTCATTGTATTTATTAGAGTTTGTAGACAGACGGGGGCTTGAGCGTGAGGTGGAAAGGTTAAGGGAGAAAACAAAGGCAGCAATCATACCTGGGTCCTCTGAACCTCTTCGTTCAATCGAAAAGGAACTGACCGACTATTTCAATGGCAATTTGTCAGAGTTTCACACTACTATCACTATGATTGGCTCGCCATTTCAACAGAGTGTTTGGCACGAACTAAAAAAAATTCCAATTGGAGAAACAAGATCTTATACCGACATGGCGGAAAGCATTGATCATCCATCGGCCGTTCGTGCAGTTGCCAGGGCAAATGGATGTAACCAGCTCGCCATCATCATACCCTGTCACAGAGTGATCAGAGCAAATGGTGATCTTGCGGGTTATGCAGGCGGTGTTACCCGAAAGAAATGGTTAATCGAGCATGAAAAGAGGATGGCAAATAAGAAGGATCGGACTTAAGGAAAACTAGAGGATCACGGGCGAAATGGATGTTGCAGAATCTATGAATAGCTACTAGACTATGAGATAGAGTTTATTTACAGAATCGGGAGCAGTGATATGAGGATTTTGATAAAAGCTGTAATGTTAGCATTAGGCGCAAGTATACAAGGTTTGGCTATGGCTGTATTTTTGTTTCCACACCTCATTCCTTCGGGTGGAGCAGCAAGTGTGAGTGTTCTGTTTCATTACCTGCTGCATATTCCTTTTGCCGTTACCCTTTGGGTGATGAATGTATGTTTATTGGGGGCAGCTGCGAAATGGCTGGGTAAGGAAAATGCCCTTTGGACCATGTATTGTGTATCCGTTTCATCAGTGGTTGTAGATATCTCAGATCAAGTTGTAGCGGGCACTGTTTCATTTGTGTACGTGGATCTCTTCATTGGAAGCATCCTTTTTGGTATCGGGGTCGGGATTCTCTTCAGGATGGGAGCTTCTTCAGGTGGAATGGACATTTTAGCACTCATTATATCAAAACTGAAAGGGTATTCTCCTGGGAGGACTCTATTCTTTATTAATGGAAGTGTATTGCTCCTAACAGGTATCGTCGTCGATTTCAGCCTTATTATATATGCCATTGTTTGTCAGTATATCGGGACAAGGACTCTTGATTTCATCAACAACTTCGATATCAAAGGCAGGATTCCAAGACTGGGAAACTATTGAATAAAAGGTCCGTCCCTCTTTGATGAGGGACGGACCTTTTATTTAGGATATTTCTTTAATGATCGATTTGACGGTGTGTGTGGGCGAGTTTTCAAACAGTGAGATGTATTGAAAGAGTTTGTTTTTGGGCAAAAGGTGTTTGCGTATTTCTTTGGTTGATTTTCCTTCGAGATGAGCCTTCTTTACGTTATCTTGAAGATTAAGAAGGTAATCTCTTTTCTTCTCTAATAACTTTCTACCATGCTTCAAATGACCTTGATGAGAGCAATAGACTTCTTGAAAAGAGTATGACAGTGTCTTATTAATGGAGCGGATCAATTCGGGAACGGATTCAAATGAGAAATTGGAAGTGGGCGAATGAAATAAATATAAATCCCCTGAGAAGCAAATCCCCTTCTCTTCATCAATAAGAACAATGTGATCCTCGGCATGGCCAGGAGTATGGACAATTTGGAATGAATGATGCTCGGTCACGAACACATCTTCCTGAAGAGCTCTAGGATGAAATGGTGCACGATTGTGCCAGAACAAGGCTCGGTAGAATGGAAGCTTGGTCCTCTGTTTGCATGCGTTTACTCCCAAGGGATGAATCCATTGAGGAATGGAATAAAATCTTTCAATCCAAGCACTATTGCCCGTGTGGTCCTCATGGTGATGAGTATGAATGACCCTTTTGATAGGTAGATCTTTCACAATCGAACGAACTTCATTTTTCATACTATATGGCCCGGTATCTATTAGAACATCATCAACTTGAAAAAAATAAACGGGCATTTTTTGACCAAATGTTTGAACGTCTAATTTAAATGATTGTATCAATTCAGTTACTCCTTGAGAATTAGTGTTATAGTACAATATTCGAATGAAATGGGAAAAATCCTGCATGGATTATATTTTTTCATGAAAGAAAGTGGGACGGACCTCGAATATCGGCTATAACTAGCAGTAGAAAAATGATAAAATAAAATAAAAAAGTTGTGCTATATAGGGGGAAGTGCTTTGCAGAAGTGTAATGGATGTAAGAATCAATTTAGATGGAAAGAGCTTTTGTTTTCCATATGGAAATCTTATTCACCAATAGAATGTAGTCATTGTGGAAAAAGGCATACAATTAGTTCAGTTTCCAAATTTATTGTTTCCTTTCTCATTTTAGTGCCTGCAGTTGTATTCGGTTTATTGATTGCTCCTGAACAAGGATTGTCAAAACCGGTAACTTTTTTCCTGATTGTGTTAATGGCGTTTGTCATTTCAATTTTCCTACCGTTATTCGTCAAATATGAATATAAGAAGGGATCATAAAAAGAGCTGCCGACCGGGGCAGCTCTTTCTATTTCCACATGATCACTTCTTCTTCATTTCTTTTAATACTTCTTCTAAACGATCAGGGTAGTTGGTGAACATTCCTGTCACGCCCCACTCGATCAATTTTTTCATATCTTCTTTTTCCAAGACGGTGTAAGGGTGGACCAAAAGGTCATGATCTCGTACTTTCTCTACATATTCTTCATCGATCTTTTTATAGCTCATTCCAAGACCAACTGCATATTCCTCGTAGTGGTCAAGCTCATCTTCCGTAATAGTGGCATCCGTCTTATAATCAATTAATTGAACAAGTGGGATATCTTCGTTCATATCATGTACTTTTTGAAGACTTTCTTCACTAAAGGACTGTATGATCACTTTACTTGAAGGTCCATTTTTCCTTATCAGATTGTACTCATTCAGAATTTGAAGTAATTTTTTCTCCATACCTGGATATACTTCAGGAGATTTTGTTTCAATGTAGTAGTGCTTGTCTTTTCCAAAGTGTTGGATGATTTCTTCAAGCGTTTGAACCTTCAAGCCATTGTATTCAGGCTTGGCCATATCAGGGTGCATATCATTAAACCATGAACCAGCATCCAAACCCTTGATTTCTGCCAGTGTATAATCTTTTACCAGTCCAGTTCCATCAGTTGTTCGATCAAGCGTTTCATCATGCATGGCAATCAATTCACCGTCTTTTGTCATCTGCAGATCAAGCTCTATGTAGTCCCCTCCCATTTCGTCTCCCAGTTCATAAGATGGAAGAGTATGCTCTGGAGCATATCCAGATCCTCCTCTGTGCGCAATGTTCAAGATTTGGTTGTCATTCATTGCTGGATGACCAGTTTCCGCAAGTGCAGGCTGAACGGAAGAGGCGCCTAGCCCAATCATTGCCGCAGATAAACAAACTTTCTTTACTAGTGTATTCATTTTACATTCTCCCTTCTGAAGTAAACTCAAAATAAGGATATAATATGAATTTGAAAGAAAATCATCATGTTTGAAAAGCTTGTGTGAACATTGGATTAATGGAATATGACAGCTGAGACTATAGATACATGACCAATGAATGGAGAATAATTTACAACATTAGGAAAACACTATAGTAAAAAGAAAAGGAGTCGTAAGATGGAGGACCAAGACATCAAATTGACTACTGCAGAAATCTCCGCATTATGGACGACTTATATTAAGTGCTCGGCGCTTAATTGCTTTTACACACATTTTCTTACATACCTGAAAGACGAAAGGATCAAATCCGTTGTTGAGGAAAGTTTGATGACGAATATTGAAACGATGAATAAAATCAGAAACCTTTATATTTCTGAAGGCTTTCCGATTCCGAATGGCTTCACAGAAAAGGATGTAGATACAAAGGCACCACCTCTTTACTCGGATTTATTTGCTCTGAGCTTTGTCTATAGAGGGGGTCAGGTCACAAGTAGTCACTACACGACAATTGTGGGGGCTGTTGCCCGTTCAGATGTGTATGACCTTTTCGAACAGTGCCTGACGAAAGCTCTAACATTGTATAAACAATCCTTGCAATTGATGTTGGAAAAAGGAATTTATGACCGGCCACCTAAAATGAATTACCCTCAATCCATACAGTATATTTCTCATCAGCCCTCCTTGATGGAAAGCTGGTTAGGGGATAAGAGGCCACTGAACGCCCTCGAACTGAGTGAATTATTCTTTGTGATTGAGCGGAATTGCATAGGCATCATTTTATTGAAAGGATTCATACAAACGTCTAAAGACAAAGAAGTAAAGGATTATTTAAGGAAAGGGAAAAAACTGAGTGAAAAGCAGATTACGACGTTTAATCATGTACTTGTGAAAGACGATGCATTTCCGACGTATCCAGTTTCCATGGAGATCACTGCCTCTACAAAGCCACCGTTTTCAGAGAAGTTGATGTTGTTTTTTATATCTTCTTCGAACTCAGTCGGTCTGACGACGCTTTGTCATGCTATAACGATGTCAACAAGAAAGGACCTGGCTGTTCATTACACACTGTTTGTGACGGAAATTATGAAATATGGATCTGATGGCCTCAAACTCTTAGTGGAAAGAGGTTGGATGGAGCAGCCTCCGCAACAGGAAGATCGAGGCAGCATATGTGAATAAAGATATGGGGGAGTAATATGTATTCAAAAATCGTATTTATATGTTTAGTAGGAATCCTTACCATGCTTAACATGGATAGTATAAAGAGTAGATGCAAACATTTTGTCAGGTATAAATGTTCAATGGTTTTATCAACGTTTTATACTTTAAGGTAGATATTTGACTACATGTAAGGGACGAAACGAATAAAAATAATGGTGAAATTACAATCTGATAACACAAAAAGTTCGGAATTTCTTCAGAATCTATATGACAAAGAACCTTAAGGTAAGATAGAATAAAGATACATTAAGGTAAGGCTTCAAGAGAGTAGAGTGCTTCATGTCAGGTAGATCCAAACCGATGATCTTATTGATGATCCGTCTGGTTCAACCGCGTGATCCATTCCACACTTTTGGTAGGTTGTGCTGTTTTTAAGGAGAAATAGATGCTAGAATACACCGTACATCAGGGAGTCGGCAAAGAGTATGTGGTTTTCCTTCATGGAATTGGAGGGACGTCAAAGATTTTTTGCAAGCAATTGGAAACCTTTAAAAAGTACTACAATGTAGTGACGATTCACTTGCCTGGTCATGGCAAATCGCCAGGAGTGGAATCGTATGATGAACCTTTTACGATTGATTTAATTGTACGTGAAGTCGTGGAAGTGCTGGATGAGATCAAGATTGAGCGGGCCCATTTTATTGGGATATCCCTCGGTTCAGTGGTCATTCACCATTTAATGCAACAAGCACCCGAGCGTGTGAAATCAGCGGTTTTGGGAGGATGCATCACGCGTTTTACGTTATTCTCAAACACCCTGTTGCATATTGGTCATGCGGTCAAAAAACTGATTCCATTCATGTGGTTATATAAGTTATTCGCATATGTCATGATGCCAAAAAGCAATCATAGTATTTCAAGAAAGTTGTTTATTCGGGAAGCGAAGAGAATGAAACGACAGGATTTTCTGGCGTGGTATCGACTTACACCCTATATTAAAGCAACTTACATCTGCGTACAGGAAAGGGCAGCACATATCCCGAAGCTGTATATATCAGGAAAAGAAGATCATCTTTTTGTTGATTCACTTGATGAAGACACAAAAGGGGATCCTTCTGCTGTGAAAGTATTTCTAGAGGATTGCGGACACGTTTGCAATGTAGAAAAGCCATCTGAGTTTAACCGGCTTGCCCTCGATTTCATTTATAACAATCAGAATCTTCCGCTGCGAAAGGTTCAATAGCTTGAAAATCCCATTTCAATGATGAAGTGGGATTTTTTATTTGTGAAAGAGTCAAGTGTGGGGGCAATGGAATGTCGAGAATAATATAGATAAATGAAGAGGTCCGTCCCTGCAGAAATGATGGAAAAGGGCTCTAAATAAAGAAAGTGGATGAGGAAATTGAGGTCCGTCCCTATAAAGGAAATGAGGGGGTATTGGTAGAATATAGTATAGATGGAGTCGGTTTGGGGGGATTGTGGGTTTGTTTTGGGATGTATTGAATTTCAGGTATGACGAGTATCCTTTTGAGTTGTTTTCTGTTTCTCATTTGGCAGCCATTCTCGTTTCGGTTGGCTGCATGGTGGGGTTATATGTAGGAAGACATCGTATTCAAGGGAATATGAAAAGATTATTCAAATGGACCCTGGTTGTTTTACTTGTATTGAGTGAGGCGTCTTTTCAAGTGTGGTATATCATCAATGATCATTGGGATGTAGCCGTCAACCTGCCATTTCAACTATGTTCATTATCATTGTATCTTTGTATCATCATGTTGTTGACCAGAAGCTATCGGATCTTTGAAATCGGTTTCTTTGTCAGTATGTCAGGTGCGTTTATAGCCATCATCACACCGGAGCTTTTTTTCGGATTTCCTCACTTCCGGTATTTTCAATTCTTTCTTGCCCATTTAACGATTGTAGTAGCTTGTTTGTACATGGTGTGGATCGAAGGGTTCAGACTGACATTCGGTTCCTTGATCAGGGCATTTTTTGCATTAAATGGGTTTGCCTTATTCGCTTATTTAGTCAACAAAATGGTTGGAGCGAATTATATGTTTCTCATGCATAAACCTTATAATGCAAGTCCCATTGATTATTTGGGAGAATATCCTTGGTATCTGATTTCCTTGGAAGGGGTCAGTTTTTTTCTTTTTATTATTTTATATGCCCCTTTTATCATCGTTAAGAAGAGAAGGAAAGAAGAAAAGGTAAATATATGAAACTTTTTACATGGTTCTACCGTCTATTAACATATAAGAATAGCAGGGAGCAGGTAACATGAGTCACAGTTTGACAATAAGTCTAATCATGATGCTTTCTTACGCTCTGGGAAGTATAACAGGAGCTTATTATATTGTAAAATCTCTCACTGGAAAGGATATCCGGAAGGTCGGAAGCGGGAATGTAGGGGCTACGAATGCAGGACGGATGGCAGGCAAGAAAGGATTCTTGTTGACGATTTTCATTGATGCAGGAAAAGTGATTCTCTCATTATTCATCACATCTGTCCTGACCAAGGGAGAAGGCTATTTAATCCTAAGCTCTTTAATGGTAGTGATAGGACATCTATTTCCCTTCCAACTCGGATTTCATGGCGGTAAGGGGATTGTCGCCTATTTGGCTTCTGCTTTATTTCTTTGTCCGTTAAGTATCGTTGTCTTTGCCATCATGATGGGTGGTGTTTACATCGTAATCAGGAAGTACACATTAGCCGGTTTTCTTTCAATGGCTTCCATTCCCATAACAGCCATTATGATTGAGGATTCATTCATTAAATCTGCTGGCTTGGGAATTTTATTTGTGATTATTCTGTTATCCCATAACCGATCATTTCACCATTCAGTTCAAACATAGGAGGTACAAGTATGAATAGTCAAATATTGCAATATAAGATTGCAAGAGATCCGGATGAATATCAACAAATATACTCTTTAAATTATCAAACGTTCGTAGAGGAAATCCCTCAGCATGAAATAAATGATAGTCGCATGCTTAAGGATCGGTTTCACGATGAAAATACTTATGTCATCGCAAAGGCTGGAGATGAAGTTGTGGGAATGATTGCCGTAAGATCTGACAGACCTTTTTCGTTGGATCAAAAGTTGGGCAACTTGGATGAGTATTTGCCCCCACATTCCGTACTGTGTGAAATCAGGCTTTTATCTGTTAAGGAAGCATATAGGAGTACGAGGGTATTCTATCAATTATGTAAGGTGCTTCTATCACATTGTTTAGAAAAGGGATATACCATGGCCTTGATCTCAGGTACTGTTCGGCAGCTTAAACTATATAAGCGTATGGGCTTTCGTCCGTTTGCAGAACTCGTCGGTAAAGATGCTGCGAGATTTCAGCCCATGTATCTGACTCGTGAAAGTTTTGAGAATTCTACCAAGGCGTTTCGGCGCTTGATGGTACGAAAGTCTGAAGAAACCCTTCCTCATGTATTTCTTCCTGGACCCGTTCCCCGTCATAAAAGGGTGGAAGATGCTTTTAAAAAGGAAGCTATTTCACATAGGAGCAGTTTATTTCTTCAAGAAATGGAAGAGGTGCGAAAGAACTTAAGGAAAATGACAAGTGCGAATCATGTTCAGGTGGCAGTGGGAACCGGTACTCTTGCCAATGATATGGTAGCTGCTCAACTGACAAAGCTATCCGGAAGGGGGCTCATTCTTGCAAATGGAGAATTTGGTTATAGGTTGATGGATCATGGAAATCGATTCGATTTATCTTTTCATACCATTGAAAAGGAATGGAATGACCGGATTACATTGGATGAAATTGAGACCGTACTCCAATGTGATCCAGGTATAAAATGGCTTTGGACTGTTCATTGTGAGACATCAACGGGGTACTTATACAATATCGGGAAGCTTCTTTCGCTATGTCAAAAATACGATGTAGAGCTTTGTGTGGATGCCTGCAGTTCGGTAGGTGCGATTCCGATTGATTTAAAAAATGTTTATCTCGCAAGCTCTGTAAGCGGAAAGGCACTGGGGTCTTATCCCGGTCTGGCTCTGATATTTCATCGTGATAAAATCAATCCAAGTGATTCCATCCCAAGATATCTGGATGTGGAAATGTATGCTACAAACGGTGGAAGCGTCCCGTTTACTCATTCATCCAACCTTCTGGGTGCGTTAAAAGAAGCCTTACAGGTGGTCGACTATGAAAAAAATCTTATAATTTCCCAAAAAGTAAGGCGCTTATTAAAACAAGAAGGTTTACATCTGCTTGAGGGTGAATCGTATGCTCCCTGGGTGATTACACTCGCTCTAAACAGGGAACTATGTAGTAGACAATTTGGAGATGTCTGCAAAGGGGCTGGCATCTTATTAAGCTACGAAAGTAAATACTTGATTAACAGGAATTGGGTTCAAGTGGCACTCATGGGATCGCAAAATGAATGGAAGGTATTGAACGCAATGTCTGTTCTCACAAGAGAATTTCAAAGCATGAGGGATCCAAAGGTAATCCAATGAGTGAAGTGAAAAAATTTCTTTTGGCATTTAGCAACGAACAATTGGCAGGGTTCGCGATTCTGTCCCTATGGGTCAAAACCGTTTTGGTATCGCTCTTAGGGTTCAACCTGCACGTGGAATCATTTCTTGACATCTTACTTATTCTATTTAATCCGGTTGGATCGTTATTGATATTGATTGGATTCAGCTTTTTCTTCTTTAGGAAATTGAAACCGATCCTGGTTATCATTCTGATGGGGATTGTAACCTGTCTCCTATACGGTGACCTTCTTTACTTTCGGTTTTATTCAGATTTCGTAACGGTCCCTATTCTTTTTCAGTTTAAAAACGTGGGAGGGATCGGGCCAAGCACATTTGAACTGATGAGCCCCTGGGATATTCTGTTATTGGTAGATATCCTCTTGGCTGGATGGATACTAAAGGGAAAACCAAGGGGAGCCACCGTGTTATCACGGAAATGGAAGTTCAGCTACATAGGATTAAGTGTGACTTTACTAATGAGTACACTTGTGATTGGTTTGGTGAGATCTCCTTATTTATTTGCAGAGTCCTACGACAGGGAGCAACTGGTTAAATCAATCGGACCATTCAATTATCATTTATACGATATCGCGATTGCAGCTACGAACCCGATCTCGCACCTGCTTGCAGGCAAATCAGACACAGAGGCGTCCTTAAGGTATACAAAGTCGTCCAAACAAGAACCGTCGGACTTATTTGGGGTTGCTGAAGGGAAAAACTTGATTTTAGTCAGTATGGAATCTACACAGAATTTTGCAATCAATCAAAAAATCAATGGAGAAGAAATTACACCGTTCCTGAATGAATTGATAAAGGATAGTTTTTACTTTACGAATATTTATGATCAGACCGCACAGGGAAAAACATCGGATGCAGAGTTTATGATCGACACGGGATTATACCCTTTATCAAGCGGATCAGCATTTGTGAGGAAACCTGACAATACATACAGAAGTCTTCCTCATCTCCTGAAAGCACAGAAAGATTATTATGCAGCTGTATTTCACGGTAATGACCGTACATTCTGGAACCGTGAATCCATGTATGAGTCGCTTGGGTATGATCGCTATTTTTCCAAGAGGGATTACACCGTGACCGAAGAAAATTCGGTGAATTACGGGATTAAGGACATTCCATTTTTTGATCAGACATTTACCTATCTAGAGGAAATTCCACAGCCATTCTATACACGTCTGATTACATTGACGAATCACTTTCCATTCCTATTGGAAGAACATGATCAGTTCATTGAAGAGGCTTCTACCAGTGAAGATGTTGTAAATCGTTATGTTACAACGGTGAGATATGAAGATGAAGCCATTAAGGCGTTATTTGAGAAACTAAAATCAAATGGAATGTATCAGAATACAGTAGTCGTCCTTTATGGGGATCATTACGGGATTTCTGAAAAATATGAACAGGGAGTGTTTGAACTTCTGGGTCAAGAGGATACTCCTGTAAATCATGCCAAGCTCCAACAGGTACCCCTTATCATTCATGTACCTGGTGAAAAAGCGAAAACGATTGAAACCATTGGAGGGGAGATCGATATCCGCGCGACCATCCTACATTTATTGGGCATCGAATCGAAGGACACCCTTTCATTTGGGCACAGTCTGTTTACTAGAGATGGAAATCATCCTGTTATCTTTCGGGATGGGGATTTCATTACGGAGAAGTATATTTTTCAAGACAATGCTTGCTACAGCAATATAGGTGAAAAACCAGTCAGTGACTCACGTTGCGAGCCATACAAGGAAAAGGTAAGGGAGGAATTAAGGCAGTCAGATGATATTGTGTATGGAGATTTATTGAGATTTTTAGAGTAAAAGGATGTATAACCCCCGGCTTTGAGTTAAGCTAGGGGTTATTAAGTGAATCATAATATAGTTATGTAAACTCATTTCGGTTCATTCCTTGAAGTCAGTGTATAGAACCTTCCATTGAACCCGATGACATCAATATTCATCATGTTCTCAGGGTCATTAAGACTTTGGTATTGTCGATTGATGCGGAGGGTGAATAGACCGGAAGAATTGGTCCCCTTTACGTCAGCATACTTGATTCTTTCCGTTATATCCCCATTGATACTTGTCATTTCGATAATGGAACAGTCTTCTTTACAGTCAATCCCATACTCCTTTTTTAGCCACTTTTCATAATCATTTTCAGTTGGTTTGTTGAGTATCGAGATAATACTGAGTGTTATGACGACAACAATAAAAAAAAGAAAGGTGCGTCTTTTATTCATGATTACATTCCTTCCTTCCAAAAAGTATGTATTGGAAAATCCTGATAGAATAAGTGTATCACAGTTAGAGAGGGAAGGGTGATGGAATCCTCATAAGAAAAGAGCTTAGAATGACTAAGCTCTTTAATGGTGTTATTGATTTGTTATAAGAGGAAGTTTGATCCGAACGACGGTTCCTTTGTTCAATTCACTTTCGTATTCAATCATTCCCCCCATTTCGCGAACGAGCTTATTGGTCACCATACTACCGAGTCCGGTTCCTTTTGTTTTCGTCGTATAAAAGGGTAAGCCGATTTTCTTTAATTCCTCTCCGGTCATCCCTTTTCCGTTGTCCGAGATCGTGATGATGATAGATTTAGAGAATGGGTCTTCTTTTAGACAAATCGACATTTCGCCTTGACCTTCAATGGATTCTATTCCGTTCTTTATGACGTTCATAATGGCTTGTTTCAAATGGTCCTCATCCCCTTTAATATGATGGGAGCCTGTCCCGTCAAAGAGAATGGTTGTGTTGGAATAGGCTGCGAAGGGACTTAATAGGTCCACGCAATCACCTATGACGTTTTCAAGGTTGAGATTGGACAATTGAAATCCGCTCGGTTTTGCTACGTTCAGGTAGTCGGTAATGATTTTGTTCGTTCGATCCAATTCATTCAGGATAAGTGGTGAGTACTTCTTCAATCTAGCGTCCTGTGAGTCCTCACTTAGATGTTGTATGAATCCTCTTACAGTTGCAAGGGGATTGCGGATCTCATGTGCGATGGAAGCCGCCATTTGTCCGACCATATTCAACTTGTCCAGATATACCATTTCTTCTATTTGTTTATTGGTGCGGACTAAATGTTCGATGATGTATACCAAAGCTAGAAATGTAAAATAGAACACCGTAAAGTACGTAAAATAAAATGGCAAGTGCAGAATTGGAATGAATGCTTTAATGATGGCGATGTAAAAAAGTGCGTGAATGATAAAAATGACGGTACTTACCAATAATTTGTACTGTGTCTTCAATAGCATCTTTCGAAAGAGAATACCGATTATAAACGGAAGCACTGATACAGCAATGCCTACGGCAACATAGGGACCTCCGATCAGATACCGGAAAAAGATCACGCAGCAAAGAACGATGGAACCAGAAAGGAAGCCTGCATAAATGGTCACAATCAATATCGCGATCATCCGTAAATCAAAGTGGGTTTCCCCAAGAGTTTCAATCGGGTACAGCATACATAATAATGCGCCGAATGATGCAACCAGCCCGTATGTGATTTTGTGTTTAAACGCGGATTCCTGTTTCTCTTTAAAAGGAAACAATACATTGGCATTATAAGCAAAGGAAAATAAAATCGTAATATTGACCAATAGTGATTTGATTAATGTAATCAAAAGCAAAGCCTCCAAAAAAACTACTAAACTAAGGGATAAAAAACCTCCCCAGAGCTCATACAAACATGAACATACAAATAATAAAAATACTTCATTTTCCCGTATTAGTCAAATCTTACTATCTTATGAGGGACGGACCTCCAAATAGAACAGTTATTTCTCTTGCGCATTTACAGAAAAAGTAGTGTTAAAGCATGTTTCAAGCGTTTTTCTTTTTCTTTTGCCTTGTCTGAGTTCCTTCATTTCAAGGTCCGTCCCTCATGATTTGAAGGTATTTTAGCTGGGCGAATAGAATATATAGATTATACAAGCCCTTTTGGTGGGATGGATCAGGAGAAGGTACATATTCGGTGAGTAATGGTGGTCTTTAGGTTTATCGGATTTCAGCGCCTGTATCGTGAGAATATCTTATACGAGGAGGAATGAAGATGGAAGGTCAGATCATACATGAACCACAGCAGGTAAAGATCATGCATAAGAAGATTCCCCTGAAAGAAGTGGTGAAGCGGGCCATACTGATTACGGCAGGTGCTGTGATTATGGCTGTCGGCCTAGAGATTTTCCTCGTCCCCAACCAAGTCATTGATGGAGGGATCGTCGGTGTCTCCATCATGCTCTCGCACATAACCGGCGTAAAGCTCGGACTTTTTATCTTCATCTTAAATATCCCTTTTTTCTTCATCGGTTATAAACAAATCGGAAAAACCTTCGCATTCTCTACCCTTTATGGCATTGTCATATTATCTGTGTCTACTACTTTTCTGCACCCAGTCGCAGCTTTCACTCAAGATATTCTACTGGCATCCTTATTCGGAGGCATTGTCCTCGGGATAGGAGTAGGTATGGTCATCCGTTATGGAGGTTCACTTGACGGGACAGAAATCCTCGCAATCTTATCCAGTAAAAGGCTTCCCTTCTCAGTCGGTGAAATCATCATGTTTGTAAATCTTTTCATATTAGCAAGTGCAGGCTTTGTGTTCAGCTGGGATAGAGCCATGTATTCATTACTTGCCTATTATGTGGCCTTTAAAATCATAGATATTACGATAAAAGGGCTGGATGAATCAAAATCCGTCTGGATCATTAGTGAAAATTATGAAGAAATCGGAGATGCCCTCCTGCACCGGTTAGGTAGAGGGGTTACCTATTTAAGGGGGGAAGGAGCCTTTTCAGGAGATGATAAAAAAGTGATATTCTGTGTTATCACCCGTCTGGAAGAGGCAAAGTTGAAAGACATTGTGGCAGAACATGATCCATCCGCCTTTCTCGCCATTGCGGATATTGCAGAGGTAAGGGGAGGAAGGTTCAAGAAGAAAGATATACATTGATTTGTGAATGGTATTGTGGGCTGGTACTTGTCGGTATGATCTTGGTTATTTTTGTATAAAATGACGCTTGACAGTTAGTAAATACTCCCATATAATTTCAATAACACTTTTATACGAATTGGAATATACTATATGAAAGCAAAGAAGAGGACATGATTCATTCAATCTTCTCTTAATCAGAGATCAGGGTCACCGGCTGAGAGCCTTGAAGAGAAATGGATGTTTTACCGCCTTGGAGCTATCATGGAGAAGGTGCAGTATCCATGATCGGGAAAACCGTTATCTTACTTAAGCGAAGAGTTTCTTTATACTCTTTGAAATTAGGGTGGAACCACGACCGCACTCGTCCCTTGGTTAGGGATGAGTGCGGTTTTTTATTTTTGAATAAGCAAATCGCTAAGAAGAGGACACAAATCATTTTTACCTTCTTACCAGAGAACAGGGTCATGAGGCTGCAAGCCCTGAAGAAAGGGAATTGATTTACCACCTCGGAGCTATTATGGGGAAATCAAAGTATCCATAATCGGGAAAACCGTTATCTTACTTGAGCGAAGTGTTCATGTTGTTGAGCACTTCGGAATTAGGGTGGTACCACGACCGCATTCGTCCCTTGGTTAGGGATGAATGCGGTTTTTTATATAAAAAAATCTTAAGGAGGAAATAAAATGATGTCTATCCAATCAGAAGTTGAAAAGAGAAATCATCGAAAATTGGGTCAGGAGCTTGAATTGTTCATTTCCATGGAAGAGGCCCCGGGGATGCCCTTTTATTTACCGAAAGGCATGCTGTTACGGAATGAACTGGAGGATTTCTGGAAGAGGGAACACAGAAAGGCAGGCTACCAGGAAATCCGGACACCGATCATGATGAAACAAGAGCTTTGGGAGAAGTCGGGTCATTGGGATCATTACCATGAAAACATGTACTTCTCAGAAGTGGACGATCAGAAATATGCCATCAAGCCTATGAGTTGTCCAGGTGCCGTACTCATTTATAAAAGTAAGAAAAGAAGTTATCGTGAATTACCCCTCCGCTTTGGAGAGCTCGGGTTGGTTCACCGCCATGAGCTTTCCGGATCATTGAGCGGATTATTGAGGGTCCGTTCCTTCACTCAAGATGATGCCCATTTATTTGTCAGGGAAGATCAGATTCGTGAAGAACTTCATAAAGTCCTCGATCTCATTGATCGTTTCTATGGGAAATTCGGTTTTGACTACAAAGTCGAGCTTTCTACTCGCCCGGAAGACTTTATGGGATCTGTAGACCTTTGGAATCAAGCAGAAGATGATCTAGAAGGAGTATTGAAGGATAGAGAAGTTGATTATCATATCAACGAAGGAGACGGAGCCTTCTACGGACCGAAAATCGACTTTCATATTCTTGATATTCTCGGAAGAAGCTGGCAGTGTGGGACGGTTCAACTCGATTTTCAAATGCCTGAAAAATTTCAGTGTCAATATATCGGTGAAGACAATCAAGCCCAGATGCCGATTATGATCCATCGTGCTATTTATGGTTCCATTGAGCGTTTCCTTGCTATCATCATAGAACATTTTGGAGGTGACTTCCCTCTTTGGTTAGCTCCTCATCAGGTGAAGATCCTTCCTATTTCTGAAGCTCATAACGCCTTTGCCGAAGAAGTAAAGTTTCAGTTGGAAAATGAAGGTTTAAGGGTGGAGTTAGACGATCGAGCTGAGAAAGTCGGATTGAAGATCAGAGAGGCAGAGATGCAGAAAGTTCCATATATGATGGTGATAGGGGATAAAGAACTTCAGCAGCAATCGGTGTCTCTCCGAAAAAGGAAGGAAGGTAACCTTGGGGTAGTTACAATGAAAGAAGTGATCATGAAACTTAAAGACGAGTTGATATAAGTAGGTGATTGATTGGTGCCTTGTTGAAATGAGGTTAATTGTGGAAAAATTCTCTTGACCAATTCCTGTATATTTAATACACTAACAGAAGGAAAATTCTGAATACAATGAAAGGGGGAGGAGAAATGAGCACTTTTTATCTAAATGACCATACCATTTCTTCTTCCTATTTAAGAGCTAAAAAGTAAATCATTTTACTTTTTAGCTTTTTTTATGTCAAGGGGGGAAGCCATTTGAGTTACAAAAGAGTTCTAATAAAGTTGAGCGGGGGAGCTTTGGCAGATAAAGAAGGGAATAATTTTGGTACAGCAGAGCTTGAGCATATTGCCAACGAAATCCTGTCCATTGTAAACATGGGAATTGAAGTGTCATTGGTAGTTGGAGGAGGAAATATATTCAGGGGTAATTTAGCTGATAATTGGGGAATTGATCGTGTGGAAGCGGATAGTATCGGTACACTTGGAACGATCGTAAACAGCTTGATGCTGAGAGGAGTGCTCAAAAGTAAAACGGAAAGAGAAGTAAGGGTCATGACGTCCATCCCTGTCTCGGCAGTGGCTGAACCTTATATCCGTTTAAGAGCTGTCCATCATTTGGATAAAGGATACATTGTCATTTTCGGAGGGGGAAATGGCCAGCCTTTCGTCACGACGGATTATCCGAGTGTCCAACGAGCGATCGAAACAAATAGTGATGCCATTCTGGTAGCGAAACAAGGAGTGGATGGTGTATTCACTTCCGACCCTAAACAGGATAAAGAGGCAAAGATGTACCATAATCTAAATTATGATGACGTGGTTAAGAACAATATTAAAGTCATGGATCAGTCAGCGCTCCTATTAGCAAGGGATTATAAGCTCCCGGTGCATATCTTTAACTTTAATCAGGTGGGAATTATGGAGAAAATATGCTCCGGACAGAAATGGGGCACTTTGATTAATCATGGTGAGACTAAATTGTAAGCGGATGACGGCAGTTGAAACAGGAGTTTCCATAATAGGACAATTCCTTGACTTTTTTCTATTAAAAGGAGACGCATATGAGTTTTACTTTTCAAATGATGACTCAGGAACAGGCAGAATGTATAGCAAATACATGGAAGTATGAAGGAGAATATGCTTTTTATGATATATCGGCAGATGAAGAAGATTTAGCAGAATTTCTGGATGAAGGGAGACGTGGAAATGCGACTTTTTCGGTTCTCAATGAAGGGAAGCTGATTGGTTTCTTTTCATTCAATGACTTGAATGATGGAACGATTGAAATCGGATTGGGAATGAAGCCTGGTATGACTGGAAAAGGCAAAGGACAAGAATTCACGGAAGCCGGATTGGAATTCGCGCGAAGCAAATATTCTCCAAGTGCTTTCAGTCTATCTGTGGCCACGTTCAATCAACGTGCGATCAAAGTGTATAAGAAGTCAGGTTTTACCGCTCTTGGAACATTCATTCAAAAGACCAATGGTGGTAGCCATGAATTTCTTAAAATGGAATACCATCTATAGAAGAAGTAGGAGTGTTTGAACGGTGAGCGTTAAGATTCTGAACCAATTTGAACCGGATAAAATGAAAGAAATAAAAGATGTGTATCATTCAGTAGGGTGGCTTAAACATACAGATGAAATTATATCCAAAATATTCTTGAGGAGTGATATCGTTTCCCTTGCTGTTTTTGAAGGGCGTATTGTGGGGGTTGGCAGAGCTTTGACGGATGGGGTCTTCAACGCGACGATATATGATGTAGTCGTCCACCAGGATTATCAACGAAGGGGAATCGCGAGTCAAATTATGAGGGATCTGTTGGAACAATTGAAAGACGTATCTTGTATCTTACTGGTATCGACTTCAGGAAATGAAGCTTTCTATAGAAAACATGGCATGAAAAACCTGAAGACCGGTATGGCAAGGTACCTTAATCCAACATTGACGGAGGAATATCTGGAATAAAAAAAGGGCAGTCACATCAGTGACTGCCTTCTGATCCATCCGTACCTTCAAAGATACAATCAAACTCATCAGCCAGGTCAAAATCAACGTCTGTAAGACCTTTCTCATGCCAAGAAGTCAATTCTACAATAATCAGCTTGTATTGAATCGTTATGAAGGGATGATGATTTACTTCTTCTGATCGTTCGGCCAATTTGTTAACAAAACGGATCCCTTCAAGATAATCTTTGAACCGATAGCGCCTTTCAATCCATTTACCATCTTTCAACTCCCATTTCTCAATGGACCTCAACTTTTGGGAAATGGTCGCCTCATTCAACTTCTTCATACGATGACACCTTTCCTGTCATAGATCACATCAAGACCATTTTCAATCAAGCGCTGAAATCGATCCTGTTCACTTAAATGAAGCAAATCTCTAAGAAGTTCTTTCTTTATACATGCTTCCGGATCATGAATTTCCAAGAGTTCGACTATCTCTAGTCTAAGAAGCCATTCTTCAGGAAAATCTTCTTTTAATTTCCCTACTATGCTGTGAACTAAATCGATAGAGAAATTGACTTCACGCAAATCACGCACTTCTGCAAAAAGATTTTCCAAAGGTGTAAGCGGCTCAGATTCACCGTCCATTTCTTCATGAATGGAAACCACATTGCCAAAGTAAGCATCGAAGTCAGCAGCATGGGGGCGTGCAGAAACGATAGCAGAACCGACGGCTAAGTCATATGTTCCCCATGTGGGATGGAATAGAATCTGTTCTCCATGAGTGACCAGGCATTCATCTATGGTCAAGAGGATGGGGTGTTGATGGTGAAAGACAATGTCCGTTACATGTCCCGAAACTTCTATGCCGCTTTCAAAGGTGATTTGCATCATCTTATTCAATTCTATGCCCATCTTCTTCAATTCAGCTTCTGTTTTACTTTCTAAACAGGTCCCATCTTGAAGGTAACCGATTGGGGCACCGAATCCATCGGCATGACGTTCCGTTCCATGATGACTCAGTTGCTCATTTTGCACGGATAGAGCAGTCGGCCCTGTCGTCTTTACATAGATTGCCTCACCATCAGCGTCTTTGATTATTTCTTTAAAGACCCCTGTAATCTGTAGGCCGGAATTGTATTCAATATGAGCCACTTGATTGGAGTGAATCGCTTTCTCGATTGAATTTGTACCTCCTTTTCGGAATGCCATTGTTTCACCAAATTTTTCTACCTCATCAATCAATTGGTCAAAGCTTTCGCATACAAATAATTGAGTTTGCATGGATGTGACATCATAGCTTGTTTGAATAGCATCATGTATAGAGAATGGCCGCTTATTCACCTCATTGGATAAACTGTGCTTGCTCTCACCAACCGACGAAAGCAGTCCGGCACCGAAAATCTTTGGTTGATGAAATTCTCCGATCAATCCAAATTCGACGGTCCACCAGAAGATTCGCGATACCTGCTCAGCTTCCGAGAGCCCGGATACCGTTTCCTGCTTTTCTGCTAAGATCTTTTTTGCCCTCAGGATTTCTTCTTCGGTCGAATTCGGTTTTTCCATCACAATGGATAGTCTTCTGGTTGCTTCGAATACTTCATGCTCCTCTTCAGTAGCAAATGCATTGGCGCCGATATTTCCAATAAGTTTAACAAACTTTGAGTACGTTTCGTCAAATAGTATGGGGGCGTGACCGGCCGCTTCATGAAGGATATCGGGAGCAGGTGTATATTCAATATTAGATTTTTGTCGGATATCTGTGGCAATCGGTAGAATACCATGGGACTGGAAATCAAAGAATGCAGTACCAGGAATTAAACCATCAACTATCGCAGCTCCCCAGCCGATTTCAGACAGATGTTTGTTCATGTCACTAACTCTGGGGATTTCCTCGATGTTGATTCCGGAAGATTTTAATCCTTCAGTAAAGGCTTCATGAGCGGTTCCTTCCAGAAAATGATGGTTCTGTCGCATGACATACCGCCAAACTGCATGATCAATGGGTGTATAGGCATCATAATACTGCTTTGCTACAAATTGACGTAAATGATTTGGAATCGATTGTTTCATAAAACATTCTCCTTAGTATGGTGTTTTAGTACTTAAACGCTTTTGTGCACGAAAGTATGAACATACAAAAAGTCCCTGCTGAAACAAATCAGCAGGGACGATTGAATTCGCGGTACCACCCTCATTGTAAGTTTATGACAACTTACCACTCAAATTGATAACGGTCAATGACCGTCCTGATCTATTGAAGGACAGGAAGCTCCGGAAACGTAATTCATGAAACTTCCTTTGTGCCGGCTTTCAGCGATACCGGCTCTCTGGTAACAGGGAGGAGTTCACTACTGCAAATCCATCGTAGCTTTGTTATATATGTTCAAGATGCTTTATATCTTAAACGCTTTTAAGCGTTAAAGTCAAGAAAAATTTTCAAGTTCGTATATGTCCTTCAACCGGAAAGAATGGCAAAATTGAATCTAATACAAATAAAAACGCCATTAAAGGCGTTTTTATAATGTATGTGTCTTTTCCTTTGGATCTTCGAGGTTCATTTTTTCTAATTCAAGCCTCATTTTTTGAGTTTCAATGACGAAATTTTCATGTTTCAATTTTTCAAGCTGTAGTTCATCTTCTAACATTTTCTGTTTAAGCTTGGATTGTTTTTGAAAATGGTCTGTAATGATGCCGAGAATGGGTATAGAAAAAATCATGATTACAGCGATTGTACCGGTCATTTCAATCCTCCTCTTTCTCTTATATTCTCGACTTGTAATAGTTTAATTATATCAAAGTGCGAGATAAAAAGTAAAAAAATGGTCATTTGAAGAATGAATTTCTATACTTGAATATACGGAGAAGAGGGGGGATTGGTTTCAAACATTTAGGTGTGGTTCGATTTCACTTGGAGAGAACGTGATTTTACCATTATATGTTAAAATGCGCAATTAAAAGAATTATGACGCAATTAGGAGTGAAAACGACGCAATAATTAAAAAAATGACGCAATTCATCATAAAAACGACGCAATTCGGAATCCGTCTCCTGTTTATATAACCGCTGACATGTGAATAATACCTTGATTTGGGGTACGCAAAACCATTTATTTAGATTTTTTCATTATTTTATACAGTAAGAGATCAAAATGACATGGAAATACAAAGATATTATAGAAAGTATTCAATCATGCCAAACATCTCTCATGAGGGAGGAACTTACACATTCCACTTCCTTTGTACAAAAGTAAGCATGGTTCCTCTATATTTTCTCACTGCGGAATTCATGATGATGTAGATCAAGACGCCGAATATGGGTATATTGATCAGCATACCGGTAAAGAAGGCTTTCCCGATTTGTAATCCCACTCCAACGGCATCGTTTGTTGAATCCAATGGGAAGAAGAGATGACCCACAGCAATGTTCAGGTAAAAGAAAAAAGGGAATGCCCAGATTAGAGAGACCCCTCCAACTAGTCCTGCGAAAGAATTACCCTTGAATATCTTTGCACATGCCGTTGAAATAATGGGTCCGATCCCAAAGGAAGGAACAAAGTTAATCAATAGACCGACCGTGAAGCCTAATGCGATACTATGGGCATTATCTTTAAGACGTAGTAGTTTTAAAGTGAGGCATTTGAATTGTCTTAATTTTTTTCTTATCATGTTATAATCACCAAATCATTCGAGTTTTTGATTCTATTCAAGTCTGTTTTTTGTCATCCTAGTTTATAGTATGTCTTATTTTGGCGATTGTAAATTGAAATTGTATTTTTTTAAGGGATTCATTGGATTTTTTTCATGATTTTCTTTATGAGTGTAAATAAAATGGTATTCTAGTAATAGTAGAATATTTGGCAGAGTGAGGACATGAAAATGAAACTAACCAAAAAGATCCCCAATATGGTGACGTTGGGGAATTTATATTGTGGATTCTTATCCATCGGATTTGCAGCAAGTGGACAGTTTAAGAATGCTGCGGTCTTGATCATTATAGGCATGATGCTTGATAGTATGGATGGAAGACTTGCAAGAATGCTCAATGCAGACAGTAATCTTGGTAAAGAATTAGATTCTTTGGCGGATATTGTGACATTTGGTGTGGCACCATCGTTTCTTGTTTATTATACATACTTTTTTCAATTCGGTTTATTAGGGTTCATCGTAGCAGGTTTATTCCCTTTGTTCGGTGCGTACCGCCTTGCACGCTTCAATACAAGTCCACCGAAATCGTCGCTGCACTACTTTGTAGGGGTACCCATTACGGCAGCGGGTGGAATTCTGGCCATCCTTACTTTATTCGGTAACTGGATCCCGAATATCGTGACTACCGTCATTTTTACGGCGATGTGCTTTCTCATGGTGAGCAGGATTAGAATTCCGAGCTTGAAGGAAGTTCCATTACCTAAATATGGAACCATTGTGACCCTCTTTATCGGTGCTTTGCTTTATGTGATCTATAAAGGGACCTATGAGGAGTTTCCGTACCTCATTTACATTGCCACCCCACTGTATATAGCGTATCTTGCGTATCGTTTTATCAAAAGGTAATTCTCTTCAGTCGCACTAAAGAAAGGAGCCGGGCAGTGCCCGGCTCCTTTCTTTATTCTGCATGTTTGAAAATGGTTTCCTGCCATTTTTGATAAGCGTAAATGATGAAAGAGAGACCATAAATGACCAGGAGATATTGCCAAGGAGAAATCTTATCGTATTCGGCTATTCCGAGTAGAGCCAGCAACGGCAGAGCTGCAAAGCACATAAAGGCATCCATAAGGAAGTTCACCGTCGTATAAAGAATGAATTTATGTGATGTAAATCGGAATATCCAAAAGGTCCCTACTGCAAAAATTCCGTATGCAAAGCTCACATCTATCATGTACCCCCAGGGAACGATATATTGATGGATGATCCACCATTTGTATGTATAGGCAATTTGAAAGATGATGGTCATAAGTAAGCAAGTGAGAATGGTGACAGGCATAAATCGCTTTATAGTCTTTGAAGAAGCGAAGAATAAACTGAACCAGGGAAGAAAGAAGGCAATGAAAAGCATCACTTTGGCTGTCATACAGAAAAACTCCAAACGTTTTGGTTTTTCATAGTTTT
The DNA here is from genome assembly GCF_044542955.1 of Rossellomorea sp. NPDC077527. Lineage (NCBI taxonomy): Bacteria > Bacillati > Bacillota > Bacilli > Caryophanales > Bacillaceae > Rossellomorea > Rossellomorea sp. NPDC077527. The sequence goes on along the minus strand of NZ_JBITVL010000008.1, from coordinate 24,651 downwards.
CCACAACGTTTGAAGTCTATACTTGATATTTTAAATCATTCCTATCAGGAAGCCACCAATGGACCCAGTAATGACGACAATCCAAGGAGGCAGCTTCCAGAAGACCAGCATACTGAATAAAATCGCACCGAAAGCAAAATCGACTGGTGCCAGAATGGAAGAGGTCCATATTGGATGATAAAAAGCCGCAACCAAAATGCCGACCACTGCAGCATTTACCCCCATTAGTGCTCCCTTTATCTTGGGGTTTTGTCTTAGTGTATCCCAGAATGGCAATGTCCCCAGAATGAGTAGAAAAGCAGGGAGGAAAATGGCAATCGTCGCAAGGATTCCACCCTTCCAACCGTTAATCACTGCTCCAATATAAGCTGCGAAGGTGAAGAGCGGGCCAGGGACCGCTTGGGCTGCAGCATATCCTGCCAGAAATTGTTCTTCCGTCAACCAGCCTGTCGGAACAAATTCCCTCTCAAGGAGCGGCAAAACAACATGACCGCCACCGAATACCAATGATCCAGATCGATAGTAACTGTCAAAGAGAGCGAGCCATTCCCATGTGCTCCATTCTCTGAAAATAGGAAGTAGAAACAGTAGCCCAAAGAAAATCGATAAACAAATCAACGCGAATCTTCTCGAAACGGGAAACGTTAACACTGTTTCATCACCTGCTTCATGATGCCGATAAAGTAGGAATCCGATAAGAGCAGATAGAAGGATCACCCCGACTTGTGAGAGGGCAGTCTGCCAAAGTAAAATGATCACCAAAGTGAAGAGGGCAATGGCTTTACGCTTTAAATCTGGAGTCAATTTCTTGGCCATACCTAAAATCGCATGCGCCACCACTGCTACCGCTACGAGCTTCAACCCATGTAACCATCCTGCATTGGACATATCGGCTCCTTGAAGAAGAATGGCAAATAGAATTAAAACCATTACAGACGGAAGGGTGAAACCCAAAAAAGATACAATTCCGCCAAGCACACCGGCACGCATAATGCCTATGCCAATCCCCACTTGACTGCTGGCAGGCCCGGGAAGGAATTGACAGAGAGCTACGAGATCCCCGTAGCTTTTTTCATCCATCCATTTTCTTTTACGGACATACTCTTCATGAAAATAACCGAGGTGGGCAGCAGGTCCTCCAAAGGATGTAAATCCCAGTCTAGTAGATATGAAAAGGAGCTCAATCAGTGTTTTAATTTTTCTTGATGTGTTCAATATGTATTCACCTACTTATCAGTCTCTTATTTCTTTAAAAAGCTCAAATGCTTTGTTTTGGGCTTCACCCAAAACCTCATTTCCTTTATTGGTTGCTGAATAATATTTTCTGATTTTCCCGTCCACGTTTTTATCTTCTTTTAGTAGCAGCCCGTCTGTTTCCATGGAGTGAAGAATGGGATACAGTGTACCAGAGCTGATGTTATATCCATGTTCTTTCAATTCTTCAAGCATCCACTTCCCATAAATGGGTTCTTGTTTAGCGTGATGCAGGATATGTATTTGAATGAATCCAAGGAATAGTTTTCTTAAGACTTTATCTTCCACAATAAACACCTTCTTTATTTAATATCGAAATTCAATATCGATATCCGATATCGGTTTTTTATACTGTAACTATAGCATGTGAAAATCGATTTTTAAAAGAATAAATGATCTGGGAAAAGCATTTTTTAAACGCTCTTTATGCAATGGTTGTTGTTATTCTTAGTGTGGAAGAGGGTGAAGAGAATGCTCCGGTTTTCCGTAGGAGTCTCCGCAGTTCTCTATTTCCTCTAAAGTAGAAAGAGAATTAGTACTATTAACTATAATTGGTCACTGCAACTACTACTCACTACATCCGAAAGCAACAATGTTTACGAAAACTGTCGTATTTGTATAGTCGTTTTAAAAATGATGATGCTTTGTCTTTGTTAGGACTTTCTTCATGTGTTACATAAGTCCTGTCATATCTTCTTATTCCTGCCGATATACTTTACATGTTTATGACATTTGAAAAAAGGAGAGAGTGTATGATCAAAAAGATTAGTATGATTGTTTTGGCATTGTTCCTATTATTGCCGTCATGGAGTCAGGCTGGTTCTTGGAAAGAAGATCCTTCTGGGGTTCCTGGACAGTGGTATGTTGGTACGACTCCTTCTTATGTAGCTCCTTCAAAGCAACCGATCCTTTTTGTTCACGGTTTAAACAGCTCTTCTAACACTTGGTGGGATGACAATAATATGTACGATACCGCCTATCAGAACGGATATGAAACCGCTTTTATCGATTTATATCCCACAAAGAATATGTGGGACAACGGCGCACTCCTTGCACAGAAGATACGTGATATATACAACTATTACGGAGAAAAGGTGGTAATTGTCGCTCATAGTAAGGGTGGTATCGATACCCAGTCTGCTCTTGTTCACTTCGGTGCTTTTCCGTATGTTTCAAGGGTGATCACGCTTTCCACTCCGCATCATGGTTCTCAATTGGCAGATCTTGCTTACAGCAGTTGGGCGGGTTGGCTGGCAGGCATACTTGGCAACAAGAATGATGCCACTTACTCATTGCAAACAGGATACATGAGTTACTTCCGTGATGTAACAGATCAACATGCAAATGTGAGTAAAATTCCCATCTATACGTTTGGTGGCACGAAATGGGGGAGTTTTGGAGGTTCACTGTATTGGGGAGGATTATATCTCTCTGGATATGGAAGTAATGACGGGGCCGTTACGGTCAAAAGTTCAAGGCTTCCTTATGCTACTGAATTGAAGGTAGGGGATTGGAATCATTACTCTATCAAGGAAGGTTCATCTACGTTTAATTTGTTCAAGGATTATTTGAATGAAACGGCGATCCAATCTTCAGGAACTTTGAATCAAACCACAGAACGCAACTCAGCCTCCTATCATGATGCATCCTCGCTTATAAGAGGAGGGGAATATCAGGGGAAAACTCAAGAAAAAATACAAGTGGAAGAGGGGGCAACCTCGATCACCTTTGACTGGATGAGCAGCAGCCCTTCTTCTCGAATAATCCTGAAAGACCCAGGGCAGAAAGGCTATTCTTCTTTTACTGTGAAAAAAGACGGAAGTGATTATTTTAAAGGAGCCTATCACCACACTCTGACACTTCAAACTCCGATTGCTGGTGAATGGACACTTGAATCAACTTCTTCAAATCAAGAGCAATATCTATTGAACGTTTCCTTTGAAAGCAGCTTGAATGATGCTGTAATGGTAGATGTGAATCAAGATGAAATCAGTTTGAAGAAAAAGGATAGCAAGGTAAGCCTACAGCAGGACATGTCGATTGAATTTTATAAAAATGGGATGTTAAAAAAAGGGAAGTTGAAACCAAAGCAGAACGGTACATTCAAATTACCGAAATTGGGAGAAGGCGTCTATAATGTAACGATAGATTTGAACGGATCAAAAGGCAAAAATAGATTTAATCGGACATTGATTAAAACCGTTTATGTGGATGCAAATGGAAAGGTGTATGGAGAATAACAGATAGTATAGGAGAAGCCTATGGTGAGGGGCTTCTTTTTTTCATGGGAATGAACTGAATACAAAGTCTCGATTCAATAGTCAGGCAAAATGCTGGATACTTCTAATTGAAATAGGAACTACTATCCACACATTATTCCGTAATTCAGTCCTATTGTTTCATTTTATTGTATTTGAAAGGGTTTTATTGATGACAACTCTAAGTATATTAGAGAGACGAAATAAAGGAGGAATACATAATGAAGAAGAAATTAGTGATTGGAGCCCTTACAGGTGCTCTGGTAGCATCTGGAATCAGTTTGTCGACACCTGGTGTCAATGTTCTGGCAGGTGGACCGGATTACAATGGGAATGAGACGATTAAGAACGAGCGTCTTCATAGCTACGAAGAAATGGTGAAAATGCTTCAACATTTAGATCAGAAGTCTGACGCTCTTTCATTAGAAGTATATGGTCAATCTGTAAAAGGAAGAGATCTTTACCTCGCGAAATTCGGGAATAACGATGAAAATCCTACAGTTCTTTATTTAACACAGCAGCACGGGAATGAAGCGTTGACAACAGAAGGCGCCCTTCAATTCATCAAGCATCTTACTTCCAACTCACAAGAAGTGAAAGAGATGCTTGAAAACGTAAATATACTGGTCGCTCCCCGATTGAATGTCGATGGTGCTGAGGGGGATGTGGATTTTTCTCTGGATGACTATGTAGCGGGAACTCACACAAGATACAATGCGAATGAAGTGGACCTGAATCGTGATCATGTTGACCGTAACCAGCCTGAAACGAAGGCACTTCATGAAAATGTACTTCAGAAATATCGTCCTGATTATATGATCGACCTTCATCATCAAGGTGCAGAAACCACTCTTGGGGATACTGATGAGCTGGTATCTGGTTCGATTTTATATCCAACCAATGAAGATGTAGATCCTGAAGTGGTAGAAAAATCAAAGCAGCTGGGGGCAGTCTTATACAACACAGTAGAAAGCCGCGGATTCGGTACATTGTCAAAATACATCGGTGGCTCAGCTCCAACGATAAGCCGAAATGGCCTTGCGGTTGAATATGGGATTGCGACGCTTCTTTTTGAGATGAGAGGCATGGCCGATCATTATAGAGAAGATTATGTTCTTGGACAAAAGAGCAATGGATATCTTATAAAACAAGCGGTCATCAGTTTGGAAGCAACCGCAAAGGCGATTGCAGATGGTTCCATTGAGGAAGCGGATACATCATTCTGGGATACTCTACCCGAGAGCTCCTATAATAGAAGTGAGACTGAATAAGGTAAGAAGTGAATGAAGGTGCACATCCTGTAGAAGGATGTGCACCTCTTTTATAATAGGACAGGTTCAAAATCTTATTACATAATAAAACCTTTACAACTCTTTTCATGCTACACTTGAAATAAAATAGGAATGGAGGTGCCTAACGGATGTATGAGCATTTTGAAGTAACCATGACTCCTTTAAATCGAAAAAGGACTGTCCGTGTGTATCTACCGGAAGATTACCATGATGCAGCACCGAAAAGCTACAGAGTACTTTATATGCATGACGGACAAAACCTTTACCGTGATGAAGATGCTGGATATGGAATGGCATGGAGAATCGGGGAATACATAGAAAAAGAAAAGATGGAGCTTATTGTGGTGGGAATTGACTGCAATGAGGGATTGAACAGGCTCGACGAATATGGGCCATGGGAAAGCAGAGCGATGTCGGATGTGTTTTCAGCTGATCGAAAGTCGATCGGTGGGGAGGGAAAAGCTTATATCGAGTTCATCGTGAATGAATTAAAACCCATGATCGATCGCAAGTATCGGACCATTCCAGGAGAGACGAGCATGGCCGGAAGCTCCATGGGTGGATTGATCTCTACTTATGCAGCGTGTAAGTATCCACATATCTTTAAAAGGGTGGCTTCGATATCATCTGCCTACTGGTTTAACCAGGATGAAATTGAGAAGTATATAGAAGACAGCGATTTATCAGCAGTGGAGCGTTTTTATATGGATATCGGAACCAAGGAAAATACCGAATCGATCAATGATCTCACCTATATCGATTCAAGCAGGAAGGTCTATCGCTTACTCAAAGACAGCGTGCAGGATTGTCGGTTTGAGATTGTTGAAGGTGCTGAGCATAACGAAATGGCATGGAGAGAAAGGGTACCGAAGATCTTTGATTATTTGTTTAAGATTTGAGGAAAGACTTCCATATTGGGAGTCTTTCTTTATTTCACAATCATGACGGGACATTTTGCCCGCTTTGCTACTTTATGGCTTACACTTCCAAGAACCATTTCCTGAAAAGCGTTTAACCCGCGACTTCCGATGACAAGTGCATCAAATTCATGTTTATTCGCGTACTCCACTATAGTGGGTCCAGGTTCTCCATGTAAAAAGATGATTTCATACTGAATTCCATCATGTTTCGCTTTTTGCTCGATCATTTGAAGCTTTTGCCTGCGTTTGTCGCTCGCATCCATACCCCAATGATGCAGAACATCTTCTTTAGAGTGTTTTCCATCTATCACATATACAATATCGATTTTTGAACCATCCTGGCAATTTGCGAGAGCAATTGCTTTTTCTCCTGCCCGTAAGGCATGTTCCGAACCGTCTGTAGCAAGTAGTATCTTCCTGAACATAATTTGTCCTCCATCCCATGAAAGTGTTTACTATGTAGTTCTATTAAATTTTTCATAATCCTTTAAAGAAATCTATGTTTTTTTTACAAGTTATTGAAGGTGAGTAGAATGAGGGTGAAAACGGAAGTAAATAAGAGGTAAAAATAATTGATTGCGCTTTCATTGAGATTTCACAAATGTATTCATCCATTATATAATGTGCCTTGTGTCAAACGGCCCCGACTTTCATGAGAGTTGAAAGTCACAATTTAATAGGAAGAGGTGCATGATGATTTTGAGTGAAAAAGTAAAATATGAATGGTTTGGAAATGTGAAAGGGGATGTACTGTCAGGGATCGTAGTGGCCATGGCATTGATTCCTGAGGCGATTGCATTTTCCATTATTGCCGGAGTCGATCCGATGATTGGGCTTTATGCTTCCTTCTGTATTGCAGTGGTTATAGCATTCGTAGGTGGTCGACCAGGTATGATTTCCGCTGCAACAGGTGCAACGGCCCTTTTAATGACGACGCTTGTGGCTGATCACGGGTTACAATACTTACTGGCAGCAACCATCTTAACAGGGGTGATCCAAATTATCATGGGGGTCCTGAAGTTAGGACGTCTAATGAAGTTTGTGCCACGCTCTGTTATGGTTGGATTCGTGAATGCATTAGCTATTCTGATTTTCTCGGCGCAATTACCTCATTTTGTTGGAGAGTCATGGATGATGTACGCCATGGTAGCAGGGGCACTTGCCATCATCTACATTTTGCCTCGTTTCACTAAGGCAGTTCCATCTGCGTTAGTAGCGATCATTGCTGTGACGGTGTTTGCGGTGTTGACTGGAAGTGGTGTCCGTACAGTCGGAGATATGGGTGAGTTAACACAGACACTTCCTATATTTTTGATTCCGGATATTCCTTTTACATTCGAAACATTGCAGATTATCTTTCCATATTCCCTATCGATTGCGGTGGTTGGATTGGTAGAGTCACTTCTGACAGCTTCGATCGTAGATGATATGACAGATACATCAAGTGACAAGAACAAAGAGGCGAGAGGCCAGGGTATGGCCAATATCGTTTCCGGTTTCTTTGGAGGAATGGCAGGTTGTGCAATGATCGGACAATCCGTCATCAACGTGAAATCGGGAGGCAGAGGCAGACTTTCAGCCCTTGTAGCCGGAGTATTCTTAATGATTTTGATTCTAGTATTAAACGATTTCCTTGTTCAAATCCCGATGGCTGCACTGGTTGGTGTAATGTTTATGGTATCAATCGGTACGTTTGATTGGTCATCTCTAAGGAACCTGCATAAAACACCTTTCACTGATTCACTTGTGATGTTTGCAACGGTGGGGACTGTATTAATGACCCATGACTTATCTAAAGGTGTACTGGTAGGTATTATTCTAAGTGCGGTATTCTTCGCTTCTAAAATTTCGAAGGTCAAAATCACGTCTATGGCTTCGGGAGAAACTCACAAGAAGGTATACAGAGTGTCGGGACAGTTATTCTTTGCTTCTGTCACTGAGTTTGTAGACAGCTTTGATTTCAATGAAGATATCAGCGAAGTGACTCTCGATCTGACTCACGCTCACCTGTGGGATGATTCTGCAGTTGGAGCAATTGATAAAGTCGTAATCAAGTACCATCAAAATGGTGTAAAAGTCAATTTGACCGGATTGAACACGGAAAGTAATAAGTTAATTAATAATCTGGCTGTTCACAATAAGCCAGGTGGTTTAGATAAAGCGGCAAATCACTAAGAACGAACGAAAAGTCCTTGATCTGTGGATCAAGGACTTTTCTTATTTTTTGTGATAATGTGACATCATCAATGTAAATAACACATGAGCAGAGAAAATATCTCTGCTCATGGTTCTGTATTAATTGATTCCGACAGCGTTGAAGGAAAGTTTCACAGCATTGACTTCAGCTGACGTGCTTCCATATAAATCTGTAGCTGATTGAACTGCTGCTGCTCTTGCCTGGCTGAATGTGGAAGAGGCTGTAAGGTAAACAGTATTCATGCGGTAGTAAATATCTCCTAGCTTATCACGTCCGATTCCTGGGACTGTTACACCATAATGCGTACCACCTTCACTTAATAAGTAGGCTTGCTTGTTGATGATTCCGCTATTTGTATGAACCCCGCCGTTGTCAGCCGTTCCCGTATATCGTTTAGAATAATGGTCGGGATCCCCATATTTCGCGGGATTGCTCATAGAACGAAGGGCATCTCCGGAAGTGCCCGGCGTGTATATATCTTCACCAATTTCAAAGTCAGGATTAGATCCATTCTCATACTCGACCAACGTTCCAAAAATATCAGATATGGCTTCATTCAAAGCACCTGATTCATTCTGATAAACAAGGTCAGAAGAAGAGTCTGTAACCGCATGGGTGAGTTCGTGTGCAACGACGTCTATACCGCCTGATAGAGGGGCGAATGTAGTGCCATCACCGTCACCATATACCATCTGTGAACCGTTCCAGAATGCGTTGTTATACCCGCTGCTGTAATGAACGGAGGAGACTAACTTAGCACCTTGATTGTCATAGGAATTTCGATTGAAATGATCTTTATAATAATCATACGTGACTCCTGCGAAATAATGTGCGTCCACGGCTGGAGCGTCGTATGAAGCATTCAACACGTTATCACTATCTGACCATAAGGTCCCAGGTAAGAAAAATTGCGGGAAGAATGTACGGTTATTCATGTTGTATGTAAATATACCACTTCCCCTTGTATTATCCTGTAAATAGTACTTACCGCTAGAAAGAGTCGTGTTTAGTGGTTTTGTTTCTCCCAATACACCTTTACCGGTCCCAACTTGATTCGTTCCGCTGACTTCATGCATGTCATTGTATTTATTCAGGATCTCCCCTGTCCCCGCGTCTATAAAGTAATTCCAGTTACCAGGAGATGGTTCCAAGTAATTTATGTTTATAAAATAAGCGAATGCAGTCTGATCTCCATCTGTATATACGACTAGTTCCGGCTTTATATCTTTTTGTAATTTTGGATTGATGCCCAGATCAGCCTTAGCAAGCTTTGTGGCTTTCTTCGCACTTATTTTCTTTTTTGAGGATGACATTTTTTCATCCAGTTCTGCCACCACTGAGCCGGAAAACGCCTGGAGAACGCCATTTTCCTTCACGACTGCTGATTGTGTGGAACCCCAGACAGGAATACCTTGATACGTTTGCTGAATGCGGACGACTGTGTTTCCAAGGCTGTCCTTTTCTTCAGAAATCACCTTGAACTGCTCGTCTGCTTTTTGATTAGCAAGTTTGAATGTAGATTTGTTCTGATTTACAAAAGAAAGGACAATGGACTCAGCATCTTTTCCAGAAGGAGCGGATAAGAGACCCGATACAAATTCAGGTGTACCCGCTTTCTTATTCATTTGGAAATGTGCATTGCCAGCAGGTGCAGCAAGACTGCTTGTCGCCATCATTCCGGAAAGTATTCCCACCGATAGCCCCATACTCAAGATCTTTTTCTTTTTCATTCCAATTCCTCCTCTTTTTTCTAATAATTCAAACAAATTAAGAATATCACAGGATAGTCAAAGGCGGTATTGAGAAAATCCGGGACTATTTTCAGGTCAAAACCGCCTGTTAATAAGGTCAAATCTGGAAAATTTTCATGATAACACGGCATTTTCCAAAATTAAGAAATTTGTGATAATGAGAGAGGGACGGACCTCCAATTTCACATCAAATATTCGACTGAACCCTATTTATTGCTATAATTAACATTATTAGGGATCAAATATTGGAGGTCCGTCCCTCCAGTAAAGGGGGAGATGAATTGAGTACTTTGTATCTTTCGGGCGGTGGGGATAAGGAGCAGACATATGAGATTGACAGGGTGTTTGCGGGTGAGTTGGGCAGTGGAAAGCCATTATTATATGTTCCTATAGCGATGAATACAGCACATATTTCATACGAGGATTGTTATAAGTGGATATATAGTGTAATGGATCCATTTGGAATAACCGATATTACGATGTGGACGGACTTGAGGGGGAAGACTTCCAAGGATCTTATGAAGTTCGGAGCTGTTTATATAGGTGGTGGGAACACGTTCAGTTTGATGCACGATATCTTACAATCTGGATTCAGTTCTCAATTGACCACTTTCATAGATGAAGGTGGGCTGATCTATGGGGGAAGTGCCGGGGCCATAGTGATGGGAAGCCATCTTGCCACGTGTGAGCATATGGACAATAATGATGTTCAATTAAGGGACAGGAGCGGATTATCTTACTTGGGGGATTATTCTATATGGTGCCATTATGATACTTATAATGACGATCTGATTCACCGATTCATCGATACATATTCTAAGCCGGTCATAGCCCTTAATGAAGAGACAGGCTTACAAGTGAAGAATGGGAGAATGGAAATTATGGGTACAGAACCTGCTTATGTCTTTGATGTGGACAAGATGAAGAAAAGAGTTGAGCCGAAAGAGTTTTTCTCATTTTCTTAATAAGGTTCCGAACATGTAAGAAACGATTAGTGCAGAAAGAGGGAGACAAATGAAACAAAATATTTATGACGATCCCGTATTTTTCGAAGGGTATATGAATTTGCGAGAATCGGGAATAACTTATAACGACTTTCTTGAACAGCCGGCCATGAAAGAAGAGCTGCCGGACCTTATGGGGAAACGAGTAATGGATCTCGGATGCGGTACAGGCGAATTATCGAGATATTGTATTGAAATGGGTGCTTCATCGGTTATTGGAGTGGATATTTCCAGCAAGATGATCAATCGCGCACAGAAGGTCAATCCAAACGGAAAGATACAATATATCTGCTGTCCAATTGAAGAGATGAATTGGGATGGAGAGGCATTTGATGTTATCGTTAGTTCACTTTCCCTTCATTATATAAAAGACTACGATTCACTCGTTCGGAAGCTTCACACCGTTTTAAAGAGAGACGGGATATTTATTTATTCGATTGAACACCCAATCGTGACCGCCCGTAAAGACATGAATAACTGGTGGAGGGATGCTGATGGAGAACGGCTTCACTGGGCACTTGATCATTACCGTCTTGAAGGGAAACGGGAGCAGCATTGGTACGTGGACGGTGTCATTAAATATCACCGCACGATACCAACGTTGATTAATGGGCTGATCCAAAATGGCTTTATGTTGGAAAGGGTGCTTGAACCCATGCCTACTCCGGAAGGTTTGACTAAGATTCCTAGTCTGAAAAATGAAGAAAGACGACCATCCTTTCTGATTGTTACTTCGAGAAAATCCACTTGATCATAGAGAATAAAAGATTCTAAAGATAGTATTGACAGGATGAAGTTTATTCCCTTATAATTTCAATAATTTAAAATATTTCCAATTTGGTATTGATGAGAAGGTCATTGGTATTTAAGTGATGAACAGAGAGCCCTGTCGCTGGAAAAGGGCCATCATGGTAGTAATGACGAAAGGCTCGGAGCTATGTTCAAAGCTGCCCCACGCAGTGAAAACATCGGGAACTCCCGTTACAGAGTCCGGATATTCTGTATCCGTTAAGGTCGGTATGGTGACATGCCGGTAAACTGAGGTGGTACCACGAGACTCTCGTCCTCAAGATTCATTTCTTGAGGGCGGGGGTTTTTTACTTTTGATTTAGAGGAGTGTTTAGAAATGAACCCAGTATTATTGGATATACCAATGGTGATTGAAACTGAAAGATTAACATTAAGGATGCCCCGGCCCGGAGATGGCATTAAGGTGAATGCTGCGATTAAAGCTTCCTTATCTGAATTACAGCAGTGGCTCGGTTTTGCCCTAAGTAATCCTGAAGTGGAAGAGACGGAGTCAAACACCCGTCAAGCACATGCGAAATTTCTAACAAGAGAAAGTCTGAGATACCTGGTATTTTTGAAAAATACCGATGAGTTTGTCGGTTCAACCGGGTTTCATAATATCGACTGGAGTGTCCCGAAGTTGGAAATCGGATATTGGATCGACACCAGGATGAGCGGCTATGGGTATATGGTAGAAGCGGTCCGCGAATTAACAGAATTTGCTTTGACTGAGCTGGGTGGAAAAAGGGTGGAAATACGATGTGAATCCACGAATCATAAAAGCAGGGCGATTCCTGAAAGGCTTGGATATAAATTGGAGGGAATTCTTCGAAATGAAGACCTCTCCGTTGACGGAAAACGTTTAACGGACACCTGTGTATACGGGAAAATTGCTGAGAAATAGGAAGGAAGTATAGATACAATAAAGTGGTATGATAAGGAAAATTTTGCAAATTATCAATAGTTCGATAGAATGATAATGTTATTATTTTTACCATTTAAAGGAGGTTTTAGTATGCAACATTACTTATGTGAAACATGTGGAGTTCAATATGAAGAATCAATGGAGGTCCCCGAGCATTGCAAGATTTGTGAGGAAGAAAGACAATATGTAAGCCCAGCCGGTCAAAGCTGGACCACTTTGGAGAATATGAAGGGGGAGTCGTTCAGAAATAAGATCATCCTTGAGGAGTCAGGCTTATATAGTGTGAAAACAATGCCTGAATTCGCGATTGGTCAGACAGCATATCTCGTTCAGCAAGAAGGATTCAACCTTCTGTGGGACTGCATCTCCTATCTGGATGAAGAGACGATCAGTGAGATTACGAGATTTGGTGGCTTGGATGCCATTGCATTATCACATCCCCATTATTATTCCACACAGGTAGAGTGGGCGGAGGTTTTCGATGTGCCCATATATATCCATGAGGATGACCGGAAATGGGTAATGAGGGAAAGTGAAAGGATTGTTTATTGGTCGGGAGAGTCCCTGGAATTACATAATGGAATTACCATTCACCGTCTTGGCGGGCATTTCAAGGGCGGAGCGGTCCTCGAATGGAAAGAAGGTTTCAACAACAATGGAATCCTATTGACAGGGGATATCATCCAGGTTGTGGCTGATACGGAGTGGGTCAGCTTCATGTACAGCTACCCAAATCTCATCCCCCTTCCTGCGATGAAAGTAAAAGAGATGGCTGAGGTGGTAGGTAAATTGACTTTTGCCCGTCTATACAATGCCTTCCATCGGGTTGTGAAGGAAAATGCCCATGAAAGAGTTCAAATGTCTGCAGATCGATATGTGAAGGCGTTGGAGGGGGTATTGTTTGAGACGTGAAGAGTTTGGGGCATTTCGCTGGAATATCATCAACCTGATTCCACCTGATATGACATTCGGTTTTTATATGCATGACATGGGGACGGATTTTTCCGTTACAATCAACGAGGATGAATGGTTCCCGCTTGCAAGCATCGCAAAATGGATAACGGCCATACTTGTTTCGGGGCATGATTGTTCTGAAGTTAAGGAAGATGTCTATTTTGCTATTCGTGAACACAGCAATACGGCATATTCAAACCTGCTTCAAAAACTTCCTGATCAGCACCTGAATGAATTATTACAGGAGCTGGATATTGATTGTAAGGTTTCATCCCACAATCGTGATATTGTGAGCAATATCGGCACTCCGTCAGGAATATATAAAATGATGGAACCGTTATTTCATGAGAGGTTAAATCCGGATGATATAGAAAGTGTATTACAGGGGATGAAAGACCAGGATGATCCCGACGGTTTCCGATTTAACGATCAATGGTACCATATGACGGGTGGGTTAGAAGGAGTATGCAATGACGTGGGCTTCATAGAGGTAGATAGCAGGCGTATCGTAGTAATCGGTCTACTTCAATCCAAGGATCCTACTGTTCAATGGACCTCACTGGAAAAAGTGATGAACAGGATTGGCGAAGTGGTAATGGAGTATGTAGAAGAGATTCGCAGTCCTAATCGCTAAAAAATAGCCAGCTTCGACACCCTAAGCTGGCTGTGACATATCACCCAACGGACTAACCCATCCAGTCTTTTTTCAATAGACTGTAGGTTACAATGTCTTCGTAATGATCATACAGCCATTGACCATCACGGGTGATTCCTTCTTTAGTGAATCCCAGTCGTTCCGGGATTCCGATGCTTTTACTATTGTTGACAGCACACTGTATTTCTACCCTGTTTAGTTCCATCTCCTCAAATAGATAGTTTAATAGGGAGGAAACGGCACGAGTGATGATCCCTTTGCCCTGTGCGTCTTCGGAAAGGAGGTATCCGATACTAGTGCTTTTTGTTTTCCAATCAATGTAATGAAGCCCGATCATGCCGACTAGGTCACCTCTATAACGTATCCCTGCATCGAATCCGTTGTTATCTGCATAATTCCTTATCCAGATAGGAATGATGGGTTCCAAATCCTTTGGAGATTGACGTTTATCGACCCATAGAAGCCACTGGCGAAGATGTTCCCGGTTGGAATCAATCAGTTCGTAAAGCTCCTCTTTATGTTGCTGTTGAAATAATTCGATAGATATATCTTGATCAACGGTGAATGAAAACATGGAAAACATCTCCTTTTTGATATTTAGAAGATTATACCATATTAACTGTATTTAAAGGGATAGGTTGAAATATACTGTGAAGTAAAGAAATCTAAATTATAATAGAAGAAAACGATTCAAAGGAGGTGGTGACATGGTAATGAAAAGCTTCTTACCAGAGTCCCGTGCGTCTCATGCAAAGCCTGATATTAGAATGGCGATACTTTGCATGGGGCGGAATCTCATATAATCGCCCGAAAAAGTCATTTCTAGTAAGTCGGCTTTGCACCTTATTGACTGTATACATGAGAAAATAAGGAGCTGACCGAAATGAAATATGTAAAAGCTGAAAGTGTGTTACCTCAATCGTTGTTGAGCGAGATACAGAAATACGTTCAAGGAGAAACCCTTTATATCCCAAAAGAAAAAGAGAAGCACCAAAAATGGGGAAGCCTTTCCGGCAGTAGAAGGGTGATCGATCAACGAAATAAGGCTATCAAAGCTGCTTTTTCGAATGGAACGACCATTCCTGAATTAGCTGAAGAATATTATCTTTCCATTGAAACAATCAAAAAAATCGTATATCAGAAGCGCTGAATATTTCAGTGCTTTTTGTTATGGATAAATTAATTAGAAATGAAACGATACATATCCAACGTTTCATTCAAAGTTTATAGTATAAGTGTATCTTTGTTGCCAGCATTAAAAGGTACTCAACATAATGACAAATGTTTTAGGAGCGATTATGATGGAACCATTTATTCGGAATGATCAATATAATTTTATTACGTATCAAACACAGGTGTTGATCAATGGGTATAGAGCCGTGAATGACCTTGGTGTATTACAAGCATTGAAAGGTCTGGCGAAGGACAAAGTGCTGAATTTGTTCGGGGAATTGTCCCCTTCACAACAGCGGGTTCTTGAACACATCATTGAAATCAGGGATCAGGACCAAGCCGAGGATTATCTGATGGGGTTAAAAGCGTACGTAATCCCGTTTCAAACCCTTAGTGACGCGTCGGTCAAAAAACTATTCCCCAAGGTGAAAAAACTGAAGACACCAGACTGGAATCAAGTTGACGTAAAGAGTGTCTCCTACTTAGGATGGAATGATCATGCTCAAGAGAGAAAATACATTGTAGCAGAAAGCAATGGGAAACTGAAAGGGTTTAAAGGTACGTTTAAAAATAGCAGTAAGAAAGGGATATGCACGATCTGTCATTCTTTCGGAAGCATCGGGTTCTATATGTCTGAATCTAAAAAATCTGCTCATGGAACCTATGTGAAAAAGGGAAATTATATTTGTCAGGACAGTGATGAATGCAATGAAAAGCTGAAAGACAAAGAAAAACTGGAAGATTTCATCGAGAGAATCAACCTTTAACATGAATTCAAGGTTACCTTATTACGGAATTCCAATTCTTCACAACACTTATAAATCCCTTGAAACATTCCTATACTTTAAGTAGTATAGATAAGTAGAAAATTGTAGAGTTTTGAAATGAGGGTTTTAAATGGAAAAGAAATCCATATATGGATTAACATTAGATCAACTGACGTCTTGGCTCGTTGAAAACGGACAAAAAAAATTCCGCGCATCTCAAGTGTGGGACTGGTTATATAAAAAAAGAGTGACAAACTTTGCGGATATGAAGAACCTGAATTCAGACTGCGTTCAGCTTCTGGAGGAGAACTTCTATCTTCACACGCTCACTCAGGAAATCAAGCAGGAATCAAAGGATGGTACGATCAAATTCTTATTCAAGCTTGACGATGGAAACCTGATTGAAACCGTATTGATGCGATTCAACTATGGCTTGAGTGTGTGTGTCACGACACAGGTAGGATGTAATATTGGTTGTACATTCTGTGCAAGTGGACTGTTGAAGAAGAATCGAGATTTATCAAGCGGAGAAATTGTTGAACAGATCATGAACGTGCAGCACCACCTCGATGAAGCAGGTAACGGAGAACGTGTCAGCCATATCGTGGTGATGGGAATCGGTGAGCCATTCGATAACTATGATAATATGATGGACTTCTTCCGTGTAGTGAATGACCAGAAAGGTCTTTCCATCGGTGCGCGTCATATTACCGTTTCCACTAGCGGACTGGCAGATAAAATTTATAAATTTGCCGATGAAAATATTCAAATCAACCTGGCTGTCTCACTTCATGCACCTAACAATGAATTGCGTACAAGAATCATGAAAATCAATCGTGCGTATCCGTTGGAAAAACTCATGCCGGCCATCGATTATTATCTAGAAAAGACCAATCGCCGGATCACATTTGAGTATATTCTATTAAGTGATGTGAACGATCATAAAGAAGAAGCCCTACAGCTGGCAAAATTGCTGAAAAATAAGCGTCACCTTTCATACGTGAACCTGATTCCTTATAATCCGGTTGACGAACATAACCAATATCAACGAAGTACAAAAGAAGCGATCGTAGAATTTTACGGTACTTTACTCGAACACGGGATTAACTGTGGAGTGCGCGTAGAGCAGGGTACGGATATCGATGCTGCCTGCGGTCAGTTGAGAAGTAAGCAGATTAAGAAAGATAAAGTAAAATCGTAAAAGATTTTTATGGAGCACATGAAACTCTCAAGGAGATTCATGTGCTTTTTTAATGTGAATTTTCCTTTATTTGTAAAAAGACGCTATTCACATAGGTTTTGACGCAATTCCAGGAATTATGACGCAATAAAATAAGTAATGACGCAATCAAGAGAAAAAATGACGCAATTACGGTGATCAACTAACTAGTTCCTCGTTTCAATAGGCATCTACTTAGGCTATTTTCCTATAGAAGCAAGAAAATATCCCAGTTTACTACCGAATCTTCAAAAAACGTATGATGAACACCGTATTTAAATGAAATGGAAATACAATTCGAATTATATTGAATTATATATTCAGTAATTATAGAATGTACATAGAAAGAAATTTTTGGATGAGAGGTGTTTCAATGTGGATGTGCTCCATATGACCAGTCGGAAAAGAGAAACATACGACGTGAAAATAGAAGCTTCCTTGCTATGGGAATGTGCACTAGGGATTGCTGCCATCACCAATACCAGGCTCATTGATACGTTAGAAAGACCCAAAGCATCATGGGACAAGTTAAAAAAGTCCCTATCCCGTTCCCTGATTCAGGATTTGGATTATGTAGAAAAGAATAATACATGGAAATCCCTTCTTCTGTTATTGCATCAAAAAGAATTTCAAACCCTGCATGAGTTCATCACATATGTGGATGCTTTGGAAGAGGAAGAAATCATTTTCCTTTGTATTCCCTACATAGGGCTAAAATTTCAGGAATTTCGAATGCTCGCTTCAAAAGGGGATATGGCATCACGGGACAGATTGAAAGAACAGACGGAAGATAACCCGTATTATCCAGGCTATATTGAATTCATTTGCACTACAAATGTGAACAACCTCAAGAAGCATTTAATGAGTGTAATGACCCGTTGGTATGAAGAGGTGATTTTACCTGAACAAGAGACACTAGCTGCCATATTGACAAGGGATAGACAGTCTAAGAAAGAGATGAGTGAAAAGCTCAATTCTGAGGCTTTAGTGGAATGGGCAACTGGCGGTATCACCTATTTAGCTGAACCGGCTGTCCATACAGTACTCCTCATCCCCCAGGCGATTTATCGACCTTGGAATGTGGAAGGGGATATTGAAGGCGTAAAGGTGTTTTATTACCCGGTAGCCAATGAGAGTATCTATCCGGATGAGCAGGATATGCCAAATTATTTCCTCGTTCAAAAACATAAAGCTTTAGGAGATGAGGCGCGCCTTCGGATGGTGAAATTGTTGAAAAGGTCGGAGCGAACCTTGCAAGAAATCACCAATGAACTGAATATGGGGAAATCCACGGTCCATCACCATTTGAAAATCCTCAGGTCTGCAAGGCTCGTTGATACCCACGAAGGAAAGTATCATTTGAAAGAGAATGCTGTTCAATCATTATCGAATGAATTGATGCACTATTTAACGAAATAGTAGGGGGAACGGAGATGGGAGAGCCTGCAGTCAGGCACAATCAACAGGATGGCTTCCCGCCCTTAAAGAAAAACTATTCTGTTTTCAGGTTTATGGGCGGGAATCTGATATCCTTTTTCGGAGATCAAATTTATTTAATCGCAATTCCTTTGATGGTATTATCGATCACTGGTTCACCAGTGAGTATGGGGGTAGTGGCAGCTCTTGAACGGTTGCCAATTCTACTGCAGCCATTTGCCGGAATCTTGTCTGATCGATTTAACCGAAAACACCTGCTCCTGGCATGTGATTTGGGACGATGTATACTTGTTGGCGCGATCGGGGTTTTATTTATAGTAGGTGCTCTGGAGATCTGGATGGTGTATCCAGTGGTATTCGGGATTGGATTACTGAGCCAACTCTACAATACATCACAATTTGCCTCGATTCCGGTCCTGGTTAGAAAAGAAGATCTTCAGGCTGTCAATTCACTGAATTCAGGGATATTCAATTTGGCGGTTTTTTTAGCACCTGGTTTGGGCGGATTGATTCTTTCCTTCTATAATCCAGGGTATGCCTTACTGATCAACAGTGTCAGTTTCCTGGTTTCTTTCTTTGCAGTTGCGAGTCTTCGCATGAAAGAGAAGGAAAGAGTCTCAACCGGTACATCCATATGGGGTGGAATCCGAGAGGGATTTGAATTTGTCGTTAAGACCAAACCCATTTTTTATACCAATCTGGCTATGGTAACATCCGTTTTTGGAACGACTTTGTTTCTTACATTACTAGTGTTTCACCTGAAAGATTCCATCCATCTAAACACGGTCAAGATAGGATGGTTATTATCAATGGGTGGTGCAGGAGCCATTCTCGGAGCAGTTTCTTCTAGCCTCTTTCGTAAGCATTTTTCTTATCGCAGTATTTTATTTACTGCATCTGTAGTCGGAGGGCTTTCGATTCTCTGTTTCGGATTGATGGAATCCTTTTTGTGGCTTGTCTTCATGAATGCGGTCGGCACGTTTTGTGCATCAATGATGAGTCCGTGCATCCTTACTATCCGGCAAACGTTGACACCAGATCACTTGTTGGGAAGGGTTCAGGCAACTTGCCGTCTCATGACGTGGATCTTTATGCCACTTGCAGCCTTTTTGGCAGGCGTGTCAGCAGAAGCCATAGGAACAAACCAGACTATCACGCTTGCCGGGGCCATCTCGACTCTCGCCTCTATCCCCTACTTACATCGTAGCTTAAAAGATAAATAGAGGGACGGACCTATCATATTATTTTATGGTACGATAAAAATAGACTTATAGCGGGGAGAATTGAAATATGATAACGGAAGCACAATTGAAAGAATCATTAACGGGTATTGATTTTACACAGCCAGAATACATAAAAGAATTGAATTTGGATGCATTATTGAAAGAAATGATCCACAATATTGGATCCACCGACGGGGAACTAAGGGATAAATTGATTTATACAAGCTTTTACAGAATGATGGAAGGAAATCACCTGTCACCTGAACAAATGCTATTTCTGTTTGATACGTGTATGGACGAACACCATTTGTTTTGCGGGATTGGAATGAAGGAAGATGACTCGGTTTTCACAAGGGCATTCTCATCATTGGTCCTGGCGTTGCTTCTTGATAAGGACCGGACAACATCCTTTATGCCCGTTGAAAAGGTCACTTCAGCATTTGAGGCGTGTTTCGACTATTTAGAGAGGGAAGCAGACACTCGCGGATATGTAGAAGGGAAAGGTTGGGCGCACAGCATTGCACACGGAGCGGATTATTTAGTGGAAGTGATCAAACATCCTGCCTTTCCTAAGGAGTTTTACAAAAGAAGTCTACGCGTAATAGAAACCTGTTTATTCAAGGATGTTACTTATATAGATGAAGAGGAAGGACGATTATTTTATGCCATAGAATCCCTTCTTGATAAGGGAATGGCTGAAGAAGATCTATATTTATGGCTCACTGGATTGTCCAGTACAGTGAACAGGCTATATGAGGAAGAAGGTTATTCCATCCCTTTCTTTAGAAAGAAAATGACAATCGAACAATTCTATAAAACAAGTTATTTCCGACTTAAATGGAAAGCTGAAGGAAGCAAATCAATGGATCATATTGATGCTGTACTGAAGAAGTGGCACAGGCACGATTACAGCTAAGAGGAGGGGCAGACGATGCAACCGAAGCATTACGACATAACCATCATAGGCGCAGGTGTGAGCAGTGTGTTCCTTGCGTATACGTTGATGAAACAAAATGAGCATGTATCCATTCACATGGTTGATATAGGGAAAGAACTGAGTGAGCGTGTGTGTGGATTGGATCAAGGTAAAGAGTGTACATGCAAAGGGCAGTGCTGCAAATATATCGGTTTTGCCGGTCTTGGGAAATCAGAGGGGAAATTCAATTATACGAATGACTTCGGTGGAGAGCTTGGCAGGAAGATCGGAAAGCAGTCCACCCTTGAATTGATGAGAGAAGTGGACGAAATCCTTTGCGAGTTTGGCGGTAATGTCATCCCTTCCTACAGTACCAGGAATGAGATCCTTTCAGACAGGGCTGCGAAGGTGGGATTAAAGATGCTATCAACAGAGGTTCGTCATTTGGGGACACGTTTGGCGAATGAAGTTTTTCAAAAAATGTATGAGGTCCTTAAGAAGCAGGTCTCTTTCAGTTTTGAAACCACCATTGATACCATCTCAAAACATGAAGACGGCTTTCACATTCAATCAGATAATGAGAAGTTTACCACTGGAAAAGTAGTGATTGGAACTGGAATGAGCGGTAGCGCCTGGTTGAA
Organism: Rossellomorea sp. NPDC077527; assembly: GCF_044542955.1. Classification (NCBI taxonomy): domain Bacteria; kingdom Bacillati; phylum Bacillota; class Bacilli; order Caryophanales; family Bacillaceae; genus Rossellomorea; species Rossellomorea sp. NPDC077527. The sequence goes on along the minus strand of NZ_JBITVL010000008.1, from coordinate 3,276 downwards.
AAAACAAACTGAGTCTTTGGGGCTGCATCCCGGTGAAACTCGTTTGGATTTAGGCATTCGCGTAGAAATGAAAGGCAATCAGCTTCATTCGATCCTGCAGGATACGTTTGAAACGAAGCTGAAGATTGAAAGAGAAACGTTCAGTGCTACCACCTATTGCATGAATCCCCGTGGGAGGATCATTCGTAAACACCAGCATGGTGTAGTGATGCCGGATGGACAAAATGCCCGTGAAGAAGATACACCGAGCGCAAATCTAAATTTCAGCTTATTTGTTCCAAGCTATTTTCCTTCACATGATCAGGCGATGGACTATGCAGTAAACATCATCGGAGGCATCAATCAAGGACGAGAGCGGATTGTTGTTCAAAGGCTGGAAGATTTTCAATTCAATAGAAAGACAACATCACTTCAAGAAAATAGTGTAGGTCCGTCCCTCAATGGGGAATGCGGGAGTGTAAGGGAGGAGGTTCCGGAATTGTACGGGATGGCACTTGAGGAGTTTCTTGCTTGTGTGGAAGATCTCATCGGTGAGAGGGTACACCCTGATACGCTTTTATACGGTTTGGACGCGAAATTCTATGAGCCTAAATTGCCGACAAAAGAGAACTTTGAGACAGAAGTGTCGAATCTGTACTTGATAGGGGATTGCTCTGGAGAAACACATTCCTTATCTCAGGCAGCGGCTAGCGGCATATATTTAGGAAAGTATTTAGGGAACGAAAATGCCAAAAATTGATAAATTTAGAATAATTTGAAACCTTTCTGTTTGTTCTTTCGTATTAGTAGGGAAGTGTAGGCAGAAAGGTTTTTTTATGGAATTACGAGTGGAGAAAATCAGTAATGAACTTGAGAGGAGTAAAGAGCATCCACCTAAGAAGCAGATGAGTATGTATTCTTTCTTTCGACTAATAGGAATTTTTATTTTCGTTGGATGGGGAGTCATGTTCTTCACAGTCCCGCTGGATCTCAACGAGGATTTTGAATGGGTTCAAGTCATCCATGTAGATAGGAACATGGTAGGAGAATTCTTTCTATGCCTCATCACAGTGGGATTCATTTATTTTGGGTTAGTATATTTTCATTTTAAAAGAGGAGGGGGAAGAAAACCGATATTAATATCCCTTTTATGTCTCGGAATAATTGATGGTATCTTATTTTACCTTACCCTCTAAATTTAATGATGAACGGAGGTAAACCCACATGTATTACTACTTCAACATTTTACTAACTATTATCATCCTTATCATAGGAACTGGAATTGCTTTCTTCATTGACCAATTCAGCAGAATGTTAGAAAGAGTTATTCCTGCAAAATTCCTCTCCATTACAATTGTCTTCATCCTATTTACGCTAATGGCGGCTGCTACGATAATGGCCAGCTCTATGGGAGGATGGGGTCTGATGGATACTGCGTTCATATTAAGTCTCTGTTTCTTCGCACTGGGATGGTTCACCAATATCTCTAAGCGCGCAGGAATTAATCAGGCTTCAACAGCCGCTAAGTTCATAACCAATAATCAGTTTAAATATGAATATGAATCTGTGAGTTCTTCTAATAAGAGTCCCTATTTCGTTGCCAGTCTGCTGTTTTTTGTTTTGAGTTGGGGGATTTCTTTTTGGATGGCGTATACGTAGAGAAACTGGATTATTCACTGTATGACGGTTTCAAATTACTAGATAAAAGGACGTGTAAATATGTTGGAAATTTTTACTTACAATTGGCAAGTAAGGGATGATTGGTTTGAATGGTGCAGGGACATTGATCCTGAAGAGTTATTGAAAGAGCGTACAGGAGGGATGGGGAGCATTTTAAAGAACCTCTTTCATGTAGCGGATTGTGAACAAATTTGGATGAACCAGCTGCAGGGGACACCTGTTATAAGAAAGGATCTTCACAGCATTTCGACACTTGATGAAGTCATTGGATTTTCCAGAGAGACTCGTCAACAGACAGAAAACATTCTCTCATTATGGACACCTGCCTATGAAAAAAAGGAATTCACGATGACATCCAAGTCAGGTAACTCATACACTTTTACATACAAAAAGGTACTTCAGCATATTGTGACACACGAGATCCATCATATGGGCCAATTATCTGTATGGGCAAGGGAGATTGGAATAAAGCCTGTGTCGAGTGATTTGATATTTAGATAATGTGAATCAAATGTATAAAATAAGATTCCGTAATATGAAGAAAGGATGGTACATATGAAATTTGTATTCGACTTAGATGGAACGATTTGCTTTAAGGGGGAGCCAGTATCAGAAAGAATTGTCCAATGCTTGCTCGAATTGAAGTCATGTGGACACGAACTATATTTTGCATCAGCCAGACCGATCAGGGATATGCTTCCCGTCCTGGATGTGAGATTGCATTCTTTTCCATTAATCGGAGGGAATGGATCTCTTCTTTATCATGAAGGAGAAATCGTGCACTCAACTTCCTTTCAGGATGAGGACCTTGGGAAGATACTTGAATTAATCCATCGATATGAAGCCACTTATTTAATCGATAGTGAATGGGATTATGCTTACACTGGTCCAAACAATCATCCCATCCTTGATTTTCTGGACCCAGCGAATCTGGCCCAATCCCTGCCAGTTGCATCGTTGAATTCAATCGTGAAGATTCTGTTGTTAACATCCACTCATTTTCAAGATCTAACAAAACAATTGGAACAAATGGATATTGTTCTGAACATCCATGGGAATGAAAATGTAGTGGATATCAGTCCAGCCAATATACATAAATGGAGTGCGCTCTCGACATTTGGAGTCAAGGCAGAGAACTATATAGCATTCGGCAATGATGCAAATGATATGAGTATGTTCAGCAATGCGAAGCATTCTGTCATGATAGGATACCATGATGGACTTTCTGACATTGCCGATGAACAGATTCCTCTCACTGGTGATTTTGAAGATGAGATCATTAAAAAACTAAAGGAATTGTCTTATACATACAGCGAAATAAGAAAATAAAAAAGCTGGAAAAGGGGTAGCTTCCCTTTTTACCAGCTTTTCGTCTTTTAATAAGGCTGTTTTCGCAAAGATTGTTGCTATACGCATACAAACTAAAATTTACGATGCTCTGTTATTTAGGTTGTAGTACAGGAGGGTGAAGGGAACAGTCCCGCTTTCCACGGACGTTCGGCCGAGCCTCCTCAGCAAAAAATGCACTGGACCCATAAAGTTGGACACTTATTTTCTATGCAGCTAATTCGGTGTTAACCCGATAAGCTACCGGACTTTTTCGTTTTAACCTTGATT
>NZ_JBITVL010000007.1:0-175573 GCF_044542955.1 Rossellomorea sp. NPDC077527 | reverse complement strand
AATCAAGGTTAAAACGAAAAAGTCCGGTAGCTTATCGAGTTAACACCGAATTAGCTGCATAGAAAATAAGTGTCCAACTTTTTGGGTCCAGTGCAGGTAGCGACGAGGAGGCTCGCCTTCCGCCCGAGGAAAGCGAAGTCTTGCACGGAAATCAACAGCGGTGATACAAGGAGTGAATTAGTAATGTCACAGCCTCCTCTAGCATTATCTTCACGTTAAATTTTCTATGTATACCCTGTGTTTATGCAGATTCTATGCAAATCAAAATAAACCTGACAAAAAAGAAAAAATAGTAATTTTTCCGTTTAATGCCATTCGAACTGGATATAGTAATGTTGTAGTAACCAACAATTTTAAGGAGGAAGATCATATGTCACATGAAAAGTACCAATCTGCCATCCAAGCACTGCATGAATGTATGGAAGCGTGTAACCACTGTTATGATGCTTGTCTAAAGGAAGAAGACATCAATATGATGAAAGAGTGTATCCGTTTGGACCGCGAATGTGCGGATATATGTGCATACTTAGAACAATCTTTAGTAAGGGGAACACCATTTGCAGCGGAACTAGCCCAAGTGTGTGCGAAGATTTGTGAAACATGCGGGGAAGAATGTAAGAAACATGATCATGATCACTGCCAGAAATGTGCCGATGCTTGCTTTAATTGTGCAGAAGTGTGTAAGAATATCGCGTAAACAAAAAGGAGTGGAAACCATTCGATTGGTCTCCACTCTATTTTATATCTCCTACTTTTCAAGATTTCCTTCATCCACAACTTCATTCCATGTCTCACCATTATCAGTCGTTTGGTAGATATCATTGTTATAGGTCACGACCGTCCACTCAGCAGAGCGTTCCGGGTTGGATGAGATATACATAATCGGATTATCTTGAGATAAGTCTGGAGTAGGGTAGGATTGCATTTTGATTGAGTCAAGGTCCAACTCATGTAATTGTATCTTTCCTTTTTCTATACTGGCGAAAAGCCCGGTCTTTTCCGTTAAGTAGATACTGGTTGTCGTTTGAGTATTCTCCACTTTTGTAAAGGAATCTCCGCCATCCTCGGATACAAATACCCCATCCTTACTGGAGATGGCCACCATCTCTTTCTTTGAAGGATGAACCGCTATATTTCCGATTGAAGTCGATTCAAACCCCTTCATATCAGCCTTTTCCCAATTTTCCCCTTCATCCATGGAACGGTAAAGTCCTTTATCCATCTCTGAATTGGGCTCTTGATTAATCGCATAAAGGACTTTGGATTCGTAACCGGCCCCGAGATAATGAAAGTCGGTTTCCCCGTAGAATGCCAACTTGTCCAATGACTTGCCCCCATCTGTACTTTTGACCAATCCGAGGGGATTTTTAAGTTTTGACCCTTCTTCCGGATGTCCGCTGGAGTAAAAACCACCTTTATACGGCTGGAAGCCCATATAATCATGTTTTTCGCTATTTGTTTCATACCATGTGGAATCTTTATATTTCATTAATCCATCATGAGTAGCAATGACCAATTCTCCTTTATTATTTGGGTATCCAATTCCGTGAATGTGGTCGATGGTCTTATCTTCCGTTTTGACATAGGAATAATCCTCGTCTGTTGCAGAGCAACCAGATACCAAGATGCCTAATGAAGATACTAATAAAAATGTTTTTATATGTTTCATTGTTTCTCCTGCTTTCTCATTATATTTTCCACTGATACCCGATGCCCCATATGGTTTTTAAATGATCTTCTATCGGGAATCCAGCCTTTTTTAATTTGTCCCTCAGATTTCTGATATGAGAGTCTACAGTCCTGATTTCGGTATTGGAATTGATATCCCACACCATCAGCAGGAGTTGTTCCCTTGTGTAGACACGGTCTGTATTTTTCATCAGGGAGTGAAGGATGTTGTATTCCTTTAAGGTCAAGGAAAGGGTCTGATTTTCATATTTTAACGTGTAGGTATGTCCATCTAATGTGAATCCGCCTCGGATGAGTTGCTGTGTATTTTCTATTTGATCATATCGTGTCTTTCTTCTGAAAAGGGCATTCACGCGTGCGACAAGTTCCTCTTCATCAAAGGGCTTTGTAATATAATCATCGGCTCCCACGTTTAATCCTTTTACGATATCGTCTTTCTCACCCCTTGCTGTCAACATGATGATAGGTACATGGGAAAACTCTCTGATTTTTTCACATGTCTGAAAACCATTCAGTTCCGGCATCATAATGTCTAAAATGATGAGATCGACGGGATAATGTTTCATATATTGAATCGCGTCATAGCCGTTATTTTTCTTTACACACGAATAATCGTGAGGAGTGAGGTAAAGCTCCAATAGATTTAACATCCTTGTTTCATCATCGATTAATAATAGGTTGTTCACAGTCAACCCTCCAAACCTTAAAGTATGATATTGATGGATGTTCCCTTATTCGGTTCACTTTCGATTGAAATTTGTCCACCGTGTGCTTCCACCAGCTCCTTTACGATGGATAAGCCGAGGCCCGAACCGCCAAATTCCCTCGAACGTGATTTTTCTATCCGATATAAGCGATTAAATACTTGAGAGAGCTCGTCAGCTGGAATGCCTATGCCCTGGTCTGTGATGGTAAGGTCTAGTTTTTCCTGAACATGTTGCCGGGCAATGACCGTTGCCGTTGAACCGGGCTTTGAATATTTCAAGGAGTTATCCAACAGGTTCATGATGATTTGCTCCAAACGGATCGGATCCGCGTGGAATGAGAATTCGTCTGGGACGGACAGGACCAGACCCATTCCACGACTTTTAAAAGCGGGAGTGATCTTGTTGATGATTTTCCGGAAGTATGGGGAGGATGGTATCTCCTCCTGATGAATCGAGAAGTTGTTCTCGTCAATCTTGGCAAGCTCAAATAGATTTTCGATCAATGTGACAATCGTTTTAGATTCTTCTTTGATAATCGTTAAATACTCTTTTCTTTCAGTTTCTGAAATTTCGTCACGGAGGGCTACATTCGCATACCCCAGGACATACGTCAAGGGTGTCCTGAGCTCGTGGGAAATGGTGGCCAGAAATTCAGTGCGGTCCTGTTGAATCGTTTCTAAATCATTGGCTAATGTTTGTATGGAAGTAGAAAGATCTCCAAGTTCGTCTTTCCCCAATTCGGGGAGCTTGACCCCAAAATGCCCTTTACTTAATTCTTCAGTAGCTTCTTTCATATTAATCAATGGCCGTGTCAACATTTTGGACAGGAGAAAATGGATACAGGCTAATATGATGAGGCTCATGATTCCTGCAAGTAAAAAATGGCCGTTTAATTTACGTATTAAGTTCCGTAGCGGTGAGGCGCTTTTAAACATATAAACATAGCCTTCATCGGCACCATTTTTAAAAGAGGTGACGGTGGCTAAATAGTTCACGTCTTTCCAGTTCGCTTCAATCACTCTTCCTTCACGTGGGAATGAATTCGGGCTCTCACTGATTAATTCGCGCATGCCACCCGTTAATTTCTTCGAGCTGATAATCACGTGATGGGTTTTATCTGTAATCACGACTTCGGTTTCTGTTTTTGATTCCATTAGCGCGATATGGTGCAGGGTCGTATTGGAAAAGCGCTCCTCTAATACGTCCCGATGGCTGTTACCCCGGGATAGGATGGACTGAAATTCTTCCTGAATCCGGGAATCGATAATATTATCATGGAGATAGAGCATCAATAACCCTTCCATGATGAAGACGGCTATGGTGAAGGCAGCCGCAAGTTTCGTTGAAATTTTATTCATAGGAACTCCTCATTTATGATTTCTATTACCAGTGTAACGTGAAAATATGAAAAATGTATGCATAAAGACAGGTTTGCCGGGTTCTCTCCAAGGCATGATACATTCTGTTGGATTTGTCACGAAAATATCATACTTCTACATATGTTCTCCATAGATTCTGCAATTTTGCAGGATAAAATTTAATAGATATCACTCGAAAGGTAGGTACGACCACGATGAAACATAGAAAAAAATCGTTCCTTTTCATTCTAATGACCCTTCTTTTTCTGGGAGCTTGTTCAAACGATGATGACGGGATGACGGAAGAAATGGACAGCATGGAGCATAGTGACATGAATCACACTGGTTCAGGAGAGCTGCCAAAGGGCTTGAAAGAAGCACCAAACCCAAGGTACGGGGTAGGAAGCAAAGTCATGATCAAAGATGATCACATGGAAGGGATGAAGGATGCGGAAGCAACCATTTCAGGTACTTACGATACCGTCGTCTATACGGTCACCTACACACCGACCACGGGCGGAGAAAAGGTGAAAAACCATAAATGGGTCATTCATGAAGAGTTGAAAGATTTTGGCGATCAACCGTTTAAACCCGGGGATGAAGTGGTCTTGAATACCGATCACATGAAGGGAATGAAGGGAGCGACGGGAACGATCGACTCAGCAGAAGAAATGGCTGTCTATATGGTGGACTACACACCAACTACAGGCGGAGAAGCAGTCAAGAATCATAAATGGGTTACGGAAAGCGAATTATCACCAGTTGAATAATAAAACAAGAAAAAAGAGATGGGCTTGGGTTCATCTCTTTTTTTTGAACGGTCAACAGGTAAATACGTTTATAGAATTTAGCAAGTGGTACAGAATAAAAATGTTACCTAATCATCCAAAAATAGCCCAATTTCAAAAAAACAAATCAAATCAGTTGACCAAAATCGATTACAGTTGTAAACTATAAATACAAATCGATTACATTTGTAAACAGAAGGAGGGATATCATTGCCTGAGGAAGAAAAACCGGAAATCACGGATTCTGAATGGGAAGTCATGAGAGTGGTCTGGACGCTTAAAGAAGTGACCAGTAAGGAAATAAGCTCGGTCCTGCAGGAAAAGAGAGAGTGGAAGCCGGCAACGACAAAAACCTTTATTGGGCGGCTTGTCAAAAAAGGGATGCTGACAACCGAGAAAATCGGAAACCGGTTCATCTACAGGGCAGGTGTCAGTGAGGAAGAAAGCCTAAAAACACTGAAGTCAGGATTATTCACCCATATATGCAGCAGGGCAGTCGGAAAAACGATTGCCGATCTGATCGAAGAAGCAACACTGAGTCATGATGACATTACATTGCTGGAAGCAGCTTTAAAGAAGAAGAAACAGGATGCGGTCGACTACATCGCATGCAATTGCGTACCTGGGCAGTGTACGTGTAAAAAAGATCACGGCATGAACTGCCAACATTAAAAAACCAAGGAGTGTTGAAAAATGGAAAAAACATTATTGAACGTATCAGGAATGACATGTGGAAACTGTGTGAAAAAGGTAGAAGGCGTATTGAATGAACTGGACGGTGTGGAAAAAGCGAAAGTGGATCTGGAAAATGGAGCGGCAAAGGTGAAGTATGACGAAACGAAGCAAACACCAGACAGCTTAAGTAAAGCCGTGTCTAATGCGGGGTACGAAACAGAACCAGCGAAATAAAGGTGGTTAGCATAATGACGGAAAAAACAGTAAGTATCGAAGGGATGACTTGTGCATCCTGTTCCCAGGCTGTAGAGAAAGCAACAAAGAAGTTGGATGGAGTGCAGCAGGCAAGCGTAAACCTTGCAACGGAAAAACTGAATATTACCTATGATGAAAATGAACTCTCACTTGAAGAGATCAAGAAAGCCGTGGATGACGCAGGCTATAAAGCAGTCACGGAAATGGAGAAGAAGACATTCAGCGTGACGGGCATGACCTGTGCATCCTGTGTGCAAACGGTGGAAAAGGCAACAAGAAATCTCGATGGTGTCAAGGAAGCTAGTGTCAATATGGCGACAGAGAAACTGATGATTGAATACGATCCTGCCGTCGTCACCGTGTCCGATATCAAGGGTGCGGTCTCAGATGAAGGGTACGAAGCGCACGAGGACGCTGATGCAGAAGATACAGTGGATGAAGACAGGGATAAGAAAGAGCAGCACATCAAGACGATGTGGAAGCGATTTTGGGTTTCAGCCGTCTTCACAGTGCCCCTGCTGCTGGTTTCCATGGGGCATATGTTCGGGATGCCTCTACCAGAGGCCATCGATCCGATGGTAAACCCGTCTGGATTTGCCTTACTTCAATTGGTTCTTACGATTCCTGTCATGATGATGGGAAAACCTTTCTTCAGCGTAGGGTTTAAGACACTTGTCAAACGCCACCCCAACATGGATTCACTTGTTGCATTGGGGACCGGGGCTGCCTTTTTTTACAGCTTATTTGCTACCATCATGATCATAGCAGGCAGTGAAGGGTATGCGCAGAACCTCTATTTCGAATCGGCAGCCGTCATCCTCACTCTTATTACCTTGGGGAAATATTTTGAGGCACTTTCGAAAGGGAAAACGTCTGAAGCCATCAAGAAGCTGATGGGGCTCGCCCCAAAAACCGCTACTGTCGTAAGAGATGGAGAAGAAGTCGAGATTTCAGTCGAAAAAGTGGAAGTCGGAGACATCATCATCGTAAAGCCTGGTGAAAAAATTCCTGTGGACGGTGTGGTGACTGAAGGGAAGACATCCGTCGATGAGGCGATGCTGACAGGGGAAAGTATCCCGGTCGAGAAAACCAGTGGGTCGAACGTCATCGGTGCAAGCATCAATAAGAATGGTACCATCCGATACGAGGCAACCAAAGTTGGGAAGGATACGGCATTATCGCAAATCATCAAGCTGGTGGAAGAGGCTCAGGGCTCAAAAGCCCCGATCGCCAAAATGGCGGATATCATTTCAGGTTATTTTGTTCCTATCGTCATCGTTCTTGCCATACTCTCCGGTCTCGCCTGGTATATAGCAGGGGAGTCAGGTCTCTTCGCCTTTACCATCACGATTTCGATTCTTGTCATCGCCTGTCCTTGTGCGTTGGGACTCGCGACACCTACCGCCATTATGGTCGGTACAGGGAAAGGCGCGGAAAATGGCGTATTAATTAAAAGCGGTGGTGCCCTTGAAACAACACATAAAATCGAAACGATCGTGTTTGATAAAACCGGCACCATCACTGAAGGAAAGCCTGTGGTGACGGATATCGTAACATCAGAATCCACTTCAGAAGAAGAACTCCTGATACTTGCCGCTTCAGCTGAAAAGGGGTCAGAGCATCCTCTTGGAGAAGCGATTGTCAGGGAAGCAGAGGAGAGGGGACTCCCCCTCCGTAAGACGGACTTCTTTGATGCCATTACGGGCCAGGGAATTGAAGTGACGGTAGATGGAGATGATCTATTGCTTGGAAACCGCAAGTTGATGGATGAAAATGACGTCGAAGTCGGTGAATTGGCAGAAGTATCGGACCGGCTGGCTGCCGAGGGCAAAACACCGATGTACATCGCCATTGAAGATGAAATCGCCGGCATCATTGCAGTCGCCGATACGGTGAAAGAAACAAGTTTTCAAGCGATTGAAAAGCTTCATAAAATGGGACTCCAAGTGGCCATGATCACGGGAGACAATAAGCGGACGGCGGAGGCCATCGCGAAAAAAGTCGGTATTGACACTGTCCTCAGTGAAGTACTGCCGGAAGATAAAGCAAATGAAGTCAAGAAGCTTCAGGAAGACGGCAGGAAAGTGGCGATGGTCGGAGACGGAATCAACGACGCTCCGGCCCTTGCGCAAGCGGATATTGGGATTGCCATCGGTTCCGGCACGGATGTGGCCATGGAGTCGGCGGACATCGTCCTGATGAGAAGTGACCTTATGGACGTACCGACAGCCGTCGAATTAAGCAAAGCAACCATACGGAACATCAAGCAGAACCTTTTCTGGGCGTTTGGGTATAATATCCTTGGCATTCCCGTTGCCATGGGAATCTTGCATCTGTTCGGCTGGCCGTTGCTTAACCCGATGATCGCCGGAGCCGCCATGAGCTTCAGTTCGGTATCCGTGCTCTTGAACGCCCTGCGCCTAAAAGGTTTTAAACCTTCCGGGGTGTAGTTCTTTACGAAAGGAGCTGACCGACCAGATGAGTAATGATCTGACATTAGAGCTTTATACCCGTCCCACCTGTTCCGATTGTCAAGCGGCAAAAGAGTATCTAAATAAACAGGAGATCGACTATGTTCATAAGAACGTAGGGGAAGAGGATAGGTATGAAAAAGAACTCAAAGAGATTTCGGGTTCAAGGATCGTCCCTTCCTTTGCCTTTTATGAGAAAGGTCTATTCGGGAAGAAGAAGCTTGTTAAGAATGTAATTGGCTTTGAGAATAATAAAGAGGAAATTCAACAATTATTAGGGTTGAAATGACTTCAACAGTTCCATCATCTAAAACGAAGATGAGAGAGAATCCTACCATAAACAAATCAGATATGTTCTGTTGATTGACAGGGGGTATCTGATTTTTTTTTGGCTTTCTCCATTTTATTTGCATATTTACGGGGAAATAGAAAGGTGATTCTGGTTATAAAAGAGGAGGAATCTGATCAATTAGAGAGAATAGATTGTTTTCGTAAATACCTCATTGGGTATATAGGGAGTATAAACATAAAGGAGAGGATTCTATGATGAATGGTGGAGGAATGGGCGGTGGGTTCTTTGGAACCAGCTTTCTTTTTATCATATTAATTGTAGCGATTGTGGGCATCATTATTTGGATGATGAGGGGGAAGAACCCGGGGCAGTCGACACATTCAACTCAACAAAATCATTTTCATTCATTGGGATTGTTGAAGGAGCGCCTGGCAAAAGGAGAAATCACGGAAGAAGAATATGAGAGGCTCAAACGGAAAATAGATGAATAAAAGAATGGTTTGAGAATTCTCTGGGAATTAGTTGTTTGAAAAATTAGTGAGAAAAAAGGGGAGACAGCTATGAATAGAAAGGTCATTGGCTCTATTCTCATTATCGGATTAGTGGGAATCGGAATGATCGTGTTCTTTCGATCGCCTTGGTATAAGAGCGGAGATATGGGTTTACCCAAGGGAGTGAAAGATGGAGAAACGAGTATTCTGGAAGTAAGTGCGCAAGAAAAAAAAGGTCATCCTGTGAAAAAATTCGTTCTGACTGCAGAGGAAAAACAGTGGGAAATCAGTGAGGACAAAAAGGTAGCTGCCTGGACGTATAATGGTACAGTCCCAGGGGAATCTCTTCGTGTCACAGAAGGTGATGTTGTACAAGTAAAGCTTAAGAACGAGCTTGACGTACCGGTGACCATTCACTGGCACGGAGTCCTTTTGCCGAACAGGATGGATGGTATCCCAGGGTTGACACAGGATGCCGTTCAACCTGGGGAAAGCTTTACGTATGAATTTGTCGCAAATGATGCAGGCACGTATTGGTACCATTCCCATCAACAAAGCTCCATTCAGGTAGACAAAGGTTTATATGGATCACTCGTTGTCGAAGAGAAGGACAACGAGTATAAGAAAGATGAAGTGTTCATCCTGGATGAGTGGGCAGTAAATCAAGAAAGAGAGGATATCTCCAATATGGGAGGTATGATGATGGGAGCGATGTCCGGGGACGGTGAAGCGGATACGAAACAAATGTACGATACCTTTACCGTGAACGGAAAAGCGGGAAATGCGATTGAGCCCCTTACGATGGAAGCGGGTGAAAGAGCAAGATTGAGATTCGTGAATGCCGGATACCAGGAGCATCGCTTGGTTTTCCCGGAAGGGTCTATGAAGGTGATTGCAAATGATGCAGAGAATGTGGTGTCTGAAGATCACAACTCCAATGTTCTTGAAATAGCACCTGGAGAACGAGTGGATGTGGAATTTACGAAGACTGACAAGGAAACGGTGTTCATCGGTCAGGAACAGAGTGTAGAAAACGCAGAAGACATGGTCATTCCGGTCGTTTCTGATGAAAATCAAAATCGTCACCAGGATGCATCACTTGCTCAAGAAGCAGGTGTGGCGAAAGGAATTTCATATGGGAGCGAGAAACCCATTTTCGTAGACACACCTGAACCGGATGTTTCCTATGATATGGACCTAAGTATGGGGATGTCAATGGGGGAAGGGATGTCTTTCCAGATTAACGATGAAATCTTTCCTGATACACCACCTATTCATGTGAGTGAGGGGGACATTGTTAAAGTCACTCTTCGAAATAATGGCAGGATGAATCATCCTATGCATTTGCATGGCCATCGCTTTCAAGTGAATTCAAAGAATGGAAAGAAATTTGAAAAGCCGATCGTCAAAGATTTAATTCATGTAAAACCCGGAGAGGAATATGTAATCTATTTCAAAGCGGATAACGTAGGAGAATGGTTATTTCATTGCCACGATAACAATCATGCTGCCAGGGGAATGGTGACGATCGTTGACTATGAGGGCGTATACTCACCTTTTGATTTAGGTGGTGAAAAAGAGAACCAACCGAACTGAATAGTGAATGGAAATATACGTTAAGAGAGTGTTTTTCATTTCATGAGGGGGAAAGATCGTTAGACAGTAATATTCTCCTAACATAATGATATCATTTCGGAATCTGCTCGCATTTTATGAAAAGGTAGATAGTAATATTCTAAATAATCAACCTATAAAACGCTCTCAACGTTATTCTCAGATAACTTTGAGAGTTATTTTTTTGTCCCTTGTGAAATTCTTTCCAACATTGTTACCGTTCTGTGAATAAAATGCGTCGAAATTTCGAAAATCTGTTTAAAAGTACAGTTATTAAGGGTACCTGTTTAGAGAATTTGATAGTATAGGTCTACGAGAGTAAATTCTACATAAAGGAAGGTGATTTCTTTTGTTTAATAAATTTAAACCGTATTTAATTGTTTTAATAAGTCTAATTTCGTTATTTTTCATCATTATATTCAGTACGGATAGCGAATTAATCCTTCTAGATCCTAAAGGACCGGTTGGAGCCGTCCAAAAAGATCTGATTATGTTATCAATATACTATATGATTGCGATTATGGTTGTTGTTCTTGGTTTCTTTACAATCATCTTGTTCAAGTATCGAAGCAGTAAAAAGAATAGTGATTATAAGCCGGATATGCACGGAAGTACATTCCTGGAGATCATTTGGACACTCATTCCCGTCCTGATTGTCATCGCATTATCCATTCCGAATACAAAAGCCCTTTATGAATTAAGAGAGGCACCGAAAGCGACCGCTCATAAGGATCCGATTGTGATTCATGCGACGGCAGTCGATTGGAAATGGATCTTCAGCTACCCTGAAGAAGGAATCGAAACGGTGAACTATGTCAACGTTCCTGAGGATCATCCAATTCTCTTCAAAGTAACAGCAGCAGATTCAATGGCATCATTCTGGGTACCGCAAATAGGCGGACAGATATATGGAATGCCTGGTATGGTCAATGACTTATATTTACAGGCAGATGAGCCTGGCACGTACGATGGAAGGAACTCAAACTTCACGGGTGAAGGCATGACGCACCAAACGTTTGATTTCGTTGCGTTAAAAGAAGATAAATATGAAGATTGGGTTAAAGATGCTCAATCGAATGAACCGAAATTGACGGAAGAAACGTATGAAAAACTCATGCTTCCTGAAACAGTGGATAAGATGACGTTCTCTTCCACTCACTTGGCATTTGTCGATCATGGGAAGAATTCTGAGTATGCCATGGCCATCCGTCAGAAATTCGGACTTGATACCACGGTTGGTGGAGCAGATAAAGATGCCATGTCGAGTCACGAACATATGGATATGGAAGGTCATGAAGACATGGACCATGATGATAGCAAGAAAAAAGAAGACGACCATGAAGATCATGGCAGTCACGAGCACTAAGAAAGGAGGACTTTAAATGTTTGATTTTATAAAGGATAATCTTATCCTCAACGATCCGTTGATCATAGGAGCCAACATTTCGATCGTATTCACCGTAATCGGAATCGTTGCAGTCCTCACTTACTTTAAAAAGTGGAAATGGTTATGGAACGACTGGATTACTAGCGTTGATCATAAAAAAATCGGGATTATGTATATCCTGGCAGCACTTGTCATGCTCTTCCGTGGAGGAGTCGATGCACTCTTGATGAGGGCACAATTGACGGTGCCGAATAACTCATTTTTGACATCTGAGCACTACAATGAAATCTTTACGACTCACGGTACGATCATGATCTTATTCATGGCGATGCCGTTCTTACTTGGATTGATGAACGTTGTCGTTCCTTTGCAAATTGGTGCAAGGGACGTAGCATTCCCTTACTTGAATAACTTGAGTTTCTGGTCATTCATGTTCGGGGCAATCCTTTTCAATATTTCTTTCGTATTTGGTGGATCTCCGAATGCAGGTTGGACGAACTACGCACCACTTGCGATTGAAGGAAGCCCGGGACCGGGTATCAACTATTACCTTCTGGGATTACAGATATCGGGTATCGGTACGTTACTGACCGGTATTAACTTTGTCGTTACCATTATTAAGATGCGTGCACCTGGCATGACGCTTCTTCGCATGCCTATGTTCACATGGACAACGTTGATCACGGCATTCATCATCGTATTCGCATTCCCGATCTTGACTGTCACATTAGCTCTGATGACATTTGACCGTATCTTCGGTTCCCACTTCTTCACACTGACGGATGGTGGTAACCCGATGCTTTGGTCAAACCTTTTCTGGCTATGGGGGCATCCGGAAGTATATATTGTTATATTGCCGGCCTTCGGTATTTTCTCAGAGATCATTGCTACATTTGCAAGAAAAACACTATTTGGCTATAAATCTATGATTATCTCACTTGTTGCGATTTCTGGACTAAGCTTTGTTGTTTGGGTCCATCACTTCTTTACAATGGGTGGAAGCGCAGCAGTGAACAGTGTATTCTCGATTTCAACGATGGCGATTGCCATTCCGACGGGAATCAAGATATTCAACTGGTTAGGTACTTTATTTAAAGGTAAGATCGAATTTACTGTACCGATGTTATGGTCTGTTGCGTTCATCCCGACATTCCTGATCGGTGGGGTGACAGGGGTTATGCTTGGAATGGCTGCGGCTGATTTCCAATATCACAATAACTACTTCCTGGTTGCTCACTTCCATTACACATTGATTGCCGGGGTTGTATTTGCCTGCTTCGCAGGACTTGCCTACTGGTATCCTAAGATGTTTGGTCATAAGATGAATGAACGGATCGGAAGATGGGCTTTCTGGTTCTTCTCCATCGGTTTCAACCTTTGTTTCTTACCGCAATTCGTACTTGGATTCGCGGGTATGCCAAGACGTGTATACACATACGGTCCTGAAGACGGCTGGACATCACTGAATGTGATTTCTTCTGTCGGAGCGTTTGGAATGGGAGTCGGATTCATGATTCTCGTGTACGGTATCTATTACAGCTACCGTTTTGCTAAGAGAGAAACAACAGGTGACGCGTGGGATGGACGTACCCTTGAATGGGCAACTAGCTCAGCGATTCCACCTCATTACAACTTTGCACATGTACCTGAAGTGAAGAGTCATGATGCATTTTATGATATGAAGCAAGAAGGAAGAAAGATGGTTCCTGATAACTTTGAATACCAACCGATCCATATGCCAAGCAATGCCGGGACACCTTTCATCATGTCCGCGCTTTTCTTCGTCGCAGGATTTGGTTTAGTGTTCGAATTGTTCTGGATGGCCATCCTGGCATTAATCGGTATTTTCGGATGCATGGCATTCCGTTCATTTATGTCCCATAAACAGGATGAAGGATATTATGTCAGCGTAGAAGAAATCGAAAAAACGGAAAATCCGTATAAGAGGGAGGCGTGAGCATGGCACATAGTACGAATATAGATCCAAACGCGCCGCTTGAATATCAATCTGATATCGGTAAACTGAATATTTTCGGATTCTGGGTTTTCCTTGGAGCGGAAATTGCATTATTCGCCACTATTTTCGCAACGTTCTTTGCTCTGAAGACCGGTACGATGGGTGGCCCGCTTCCAAGTGAAGTGTTTGACATGAAGAATACGATCATCATGACATTACTACTGTTGATCAGTAGTTTCACGTCTGGTTTATCAATAAATGAATTAAGAAAAAGAAACGTCAAATCCATGATGGTTTGGCTGATTATCACTTTATTATTCGGATTAGGATTTCTCTACATGGAAATCACGGAATTCGTCCATTTGATCCATGAAGGAGCAGCGATGACGACAAACTCATTCTGGTCATCCTTCTATTTACTGACAGGAACGCACGGTCTACACGTATCAGTAGGGATCTTATGGATCATCCTTGTGATGCTCCAAGTGAAGAAACGGGGATTGAATCCTGATACCGCTAAAAAACTATTTGTATCAAGCTTGTATTGGCACTTTCTTGACTTTGTCTGGATCTTCGTGTTCACAAGCGTGTACTTATTAGGGATGGTGGGATAATGTCACATAATACGAATCATAGTGGACTTCCTTGGACTCAGATCATTGGATTTATCTTATCGATTGCGTTGACGTTCTTAGCCGTATGGTTTGGCCTTTATACGAATCTTTCATATGGCCTCATTGTATCGATTGTATTCGTTCTGGCCTTCATCCAGGCAGCTATCCAGCTCTTCATGTTCATGCACGTAACGGAAGGTGAAGGTAAATGGCAGGTTGGGAAGATGATGTCAGCGGCATTCATTGCGATCGTCATCGTCGCCGGATCTGTCTGGGTATTGAGCAATATGCACTAAAATATATATCTAATAATGTGAGGCTGTTGAACATCGTTCAGCAGCCTCTTTTTTGCGTTGGAATGCCCAATTAATGATGAAATTAAGAATCGGGAAGGGTGTTGAATCGATTGACAAGTATATGGCAGTTTCCATATAATATCCTTGTATATGATAATGATAATCATTATCGTTAATTCCGCCATTGTTTTTTAGTTAGTAGAAGAAAGGTTGTAGATAATAATGAAAGTTGATGAAACAGAATTTTTTATCATAAAGGAAAGTAAAACGGATAATTTTTTATACCGTCACGTTGATTTTGATCGAGATTTATCCACATTGTATAAGTGGATGCAACAACCCCATATTGCTCCATTCTGGAAGCTAAATCTTCCACTTCACGAGTTTGAACAGTGGCTCCGGAAGTCTATTGATGCCGAGCATAAAGAAGTATTTATTGGAGAGATGAATGGAGAACCTGTGTGTTATTTGATTGCATATTCCGTTGAAGAGGATCCGGTCAAAGAACTTTATGAATATCAAGTCGGGGACCTTGGAATGCATTTACTCATTGGGCCGAGAAATTATTTAAATAGAGAGGATGGCCTCTCGATTATCAGGTCGATGATCCTTTTTTTATTTGATCAGTATAAGGATATGAACAGAATCATTGGAGAACCTGATATACGCAATCGAATCGTTATTCCGATCCTGAAAAGATTGGGAGGAGAGGTAATAGGTGAGATTGATATACATAATAAAAAAGCTTCATTAATAATGGGCGAAAGAAAAGCAGTTTTAGAGAAAATGGACGAGGATGTACAGGTTGAATGGTTGAAGTCCATGAACGTAAAGAGGGCACTATTAAAATGAAAGTGACAGCAGCTCCCAATCCTCAAATAATAGAATTACTACACACGATCAACGAGAAAATGAGGGAACTTAGCCACCCTCCGTTGGATATACTGACCCCGATACAATCTAGGGAATATTATAAAATAGCAAGAGAATTTTTCATTTCGATTCCTGTCGATGGAGTTGAAGTGAAAGAAGAATTCATTCTCTCAGGGGAAGGACATGATATCCCGATACGAGTATATACACCAAGTGGTCAAGGACCTTTTCCTGTCCTTATTTATTGCCATGGAGGTGGTTGGGTCTTTGGCGATTTGGACAGTTCAGACAATCTATGCAGGTATTTCTCACGGCATGCCTCTATCATCGTCGTATCAATCGGCTATCGCTTGGCACCGGAACATAAATACCCTTCAGCTTTTCAAGATGTGATTGAATCCGTAAAATGGACCTTTCGGAACCATGAACGATTAAATGGAGATTTGAAGCGGATTGCGATTGGCGGTGAAAGTTCTGGAGGGAACCTGGCGGCAGCGGCTTCCCTTTATTTTAGGGATAGTGAAAACTATCATCTGTCCCTGCAATTTCTTATTACGCCAGTACTGGACAATAATTTTAACACACGCTCCTATAGGGAAAATCACCAATATAATCTAACAAATGAAAAGATGAGATGGTTTTGGGGCCATTATTTGACTGATTCTCGTGAAGGGTCGGAAGTATATGTTTCTCCATTAAAAGCGCCGTCCGTGAAAAAAATGCCGGATACACTGCTAATTACTGCTGAATTTGATCCCCTCAGGGAGGAAGCGATAGAATTTGGTGACAGATTAAGAACTGCCGGGGTAGATGTCGAATATCTACACTATGAAGATATGGTCCATAGCTTCATAAATATGACCGGTACCGTAGAGTCAGCAAGGCGTGCGTTAGAAGAGATGACTGGGAAGCTGCATAATATGATGTATACGGAAGAGAAAAACGACTGAAACGAAACATTTGGTAAATTTAAAAGGTTATAGACATTTTCCGTGGAAAATTCTATAACCCTTCATATAAATCTTACAGTTTATTCTTTATCTTCATAATTAAATTGCCACTGAATTCCAAACTTATCGGTAACTTGACCGTATAGCTTGCTCCAAAATGTCTCTTGAAGCTCCATATCAACCTTCCCGCCTTCTTTCAACTTGTGGAAGCGGGATGTCAGCTTTTCAGTATCATCGCTTACCAGGGCAAGCGTGATGTTGTTACCTTCCACAAAAGGCATATTCGGAAAAACATCTGAAAACATCACATTACTGCCATCGATGGAGAGTCTTGTGTGTAGGACCAGATTTTTGGCTTCTTCAGGGAGAGGATAGTCAGGATGTGGTGGTGCTTCAGCGAACGTCATGATTTGAGGTGGTTCCGTTTCAAACACTTCTGCATAATACTCAGCCGCTTCCCGGCAATTGCCATTAAAATTCAGATAAACATTGACCGACATGTACATCACTCCTAAATTTGAAATGGTCATACGCTTATATTGTATCACTTTCAACACATATTGCAGGAGTGATTTTAGAATAATTAAAAAATAATGGAGCAGCCCCAATCCTCAAGTAGGGGCTTCAGGTCTGCTCCAATCGATTATGCGGCTTTTAATTCTTTTAACACATTATATCCAAACAATAATACACCGACTGTTGTCAATACACCGCCTGTTGCAATGACCGGGACGACAGCATCATTCCCAAGTACAAATAGGAATAATCCAATCATCATCAAGGGCAATCCAACGTTATGAAACCAGAAATGAGTTTTGGCCAATTTAGTGGAAGATACGGCCGGAAATAAGTGATAAATAAGACCTGCAAGCGTCAGGGCGGTCCAGCCTAATAAGTTGATGTGAACATGAACCGGGGCCAAGGTGTAGTCATGTACCATGGACATATATAGTCCGATACAGACGCCGATCATAAAGTAGACGACTGAAATTTTAATCAGTTTGATACCCATTTTATTCCTCCTCCTTTTCACTGGTAATATATGAGCATTTAGGCCTGTGTAGAACGTTCTGTCAGATCCTAATAACTATAAAATAAAGGGATCATCTTGTAGGAATATGGGGATGGGACTTTACTAAGTAAAGGTTTGGTTATATATGGATACATAGGAATATTTTTATTTTATACCCTTAAAAATACCCCATTTGTTCGAACGGTATAGAGTTGGTTACATACAAAGTGAACATTGGGGGATGTAAAATTGACTACGATTTCAACCAAGAGAAAGCAAAGAATTGCTGAAGCACGAAAAAAGAAGGCAAAAGCCAGAAATAAAAAGATTGCTGCTGCCACTGCTGCAGGGACGATAACAGCACTACTATTGGCTGGTGGGAAGGCAGGAGCATGCAGCACTGAGTATACAGTGAAGAAGAATGATACTTTATATAGCCTTGCAAAGAAGTACGAGGTGACAGTTGAGCAGTTAATGGAAGCGAATATTCTATCATCGGATAAGATCTACATAGGACAAAAACTTCTAGTGCCTGATAGAAAACAGCATAAAGAATATAACCCATATACGATTAAAAATGGAGATACTCTATACTCTTTGGCTAAGAAGTATGAAACAACCGTCGAAGAAATCATGCATACCAATGAGAGGACTTCATATGAGATCAAGACGGGTGAGACGCTATCCTTACCGGCAGGCTCATCCCCAATCGGTGAGTATTACACCGTTGTTCCCGGAGACACTCTTTGGGGAATAGCTCATCGCTATGGTGTAAAGGCTGAAGAATTAACAAGGGAAAACGGGCTCAAGATGGACATGGTTCTGATAGGGCAGAATCTCTTCATCCCAGGGAAAGCCGAAGTTACAGAAGCTGTAATCATAGGTGCTGCCGACAGCTTTTTTGTTGAATTCAAAGATCAAAATGGAGAATTTGTCTTAAAGGTACCCTATGGAACATCTGGGGATTATCAAAATAAATCCGGACAACTGGTCACTCTCATCCATAAAAATGGGGCGGTCATATCAACATACTGACTTTGAATACACAGAGTGCTTTCTATCATGTGAAAGCGCTTTTTTCATAATCTTTGAAATTAATGGGTTTTACCCTTAAATCATTGCCTACTCTGTCTCTAATTGATAGAATCATCAATTAGAGACAGCTAATCCGAATACAGGGAGTAGAGAAATGATAAACGTCACGAGTGGATTTAGAATAGAAAAAGATTTTCTCGGGGAAAAAGAAGTACCTGAAGATGTATACTATGGAATACAAACATTGAGGGCAGTGGAGAACTTCCCGATCACTGGTTATAAAATTCATAAAGAAATGATCGATGCCTTGGCGGTTGTAAAAAAAGCGGCTGCACTTGCAAATATGGAAACAACACGCTTATACGAAGGAATCGGGAGAGCTATCGTGCAGGCGTCCGATGAGATTCTTGAAGGCAAGCTTCATGACTTCTTCATTGTCGACCCGATTCAAGGTGGGGCTGGAACATCTATCAACATGAATGCCAATGAGGTCATTGCCAATCGTGCACTGGAGCTCATGTCCCATCGCAAAGGAGAGTACGGGAAAGTAAGCCCGAACAGTCATGTCAATATGTCACAGTCAACCAATGACGTATTCCCGACAGTCATCCATATCTCCACACTGAAATTACTAGAGAAGCTTCTGGATACCATGGAACATATGTTAAATGCCTTTAAGCAGAAGGCCCAGGAGTTCGATCACGTCATTAAAATGGGCCGTACCCATCTGCAGGATGCTGTTCCGATTCGCCTTGGACAGGAGTTTGAAGCGTACAGCAGAGTAGTGGAACGTGATATCAAACGCATCGCGCGAACGCGGGATCACCTTTATGAAGTGAATATGGGGGCCACTGCGGTAGGAACCGGATTAAACGCAGATCCTGTATATATCCAGAGTGTCGTGAAGCATCTGGCTGAAATCAGCGGCTTACCACTGACGGGAGCTGAGCATCTCGTCGATGCCACTCAGAATACGGATGCCTACACAGAAGTTTCGTCTGCACTGAAGGTATGCATGGTCAATATGTCCAAGATTGCCAATGATCTTCGTATGATGGCTTCTGGGCCTCGTGCCGGACTAGGTGAAATTTCACTTCCATCCAGACAGCCGGGTTCTTCCATCATGCCTGGGAAAGTGAATCCAGTTATGCCGGAACTCATTAACCAGGTAGCCTTCCAGGTCATGGGGAATGATCAGACCATCTCCTTGGCATCTGAAGCTGGTCAGCTTGAATTGAACGTGATGGAGCCTGTGCTTGTATTCAATCTCCTTCAATCAATCAGCATCATGAACAATGCGTTCAGAAGCTTTACAGACAATTGCCTTGTCGGAATTGAAGCGAATGAAACGCGTATGAAAGAATACGTGGAAAACAGTGTAGGAATTATCACCGCGGTGAACCCTCACTTAGGATATGAAGTCGTATCCCGCATTGCAAGGGAAGCCATTTTAAAAGGGAAATCGGTAAGAGAGCTTTGCCTTGAGTATGATGTATTGACCGAAGAGGAGCTTGATTTGATTCTGAATCCTTATGAAATGACGAATCCGGGAATTGCTGGTCGTGTGCTGTTTGATCGACAATAAATCGATGATAAGTAGAGAAACCTTCTTTTCTATTAAAAGAGGGTTTCTTTTTTTCTATTTATCAGCCTTACTTGAGAAATCTAATCGTGTACCTAAACTTGGTCAGCTTTCGATTTTTGGAAGGGATTTATCTTATTAGTTGTATCTTTTCGCAAAGATTTGGTGTAAGTATTCTTGAAACTTACAGTGTTATAATGAAACACTTACGCTTATAAAGTTGATTGGAGTGGAAATCAACCACCACTCGCTATATCCACGAGTAACAATGCTTAAGGGTACTTTCCTTTATAAGGAAAAAATGTATATTTATTAATAAATTATATCTTTTTATCCACCTATTTAAGCAAAAATACTTATCGTTAATAGCTTATAAGATACCTATTTCCTATGTATAATGATAGATATATACAGGGGGGAAGTGAAACCATGTCTATCGGCAGAATTATCTACTACCATCGAAAGAAACAAAGTAAAACACAAGAGCAACTTTGTAAAGGGATATGTTCAACCACTCATTTAAGTAAGATTGAGAACAGTTCGAAAGAAGGAAATCTGGAAACGTTAGAATTACTTTGTAAACGACTTGGTGTATCAATCGAAGAGGAAACGGCTAAAACACTGTATTTAAAACGTCAGTTAGCTCAATTCTTTGAAGCGATTGAAAGACTTCATCGAGATCATGCCGAAAGACTGTATCAGGAGTTAGAAAGGCATAGAGACTATATACAATGTACGGAAATGGTGTACTTATATGAACTTTACATGCTTCGATACTTATTATTCACACATAATCCAACCGAATATGAACAGGCCTCTCTTGGATTGAAAAAGAATATGAGCAAATTTTCTTCGTTTGAAAAGTACTTATGGGAGTTCTTTCAAGGAATCTATTATGGCCAAAAACAACAATACTCCAAAGCGATTGCCATTTTTGATAAAATTGAGGATAAAGCCGACCTATATAGTGATAAAGTGACAGATTATCATTATTATAAAGCAGCCAATCACGGGTTATTGAAACATTTCACGTTGTCCCTTCATTACTCGCATAAGGCTTTGAGAATCTTTCAGAACACAGGGAACATATTAAGGATTCTTCATGTAAAGATAGGGTTATCGGCTAACTTGATTTATATTAACGATCTTGAACGCGCAGAAGATTTGCTACATACAGCCTTAAACGATGCAGAGATGTTAAAGGATAACGAATCGAAAATTACTGCTCTTCATAATTTCGGTCTGTTAAACAGAAAGAAAGGAAGGCTACAAGAATCGCTGGACTATTTCTCCCAGTCGCTAAAATTAAAAAAGAAACACACAATGAGCTATTACGGCACATTGGTAGAAATGGTACAAGTATTGCTGGACCTGGAAGAGAGTGAGGTCGCAATCACTCTTTTACAAGAGAATCTAAGAGACTTTAAAGATCAAGAGTCTGTTAAATATATAGAATTGATGGTGCTGTACTTAGATGCGATCAAGGATGACAAACGTCTTAGTGATTACTTGATCGACCGTGGTCTACCAATAATGAAACAATATGATCTATATAAGTCCGCATCTTTCTCGGAACGATTGGCGGGATACTTTAAAGAAAAGGGAGACTTGGATTCTTCCAATCACTATCTGCATTTATCCAATGAACTATTAAAAAAGCTGATTTTTAACCATAATGAACCTATATAAATGAAACATGTAAACAAGCAGCCAATCCAGGTTGCTTGTTTTTACGTTCTCATGAAATTTTTTCGGGAAGATTTGGCCTCTTCATATAGTAGGATATGCCTGTTTGGTGAGGTGAGAATATTATTTTATAGGTACAATGACTTCTTCAAGAAAAACTTTCCCAACATCCAAGCTGTCTTGGTGTCTTAAGTTAACAGAATTCAGCCCTTAAGTGGCGAGGAGCATGAGAGAAATGTCGAAATGAATAAAGAATTTTCCCAATTAACAGTCTAATTGGAGAGAGATAGAATACAAATTGTAAACATTTCTGCGCCACGGATGAATATTAGAGGGGGAAGAGTATGAATAAGAAGCGTTCAGCTAAGATCTTGACGGTTGCACTGGCTACAAGTCTATTAGGAACATCAGGAATTCCATTTAATGTTATGGCAGAAAGTGCACCTAGTACGTCTAAGTTCACACAGGTAAAAGATGTAGAGAAGACATTAATGAATTTATCGGATGAGCAAAGAAATGCTCTTAAACAGATCGAAGCGAAGCCAGACTTTGAAATCGCTCCGAATATCAATACCGAAAGTGAAGGGCTCGTTGATGTCATCGTTGAGTTCAAACAGGCACCTGCAAAAGTGGAAGTGATGAAGCAGGCGGCTAAAGGAGTCCGTACGACTACGAAAGCAGCTGCTTTGAAAGTGGAGAAATCTCACAGTGATTTTAAACAAACATTCAACTCTATGAAAAATAAAAAGAGTGTAAGCCCTGGATTACTAGAAGCGAAAATTACAAAAGAATATCGTTCAGCCATCAATGGTGTCGCAATGTCCATTCCTGGAAATGAGATTGAGAGTTTGCTGGACTCTGGTGTCGTGAAACGGGTATGGAAAGATGAAGTCGTTCAGCTTGATCTTCCGGAAGGAGAAGCTTCTGAATCTAAAATGATGGATAGTATTCCTCAAATCAATGTGGACAAGCTTCATGATGAACATATTACGGGTGAAGGAATTAAAGTTGGAGTACTGGACACAGGAATTGATTATAACCACCCTGATTTAAAAGATGTATATCAAGGTGGATATGATTTCGTTGATAACGATAATGACCCGATGGAAACCACATATGAAGATTGGAAAAAGTCCGGTTTACCTGAAATTAATCCAAGTTCGGGATCTGCTTATTATACAGAACACGGAACACACGTGTCAGGAACGATCGCCGGGGACCAACAAAATTCAGTGGATTACGCCGTAAAAGGGGTAGCACCGAATGTAGATCTTTATGGCTATCGTGTACTTGGACCTTATGGATCCGGAGCAACAGCAGGGATCCTTGCAGGAATTGACAAAGCCATAGATGACAAAATGGATGTCATCAACCTTTCACTAGGAGCTTCAACGAACAATCCGTTATATCCAACCTCTGTAGCGGTTAACAACGCCATGCTATCGGGAGTGGTGACAGTAGTGGCTGCAGGAAACAGCGGTCCGAATGAAGGAACACTAGGATCCCCTGGTGCAGCGGCCCTGGGTATTACGGTTGGGGCAAGTGATTTCGCCATGGATATCCCTACCTTTCAATCCATGAGTGTCAATGGAGAAACATTTGAAAATGTCTTATTAATGGGGAAGAACTTTTCCGATGATTTAACCTCTCTTGAAAGCCAGTCCAAACCAGTGGTTTTTGCCGGACTTGGTTATGAAGCCGATTTTGAAGGAAAAGATTTAACAGGCAAAATCGCCCTGATTCAACGTGGTGAAATTACCTTTGTGGATAAAATGAAACACGCGAAACAAGCAGGGGCAGAAGCTGTCATCATCTACAATAATGTTGACGGTAATATTCCAGCTTATTTAGGAGAGGGATCAGAATTTATCCCGACCTTACGTATGACAAAAGCGGACGGAGAGCGTTTGAAAGGTTTAGGAGATAACGTCTCCATCACATTTGGGGATTTAGCAAGCGTTAAAACAGAAGGGGACAACCTGGCTGGCTTCAGTTCAAGAGGACCTGTGGGTGGAAGCTATGATATTAAACCGGATGTTGTGGCACCGGGAGTAGCGATTTTCTCAACCATTCCTGAATACATCAATAGCCCGGAAGAAGGAGAAGACTATTCTGCAGCCTATGCCCGCCTTCAGGGGACATCCATGGCAACACCTCATGTAGCAGGTGTAGCAGCCTTGATTCTTTCAGAAAACCCTGATTATACTCCATTTGATGTAAAAGCAGCATTAATGAATACAGCAGAAGACTTGAACGGTGACGTATCCGTATATGAGCAGGGAGCGGGACGTGTGGATGCCTATGATGCGGTACATGCCGATGTATCCATCAAAGTGATGGATAAAACAAAAAATCTAGACGAAAATGGTCAAGAAGAAGAGATTGAAGATGAGACGGCATCCATCTCTTTCGGAAGTCACTACAAAGACGACAATGGAATTAAAGCAGAAAGCAAGATGATCATCGAGAACAATAGTGGAGAAGAAAAGTCATTCAAGGTTGAAGTCGAATACCATGATGAACGTACAGGCATTAAAGATTCAGCTGCAAATGGCATTCAGTTAGATGTTCCGACGAGTGTAGCGGTTTCCGCAAGCGGTTCGAAAGGAATTTCACCAACGATCACGGTTCCGAAAGATGCAGAAGAAGGACGATATGAAGGATATATTCACCTGACGAATGCAAGTGATGCGGGTGAAACGTACCAGGTTCCATTTGCGATTCGAGTCACAGGAAAAGGGTTTGACTATCTAGAAACAGACCGACCTGCTCTTGCGAATAATACACCAAAGTGGCAGTACTACAATCCGTTTATCTCAGCAGCATTTCAAATGAAAAATCCACTGACGAGGATAGATGTAGTGATAAAAGATGGACAGTCAGGTGATGCTATTGGGTTCATTGCTTCCCTCAGACAAGCGAATGCAATGGCTGACTTCAGGTATTATATTCCTGCTGTTTTTGCTGGAAGGGTTTATCCGTTTACAAATGACGTACAAAACCCGATTTCAGATCAATTCATGGATTTGCCTGAAGGTTACTATGAAATGGAGTTCATTGGGTATGATGAAGAAGGAAAAACGTATACGATCGACACTCCTGTCATCGTAGACAATTCCAAACCTCAAGTGACATTTGATAAGGCTCCTGGTGTGTATGAAATCAGTGAAGATATGTACACAGAAGAGTTTGGGCACAAAGCTTTTTGGATCCACGGGAATGTGCAGGATGAAACAGTGGGGGTTTTACAATCAAAAGGATTGGAATATGATCAATCTTCGAATAAATTCATGATAGCAACCGGCTTCCGGGAGTACTTTAATTGTTGTTTCCCACCAGCGGATTCTGAAGGGGACACAGAGTTTGGCATAGAACCATCTGATATTGCAGACGAACCATTACGATTAAGTTTGGCTGCTACTGATATCGCAGCAAATGTCAATTACCAAAGATATATCTTCCTTCAAGAAGGCACTGAGTATCTGACTTCGAAGTACAACAAGGAAGAAGTCGTATTAGACGATACTGTAACCATGACGCTTAGCTTGAATAACGTGAAAGATTTTATTTCCGGAGAGTACACAATTCAGTATAAAGGGGAAATGTACTCATTCGAATCGGCAAAGCTGAATGATCAATTTAAAGCCTATGCAGAAGAAAATGGACTACAGGCATCCCTTCAAGATCCTGTAGTAAGCGGTACCGGATATTACCAGACCGTTACGATGGGAGCTGCATTGAATGGAGAAGGGTATTCCGGTTTGAGTGGAGACATGCCTGTCGTGGACGTTTCATTCAAGGTCACTCAAGATGATTGGTTTTATGGAGCTGACAAAATGGATGTCACAAAGTCAAGCTATACAAAGGCCGGTGAAGATTCTGCCGTAACTCTTCCATATTACAGCACGTCATCCTATAACTTCGTGTCCAAACATTCAAGGATCGAAGGGAATATTAAACCAGAAGCATTTTTGAAGAAAAGTTCCAGCGGCAATCTACTATTACCAAATAATGTAGCTCAAAATATCGGAGCGAAGGTATATGCCCTATCACCGGATGGTAAAAAATATGAAGGTAGCATTTCTGCAAATGGGAAATACACAATCTATGGTGTTCCGGCTTCACTTGAGACTTACAATGTCGTAGTGGAAACCCCTGGACATTTAAAGACCTATACTCCATTGGTACCTGGATTTGAATTGAAGGGTGAAGAGTATGGAAGGTTCGTTTCCGGAGGAACCAAAATGAGTCTTGCCGGAGATGTGAACAGTGACAGCTTGATCGATATCAAAGATGTTCGGGATATCGTTGAGTACTACGGTAAAGAAAACCCTGAGATTCAAACATATGACCTGAATCAGGATGGAGTAGTAAACGAGACGGACGTTCGATTCATTGAAAACAACTTCTTGACGAAAGGACAGGATGCGCCTAAAGGGAAATCACCTAAAGAAACAAACGGTAAAAAAGATCTAGCCTATTATTTGAATATGATGGGATTGGAGCCAACTGAATAACAAGTAGGCAATAACCGACAAAAGGGAAAGAAATGTTCATGACATTTCTTTCCCTTTTTTTATTCCCCAAGGGTAGTTAATTTTCAAGAAAAGAGACAATCAGTGAGGTGAGTCTATTTTCATAAAATGAATTCTTTTGCAGTCCTCCGATGTTTATAATCTTACTATTCACCTGATTTCCCCCAATAAATTTATTGAATATTCATTCTTTTATACTAACAGATTTGGCTATTTCAAAAGGAATACAAAAAAATGTTGGCAATCTCAGGGTGAAACGACCCATTCTTTCCTTCTTGTAATACTTGGACTCCCCCAACAGGATACCTGATCACTTAATAGAAATGGTTAGATAATGGTACTCCGTATTCAAAATGATGGAAGGAGGAAGGGAAGTGTAAGGGGATATTATGATATTTACACGGGAGTACTGTTTCTTCTATGAGATACGTAAAAAGAAAGTTACTATTCTATCAAAAAGGGTGAATACATGATGGTTTCGAAGAAAAGTACGTTATCCATTGGATTGATGTCGGTTCTCCTAAGCAGCAGTATGATTACGCCAGCCAGTGCAACATTCTATCAGACGAATGAGGGGCAGATACCTGCTTCACAAAAGGCAAATCTTCCAATGTTGGATTTGGAAAAGAAAGCTATCGATGATCCTTTATACGGACAAGACCTAAAAGCATTCAATCCAAATGAAAATGTTCGTTTAATCATAGAAGTGGACGTAAATGAGAAACTGAGAACGGCACCTGAAAAGCAGGTGGAAGAAGTGAAAAATACGTTTATGAAAAAGAGGGATGCTTCTTCTAAAGTCATACATACGTATTCAACAGGCTTCTATGGATTCAGTATGGAAACGACGATGAAAGACGCTGAGAAGATCAAAGAGATGGAAGGCGTAAAGGATATTCGTATCGCAAAGACATATGAACATATGGATGTAAAGAGCAATGAACTTGTGGAAGCGATGAATGTATGGACAAAATATAATTATAGCGGTGATGGAATGGTCGTAGCGATTGTGGACTCGGGAATCGATTATCGCCATGAGGCCATGACGCTTTCTGATAAAGGAAAGAAAAAAGCAAAGTATAATGAAGATAACATTCAAGAGAAGCTTGACGAATCGGAAGTAGATGATGTGTGGTACACAGACAAAGTGCCAACAGGCTATGATTGGGCAGACCATGATACCAATGTCATCCCGGCAAGTAATGCCCATGGAACCCATGTAGCTGGAATTGTCGGGGCATACGAAGAATCCCAGAAAAAAGCGATGGGAGTCGCACCGGATGTACAGCTATTAGCTGAAAAGGTATTCTCTGATAAAAGAAGCGGTGCCTATGATGATGATATTGCGGCGGGAATCTATCATGCGGTGGAGTTCGGGGCTGATGTCATCAATTTAAGCCTGGGATCTGACGCAGGAAGCGTGGATTCCAATGATCCGATACAACGTGCCATTCAATATGCAACAGAGCATGGGGTGTTGGTCGTAGCTGCGGCAGGTAATGCTTCCTATAGTACAAAACAAAACTTGCTGGAAAGATCTCAATTACCTTTGGCTAAAAATCCGGATATCGGCCTCGTTGGCGATCCTGGTGTAACTCCTTCAGCACTGCAGGTTGCTTCATCAGAAAATGATCAGATGAGAGTAGATGCACTTCGTTTAAATGATGGAAGCCAGTTTGGGTACCAAACACAGTACAGCTCCAAAAAGTTTAGTGATGAACTTGAATCCGGTAAAGAATACGAATTGGTTTTCGGCGGTGAAGGGTTTGGCAATCATCTGGATGGCTTGGATTTAGTAGGGAAGATCGTAGTTGCAAAGCTTGAAAAATCCTATTCTATTTATTCATCCCTACAATACGATGCAGCAAGAAAAGGGGCAGTGGGAGTTATTGTCATTCCACCAGATAAATACCCGTCATATGCAACTTTAAATTTCTCTAAGTACACGATTCCTGCCGTTACGACTGGACATACTGAGGGAGATCAACTGGTAGAACGATTACAAAGCGGAGAAAAAATCTCCGTAGAATTGTTAGACGAGGGTCTTTGGGTGCAAAACCCGACAACAGAACCAATGTCTTATTTCTCTTCATATGGTGCACCAACAGATTTAAGCTTTAAACCGGAAATCACAGCACCTGGCGGAAAGATCAGTTCGACGGTATTGGACAACAAATATGAAGTCATGAGTGGAACGTCCATGGCCACTCCACATGTTGCAGCCGGGGCAGCTTTACTTCTTGAGAAGTATTATGAAGAGTTGGGCTTACCAAAAAATGAAGATACCGTCTTAAAAGCGAAAAATGCTTTAATGAACACGTCTGAGGTGTTAACGAATCCGGATGATGAGAATTCCTTTTACTCACCAAGACGTCAAGGATCAGGCTTGATGAAGATTGAGCAAGCGATTAAATCTCCTTATCTTGTAGAACATGTAGGGGCTCCTTTAGAAAAGTCTGCATCTGTTGCCTTAAAAGAAGTGGATAGTACATTCGATTTCACGTTGGATGTAGAGCCGCTTTCAAAAAAGCTGGAAAAAGCGAATGATCAGTATGAAATCGTCGTAGATGTGCTAATGGATGAAACAGAGAAGAAGGCCTATAACGGAGTAGAAAGAGACTATCTAACCTTACATTCGGTTCCGATCGATGGGGCAGTTGTGAAAATCAACGGAAAACAGCTGACGGATGACGAGAAAATCCAATACAAACCACGTCGTGATGGCGAAGTGAAGATTTCTGTCACACTACCGGAAGAATTAAGCGAAGGTCGTTTTGTTGAAGGGTTTGTACGCTTCGTACCAAAAGGCAGTTCAGTAAAAGACTTAACGACTTTAACAATGCCATTTATGGGCTTTTATGGTGACTGGGATTCGTTAGATAACATTGATGAGAGCCCGGTTAATGGAGATCCTTTCTTAGGGTACACTGTTCTTTGGAATGACATGCTGACCTTACCTATGGGATATAGCACTTCTACTGGAACATTTGATCCGAACGAGATCGGCTATTCCAAGAATGCAGTCCCTACAGGTATGTATCCTTCCTTCACAGCATTTCGTAACCTGAAGGAAATGTCTCTGAAGGTGGAAGATGAGAAAGGAAAAACGGTTGCCCATATTACGAATTTTGGCGAGTTCACGGAAGATGGTAGTCCGTATCCATTCAGGAAGAACATCATGAGCTATGGAAATTACTCCTATAAGTTCGATGGGATGTACTGGAGTGGTACAGATGATGACGGGAACAAACTTCCTGACGGCAACTATACGTATGTATACGAAAGTACCCTGAATTATGAGGGAGCTAAGCCTCAACAAACGAAGATTCCGATAAAACTTGATTCTGGTGCTCCCGTTGTTAAAAATATCAACATCGCTGAACTTTCAGATGGGAAGTACAAGATCACGTGGGATGTACAGGAAGAAGGAACGAAACATATCGGAAATTTCATCTGGGTCAATGATGGATATCAGAAGTCAGTAAGCGCGGATGTAAATGAGTATATTAGCGATGAGAAACCTGAGATTGTCATGATATCAGCAATAGATGGTCTTCGGAATGTCGGTGTTGGATACACTGGAAATGAAGAATTGCTTCATGCAGGTCCATTTATCAATTATTTGAACGTTTCTGGAACCAATGTCAATGAAACAAAGCCTGCTTCCATCTTAATTTTTGGATATAAACGATTGGATTGGCATATTGAGATTTCAAATGCAGAAGGAGAAATGATCGAGTATGCAGATATTGAAAATGAACATTCGATTTATGGATTGAAATGGTATGCTGGTACTGAATATCCGGACGGTGACTATTATGTGACTGTTACAGGAACAGATGAAACAGGATTATCGTTGACGTCTGAAAAGAAGAAAATTACAGTGAAACATTAACATTCGAAGCCAAGAATTTCCTTTGAATAGGATTTTCTTGGCTTTTCTATGTGAAATTTATTTTATCCCCCAATTTTAGTGGTTCAAAAGAAATGGTTCTAATAGTCTAATTTAAGCGTGAGAATTTCACTTTCGCCTTAAAATAGTTGATTTTTCTGACTTTTATCCTTTCGTTTACACAAAAATCACCATATTTCTTCCCCCTCATTTGATAAAATTCCCCCCAATGACGTATGGGTCCTTCGACAATATAATTTAATTAGAAAGAAGAAGGGGGTTGAAGTCATGAATGCCAGCAAATATCCAAAGATCGCATTAAGTGTAGGGCTTCTAATGGGTGGAGTTGCACCATTAACTCATGGATCTGCGATACATGCAGAAACACAGTCGGATGCAATGAAAATCTTAGCAGGCTTGTCGACAGAGCAGCGTGAGGCGTTGGACAAACTAGAAGCCAATCGCTCAATGAGGGGCCTGCAATTATCGAGAGATATTGATTTGAAAAGTGAAGAAGAAGTGACCGTCATTGTAGAATTTGAACAGCTTCCTGCAAAGTCAGAACAAATTCAACAATCTTTAAAGGGAAAGGAAGTTTCTCTTGAGAAGGCAAAGAAACAGGTAGAAGAGTCCCACGCAACATTTAAGAAAGACTTAAATGAAAAGGTGAAAAAGACGAAATCGGGGAAAGAAAACTACGAAATTAAGCACACGTATAAAGATGCGTTTAATGGCGTAGCAATGACTCTACCAGCCAATGAAGTTGAAAGCCTATTAAAATCTGAAGTAGTAAAGGCTGTTTACAGTGAAGAAGAAGTCCAACTCTCTCCTCCACCTAAAGCGACGGATGAAGAAGAAGGATCAACGACAAAAGTGGACAGTATCCCTTTCATGAATATTGACCAGTTACATAAAGAAGGATTCACAGGTAAAGGGATTAAAGTTGGGGTGATCGATACAGGAGTCGATTACAACCACCCTGATCTAAAGGATGCCTATAAGGGTGGATACGATTTTGTAGATAATGATGACGATCCAATGGAAACGACTTATGATGACTGGAAAGCTTCTGGATACCGTGAAACGAATCAAGGAGGCTACTATTATACAGAGCATGGCACACATGTTTCAGGAACCATCGTAGGTCAAGCAGCTAATGATTCTGATTACAAAGTGATTGGTGTCGCTCCAGATGCGGAATTGAATGTATACCGTGTTTTAGGTCCATACGGAACGGGATCAACTAGTAACATTCTTGCCGGGATTGACCGTGCCGTTGCAGATGGAATGGATATTATCAATCTATCCCTTGGCGCAGCAACGAATAACCCTTTGTATGCAACGAGCATTGCCGTTGATCATGCCGTATTAAGTGGTGTAACAGCCGTCGTGGCAGCTGGAAACTCTGGTGATCAAGGAAATTATACGTTGGGATCTCCAGGTGCCGCTGCACTTGCTTTGACAGTAGGCGCAAGCTCGGCTCCATCCAATGTTACAACGTATGATGGTGCATTCTCGGTTGAAGACAAGGACCTTGCTGGAGAACTACAGTTAATGACCAACAACTGGACAAATGAGTTTAGTAAGCTTGAAGGGCAAAACTATGAAATGGTCGATGTAGGTGAAGGTGGACAAGCCGATTACAACGGGAAAGAGGTCACCGGGAAAGTGGCATTCGTGGCACGAGGCACTTATGCACTCATCGAAAAGATGGAAATCGCCAAACAACATGGAGCAAAAGCTGTCATCATTTATAATATCAATCCAGATGAAGGGCATATTCCTCACTATTTGGGTGAAAGCGATAACAATATTCCAACCTTCTCTTTAACCAACCAAGATGGACTATCCGTGAAAGAACTATTTAAAGCTGGAACTCCTACCATTACCCTTGGAGAGGCAGGAGAATCTGTTATTAGCGGTGATGAGCTGGCATCCTTTAGTTCAAAAGGACCTTCAGGAACCTTGTATGATATCAAGCCGGAGGTAACAGCACCTGGTGTCAACATTCTCTCAACTGTTCCATCCTATATGCAAAATAAAGAAGATTCATCGGATTATTCACATGCCTATCAACGATTATCAGGTACATCAATGGCGTCACCTCAAGTAGCCGGGATTGCTGCATTATTGCTTCAAGCACATCCTGATTATACGCCAAGTGACATTAAATCAGTGTTAATGAATACGGCAGATCCTTTGAAAAACCAATATAGCGTATTTGAAGTGGGAGCAGGAAGAGTCGATCCGATGCAGGCCATCCATTCGGAGACCATGATTTCGGTTCTGGATGAAACGCCATTTATTGAAAATCAGGAAGAAGTCATCATCCCGGAACAAACCGGTGGCTTAAGCTACGGTTTTATCCCAATGGGAGAAGAACAACTGACAAGATCGACGAATCTATCCATTACAAATAATAGCCATAAAAATAACAAATATGATATATCAATAGAATACAATGTGGGTGCAGCAGCTTCTGATTCACTGGATGCAGAGAAAAATGGTGTTAAGCTCGATGTGCCAAGCTCCCTGAAAGTGAAAAAAGGGGAAGTGGAATCATTCAACGCAGTTCTCACCATCCCGAAAACGGCCCAAAAAGGAACCTATGAAGGGTATATCGTGATTCAAAATGAAAAGGACCCGGCAGACCATTATCGCATCCCATTCGGAGCGAAAGTCGTGGAAGAAGGAATTGGCTACTTTGATGTGTATACGAAGAGCATTTCCACGAATCGTGTCAATAATCCTTATAGCAGAAAAGAAACGGACCTTGATTTCAGATTGAACTCTCCAATGGAAAGATTGGATTGGGTATTGGTTGATCATGATACGAAGGCAGACCTGGGGTGGATTACAGGGGTGAATTCAGCAGGAGCAGCCATCGATGTCGACTATTACATTGAAGAAGGGTTCTATGGTTATTATTATCCATTAACAGGAAATGATAAAAAGCCACTCAGCTATACAAAAGTGAGAGTGGAAGATGGCATTTATGATGTGAAGATGATCGGAACGACGAAAGACGGAAAGCAGTTCGCCAAAATGTCAACCATCAGTTTAGACAATGGTGCGCCAACCGTTGTGTACGATCAGACGAACGCAATCCCAACCGGTGATTTTCCGATTGTAGAACTGGAAGAAGGTCAAGAAACGGTTACTTTATCAGGAACTTTATTGGATGCTGAAATAGAGGAGACGTCTAAGACCGATATTCCACTCACTCAAGCCAGTAATAATATATGGTACGGTCCAAATGGTCCAAACTATCGACTTCAAGTAGAGGAAGATGGAACGTTTTCACAAGAAATCAACGTGAAGACATCTTACATTAAAGAAATCCAGTACTTAGGAGCGGATTATGCTGGAAACACAGCCATTCCTAAAATGGTCTACTATGTGCCAAAAGGATTTCAATTTATTTTTGCGAAAGCGGATAAAGATTCTTACCAAATGGGTGACAAGGTAACGTATACTTTCTACGCTAGAAATTTAGAGAACGCTCATGACTTTTCAATGTATACCTATAACTCAAGTAAGTATTTGGATTCCGTTGAATTCCAATTGGCTGATGGATTACCGGAAGGAACAGAATTAAATGTGACAAAAACCGGTACTACAAGTGTCAGGAATGATATTGAAATCAAAATTCCTGGTGAAGGGGTATCAGGGGACGTAGCATTATTAAAGATTGTTGCGGACACGAATGAGAAGGAGTTTTTCAATGCGTATTCTCCATTGTTCAGCAGTGTCAGTACGATGAAGATCAACAACGGACCACGGATCCCAACAAAACTGGGAGCTCATCCAATTTATCCGAGTGTATCAAAGGTCAATGCAGGCTTTATCGGCGCTGAAGGGCTCCTGACAGATGCAAACCGCTTTGACTATAGCCGTGATTACACACAAATAGGTGCCACGATACACTTGGAGGATAAGGATGGTAACATCTATCCAGTTACCATACCGAAAAACGGTGTCATTAATTTCGAACAACTACCGGCGTCGGTTCATAAGTACACAGTCGTGACGGATGTACCAGGACACTACACGACGTATACACCACTTGAAGCGGGACGTACGGAAAATGGTGTGGATATAGGTGAATATGTCACGTATTATATGGCCGTTTCCAAGCCTGGGGATATCAATAAAGACAATGTGATTGATATTCACGATGCATTATTGCTTCGAGATCATTGGGGAACGGACTATCGAAATACAGATATTAACTTCGACGGTACGACAGACGAGAAAGACTTTACACTCCTTGTGAAGTATTACTTGTCAGAAAATGATTTTGTAGTAAATACTCCAGATCCTCAATCTGAAGTGAATGGTGAAACGATTGATACGATCAAAGAAGAATTGGGAATCAATCCTTAACCGTTCTGATGAGATGTAGCTGCCTTCTTTTTGTCAGTGTGGTAACGATAATCGTGATTGATATTCAGAGTTTGGCACAAGTTTAGTGGAATCCGGCACAAGTTTTCGTAAGAGTGGCACGAGTTTCTCCGAAAGTGGCACAAGTTTACTAAAATCACTCTCCGTCCATGTTCCTATTGGCTTGTATAAAATGATAATCAATCAGAAGAGTGGGTAGTCCAATACGGGCTACCTTTTCTTCCGATTGAACGAGTTACGTACATAATTTAGTCCTTCAAAGAAGACAATATAACCCATCTAGCTTTCTTTGGAGGTTCTTATGTCAAAACTCAAATTTTTCATAACCATTCTCTTTATATCTGGCTTATTTTTTGTCGGAAGCGGACAACAAGCAGAAGTAAATGCTTTCTCCTCTCAAGTTCTTCAAAGGGGAGCAACGGGAGAAGATGTCATAGAATTACAATCACGGTTAAAGTACATCGGATTTTACACAAGTAAAGTGGATGGTGTGTTTGGATACAATACATATTGGGCTGTGCGGATTTTCCAGGATGAATTCGGATTACCGGTTGATGGAGTCGTCGGCCCAAAAACAAAAGAAAAATTAGTCAAAGCCACTGTTTATGATAAGGGAGGATCAACAGGGGGGAGTTCAAATGTTCCGAATGGATTCTCTCAAAACGATATTCAATTAATGGCCAATGCCGTTTACGGTGAATCACGAGGTGAATCATACACCGGTCAAGTAGCAGTCGCTGCAGTAATCCTTAACCGAGTGAGGAGTTCCTCATTTCCTAACACCGTTGCTGGAGTGATCTATGAGCCGGGGGCATTTACCGCTGTGGCAGATGGACAAATCAACCTGACTCCGAATGAAACAGCGAAAAAAGCTGTACTTGACGCAGTCAATGGGTGGGATCCAAGTGATGGAGCGATTTATTACTTCAATCCTGATACAGCAACAAGCAGTTGGATTTGGAGTCGTCCACAGATCAAGCAAATCGGAAAACATATTTTTTGCAAGTAGAAGCGGGAGTTCAGATTCCAAAACGAACGATGACAGGACATACGCATACGATTAAAAAGACAATCCCCATTCCGAAGGATTGTCTTTTTTACTATTTGATAAAGGAGATTGATTAACCATGAAGAAGTGGTATTGTAGGGCCTTATTCGTACTGTCATTGATATTCGTAAGTGGTTGTATGAATGAAGGGGACATGGGTGAAAAAATAGAAACACAGGTGGTGGAAGAAACAATGAATTCATCGATTAAAGTGGATCCGGAACTTGATCTGTCGAGTGGGGAGACTATATCTACCATCATAGAATTTAAGACCAAACCAGCAAAAGTGGCCGTCTTGGAAGCAAAAGCTCAAGGAGTGGAGCTGACACTGGAATCAGCTAAAGAGGAAGTTGAAAAAAGTCACAGGGAGTTCGAGAAGGAACTTTATCTCTTTTTAGAAAAAAATGAAGTGGAGTATCACATCCTCCATCGTTATAAAACAGCTTTTAACGGGGTATCTATGGAATTGCCTGCGAATGAAATTAAGCGATTGATGGGATCTGCTGTTATTTCCAAGATTTATCGAAATAAGGAACTACAGCTTGAACCGCCAATCCAGCCTTCCAATCGAATGGAATAAAATAGCCACCATAAGTGTGGCTTTCTATATGTATAAACGGAGTCCATAAAAAAACATTTTCTCAAAATAGTAAGCATGAGTGTCCTAAGTTGGGAAAATGGAGTAAGCACAAAGAACTAGTTGGTTTTTCTTTTGATTTCAAATGATTGTAAAAATAGTTGAAATAGTAGGGAGAAGATATGAAAACTTTTTATTGAGGTAGTATGCTAAAGAAAATAAATAGGTATAAAGTCTCTCTTTGCGAAATCTTATGCCTGTGGAAAACCCCAATTTCTTCGTGATAATTTCTTAGTATAATATTAGTAGAATGTATTCCGCTATAAAAAAAGATAAAGCGGTAAACCTGTTTTTGAGAGGAACGAGATTTCTACTAAGTCATCATGGGGGTTGGATAATGGATATTGGGGCATTTATTAAATACTTTCGCATCTATAAAGGGATGACTCAGAAACAAATGGGGGCAGGGGTTTGTACTCCAGGACATATTAGTAAAATTGAAAGTGGGCACTTACAGGTTACGAAAGATAAAGTTGATTTGTTCAATCAACGATTACATATCAACATCGAGAAAGAGTTAAAAGTTTTTAAAAAATTACGACTGGATTTGGAACTGTGGCATGATGTCATGATCAAGCAGGTAAATGGAAAGATCGAGTTATTGAAGGGAACCATTGAACAAAATCCCCTTATCAAAATCGAAACGTTGAATGGTACTTATAAGCTATTGAAAGCAAGGTACTTAATGATGAAAGGTGAACTGAAAGAAGCCGCATTCTATTTAGGTCAATTTTCTAATAAGCGTCTTTCTTTTCATATGTACGATTATGACTTTCAATTATACTATCACTTTAAAGGGATGTACGAGCTTGAAAAAGGTAATCCACAAGAAGCCATTACGTATTTGGAGAAAATCGATCGGGACATTTACTCCAATCCTGAATCCTATTACCATATGTCGATGGGCTATCATAAGTTAGGGCAGTATGACAAGTCACTGGGATATAGTCAGCTTGCCCTGAATTACTTCAAAGAAACGTTTAATTTTACAAGATGTATTGACGCAGCTACCATTCAGTTGGCAGCGGAAGGCAAAAATGTAGAGGGAAGTCTCCAAACACTAGTAGAGAAGTATGATGAGCTGATACAGCATTGTGATAATCTACATGACCATAGAAGGAAAGCTATTCTTTACTTGAATTTGGGAGGACTCTATCGAGAGGTCATGCAGGATGGAAAGGCAAAGGAAGCATTTCAATCAGCTTTTGGCTTAGTGAAACATGAGTCTCCTACCGAAGACTATGTCAGTATTCTTTTTGGCTATATTGATAGTTCCCTGAATGTTGACGGCCCTGTAAATAATGAAAGATTTGAAAGTTTAATAGAAGAAGGACTTCTTTATTCGAGAACCATGAAGGCTTCCTACAAAGAGCACCTATTTACGATGCTTAGTATCAGGGTCCATGAGGGAGAGGAAGCGTATTATCAATATATGGAGAATGTTATTATTCCTCTGTCGAAGGAAGAAAGACAATATTCTCAGTGTAATTACTATATCCAGAAGCTATACAACCATCATCAACTGGATGGAAAAAAAGAGTGCATAAGCTGATTATTCAAAAGAACGAGTAAAGGAGAGAGTCGATGGAAAATCCAGATCGTCTAATATCATCATTTGATGAGGTGGAATTAAATAATTACAAACTGCCAATCATCTGTATCTACTGTAGTCCTAAAGATTATCAAGGTATGTATGTCGCAAGACTGTTCGAAGTGAATCAACCGACCCACACCATTTTGATGAGACCTACGTTAGAAGCGGTCAGAAGTGAAATCCCAGATCGATTCTCACGTGTACCGAAAGCCCAAGGAGAAGATTCCAGCATTGTCGAAACGTGGATATAATCCCTAATAAAAAGCTTCATTTCTCAACAAGAGAAATGAAGCTTTTTACGTGTTTTCATTCGCGTTCGGATAGAATTTACTTTCGATTTTTTTATACTCCTTCAGATTGCCCGTGAGCCGTGCCAGCTTATGAACTTCTTGGAGAAGAAAGGTCTTGTCTAATTCGTAGATGACTTCTCTTTCGATATGATCAATGGTGTTGCAGGCGAATTCCCAAAGGTCATGATGTTTTGAAGGTTGAGTGGATTCAGCCAAGAGGGCCAGTGCCCTTACAATTTCCGTTATGATTAGGTGGTTGTCTTTGGCATAGTGACGGATATATCCAAATCCACGATATAAATAATAATTAAATGGTTCTGATTGAAGAATGACGCGGATCCTGTCATGTTGATCGATTAAATATGGAGTGAAGGATAATTGATCCTCAACCGTTAGCATCAAATCGGCCATCTGGTCAATGGTGTTGGAGGCCGTTTTGGGATCATCATTTCCCAATGATTTAATCGCCACCTCTGCGAGTTTATGAATTCCCATCTGCAGGTCTTGAATCTCTGTTTCTTTATGCCCCATCTCAATAAAGTGCAGATAAGAATCAATGGAGATGTTGGCTGTTTCAGGCCCCCATATACTTAATAACTTATTGCCGGCGAGAACATAATCGCCCACTTTATAATGAAGTTGAAGGACAAGATCCTCTCTCTGTGCAAGTTGGATCATTCCCTGAAAATCGACTAATTGAATGTATCCTGAACTTTTAGCCTTCACGTGAACGATGTTTTTCTTTTCTTCTTCCATGATGTCCCCAGTTTCAGTGGTGCGATGTGCTTCTAGATCTTTCTTCAGAGTCTGGTGGATCATCCCTTCAGACACCTGCTTCATATTGTACGTAATATTATGGACCTGCATCCATGTAGACACATGGTTAATAAAAAAGATGAAGGTAATAGCTGATAGAAAGGCCAGTCCAATCGTGATCATGGGTGCAGCGACAAACATTTCCTTCTTTGAACTTCCGATAAACAGAAACAGAAGAAGCACGTAAACAAAACTGCCATTGAAAATACCGAGGGCGTGCTGTGTCTGTTTGTCCGATATAAAATTCAATAGCATTCTTGGTGAAAACTGTCCGCTGAACGTCGTCAACACGACAAGCAGAGAGTTAAGTGTGAAGGCACTGAGTGTCAGAACGCCGCCGATCAGTGTGCTCACCAGAATTCTGGTGACAGAAGCATCCATACTTAAAAAATCGGACAAATACTGAGAGATTTCCAGTTGAAGGTCTAAATAAAGAGTAATGACGACCAGCAGTATGGAAAGACATATGTACAAGAAAGGCATATACCAAATGGTCAGGCGAATCTCATGCATACGCTGACGTTTTGACATGAGCAAGTATTTCCGGATGGATGAAGGGAGTATTTTTTCTAACATAATGAAAACGAATCCTTTCTAGTAAATGGATATGGGTTAGTTTTCCCTGCCTGTACCGGTTAAAACCTCCTTAATGAAAAATAGATTGATAGAGGCTGTAGTTTTTTTAAAAAACGTAGTAAACCTATTGGA
Organism: Rossellomorea sp. NPDC077527; assembly: GCF_044542955.1. Lineage (NCBI taxonomy): Bacteria > Bacillati > Bacillota > Bacilli > Caryophanales > Bacillaceae > Rossellomorea > Rossellomorea sp. NPDC077527. The sequence continues at coordinate 135,917 of NZ_JBITVL010000007.1, read as the reverse complement.
AATAATGTCATTCGGGACAGTAGAAAGAATTTTTAAAAAATAATGAAAATGGTATTGACGATGGAATGAATCCCCTATATAATCCAATTCATACTCAAATATCAAGTGAAAACATAACGTTATATCTCTTATCAAGAGCGGCGGAGGGATAGGCCCGATGAAGCCCGGCAACCTGCAGGATTAGTCTGTAAAGGTGCCAATTCCTACAGATTCCATGTGGATCTGGAAGATAAGGGGAGGAGCATGTATATGAAGCCCTCTTCTTACAAGAAGAGGGCTTTTCTTTATATCCTCTTTCCACCACGCCCAGTGGATCTTCAGGCAGGAATGAATCAATTGTATGTATGATCTTAGAAGGATAAGGAGGCTGAAAGATGTCAGTGATAAATGTGGCGATTCTGGGGTTTGGGACCGTTGGTCAAGGGGTCTGTGAGGCTATTGAAACTCATCAGGACAGATTGAAGGAAGCACTCGGCAAAGAGGTGAAAGTGAGGGCGATCCTCATCAAGGACCCCACTAAGAAAAGGGAAATCAACCCTTCAATTAAAGTCACCACAGAGTTTAAAGACATACTAGAGATCCCGGATCTTCATGTGATTTTCGAAGCGATTGTAGGAGAAGAGCCGTGTTATACGTATTTATCCGAAGCGATTGAGAAAGGGATCCACATCGTCACGGCCAATAAAGCCATGTTTGCCAAATATGGACCTGATCTATTGGAAAAGGCTTTGAATCATGGGGTTTCAGTTGGTTTCGAAGCGACCACAGCGGGAGGAATCCCGGTCATCGGCACCATCCGTCAACTTATAAAGGTAAATGAAATCAGAAGTATCCAGGGAATCTTGAACGGGACATCCAACTTTATTCTATCCCAAATGAGGAAGCAGGGACTTTCCTTTGAAGCCGCCCTGAAGCAGTCTCAAGAAAAGGGGTATGCAGAGGCGGATCCAACGAGCGATATTGAAGGGTACGATGCATTTTATAAACTCCTCATTCTGAGTCAGACGGCTTTTGGCAGGCAGCCGGAGTGGAAGGATGTCAGGCGTAAAGGGATCACGCACTTGACGGCAGAATGGCTGCAGGCAGCCGAGTCCTTCAGGTTGCGCTTTAAACATGTAGGTTCTTTGGAACGCGACGGATTCAATCGAATCAAGGGTGAAGTAAAGCCGATCCTGGTCCACGACACCCATCCTTTTTACGGGGTGGAGGATGTGGAAAATGCGGTTTCACTGAAGGGTAGCCTGGTGGGGAGAGTCACACTGCTTGGGCCCGGTGCGGGAAAACGTCCGACGGGAAGTGCCATGGTGGAGGATTTTCTTTCGTTAATACAGGGGAAATACACGGATTCTCCTGAAAGCACGGTGCACAATGAGGAGATTCGAGAAGGTAGCAGCGGGCAATGGGTCTTGCGTGTACGAGCAAATGAAGAATATCAAAGCTGGATTACGCTCTTCACATTAAAGGACCGAATTCAGCTGGGCAGTCACCTGTACGTCTTTGTAGAAGGAAAGAAAGAGGACATAGAAGCGCTCCTTCAATCACAGGAACAGATTCAGGCGGTTTCCATCCTGGACGAAATTCCTCTTGAGAATGAAGTGAAGGAAGGCGTGGCCGTTTACTGACACCTTTTGGGAGCAAATAGATCTGAAAGAAAGTAGGGGATCACTTGAGTATCATCGTTCAAAAATTTGGTGGAACCTCTGTAGGTTCTGCGGATCGGATTAAGCGGGTGGCAGGTTATGTCATAAAAGAAAAGGAAAAGGGAAATGACGTCGTGGTTGTCGTATCGGCCATGGCTAGAACGACGGATACCCTTGTCAAGCTTGCGGGTGAACTATCGGAAGTTCCTCAAAAAAGGGAAATGGATATGCTGCTTGCAACAGGAGAGCAGGTCACGATTTCTCTACTGACAATGGCCCTTCAACATAAGGGGATGGAGGCAGTGTCCCTGACCGGCAGGCAGGCGGGAATCCGAACAGACTCGGTGTTTGGAAATGCCAAAATTACATCCATTGATACCGGAAGGATTAAGAAAGAATTATCCGAAGGACGAATCGTAGTGGTTGCCGGTTTTCAAGGAGTTACAGAAGATGGTGAACTCACAACCTTGGGGAGGGGTGGTTCAGATACGACGGCAGCAGCACTCGCTTCCGCCTTGAAAGCAGATCGATGTGACATATACACGGATGTGGATGGAGTGTACACCTCAGATCCGAGAGTGGTACCCCGAGCTGCAAAAATCGAGGGATTATCGTATGCTGACATGCTCCGGTTTGCCACGATGGGAGCAAACGTCCTGCACCCAAGAGCGATTAAACACGCAAAGGAACACCATGTACCTTTGATTGTTCGTTCAAGTTTAAAGGAGGGGCGGGGATCCCTCATCAGTGACAAAGTCCAAAAGAACGGAAATATAGTCGGCGTAGCGCTTCAGAAGGATATTTCGGTCCTCACCATCCATGGATGCGAAGGAGGGGAATCGTTGATTCTATACGATCTGGATTCTCACCATATCGAAACAGAAAGAATCAAGCATCATCAAGACCTGGCTCTGATCATAAAAGACCAGGATGTTCACTCAGTGAAAAAAATCGTCAGTGGGTATAAAGGAGCTTACTCCCATTTTGAAATAAAGGAAGGCTTATCGAAAGTATGTGTGATAGGAAGCATCCCTTCTTCGGGAGAAGTAAAAGAAAAGGTGACGAATGTTTTTCATGATTATCATATTGGAAAGGTGTCGGTATGGGAATCATCGGTTGGTCTAAGTGCCCTTGTCGATCGCTTTGATGTTGAAAAGGCCGCAAGAATTCTTCACATGCACTTTGGTTTGGATTATATGGAACCCAAAAGGGCTGTATTATAAAGGGAAAGTGTATAGTGTCTTCTCTATACACTTTTTTCTTTATGGAATGATGGATACAGGTGTCCCGATCGGTACAATTCCTGCAAGCTCTTCCACGTCTTTGTTGTACATCCGTATACATCCCTTTGATACGGCATTTCCAATGGAAGCGGGGTTATTTGTTCCATGAATCCCATAACTCTCTTTGGATAAGCTCATCCACATCGTTCCAAATGGCCCCCCGGGGTTCGGTGCTTTATTGATGATGATGAAATCCCCAATAGGAGTTTCGAATAGGACCCTTCCCACAGCGATAGGATACTGTTTCACTTGAACCCCATCCTTGAATAGACGAAGAGTGCGGTTGTTAACTGACACTTGAATTCTATAAGGATTGCCGGTAGCATCGGGAATCCCGGGAATGGTGATCAATTGTCCAGGATAAATTTGATCTGGATTGATCCCTGGATTAGACGTAAGGATGGCAGAAAGTGGAGTCCTGTAGTCCCTCGAAATCTGTCCGAGTGTTTCTCCTGTTTTTACCGTATGAATCAACCTGGGTCACCTCCTGTTTCATTTTCACTTCATTCTATGTGTATGAGAAGCATTCAGTGAGGCGGGTAAAATAAAAAACACCTGCGTCCTGGCGCAGGCGTAATGAGAGGTTATTGAGGGAGATTCTGCTGTGGAACCTCCGTATAGCTTTTAAGCATCAGGGTCATATCCTGATCGTTCAGCTGTGGAACCTGATAGTACCCATTCTTATTCTGATAAAGGAAAATTTCATAACTCATTTCAATAAAATTCGGTACACTGTCGGCAACAACACGTCTCAGCACGGGATTGGTCATTTCGAGAGCTGTCATGGCAAGGAGTGAGGCCAATGATTTGGTCTGTCCCAGCATATACGCAGACAAGCCCTTGTCTGAAAGGTCTTGAACGGACTGATTCGGTTTTTTTGGAGCTCCCGGCTTTATGCCGTATGTTGTGGTATGAGATTGGGACATTTTGTATTGCTGGGTTGGGACTTGTGGATCGTGTCCCGTTGAAAAGCTTCCTACAATCGTATTATACATCGTCGTCACAAAAGCGCTCTGCCGCTTTACGATATCTTTTAATTCAGGATCCTGTATGTGTTGATCATACATTTGATACTGATCGAGCATGCTGATGATGCCGGCGATGATTTCATGGGCATCGAATAATTCATGTCCACCGTGGTTTTTACTTTGGGCGTTCATCATATTCGGCGGCATACCCGATCCTTGGGTCATCCCATTTGGTTGCTGTTGATTCTGCATAGTTGTTCTCCTCCTTTTGGAAATGGTATCGCTGTTTAGATTATCCGCATTTTGGACATTTATTCTGAAAAGGGTTTAATACTTACCGACTTGTCCGAATACAATGGAGGGAAGTCAATGTGAAGGTGGTCGAACATGAGTATCTTTATTAGCTATATTGTTTTGGGTTTATCCCTTTCAGCTCCAATGGGTCCGATCAATGCAGCACAATTGGACAAGGGGATCCGCTTCGGCTTCTTCCATGCCTGGCTTGTCGGGGTTGGAGGAATGGTGGCGGACGGGATTTTTATGCTCCTGATTTATTTCGGAATCGCTCAATTCATAGATATTCCGATCATCAAACTGTTCTTATGGATTTTTGGGTTCTTTATTTTGACCTACACGGGGATAGAAAGCCTTCAGAATTCAGGAGACCTTACGAATGACTCTGGAAAAAGTCAAAGTGAAACGAAAGGAAAATCGTTTCGTACAGGGTTTTTTATGGCCATCTCCAATCCACTGAGTATTTTATTCTGGCTTGGAATCTATGGTTCGATCCTTGCAAAGACATCAAGCTCCTATGAATCGGGACAGATGCTGTTATACAGCTTGGGTATTTTCCTTGGGATCACCATTTGGGATGTGACGATGGCCGGTGTTGCAACGGGCGCGAGGAAGTTGATTAGCCCCCGATTCCTACGAGTCATCTCGATTGTTTCCGGGCTCATATTAATGGGTTTCGGCATATATTTCGGAGTGGAGGCCTGCAGGTTATTATTCGGCTAGACAGACACCCACTTTGAACCCTCCTAATAGGATACATGAGTAATCCTTAGGAGGAATCGACTATGTTATGTTCAAAGAGTTGGATTGATCAACATTTGGAAGAACTTAGCCCATGGCAGCAATCCGCATACCGCCAATTCGCTGCGATGTTGTGTGATGAAGAGCATCCTTATCCTTGCGTACCAGGAAAACAAGGATTTCAGACAGATACACTGCGATTCGGCTTTACGGAAGACCCTAGAAAAGGAGAAGCCTCAGAAAAGTTGGCATCTTACTTAAAACAATACGGGGAGATTTCAAGGGAAACGGGAAATTACGCATCTCTCGTAGTGTTCTGCCATTCAGATGATATGGGGGGAGGTCGGCAGCCGGTTGAAACGTATGAGCAGATTTTTTGGGACCTGTTGAACCGGGTCCATCAATTGGACGACAAGCCTTGGCCGGATCATATTGGAAAGGATCCCCACGACCACACATGGGAGTTTTGCTTCAATGGTGAACCGTATTTTGCCTTCTGTGCAACTCCTGCTCACACTGTTCGAAAAAGCCGTCATTTCCCTTACTTCTTAATAGCGTTCCAGCCGAGATGGGTTTTTGATGAAATCAACTCCTCCACCACTTTCGGCCAGAAATTAAAGAAGGTTATCCGAAAGCGGCTAGTGGAATATGACGAAGCACCTCCACATCCAAGTTTGAAATGGTATGGGCAGCAAGACAATTATGAGTGGGAACAATACTATCTTCGTGATGATGATTCTGCCATGAGAAAATGCCCATTTTCACATATGCATAAGAAAATTAAGAGTTAAGGACAGCCTTTAACTCTTTTTTCTTTTGAAAAACGCAGCAGCGGCAATCAGTATGATGAATCCGATACTTACATAGAACCCTATTCGGCTTACATGATCAAAAAGAGTACCACTGATGGCGAATACGATAAGGAAGAGGGCGATGATCGATTGAATCAGATTCCAGGCGGTCTTGCTCATGAGTTTGAGAAAGGACGCCAGGATGAAAATCCACGTATAAAGCAGCATCAGACCTGCAGCCGTTGTCACATACTCGAATAGCCTTTCCGGGAGGATCATTGCCACTATGATGGAGACGAAAACGACAAAAATGGTTAATCCGAACGCAGGCAGTGGGATGCTCCATCTCCCTTTTTTGGCGAAAATATGTGGAGCGTCCCCTTCCTCGGCCAGAGTGACAAGCATCGTCGTGACGGCATATAGAGATGCGACCATGGTTGAGAACCCGGCAATGATCAAGATGGAGTTGAATACATGTGGCACCCATGGGAGGTCATATTGTTTAAGGGCGGTCAGAAACGGACTTTCATTTGGGTTGAGGGCTTCTATCGGAACCAGCTTTAAAACAAGATAGAAAGAAACAACGTAAAGAAAGGTCAATGTCACGAGCATGATGTTTCCTGACTTCGGGGCATCCTTTGGGTCCTTCAGCTCCTTCGCCATCAGACCCATCACTTCAATCCCGCCGAAGCCATAAAAAGCAAACAGAAGGGCAAGCCATAATCCCTTTCCTTCAAGGGGAAGCATACCTTGAATGGGAGAGTACTGCTCACGACTCGATTCTCCGCCACCAAGCCATCCAAACAAGGCGGCCACCCCAACAAGGATGAACATGACGATGGCAGCCGCCTTCATCAAACCGAATAGATTCTCCATTTGCTCCACTTTCTTTACTCCCAATAAGATGATCACTAGACCAAGTCCCGCAAATCCCGCAGTGAAAATCCAAAGGGGTATCCCCGGAAACCAAAACTGGGCAAAAAGGGCAAGGGCCGTTAATTGACTTCCCATAATTAACATTTCAGCTGACCAATACACCCAGCCATTACTGAATCCTGCCCATGGACCGAATGCTTTTTTGGCATAGGTACGGAATGAGCCTTTTTCTGGGTGCTCAGCCGTCAGTTTTGCAAGTGCCTGGAATACCATCCATGTACCGATACCTGCGATTAAATAGGCAATAAGCACAGAAAATCCCGCACGTTGAATCGGAATAGCCGAGCCAAGGAAATATCCTGTTCCAATGATGCAGCCTACCCCTATGAACGAAAGCTGCCACCACGAAAGATTACGTTGATCCGTACATTTACTCAACTCTCATCACCTGCCCTTTATCCTCCATAGTGTGACATTCCCCCCCATGAATTATGTGAATGGGGCCGGAATGATTTCCATGGGAAAGGAGAAAGTAAGGAAGACTGATTTTCAAGGAGGCTGGCTGATGATAAAGATCAATGCGAATTGCTGGAATGAACATGGAGAATTAAAAACGGTGATGGTCTGCTCGCCTTCGTCCGTGGATGTCCCCGACCAACGAACGGCAGATTACGTCGGATGGGAGAAACCGGTTAACCAGGTGAAAGCGAAGGCAAACCATGAAGAGATGATTCGTGCGATGGAGGATACGGGTGTGCGAGTCATCGATTACTCCAAACACCTTCCAGATGAGGTTGGGGAGTTGAATCATAAGCTTATCAATCGTGTATTTGTAAGAGATCTGGCTTGCGTTTATGGGAACACAGTCATTCCTGGTGATGCCGGCATTACGATGAGAGCACCCGAGTATTTCCATAGTCATGAGTTGTTTCAATCATGGTTTGATGAGAAGACATTTTCGATCAAGGACAATAACTCATTGAAAGCATTGGAAAATGGGGATGTATTTGTGTTGAACAGGGACGCCGTCTTTATAAATACCGGAATGAGATCCAGTATTGAGAGCATTGAAGCACTGAAGAGTAAAATCTTTCTGGCTGGGTTTTCGGAAATAGGGATCATCGACTTACCACGGACCGGTGAAACGATGCACTTGGATATGAATTGTAATGTTGCAGGGGAAGACCTTCTGATTGCCAAAAGTTATATGAGCCTTTTCCCTGTACAAGTCGTCAGCGAAAACGGCGCAAAGTACGTGATGATGGAAGACTTTATAAAGCGGCAAGGATTCGAAGTTCTGTGGACGGATAATGTGAAACACACAGTGGCGGATATCAATTTTCTGAATCTGGATCCGGAAACCCTATTAGTGAGTACGAAAGCGAATAAGAGCATATTTAAAGAGCATCCGAAAGTAAGAGGGAAGAAGATTATACAAGTTGATGTGAATGAATTGGAGAAGGGTGGAGGCGGAATCAGGTGCATGACATTGCCGTTGGAGCGAAAGTAAATAACGTACGAAATACACCGGAGATTTTTAGTTCCGGTGTATTTTTGAGCATTCAATTATGATCACAGAAAAGCTGTTCATACCGACTATTATCCTATTTTTGACACTGTGTAAATATACCTGATTCCAATCGTTTACGTAATAGTGTAAATGGAACGCGGTTTTGGAAAAAACCTCCCTTTCACCACAACCATCAGGAAATTCTTAGAAAAAAACGGATATCCATACAAATGACCTGGTAAGATTGAAAATAATTGAGAATAGTTATCAACTACTATTGACAATGATAATCATTATCAATTAAGATGTCGTTGAAAGCAAAAGCCATTCTACCAGGAAAGGAAGATGTAATGATGACGATACAACATGCCATTTCAAATAAAGAATTACTGGAACAACAAGAGAGACGGGAGTCGAATGCAAGATCTTATCCAAGAAGAATACCTCTTGCCATCAGTGAAGCGGAGGGCATTTATGTAACGGATATGGAAGGGAACAAATACTTGGATTGCTTAGCGGGAGCGGGAACATTGGCCCTTGGACACAATCATCCGACGGTTATTGAGGCGATGGAGCAAGTGATTCGTGATAAACGGCCATTACATACGTTAGATATTACCACTCCTGTGAAAGAAGAGTTTGTGAATGAACTATTCTCATCGTTACCGGAAGGATTTCGTAATCGCGCGAAAATCCAATTTTGCGGGCCGACAGGCGGCGATGCCATCGAGGCTGCGTTGAAATTAGTGAAGACGGCAACCGGAAGGCAAAGCATCCTTACCTTCCAAGGCGGGTACCACGGCGCCACACATGGGACGATGTCCATCAGTGGAAATCTCAGTCCGAAGAAGAAGGTTCAAGGATTGATGCCGGACACACATTTCATGCCTTATCCCTATACATACCGCTGCCCTTTCGGAATAGGTGGCGAGGACAGTCATCGTATTAGCAGCCAATACATCGAGAATCTCCTTGACGATCCCGAGAGTGGGATTTTGCCACCTGCCGCTATGATTTTTGAAACAGTACAGGGTGAAGGAGGCTCCGTTCCTGCGCCGATCGAATGGATCCAGGAAATGAGACGAATCACGAAAGAGCGGGGGATTCCACTTATCATCGATGAGGTGCAGACTGGAATCGGACGTACCGGGGAACTCTTTTCGTTTGAACATGCTGGAATCGTACCGGATGTATTTGTCCTTTCAAAAGCAATTGGGGGGAGCCTGCCGCTTTCCGTCGTGATATATGATCGTGATCTTGATGCGTGGGAACCGGGGGCCCATATCGGCACCTTCAGGGGAAATCAAATGGCTATGGCAGCAGGGACAGCCACTTTAAAGTTCATTAAAGAGCAGAATTTGGCTGCTCATGCCGGGGAAATGGGAGAAAGACTTCTTTCTTCCTTGAAAGATCTTCAACAGGAGTTCCCTGAGATAGGGGATGTAAGAGGTAGAGGACTGATGATAGGAGTGGAGATCATTGATCCTTCTAAACCCCGATCAGCGAGCGGAAGTCAACCGGCTAATCCAGAAATAGCGAGTGCCATCCAACGTGAATGCTTCAAACGGGGATTGATCCTTGAAGTGGGAGGAAGACATGGTGCCGTGGTCCGTTTTCTTCCGCCATTGATCATCACAAGAGAGCAAGTAGATGAAGTGGTGACTATTTTCAAAGAAGCCATAACAGCTTCTCTTACGGAGTGAAATCATGAAAATGAAAACAATGGATAAAGAAATCAATCAGAACATGGACTCCTTTTTCCTGCATCAAGGAGAAAAAGGACTCCGGGCTTTTCATGAGATGGTCGATGGAGTCAGCCGGCAGCTCCAACACTTATATGCTTCTACCGGGCAGCCTTTTATCGGGAAAATGCCCGATGTGATAAAAGATGAGATCAAACCGATCATGACATTTACACGGGAAGGAAAATCATTTGAGGACGTCCTTCATGAAATCGGTGATCCGATTCTGAAGAATAGTCTTCATATTTCCCATCAGAAGAGCATGGCTCATTTACATTGTCCTCCGCTTCTTCCGGGAGTGGCAGCGGAATTGATGATCGCTGCACTCAATCAATCAATGGATTCTTGGGACCAGAGTACAGCAGCCACTTATGTGGAAGAGGAAATGGTGAAGTGGTTGACAGAAAAACTAAATCTTCCGGCAACATCCGGCGGTGTGTTTACAAGTGGCGGTACACAATCTAATTATATGGGGCTCCTGTTGGCACGCGATGCCTTCTGTCATGCGAAATGGAATCATAACGTCCAAAGGGATGGTTTACCCCAACGCTTTAACCGATTAAGGATCCTTTGTTCAGAAGATGCTCATTTTACAGTCAAGAAAGCGGCTTCCCAACTGGGTTTAGGGGAAAACGCGATCGTGACGGTCAAGACCGATGAACATCATCGGATGAGCGTTGAGGAAGTGAAAGAAGCACTCAGGAATCTTGAACAGAATCAACTATTACCCTTTGCCCTTGTTGCTACTTGTGGAACGACCGATTTTGGAAGCATCGATCCGATGGTGGACCTGGCAGAGATTGCCCGTCACCACGGTTTGTGGCTTCATATCGATGCAGCATATGGCGGCGGTCTGATGATGAGCCACGCCCATGCCGGCAAGTTAAAAGAACTGGAAGAGGCCGATTCCATTACAGTGGACTTCCATAAGTTGTTCTATCAGCCAATCAGCTGCGGAGCATTCCTCGTCAAGGATCAGAAGCATTTCCGTCATCTTTCGTATCATGCTGACTACTTGAATCCTGTGAAAGACGATAGAGAGGGCATCTTAAATCTGGTGAATAAGTCGGTTCAAACGACGAGGAGATTTGATGCGTTAAAACTGTTTCTATCACTTAAGACAGTGGGAACCCAGCTTTTTGGAGAGATGATTGATGAAACGATCAAGCTTGCCAGGTACACAGCTGCTTATATGGAAGAACAGGAGAACATCGTTATTCAGAACCCGATACCGGAAATCAACACAGTCATCTTTCGCTATCAGCCTAAAAGGCTGGAAATGGGGATGGATATCAATCAACTAAACCGACTGATTCAGCAGAGACTCCTCTATAGAGGAAAAGGTGTAATTGCGAAAACGGTGATTGAGGGTCATACCTTCTTGAAATTAACCCTATTAAATCCACGAACGAAGCCGGGAGATATTCATTCCCTTCTACTAGAGATTGAAGAAATCGGCGATGAATTAGTAAACGGAGGGTCATACTTTGATACATTCTAATGAAATTGCGGAACACGCAACGATGCAAAGCTTTCTTAATTGTTACTTGAGGGAAACAGGGAACTATTCTGAAGAGAGCAGCTATGAACATCATCCATCACTTGGGCAATTCGAGAAAGTCATCGTCTCTCGATTAGCCCTGCAACAGATTGAACTGATTATCCCGGTAGCATACTGGTCACTTACCGATCGCCATCTCTTCGGATTTCCCCTTTATTATCGAGTAGGGGAAAGCGAAATGAAACCACTTGACTATGTGACCCTTACAGCCCTTGTTGTAAAAGAATTCTTACTGGATAAGGGCAATCAAGGGTCAGAAGATGAACTTCTCTTAAGAGTGATTCTGAGCTGTCGGAGTATAAAAAACTATGTTGAAAGTCGCGTTGGTGATGGTGAGGCACTCTCGGATGAAGAGTTTGATTATATTGATGCAGAGCAATCCCTTCTTTTCGGACATATGCTACATCCAACACCGAAGAGTAAGCAGGGCTTGACCGACCAAGAAGATCTTGCGTATTCACCTGAAAATAAAGGGGAATTTCAGCTTCATTATTTTAGTGTAGATCTTTCATTGGTAGAGCAGGATTCAAGTACGACCCAATCTGCATCTTCCATTATTTTTGAGGAACTAAAGGATGCCCCAGGGGTTGATCCGAATTGGCTGCAGGAGATGATTGAAGAGAATGGACGCGTATTGCTTCCTGTCCATCCCCTTCAAGTAAATACACTACTTAAAAAAGAAAAAGTACAAGGCCTGATGGAAGAAAGACGTATGGAATATATCGGTCCCCTAGGGAAGCACTTCACGGCGACGTCGTCGTTCAGAACCGTCTATAGCAGCGATTCGCGCTATATGTATAAATTCTCAGTACCTGTCAAAATCACAAACTCTCTCCGTGTCAATCAAAAGAAAGAGCTAGCCAGGGGAGTTGAGGTTTCAAGATTACTAGAAACGGAAGTAGGAAAGAGCCTTAACAGCGAGTTCCCAGACTTTATCGTCATCAAGGATCCTGCATACATAAACGTGGACCTAAAAGAGGACATTTCAGGTTTTGAACTGGTCATCAGGGAAAACCCTTTCTATGAAAAGAGTAGAGGGACCAGCTTGATTGCAGCCCTATGCCAAGACCATGCCTATGGAGGGAAACCGAGGATACAGTCCATCATGGAAGGGATAGCGCAAAGAGAAAGTAGGAGTCTTGAGGAAGTAAGTCTGGATTGGTTCGATCGATACTTATCCCTGACTCTGGATCCGATGATCTGGTTGTTCCACACATACGGGATCGCCCTTGAAGCTCATCAGCAGAACTCGGTGATTCAACTAAAGAATGGCTACCCTGAAACCTTCTATTATCGAGATAATCAGGGATATTACTTCAGTGAATCGAAAGTGGAAAAGCTTAAAAAACTGCTCCCTGACTTGAATCAAGAGAGTGACACGGTTTGCGCTGATGAAGTCGCAGAAGAACGATTACGCTATTACTTTTTCTTTAACCATTTATTCGGGCTGATCAATGGTTTCGGGGCAAATGACCTTATTGAAGAAGAAAGGCTGATGAATCTCGTCAAAGAAAGACTCGAGATTCATGAACAGCAGTGGGGGGAGGATTCCAATCTTCTCAGCAGCTTATTATATCAACCGGTCCTTCCGTGTAAGGCGAACTTATTGACCCGATTCTATGATATGGACGAACTAGTCGGTCCGATGGAGGCTCAATCAGTCTATACGATGGTGAAAAACCCCCTTGCCAAAGAGGTGGAAATCCATCATGTCCTATGACTTCAAAGTGTATGATCAAGAAATTCAAAAGACGATTGCATTTAAGAAAGTTGATTTTGACCGGGATGCGGTGCTTATTCACAAATGGATGATGGAGGATCACGTCCATCCATTCTGGAACCTGAATATTCCATTAGACCAATTTCAATCCCATTTGAAAAAAGCTTTATCAGATTCCCATCAAACCCTCTATACAGGGTATCTCGATGGAGTGCCGATGAGTTACTGGGAAGCCTACTTGGTAAAAGGCGATGTGATCGAGGAAACGTATTCGTCTGCCCCTTATGATCAAGGTGTCCACCTGTTAATTGGGGAAAAGGAGTATCTCGGTAAAGGACTTTCCCTTCCATTGCTAAGGGCCATGGTTTCGTTTCAGTTTCACGAAAGGGAGACGAAAAAAGTTGTGGCTGAACCGGATATTCGTAATGACAAAATGATCCATGTGTTTCAGAAGTGCGGGTTTCAAGCTGTGAAGCACATTGATCTTCCGGACAAAACCGGACTGCTCATGTTTTGTGAGAGAAGCGAATTTGAAAAGAGGTGGCAGAATGAAGGATTCTACAATGACAACAAATGAGTTGTATGACGTCATCGGTATCGGATTGGGACCGTTTAACCTTGGATTAGCGGCCTTATTGGATCCAGTAGCCGAAGTGAAAAGCGTGTTTTTAGAAAAGAAGAAAGCCTTCAATTGGCATCCTGGCATGCTGATTGAAGGAACGACCTTACAAGTGCCGTTCTTTGCGGATTTAGTCAGCATGGCCGACGTGCGAAGTGATTACAGCTTTCTACGTTATCTGGAGGCACATAATCGCTTATATCATTTTTATTTTCTAGAAAAATTTCACATCCCGCGAAAAGAATATAACCATTACTGCCAATGGGTGAGCGAACAGTTAAACACGTGCCGATTCGGGATGGAAGTCCAAAAGGTTGTCCCGGTCTCCTTGGGGAGTGGGGACAATGTGTATGAAGTCACCGTATGGAATGATGAGCTTCAACAAACGGAGACCTTATTTACGAAGCATCTCATCCTTGGTATCGGTTCGGTTCCATCCGTACCTGAAGCATTTCAAAGTATGCTCGGGAAAAACGTCTTTCACAGTGCAGATTATGTATCCAAGAGAGGAGTATGTGCAGAAGCGGAATCCGTTGCCGTGATCGGATCAGGTCAAAGCGCCGCCGAAGTATTCCTGGATGTGGCAAAAGAGCAGGAGAAACATGAATTCTCGCTTCAATGGTATACCCGCTCAAAAGGTTTTTTCCCGATGGAATACTCAAAACTGGGCCTTGAATATTTCTCACCCGATTATACCCGCTTCTTTTACCAGCTTCCCCAGGAGAAAAAGGATCGGCTCCTAAAGGAACAGGATCTTCTTTATAAAGGCATCAGTTCAGATACGATCGCCGAAATTTACGATCTTTTATATGAACGAACTGTAGGCTGCGATGAGCCGGATATTGAACTGCAAGCCATGACAGAAATCGTCGGAATCGAAAGAAACGGAAAAGGGTTTGAACTGCATGGTTATCATCGGATCAAGGAAGAACATTTCGTAGATCAAGCAGAGGTGATCATCCTGGGCACTGGTTACAAGCCTGCATTTCCAGGATTCCTATCGGAAATGAAAAAGTCGATTGCCTGGGATGAAAATGGCAGATACAAAGTGAAAGAAGACTATCGACTGGAGACTTATGTAGAGGGTGAGGGTGACATCTTTATTCAAAATGGTGAGATGCATACTCATGGTGTCGGAGCACCTGATTTGGGGCTCGGTGCCCACCGAAACGCCATCATTATCAATACGATTGCAGGAAGAGACGTATATCCGGTTCAGACGAAAAATGTGTTTCAAACCTTTGGAACGAAAACGGCTTCCGTTCCCGTTCCTTTCTGATACCACAATAGAACATAGACTAAAAGAAAGAAGGGATAAGTATGTTATTTAATGAAGAAATACAACGTGTATTTAAGAGTGATAGCTGGAAGAAAGTAAACAAAAAACTGATAGGCAAAATGCTGTCAGAGTATATGTATGAAAAGATGATTCAGCCTAACATCCTTTCAGAAGAAGGAGAGAATATCGAATATTCCCTTCAAGTCTCGGAGTCAAAGCACTATCACTATATCGCACAAAAACGATTGTTTGATAGTTTCGATGTAAAATGGACGACGATCTATATCGTTGAGAATGATGGGAGAAAGGAAGCAGACAGTGCAATAGAATTATTGGTCGATCTTCAGGATGTGATTGGAATGTCATCTGAAACGGCGGGCCATTTAATCAAGGAAATGAACAGCACGTTGATAGCAGATGCCCATCTTCTAGAAAAAGAAGCAAAAAGATCGGACGAATTAATTCATGAAGATTACGCAAGCCTTGAAGGCTATATGACCGGCCACCCGTGGATTACATACAACAAAGGAAGAATCGGGTTCGGATATGATGATTACCTTGCCTTCGCTCCTGAACAGCAAAAGGAGATCCAGCTATCCTGGATTGCCGTCCATAAAGATCTGGCATCGTTTCAATCTGTGGAAGGGTTGGATTATGAAGCGTTGATTGCGAGTGAACTGAGTGAAGAAGAACGAATACGTTTTGATGTGAAGGTCAAACAACATGGAAGCGAACCATCGCAATACTATTACATGCCGGTACACGAATGGCAGTGGAAAAACACATTGGTTCAGAATTTTCCTGAGGAACTGGCCATTGGTCGAATCATTCCGCTAGGGAAGGGAGAAGACCGCTATCTTCCTCAACAATCGATCCGAACATTTGTGAACATAACAAACAAAGATAAGCATCATGTAAAGCTTCCAATGAGTATCTTGAACACACTAGTGTATCGGGGACTGCCATCGGAACGAACCGTAATCGCACCTAAGGTGACCGAATTCATTAAAGGAATGGCAGAAAAGGATCACTTCTTAAAAGAAGAATGTCGGGTCATCCTACCGGGGGAAAATGCCAGTATGAACGTAAACCACCCATACTATACCCAATTAAAGGAGGCGCCGTACCAGTACTTGGAGATGCTCGGAACCATTTGGAGAGAAAGCATTTATACGTACTTAGAAGAAGGGGAACAAGCGATTACCCTGGCTGCCTTATTGTATGAAGATCATCACCATAAACCATATGTTGAGAGTTTGATAGACCAGTCAGGGCTCAGCACGGAAGAATGGATGGAGCAATTTTTCAAAGTCGTAATGGAGCCTCTCCTTCATTATCTTTATCAATACGGAACGGTATTCTCTCCACATGGACAAAATACTATTGTCGTGTTAAAGGATGCGAAACCTCACCGTTTAGCGATTAAAGATTTTGTCGATGACGTCAATATTTCAGATCAGGATTTTCCAGAGTTGCAAGGATTGTCGTCTGAATTTAAGGCGGTCCTTCGAACAGAGGCGCCAGAAGGGTTGACTCAGTTCATCTTCACGGGTCTCTTTATTTGTCACCTGAGATATTTGAGCAATCTGCTAAAGAATAATGGGCTGATGGAAGAAGAAACATTCTGGAGTCTTCTTGCCGATGCGATACTCAACTATCAGTCTCGATTCCCGCAATTGGAAGAACGATTTAAGCTCTTTGACTTCTTTAAACCGGAACTTACCAAACTATGCCTGAACCGAAATCGCATGGTGGATTACGGTTATTCTGATGACGATGACCGTCCCCACGCTTCCGAATTCGGGAAAGTCACAAACGCCCTGGCTGCATTTCAATTAAATCGGACTGTTGGGTCAAATTGATGATCCAATCACCCTCATTCATTCCCTTATAGAAAGAAGGATCGTCAATTGAGTACAATTGTTCAGAAATTCGGTGGTACCTCTGTCGGTTCTACCGAGAGAATAAAACGAATGGCAGAGAAAGTCATACAGGAAAAGAAAAAAGGTCATGATGTGGTGGTTGTCGTTTCTGCGATGGGCAAAACCACTGATACTCTTGTAAAGTTCGTGAGTGATATCACCACGAAACCAAGTAAGAGAGAAAGGGATATGCTCCTTTCAACAGGAGAACAACTCACCATATCCCTTTTTGCCATGGCTCTTCAACAACGAGGGGTGGAGGCGATTTCTTTCACCGGATGGCAGGCTGGTATTCAAACGGATTCCGTTCTTGGGAATGCTCATATAGAATCCATTGATACAAGGCGTATCAGGAGTGAATTAGATCATGGGAAAGTGGTTGTGGTGGCAGGTTTCCAAGGCGTAACGGTGGATGGGGACATCTCCACTTTGGGAAGAGGAGGATCCGATATAACGGCAGCTGCTCTTGCAGCTGCTCTAAAGGCAGATCGGTGTGATATTTTTACAGACGTCGACGGAGTTTATACCTCTGATCCCAGGTTTGTTCCAAAAGCATCGAAAATCACTTCCCTTTCGTATGAAGACATGAAGAATTTAGCTGTCATGGGAGCGGACGTGCTTCATCCAAGAGCAGTGAAACATGCAAAGAGATTCGGAATTCCACTGTATATAAAATCAAGTTTTGAAAATGTCACCGGAACTCTCATCCATGGGAAGGTAAAGCAGAATGAAGCAAGCCCTGTGACCGGCATCACATTTGAAAAAGCGATTCATAGAGTTGATATATTCGATTGTGATGACGTTGAAGAGTTCCGGGAATCATTCATGTGTGAGCTTGCATCCCGTCATATTCAGGGGGATGTCTATACACAGAGTTGCCGAAACACTTTGTCCGTATTAATTAAGGAGGAAGACCTTCAAGAGGTATTATTCATCTTAGAGAAAGGGAAAGACAGATGGAAGTACTCGCGTATCGAAGAACGAAGCAACCTTTCAAAAGTTTCGGTGATCGGCCGGAATTTGAAAGGAAGGCCTGAGATTAAGATAAGGGTATGCAGGATGTTATTGGAAAACGCTGTGAAAGTGAAATTGATCGGCGAATCTTCCATTAGTGTGACCGCAGTGATGGAGAAAAGAGATGTACAGTCGGCTGTAGAGTGCTTACATACGGGACTTGGATTAGATTATAAAAACAAGATAATGGCGTCTATGTGAAAATCAGGCGGTAAAAGTAATCATAAGAAAAGGAGAAAAGAGTCGATTCTTTTCTCCTTTTCGTTTATTTAGGACAGTGTTCAACATCATTTCCTGGGAAAAGATGTTGAATGCTGTTGCGGTTTATCAATGTATGGCTTGAACCATTTGAAAATCGCATACTTTATTTCGGCCTGTACGCTTCGCGAGATAAAGAGCCTTATCAGCCTGTTCAAAGATTTCCTCACCATCCTGGGAAAGGGTATCCGGAAACGTGGACACTCCAATTGAAATCGTAATGCGGATCATTTTTTCTTCCGAAATGAAAAATGGATGTTTTTCAACAGCTCCTCTGATCCTTTCCGCAATCACCATCCCATGACTATGGGGGCAATCCAGAAGGAGGATGCTAAATTCTTCTCCACCATTCCTTGAGACAATATCAAAGCTCCTAGATTGGTGCTTCAACACTTTACCAAGTTCTTTCAGAACCTCATCACCTGCATGATGACCAAATGTATCGTTTACGTTCTTGAAATGATCGATATCAATGAGCAGTAACGAAAGCTTTTCATTTCTTTCCACTGCATGTTTAAGGGCTTCATTATAACTAACATCAAACTGTCTTACGTTATTAAGGCTTGTGAGAAAATCTTTCGTCGCGCTCTGTTCCAGCAGATGATATTGCTCATTTGAACGCTTAATCTGCTCGGCGATAAAGTATGCAATAAAACCGACCACAAGGGAAGTGAAAAAATGATACGGAAAGACCTTTAAGGTTTCTGAAATCCCGATGTTTTTGACTAAAGCTAAAAATATGATGATCAAGCTTACGGTGTTCATCGATTGAAGCTTATTCAGGTTACCGATCCGTAGGCGGGACAAGAAGCCGCAGATGGCGCCGATAGAGAGCATCCCGATTGCGGCAACGACCGCCTGAGTACTTATCCCGAACATCAGAATCCTGCCTGTCGTAATGATGAATGCTGATAAAAGCGCAGGAATCCAACCGATATAAACGGCAGCGGTGACGATTGCCAAATGTCTCAAATCCATTATGCTATTATGATTCAGGGGGATAGTAAAGTTCATGAGAGCGAGCCCTAGGATCCCAAAGAATATGCCCATCAATAAAGGAGAGGGAATGGGGGATTTACGCGGGTTTCTCATCACAATCCCGGCAAAATATAGAAATGAGATAAAGACACACAGGTTAATAAATAAGTGTTCAAACATGAACATCCCTCCTTGATCAACAAATGGAAATGAGAAAATATACCTATATTCATTATATCGGTTCTCTGAAGTTGAACCTTTAGTATTTTTAAGATATTAGCAAAATGAGTAAGCATGACAAAAAGCCGCCCAGATGGACGGCTTTTGTCATATCTTTCGTATGAATTAATAAACTCCTACAGCATCCCATGCTGCTTTAACGGAATTATAAGTTGAGCTTCCGCTGCCGTAAAGGTCAGCAGCTGATTGAAGAAGGGCCGCACGAGCATAACTGAAATTACTTGTTGGTGTTAAGTAAACAGTCAGCGCACGGTAGTAGATCTTCTCTGCTTTTGTTTTACCGATGCTTGAGATCGTGTTGTAAGCCGCTTTATTCGGGATACCTGAGTTAGTATGAACACCACCGTTATCGGAAGATGTGTTCACATAGTTATTCATATGTTCCGGTTGACCGTATTTAGAAGGGTTTGAAAGACTGCGCAGGGCATCTCCTGAAATACCTGGAGTGTAGACATCTTCACCCATTAAGTAATCACTTGGATCTAAGAAATAGCCGAATACATCAGAGAACGATTCGTTCAAAGCACCTGATTGATATTGATATTGCAATCCTGCAGTACGTTCCGTCACGGCATGAGTCAGCTCATGTGCAACAACATCCAGTGCGCCTGATAGGGATGTGAAAGTAGATCCGTCCCCGTCACCATACACCATTTGTGAACCATTCCAGAACGCATTATTGTAGTTGGATCCGTAATGGACTGTAGAGCGGATGGTCGCTCCATTATTGTCGAAACTATTGCGGTTATGTGTGTTTTTATAATAGTCATAGACTTTACCGGCATAAGCGTGAGCATCTACATCAGCCGCTTGGGAATAAGCAGTCCAAGAGTTATTGCTGTCAGTTGAATAGTACCCTGGAAGGCTTGACCCATTTTGAGCCGTAAACGTCTCAATGACACCGTTCATTGGTTTCGTCACATCGTATAAGTAATACGTTCCATTTGAAGAATAAGTATTAAGAGTTTTATAATCATCTAAAACTCCGTAGCCGCTTCCTGTCGTAGCTCCATCTGCTACAGCATTATACGCTTCGACAATGGATCCGTCTTTCGCATCAACAAAGATCTGCCAGTTTGCCCCGTAAGGCTCGATGAATTGAAGCTGCACTTTATACGCAAGAGTAAACTTTCCGTCTTTCTCATGAATGACGAGATCATTCTTTTCGGTTGTACTATCAACATGACTGTCTTTCTTCGCATCAATGGCGAACTCGTTTTGAGTTCCTGTCATTGTGTCTGCTTTAGATAGCCCGATATGCTTCCAAGCAAGATCCGTAGCTGATTTTTGGTTGATTTTAGTTTTAGTCTTGGTTACTTTTTTAGAAGCTTCTTTATAAAGTTGACCCGTTGTAGCCGTCACTTCATTCTTTTTATTTGTATGGACAATGAAGATGGCTCCGTCAACTGGTACACCATTCACTGATTGAGTGAATTTATAGTGAGACATTCCAAGATCATCTGTTGTTTTTTCAAGCAATGTCAGTTCAGAATGTGGATCGACGGCGAAAAGCTCTTTATTATCTTTCATGAACTTTTTCACGTCTTGATCGTTCTTTACAATACCTTTTGATAGTTTCCCAGATAAGAAGCTAGGTCCTTTTTTATCTATGTTCATGACCTTTTGATGAATTTCCATTTTCGAAGTAATAGAATCTGGAGACTGGGCGAATGCGGACGCACCTGTAAAGGATGCGCTGAATACAAGAGAAGTACCTAGTGCTAAACTGACTAATTTCTTTTTCGACATAATTACAATTTCCCCTTTTGATCATAGAATTTGGAAATAGCTATTCCTTTTGGCCCCGGCGGCTAATTAGTAGTCTAGTAAAAAATGGCAAGGTTGACAATGAAAAAAATGGTAATTTTCAGTAAATTTGAAATATTTAGTGTTCTAAAATGTCGATATAAAACAAAATAGAGGGGAATTTCTGCCGTTATCTATTCAAATCGTGGAAAAATATTTTTCTAGGAATATTCCACTATTTTTTGTGCATGAGAGAAACATGGGAAATTCGGTTTTAATTGGTTACAGAATTTGGTATAATAAAATGTGAAATTATTCACAAACTTTTTTTATATAGAAATGAGTTGATACTGTGAGAAAGAATGTTGTCATAGCTGGGGGAACGGGTTTTATCGGTCGTTACTTTCAGAAAAAATTTCTGGAGAGAGGCTATAAAGTAACCATTATTTCCAGGCAATCCCCACATGTTTCGTGGGATCGCGACAATGACATTGTCCAATCATTAGAAGGTGCAGATATGCTCATTAATCTTGCAGGGAAGTCAGTTGACTGCTGTTACAATGAAAAAAATAAAGCGGAAATCTTCCGTTCCAGGACCGAAACAACGGAAATCCTGGGAAATGCCCTATTACAGTGTCAGGATCCCCCTCCACTATGGATCAATTCCAGCACGGCAACGATCTATCGCCATGCAGAGGACCGCCCCATGACCGAGTCAGAAGGCGATATCGGTACAGGATTTTCAGCAGAAGTGGCAAAAGAGTGGGAGAAAGCATTCTTCTCTTTCTCATTACCGGCAACCAGGCAGGCTGCGTTAAGAATAGCCATCGTCTTGGGACCGGATGGCGGAGTGATGACGCCATACAAAAATCTGGTCAGATTTGGCCTTGGAGGTGTCCAGGGGCCGGGTAATCAAAGATTCAGCTGGATTCATGTCGAAGACCTATTTCGTGTCATTCTTTTTCTAAATGAAGAAAAGGAGTTACGCGGCGTGTTCAACTGTTCAGCTCCTAATCCTGTCACCAATCGGGAATTCATGGCGCAGTTAAGGGATGTCATGAACAGAAAAATAGGTCTACCGACTCCGAAATGGATGCTTGAAGCAGGTGCCGTGATCATTAAAACGGAAACCGAGCTGGTCCTGAAGAGCAGATGGGTCATACCGGAAAGGTTGGAAAAAGCGGGATTCGTCTTTCAATACGATACGTTGGAAAAGGCATTTGGACAGATACTGGTTAAATAAATGATAAAAGGACTTGCCACTGCGGCGAGTCCTTTTATCATACTAATGATCATCCTCCATAAAATCATAAGACGTCCAGCACCGGTTCATTTCGATCCCCTTCTGCTCGGCATATTCATCTCCCCATTTGCACATTTCAAAGAGTGTGGTTTGGAGTTTCTTCCCCATCTCGGTCGTTGAATACTCCACTTTAGGGGGAACTTCCTGGTAGACGGTCCGCGAGACCAGTCCATGCTCCTCCAATTCCCGGAGCTGCTGGGTAAGCATTTTCTGGGTGATATTCGGCATAGAGCGCTTCAACTCATTAAATCTTTTGACCCCTTCGTTTAAATTCCATAGAATAAGAACCTTCCATTTCCCTCCGATGACATCGATCACTAGGTCGATGGCACATTGATATTCTGTGTTCAGTTGTTTCATATGAGTACCTCCAGGTTTATGTTCGGTGATTATTTGTTGAATCAGCAGTTGAAAAAGAACGGAGATTCAGCTGCTGAATATTAAGGAATAATCAACAGTTGAACTCCCAGTATCTAACTAACGAAGGCACTTCCAAGGTTTCCAAACGGTAACCAGGATACTAAATAGTGCCTACTTGTGTAATGAATGTACAGTATATATTATATACCATATAAGGAAATGAATCATAAAACTCTATTAGGAGATGAATAGAATGAAGGCATTATTATTAAAGGATAAAGGGCTATGGAAAGACATGCAGGTGGAGGAAATTGAAACCCCAATAGCAGAAAGCGGAGAACTTCTCGTGGAGGTCTATGCTGTAGGGTTGAATCCGGTTGATTATAAGACAGCAACCAACGGGATGCCGGTCTGGTCCTATCCGCATATCCTTGGCTTGGATGTAGCTGGAGTGGTCGCACAAGTAAGTGAGGGAGTAACAGACTTTCAAGTAGGAGATCGTGTCGTCTACCACGGCGATTTTACGAAAAAAGGCGGCTATGCAGAATATGCGATCATCACAGCCCATACTGCGTCTCACATTCCGGACAGCGTTTCCTTTGAAGATGCGGCAGCCCTGCCGACTGCAGGCTATACGGCGCACCAGGCCATTCACCGCAAATTGCCATTGGACCAGGTCGATACGCTACTGATCCATGGAGGGGCCGGAGGAGTAGGCGGGTTTGGCGTTCAGCTTGCGAAGCTCGCAGGAAAGACCGTCATTTCCACTGCTTCCCGTCACAATCACGATTATGTGAAATCTCTTGGGGCCGATCATGTCATCGACTACCGGGAAGAAGACGTCATTCGGAGGGTGATGGAAATCACGGATGGCCGTGGAGTAGACGCCGTCGTGGATGCGGTCAGCAGACAAAGTGCGACGGATTCCCTTGATGCTTTGGCCTATATGGGGCATATGGTATATATCGCCGGTGCGCCGGATTTCAACAAAATCAAATCATTCACGAAAGTCGTTTCGTACCATGAAATCGCTCTTGCTGCAGCGCATCAAACGGATGATATGAAAGCCCAGAAGGATTTTGCGGTAATAGGGAATGAGATGCTTTCCCTATTGGAACAAGGGAAATTGGATGCCATGCTGAAAGAGACAGTCACACTTGAAGAAGTGCCGGATGCTCTGATTCGTTTATCAGAACGCCATGTGAAAGGGAAGATTGTAGCGAAATTAAAATAATGATGGAAAAAGGAGAGCCTGCGAAATGGTGGCTCTCCTTTTTCATTACACTTTGATTTGCCGTAGATACTCTAGACTTTTCCGAACACTGTCGATGGGAGGGATCTTTGAATCGTCCTGCTCGACGATCCACCAGTCCACATCGCTGTGGGCACCAAAGTCAAGGACAGAACCGAGGTCCACACCACCGGATCCCAATTCCGCGAAAAATCGTTCTCCGTCGGTTGTCATATCCTTTAAATGGACAAGAGGAGTCCGACCTTGGTAACGCTTCAACCACTCCACCGGTTGTTCTCCGGCATACGTCAGCCAATAAATATCAAACTCGGCTTTGACCCAATGGGGGTTCGTTTCCGAAAGAATCGTTTCAAGAGCCGTTTTTCCGTTGGATAGAGTCGCCAATTCGAATTCATGATGGTGATAGCAGAGGGTGATCCCCTCTTGAAAGCATTTCGCACCAATGGAGTTCAAATCATCAATCAATCGAAAATACTCTTCCTCTGATCGTTCTTCAGGGGACAAATAGGGACATACGATGTAGCGACTGCCAAGCTCAAGCTGATCGTTGATCACATCATCCACAGAACTCCTTAGTTCAGACAGTGGAATGTGGCTGGATACTGCCCGAAGCCCGAAACCATCGAGTGTGTTCTTCAGCTCCTTGGGAGTCAATCCTCCATAGCCTGCAAGTTCTACGCCGTCATAGCCCAATTCAGCCACCTTTTGCAGTGTACCTCTGAAATCCTTTTCCGCCTCGTTCCGCAATGTATACATCTGGAGGGCAACAGGAATTTGCTTCATTCAGACACTCCTATCCTTTGGTCATGTTTGCGTTGATTTGAGAAAGAACGCTTTTATATACTTCTAAATCCTCCTCTGAAATTCCTTTCAGAATCGTATCCTCATATAATTTTTCAATAAAAGGGGACAGCTCGTCCTTCGCGGTCCTTCCTTTTTCCGTTATAAAAATTAAAAAAGATCTTCTATCTTCAGCGTTTTTCTGTTTGTAGATCAGTTCTTTCCTTTCCAGGATGTCTAATATTCTGGTCACGGTGGGCTGATCTTTTTCCGATCTGATGGCCAACTGTTTTTGACTGATTCCATCCTGTTCAGCAAGTCTTTTCATCACCGTCCACTGCTCAGGCGTCACATCGAAATCTTTCAGGTGGAGGGTGAGGAATCGAATGATATTTTTTACTGTGTGGCTCGTATACAAGCCGATGGTTTCATCTCGGGTCATGGTCACTGTTTTTCACCTTCTACATTCATTTTCTTATCTATATCATACATGAAATGAGGATATGTTTAGAGGTTTTCATAAAAATACTGCAAATTAATTGTCATAGCAACTATATTTACAAATATACATGTTGTAGATATAATTAGCATAACAACTATTTTTAAAAAGGAGAATGGTAGTGAATCAATCAGCAGAACAAAACATCTGGACGCGTCCCTTTTTCATGGCGCTACTGAATAATTTTTTTCTATTTTTAGTTTTTTACTCATTGTTAACGATCCTGCCACTTTATGTGATCGATCAGCTGCATGGAACAGAAGGACAGGCGGGACTTGCTACGACGGTTTTCTTACTATCAGCCATTCTTATACGGCCGTTCTCGGGGAAAATCATTGAAATACTTGGCAAGAAAAAGACGCTCATCATCAGTGTGATGCTGTTTGGCGTCTCCTCATTTATTTACTTTTGGGTACATGATTTCTATCTATTGATGGGGGTGCGCTTCTTTCATGGAATCTGGTTCAGTATCGGCTCAACGGTCTTAGTGGCAATTGCCGCTGATATGATACCTGCAAGCAGGAAAGGGGAGGGGCTTGGTTATTTTGCGATGTCGATGAATGTAGCGGTAGTGGTAGGACCGTTTCTTTCTTTGGCCCTCATTCGATGGATTCCATATGCATCATTGTTCATGGGACTCTCATGGATCATCGTCATTGGGTTCCTCTGCACGTTCGGTATTGAGGTGACAGAGGATGCAATAAAAGCGGAGGTATCGAAACGATTGACCCTCAAGGATTTGATGGAAGTAAAGGCGATCCCGATTGCATTAGTGGGCTTCTTGACGTCTTTTGCCTATTCAGGAATCATGTCGTTCATATCCGTTTATGCCAAATCAATCGGTCTGTTTGAATCGGTCAGCTTATTCTTTGTCGTCTTTGCAGCGGCCATGTTATTGTCGCGGCCATTTACTGGACGATTATTCGACCAATCTGGACCGAATGCGGTGATTTATCCATCCCTTTTTATTTTTGCCATAGGGTTGGTTCTTTTAAGCATGACTCATTCCGTTGCACTGTTGCTAATGGCGGGAACCCTGATCGGTCTTGGGTATGGTGCACTGCTTCCGAGTTTCCAGACCATCTCCATACAGGCGGCACCAAAGAGGAGAACGGGACATGCGACCGCTACTTTCTTTATTTTTTATGACTTGGGGATTGCCGTTGGTTCGTTTGTGCTGGGGCTCGTTTCCTCAGAGCTCGGCTTCCCGGTTTTATATATGTTGTGCAGTGGAGTCGTATTGGTGACCGTGGCAGCATATAAAATCGTGACGAAACGAAGAGGGGTAGCAGTGAATCAGGAAGACGTATTGGAATTATAGGAGAAACAGGGGCTTACCTTTATGGGGGGGAGCCCCTTTTTAATGATGTGAAGGTATGAACCTGAAACGAAACGTACACTCTATTGGTATAGGGGAGGTGTATAATCATGGCACAAGACGTAATGTGTGAAGTAAGCAACTGCAGATACAACAGTGAAGGAAAGAAATGCTCTGCAGACCAGATTTTCGTTGTCAGTCATAAAGGGAACAAGGCACATAACAGCGAAGAAACGGATTGCAAAACATTCGAACCAGGTATGTAAGACAAAGAAGGCAACCATAGCCGTGGTTGTCTTCTTTTGACATAGTATTGATAATAATTCTCATTATTATACAAAAAAAGCTCACAATCAGATGTTAGCCTGGCCTGTTTGTTCTGAGAGGGTCGTCGTCCGGAGCTGCCTGAATTTCGAAAAGAAGAGCCCAGTCATCACAACCGAAAGGCATCCGAATAGAACCGTCATGATCTGCAGACCGACAAGATCCAATAGGAGGCCGGTTAAAAGCAGGACAACTTGGAAGATGAGCCGGTCGAGCATATTTCTGAACGAAAAGAAACGGCCGTGAAATTCCTTCGGGATGCGAGTTTGAAAAATGGTGGCCGCTGTCGGAAAGAAACACCCTACAGAAAAGCCAAACACAGTGAACGCTAATACTGACATCACGGGACTTGTAGCAAAGTAAAGGAGCATTTGCGCAATCCCGATCACAAAACTAAAGGTGAACAAAATTTTATATGGCGACACTTTCTCCCCGATTTTCTTTACGGCAAACGCACCCGTCATAAACGCAATCCCTTCAGCTGTATAGATCCAGCCCTTAATGGCGGAACTATCCTGAAGCTCACTGATGTTGATGACCATTAAATTGAAACCGCCGATAAAC
Source organism: Rossellomorea sp. NPDC077527 (assembly GCF_044542955.1). NCBI lineage: Bacteria > Bacillati > Bacillota > Bacilli > Caryophanales > Bacillaceae > Rossellomorea > Rossellomorea sp. NPDC077527. The sequence continues at coordinate 108,335 of NZ_JBITVL010000007.1, read as the reverse complement.
AAAAGCGGGATCAGTGTCATCACAAGTGTCATAAAGACAATGGGAAGGGCTTTTATGACCGGGAATACTTCTTTGAAGCCTGCTGTTTTCGGTTTTGTTCCTTCTGACTTTGCCTGAGATGTTTCGTCAATTGTCAGCAACCACGTCATGATGAACAAGGCAAGATAAGCGACCAGTGAAAGAACATAAAGCATCGATAAAGAAATGATGACCAGTAGAACCCCCGCTAAAGCCGTACCGAGGATCCTTGAGAGAGTGGCCACGTTCATATGGACCCCGTTCATCTGCAACAGTTCCTTTTCTTTGACCACCATCGGAATAGCAGCCTGAAGAGCAGGAAAATAAAAAGCGGCAGAGATTTGAATACTCACTAAGAAGACGACCATCCATAATACCGAGCCCGTATAAATGGCGATGAGCATAAAAACGACACTCAGCGCCCGTGTGAACCCTGATACGAGCATCACGGTTTTCTTTTTCGCCTGATCCGTGATCCTTCCTGCCAACGGACCGACAGCAAGCCCGGCTAATAGCCCGGAAGCTAGTAAGACCGACTTCAGAAAATCCGATGGCACCTTCTCCTGCATAAATTCCAGATTGCCGATGATCCCAAGCCATAATCCAAGCCCGGCAATGAATTCTCCGATTAATAATATCCACACATTTTTATTGTTCCACATAGTAGGTCCGTCCCTCGCAGTCTATTTATTTCGTTACTCTAAATATACTATGGGTGGGGTGGGAAGGGAATGGTTTTTTGTGGAGGGGTGGTGGTTGGCGAGGTCGGTGGTTTGGGTGTTTCGCTGATAAAATGGGGATTTCGCCGTTATAATTGAGTTTTCGCCGATAAAATGAGAATTTCGCCGTTATATTCTCAATTTCGCCGTTAAAATTAATATTTCGCCGATAAATCATAACCAGATAGGTTCAGGCAGGACTTTTACCTGATTATAGAGAATAGAAAGTAGTACAAAGCAGATTGGAGTGATCAAATGATTGAAAAAGAAAGAAGTATTCCCCGAATTATCCTCTCATTGCAAGCTTTACTCCGCAGACTACCTCCTCAGCACCCAAAACGAACTGTCATTATTGAAGAGCTTGGTAAAAGAATGGCAGGCTATAAAGGAGAAGAGGCTTTAGATTACACCTTAACCTCGTTAGACTTAAAGAAATACTCTATACTCAACGATCTAAGGCTTCCACATAAGAACAACTACTTCCAGATTGACACACTCCTCCTCACAACAGCATTCATTCTCATTATTGAAGTGAAGTATCTCGCTGGCACTGCATTTTTTGACCCCATATTTAATCAATTAATACAAACGAAAGACGGTGTGGAAGCAGCGTTGCCAGATCCGACGCTTCAGGTTAAGCGACAGAAATTACAGCTTGAGGAATGGTTAAGTAAAAATGAATTCCCGACAATCCCGATTTTCGCTTGCGTGGTCATGAGTAATGACCGCACGATTATAAAAACATCCCCCGAAAACAAATCAATTAACAAATTTGTCATTCATCGCCATTCTTTATTGGAGAAAGTTTCGCTTATAGAGAAATATATTCAGGACGAATCGATATCCCAAAAACAAAAGAAAAAATGCATTCGAACATTGAAAAAGCAGCATCGTGAGTTTCATCCAAATGTAATGGAAAGATATTATATTGCAGCAGAAGATATAATAAAAGGGGTTAGGTGTAGTGATTGCGACAGTCACCCATTAAGAAGAAAACATGGTGCCTGGATTTGTTCAGGGTGTAAAAAAACAGATCGTTCCGCTCATATACAGGCTCTCAAAGATTATGAATTGCTTATTGGTCCAACAATAAAAAATGCTGATCTAAGATGGTTTTTGGAAATTGAATCACCTTACGCAGCCAAACGCCTCCTCCAATCCCTCAACCTCCCCACAACAGGATCAAAAAAAGGAACCACATACACCCTCTCATTCAATCAAACAAAAAAACCCCGCCAATAACCTGACGGGTTAAGTCAATCCTTCTCAATCCACTCCTGGGACCACTTTTCTATATCTTTCATTAAAGGTTCTAAAGAGTAACCTTTCTCCGTTAACGAATATTCAATGCGTACGGGCGTTTCAGGGTAGACATCACGCTTAAGGATCCCTTCTTTTTCAAGGTCCTTTAGCCGCTCTGAAAGGAGTCTGCCGCTGATGCCGATAGCCTCTTTAATGGTGCAGTTCCGCTGTGGACCGGAAAGCAGTTGGTATACGATAAGGGCTGTCCAACGCTGACTTAAAATGCCGATTGCTTTTTCAAATCGTGGGCATATTTCAGATTGATTCACTTTCAATGCCTCCTTTAATCGAAAAAAATCTAATTAGAAGTATACCATATTTTTTTAAGATAGTAATTAAATTACTTGACGGAAATTAGTTATTAAAATAATATAAGTTACATAAAGTAACCTAATAACAAATAGTATAAACAATCCACTTTAAATTGGAGGAAAATAAAGATGAACTTTCATAAAGGACCCCATACTTTTGTTGGTGAAGTAAACCTAAAGGTACAGGATGTAAGTCGATCTCTATCCTTTTATCAGGAAGTAATCGGGTTTAAAATATTGAATCAAACAGAGAAGAGGGCAACTTTAACCGCGGACGGCATTCAACCTTTGTTAACCTTGGAGCAGCCTGAACATATCATGCCTAAAGAGCAGAGGACGACGGGGCTTTATCATTTCGCCTTGTTGCTGCCTAATCGAAAAGAGCTTGCCAAAATATTGGCTCACATGGTCCGGTTGAATATTAGGCTTGGCTCATCTGATCATCTTGTCAGTGAGGCGCTTTATTTACAAGATCCCGATGGAAATGGAATTGAGATATACAGGGACCGTCCATCGACGTATTGGAAATGGAATGGAGATCAGGTAGAGATGGCGGTGGATCCCATCGATGCCCAAGGACTTTTAGCCGAGGCAGAAGGAGAATCGTGGCATGGACTTCCTGCCGGCACGGTGATGGGGCACATCCATCTGCACGTGTCAGATTTGAAGTCAACGGAAGAATTCTATGGAAAAGGACTTGGATTCGACGTAGTCAGCCGGTTTGGAAATCATGCACTTTTCATTTCAACAGGTGGATATCATCATCACATCGGATTGAATACCTGGAATGGTGTGGGAGCACCGAGGCCGACAGAAAACAGTGCGGGTCTAAACTGGTTCACGCTGCACTTTTTAAGTGAAGAAAAGCTCATGACAACCATTCAACGTCTACGGTCCATGGGAGCTTCCATCCAGGAACGAGAGGGAAGATATTTCACTCAAGACCCTTCAGGAAACAATATCAATCTAAGTCTGTAAAGGAGTCAATTTAGAAGAACGAAGAGGAACCCAATTTCCCTGCATGGCAAATCGGGTTCCTCTTCGTTCTGTATGATATTAATAATAATAAGGGTAAGGATATGGGTAACCATAATAAGGTGGCGGATAACCATATCCGTATCCATAACCATAGCCAGGACTCAATAATGCCGCACCCAGTAATCCTCCTGCAAGCCCGCCAACAAACGGACTGAAGCCGAATCCAAACCCAAACGGACGTCTTCCGAATCCACCATACCCGAACCCAGGTCTTCCGAAGCCCGGCCGTCCGATTGGACGACGTATATCATGATAATCCACAAACATTTCATTATTTACAGGTTGAAAATCATTCATAGCAAAAGCCTCCTCTCTATCTAGGTTATGAATATTCGTCCTTGGGTGAAATGGTATGGGCGATAACCCAGATCAAGAGATATTATGTAAAAGGGCCTATATGAGAAGGTAAACAAAAAAAAGACTGTTTTTAAAAAACAGCCTTTCATGCAGAGCACCTGATTCTGTTGCTCTACATTTGAAAAACTATGTAAAGCAACATCAGTCGGAAGATTCTTTTGTTTGGACGAGGGCTGAAATAATGGAGCCGATCGCCTGAATCCAACTCCCCACCACATTAATATTTCCGCTGTCTCTATCATTTATTTCGAGGATGCCGGAGATGGCTTGAAGGGAGTTACCGATGATCTGAAGAAGATTCCCGTAAATGGAATAAAGTACTTCCATTGAATGTTCTTCATTAAATGAATCGTAGAGAGCAGCAGACCCCCCTAATGCCTGAAGAAGGTTCCCTTTGATATTAAGCTCCTGCTTGATGTTGTCATTAAAATCAATCACTATACCGGCAATGACGGTGACGTTCCCAATGGCTTGAATTTCATTCCCGGCTTTTGTCAGCGAGAATTCCTCTATGGCATCTGCTTCAAGGGCATTCCCGGTTGCCTGCATTTCATTTCCTACGAGATTGAACGACCTCAAGGTATTCTCTGGGATGCTCTTAATCGGGGTACTGCCTATTGCGGCTAGAACAGTTCCGATGGCTGCAACCCAGGCTCCGAACGTGGCTTTTTGCTCATTGCTCATAGTATAATCGCCTACTTTAAAGTTCCTTAGATAGTGTATACAACTAGGCGATTGTTTGTTCATTCCCACCATCGTGAAGACGGCAGGGAATCTCCTTCCACAATAAATGTTTCCCCGATCTTAGGGGTAGCAACAGTAACATTCAATTCGTTCCCTCTCTTGGTCACACGGTTTATCGGATCTGTCCATTCATGAAAGGATAAGGTAAACGCCCCCCAATGAACAGGCATGAGCGATTTTCCTTTCACATCAATATGGGCTTGGACCGTTTCTTCAGGAAGCATATGAATCGGTGCCCATCTAGGGTCGTATTGACCGCATTCCATTAAGGTCAAATCGAATGGACCATATTGCTCCCCAATCTCCTTGAAGTGTGGCCCGTAACCACTATCCCCGCTAAAAAAGATTTTAGAAGAGATCCCGATGATACACCACGAACACCATAAAGAAGCGTTACGATCATTCAGGCTCCGTCCTGAAAAATGCCTTGCAGGGGTACAGGCCAGTGTAAGACCATTCCACTCTACTTTGTCCCACCAATCAAGTTCTCTAATGCACTCAGGATTGATTCCCCAGCGCTCCAAATGACTTCCTACCCCGATCGGCACAAAGAATTGCTTCACTTTATTTTGAAGCTTTCGAATCGTCCCGTAATCAAGATGATCGTAATGGTCATGGGAGAATATCACGGCATCAATGGAAGGAAGTTCATCGATTTGAAATGGCAGCTCCTTGCTATACCTTTTTCCACCGATCCACGGAAATGGAGAGGGGGCTTTTCCAAACATGGGATCAAGTAACAACCTCTTTCCATCGATTTCAATCATCGAAGCAGAGTGTCCAAACCACGTTACATTGGTAACAGGATGGGGGTGATCAAGAGTTGGGAACGCGACTCTTGGCATATCGTCAGCTGGTTTACGATTGGCATTCCTTTTTACCAGGTCCCGAACCATTGAAACGGATGAAGAGAAGCTTGAATCCATGGAAGTGGGCATCGAATTTTGGAATGAACCTTCCGAATATTGAGGAGATGAGTTAACTCTCTCCTGGGCCGGTTTCTTTCCAAAAGCGGGATAGTAACGTACAACCAGGAAACCGGTCAAAAAGATGATGAAGATGAATATCAGAGTATTTAGCATGAATTAGTCTCCTTTAGTTCAATATCTTTTACTATCTCAGATTCATTGGAACCTGTCCAAAATGAAGTCCGACGTACATTTAAGAAATAATTAAGGATTCCGTTAAGATTCCATAAGGTTTGTTTTTTATACTACAGTTAATCTGAAAAAGAAAGGATGATCGTATTGAAAAAATGGTTAATAGGAATTGTTGTAGCAGGAATGTTGGGAGTCGGCTGGTGGCTTGTTTCCCCCTTGTTCTTTGACAAGGTCGTAAATGAAGCACCCGAAACTTCAACAGCTTCTCATATGAAAGAAAACGAAGAGGATACTATGAAAGAAGCCGATTCATCTTCGCAAGACGCTATGACAAGCGATACAATGAAAGAAAGTGAACTCACGGGAATGTTTAAAGGGGCAGACTCCAATCACCATGCAAAAGGGAGCGTGATGGTTTCGGGAGAAAATGTCAGATTGGAAAATATTGATGTGACCAACGGACCGGATCTTTACGTTTACTTAGTAGAAGCAGATCAAGAAACAAAAGAGGGAGTTTCTCTTGGAGAGTTAAAAGGAAACATGGGCAATCAAAACTATGAAATCCCAAGTGGTGTAACGGCGGCTGAAGGAATGAAAATCGTGATTTGGTGTAAGCAATTCAATGTTGATTTTGGAAGTGCCGAATTAGGTACAGGGATGTAAAGGAGCGTTCAAAGTGGTCAAAAAAGTGCTGTTGGTAGACGATGAAGAAAATATTGTGGATGTATGTTCACGTTATCTTGTCCGGGAGGGCTTTGAGGTGAGTACCGCCTTTAACGGGAGAGAGGCGCTCGAAAAGTATCGATCGTTCCATCCGGACATTGTCGTCCTCGACATCATGATGCCCGAAATGGATGGCTGGCAGGCAGCAGAAAAAATAAGGGAGGACCATGATACACCGATCATCATGCTGACAGCACTTGGTCAAGAAAAAGATCGTATATATGGACTCACGATAGGGGCGGACGACTATGTCACGAAACCGTTCAGTCCCCGTGAGCTTTTACTTCGGGTTAAAAATGTATTGAGAAGGACTTATTCTGCGCCAACCGAAGAACAACAGAATGTTCTTCGGTGGAAAGGACTGCATATTGACCGTAATAAACGTAAGGTGATTTCTAGAGGATATGAAGTCGAAATGACAGTGAAAGAGTTTGAACTATTATCTTTACTGGCGCAGCATCCTGCGCAGGTATTCTCAAAATCACAGCTGATCGAGACATTATGGGGATATGAATATCTAGGGGATGCCAATACGATCAATGTGCATATTCGGAGACTGAGGGAAAAGATCGAGGATGATCCATCCGAGCCGAAATGGATCAAAACCGTGTGGGGAATCGGATATAAATTCGAGGGGGAGCATCATCATGAAGATTAGAACGCTCCTTATTTTGGCCAACACGATTTCTCTCGTAGTGATTCTGGTTTTTCTCACCATTTCATATGTCCAAATGTTTATCTCAACAGATATCATCATTCTTCTTTCGCTCATTACATTGGGCGCAGGGCTGCTATCATTTGCCGTGAATTTGATGATTACATCCCCTTTGTTAAAGTCTGTAAAGCAGATGAGCAGGGAAGCGGGGAAGATGGCGAACGGCGACTTTGATGTGAAGGTGACGGAAGCGGGACCGCAGGAAATCAAGGAACTCGCTTCTAACTTTAATCATATGTCTTCAAGGATCGAAGGGATGTTTGGTGAATTAAAGGAATCAGAGAAGTTCAAGAGTGAGCTCATTGCGAATGTATCCCATGATCTCAGGACACCCCTGTCTTCGATCCACTCCTTCGTTGCAGCTTTGAATGATGACATCATTGAAGATCCGGAGACAAGGCGACGCTATTATGAAACGATTCTTTCGGAAACGGAAAAATTAAGTCTGTTGATTGAAGAGGTATTGGAGTTTTCACAGCTGGAAAACAGAAAGCTGTCTTGGAAACCGTCCCCTACTCCTATCGATCAGCTATTGATTGATACCATTCAGCAGTTTGAACGCAAAATTGAGGAAAAGAATATAGAAGTGAAAGTTGAATACGATGAGGGCTTGCCCCTCGTTCCATTAATGCCTGTTCAAATTAAAAGAGTCATGACGAACCTTATCCAAAATGCTCTTTCCTTCTCACCTGACCATACAACCCTTGAAATTCATGCTGTGAAAAAAGGGGAACAGGTAGAGTTTTCTGTGAAGGACGAAGGAAGGGGAGTGGCCATTGAAGAGCAAGCTTCTATCTTTGAACGGTTCTACAGGGTAGAGAAATCCCGTAACAAAGCGGGAGGAGGATCAGGTCTTGGGCTTTCCATCAGCAAGGAAATCATCGAGCTTCACGATGGAGAAATAGGTGTGGAAAGTGATGGACGATCGGGCAGCACCTTCTGGTTTCGACTACCTTTAGTAAAATAGCAAGGAGGAGAGACGATGAAAAAAATAGTGATCGGAATTGGATTAGTAATCCTAGTCGGTCTAGGGGCATTCTTCGGACCGAAACTGTATGCCAGCATGACACAGAAATCCCTTGGAAGTGAGCCGGTGAAAACCAACATGATCGATGAAGACCATGAACTCGCCACTTTCGCAGGGGGATGCTTCTGGTGTATGGAGCCGCCCTTTGAAAAACTGGATGGCGTTTACTCAGTCATTTCAGGATACACGGGAGGCGAAGAAGAAAATCCGACATATGATGAAGTGTCCTCTAAACAGACGGGCCACGTGGAAGCTGTTCAAGTTGAATATGATCCCGATGTGATTACGTATGAGCAATTATTAATGATCTTCTGGAGACAGGTCGATCCAACGGATGCCGGCGGGCAATTCGTCGACCGGGGACCTCAATATGTGAGCGGGATTTATTATCATAACGAAGACCAAATGAAAGCGGCACAGCAGTCTAAGAAGGAATTGGCAGACTCAGGTCGATTTAAAGAAGAGATCGTAACAGAAATCAAACCTGCTAAAACTTTTTACAAAGCGGAAGAGTACCATCAGGATTACTATAAGAAAAATAAATTAAGCTATAAATTCTACAGAGCTAATTCAGGAAGGGATGATTTTCTGGATGAGGCTTGGGGAAAAGATCGGCATATCAAACTCGAAACCAGCTCTCTTTATCCTTCCTATACAGATGATGAATTAAAAGAAATGCTTACGGAACTTCAATACAAAGTCACTCAGGAAGAGGGGACTGAAGAAGCCTTCAAGAATAAATATTGGGATAACAAGGAAGAGGGGATCTATGTTGACGTCGTCTCAGGTGAACCTCTTTTCAGTTCGAAGGATAAATTCAAGAGTGGAACAGGATGGCCAAGTTTCACAAAACCCTTAGTTGAAGACAATATTATTGAAGTAGAGGACCGGACATTGTTCATGGTCCGTACGGAGGTCAGAAGTAAACACGCCGACTCCCACTTGGGTCATGTATTCGAAGATGGACCCAAGCCTACAGGATTGAGGTATTGTATGAATTCAGCAGCCCTCAGGTTCGTCCCGAAAGATGAATTGGAAGAGCAGGGATACGGTGAGTTTGTGTCCGAATTTGAAAGTAATGAGGAGGGGGCGTCATGAATTCAGCACCATTGAGGTCGACTTCCTTTATGGAAGATTTGCCAGGGAGGCTCGTAAACTACTCAAAAAAAGAAGTAATCTATCAGCCTTTTTCATTGAGTAAAAATCTTTATATGATTCAATCGGGAAAAGTAAAACTCTATAAGAACAGTGAGGATGGGCGAAAAACCATTCTCATTGCTCTTGGAGAAGGTGAATTCTTCAGTAATATACCCCGCTTCAGTTTAGACGATGAGGGTGTATATGCTGAATCAATCGATACGACAGTGGTCCGGGTGCTCACTCAAAAACAGGTGGAGCGCATAGGGGTCACTCATCACCCGACCTTGACTGAATTGTATTCTGCCCTCAATCAGCATATGAAACAGAGGAGTGTATTCCTTGAACGCATTATGTTTGCCCCCGTCAAAGAAAGAATCCTTCATCTCATGACCTTCCTAATGCCTCGTTTTGGAGAAATGAAAGGAAATTATATGAAAATCAATGTGCATCTGACCCATCAGGATATCGCAAGTTTCATTGGTTCAACAAGGGAAACCGTTACAAGCCTGACGAAAGAACTCATAACAGAAGGTACCATCCTTAAAATCGATAAGTATTATCATATTATGAAAGGGACGGATCTTGCCTTCGGTGTATGATAAGAGGTACTGGGATTTTAAGAAGGCTACTGCGGAAGATGGTAACGCAGTAGCCTATTCATCTTATTTTTTTGTGTAGTTAAGGTCCCAGGTGATGCCAAAAGGATCTTTTACCTTGGCATAGATTGCACCCCAGAAGGTATCTTGAAGCTCCATTACGGCGTTTCCTTTTTCCGTTAATCGTTTGTAATAAGTATTGATTTCCTCTTCACTCTCCAGTTCGAGGACAAGTGAAATATGATTGCCCGCAGTCGGGGCTTGGCCAGGAAAGCTGTCAGACATCATAAAGAAAAGCTCTCCTTTTTTAAATTGAGCGTGCATGATGTGATCTGAAATTTCAGGAGGACTCGGAAAATCCGCCTCGCCGAATGTCTGGATCCCCAGCACTTCCCCTTCGAATACTTCTTTGTAGTATTCCAATGCGTCTCTTGCCTGCCCATCAAAACTAAAATAAGGTGTAGCCTGATGTTTCATCATTTTCCACTCCAATACCCATGAATTTTAGTACTCTTTTATTATAGAACAAGAGAGTGATTAAAGACAAGAACAAATGTTCGATATATTTCAAAAAAAAAGGATGAGCCTTGAAAGACCCATCCATGATGATCAAATTAATTCAGTTTGTAATTCAACATCGATATTCCCATTTGTTGCTTTTGAATATGGGCAAACTCCATGGGCTTTTTCCACTAATTGCTTCGCTTCGTCAAGCTCAACACCGCTGACACCTACGACTAAAGCAACGCCTAACTTGAATCCGCCGTCCGTATCTTTACCGATGGACACCTCTGCGGTTACTTTGGATTCGATTTTTTTCCTTTCCTGACGTGCGACTAAATTAAGAGCGCTATCGAAACATGCGGCATACCCTGCTGCGAAAAGCTGCTCTGGATTCGTGGAGCCTTCAGCCCCGTTGCCACCAAGTGATTTTGGCATTGCAAGTCCTACATCCAAGACTCCGTCGCTGCTTGTTACTTTACCGGCACGTCCACCTGTTGCTGTTGCTTTTGCTGTATATAATGCTTCCATTTCGTTCACTCCTCTTGTTTTTTTGGTTGTGCACAATTTAATATTACAAAACTAATGTTAAAGGTTCAGGTTTGAATTGTCAACAATTAAGTTGTGCAAAATTAAATTTGATAATTGGTATTCTTTTTTGTATGATAATCACAATTAGTATGTTCAAGAAAGGAAACGACATGTATGAAAGATCCACTTTTATTAGAAAATCAAATCTGCTTTAAAATTTATACAGCAGAGAGGGAAATAACGAAGCTCTACCGGAGCCTACTGGAGGAAATCGGAGTCACTTATCCTCAATACTTGGCACTGCTTGTGTTATGGGAAGAAAAAATGATTTCCGTAAAGGAACTGGGGAGGAAGTTATTCCTGGATTCTGGTACCTTGACTCCTATGTTGAAGAGGATGGAAGCGCATGGTCTTGTGGAGCGGAAGCGTTCAATAGAAGATGAACGCAGCGTTGTCATTACCCTTACTGATAAAGGGGAAGCGTTGAAGGAAAAAGCGGAATGTGTCCCATCACGTTTATTGGAGCGTCTTGATATGGACGTCGATGAGGTGATACAGCTGGACAAGACGTTGACGACGATATTGGACAGATTACAGGGATAGGTTAATGAAAATGACAAACTGATTGTACAATGCTCATTCATGCTTGTTCTTTTGGTTGTATCTGATTCCATCATGGCAGCCGGATTCATTTGAATTCCGGTTTTTTTTCTTGCTAAAAGCTCTAATGATGTCAGAAAAACATCCTCATCAAGTCTCTTCCTTCTCCCCACGATAAGCCAGCACCGTAGTCTTCAAGGAAGCATAATTCCCGATCGCCGCATATCCGTAAAAGAAGCCCATGAAAATACCTGAGATGAGATGCCCTCTATGGCTAATGAAGACAGAAATGAAAAGTCCGAGAATGACAGCGATATTGGGTACTAAAAAAGCAGGTGGTTTAAAGAAGGTTTTAATGAGTTGCGTCAGCAAAATGATTACGGGAATAGCAATGACGGCATCCCAAAAGTTTGTGTGAATGGTTGGGAATTCCATAAGCAGCCTCCAATAAAAGGTTTTATTCATACTATTTCCTTATCACGGTAATTTAACAAAAAAAAGATGACCCCTCATGAGGGATCATCCTTTAAATCGTTCATTCCACCGTTCAGCCTTCTCTAATGCCGCTTGATCGTTAACAATTTCACCTGGTTTGACTCCTGACCCAATCAAATAGTCCACGAATTCCATGTTCACGAATTGGAAAATATAATCAAATTGCTGTACAAGAGGAAGTCCTTTTATTTTGGCCGAGCTACCACCGGTGATGACGACATATGCTTTTTTCCTTGTAAGCTCTTCTTTTAAGTTGAAGCGCTCATCTCGTAAATACTGGCTCCAGCGGTCGAAGAAATTCTTCATCGGGCCGCTCATCCCATACCAGTAAAGGGGAGTGGCAAATAATAGAATGTCATGCTCCTCCATTAATTGGACAAGTTGTTCGTAGTCATCCACGACGGGGAGAAAACCTCCTTCAGAATGGCGAAGGTCTTCAATCGGCTCGATATGCATATCGGCAAGAGAAACAATGGTGTGATCGGTGCCTTCCACAATTTTTTTTGCAAGATATTCAGAGTTTCCGTTTTTTCGCGTGCTTCCTAATAGGGCTAATACTTTCATTTTTCAACACTCCTCTATGAATTCAATGGTACCGTTTGCGTCGTTTTCTTCTTAGCATTCCATATGAAGACAATCAATACTACACTTACAGGGTAAAGCGCGACCCAGCCGAGAAACGGGAAGAATCCCAGTGTTAGAACGAGGGAGGCCGTGGAGGCGATTCGTCCGATCTTATGATTCTTCAATAATTTCACGCCTGCTGCAGCACCACCGATATACGTAGCGAAATAGGTGGCATTCGGAAATGGCAGCAGCGTTTCAAAGGACAGCCATCGTAAGTGAACCGCCGTTAACAAGACGGCAAAGATGATTCCGATGAATAATAGTCCCCCGATTGGTGTTTTATAGTTAGAGTGTACCGTACCGAACCATCGGGGTGCCACCCTTTGCTGGGATAATGTATAAGCGATCCGTGAACCGGCACTGACATAAGCGTTGGCGCTTGCGATGGATATAAATAGTGCCGTAATGCTGACTCCAATCGCCCCTGGTTTTCCGAAAGAAAGCTGCACCATGTGACTGAGTGCAGTCTCAGCCATTCCTCCTGTGTAGCTACCAGTACCAACTACCATCACACCCAGCATGATGTATAGGACAGACACAATACCAGCACTCCAAAACACGCCTTTCAGAGCATCCTTACCGGGATCATTGAATTCCCCAGACATATGGGTGACGCTTTCCCATCCAATGAAGCACCAGAACAGGATTCCGATCGTCGGGACCGCTGCCCATATCCCGTTTGGTGCAAAGGGTGTGAAATGCTCGGTCTTCACATGGGGCATACTTGAAAAGATTGCAAACAATAAGACAAATAAAATGAGGGAAATGACCAGTGTCTGAATGAATCCCATTGTTTTCACTCCGAAGAAATTGATCATTAAAACGGTGGCCAATATGGCTGCAGCTCCTAGAACCATCCCAGAGTGTCCCCAGCCGAAAAGCTGCCCTAAGTAAGAGCTACCTGTCAAAGCGATGATGGGTACCCCGGTTGGGACGGAGAGCAGGAACATCCACCCGATGACGGTTCCGAAGGACTTGCCGAATGCTTCTGATACAAAATGGGACACTCCCCCCGAGCTTGGATAAAAAGCAGAAAGCAGTCCCATCGTAAGGGCCAGGGGGACGGCGGCGAGGGAGATGACGATCCACGAGACGATGGATAAAGGACCGCTCATACTTGCGGCCACCCCAGGTAAAAATAATACCCCTGAACCGAGAACGGCTCCTATATATAAAGATATGATTTGTGGCAAACGTAGTGATTTTTGAAGCTGACTCATGATACCCCTCCAACGATTTTCATTCAGATTGGAGTATACCATTGCTGTAAGTATTGGAGTTATCTATAATTATCGATACAAACTATTGTAATTAATGATGGGAGAGACAAATGGATCTGAACTATTTTTATACCTTTAAAGAAGTAGCCAAGTGGGGGAGCTATACCAAGACCGGAGAGGAACTCGGCTATGCCCAGTCCAGTGTAACAACACAAATCAAGAAATTGGAAGAGCATTATCATGTCAAATTATTCGAACGGATAGGTAGAAAAATGAGACTTACACAGTCAGGGGAGGAGCTCTACTATTATGTAGAGAAAATCCTATCCTTATTAGACGAGGCGGAAGAACGGATTTCGAATGAAAGTAATCTGAGGGGAACCTTGCGCATCGGTACAGTGGAATCACTTGCTGCTTATTTCATCACGCCATATATCAAGGATTTAAAAGAAAAGCATCCGGAATTAAAAATTTTGCTCGAGTCGGGACTTTGCCCGAACTTAAAAGAAGGGATCCTTGAGGGGAAGTTCGATATGGCCATCCTGCTTGACCGGTATACAGAACATCCGGATTTTACGACGATCCCCATCCGTCAGGAAAAGTTGGTGATGATCGCTCCGCCAAGCCATCGTCTGCATTCCCTGAAGGAAATGAACTTGAAAGAGCTTGAATCCGAAACCCTCATTCTGACGGAGGAGGGCTGTTCGTACCGGGTCTTACTTGAGCAGCTGTTAAAAGAGGAGAATATACAGGCGAAATCGGTCATTTCTTTCAGTAGCCTGGAGGCCATCAAGCAATGTGTAGCAGATGATTTGGGCATTGCGATCATGCCAGAAATTGCTGTGAGGAAAGACATTGAATCCGGAAAGGTTGTCCAAATCCCTTTTGATCATAAAAAAATTCCGGTTTATACACAAATTGTTTATCAAAAGAAGAAATGGCTGACTCCTCCCATTACACAGTTCATATCATCCCTAACTCAATGAGTATCAATATTATTGATAAATGCTATGAAAAACTATCAATATCTACATGGGTGAAAGAAATGCTAAAATGAAACCACAATCTTACTATGAGGTGCTAAATATGAATACATTTTTACAATACAATCCGACAAAACTCTATTTTGGACAAGATGAAGTGAAGAAATTGTCTTCCATTCTGGACAAAGGTCTAAACGTACTTCTTGTCTATGGAGGTGGCAGCATCAAGCGAAATGGAGTTTACGATGATGTAACGACCGAGTTAAAAAAAATCGGTGCAAAGGTATTTGAATTAAGTGGAGTGGAACCCAATCCGCGCCTGACGACCGTACGTAAAGGTGTAGATATTTGCAAAAAAGAAGGCATTGATTTCATTCTGGCAGTAGGTGGTGGAAGCGTGATCGATTGTACAAAAGCGATCTCAGCAGGTGCCAAATATGAAGGAGATGCATGGGAACTGATTACGGCTAAAGCTCCAATCAATGAGGCACTTCCTTTTGGAACGGTTCTGACACTTGCGGCAACGGGTTCTGAGATGAACTCTGTGTCCGTCATCACCAATTGGGAGACAAAAGACAAATTAGGCTGGGGGTCCCCTCATGTGTTCCCGAGGTTCTCAATCTTAGATCCTGCGTACACCTTTTCAGTACCACGTGATCAGACGATTTATGGGATTGTTGACAGCATGTCACATGCCCTTGAGCACTATTTCCATCGAACTGAAAACACACCGATGATTGACGGGTTCATTGAATCGCTTCTAAGGACGGCAATCGCAACCGGCCCCCGTCTGCTTGAGGACCTGAATTCCTTCAAGCATAGAGAAACCATGATGTATATCAGTACAACCGCCTTCAACGGTACGCTTTCAAACGGAACGGACGGGGGAGATTGGGCCACACACAGAATCGAGCATGCAATCTCGGCTGTTTATGACATTCCCCACGGTGGCGGACTTGCCATTCTTTTCCCTAACTGGCTGGAGCATGTCCTTGAAGAGGATCCATCTAGAGTGAAACAGCTTGCGATCAATGTGTTCGGGATTTCGCCTGAAGGCAAGGAAGATATCGAAGTGGCTAGAGAGGGAGCGAAAGCACTTCGCGACTTCTGGAACTCACTGGGTGCGCCGAATACACTCGCTGATTATGACATTGACGATAGTCAGTTTGATGCCATTGTAGAGAAGACGTTCATTAAACCAGGTGTCGGGACGTATAAAGAAATGGATCATGATAGTGTGAGAGATATATTGAATCGCTCGTTGTAAGTGATTCGAAATAAAAGGTATTCGGCTCGATTTGGAAAGAAAATGGCTGGATTATTCATCCTATCGACCGGATTAAACCCAAAACGGCACTATTCCAAAACCAGCCCAACAAAAAACGAGATCATCTACACACAAAAGGACGAATCGCCAAAACGATTCGTCCTTTTTACATGATCAGCGTCTCCGAAACCCTTCTTCACGCAAATACAAGGCTGCTTCATCATAGCCGCCGAAGCTGTCTTCCAAGTTGTCGCCGGCATATATATTCCATCGGTCATCCTCTTCGATCAATTGAAGAGAGTGCCCTTCAGCATCCTTCCATAACTCTTCTACCGGTGGAACAATATCTTCTTCTGTTGCCAGAAGGTCGATGGAAGCGCGAACGATCTCCCGAAGTTCATCACGAGTGAATTCCCTGATGTTCACAAGTCCTTTCGGATTCGCTTCAAATCCGGGATGACTACCTGTATAAACAAACCCATTTCCGTTTGGATGCAGGTGATACACGACAGTCGTTTTTTCATACAAACTGTCTTCATAGTGGAAGTTCAGCCTGTTCAATGAAACATCCTTCCGTGTAAGCTCAGGAAATTCTTCAATGACAGCTAATTTATCTTCAAATGTCAGCACTGTTATTCCTCATTTCATTTTACGATTTTCCCATTATAACATAGTGCCCTGTTTTCTAAAGGGGATTTAAATGTATAATGGGTATCAAAGAGGTGACCCCATTGAATGATTTTACTTCCTTAGGAATTCAACCTAAGTATGTCAATGCATTGAAAGAACAATCCATTATAGAACCAACGCCGATCCAGAGTGAAACCATCCCTGTCTTATTAAATGGTGAAGACGTGATCGGACAGGCACAAACGGGAACGGGAAAAACGATGGCGTTTCTCCTTCCCATGCTGGCCAAAATAGATCAGGAAAAAGATCAGATTCAGTCTCTTATCGTGACCCCTACGCGGGAGCTTGCGATTCAAGTAACCGCCGAGTTGAATCAAATTCTTGCTGCAACGGAAGATGATATAAACGTATTAGCTGTGTACGGTGGCCAGGATGTTGAGAAACAGATTAAGCGGCTGAAGAATAAAGCGATTCATATCGTGATCGGTACACCAGGCCGACTCCTTGATCATATTCGCCGTGAAACGGTCGACTTTTCAAATGTATCGTTTCTTGTACTAGACGAAGCGGATCAGATGCTTCATATCGGATTCTTCGATGAAGTTGAATCGATCATCCGCGAGACGCCATTTACCCGTCAGACCGCTCTGTTTTCAGCGACGATGTCCAAGGATATCCGCAAGATCGGTAAGCGATACATGAATCAGCCTCATAATGTACAAATTCGCGAAAAAGAAAAGATCGTACAGGAAATTCAGCAGGAAGTCGTTGAAACGACGGATCGCCAGAAACTGGACGCCCTCAGTCAGACAATTCACGACGTCCAGCCGTTTCTTGGTATCATTTTCTGCCGTACGAAGAGAAGGGTCAGTAAGCTCCTTGGAGATCTGAAAGCAAGAGGTTTTCTTGTCGATGAGCTCCACGGTGACCTGTCCCAGGCAAAACGGGAAAACGTGATGAAGAAATTCAGGGACGCGAAGCTGCAGCTTCTTATTGCAACGGACGTGGCTGCCCGGGGACTTGACGTCGAGGGGGTCACGCATGTGTTTAACTATGATATCCCCCAGGATGTGGAGAGCTACATCCACAGAATTGGACGCACGGGCCGAGCTGGGAAAGACGGGCTTGCCATTACCTTTGTCGCATTAAAGGATAAACAGGATCTGGACACTATTGAAAAGGGCATCGGCCGTTCATTGCCTCGTCGGGTGGTAGAGGTTGCTTCGACTAACGTGACTTCTCATGCCCCAAAGGGGTCCAACGAGAGTGCCAAAGATCGCCGTGAAAAGAAGATTCAAGCGAATAAAGACCGTAAAGCAAGAACCTCCAGGGGTGGCAGAGCACGGACGGATGAGACGAACGGTTCATCACGTTCCAGGAGATCCGGCTCACGTCGGAATGATGAATCAACGAGCTCTTCCCGCGGAAGCCGCAGAGGTTCCTCTGAAAGAAGTAACTCCGGGAATAAGAGAAATAGCGGAGGCAGATCCACTTCCAGTCGAAGAGGACGTTAATGTATAAGCATGATGACGATTTCGTCATCATGCTTGTTTTGTTGCCTTGAGATAAATGGCTTGTACGCTTAAAAATCAGAATATTCCCAAAAATAAACAAGAATCTGCTAGAATAAATCCTATACAGGTTTATCTCCCCGTCTTTATCAATCAGAAGGGATGGATGTACATATGCATGTACCATTAGTATTGACGGATTTTCTCGATCGGGCAGTGGAGTTATACGGGAACAAGGTTGCAATCATCGATGATGAAAAACATTTGACCTATCAGCAGCTGAATGACCGGGTCAATCAGCTTGCAAGGGGATTGAAACAATTTGGCATAGAGAAAGGAGACAAAGTCGCGTACTTGGCTCCTAATACGACAGAGATGCTGGAAGGATTCTATGGGGTTTATTCGGTAGGTGGAATCATGACACCATTGAACACCAGGTTAAAGCCTTCCGATTATCTATTTATTCTGACCCATAGTGAGAGTAAGGCTTTGTTTGTCGATGAAGAACTCTATCCATTGGTTCAGCCGATTCTATCAGAAGTGCCTCATTTGAAGCATGTCGTGATTCACGGTAAAACGAGGGACGGACATCCAGGCTATGAAGAATGGCGGGGCTCATTCAGCCGTGATGCTTTTTCTCGTGTTGAATTGGAAGAAACGGATATTGCGTCCCTCCTCTATACGAGCGGGACGACGGGAGATCCGAAGGGAGTTCTTCTCACCCACAGGTCCAATTACGTGCATGCTCTTTCCTCCATGCACCATTTACGGGTATCGGATCAGGATACGCTTCTTCACGTCCTGCCCATGTTCCATGTGAATGGGTGGGGATCACCTTTCTATTATACGGCGAATGGAGCGACCCAGGTGATGCTTCGAAAAGTGGATCCGGCAGTGATTCTGGACAAAGTGGAGAAACATGGCGTTACCGTCATGCACATGGCGCCGACCGTTCTCAATATGCTTCTGGAAACGTATCCTAACAGGGAGCGTTCCATCGGACAGGATGTGAGGGTGGTCATTGCCGGTTCTGCACCTCCGCCGGCATTTGTACGAAAAGTGGAAGAAGATCTGCAGTGGGAATTCATCCAGGTATACGGGATGACAGAAATTTCACCCCTTATCACGACTTCAATCCTAAGGTCATCGGAAAAAGACCTTCCTAAGGAAGAAAGATACCGATTGAAGGCGAAAGCAGGATACAGCATGATCGGAAGCAAGGTGAAGGTGGTAAACGAACTGGGAGAAGAAGTGGCTCATAACGGCAAAGAGATTGGAGAAATCGTGACCAGGACGAATACGGTGATGGAAGGGTACTACAAAAATCCTGAAGCCACAAACCGAACGATCCGTGAAGGGTGGCTTCATACCCGGGATATGGCGACGGTTGACGAAGATGGTTATATTGAAATTGTCGACCGGATGAAAGATGTGATCATCAGCGGAGGTGAAAATATCTCGTCGATTGAAGTAGAAGGAGCCCTTTACGAGCATGACAGTGTTCTGGAAGCAGCCGTCGTGGCTGTTCCTCATGAACGGTGGGGGGAAGTTCCCCATGCGGTGGTCGTCCTCCGGGAAGGGCACAATGTGACGGTACAAGAGCTCATCGAGTTTTCCAGAGAAAAATTGGCCCACTTCAAGGCACCGAAGGATATTACTTTTGTAAAAGAGTTACCTAAAACCGCATCCGGGAAAATCCAAAAGGTCGTGATCAGAAAAGAATTCTGGAAGGATCATGACCGGATGGTGCATTAATGAAAAAAGGCGTGCAGCAGCATGCCTTTTTCTATTGGGGGGTAGACAAACGCCCTTATTTCACCAAACCTGTATGCCCGTCGTCCCTGTTTAGGCTTCTAGAGCATAACTTATAAAAAGATTGTTTTATCATCATAATAACAGGGAAAAGCAGTGTTTAAGAGTAGACAAATGGAGGGCGTAAAGATGAGTTTAAATTCCCCGTTGGTTCCAAATTCCAAAACGTATTGTGCCAATGAGTATGGAAAATTGAAAAAAGTGGTGGTGGTCTCACCTGAGAATATGCAAATCAATGAAATCATCAATGAGACTCAGAAGCATTTTTTAAAAGACAATATTAATATAGATAAAGCAGTTCAACAACATGAGACATTTGTAGACACGCTAGAGAAAAATGGTTCGGAGGTCATTCATCTTCAGCCATCGCCAGAATTCAATGAACAAGTCTTCACGAGAGACATTGGTTTCACGATTCATGATCAATTTTTCGTCTCATCGATGAACACCGATGTAAGGCGCGGAGAAGTGGATACGCTAAAGAAATGGCTGAACGCAAATGACATACCTTATCACGAACTCCTCCATTCCATTGAAGGAGGAGACGTACTCGTTGATGAAGAGAATATCTGGATCGGAGTGAGCGGCCGGACGAATCAACTGGCTATCCAATCTCTGCGAAATCAACTCCCGCAATACACCGTTCATGAAGTGCCGTTAAGGGAAGATATCCTCCATTTGGATTGTGTCTTTACCATTATTTCGAGTGACTGGGCACTCATCTATCCACCGGCATTTTCAAAAGAGGATCTAAAGACCATCAAGGAGCATTATCATACCATCACGGTGACAGATAGTGAACAATTTCAAATGGGACCGAATGTGTTAGCGATCGGTGACGGGAAAATCATCAGTCTCATCCAGAACAAAGCTTTAAACGAGCGGATCGAAGCAACGGGGTTCCAGGTGATCGAACTGGATTTATCGGAAATTATTAAGTCGGGTGGCTCATTCCGCTGCTGTACGCTTCCCCTCATAAGAGAATGACGTTTGAAAAAACAGGTAACTTTACGCCTGTTTTTTTCAATTTTACACATTCTTTACACTCCTGTATTTGAATTGCAAATGCTTCTTCATATTTCCCCTTTATTCTTCTACATGTACCACGAATTATAGGAGGTAGGGAAAATGAAGAAATCAATGAAGAAGATCCTTCCGTTAGCGGTAGTTTCCACATTAGCTCTTGGAAGTGTTATAGGAATGAATCAGGACGACACAGAAGCAAGTGCGAAGGAATCCAAGAACGGCAAAGCCAAGAACGTCATCTTTATGATTGGTGATGGAATGGGTGTACCATATACAACCGCCCTTCGTTACATGAATGATAATCCTGATACGATGGAAATGGAGAAGACGGCATTTGATCCTTACCTTGTCGGACTACAAACGACGTATCCGGAAGATGAAAAAGAAAATGTAACAGACTCTGCAGCTGCCGCAACAGCAATGAGTGCTGGTGTAAAAACATACAATAACGCGATTGCAGTAGATAATGATAAATCAAATGTGAAAACAGTTCTCGAGCAGGCGAAAGAAAATGGCATGTCTACAGGAATTGTAGCTACGTCAGAAATCACGCATGCGACACCGGCATCTTACGGAGCACATGAAGAATCTCGTAAGAGTGAAGATGCGATTGCAAATGATTATTATGATGAAATGATCAACGGCAAGCATAAAATTGACGTTATGCTTGGTGGAGGAACGGATTTCTTTGAGCGTGATGACCGTAATGTGGCAGAACAGTTCAAGAAAGACGGATACAGCTATGTTAAATCGGCTGATGAACTAAAGAAAGATGATAATAAACAAATCCTTGGACTTTTCGCTGAATCAGGAATGGATAAGATGATCGACCGTGATGAGAAGCAACCAAGCTTAGCAGATATGACGACTGCTGCCCTTGACCGCTTAAAAGGTAATAAAGATGGATTCTTCCTAATGGTGGAAGGTAGTCAAGTCGACTGGGCAGGTCATGATAATGATGTTGTCGGTGCTATGAGTGAAATGAGAGACTTTGAACAAGCATTTGAAAAAGTAAGAGACTTTGCTAAAGAGAATGGTGAAACATTAGTCATTGTTACAGCTGACCATTCAACAGGTGGTATCACAATTGGTTCTGACGGTGAATACAACTGGGATCCGGCTCCAATCCAAGCAGCAAAGCATACACCTGACTATATGGCAGAACAAATTGTGAACGGTGCATCGGTTGAAGAAACCTTAGCGAACAATATCGACCTTGAATTGACGAAGGAAGAAATCGCTTCTGTGAAAACAGCTGCTGAAAAAGGCGATCAAACGGAAATCGATAATGCGATCGAAAAGATTTTTGATAAACGTTCAGGTACAGGCTGGACATCGGATGGACACACTGGTGACGACGTTCCTGTATACGCGTTCGGCCCTCAAAAAGAGAAATTTGCTGGCTTAATCGATAATACAGATCAAGCGAACCAAATCTTTGAACTATTAAAGAACAAAGGGAAAATCAAAGACAAAGAGTAAGATGTTTATAAAAAAGACCACGTTGGGGTAACAGCCTACAACGTGGTCTTTTTTCTTATGCCTCTTCTAAATCATTAATACTTACTTCAGAACGCTCTTCCAATGGTCCGCGAAGATGCACAACGGCTGTTTTTCCATCTTCAGATACAGAGTCGATCCAAACGGATACATCTCTATACTTCACTTCAATGTCGGCTGAAGAAGACAGTATCTGCTTTACTCGATTTTGATCCATGTCCATTACCTCCTCAAGTCACTTTCAATGATAGTGTGTCCCATTAAGGAAGAACCATGACCGTATATTTTATATGAAATCCCATATTCTAAATGTGAAAGGGTGATAATATGAAAAAGCAGGAACAGTCAGCAACTGAAGCCAATATTGAATTGAATGAACGATTGTATGGAGGCTGGGATAAGGAAGCTGACCCCGGGCACATTCACGTTGAATCAAACATGATTCCTGTGAATATCCAGGATGAAGACGAATAGTCCTTCTTTCATCATACTGAAACCTGCCTGAACTTCAGGCAGGTTTTTTGATTATTATTTTGTTTTATTTTTCTGATCTTTATTATGCTTATTCCCCTTACTATTGTCCCCGCTGGTGATTTCACTAGCAAACTCTGTCGTTCCTCGTTTCGGTGAATTTTGGTTTTCGCTGCCTTGATTATTTTTCTTTGTCAAAGGAATCCCTCCATTTTAGTAAGTAAGATCGATATTAGTTTTCGATAAGGACATGGGTACTATTCAATTTTGGGAGGATATATGTCTTTATTCCTGAATTTAACAATGAGGGTGAATTTTTATCAATGCTCAACGATAATGAAGGAAAGAACGTCTTTCTTAAGGGAGGGCAATAAGAATGAAAGAAAGTGTGAAGGGAATACAAGGGGATACAGGAAAACCAGGCAGATGGTTCAAAGATGAAGAAGCAGCGAATACGGATGGGTTTCCAATCCTGTTTGTCCATGGCATCAATACATCATCAGAAACGTGGCTATCAGATAACGATATGCTCCGGATTATTCGGGGAGCAGGTTATCAATCTCTATTCATTGACTTGCACAAAGATGAGGATATGTGGACGAATGGGGAAATTTTAGCAGATAAGATACGGGAAATGTACGATTCTTTAAAGGAGAAGCTCGTCATTGTTGGTCACAGTAAGGGAGGAATCGATGCCCAAGCCGCGTTGATCCATTATGGTGCTTCACCCTATGTGGAACGTGTCATCACACTCTCAACCCCTCACCATGGATCGGAGCTTGCAGATCTTGCTTTTAGTAAATGGGCGGGATGGCTGACGGATGCTCTTAAAAGTAAGACTCCTGCCGTCTTTTCATTGCAAACGGGTTATATGAGGGGATTCAGATCGGAAATGGACGAACATGATCTTGCCAAAAGCATCCCCTTTTATACATTTGGCGGTACAGGCTGGGGAGGGGCCCAAACTGAACTCTTTTGGGGCGGTCTATATTTGAGCCGATTTGGTCAAAGTGATGGTGCCGTCCTGGTAAAGAGCTCCCGGCTTCCTTATGGCAAAGAAGTGGAAGTGAGGGACTGGACACATAAGACGATCAAAGAGGGAAGCGAGATTTTTCCATATATGAAGGGTCTGTTTTTGGATGAAGTGAAAGATGTGAATAGTGCTGAAGCAATCAATCACCTGACGGAAGAGGAAACGTCGTTCCTTCACAGGGGCGGGGCAGTGGACGGGATGGGGGTGGAATCCTTCGCTGTGGAAGAAGGAGTAGAGAGACTCACCATTAACTGGGTCAGTAATCAGCGGGATACGCTGTATGAGCTGGTGGGTCCGGACGGTCAGGTGTACAAGCAGTGGGGGATGGCAGAAGATGCTACAGGATTTTTCCCCGGAGCTTTTCACCACACCCACTTTCTTTCAGATCCCATTCCTGGAAGGTGGGAAGTGAAGGCTCACACGTGCCGGAAAGAACATTATATGCTAAGCATTCTCTTTCATAAGAAACCAGCAGTGGTTTCATTGAGTAAGAATGATCAAATATCAAGAAAGACTTATACAATCCATCATATCCCTATGAAGAGTGTGACAAAGCCTTCAACACTCATAACGTCTGAAGATCTGTCATCACTGCCGCTGGCAGACTTTGGGGAAGGAATCCATAACATCACCCTTGACCTGGAAGGGAAAACGGTGGATGGAAACGAGTACCAACGAACGGTGATTCAAACGGTGTATGTGGACGGGAAGGGAAATATCTATTAAGTCAGAAACAAAGGTCCGTCCCTCTGTATAAACGGGGACGGACCTTTGGATTAAAGTGTGTTCAGGAACTCTGTCACTTGTTCTGGTGATTTGGCGTGGGCGCTGTGCAGGTGGGCGATTTTTTCGCCGTTTTTGTAAACGAGCAGACTTGGGATGCCCATGACATCATATTTTTCGGCGATTTCCGGAAATTCGTCCTTGTTGATGTCATACCATTTATATTGATTGAATTCTTCCATGATTTCATCAATGAACATGTCCATGCGGCGGCAGTCAGGGCACCAGTCTGCATGGAATTTTACGATGACAGGTTCTGTTGATGAGATCAGGTCGTCAAAGGTTTCTTTATTTTTGATTGATTGCATGTTGATAACCTCCCTTTCCCATTTATTTTATACAAAACATTGCCGGATTGTAAAACGAATCATTTTTCGTCTGACTTTGTACATGATAATATGAGAATACATTTTGATAGAAAAAGGTGACAATATGCAGCCCATAAAAGTTGGTTTAGCCGGGTACGGTTTTTCAGGACAAAGTTTTCATCGTCCTTTACTATCCCATTTAAAGGAATTCCAAATCGAAGCGGTACTGTCTTCCAATGAAGAAAAAGTGTTGAATGACATCGAAGGAACGACTGTCGTGTCATCACTTGAGGAGTTGCTTCAGAAAGATATCGAATTAGTGGTCATTACGACTCCTAATCACCTTCACTATAGCATGATTAAACAATCGTTATTATCGGGTAAGCACGTCATTGTTGAGAAACCGTTTGTAACGAACAGCAAGGAAGGGGAAGAGCTTTTGGCTTTGGCCAAGGAGAAAGGCCTGCATCTCTCCGTCTTCCATAATCGTCGCTGGGATGCTGATTTCTTAACGATCCAGCAGTTGCTCAAACAGGAAGCACTGGGGCAAATCTATACATACGAAGCTCATTTTGACCGTTTTCGACCTGCCATTAAGGACCGTTGGAAAGAGAATAAGATCGAGGGGGCTGGTGTGTTGTATGATTTGGGATCCCATCTCCTGGATCAGGCCCTTACGTTGTTTGGGAAACCACATTGGGTACAGGCGGATGTCTTTCCTCAACGAAATCCTGATAAAGCGGAAGATTACTTCCTTATCACTCTTGGATATGACGTATTGAGAGTACAGCTGTACTCACGCTCGATCGTCCTCGATCCAGGACCGCGTTATCAGGTTCATGGACTAAAGGGAAGCTACGTGAAGCATGGAATGGATCGTCAGGAAGATGATTTGAAGGCCGGGAAAAATCCTCTATCTGAAGAGTGGGGAATGGAAGACGAAGAAAACTGGGGCGTCCTGACAACCATTTCGGGTGACGATGTGACATCTGAAGTCATTCCATCTGAAAAAGGGGATTACACTCAATATTATCTGGGTGTATATGGAGCTCTAAGAGAAGATAAACCTCTTCCCGTAGGCCCTGAAGACGCTTTACAAGTCATAAAATTAATTGAAGCATGTAAAGAAAGTGCAGAAAATGGACGAGTCATCACCATGGCGTAATAGCGGAAGGCTCCCTTCGTGAGAAGGGAGCCTTTTTAAGTTACATTATTCCACCGTACCTGCTTCTAAAATCTGAACCTTTGCATTCACGTTGAATTTCACTTGCGGATAGATACTGTCTTCCCATTCTTTAAAATCGAAACCACGTATACCATGCTTTTGGTTTTGTCCGATGCCTACAGGATCAATCCCTAACTCCTGGAATTGCTTCAGCATCTTCAGGCAGTTTTTTTCAATATCTTTTTTCATTTGTTTTTCTACTTCACTCACTTTGTCGGGAGTCAATTTTTTACCTGTATATTCCCGGATAATTCCCTTTAATTTTATTTGGATAGACACTTCGACAGGGTCGGTATTATGTTTGACGATAATTTTACTCTTGGATTTAAGACTCGTGACAGAAGCCTCAACGGACTTTTCAATATGGCCGCTGTTTCTTTCTTTCCCCATTTTAATGACGTGACTGCCTTCTGCGTACTTATCCACCAGCAGTTTAAAGTAAAACATATCTTTAGCAGGGATCTTCTTTACCATTTTATCTTTATCAAATAAAGCAACCCCTGTAATAGTGACACTTTCTTTGGAGATTTGCTTTAAAACTGGGAGATACGGTGTCTGTCCTTCTTGAAAATAATCAAATACGAACATATGAAGGTTGGTCGCGGGTAATTCTCTCCGGTTAATGTTATGGTTAATCAGATTGTAGAGGTATGTACCGTTCCCCCTTAATCCATAATTCCCTTTGATGAGTTCCCCTGCTTCTCCCTCTGTGACGGTTAAATAGAGACGAGCTCCGACACTGGCGTCTCTTTGAAGGGAATCCCCGATATCGATGATCCCTTTCCTTGCTAACTCTTCCCCAATCAACACGATGTCCAGGCCGCCGCGTACCAAGGGCTGTTGTGATCTTCTTTCCAGTTTTTCCAATACTTCACGGGTAGAGGAGGCCTCTGCAGAAAGGGTCCCATTCTGAATAGACTTATCGGCTAAATAGATTGGGAAAAGGGAAGTGCCCCTTATCTTATCCTCTCCTTCGTAATCGAAAGCTTTCGCTGTTTCAATATATAAGTCATCCAGGATTTCTCTTTCCACACATCCTGTCAGGAGCATAGAAGAGGTCAGGATAGAAATAAATAAGAAACGTAATTTCATTGTTTACGCCTCACTTTCATCATGATGATCACAAGTAAAAGGAGTACAGGGATGTAAAGATAGTTTATATAAAAGCCAATTTGCCCTGAAATGTTATTCAGGAAGTTCACTTGTTTTCGATCTGCAAAAAACGTAAGAGTAGATAGACATAGGATGCTTATGATTAATAGCGTAGTCCTATGTTTTAACGGTGTCATTCGTTTTAATATCCTGCTTGCACACCAGATGGCAATGCACACGTTTGGAAGAATGATCAAGCACCAATTGGCGATTCCGATATACTCAAATCGTTCCACAAATGGCATTTCGACGATTTTCCACATGGATAGGGTAGCCCAGACGGTCTTTTCCAATTGTTTCTGGCTAAAGAATGCAAATGAAATGACAGCTAATAAAGTGTAGAGAAAGGTTGTGAAAAACAAGCCCCAATGGGCGTACTTTTGAGATTTTTTTGCGTCTTTTACAAAAGGGTAAATGACCAGGATCGATTCATAACCTAAATAAGTCAGGGACATGTTCTTTGTAGAAATCAATAAATCTTTTACAGTATGATCAAAGACTGGTAACACATTTCTAAAGTCTGAATATCTAAAGGTGAAAGCGAAAGTTAAAATAAGATAACTCGGAAGGATGATGCCGAAAAAAGCCGTTCCGGTAATTGTTCGGACACCGCCGTTCACAATATAATAGACAAGCATGAGAAAGAATAAGGAGAAGAAAAACGTACTTAATCTTGGGTACATCCACACCTGCAACACCTCGATATACGTCCTCAAAATGGTGATCACGAGCAAACTGAAATATACGACAAAAAAGAAATTGAATACATTCCCGATCCATTTTCCAAAGACAAGAGTATGAGCAGACACAAGATCTCCATCCACCTTATTTAAAATAAGGTACATCATGATCATAATAATGTGAGTGGATATCCCTGCCAGAATGACAGAAATCCATCCATCATACCCTGCATTTACTGAAATGATACGCTGGAATCCGAGAACTCCCACCCCTACTTGGATGGAATGAACGAGAAAGAAGACAAGGAACGGCGATATTTTTCTTCGATCTGGAACCGGCTTCACTTTGATCACCTCCTACCATTATTCATCAATATCAAGCTTTTTCTTCCCTTCTGCCTGGCGGAATCTAAATGGCTTCTTTGTCCGTAAATATTCCGGACGCCCTCTTTGTTTACTGAAAGGAAGTCGAATGAGTGCATCTTTAAGGTCCTTTACCCTGGGCGGGTATAGAGGCTCTAAAAAAGGTCTGCCTAAAGACGATAACTGTAAGAGATGTCCCATAAGAAGGCAGAAACAGAAAACGATCCCCAACAATCCCCAAAGTTGTGCGAATAAGAGGAAGGGAAAACGCAGTAGACGAATGGTATTACTCATGCGATAAACGGGTGTAGTGAAGGAAGCCAGGGCAGCAAGTGCCACCAATATGAGCAGTACATTACTCGTGATCCCCGCTTCAACGGATGCCGTCCCGATTACGATACCCCCAACGATACCGATCGTCTGGCCGACCTTGGTCGGCAGTCGCGCCCCTGCTTCCCGCAGCAGTTCGATCGTCAATTCAAGAAACAACGCCTCAAGGATCGGAGGAAGGGGAATTTCCTGCCTCGATGTAATGAGGGTAGCCATTAAGTCCTTTGGAATAAGTTCATAATGATACGTCAGTGCCGCCACATAGATCGGTGTAATCAAAATGGAAAAGGCCACGGCAAATACACGAACGAGACGCAGGAATGAGGAAATGAAGAAATTCAAGAAATAATCCTCGTATGCGTTGAAAAATTCTACGAGAGTGGTTGGCCCTATCAACGCATGGGGAGAACCGTCCACTAAGATGGCAATTTTCCCTTCCACTAATACAGAAGCGACCCGGTCAGGTCGTTCAGAGTCCAATAGCTGAGGGAAGGGGGATTTGCTATTATCGGCAATCAACTGTTCAATAAAGGAACTGTCCATGATTTGATCGAAGTCCACATCCCTTAACCGCTGCCGCACTGTATTGACGTTGGCTTCATCTGCCAATCCATCTATATAAAGCAGTACGACACGGGTGTGGGTAAGCTTTCCTAGGTTGAACTCCTCCACCAGCATTTCCTTGATGGGGAGCCTTTTTCTAAGCAAGTTTAAGTTATCGCTGAGTGATTCGACGAAAGCCTCTTTAGGTCCGACGACGCTGAACTCTACTTCCGGTTGGGAAACTTTCCGCCCCATTTCATTTTTCGTTGCGATGAAAGCGAATTTTCGATTTGAAGCATCCATTGTTAAGAGAGTATAACCGTTATAGAGCTTCTGTTCGATTAGTGTTTCATCTGTAGAAAGTTGAATATCCAATACTGGAACCAACGTTTTTAAATCATCCAGGGAATGAAATTCCTTGGATAGTAATGAGGGGAGAACGTCCTCCTGCAGGATTTTTCCATCTATCAGCGTCGTGACAAAGTGCAGGCTGAACTTGACCCCGGTGTGGGGGTTTTGGTAAAAGGCCTGTTTGTAGTCAGCGGATTTTTTCGCTTCCTTTCTCAGACTCTCATATGATTGTTTCTTCTTACTCTGATCGTTGTTCTTCTTGTTTTTAAAGAATGGAAACATACTAATCCCTCATGTCCGATGTATGGTCTATCCTGTAGTGTTTCCGAAAAAAGGAGAAATATGAAAAAAGGAGGAGGATGAGGAAAATAATTGGAGATGGATGCGAATGTGGAGTCGTGTGCCGAGGCTGTAAAAGAAAAAAAGCTGGAAGGGTAATCCCTTTCCAGCTTTCCTATGTTTATTCCTGATCTAAGAAATACTTCTCAATATCATCCAGCATTTGATTCGCTGCGATGACACCGCCTGCTGTATTCCAGATGGCATCGTCCACCTCAATGACGCGGTCTTGTTTCGCTACTTCAAGGTTTTGGAATAGAGGGTCGTTGATCCACTCGTCCGCCAGTTTATTCGCTTCACCATCGCCTGTTTCATAGGTGAAGTAGAATAAGACATCTCCATCCATTGCAGGGATGCGCTCTTTCGTTACACCCTTTTCAGCGAAGTCGTCTACATCTTGACCTTCAGGACGGGCAAATCCTAATTGATCCAGAATGACACCTGAGAACGAATCTTTATGGTAAATACGAACATCGCCTGCCAGGAAACGGACCATGGAAACTTGTTGATTCAGTTTATCTCCAAGCTTTCCTTTAATGTCTTCGATACGCTGATCATATTCACCGAGTACTTCTTTCCCTTTTTCTTCTTTATTTAATGCTTTCGCATACAATTCGAAGTTTTCTTTCCAGTCTCCACGAAGAGTTTCAGCCATTACCGTAGGAGCGATCTCCTTCAGCTGATTGTATTGTTCTTCCTGACGCATTTTGTTCCCGATGATCAGGTCGGGCTGAAGCTTCGCGATAGCTTCCATGTTTAGTTCGCTCTCTGTTCCGACTACCTCAACATCTTTCATGTCGTCGGCGATATGATCGTACCAAGGATCACCTGTCCAAGATTGAACGGCACCGACCGGTGTGACGCCCATTGAGAGAAGGGCTTCTGTACCTTCATTTGTAAGGATGACGACTTTCTTAGGTGTACCTTTGATTTCTGTCGTACCCATTGCATGTTCAACTGTATATGATTCTTCTTTTTTATCATTTTCTGCTGGCTCTGTTTCTTCTTTATTCCCGCAAGCCGCAAGAAATAGAAGGGTAGAGATGAGCAGGAAAGATAGTAAACTTCTTATTTTCATATGTAAATCCTCCTGATATGATTTTATCAATGATAATGATTATCATTTACACTCATTATAGTAGTTGAGAAGGTTTTCATTGTCAATACCTAATTGATAATGATTTTCAAAATCATTGACGCTACTATCAATCTTCTTTAAAATGGTAAGAGAAGAACTGAGCGTGATATTCCTTATGTAGTCACTAGGAATAGAAAGGTTAGCACATAATGAAAATTCAAAAACAACTCTTACTATTTATAGGTACATTCCTTTTCCTAATCCTGTGTATCGGCATCAGTATTGTATACGGATACACCGATACGTCATGGAAAACAGCTGTAGAGGCTTTTACCCATCCAACGGGATCGACTGAGCATATCGTTCTCCAGACAATTCGGTTACCAAGGGCCTTGATTGCCGCGACAGTGGGGGCATCCCTTGCGATTTCAGGAGTCCTGATGCAAACACTAACAAAGAATCCCCTCGCTTCTCCAGGGATATTCGGCATCAATGCCGGAGGGGCCTTTATGGTGGTCGTGGCGGTCACACTCTTTGGAGTAACCAATCTTCAGTCCTTTACGTGGCTCGCCTTTCTTGGAGCAGCTATTGCAGCTGTCGGGGTTTTCATCGTTAGTTCCGCGGGAGATAAAGGCCTGACACCAATGAAGTTGACGCTGGCAGGAGCGGCCATAACGGCGATGTTTTCTTCCTTTACACAAGGATTGCTGGTACTGAATGAGGCAGCGCTTGAGCAGGTATTATTCTGGCTGGCAGGGTCTGTTCAGGGTAGAAGTCTGGAAATATTGAATGGAGTCTTTCCTTATATCGTCGCAGGCTGGATTCTTGCTCTGCTGATTGCAGGCAAGATGAACATCTTGGCCATGGGGGAAGATGTGGCAAAAGGGCTCGGCCTGAAAACGACCTTGATTAAATTCCTTGCATTGGCGGTCGTCGTCCTGCTGGCAGGCGGTTCTGTCGCCGTTGCCGGTCCCATCGGGTTTATTGGGATTGTCATTCCCCATCTAGCCAGGAAAATCATCGGGGTGGATCATCGTTGGCTCATCCCCTTCTCGGGACTTCTTGGTGCGGTGTTGCTATTGGCCGCTGACGTTGGAGCCCGTTACGTCATCATGCCCCAGGAGGTGCCCGTTGGTGTCATGACTGCCATCATCGGCGCACCGTTCTTCGTGTATGTGGCAAGGAAGGGGTTTTAGCAGATGAATCGATTTATAGGTAAACGTTGGCTTAAAGACCGGGTATCCATGCTCGTAGATCTATCTGCCCTTAAGAAAGTGATCATCCTCGGCTTGATTACATTGGTTGTTCTTATTATAAGTACAGGGATAGGGGATATGAAAATCGCTCCATGGAAGGTGGTAAGTGTCTTCTTTGGAGGCGGGACAAGCTTGGAACATCTCGTGGTGACGTCATTCCGTCTTCCACGGATCATCATTGCACTCCTTGCAGGAATGGCACTGGCGGTTGCAGGGGGGATTCTTCAGGGAATGATCCGAAACCCTCTTGCTTCACCTGATATCATAGGGATCACCGGGGGGGCAGGAGCTGCAGTCGTCGCCTTTCTGACCCTCTTCAGTAACGACGACAATACATTGATGGTCAGTGTGAAATGGCTGCCTGTCGCTGCCTTTATCGGTGCGACAGTCATTGCCTTTCTCGTATACTTTTTAGCTTGGAGAAGGGGGGGATCTCCCGTCAGGCTCGTGTTGATCGGGATCGGGATATCAGCTTTAACCCAAGCCTTGACTACATTGCTTATGATCCTCGGACCGATTTACCGGGCGAGTCAGGCAAATATCTGGATCACCGGTACCGTGAACGGCTCAGATTGGCAGGATGTATGGATCTTACTTCCGTGGAGCTTGGTCTTTATCCTGTTAAGCTTCTTTATCACCCGTCAGTTGAATATACAGGAACTAGGCGAAGAAATTGCAACAAGTGTCGGAGGGAATGTCCAGCTTCAGCGCTTCTTCCTCCTCCTCATGTCAACGGCTCTCGTTGGTGGAGCGGTTGCCTTTGCAGGGGGGATCGGGTTTGTAGGACTGATGGCTCCTCATATGGCACGACGGATGGTCGGGTCTTCATTCGGGGCATTGCTTCCGACCGCAGCCTTGATCGGCGGGATTCTCGTCATGGTTGCGGACCTGATCGGGAGAACTTTGTTCCTGCCACTGGAAGTCCCGGCCGGTGTCTTTACGGCAGCGATCGGGGCACCGTATTTTATCTATCTGTTATTTAAAACAAGAAATTCTTAAAGGAGTTGGCCATAGATGAGTGACGCATTACAAACGAAGGATTTGACTCTATCTTACGGGGAACGGACGATTATTGACGAACTGAATATTAGCATTCCACAAGGGGAGATTTCGGTCTTTATCGGTGGAAACGGCTGTGGTAAATCGACCCTTCTCCGTTCCATCGCCCGATTGCTCAAACCGAAACAAGGATCGGTTTTATTGGATGGGGAGGCAATTTCTCGTTTATCAACGAAAGAAGTCGCTCGTAAAATGGCCATTCTCCCTCAATCCCCGACAGCTCCTGAAGGACTGACCGTCCTTCAGCTTGTCAAGCAGGGCCGCTATCCTCACCAAACCTGGTTGAAGCAGTGGTCACAGAAGGATGAAGAGATTGTGCAGAATGCACTGAAAGCGACGAAGATGGAGGAACTGCAGCATCGGAAAGTGGATGAACTTTCCGGCGGTCAGCGTCAGCGTGCGTGGATTGCCCTGACGCTTGCCCAGGATACAGACATTATTCTATTGGATGAACCTACGACATATCTTGATATGACCCATCAGATCGAGATCCTAGACCTCCTGTTCGAGTTGAATGAGAAGGAACAGCGTACCATCGTCATGGTTCTTCATGACCTGAATCTCGCCTGCCGATATGCCCATAATATCGTGGCAATCCGGGATAAGCAGATTTATGCCCAAGGGAAGCCTGAAGAGGTAATCAGCTGTGAACTCGTGAAGAATGTATTCGATATGGACTGCCAGGTATCAAGGGATCCATTATTCGGCACGCCATTATGTATCCCATTCGGGAAAGGGCGTTGCATCCTGAAGGACGCAGTTGAAACAGGATGAACTCCCTGACCGAGGAGCAAAGGGATGTCTTGAGGAAATACCGGGTTCATATGTCTCCCCCTGCCACAGAGGGAGTGGAAGCAAATTGTTTTCTTGACAGTGATGAGATGGGGGAGTATCTGTCTCGGCGTCGCTCCTTGATTGGCACCGAAGATCTTAAAGTGGCAGCGTCCTTATTTATGAAACGCTATGCTTTTGTATCGGCCATGGCATTACTGGCCATGACGTATTGGAATAAGAAATTGAATCTTACACCTGAAAACCTGATCATGGTCGATGGCGATAAAAATGGGCTATGGATGCCTCAATTTCACTTGAAGGATGCGTCGGTGATCGAGTTCACATCTCTTGAGGAAAAGGATGAGTTCATTCGATCCATCTTCGGGGACCACCTTGATCAAGTGATACAGTCATTAAAAAAAGCGACGAAGCTTTCAAACTTGATTCTATGGGAGAACATCGTCGTATATGTATTCTGGATATACGAGAATGACGACTTCCTCCTAAATGAAGGAATGAGGAATTGGCGAGACGACCAATTTCAGCGTCTTCTTTTAGATGAAAACAGCGGATGGTTCGGCAGGTACCAAACCAATCCACTGGCTATTTATTATAGTAGGAAAGTAAATGTAGAGGGTGTAACGGAGAAGGTTCGTGTCCGGAAAACATGTTGCTTCTCCTATAAATTGGAGAACGGGGAACAGTACCGTTGTAAAACATGTCCGCAAACCTGTCTAGTGAAAAAGTCTTGATTTTTTGTATTCACAAGGAGGTTATCCTAATGAAGGAACAATTCGATGCATTGATTGAAAAGTACACAGAGCTCTTAGTTGGTGAGACCGATCCCGAAAAGAAAGACATGGTGACACAATACGCTCTTTACTCATTCATCGCCAAAAACATGCCTGCCCTCGTGAAGCATTGGAATTCACTCTATCCTGAAGGCAAAGATGAAATGAAACGGATCGTCGGTGAGATCAAAGAGCTGAATGAGGCTCATCGAGCGGAAATGAGCAGGAGGAAGAATGAAGAGTAATGGTTTGTTGGTTTGAAAAGTACCCTTTTAATGAATAGAGGGTGCTTTTTTTATTGGATTTTGATTCATATGGGGAGGAGGAGAGAGCTTTTCAGTGAGTTTAGGAACGTATTACTAATATATGATGAATTTCAAAGTGGAAAGCATCGGCATCAGGGCTTTTATTTTCAATTTAGCTGTATTTATTTTCAAATCTCAGTTTTTATTTTCAAAAGTAACCCATTTATTTTCAAATCTCAACTTTTATTTTCAAAACGCCAAAAACCTCATGGAAGCTGCAAGCTCATACTCACCACACACTCTAATCCCATCAAAAAAAGGCAGACCAAAGTCTGCCTCCACAATTATTGAACCTGTCCACCATACCCATAAGGGAATTGACTGGAATACTGCTGGTGCTGCTGATAGGATTGCTGGATTTTTTGACTGTCGGCAGCTTCAAGCTTGTACCAGCCCTTACGGAACATTTCATTGTATAATTCACGCTGTGCATTTTGGGTTTCATTAAAGATGGTCAGGAGATCCTGATATAAGGCTTGATGACTCGCTTCATTCAAAGCCGTACAATAGGAAGCTGTCATATATTTTTCATGTGACAGAATATCCGTAATAAAGTCCCGGTCATTCATTTGTGGAGTTTCCGGCACTTGAGATTGTGGATTCTGAATTTTTTGCTGATTTGGTTGATTCACGTAAGAGGACTCCTTTCTACATCATGTTTTGATTGGTGGTGTTTAAATGGGCAAGCAGTTGCTGATAGTGACGCTGATGCATCTGGCCGCACTTATCCAGCTCAGCCTTGATGCTGGCATCCTGACAATGGGCTGCTGCAAAATGACACTTCTTCATGGCGGTCAGATTCCAGGCAAGCATGTCATTTAAATACAGTGAATCCTTCGT
Organism: Rossellomorea sp. NPDC077527; assembly: GCF_044542955.1. NCBI lineage: Bacteria > Bacillati > Bacillota > Bacilli > Caryophanales > Bacillaceae > Rossellomorea > Rossellomorea sp. NPDC077527. The sequence continues at coordinate 72,161 of NZ_JBITVL010000007.1, read as the reverse complement.
CGTAAGCATGTGTGGGGGCTGTGTATACGCTTGCTGCTGGCTCCCTTGTTGAGGTTGTTGTTGCATGTTCTCTTCCTCCTTTTCCATGTTTTCAATACCTCCTTCTTTGTGCCTGATGAATAGGTAATAATACCCTGTATACGGCAGGCTGAGAAAGCGGTATTATCATAGAGCAAAGTTTATTTTTCCTACGATTCACCAGTCTTATTCACGGATTGACAAATTTCGATAATATTCTACTAAGAAAGTATTGAAAGTATATTCAAAACGTTTAAAAGGTGATAAAATGTTGGTAAATAAATAGTATGAGCTTTTTCTTTTTTATCAATTAAGAAAACGGTTTCATAGTATGCTATATATGTTTTTCAGGGGGTAAGCAACATGGAGCAAGCAATGCGTAATTTCTTTTTATTCCTTTCAAAAAATAAGCCTATGACGAAACTTGCTAAGAAATATGGCCTGCGTTTTGGTGCCGGTCGGTTCGTTGCAGGGTCTTCCATCCTGCAGGCAGTTGAGGTTATTCGCGAGCTGAATAGTCAGAATCTTGTTGTAACGATCGACTATTTGGGAGAGTTTGTGGACAATGAGCGTGAAGCAAACGAAATGGCCCTTGAATGCGTAGAGGCTATTCGTGCAATCGGAAGAGAGAACCTTAAATCTCAACTATCCCTTAAGATGACATCGATGGGGCTGGATATTTCTGAAGAGGTTGTCATGAAGAACATGAGAATGATCCTTGAAGAAGCAACCAAACAGAACGTATTCGTTACCATTGATATGGAAGACTACTCCCGTTGTGGAAAGACCATTGATATTTTCACGCGTCTGAAGTCAGAGTATGATAATATCGGCACGGTCATTCAAGCCTATTTATATAGAACAGAAAAGGATATCGATGATTTGAATGCGTATTCCCCCAATCTGCGTCTTGTGAAAGGGGCTTATAAAGAGTCACCTGAAGTTGCGTTTCCCGAAAAGAAGGATGTAGACGATAATTTCAAAAAAATCATCAAGACTCATTTGTTGAATGGCAACTATACTGCCATCGCCACTCATGATGATGAGATGATCGAATATACGAAGAGACTCGTGGAAGAATATAAGATTCCACGTGATCAATTCGAGTTCCAAATGCTTTTTGGTATCCGTGTGGAGCGTCAGCATGAGTTGGTCAAAGAAGGCTACAAGATGCGCGTCTATGTTCCTTACGGTACTGACTGGTATGGTTACTTCATGAGAAGACTGGCGGAAAGACCAGCCAACGTCGCTTTTGTTCTAAAAGGGGTCATGAAGAAATAATAGTAAGTAAAAAGTAGACTCTATGGATGTTCATAGGGTCTTATTTATTTTTCGGGAGGCTGGAAAATGAGAATTGTTCCTTTTAGAGTGGAAGGGAAATACTTTAAGAAAATGATCCGGTTGTATTGCGATCTGTTCGAGGTAGATGGCTTAGGGATGGAAGTTCAGTTCAAACGTCATTCGACGTACCCCCTTTTTGAAGGATATCTGGCTATTATCAATGAACAAGTGGCAGGATATATTTATGGGTACTCTTCCCTGAAAGGTCAGTACTATCACGATTTACTCGCCCGTCATTTACGAACTGAACCAGAATGGATGAATCATTGCATGGAACTGGTTGAGCTTGGTGTCGATCCGAAACATAGGAGCAGGGGAATCGCGAAGCATCTGGTTGAACGATTATTGCAAAATCGAACAGAGGAAAAGGTCCTTCTGACGACGCGAAAAGATAATCATACAGCTATCGCCTTTTATCATAAAAGTGGCTTTAAAATCATTCGGGAGGGCTTCTATCCAAACGTACCCCACGAATATATCATCATGGGGAAGCATTTAGTAAAAACGGGACGATAGCAGGGACGCATAATAATTGTTACGTAATTCACAATGTTATATAATAATAGGGAAAAATCTTCATGAAAATAAGAGGAGATATGATGGAAATCACAATCGATAACTTGACCCTGCTGCTTGGCCTTTTACTATTGGTCGGTGTCATCACCGCTAAATTCTCCACACGCTTAGGCGTTCCCTCGCTGATTTTGTTTATCGTTGTGGGAATGGTCCTGAATACATACTTTTTCTTCGACAATGCCCCCATCACTCAATTCATCGGAACTCTTGCACTCATCATCATCCTGTTCGAAGGCGGTCTTCAAACAAAATGGGACAATGTGCAAAGCGTATATAAACCAGCCCTTTCACTGGCAACCATCGGAGTAGTCGTGACAACCGTTTCCATCGGAGTGGCGGCCAAATACATCCTCGGTGTGAGCTGGCTTGAAGGAATGTTGTTCGGGGCCATCGTCGGCTCAACCGACGCTGCCGCGGTGTTCTCGGTGTTGGGAAATAAGAACATCAAGCCGAAAATCTCATCCACACTGGAAGCGGAGTCCGGAAGCAATGACCCCATGGCGATTTTTTTGACAGTAGCATTTTTACAGCTGATTCAATTTCCCATGTTGAATCCTGCCAGCTTAATCCTAAGCTTCTTTTGGCAGATGGGAATGGGATTGGTGCTTGGTCTCGTGCTTGGAGTGGCTTCCGTCTGGATCATCAACCGAATCAATCTCGATTCATCAGGATTGTACCCGGTTTTATCCATTTCCTTGGCCATCTTTACGTATGCATTCACGAGCATACTGGAGGCGAGCGGACTGTTGGCTGTGTATATCATGGCAATCGTGGTGGGGAATAAGGAATTGACCTACCGTCACTCAATTGTCCGTTTCAATGAGGGATTTGCATGGATGATGCAAATCGTCATGTTCATCCTTCTGGGGTTACTGGTCTTTCCGCAACACCTTCCAGGGATTGCATGGCAGGGAATCGCACTTGCCATTTTATTGATTGTTGTAGCCAGACCACTTGGAGTCTATTTAAGCCTGGCACTGGCAAAGAGTTTCACCATAAAGGAAAAATTCTTCATCTCGTGGGCCGGATTAAAAGGGGCGGTCCCGATCGTATTGGCCACGTACCCCATGGTGGCGGGGATTGAAAACAATGAAGTACTCTTTAACGTCGTGTTCTTCGTCGTTCTCTTATCCGCTCTCATCCAAGGGACGACGATTTCTCCACTGGCAAATTACCTAAAGCTAGCTGGTGAAGAAAAGCCTCAGATCGCCCACAGCATTGAACTCGTATCGATAGGAAAGACAAACAATGAGATGCTTGAAGTGCTGATTAACGAGGACGCCTATATTACGAACAAGGCGATCAAGGAGATAAATCTTCCTGAAAAAACGTTGATCTCCGGAGTGATTCGCAGCAATGAGCTGATCACACCCATGGGGGATACCGTGATCAAGGCAGGAGATACCCTGTATGTACTCGCTGATAAAAGTCAGAGAAAACGCATCAATGAGATGCTTAATGCAAGACGGAAAGTGAGTATCACATAAAAAATGGACCAATGATTTGGTCCATTTTTTTATCCTTGATCTTTCATTTCTTTATGGTGAAATAAGAAACCGAATAATGAAGCAAGTACTTGCTGAAACAACATCCCGATCACCACGGGCACGGCAACGGGGGCAGGAAAGTAATGTACTGCAATGACCGCTCCTGCGCTGATATTTCTCATTCCTCCGGTAAACAGAAGGCTCGCTTTCGTTTCTCTCTCTTGATGGAGGAGGGAGGAAAGGAGCCAGGATAGAGCGAATCCGGATAGGGCGATGAAAAGGACGGCGCAAGCAATCAGGAGCAGCTTGCTGTCGATGTTTCTTAAATAGGGTGCGACAGCGGAGCTATTGATGGCCACAACCACACCGATGGCGATTTTAGCAAAAGGTGCAAGCTTTACGCCAAGGGTATCCTTGATCTTTCCTTTGGTAATCTGATTACATAGCATCCCGATAAGAGAAGGAATGACCACCATAAACAATAGGCCGATCATAATGTCCCCGATATTCATCTCGACTTTCTGGCCAACAAATAAAGTGAGACTGGCAGGTACAATGAAAGGCGACAGGATCGTATCGATTAGTATGATCGATAATGCCAAACCGATATTTCCTTTATAAATACTTACCCACACAAAGCTTGTGATCCCGGTTGGAATGACCATCGCAAGAATCAGTCCTGTAATGGTCAGGCCGTCCCCGTGGAAGACAAGATGCCCCACTCCAAATGCCCAAAGAGGCATGATGAGGTGGAGGATGAAAAGTGCCGATAACAGCGGCAGAGGATATATAAATGCTTTTTGCAGGGAACGGAAATTGGAACTGAGACTGCCCGAGAACGTCATAAAGGCAAACACCCAAGGCACTAGGAAGGTGAAGGGGGACAAGTGGCCGGCAAACAGCACACCAATCAGTACCGCTGATGGAGTGATAAAGGGCATCAGCTTTTCAAGTTGTGAATTAAGTGATTGCAGCATTGTAAAACGCTCCTACATTTGAAATCAATATCGTTTATCATATCACGTATGTGTGAGTCATTCTTTTAAATAAATTAAAAAAAGCAATCTTCCTTTAAGGTAGATTGCTTTTTTAGATCAGTCAGCAGAAACGGCTGCTTTCCCGATTGATTTTTTTTGAAAGAGTTGTTCGAATATAGGGAATGTGTATTGAACGACGAATCCCAATGTGAGCGTCACAATAATTGTACCGATCCCGATATCCCCTTTAAATAGGAATGCAAGAGAAAGGGCAAACCCTTCACTGATGATCCGGGAATTACGAAGGTTTAACCCGAATCGTGTATGGATCGCCACCATCAGTGTATCCATCGGACTTGCAGGAAACTTCGCCTGCAGATAAATAGCAATTCCAAGCCCCATAGTTAAAATCCCCGAAACAAGTGCAAACATTTGATTGATCAACATTTCTGGGGCGTAGTTGTTAAAGACAACCAGTAACCAAAAATCGATTAACATTCCAATGAGAAGAATTGATCCAGCTGCTAATACATCAGGCTTTTTCTTCATAATAAGGGCGTTCAGGCCAATCAAAACAATCCCGTTAATAAAGACGGCAGTCCCCACTGTGATTCCAAACATATTCGATTCACCGACCGCCAGGGCATCCCATGCTGAGGCACCAAGGCCGGACTTTATAATAAGGGCAACCCCCATCGTTAAAATGAAAAGCCCAATTGTAAAGTATAGTAATCTTTGCTTCATCCACATAATCTCCTTATCTGTAAACGTTATCATTCAAATACTAAAAAAACAGACGAGCCACTTTAATTGTTAGTTGTGTTTTAAAGTAGGAGGTCTGACGTCTTCAAATTGATAATAATAGTTTACTTCAAAACGATCGGGAAGGCAAAGTTAATTTTTGTATGGGGAGGAGGTAATGAATCGGGGCAGTTCGTGTGACTGCAGCTAAAGGTATAAAGAAGTAGGGAGGTGATATTGAGAAAGCGGATGATGGTTGATTGCGGGATTTGTGGAACGGTCGATATATTGAAAATAAGGTTGATAAAATGAAAGAACGGTTGATAAATCCAAATGAGAGTCGATAAATTCCGATAAAGGTCGATAAAACAAAATATCGGTTCATAAACTCCGCCAGCCCCATACCCCTATAACAAATAACAAACAGCACCCGATCATACCTCATCAGGTGCCGTTTCCAAACTATCCTATGGTTGCTTCTTAAATTGATTGTTTTGACTGTTTCGTTTGCCGCCGCCGTCCATCTCAACCGTAGGACCGGCGTCCCCCTTCACACTCGCTGCACTAACCCCAGCCTTAGAAGGATTCTTCTTCTGCTTCGCCATCACAAACACCTCCATCCCTAACATTCCCGGATCTCCAATGAAATATGAGGGACGGACCTCCAAATCTTATCGTAATTGATGGGTAAATCGTTTGAAAATCCCTCTATAATAGGCTTTTTAGTAATGGAAATGGTCTTCTACCTAAGGTCCGTCCCTCTAATATCCTCATATATTATAGGAGACAATGGTTTTTTCTTGTCTTCGTCACGGGGGTGTGGGTGTTTGAATAGGCTGGATTAGACGAATGCCCACAATGGTGTGGTGAACTATAGTGAATTTTTTGTAAATTTAACGTTTAAATATTGCGATATTTTAGAATATCCGATATATTAGATGTAACAGGAACTCATTCGAGTCTTTTTTTTAAGTGAAAAATGAATGAGTATTCATTCAAAGTGTGTATAAGGGGGAAATACCATTGGTTCGTAGAATTCAGAAAGCCGCAGTGTTAGGATCAGGAGTCATGGGTTCAGGAATAGCCGCTCATCTTGCAAATATAGGCATCCCGACAATGTTATTAGATATCGTACCTAGAGAATTGACCGACGAACATAAAGCAAAAGGACTGACAGAAGAGAGCAAGGCGTTTCGTAATCAATTTAGTGAAAACGCTTTAAAAAAGCTCTTTAAACAAAAACCGGCGCCACTTACATCGAAACAGAATGCTTCTCTTATTACGGCAGGGAACTTCGAAGATGATCTTCAGCATATCGGTGATTGTGACTGGGTGATCGAGGTAGTCGTAGAGAACCTGGACATTAAGAAGAAAGTGTTCGAGCAAGTGGAGCGTTACCGTAAACCGGGAAGCATCATCAGTTCGAATACATCAGGGATTTCAATCGAGGCCATGTCAGAAGGAAGAAGCGATGACTTCCAGAAGAATTTCTTAGGAACACATTTCTTCAACCCGCCAAGATACTTGAAACTTCTTGAAGTGATTCCGACAAAGAAGACGGATCCGGAAGTCGTAAGCTTTATGAAAACATTCGGTGAAGATGTACTCGGTAAAGGTGTTGTCATGGCGAAGGATACGCCAAACTTCATTGCCAACCGAATCGGAACATATGGATTATTGGTCACGGTGCAGGAAATGTTGAAAGGCGGATACTCTGTCGGGGAAGTCGATTCCATTACAGGACCGGTGATCGGAAGACCGAAAAGTGCCACATTCCGTACGCTTGATGTTGTCGGACTGGATACTTTCGCTCATGTTGCCAAAAATGTGTACGACCAAGTGGAAGGCGAAGAGCAGAAGGTATTCGAAGTACCGGCCTTCATGCAGAAAATGCTTGAAAATGGCTGGCTTGGAAGTAAGAGCGGACAGGGATTCTTCTTGAAAAAAGGAAAAGAAATCCTGGAACTCAATCCTGAAACGATGGATTATCAGCCACGTCAAAAGCTGAAAACCGCTTCACTTGAAATGGCGAAAAACGAAAAAGGCTTAAAAAATAAATTGAAATCACTTGTCTACGCAAAAGACCAGGCGGGTAGCCTCCTTTGGAATATCGTGTCTCCGGTCTTACTCTATTCAGCACAGCTCCATGGTGAGATCGCTGATGACATCGTAGGTATCGATCAGGCCATGAAGTGGGGCTTCGGTTGGGAAATGGGACCATTCGAAACGTGGGATGCGATAGGTGTTGAAAAATCGGTTACCCGCATGAAGGAAGAAGGTCTCACAGTACCGCAGTGGGTGGAAACGATGCTTTCAGAAGGTCACGCCACTTTCTATAAAGAAGAAAATGGTGAGCGTTACTTCTATCACAATGGAGACTATCAGCTTGTAGAACGGAATCCGAAGGCACTTGACTTAAAGGCACTGAAGAACGCCGGAAAGCTGATTAAAAAGAACTCAGGAGCAAGCCTGATCGACATCGGGGACGGAATCGCCCTTCTTGAATTCCATTCTCCTAATAACGCGATTGGAATGGATATCACGCAAATGATCAATTTTGCCGTTGATGAAGTGGAGAAGAACTATAAAGGACTCGTCATCGGAAATCAAGGCAAGAACTTCTGTGTTGGAGCGAATCTTGCAATGATCCTCATGGAAGCACAAGATGATAACGTCTTTGAAATCGATATGGTCGTACGCCACTTCCAGCAGGCGATGATGAAGATTAAATATTCATCTAAACCGGTTGTTGCGGCACCATTCGGGATGACATTAGGCGGAGGAAGCGAAGTCTGCTTACCGGCTGCCCACATCCAGGCGTCCATGGAAACGTACATGGGCTTAGTCGAAGTCGGAGTAGGATTGATCCCTGGTGGAGGCGGAAACAAAGAGCTTTATATGAAGCACTTAGCCAATCTGCCGAATGGAGTGGAATTCGATCTTCAGAAGGTAGCCAATAAAGTATTTGAAACGATTGCCATGGCAAAGGTATCAACGTCTGGTGATGAAGCAAGGGACAATAACTTCCTAAATAAAGCAGATGGAGTTAGCGTAAACAATGATCATCTGTTATTTGATGCAAAGCAAGCTGCTTTAAGCCTGTACGAAGCCGGCTACTCAGCACCGATCCGTAGAAAAGTTCCAGTTGTAGGTGAAACAGGGTATGCGACTCTGCTATTGGGAGCTCAGTCCATGTTCCAATCAGGCTTCATTTCAGAACATGATCTGATGATCGCGAAGAAGCTAGCATTCGTAATCGCAGGTGGTAAAGTACCATACGGCACGGAAGTAGACGAACAATACCTCTTGGATCTTGAAAGAGAAGCGTTCCTTAGCCTTGTGGCTCAGCCGAAATCTCAGCAACGTATGCAGCACATGCTTGTAAAAGGAAAACCATTACGCAACTAATTAGCGTTTATATCATATGAGAAAGCGGGGGAATATCATGCGCGAAGCAGTCATTGTTGCTGGTGCAAGAACACCAGTCGGAAAATCTCGAAAAGGTTCACTGGCTCAGGTAAGACCAGATGATCTTGGAGCACTTGTAGTAAAAGAAACCCTCAAGCGGGCAGGGAATTATGAAGGCAACATCGATGATTTGATCATCGGGTGTGCGATGCCGGAAGCAGAACAGGGGTTGAATATGGCTCGGAATATAGGTGGCCTTGCAGGTCTGCCTGATTCTGTTCCGGCGATCACCATCAATCGGTACTGTTCATCTGGATTACAATCCATTGCTTATGCCGCAGAGAAAATCATGCTCGGTCACTCAGATACGGCCATCGCAGGTGGAGCAGAATCCATGAGCCTTGTTCCTATGATGGGACATGTGGTCCGTCCGAACGCGAAGCTTGCTGAAAATGCTCCTCAATATTATATGAGCATGGGGCACACAGCTGAGCAGGTGGCAACGAAGTTCGGTGTTTCCCGTGAAGATCAGGATGCCTTTGCAGTGAGAAGTCATCAAAAAGCAGCCAAAGCCATCGCTGAAGGGAAATTCGATGATGAAATCGTACCGGTCGATGTCCTCCATCGTTCAGTGAACGGAGATAATAAGCTGGTAGAGAAAGCTTTCCAATTTTCAAAAGATGAAGGTGTCCGAGCAAAAACCAGCTCAGAGGTTCTGGCGAAGTTACGTCCTGCGTTTAACGTAAAGGGTTCTGTAACAGCGGGTAACTCATCCCAAACAAGTGACGGTGCGGCAGCGGTCATGGTGATGGATCGCGAAAAGGCAGGTTCATTAGGACTTCAGCCAATGGCGAAATTTAGAAGTTTCGCAGTTGCAGGAGTACCACCGGAAATCATGGGGATCGGCCCGGTTGAAGCAATTCCACGGGCACTGAAGATGGCTGGACTTGAACTATCGGATATCGGGTTGTTTGAACTGAACGAAGCCTTTGCTTCTCAATCCATCCAGGTCATCCGTCAGTTGGGATTAGACGAAGAAAAAGTAAACGTAAACGGTGGGGCCATCGCTCTCGGTCATCCTCTGGGCTGTACCGGCGCGAAGCTTACCCTTTCACTTGTACATGAAATGAAACGCAGAAACCAGCAATTCGGTATCGTCACCATGTGCATCGGAGGCGGAATGGGAGCAGCCGGCGTATTTGAATTAATAGGTTAATAGAGGAGGGACGGACCTCTCATTACGAGGCCTTCCCAACTCCTTCAAAATAAACAATTTTAGGGGGATTCGAAATGGCGAATCAAACAGAAAAGCTAATCAAAGGCGGAAGTTTTTTAATTGAAGATGTAAGCTTTGAGCAAGTGTTCACTCCGGAAGATTATTCCGATGAGCAGAAGATGATCGCGAAAACGACGGAAGATTATGTTCTGAATGAAGTTGTGCCTGTTATTGACAACTTGGAAAATCATGAGTTCGATCATTCTGTACGCCTTTTAAAAGAAGCTGGAGATCTTGGTCTTCTTGGAGCGGATGTACCTGAAGAGTATGGCGGATTGGGACTTGATAAAGTAAGCTCGGCTTTGATTGCTGAAAAAATGTCACGTGCGGGCGGATTCTCGATCTCTCACGGTGCACATGTTGGTATCGGCTCTCTTCCAATCGTTTTATTCGGTAACGAAGAACAGAAGCAGAAGTATCTTCCTGCATTGGCGACCGGTGAAAAATTAGCGGCTTACGCATTGACAGAGCCAGGCTCAGGGTCTGATGCCCTTGGTGCAAAGACGACAGCTAAACTGAACGCAGAAGGTACCCACTACATTTTAAATGGGGAAAAACAGTGGATCACAAACTCTGCATTTGCCGATGTATTCGTGGTTTATGCGAAGATTGATGGAGAGCATTTCTCAGCCTTCATCGTTGAAAAAGAGTATCCTGGTGTGTCAACAGGCCCTGAAGAAAAGAAAATGGGAATCAAGAGTTCATCGACTCGTACACTAATCCTTGAGGATGCGGAAATCCCGGTTGAAAACCTTCTTGGTGACGCCGGTAAAGGTCATATCATTGCCTTCAACATCTTAAACATCGGACGCTACAAATTAGGGGTAGGGGCTGTTGGAGCAAGTAAGCGTGCTTTAGAAGTGACGGCTCAATACACCAATCAGCGTCAGCAGTTCAAAACACCAATTTCAAGCTTCAACTTAACGAAAGAAAAGCTTGCAACGATGGCGTCTAAATTATACGCAGCGGAAAGCTCCGTTTACCGTACAGTTGGATTGTTTGAGGATCGTATGAGCAAGCTTACGGATGAAGAAGTGAAAAACGGCACTGAAGTGGCAAAATCCATTGCGGAATACGCAATCGAGTGTTCATTAAATAAATTCTTTGCTACGGAAGTACTGGATTATGTAGTGGACGAAGGCGTTCAACTTCACGGTGGATACGGCTTCATGCAAGAGTATGAAATTGAAAGAATGTACCGTGACTCACGCATCAACCGTATCTTTGAAGGAACGAATGAAATCAACCGACTTCTGGTACCGGGCACATACCTTCGTAAAGCGATGAAGGGTGAGCTTCCATTACTTCAAAAAGCACAGGCACTTCAAGAAGAATTGATGATGTTAATGCCTGAAGAAGTAGGCGATGAGCCACTTGCACAAGAAAAATACCTTGTGAAAAACGCGAAAAAAATCGGCTTGATGCTGGCTGGATTGGCAGCTCAGAAGTTTGGTAAAGCCCTTGATAAAGAGCAGGAAATCCTGGTGAACATTGCAGATATCGTTTCTAACGCATACGCAATGGAATCCGTAGTCCTGAGAACCGAAAAAGCCATTGAAAAAGGTGGAGTGGAGAAAGCGAAGCAAAAGCTTCTTTACACTCAAATCTTCTGTCAAGAAGCATTCAATGAAATCGAACAACATGCCAAAGAAACACTTGTCGCAACGGAAACAGGTGACACATTACGCATGATGCTTTCAGCACTTCGTAAATTCACCCGCCACACACCGATCAACGTGATCGCAGTGAAGCGTGAAGCATCAGTCAAACTGATCGACGCAGAAAAATATGCACTGTAAGTAAGTCAGGGACGGACCTTCGAAACGGAGGTCCGTCCTTTTTTTATTTGACAACGGCGCTGCATTAAATTATTATATGTTTAAACATTTAAACATATCAAGATAAGGTGGTTAGCATAGATGAATAAAACCGTTTTAATAACAGGTGCTTCCAGCGGCATCGGTCTGAACTTCAGTCATAAGTTTGCACAATCAGGTCATGATGTGATTTTGGTAGCACGAAGTGAAGGGAAACTCCGGACATTATCAGAAGAAATCGAGACGAAATATGCTGTGAAGACGTATGTGTTTACGGCGGACCTTTCAAAGCCTGAAGCTTCAAAAGAATTGTATGAGTCCATTAAGGAGAAGGGGATTCAAGTGGATATCCTCATCAATAATGCCGGATTCGGTTTGTTTGGAGAATTCGAAGAAACGGAGCTATCGAAAGAACTGGATATGATTCAAGTGAATATAACAGCTTTAACAGAGCTATGTAAGTATTTTGGAAAAGAAATGGTGAACCGGAAAGAGGGAAGAATCCTAAATGTTGCATCGACTGCTGCGTTCCAGCCGGGACCGCTGATGGCAGTTTATTATGCAACGAAAGCCTATGTCCTGTCCCTATCAGAAGCACTCGCCAACGAGTGGGCACCACACGGGGTGAGGGTGGCGGCTTTATGTCCTGGTGCCACTGAGACGGGATTCAGTGATGCTTCAGAACTTCAGTCTTCCAAGCTCTTTCAATCAGGCGTAATGAACGTGGAAGATGTGGTGGAGGAAGGGTATAAGCAAATGATGACCAATAATAAAACGGTGATCGTCACAGGGGTGAAAAATCGAATGCTTACCAAGTCCATCCGATTCTTACCGCGTAAAATGGTCACTAATATTGTTCGAAAGGTACAAGAACGGGTATAATTGATAGTGAATGAGTTTGAAGGGAGAAGACTATGGGTCAAAAAGCAATTGATACATTTCGTGCTTGTATACCATTATTTCAAGCACTGAGTGATCCTTATCGTCAGGACATAATATTACTTCTTGCCGAACAAGAACCTCTTACGGTCAATCAGATAACTGAAAATCTGACCTTATCCCGTCCTGCAGTGTCTCATCATTTGAAAATCTTGCGGGACCAGCAATTAGTATCATTAGAACAAAAAGGAACGCAGCGATTCTATTCTCTTGAATTGGACAATGCAACCGTGCTCCTCAAAGAATTGGTCGAAACCGTAGAAACACAATGCGGGTAAAGTTTCCGAAAAGAAGGATACGAACGGATATTGTCGAATGTAAGAAATAGATTCGCGTAACTTGGACGGGGATATTCCCCGTCTCAGATTAAATGGAAAGGTGGTGGAATGATGTCGTTGACTTTTTATTCTTATCCGAAATGCGGTACATGCCGCAAAGCGAAAAAATGGCTCGAAGATCAAGGAATCGCCATGAATGAAATACATATTGTAGAGAACCCGCCGTCTAAGGAAGAACTTAAGAGCCTCTTCCAAAAGAGCGGATTCCCTCTCAAAAAATTCTTTAACACAAGTGGAAAAAAGTATCGTGAATTGGGCTTGAAAGATAAAGTGAATTCAGCCTCTGATGATGAATTGCTAGAAATTCTTTCCTCAGACGGTATGCTGATCAAGCGTCCGATCACAACGGATGGAAAAAAGGTGACTGTAGGCTTTAAAGAAGAAACTTTCGAAGATACCTGGAAGTAAATCGGGGTCCGGTACCTACCAAATAATAGATAATGAAAAAGTTTCATGATTCATACTTGGTTTTCTTGCTTTTTCAATGAAAAGTGTGTCAATATTAGGTTGTATAACTAGCATTTGGAGGGATAGAGAATGAGTACACCGAAAGAACTTCGTTATTCAGAAGAACACGAGTGGGTCAAGGTTGAAGGGGAAAATGTACGCGTAGGAATCACATCATTTGCACAATCTGAACTGGGCGATATCGTATTCGTCGAGTTACCTGAGGTTGGCGATGAAATCAAAGCAAACGAGCCATTCGGCAGTGTTGAATCGGTTAAGACCGTTTCTGAGCTATATGCCCCTGTATCAGGTAAGGTGGTAGAAGTGAATGAAGAGCTGTCGGACAGCCCTGAGTTCGTAAACGAATCACCTTATGAAAAGGCATGGATGGTCGTTGTTGAACCTTCAGATGCTGGAGAAGTAGACAAGCTAATGACGGCTGAACAGTATGATGAAATGATCAATGAAGGATAATAACTGCCAGGGCACCTTGAGGATTTCTCAAGGTGTTTTGTTTTTCTTTTTGGGCACCATAGGAGTACGCGTATAAAGAAAGGATGAATACTCATGGTGCTTGAACCAAGGAAATTAGATGTAACAAACAGAGTCACCGGCAGGCTGAATAATGGTGAGGTTGAATTATTCCTGGATAATCAGCGAATCGGCAAAATGGCCTTGCCTCTTGATGGGATCACTATGGAACCGAACTTTGAAGCAAGGGAAAATAAAATTTATCAAAGCTACACATCCACAGAAGGGCATGAAGCAAGGTACACGGATTGTGATGAAGGTGGATGGTGTTAAATGTATAAAGTGCCAGATCCGTTTAAGGATCTGGCACTGTTTCCATAATCGAATACTGCAGGCAAACCTCTTGCACTATTTTTTATAAACATGAGAAAATATAAGTAGAAAGTGGACATCATATCTTGTTATCTGAATATACTATCCTAATCTTATTTCTGAAAGATAAGGTGATGATCATGATGGAACTTGACGAAAAAGTAATCATCGTTGAAGGGACAACCGATAAACGAAAAGTAAAAGACATTATTAAAGAACCGATTGAAATTATCTGCACAAATGGAACGATCAGCATCACAAAGATGGACGAACTGATCGACGAGTTGTTTGAAAGGGATGTATATATCCTGGTTGATGCTGATGATGCTGGGGAAAAATTACGTAAACAATTCAAGCGTGAATTTCCAGAAGCCGAACACCTATACATTGACCGGATGTATAAAGAAGTGGCTGCAGCGCCTGAATATCATCTTGCCTCTGTTTTGATCGGAGCAAACATTGATGTGCATAAAGAATATCTAGGAAAAAGGATGATCTAGTTTTGATGGAGGTAAGCAGTACCGAAGCATTAAACCAAGCAATCGATGAACATACGTTAGAAGCCGTTTACCTTTATACACCAATGTGTGGTACATGCCAAGTGGCTGGAAGAATGATGGATGTCGTAGAGAAACTTCCTCAATCCTATCATTTTGTGAAAGCCAATTTAAACTATTTACCCGAATTTGCAGAGAAGCAATCCATTGAGAGTGTACCCTGCCTGCTCCTCTTAAAGGATGGTGTGGAACAGGAAAGGATCTATGCCTTTCAATCCGTTCCGTTTTTATATGAAACCCTCGTTAAGAACGCTTAGAGGGGATTAGAGACCTTTTATTTGAAGAGGTCTTTTTGTTTTTTAGGGCATTTTATTTAATAAAATACAAGTATAATGCGATTTTCTTTCTACAATCGCAGACATATTTCTCGGGAAATGGTTCGAATCCCCTCATTTTTTGACCTGTCATCATCCAAATTCTTACTGTTCGACAAATTAGATGAATCCTTCCAAAACATGTCGAGAATGCTTAAAAGGGAATCTCTTACTGAAGTGGAATTGTAAGTATATAGAAGTTTTACTGGGAGGGTATTCATGCGAATATATTTAGAGAAATTAGTAGATCAGTGTCACTCCAGGTATCACTTACGTCTCTTGTTCCCGGACAGCCCATTTATTCTTCAGTTTCAATGTGGAGAGCGCACCTACGGAATTTCCATTTCAAACAGTGATTGTGATGTATTAGATCATGGATTGACAGATTCACATTTTATCATCAAAGGTGAAGAGGCGGATATGGTCTCTCTCCTTTCAGGCGAAGAACGATTATCCCAAATGATTGAAAAAGGCGTTTTGGAAGTCAGAGGTGGATACCGGCCATTATTATTTACAGAGTCCGTCCTATGGCTTACAAGGTCAAGAGGGAAAGAACCGGTTCGAGTATAATAAAAAAAAGAATTGACACCTTTCTATATCCGATGATAGAATCTCTCTTGTAGCAAATTTTCAGAGTCTTTAACCATTTGATAAATTAAATAATTCGATACTTTACTCTTATTAAGAGAGGTGGAGGGACGTGCCCTATGAAGCCCGGCAACCGTCAATGAAAATTGAAATGGTGCCAATTCACTCAAAGCATATGCTTTGAAAGATGAGAGAAAGGATAGTCCTATATATGATTATGCCTTTCTGCTTATCGCAGGAAGGCATTTTTTATTTTCTATAAATGAAATAGATAGGAATGGCCTTCAGGATAGTGCAAATATTATTCTGATTAAAAAGATGGTTCTACTCAGAAAGAAGGTGGATACAACATGATTACCATTTCAGATGTAAAGAAAGTATATCAATCCAAAAATGGACCGATCGCCGCTGTCGATGGCGTCAATATCGAAATTGCTCAAGGCGAAATTTTTGGGGTGATTGGCTATAGTGGGGCAGGTAAAAGTACATTGATTCGGATGCTGAATGGACTTGAGGTTCCGACAGAGGGGATCGTCGATGTAAACGGACAGATTGTTTCAAAGGTGAAGGGAAAAAAACTGCGCGAGTCAAGGCAGTCAATTGGAATGATCTTTCAACACTTTAATCTGCTCTGGTCACGTACCGTTTTACAAAATATTATGTTCCCTTTGGAAATTGCGGGAGTCTCCAAGAAGGAAAGAATCCAAAGAGCCAATGAATTATTGGAATTGGTCGGATTGGAAGGAAGAGGGGACGCCTATCCAGCCCAATTGAGCGGGGGACAGAAACAAAGGGTTGGGATAGCAAGGTCTCTTGCCAATAATCCAAATGTTCTTTTGTGTGATGAAGCAACTTCTGCTTTAGATCCTCAAACAACGGATTCCATCCTTGATTTACTGGTGGACATCAACAAGCGTTTGGGGCTCACAATCGTCTTGATCACACATGAAATGCATGTGATTCAAAAGATTTGTCATCGTGTTGCGGTCATGGAACAAGGAAGGGTTGTAGAGCTTGGTGACGTTCTGGAAGTGTTCCGGAATCCACAAGAGCAGGTGACAAAGCGATTTGTGAAAGAAGTGTCCCAGGTCGAGGAAACCGGAGAAACGTTGGAACACCTTTTAGCCCAGTATCCAAATGGGAAAGTGCTTAAATTTACATTCGTGGGTGAAGCGACTGAGCAGCCGCTCATCACCAGCTTGATCAGAAAATTCGATCTTGAAGTCAATATCCTCCAAGGACAAATTTCCCAAACACAAAAAGGGGCTTATGGAACACTATTCGTCCATTTGGATGGAGAAGAACGGACCATCCAGGAAGCGGTTCTATTTGCTGAAGAGCAGCTGGTTAAGGTGGAGGTGTTACGAGGATGATGGAAAATCTATTTCCGAATGTGGATTGGGAGAAGATGTGGGAAGCCACTCTTGAAACTCTTTATATGACAGGGATGTCGGTGTTGATCACATTTGTACTGGGAATGATTCTTGGGATATTGCTGTTTCTTACATCCAAGGAGAATTTGTGGGAGAACAAACTCACTTATACCATTACCAGCGCAGTGGTGAACGTATTCCGTTCCATCCCGTTCATAATCCTGATTGTATTGTTAATTCCTTTCACTAAATTTTTACTGGATACCATCCGGGGAGCGAACGCGGCTCTTCCTGCACTGATCATCGGTGCAGCCCCATTCTATGCCCGAATGGTCGAGATCGCTTTGAGAGAAGTAAACAAAGGAGTTATCGAGGCAGCGAAAGCGATGGGCGCCAAAACGAGCACGATTATTTGGAAAGTATTGATTCCTGAATCACTTCCAGCTTTGATATCGGGAATAACGGTAACGGCCATCGCCCTCGTAGGATATACAGCAATGGCAGGGGTCATCGGAGCAGGTGGTTTAGGGAACCTTGCTTATCTTGATGGATTCCAGCGAAGCAGGGAAGATGTAACACTGGCAGCAACGATCATGATTTTACTTGTCGTATTTGCCATTCAACTAATAGGTGATTTCTTTACAAATAAATTAGATAAAAGATAAAGGAGAGAAAGTTCATGAAAAAATGGGTAGCAGGAGTTATAGCAGCAACAAGTATCTTTGGTTTAGCAGCATGCGGGAATGATTCAGGGTCCGGAAGCGGTGATGAAAAGGAATTAGTAGTAGGGGCATCAAATGTACCACATGCAGAAATCCTTGAACAGGTGAAGCCTATCTTGGAGGAAAAGGGTATCGATCTGCAAATTGAAACGTATCAGGATTATATCCTGCCAAATAAAGATCTTGATAATGGGGACCTGGATGCGAACTATTTCCAAACCACCCCGTATATGGATTTGCAAATGAAGGAAAATGACTATGACTTTGTCAACGCGGGTGGAATTCATATTGAGCCTATCGGTGTGTACTCTAAAAAGTACAAATCACTTGAGGATCTTCCAGAAGGTGCGACGATCTTAATGAGTAACTCCGTGTCCGACCATGGACGCATCCTTACTTTATTGGAGAAAAAAGGACTGATCACACTCAAGGATGGTGTGGAGAATACACAGGCTCAACTGGAAGACATCAAAGAAAACCCGAGAAACCTGAAATTCGATTATGAGTACGAAGCAGCTCTTCTTCCGCAAATGTATGAAAACGAAGAAGGGGACGCAGTTGTCATCAACTCGAACTATGCCATCGATGCAGGCTTGAAGCCTCTGGAAGACTCGATCGCCATTGAAGATAGTAACTCCCCTTATGTAAACGTGATTGCTGTAAACAAAGGGGATGAAAAGAAAGAGGAAGTAAAAGAGCTGGTGAAAGCATTACGCTCGAAAGAAATCCAGGATTTCATCAAGGAAGAATGGGATGGAGCGGTTGTACCGGTAACTGAATAAACGAAAGAAACCCGATTCGAATTATAGAATCGGGTTTTTTATATTCTCTTCCTATAATTATTAACATAATCGTTTCGCTGTTGGCTCATACTATTTTCGATGAATCTATTTTTGAAATGGAGTTGGATGAATTGCAGATGGAACCGAGAAACACAACAGAAGCGGCCCTTCATGATTATAAAATGGGACTTGGCATTTTTACTGATAAAATGCCGGAACTTGCAGAACAGTATAATACATTCACCGAGCATTGCTTCAGAGAAGGGGTTCTTTCCAAGAAAGAGAAGCAGCTGATCGCACTGGGAATCAGCTTGTATTCCCAGGATGAATACTGCATCATTTACCATACAAAAGGATGCCTTGATCAAGGATGCAGTGAAGAGGAAATCCTCGAGGCCATCGGCGTAACGGCAGCATTTGGCGGCGGAGCGGTCATGAGTCAGGCTGTTACATTAGTGCAGCAGTCGATTCAAGACTTGAATCAGTTAAAGCAATAACCAATCGAGAAGGAGAAATCCTTCTCTTTTTTATGGAGAATAAATTAATAAATATACATATACATTAATAAAATCACATTGGTGTACTATTATTTGGCAGTATAATGGCGGAATTTTGTGAAAACTTAAGAGTAGCCCCCGGGAATCTTGCTGAAGGGAAAATTTCAGAAAAAATGGTGGAATACCGGTTTTGTCTTGTGAACGAGGGGGTAGTATAGTTGTAAAGTAATTAAAAACCCGAAAGGAATGATTCACTATCGACTCTCTTGAGAGTATCTCGTACACAAGTGAAATGGAGAAAGCAATGCATGGAGCCCATGGGATTGGTTATGAGGTGTACAAACGAAAGCATGATGTCAGAATGCAAGTAGAGCAGAAAAGAGAGCAGGAATACAAGCAAAGCCGAAGAATGATTGCAGCACTTGATCGAAAGGTGCACGCTAACATATAATAAGGAAGAAAAAAGGAAACCAGTGTAGACGATGCACTGGTTTTTTTAATGCATTCCCAATGAGCCAATGTGCTGGGCCGAATAATCAAAGGTCACCAACCTAGAGAAAAATGCAGAAGTGATACGCTACATTTTTCCGCTCATTTAGGACAACAATAGATAGGGATTCTATAGTTCGGTTAACATGAACTGACAGCTTGAAAAAGTTGATTATAGCTTTTATTTGTTATAAGATTGTAATGAGAATAAATTGAGAATGATTAAAGAATTGTATTCTTAAATTCATTATAAAGTCACGGAGGTAATTACACATGGCAGGTTCTACTTTAACAATCAAAGATCTTCATGTTGAGATTGAAGGAAAGGAAATCCTTAAAGGGGTTAACCTTGAAATTAAAGGTGGAGAAATCCACGCAGTAATGGGACCGAATGGTACAGGTAAATCAACTTTATCTTCTGCTATCATGGGTCACCCAAAGTATGAAGTGACAAAGGGAAGCATCACGTTTGACGGTGAAGATGTCCTTGAGATGGAAGTGGATGAGCGCGCTCGCGTAGGTCTATTCCTTGCAATGCAATACCCAAGTGAAATCAGCGGTGTAACAAATGCTGACTTCTTACGTTCAGCAATCAACAGCCGTCGTGAAGAAGGCGAAGAAATTTCACTTATGAAATTCATCCGCAAAATGGATTCTGAAATGGAATACCTTGAGATGGACCCGGATATGGCTCAACGTTACCTGAACGAAGGATTCTCAGGTGGAGAGAAGAAACGTAATGAAATCCTACAATTAATGATGATCGAACCAAAGATCGCCATTCTTGATGAAATCGATTCAGGTCTTGATATCGATGCCCTTAAAGTGGTTTCAAAAGGGATCAACAAAATGCGTGGGGAAGATTTCGGTTGCCTGATCATCACTCACTATCAGCGTCTACTTAACTACATCACTCCTGATCATGTCCACGTTATGATGCAAGGACGTATTGTGAAATCAGGCGGAGAAGAATTAGCTCAACGCCTTGAAGCAGAAGGATATGACTGGATTAAAGAAGAGTTAGGAATTAAAGACGAAACTGTTGGCCAAGAAGCGTAAGTGTTAGGGGGATGAAAATGACTGTAGAAACGAAACTACCAGTAGAACAGGACTATGTCAGCTCCTACTCAAAACAACTTGGAGAGCCGGAATGGTTAACAAACCTTCGTACAGATGCCTTTAATAAAGTAAAGGATCTTAGCCTTCCAGTTGCAGATAAAACGAAAATCACCAATTGGAATTTTACACAATTCCAAAAGCACACAGTGGAAAGTGATACGTTCTCATCTTTGAGTGAGCTGCCAGAAGAAGCAAAAGCATTAGTTGATGTAGATAATACAGACCAAAGTCTTTATATTCAACGAAACAACACACCTGCTTTTCTTTCTCTTTCGAATGAATTAAAGGAAAAAGGTGTTATTTTCACGGATATTTTAACAGCTGTGAAAGACCACAGTGAACTTGTACAGAAGTACTTCATGACTGAAGGTGTGAAAACGGATGAGCATAAGCTTACTGCTCTTCATGCTGCGCTTATGAATGGAGGAGCCTTCCTCTACATTCCGAAAAACGTTGAATTAACTCAACCGATTCAAGCCGTATATGTTCATGACAATGCAGAAGTGGCTATGTTCAATCACGTATTGGTTGTTGCTGAAGAAAACAGCTCCGTCACATATGTTGAAAACTATATCTCTACAACTGATGTAGAAGATGGTGTCTACAACATTGTTACGGAAGTATTGGCAAATAATAACGCGAAAGTCGCATACGGTGCAGTGGATAACTTGTCAAGCGGATTGACGACGTACGTAAACCGTCGTGGAGTAGCTGCGAGGGATGCACGCATTGAGTGGGCTCTAGGGTTGATGAATGATGGTGACACGGTTTCTGAAAACGTGACAAACCTTGTGGGCGATGGCTCATATGGTGATACGAAAACCGTCGTTGTTGGACGTGGAAAACAAAAACAAAACTTCACAACGAAGGTTGTTCACTTCGGTAAAAACTCTGAAGGATACATTTTGAAGCACGGAGTCATGAAGGACGAATCGTCTTCTATCTTCAACGGTATCGGTAAGATTGAACATGGTGCGTCCAAGTCGAATGCCGAGCAGGAGTCACGCGTGTTGATGCTTAGCGAAAAAGCACGTGGAGATGCCAACCCAATCCTTCTGATTGATGAAGATGATGTAACGGCTGGTCACGCTGCTTCTGTAGGTCGTGTAGATCCATTGCAGCTTTACTATCTAATGAGCCGTGGAATTCCACAAAAAGAAGCTGAACGCCTTG
Organism: Rossellomorea sp. NPDC077527; assembly: GCF_044542955.1. NCBI lineage: Bacteria > Bacillati > Bacillota > Bacilli > Caryophanales > Bacillaceae > Rossellomorea > Rossellomorea sp. NPDC077527. The sequence continues at coordinate 50,339 of NZ_JBITVL010000007.1, read as the reverse complement.
TCATCCATGGATTCTTGGCTCCAGTGGTAAAACAATTACCAATTGAAGGAGTTAAGAAACAGCTTGTTGAGGTTATCGAAAGGAAAGTAAACTAATGGATGTAAAAGAGATTCGTAAACAATTTCCGATTCTCGACCAGGAAGTAAATGGGCATCCACTGGTTTATCTTGATAGTGCCGCAACTTCTCAAAAACCGATTTCCGTTATTGAAGCGATGAATGATTATTATCGCGGATACAACTCGAACGTTCACCGTGGTGTTCATACCCTTGGGACGAGAGCAACGGACGGTTATGAAGGGGCACGTGAGAAGGTACGCAATTTCATTAATGCGTTTTCTACGCAAGAAGTCATCTTCACTCGTGGAACGACAACCGCAATCAATACGGTTGCCGCAAGCTACGGACGTGCCAACCTTTCAGAGGGTGATGAAATTGTGATTACGCATATGGAACATCACAGCAACATCATTCCCTGGCAGCAGCTGGCGAAAGAAACCGGAGCGACGTTAAAATATGTTCCTCTTCAGGAAGATGGAACGATTGCCATTGAGGACGTAAAAGAGACGGTTACACCTCAAACGAAAATCGTTTCCATCATGATGGTTTCAAACGTACTTGGTACAATGAATCCAATCAAGGAAATCACCAGGATTGCTCATGAAAATGGAGCCGTCATGGTTGTGGACGGAGCACAGGCTGCTCCGCATATGAAAGTCGACGTACAAGATCTTGACTGTGATTTCTTTGCCTTTTCTGGTCATAAGATGGTAGGTCCTACTGGGATCGGAGTACTTTATGGCAAGAAGAAGCATTTGAATAAAATGGAGCCGGTGGAATTTGGTGGAGAGATGATCGATTTTGTCGGACTTCAGGAATCCACATGGAAAGAACTTCCTTGGAAGTTTGAGGGAGGCACACCGATCATCGCAGGTGCCATCGGACTTGGTGCTGCCATCGACTTCCTTGAGCAAGTCGGCCTTCACAATATTGAAGAACATGAGCATAAGCTTGCGGCTTACGCTTTGAATAAGATGAATGAAGTAGAAGGCATGACGATCTATGGACCAAATGATCCGGGTCAGCGTGCGGGACTTGTGACGTTCAACATTGATGATGTTCATCCGCATGATGTGGCAACCGTCCTTGATGCTGAGGGGATCGCCGTACGTGCAGGGCATCACTGTGCACAGCCGCTGATGAAGTGGTTGAACGTTTCCGCAACAGCACGTGCCAGCTTCTATCTTTACAATACAGAAGAAGATATTGATAAACTGGTTGCCGGCCTGGTGAAGACAAAGGAGTTTTTCAGTGATGTCTTTTAATAATTTAGATCAGTTATATCGACAAGTCATCATGGATCATTATAAAAATCCACGCAATAAAGGTTCGTTAGAAGATGGTAGCTTTACCATCGATATGAATAACCCGACGTGTGGAGACCGTATTCACCTAACGTTGAAGGTTGAAGATGGTGTTGTTCAGGATGCGAAGTTTGATGGAGAAGGATGTTCGATCTCCATGGCTTCTGCATCGATGATGACACAGGCGGTCAAAGGGAAAGAGATTGAAGAAGCGCTCAAGCTTTCCAAGATCTTCTCTGACATGATGCAAGGCAACGAGTATGATGACGATGTGGATTTAGGAGATATTGAAGCATTACAAGGAGTCGCGAAATTTCCTGCCCGTATCAAATGTGCGACATTGGCATGGAAAGCGATGGAAAAAGGAGTGTCAGAGGAAGAGCAGGAATAATGCTCTCCTTCGGCCCTACCAAAGAATGGAGGAATCAACATGGCTAAGAAAGCGCCTGAGATCGGGGATTATAAATATGGATTCAGCGACAAAGACGTCTCGATTTTCCGTTCGAAACGTGGCTTGACGCGTGAAATCGTAGAAGAAATCTCCCGCATGAAAGAAGAACCTCAATGGATGCTTGATTTCCGTTTGAAATCACTTGAGCATTTTTATAATATGTCAATGCCTCAATGGGGCGGGGACATGCAGGAATTGAATTTTGATGAAATCACTTACTACGTGAAGCCTTCTGAAAAGTCAGAGCGCAGCTGGGATGAAGTACCTGAAGAAATCAAGCAAACGTTTGATAAATTAGGGATTCCGGAAGCTGAGCAAAAGTATCTTGCAGGAGTATCTGCACAGTATGAATCAGAGGTTGTATACCACAACATGCAAGAAGACCTTGAAGAGATGGGGATCGTATTTAAAGATACGGATTCTGCTCTTAAAGAAAATGAAGACCTATTCCGCGAGCACTGGGCGAAGGTTATCCCTCCAACGGATAATAAATTCGCTGCCCTAAACTCAGCAGTATGGTCTGGTGGGTCATTCATCTATGTTCCTAAAGGAGTAAAGGTGGATACACCACTTCAGGCTTACTTCCGTATCAACTCTGAAAACATGGGTCAGTTTGAGCGTACGTTGATCATCGTCGACGAAGGCGCAAGCGTACACTATGTAGAGGGTTGTACAGCACCGGTTTACACAACGAACTCACTTCACTCTGCAGTCGTTGAAATCATCATCAAGAAGGATGCTTACTGCCGTTATACAACGATCCAAAACTGGGCGAACAACGTGTTCAACCTGGTGACGAAGCGTGCCGTATGTGAAGCGAACGCCACAATGGAATGGGTGGATGGAAACATCGGTTCGAAATTAACGATGAAATATCCGGCTGTCATCCTGAAAGGCGAAGGCGCCCGTGGTATGACACTATCCATTGCACTTGCAGGTAAAGGTCAGCACCAGGATGCTGGAGCGAAAATGATTCATCTGGCACCTAACACTTCTTCTACAATCGTTTCGAAATCCATCTCCAAGCATGGTGGTAAAGTAACGTACCGTGGAATTGTGCACTTTGGCCGAAAAGCGGAAGGCGCACGCTCAAACATCGAGTGTGACACGCTGATCATGGATAATCAATCGACTTCTGATACGATTCCTTACAATGAAATTCTGAACGATAATATCTCGTTAGAACACGAAGCGAAGGTATCAAAAGTATCGGAAGAACAATTATTCTATCTGATGAGCCGCGGTATTTCCGAGGAAGAAGCAACAGAAATGATCGTAATGGGCTTCATCGAGCCATTCACGAAAGAACTTCCGATGGAATATGCAGTTGAAATGAATCGCCTAATCAAGTTCGAGATGGAAGGTTCAATCGGATAATATATAATCAAACTCCCTTGATGTTGATCAGGGGAGTTTTTTCTTTTTCTTAAGAAAAATCACTGAAGAAGAGAGCATCGGTGCATGGAATGGTTATCTAAGGAAAATTCGACACGGAGGATTCATTGTTTTAAAGAAGGGATCAATAAATTGCAAACAGGTTTAATAAATCAAATTTGCGGGGGAATCATTTTTAACTCGGATTTAATAATATTCCATTTTGGATCAATTCTATTTGAGAAGGTGTTCTTTGTGGCCAAAACTGCCTTCAAGACCCCATTAATAGAGAAACCACGCTCTACTTCGAACTACGCCAATTAAGACTCGACTCCCTTCAATTCTATGATCAACCTGTGGAAATCAATCATGATTTTCCCTAACCAATCCAAACATAAGAATTTCCATTTCCCTTATGATAAAATGGACATGTTCATAATAAAGAAGGTGAATGCGGATGATATACATAGGAGTTACAGGTTGGGGAGACCATGATACACTTTATCAAAATATCTCTCCACGTGATAAGTTAAAAGAATATGGAGCCCATTTTCCGATCGTTGAAGTGGACACGACTTTTTATGCCGTTCAGCCGATTCGCAATGCTGAAAAATGGGTGAAAGAGACACCGGAAAATTTTAAATTTATTGTGAAGGCCTATCAGGGGATGACAGGACATCAGAGGGGAGAAATCCCATTTGAAACAAAGGAAGGTATGTTCGATGCTTTCAAGGATTCCCTTGCACCGTACGTAAATGCAAATAAATTAGCCATGGTGCTCCTTCAATTTCCGCCTTGGTATGATTGTAATAGGGAGCATGTCGACTATATACGGTATTGCAAGGAACAATTAAAGGGATATTCTTTGGCACTTGAATTCCGACACCAAAGCTGGTTTAGGCCGGAGTTCCGGGAAAAGACGTTAACCTTCATGAGAAATGAAGGATGGATCCACAGTATCTGCGATGAACCTCAGGCCGGTGAGGGATCGGTCCCTAGGGTGCTGGAGTCCACTCATAAAGATGCCACTCTCATTCGTTTCCACGGCAGGAATCTGTATGGATGGAGTAAACCGAATGGGAAAGATTGGCGGGAGGTCCGTTATTTATACCGCTACAATCGTGCCGAGCTTGAAGAATGGATTCCTCATATACATCAATTGCATGAAAGAACGAAAGATCTTTATATACTATTTAACAATAATTCCGGTGGGGACGCGGCGGATAATGCGAAAGAACTCATTGAATTATTGGGGCTTGAATACGAAGGGCTTGCCCCGAAGCAACTTGACCTTTTTTAATGACAGGAGATGAAAGATAGATGGAATGGATGGTTCTTCTATCAATTGGACTTTTGGCAGGAGCAATAGGGTCCCTCGTCGGACTCGGCGGAGGTGTGATCGTTGTACCTGCCCTGCTTTATTTCGGTACATATACAAGCTTGATAGAAGGGATGAACCCTCAAACGGCAGTGGGAACGTCATTAGTCATAATGATATTCACTGGTTTATCATCCACTCTTGCCTATTTGAAGCACAAAACCGTGGATTATAAAAGCGGTTTGATTTTCTTTGCGGGGAGCGGTCCCGGCTCCATCTTGGGAGCATGGGTGAATAAAGGGCTGAATATGGAAAGCTTCAACCTTTATTTCGGATTCTTTATGATATTGATCGCCGTCATCCTGATGGTTCGAAACAAATTGAAGCCCATTGAAAAATTCAGGAATGCTTCCTTCCAGAGGGAGTTCACTGATCCAAGTGGAGAAACCTTCCGTTACGGGTATCCTCCCGTATTAGGGGCGGCCATTGCATTTGTTGTCGGCTTTACATCCGGATTATTCGGAATCGGAGGCGGCTCATTGATGGTCCCTGCCATGATTCTGATCTTCTTATTTCCACCCCATGTGGCCGTGGCAACGTCCATGTTTATGATTTTTCTGTCGGCCATGGTGAGTTCGGGCACACATGTCCTGTTTGGGAACGTAAAATGGCTATACGCAATGGCCCTCATTCCAGGGGCCTGGATTGGGGCGAAGCTCGGGGCTTATATCAATACGAAGCTCGAATCAAAAGTATTGGTGAGCGTATTGAGGATTATATTGATTTTAATTGGAATTCGATTGATTTATCAAGGGATGACAGGATAACATACCTCCTATAGGAGTGAACGATTTATGAGAGAAACCATTCATATTTATCATACGAACGATCTTCACAGTCACTTAGAACACTGGCCGAGAATCAGGGATTTTTTAAAACAGAGAAAAAAGAAGCATGAAAATGACGGGGAGTCGGTGTATTTATTTGATATCGGTGATCATGTGGACCGCTGGCATCCATTGACTGAAGCGACGTTAGGAAAAGAGAATGTAGAGTTATTAAATGAAGCCGGGTTCGATGCCGTTACGATAGGAAACAATGAAGGAATCACCCTGGATTATGATGATTTGAATCGTCTTTATGAAGATGCCGGATTCGATGTGATTGTAGGAAATCTGTTGGATCGATCATCCAAGCGCCCGAAATGGCTGGAAACTCACCGGATTTATCAGACCGGCAGTGGGATGAAGGTCGGCGTCATTGGATTAACGGCCTATTTCAAGCCTTTTTATCAAGCGCTCGGATGGAACATCACTTCCCCCATGGAAGAACTCGAAAAATTGGTTCGCGAACTTCATCCCGCAGTTGATATGATCATTCTTCTTTCCCATTTAGGAATCCGGGATGATGAAATGATAGGGGAACGATTCCCTGAAATAGACGTCATCCTCGGTGCTCATACCCACCATGTATTACCACATGGTAAAGAGGTGAAGGACACCATGTTGGGGGCCGCTGGGAAATATGGTCACTATGTCGGCCATATGATGATCGAAGTGGATACAGTCACCATGCAAGTACTTGAAAAAAAGGCCGAATTATATGAGCAGCATGAACTTCCGGCTGTTAAAGGAGAGGTCGAGGAAATAGGTCAATGGATCAGCAAGGGGGAGGAATTATTGAAGCAGGATATAGCCCTGCTGAAAGCCTCTTTACCTGTTGACTGGTTTCAGCCATCTATTCTTCCTGATATGCTGTGTAATGCTCTTGTTGAGTGGTGTGGTGCTGATTGCGGCTTCCTGAATGCAGGTTTACTCATAGATGGTCTTCATGAAGGGGCGGTGACGAGGCAGGATTTGCATCGTATCCTCCCGCACCCCATCAATCCTTGCATGATCCGGATGAAAGGGGCGGAACTGAAAGAAATCATTAAACAGACGCTTAATGAGGACTGGCCACAACTGGAAGTGAAAGGTCTTGGATTCAGGGGGAAAGTGATGGGGAGGTTTACGTATTCGAATATTGATTTCAGAAACCATGAAATCTGGATTGGGAATTCTCCAATCGAACCTTCGAAACAATACAAACTTGCCCTTCCGGATATGTTCACTTTCGGACACTTTTTTCCTGACCTTCAAAGGCTTGAGAAGAAGTACTTTATGCCGGAGTTTTTACGGGATGTCTTGGAGTGGAAATTAAAACAGTAATCAGCCTCACCGTTTTCTCGCTCATGACATACATATGAGTGAAGGGGGCGATGAACATGATGCATGTATCTCCAATCACCATTGGGGGACATACCTTTACTGCGATTTCTGTTGAACTTCCGAAAACAAATCTCCTCGTTGTGACGAGTGAAAAAGGATATATCATGTGTGGGGCACTTGATGTCGCGCTGCTGAATGAGAAGTTAAAGGACAGGGGGATCATAGCGGGAAGAGCGGTCGGTGTAAAGACCATTGATCAGCTTCTCGATGCTCCTTTGGAGTCCATTACGTATGAAGCAGCAAACCTCGGTATCCATACAGGGATGGCAGGCAGGGATGCGCTGTTAAAGATGATATAAATAATGATGACGGCCAGGGCTCTTTATAGAGTATCTGGTCTTTGTTTTTGGGAGGCAGAGAGGATTCATGGGGCAAATAGGCTTTAAGGACTGGTTCCGCGATTTGTAAATCGTAGCCTTACTAACTCTACATGCCGTTAAAATAAGGAATTGCGTCGAAATCGGAAGGAATTGCGTCATTTTAAGATTTATTGCGTCAAAATCAAACGTCATTGCGTCATTATTTTTTTTATTGCGTCAAAATCAACCATAATCGCGTCATTTAACAAAAAAAGGAAAACTCATTTACTCCCAGCACCCCTCTTTCCATCTATATTCTTTCACGAATAATTAACGAAATACACCTTGCAAGATCAATTTTATCCTTTATAATGGAGATACTAGGAAATTTTGTCGAAAAATGAAAGAATTACATAGGAGAATTCTATGAGGCTTATATCAACTCGGGCTTTAAAACCCGGCATGGTTCTAGCTACAACGGTATATAATATGAGAGGTCAAGCGCTGATTCATGATAATGTTCCCATCACAGAACGCATGATTTACAGGCTGCAGGAGCTCAGTATTCAGTATGTCTACATTGAAGACTCCCTCTCCAGTGGAATCTATGTGAAGGGGACCGTTTCGAGTAAAGTGAGACAACAGGCGGTCAATAATATCGAGAGAGCCTTTAATCAATTGAGCGCAACGGGTGGCTCGCCAAGTGTACTCATGATTGAAGATAGTGCCAAACAACTAAAGCAGGTCATTGATGTCGTCTTGTCTGAAGTAAAGGCGAATCACGATCTCCTCACGATTTTGACGGATGTTTTTACGTACGACTCCTATATTTTTCATCATTCATTCAATGTAACGTTATATACGCTTTCGATCGGTCTCGAACTCAAGCTTTCACCGAAGCAGCTTGAGCAGCTCGGAGTGGGGGCGATTCTTCATGATATCGGTAAGATGCTGGTACCGGAAGAGATCCTCTTGAAGCCGGGGAAATTGACGGAAGACGAGTTCAGTGCAATCAAGAAGCACTCTGAGCACGGCTTTGACATCCTGAGGCAGCTTCATTCTGTGTCGTTGATCATTGCTCATTGTGCCTATCAGCATCACGAAAGGCTCGATGGATCAGGTTATCCACGCGGGATCAAGGGTGAAGATATTCATCCATTCGCCAAAATCATCGCTGTGGCGGATGTGTTTGACGCGATGACCTCCAATCGGGTATATAGGAAAGCGATGCTTCCTCATCAGGCTCTGGAAGTCTTGTATGCCGGATCAGGGTCCCTGTTCGATCCACAAGTGATCGAAGCTTTCCGATCTTCGGTGGCGATCTATCCAAATGGAATGATTGTAGAATTGAATGATGGCCGGAAAGGAATTGTCACGGATCAAAACAAAGGAGTGACGGACCGACCTGTGCTCAGGATCATCGAAGAAGATGGACAGGAGTTGCATTCCCCTTATCCTGTAGATTTAAGCAAAGCGTTAGACAAGGTGATAACAGGATTTGACCCGGATTATGAGCCTCAATCTCTTAAAGTTAAATAAATTTTTGCGTTAAACCCCTCTTACAGTGCATACAAATAGCTTGTAAGGGGGGATTTTTTTGTCTAAGTTTAAAACCTACAAACCCCGAAGAGGAGGTCCGCTGCCTTTTCGACATGTCATGATCATCACGTTTCTGTTCTTTATGATATCCACGGGATTCGGATTGTGGATCATCAATAAAGGGTTGAAGCCGACGCTTCTTGCTTATGCTGAGACACAAACGAGCAGGATTGGTACCCTGGTGATTAACAAAGCGATCAATAAGAAAATTGCCGATGTACTGGATATTTCGGATATAACGGAAGAAGTGAAGAACCAGGAAGGTGATATCGTTTCGTTTAAATACAATACGCAGACAATCAACAGGGTTCAGGCAGAAATTACGAATCTGGTCCAACAGAACCTGCAGGAGGCAGAGGCAGGTAATATTGAAAATTTGGAATTTCTCACCGAGGTGGAAATTGATGAAGGGAAGTCAAAGGCATCGAAGGGCATTACCTATTCCGTTCCTTTAGGGCAGGCGACAAACAACGTGCTACTCGGGAACCTGGGTCCAAAAATCCCGATCCGTTTTCATTCCATCGGTGATGTCCGTTCAGATGTGAAAACGACAGTGGAACAGTTTGGAATTAATAATGCCGTTGTGAAGGTATTTGTGGAGCTTGAAGTGAACGTCCAGATCATCATTCCATTTGCAACGAAAACGGAAACGATCAAGCAGGATATTCTCGTCGCGATGGGTACTGTACACCTGGATGTGCCGCAATTTTATAATAATGGTGGGGGAGGATCGGGACCATCCATAGAATTTCCCACAAATTAGCTATGAAAAAAAAGTTGTCAAAAGAATGATAGTTTGTTATATTGATAAAGAAAATTTTATAACACACCACATCATCAGTCCGATGGGGTAGAGGCGCAGGATTCAAAAGTAATCTGTTTGAGGATGACAACGAAGAAAACAGATGAAAGGGAATTTTTGCCGAAGTAAATATGCTTGTCGAAGGTATATTTGCTGGGGTTGTCTTGAATAAGGATAACACTGTCATTATAGGGAAATCTCTATAATGGGGAGCTACAGATCGTGATGGAGCACTTACGTTACTAACAAAGGTAATGATAGTTTCTCTATCGTTGCCTTTTTTTATTATCCTCTGTCATGCTACGATGGTTCCCCCCTATCAAATAGGAGGAGGACACTATGGAAAACACGATTTACTCTTTATTACCACCCCTTTTAGCCATCCTTATGGTTATACTCACGAGACGGGTTCTGCTTTCACTTGGAGTAGGAATTGTCGCGTCTGCCTTTTTGTTGGCGGATTTCTCATTACCCAAAACATTCAACTTTATCTGGGACGCCTTCAAAGGAATCTTTGTCGCAGATGGCGGTCTGAACACTTGGAATGTCTATATCATTTTCTTCTTACTCATTCTTGGTGTCATCACCGCTTTTGTAAATATCTCAGGCGGGAGCCGCGCATTCGGGGAATGGGCGATGAAACGTGTAAAGACGAGACAAGGTGCACAGCTTTTGGCTGCGGTATTAGGTATTATCATTTTTATTGATGACTATTTCAATGCCCTTGCTGTTGGACAGGTTTCGAGACCCATTACGGACCGACACAGAATCTCACGTGCGAAATTAGCGTATATCATTGATTCTACTTCCGCTCCGATTTGTGTAGTATCCCCGATTTCAAGCTGGGGAGCTTATATCATCGGAATCATCGGTTCGATCCTTACGGCACATAGTATTACGGAATATACGGCGTTTTCAGCATTCATTCAAATGATTCCGATGAACCTTTATGTATGGGCGGCGGTCCTACTTGTCGTCATGGTTGCTTATAAGGGACTTGATTTTGGCAAAATGAAAGAACATGAAGTTCGTGCCCTTGAAACGGGTGATTTATATGACCCGGGTAAAGAGATCCCAGGTGAATTGAAAAATGATCTTCCTGTCAGTTCAAAAGGCTCTGTCGGCGATTTAGTATGGCCGATCGTGGCACTTGTTGTTGGTACGGTTTCCATGATGCTTTGGACGGGTTACCAGGCAGTGGGTTCTTTCGATTTATTGCCTATCTTTGAAAATACAGATGTAACTAAATCGTTATTATACGGTGGGTTGTTCGGGCTTGTGATTGCCCTGATCTTCTTCCTTCGTCAAGTCAGCTTAAAAGGAATTGAAGCTGGTGCTGTCGGAACGGCTGTAGTGGAAGGGATTAAATCGATGCTGCCGGCTGTTTACATTTTGATCTTTGCATGGACGATCGTTACACTCATCGACCAACTCCAGACGGGTACGTACCTTGCCGGCCTGGTTGAACAATCAAGCTTGCCGATGCAGGCACTGCCGGTCATTTTATTCCTTGTTGCCGGGATCATGGCTTTCTCAACGGGCACATCCTGGGGATCATTTGGTATTCTACTTCCGATCGCCGGAGAAATTGCTGCCGCGACAGACGTAAGTATCTTACTTCCTGCCATGGCAGCGGTGCTGGCCGGATCAGTTCTAGGTGATCACTGCTCACCGATCTCCGATACAACGATCCTATCTTCAACTGGAGCGGGAAGTAATCATATCGATCACGTGATCACACAGCTTCCATATGCGGCTATTGGTGCAGTTGTAGCCGCCATCGGATATATTGTACTTGGATTCACCGGAAGCGCAATCCTGGGACTCGTGGTTGTCATCATTTTAATCTTGGCAATCGCCTTCCTGTTCGGTGAAAAAGCGAAACCTGCATCTGCAGAATAATGTAGGATGAACCAGAAGCTAATTTGGCTTCTGGTTTTTATTTGGATCCCACCTCTTACCTCCTGATTCTATCGCCACCCATTCACCAAAATCCGACAAAGTTCTTATAGTGAAATAGTACTGCCGTGATTTTGTGAAATTCTTATGAAATCACTAAAATAAAGCTTTGACAATTGTCCCGGAACTAGCTATACTGACTTTAGATTATAAATAATCTGAAAATATAAAAATTTCAAATACCTATCAAAGGGTAGTTGGAAAGAACTAGGGGGGAACAGCATGGAGAATCGTGCGCAGTTTGGTACACGAGCAGGATTTATTCTAGCTGCTGTCGGGTCAGCAATCGGATTGGGAAACATTTGGCGTTTTCCTGCAGTAGCGTATGAAAATGGTGGGGGAGCATTCTTTATTCCATATTTATTCGCTCTTCTTACAGCAGGTATTCCATTATTAGTACTTGAATTTACAATCGGTCATAAGTACCGTGGTTCGGCACCGTTATCTTACTTCCGTCTTAATAAGAAAACAGAATGGCTTGGCTGGTGGCAAGTATTAATTGCCTTCGTCATTTCCACCTATTATGCCGTCATTATCGCCTGGGCGATGTCGTACAGTGTATTTTCTTTCAACTTAGGTTGGGGAAAGGATACAGAGTCATTCCTGTTCAGTGATTATTTAAAACTATCAGTTGACGCAGGTCAGACAGGAAGTGTGGTTCCTGGGGTCTTCATCCCGCTTGTAATCGTATGGGCCGTTACACTGGGTATTCTTTTCAAAGGTGTAAAGAAAGGAATCGAAGTAGCGAATAAGATCTTTATTCCAGCACTTGTTATTTTATTCTTAATTATTGTTGTTCGCGCTTTAACGTTACCAGGAGCGATGGAAGGTCTTGATGCATTCTTCAAGCCAGACTTCAGCAAGATTGCTGATCCTGGTGTATGGGTGGCAGCATATGGACAGATTTTCTTCAGTTTATCCATTGCCTTCGCCATCATGATTACGTACTCAAGTTATCTTCCGAAGAAATCGGATATTACGAACAATGCGTTTATCACTGGTTTCAGTAACTCAGGGTTTGAATTATTGGCCGGTATCGGTGTATTTGCCGCTTTAGGTTTCATGGCGCAATCTCAAGGTGTTGCTGTACAGGATGTTGTAAGTGGTGGAGTGGGACTCGCGTTTGTTGTCTTCCCGCAGATCATTAACGAATTCCCGGCATTCAACGAAGTATTTGGCTTCTTATTCTTTGCTTCACTTGTCCTGGCCGGTTTGTCATCGTTAATTTCCATTTCAGAAACATATGTAGCAGCTGTTTCTGAGAAGTTCGGAATTTCCCGTAACAAAGCTGTACTTTTCGGTGGCGGACTTTCAGCCATCATCTCGATTCTATTTGCCACACAGGGCGGATTATTGTTCCTTGATGTAGCAGATTACTTCATCAACCAATTCGGAGTTGCGTTTGTAGGGTTAGTGGAAGTAGTCGTGATTGCCTGGTTCCTTCGCAAATTGGGAGCATTCCAATCCCATGCAAATGGGATTTCGGATATCCAGCTTGGTACTTGGTGGAAAGTATGTTTAGGTGTTATCACACCAATCGTTCTTGGTTGGATGATGTTTGGTTTATTCAAAATGAATTTACTGAAAGAATTTGAAACTGAAACTGGTAACTACGGTGGCTATACTGATGCCTTCGTACTTTACAGTGGTTGGTTTGTAGCAGCCTTTGCCATCTTGGTCGGTGTTGCCTTCGGATTTAAACGCTGGAATGCCAAAACAGATGCTGAAAGCTATAAGGAGGTAAGCTAACATGACTGGTAGCGCAATTGCAATGATGGTTGTAGGAATGGTCATCATTTGGGGTGGATTAGCAGCTAGTATCATGAACGCTGTTTCCAAATCGAAAAAGCAGGTATAAAGGAAGAAGCAGACGATGGATTTCCATTGTCTGCTTTTTTAATGCTTCTTGTTATTGATTCTATCCTGACGCTCCCACATTCTGAGATGAGGATAAGGATCAAAGGACCATTCCGTCAAGCCATTATCCTTATACATTCCGTAATGTAAGTGAGGGGGGAATTTCCCAGAAGTACCTGGAGGTCCATAACCCGAGCTTCCCACACCGCCAATCACCATTCCGGGTTCAACGACCTGTCCTACATGAAGGTCTTTGGCAAAACCGCTTAAATGAGCAAAGTAGTGATACGTATTATTGATGTCGCGTATCCCGATCCGCCATCCTCCATACCGGTTCCAGCCTTTCATCTCGATAATTCCGTAAGATGTTGCCCTTACAGGTACACCGTAATCAGCAAATAGATCCGTCCCTTCATGGATCCGTCTGCCCCCCCATCCCCTGGCATCTCCCCATGTATTTCGGTAACTATAGTTAAACCTGAGGGGAAGAGGAAAGGCTTTTTTATTGAGATGAATCGTGCCGTACTGCTTATATATTTTTGCATTGCCCATAATGATGCTGACGGTTTTATCCCGTTTGTAATAATCCCAGAGGGCCAGTTTGAAATTATCGCGATCGATCCCATACTTCAATATAAAATCCGTTAAAGCCGCAAGGATATCTTCATCACTTTTCATACTTGCTTTCCCGTCATGATCTCCATCTCGGCCAATTCCATTAAATAGGGCGATCGTTTCAGGGTTATCATCTTCTGCACGTGGATTTAAAGGGCCAATCCACTTTTCAGGCTCCATATAAATCGAGATAAATGAAGAAGGCTTTTCCCTATCCTTACGTGCAAAGCGAAGACTGCGTTCGTATTGATCTATGGCAGCTAAGTAGTACCAGGGGATCTGTGTCAAAGTCTCGCTCTTTTGAAATAATTCCATCCTTTTGTTGTATATCTGTTCATCAGTGAGCTTTTCTGATGCAAAGCCCTGACATGGACTTACCACGAAAGAGAAAAGGGCAATGACCAAAACCAGTCGTTTGTACAAAATAATCCCTCCATTTTTAGGGGCTTATTTCTAGTTTGTATCGTTCACCGGGAATCATAATCATCAATAAATGGTAATAGGGTATCACATGCTTGTTTTCACTTTTTTAGTATGATAAAGTGACAAAAGAAGTATATTGATGATGGCTTTTTTTACATAGGATGAACGATATAGCGTTTCACTCTTTGCCTAAGTCAGAATTATTTAGGATTGGAGATGAGGGGTATGAGCAAGAAAGATGAACACATTCGTAAACCGGATTGGCTTAAAATTAAGCTGAATACGAACGATAATTATATGGGCTTGAAAAAAATGATGCGTGAAAACAATCTTCATACAGTATGTGAAGAGGCGCGTTGTCCGAATATTCACGAGTGCTGGGGAACGAGACGAACGGCTACATTCATGATCCTCGGGGATATTTGTACACGTGCCTGCCGTTTCTGTGCAGTGAAAACAGGCCTGCCGACTGAACTGGACCTGAAAGAACCGGAACGCGTTGCGGACTCCGTACAATTAATGAACTTGAAACACGTCGTCATTACAGCAGTTGCACGTGATGACTTAAAAGACGGTGGATCAAAAGTTTTCGCTGAAACGGTACGTGCCATCCGCCGTAAGAGCCCGTTCACATCCATCGAAGTATTGCCTTCTGATATGGGTGGGGTATTCGATAATATCAAGACATTGATGGATGCTAAGCCTGATATCATGAACTACAATGTCGAAACCGTCCGTCGCCTGACTCCAAGAGTTCGTGCACGCGCGACTTACGACCGCACATTGGAATTCCTGCGTCGAGCGAAAGAATTGAATCCTGACATCCCAACGAAATCAAGCATCATGGTGGGTCTTGGGGAAACGAAGGAAGAAATTCTGGAGACCATGGATGATTTACGTGCCAATCACGTGGATATCGTGACGTTGGGTCAATATCTTCAACCGTCCAAGAAGCATTTGAAAGTTCAAAAATATTACCATCCAGATGAATTTGCCGAACTTCGTGAAGCCGCTATGGAAAAAGGCTTCAGCCACTGTGAAGCTGGCCCGCTCGTTCGTTCTTCTTATCATGCCGATGAGCAGGTGAACGCAGCAGCTAAAGCAAGACAAGCCAAGGGTGAACAAGAGGTTCAAAACGCTTAATCTAAACATATTAAAGGACTGACTTGAAGGAGAAGCTCTCTAACAGTCAGTCCTTTTTGTAGCAGATGGGGATTGTCCAGCTCCGGCGGCTAGAGGCTCGAGGTCATAAGTCAAACCTGCCAAAAAGGCAAAGAACGCCTTTCCGACAGATTCGCCTTATGCTTGTCGGGTCTGAACGAGCCGCCTGCGCTTTTCGATTGTCCAGCTCCGGCGGCTAGCCCCTCGAGGTCATAAGTCAAATCAACCAAAAAGGCAAAGAACGCCTTTCCGGTTGATTCGCCTTATGCTTGTCGGGTCTGAACGAGCCGCCTGCGCTTTTCTTTAGTCCATCATTTTGTTTGTATCTGTATAATCGTTGCGTTTTTGGCGGTCCATATTGATTTTATGGGTGTCGTCATCACGCATTTCGTATTGATCAGATGTCATTTCACCGTTGGCATTTTCACCTGAATCTACATTTCTTCCTTGTGGAGAGTCTTTCAGCATCAGGTTGATGGTGTCGTCAATGGCTGTATTCGCGTTTTTGCTGTCACTATCCATTTTTGCGAGGTTTTCAACATTGCGCATCAAAGCTTTATCATCGGTCACATAGACATGATACCAGCGTGGGATGACCGACATGGCTGTTTTCTTTACCTGATCGGCAACTTCAAAGCGGCCGTCTTTATCTTTTTTGTCGGTTACATAAGAGACAAGTACTTCTTCATCTGTCACCAGAGTGGAGCAATCCTTCACATCTGGAAGGGCAACACTCATTTTGCTGATGGAGTCTGCTACCTGCTCACGATTGATGCTGTACATATCCTTCGTGGAGATATTTTGGCCACCAGTGGGACTCTTCTGTTGACGGACATAACCGAAGTCTTCCCCGCGGTGAGGGCCTTTTTTGGTCCAGCCGTTTTCATTATAAAGGTCTTCCCGGTCAGTTACGTTAATTGTATTTCCATTATCGTGGAACATTTCTTCATTAGCCTTGTCGATGCCGCTGCAGGCAGTTCCGATGAGCGTGATGCTCAGTACCGTTGTACCTAAAATTAATTTATTCAACTTAAACACCCCCTATTTGATAGGGTGACCATCTGGAATGGTAATTTTTCATAGTAATTAATGGACAATCCGTTATAATTTAAGATAAGGAAACGAAAGTGGGTGGACAGAGGTGATTTGCGTACAAAACACATGCTACGAAATCGTCGAGGAGTTTAGAGACGGATTCAACGAAGAAGCTTTTAAAGAAAGATATAGCGATATTTTAAGCAAATACGATTATATCCTTGGTGATTGGGGATATGGGCAGCTTCGTCTAAAAGGGTTCTTTGAAGATCACAATCAAAAGGCATCATTCGATACAAAGGTAAGTACTCATAAGGATTACTTGTATGAATACTGTAATTTTGGATGTGCTTATTTTCTCGTGAAAAAGGTAAACAAATAATGGGGAAAGGAACAAACGACAACCGTTTGTTCCTTTTTATTTTACTTATTTTCAGTATAAGGCGGTTCTTCATTCACATCAGGGTCTGCATGAACAGGATGTGAACCGGGTTCCTGACGGGGGATATCCTGATGCAGTGATTTATTCTCGTAGTTGAAGGCACTATAATACCTCTGTCCCTCTTCCCATGGTGTACTCTTATTTTCAACAGGGGTATGCTTTCCTCTTGGAGCCCCGTAAGGACCTTCAGGAAGCGTTTCGGGGACGATGAAATTACGATAAGTTTCTACGTTTGAGAAGTCGCTGTATACTTGTTCTTCCTTGTCGTTCTGTTTACGGTCTTTACTCATCAAATCTCCCACCTTTCATACCTCTAGTATGTGAGATGGAGGGGGAGTTCATTCTTGCGGCACCTTCATTTAAAGGATGATTTCCCCTAAAAAGTCCCTTAATTCTGCAGCTTCTTCATCCGTTAATTTGAATACACTTTCTATATATCCGGGTTCATCGAGATCATCCCTGCCCATAATGGCAAATCGGTTACCCTGAAGGTCCAGTACTAATGCTTTCCCGTAATAACGTTCGGTTTGAGTAATGGCCAGGTCATATCGTTGACTTTCCCCCATGAAACTCACGAATCGGGTTTTAGTGGTTTCCATATCATCATATAAATAAAAGCGTTCATTCATTACGATGTCCTCCTCATTTTCTGCTCATTTCATCATATCAAACTAAGGCAGGAATTGCAGGATGTATCTGTATGATGCTGAAATTATGTTAAAATAAAGAGTGTGAGGATTTCGTTTTAGGAAGAGGTGTGCACCATGTATTTTGTAGACAGGGAAAAGATTGCAGAAATACTGATCTATATGAATGAGCAACTGACCATTATCAGTCGTCAAGAACAGTGGAATGCTACATTAGAAAAATTGGCGTTGGAGCGTGTTGCCCACGTAATCATTGAATCCATCCTGGATGTAGGAAATAGCATGATTGATGGATTTATCATGAGGGATCCGGGCAGCTACGAGGATATCATAGACATTCTCCTCGATGAAAAGGTGATCACTGATAACATGAGTGAAGACCTTAAACGCCTCGTTGGACAGCGTAAACCCTTGGTACAGGAATATACTTCGGTTGATCATGAAGCATTACATACAATTATAAAAGAAGTGTTCCCAACACTGACCCAATTTCCAGTCCAGGTACGAAACTACCTCGAAAATGAACTGGGTCCCGTATCAGCGTTTAAAAATTAAAGTAATTGATCGCGCTTTCTATTTAGAAAGCGCTTTATTTTTTATGGGGTTACACAAAATCTTGGACATACTAAAAATCAACGTTATGGAGGTACTACAAATGAAAGAATATAAAGGGTACTTAATCGATCTGGATGGAACGATGTATAAAGGAAAAGAGAAAATCGAAGAAGCGGGGGACTTCGTGAAACGATTGCAGGAAAAAGACTTACCTTATCTGTTCGTCACAAATAATTCTTCTAGAAGACCTGAGCAGGTGGCTGAAAAATTGAGGTCCTTCGATATTCCGGCAAAAAAGGAGCAGGTATTCACCACATCCATGGCGACTGCCCAATATATGGCGAAGGAAAAGCCGAACGGGACTGCCTATGTCATCGGTGAAGAAGGGATTCGTTCAGCACTGGAAGAGAACGGCATTACGCTTCAGGAAGAAAAACCTGATTTCGTAGTGGTCGGAATTGACCGTGACATTAATTATGAGAAATTATCCCTTGCTTGCTTAGGGGTGAGAAATGGAGCGACGTTCATTTCAACAAATGGGGACATCGCGATTCCGACTGAGCGGGGGCTGCTTCCAGGGAATGGTTCTTTGACCTCTGTCGTGACCGTCTCAACCCAGACCGACCCGATCTTCATCGGAAAGCCGGAGTCCATCATTATGGAACAGGCGCTGTCTGTGTTAGGAGTCCCGAAGGAAGAAACACTGATGGTGGGGGATAACTATGATACGGATATTCTCGCCGGGATCAATGCCGGGCTCGATACACTGCTTGTTCATACAGGGGTCACTACGAAAGAGGCATTAAGTAAGAAGCATATTCAGCCTACTTATACGATTGAAACTTTGGACGAGTGGGATATATAATAACAAAAAATGGAGGCTGACAGTCAGCCTCCATATCCCTATTAGTCCTGCTGAGTACTCAAATAGAACAAATGTAAAAAAATAGTAGCATATTCATAATAGACAACCCACACTCGTATAAGTAAAATAGAACTAGTGTGAAAAGAAGTAACTGGAATACTATTTATACTTCAGGGACCATGGTAGCGGTCCTCCTTGCTAACAATATGTACGCCTCTATAAATATTGTTGTAAGTATAGTAGCAGGAACCAGAATTATACTCCTATTGTATTATGTGTTTTTCCTCTAACTAACTTTAATTTTTTCCATTACACATATTTGAGTACTCAGAAGGGCTAAAAGCAGAAAGTGAAAAGAGAAAGCAAAGATTTTTTTGATTTTTTTAAAAAATATTTCGAAATGAAGTGTAAAGGTATCCAACTAGGGTAAACATCAAAGGTAGTAGGGGACTATTAGCATTGATACCTTTTCAATTTCTAACTATTCTTTACGAATGTAAACAACTTTAAGAATGGAAGTCACTGTTTCTTATCTTGATTTACGGGAAACATCTACATCATTTCTAAAGAATTTTTAAAAGGGTAGTGAGGTAATGAGTATTACAGTTACAGTTACAGGACTTGTCGGAAAGAAAATAAGACACCATAGAAGAGCGAAAGAAATCACCATACAGGAATTAAGTCACAAATGTGGATTGACGGTTAATTATATTTCGTTGATTGAAAAGGGTGAAGCGAACCCGTCCCTGAACAAGCTGAATGCCATTGTATGTGCTCTGGACGTCCAGTGGGAAGACATCATGCCAACTTGTGAAGAACACGAAGAGATCTACAACCAAACGATTATCTAATGAACTAATTTTCTCTTTTTCATTTCTTGTTCGATCAGAGTGATGAATTCATTACTTAGTTTTAACTGTTTTGCTTTCTTATAGGCATCGATAAGGGCTTGATCACTTAGGCACTGGATAAGAATTCACCTCGATTATTTCTGGACATATGTAATATGGGGAATGCAGTGTCGTGAAAGTAACGGCCTTTATTGATGTTTCTATGCTTTAAGAATATTCCTCGATACAACTATATTGAATATAATTACAACTATAATTGTAATTATATAAAACAATTCAACAATGTGCAATCATTAAGTTAGTTAAAAGGATCTATTTTTGATGAATATGTAATCGATCGGGTTCAACCGTATAATTTATCCTTATGTACTTCTTCCATCACTAAAAATCAGACGACTTTGTCGTCTGATTTAAAACATTTTATACTTTCACTCTGTGCTTTTTGCCCGGTGTGCCAAACGGCTTGAAGCTGCTGCGGCGATGGCACCGACAATATCATCCAGGAAGGTATGGCACATACCCGAAGACTTATCATTCAATTTCTCCAGGATCCCCGGTTTTTGCTTATCAATATATCCGTAGTTTGTAAATCCAATCGAACCATACACATTCACGATGGAAAAGGCGAGTATTTCATCCACTCCGTATAATCCTTCATCCACTTCTACAATGGCCTGCAATGGCTCCATCAGCATCTTTTTCTCAGCTAATATATCAAGTTGAATGCCTGTCAGAATCGCATTCTGTACTTCACGCTTTGTTAACACACGTTCAACGTTGTAAACACATTCCTTTAATTCAAGATCAGGATGATACTTTTGTTGAAGGTACATGACTAATTGAGCGATATCTTCTATCTCCACGCCTCTTTCATGCAGCCATTTACGTGCTGTACTCTCTAATAAATCCATTGATTCTTTATCCTTCATCCTATTCACCTTTTTCTTTGAAAGATTGTAAAACCCCTATTTCGATTAGACGAAGCCTTGTTTTACTCATATGATTCCCTTTTGGAAAATAGACATAATAATAGCTTCTAATTTCATTCTTGCCCATCTCTGGTTTTGGATATTCATTTTGCATGAATCGTTCTCAAGCTATATAGAGTACAGGTTATATACGAATGGCGAAAAAGAACGGTCATTATAGATAGGAGAGGTCAGTATGTCTCAAGAGATTTTAATTAACCATTTTGGGTTGCATCCTGAGCGGGCATTCTACGATGGAATGATGGATCGTTATATGGTTGGGGGATTAGTATATAGTATTGTAGGCGTCTCGAATATGGAACAGGAAACCCTGGTGGAACTTTATAAATTGGCAGAGCATCTAAAAAGTGCAGGAGATCGCTATGTATCGACCTTTGTTCAGAGTAACGAAGGAAGATTTCTCGTAGTGGAGAAGGATAAGGATTATGTCGTCCTCAGGAATGAAACCATTCACTCTCCCCCAGATCAGAAGGTTGGCAGAAAGCTTAGTAAATTTCATTACAGGGGACGGACCTATGAAGAAAAGGTGGAAAAGATCAATCGCATGGGGCAGTGGAAAAGTCTGTGGGAGAAAAGGCTGGCACAGTTGGAGAAAGCGTATTATCAGGTTATCCAGGATCAGCCGGCTGATGAGTTTGAGCGCTTGTTTGTGGAAAGCTATCCTTACTACAGTGCATTGTCAGAAAACGCTATACAATATCTGGTGGATACAGAACTGGATGAAGATCCTCAGGCGGAGGATGCAGGGACCATTTGCCATGAACGGTTTCTGAAGTCCACATGGGGATCGGAAGTGTGCATTCATTTTCCATTTCAATGGGTATTCGATCACTGCACCCGGGACATAGCAGAGTGGGTCAGGGAACGCTATTTCATGAGGAGCCAGACGTTTCATCCAGAACTTCAAGAATTTATGAAGGAATATGAATCGATTACACCACTCTCTCCATTTTCATGGAGATTGCTGTATTCACGGCTTTTATTCCCCTTGCATTATTTTGAGTGCGTTGAGGAGTACTATATTTCACAATCAGAACAGAAGAAAAAAACAGTCGAAGAGAAATTGGAGCGTTATCTGAAGAACTCTCATCAATACGAATCATTTCTTTCTGATTTTTACCATATGTCAGAGGTTCCTGTGAAAAAGTGGGGTATCCCTCTGATTGCCTGGTTGTAACTCCCCAGCCCAGTAACGGGTGAAGCCTTCACTTTTATGCTAAACTGAAAAAAAGAAGTGAAGGTGGGGAATACATATGAAGCCATTCATCTACATTACACGAAAACTGCCTGAATCCGTCATTGAGCCATTAATGGATGAGTTCGAGGTGGATATGTGGAACAGGGAAGATGCACCTGTACCTAGGGACATCCTCCTGGAGAAAGCGGAAAAAGCTTCTGCCCTATTGACGATGCTGTCTGACAAAATTGACCGGGAACTCTTACAAAATGCTGACTCACTGAGGATCGTATCCAATCTTGCTGTTGGTTATGACAACATAGACCTTAAGGCGGCAAATGAAAAAGGGGTCACTATTACGAATACACCGGATGTTCTGACGGAGACAACGGCTGATTTGACTTTTGCTCTCTTGCTGGCTGTTGCAAGACGGATCGTTGAAGCTGACCGATACATAAAAGAAGGAAAGTGGAAAAGCTGGTCACCCCTTCTCCTGGCTGGTGCAGATATTCATCACAAAACAATGGGTATTGTCGGTATGGGTAGTATCGGTGAAGCTGTGGCAAAAAGGGCGAAAGGGTTCAATATGAATGTCCTGTACTATAATCGTTCACGGAAACACGAAGCCGAACAGAGTATAGGGGTACAATATGCCTTATTGGACGAGCTCCTTTCTCAATCGGATTTCGTTGTCATCCTTGCGCCTCTGAATCCTGAGACGGAGGGGATGTTCCAGGGAAACCAGTTCAAAAAAATGAAGAAAACGGCCATACTCATCAATGCGGCACGCGGGCCAATCGTAAATGAAGAAGAGCTTATACAAGCGTTAAAAAGGGGAGACATTGCAGGAGCTGGATTGGATGTATTTGAAAAGGAACCGATCAGTGAAGATCATCCTCTTCTCGCATTCGATCAAGTTGTCGCTCTTCCCCACATCGGAAGCTCTTCAGAGGATACCCGGTATAACATGATGACTCTATGTGTAGAAAACATCCAAGCCGTTCTAAAAGGAGACCTGCCGAAAACAGCTGTGAAGTAAAAAGAAAAAAAGCCTGAATCCAATGAAGGATTCAGGCTTTTAAGTCAAAACCGAATTAGAATACTTGCTCTACTTCAACGATTCCAGGAACTTCTTCCACTAATGCGCGTTCGATTCCTGCTTTTAACGTGATTGTTGAACTTGGGCAGCTTCCACAAGCACCAAGTAAGCGTAGTTTAACAATTCCATCTTCAACGTCCACAAGTTCACAGTCTCCACCATCGCGAAGTAGGAACGGACGTAATTTATCTAATACTTCCTGAACGGGTGCAATCATTTCGTTTTCAGCCATTATTATCTACTCCTTTCCTTACTATCTATTATAATGACATATTCGCAAAAAATCTATCAACCTGCAAACGATTGGGCATATCTTTTTCAAGAAATGTTTCCCAGAGGGTTGCCAAAGAGAAAATTGACTATTTTGGTTCCAACCATAATGTTTTTTTTGTAAAATAAACAAAAGAGGGAAAACAAAGGGGAGAATCATATGGAGCGTAAGCCGGTTGAACTTTACGTTTACGGGGCGGAACTACTCTGTCCAAGCTGTGTAAACTTACCATCATCGAAAGAAACGTATGAATGGCTAGAGGCTGCAGTGAGCAGGAAATATCCGAATCAGCCATTCGTGATTAAATATGTGGACATTCACAATCCGCCCGAAGAAGAATCTGTTAAGCAGTTCGCCACGAGGGTGATTGAAGAAGATATGTTCTATCCGATTGTATTATTGGAAGGAAATATTGTCGGCGAAGGAAATCCCCGTTTGAAGACGATTTACTCTGAACTTGAGAAGTTTGGATATAAAGCGGTTTAAGCTGTAAAACCAATTTCATTTATGAAATTGGTTTTTTTTGTGCCGATTTAAGGCTGTGAATTGAAGCCTGATCGTCCTTATCATATACTGATGAAGAAGATTGACTAGTCAGTTAATTAGAGGAGGGGCATGATGAATTCGTTTGAATCAGTATTTCAGTCCAACTTTAAAAGGGGAGCATACCCATTCTATTCCCACTTAAGAAAAACAGATCCGGTGTTTGCAGCATGGGAAGATGGGGAGCATACGACGTGGATCGTATCAGGGTATGAAGATGTGTTAGAGCTATTAAAAACTTATTCTTTTATCAAAAATCAATCAAAGGTGTTTCCGAATTCTGAGGGGAATCATGATTTACCCCTAGAAGCAAGGGTGTTTCAGCACATGATGCTCGACGTCGATCCACCTGACCATACAAGACTGAGAAAGCTTGTGCAACCTTATTTCAATCCTAAAAAAATTCAAGAGCTTTCACCCAGGATTGAGGCTATCGCCGATCAACTCATCGATGAGATGAAGGTGAAAGAAGGCGTTATAGATCTGATTGATGACTTTGCCTTTCCGCTCCCGATTATCGTCATTTCGGAACTTCTTGGTGTCCCGACAGAAGATCGAGAAAAGTTCAGGCGTTGGTCCAACACCATCGTGTCAGCTTCGGACAATATGGATACTGATTTTCAGGGGGACGTGAGGGAATTCATTGAATATTTGACGCTCTTGCTTAAAGAAAAGAAAGAAAACCCTAAGGATGATTTGATTTCCAATTTGGTGTTGCATGAGGAAGAGGGGGAACAGTTAACCGAAGATGAACTGTATTCAATGATTATTCTTCTCATCATTGCCGGACATGAAACAACGGTCAACCTGATAGGGAATGGAATGTATGCTCTCTTCGAACATCCAGATCAATTAGAGAAGCTGAGGATGAATCACTCATTCATTGAGACAGCCATTGAAGAATCACTTCGCTTCTATAGTCCGGTTGATTTCTCTACTGCACGTTGGTCTGCGGAAGATATGGATTTTAAGGGGAAACGCATCAAGAGAGGAGACATGGTACTGGCCTCGATTTCATCTGCCAACCGAGACGAAAGAAAATTTGAAGATGCAGGTACATTCGATGTGACTCGGAAACCCAATCCTCATATGGCCTTTGGATATGGAATTCATTTCTGTCTGGGAGCGCCCCTTGCAAGACTTGAGGGAAAAATAGCCTTTGAGAAACTACTGAGTGCCTTTCCGGCCATGAAAATGGTGGGGAATCATGATGAATCCAATTGGAGGGATATGTTCCTGCTTAGGGGACTGAGGGGCTTATACGTGGAACTGGATGCATGAGTATCTACATAAGGCTGTTTTTCGAATGAAAAGGGTCTTTTAAGATATGAACAGTACAAAACCCCTACTGTTGAACAGTAGGGGTTTTATTATCATCCATTATGATATTTATACATCCACAACACACCGGATTTCAATAATCGTGCGACCCGTCCTGTTATAGAGCGCTCGTTGACAAGTCCGAAACCATGTTTCTTTCCGAGTGATCCCAGAATCCCCTTTAGCTTGATCTTCGGCAATTCTGCAGGGAGCTCTTCGTTATTCCAGCGTTTCAATAAAATGGTCACGATTTGTTCTGCCTGTCCTTCAGCAAGCTGGGCACTTGGAGCTTGAGGAAGACTTGCGCAGTCACCGACTACATATACATGTTCATCCTGGGGCAGATTATGATACTTTGTCAGGGTGACGCGACCGCTTGCATCTTTCTCGACTTCCATATCACGAACGACCTTGCTAGGCTGGATTCCTGCAGTCCAAACAATGGCATCACAGAAAATCTGCTCTTCGTGGTTATGTAGCGTGTTCGGCTCCACTTTCGTAATATTGGAATTGTTTACGATTTCGACGCCGTTTTCATCAAACCATCCATGAACGTAAGAGCTTAAACGTTCCGGGAATGCATTGAGGATACGCGGTCCACGGTCGAATAATTTAATCTTCAGATCAGAACGGCTTTCCCGAAGCTCACTGGCAAGTTCAATTCCGCTTAATCCAGCTCCCACGATACCAACAATGGAACCTGCAGGAAGATTACACAGCGTTTGATACGTCTTACGAGACCTCTCAATCGTTTGAATCGAGAATGTATGTTCATCTGCACCGGGAACATTGTGATACTTATCTTCACAACCAAGTCCAATGACAAGGTCATCATAAGGAACGGGATCCTGATCTTTCATTTGGACGAGTTTATTTTCCATATCAACGCCTGTGATATCTCCATAAACATATGATAAACGGCTATGTTCCGGGAATGATACACGTACATGTTGATCTGAAATCGTTCCGGCAGCTAAGGCATAGTATTCTGTTTTCAGGCAGTGATAAGGATTTCGATCAATCAGGGTAATCGATACGTCTTCTGGTAGTTGGTTGGGTAATAAGCGAAGAAGGACGCGCATGTTGCCATATCCTCCGCCAAGCAGCACTAATTGTTTCATAGAAATTTCCCCTTTTGCACTCTACATTATTGTTGAAATAGTGTGTTTGTAAATGATTTATATCCCATAATGGTAAGGGACAGGATTTAAAGGACATTCAGGCCAAAACGAGTCCTGACAAAGTAAGCATTTTCAATATGAAGCATAATTCGAGTGAATTCTACATAAATAAACCTATTAACATTAAAAGTATATCGAAATAAAGGTCTTTTCACAACAGAAATAAGCGAAAATGTTCACAATCTGTTATACCATTACATGGAATGCAATTCATTGACGAAGGTGATAAAAAAAGGTAGCATAACAAAGAGTAGTGAGGTGATGGAATTGAAACCTATTATAGAATTTTGTATAAGCAATCTTGCTAGCGGTGCGCAAAAAGCGCTTGAGATATTAGAAAGAGACCCGAACCTTGATGTCATTGAGTACGGATGCCTGGGTTACTGCGGAAAATGCGCCCAATCGTTTTATGCTCTCGTCAATGGGGAGGTCGTAACAGGCGACACGCCTGAAGGACTTGTGGATGAGATTTATCAATTCCTTGAAGACAACCCGATGTTCTAAGGAAAAGCCGGCCTGACCGGCTTATTTTTTTTGTCTTTTGGAGGGGAAAGAGGATGGATGAGAATCTTGATCAAGATCACTTCGGATGAAAATATTTGTGAATCCTACTGCCCTGGAATATACGAAAGAACACTAGTGGAGCGTCCACCAGTGTTCTTTTTTACATGGATTTAGATTCTTTATATACTTCCCGGATCTCGTACCAGCGTTCCCTTGCCATATCAATGATCTTCGGTTCAGTCGACAGATGTTGCTTCCCGATGACTTTAGAAAGATAAATAACGGATTCCTCGATTTTATTCTGTCTCCTCAGTAATTCGGCAATGATGTATAAAAGCTTTGTTTCGGACATCAGAAAACCTGAGGTACCATCAGTCATATAGGCATCTATGTACTCATGCGTAGCAAGGTTAATAAAACGCCTTTCCTGTTCTTGATCATCCGTCTTCCGGTAGAGCCAGGCAGTCCGAAGATATAACCCTGCAATGGTCAACTTTTTCTCCTTTTTAATCAAAGCGCAGTAAGCAGCCAGTTTATACGTGTTGATCGCATCTTCATATGACCTGAGCTTCCCATAATCCTGGGGCTTCCAGTGCAGACTGATCTTCTCTTCCAGTTCAGTCTTGAGTACGGGAGGTATGTAAGCAGTGAAGTCATCTGTATATGAAAATCCGCATCTTGGGCAAACCGATACGTTATAGAGCATAGGATTTATTTCATCTGATTGATACAGGGGACAAAAGTCACTGTCGTAACCTGTAAGCTTTACAAAACGGGAACGTATCTTAGTCGTACTGTAGGAATGTTTACACGAAAGACATTGTGTCTTTTTATCATAAAAGGGCGTCACCACCGTCATGAATACCACCTCGGAATAGGGACTATATACCTTATTATAACGTGGTAATATAGAAGTGGACTAGTGTTTTTTTTAATATAGATGAGTAAAAAGTTGTGTTTAGTTAGAAAATTCATAAAATTATCCTTCCAAATATTCACCAAAGCTCCTTTGGTTGAGTAGTAAAATAGAAAGGAGTATACTAAGTAATAAGAAATGAAAAGGTTGGGGGTGTAGTGAATGAGTGAAGTTGTCATTCTAACAGAAGCCGCTGCCCTTCAGATTAAAGACATGATGAAGGAACATGACGAAACAGATGCCATGTTACGTGTAGCGGTAAAAGGGGGAGGCTGTAGCGGCCTTTCTTATGGTATGGGATTTGAACATGATCTTCAAGATGGAGATGCCACGACAGAACAGCACGGAATCAAGCTGGTCGTGGCAAAAAATGATGCTGCCATCCTGAACGGTACGAAAATAGATTACAAGCAGTCCATGATGGGCGGTGGATTCACAATCGACAATCCGAACGCCATCGCGTCATGCGGGTGTGGTTCATCGTTCGTGACAGCGACGAATAAGGGAACACCTGAAAATTGCTAAACATGGAAAAGGGACGGACCTCGGTTTATGAGGTCCGTCCCTTTTTTTAGGTTAATGGATATTTTTCAGCGCATCTGCGATAGGTGTGTCTCCACTTAAGATTTCGAATACTTTGTGGTTCGTTTCTTCGGTGGTCAATGAATCTACGATCACTTTCGCAACATCTGCGCGGGGAATGTTGCGGCTTTTGTCCGTGATGTTCAGGGCCGCTTCAATCTTACCTGTTGCATCATCGAAGGAAAGGGCCCCCGGTCGGACGATCGTGTAGTTCAAGCCACTTTCTTTCAAATGGGCATCCGCTGCTTCTTTTGCTTTTAAGTAGAACTGTATTTCGTCCGGACCGCTTGACGGATGATCGGCTCCCATGGAACTGAGCATCACGAAACGCTCGATCCCCATTTTTTTCGCATAGTCCACAGCTTTTTTGGCACCTTCCTGGTCGATTGCCAGAGTCTTATCATCACCAGTCGATCCTCCGCTTCCGGCAGCGAAGATAACGGCATTCACATTTTCAAGGGCATAGGAAAAGTCCTGCTCAAGATCAGCGATGATCGGTCTTGCGCCCAAGTCTTCCATTTCCTTTGCCTGTTCTGTTTTTCGAATCATGGCCCTTACGAAATGCTGACTGCTGCCTGCAAGTTCTTTCACTATATGACGGCCGGTGTGGCCATTTGCACCAATAACTAATACATTCATTTCATCCATCATCCTTTATCCTGAGTTTTTTGTCCTATTATTGGTCTACCCATTCGGTGTGAAAATAAACAAAACCGTGGGCCTGGATGAAATGTAGGACATCATTATTTCAATTGGATGTTCTTCTTCATAAGAGAGGCAATCTTCTGGCTGTTTTCATCCTGGATTTGTTCCAAGTTCTTAATGACCCGTTGTTGCCTTTCCAAAGGGTGATTCTGACTAAGTTTGGCTTTCCCTTCGATGGATTGGATAGGAATTTTAAATCCGACAATTCCTTTTCTTAACCCGCTCTGGAGCTTTTCATCGACACGATCCAATGAATATGGGCTATTGGAGAGTTCATATTTCCTCACTAGAGTCGAGAGGGAATGGATGGTATCAGCTTCATCATCCAACAGCTCAAGCTTCCCGTACACATGTACCGCGACATAATTCCAGGTGGGTACGGTTTGATCGGATTCATACCATGATGGGGAGATATACGCATGAGGACCATGGAAGACAACAAGCATCTCCTTTCCTTCACTCTCACGCCACTGTGGATTGGCTTTGGCAAAATGACCATAAAGACATTGCGATTCTCTGTCTAAATAGAGAGGTAAATGGGTGGCAAAAGGTTTACCGCAGTTCTCAGAAAAGACGATGGCGAAACCATTTTCTTCTACGATGGAATAAAGGGTTTCTTTATCATGAATGAGGAACTCTTTTGGAATGTACATGGAATGTCTCCTCCTTAAATTGAAAAAGGGGCTCAGGAATCAATTTCCTGAGCCTCCTGAATAAGAGCCTGTCGTTTAATCAGTAAACATGGACGTACTGTGCATTGGCTGCACTCTTGCCTTTGGATCCATATACGCTTTCGCATTATTGACCGCTGTCGGGGCTTCACCAAATCCACTCGCTATGAGCTTGACTTTCCCATCATACGTACTGATATCACCTGCAGCATAAATACCCGGAATATTCGTTTCCATCCTTGAATTGACCACGATGGAATTCTTCTCGATCTCAAGCCCCCAATCTTTGATAGGACCGAGGGACGATACAAAGCCGAAGTTGACGATTAATTCATCAAGGTCGATGATTTCCTTCTCGTCGCCTTTTGTCTCTTCCAATACGAGCTGATTAATCTTATCCTCATCGACCACCAATTCAGAAGGGACAAAGGGTGTTTTCAGCTCAACCGTGGAATTGTGTAGATTCTCCACACTATGCTCGTGTGCCCTGAATTTATCGCGTCTGTGCACGAGATAGACTTTCTCAGCAATCGGCTCGAGCATCAATGCCCAATCCACTGCAGAGTCCCCGCCGCCGCATATGACCACTTTCTTGCCCCTGAAATGCTCCAGGTTATCAACAAAGTAATGAAGGTTTTTCCCTTCGAACTTCGAAGCATGCTCGAGTTCTAGACGTCGGGGCTGGAAGGCACCGTTTCCTGCCGTGATAATGATGGTCTTAGAGAAGTGGACTTCTTTATCCGTTGTCAGCTTAAACATGCCATCAGCCTGTTTCTCTACACCTTCGACTGCCTGCTCCAGACAGATCGTCGTTTCGAATTTCGCCATTTGTTCCTTAAGATTATTGACCAGATCCTGGGCTTTCACCTTAGGAAAACCGGCAACATCATATATGTATTTTTCAGGATAGAGAGTAGCCAGCTGGCCCCCGAGTTGTGGTAAGCTTTCGATGATCTTGACCGATGCTTTTCTCATACCACCATAGAACGCCGTGAACAATCCAGTCGGACCGCCGCCTATGATCGTGATATCATACACTTTCTGATCTTCCTTCAACTAAATCCCTCCAACCATTTAGATGTGCTTCACTTTCATTTATTCTATCATATCGACCCCGATTCTACACAAGATTGACATCATTATTATGAATAATCAGTATATTTCCCTTTTCGGCACTTTGCCTTATGTTTGTCGCCTTCGGGCAAAGCCCTTCCTCTTTTCATTGTCCAGCTCCAGGGGCTTGGGGCTCGAGGTCATAAGCCAAATCAACCAAAAAGGAAAAAAAACGCCTTTCCGGCATGTTCGCCTTATGCTTGTTGCCACTGAGCTAAGCCCTTCCGCTTTTCTGATTGTCCAGCTCCAGGGGCTTGGGGCTCGAGGTCATAAGCCAAGTCACCCAAAAAGGCAAAGAACGCCTTTCCGGGTGACTCGTCTTATGCTTGTCGCCCCAGGGCAAGCCCCTTCCGCTTTTCTGATTGTCCAGCTCCGGCGGCTAGTCCCTCTAGGTCATAAGTCAAATCAACCAAAAAGGAAAAAAACGCCTTTCCGGCATGTTCGCCTTATGCTTGTCGCCACTGAGCTAAGCCCTTCCTCTTTTCTAAATATTCTTAAGAATTCAATTTCCTATATATATCTTGAAAATGCACGGTAAAAAGAATAAGATGTAATGTAGGCATATTTGTTAAGAATTTATGACAATTTTCGCATAACTATGGAGTAGTTCGTGAAATACGTCACATACTTTTGTTTTTATATTTTTCATACAGTATTTTTCCTCTTAGAATGATGGAAAACATCGCGTTTAGTTTGTTTTAGTTTCTTTTTTATAGGGAAAAAGATAATAGCTTCAGATTGAACGGGATAAAAACGCATAATGTGGAGGACTCTAAGAGTATCCAAAGCAAATTTATCAAAAAAGGTGGATGTGATTCAGTTGAGAAAGCCAAGAATCGTTGTATTAGGTGCAGGTTACGGTGGATTAATGACGGTTACCCGTTTGCAAAAACAGTTAGGTACGAACGAAGCAGAAATTATTTTAATTAATAAAAATGATTATCACTATGAAACCACTTGGTTACATGAAGCTTCTGCAGGTACGCTTCATCATGATCGTGTACGCTACGATGTGAAAGATGTCGTCAATACGAGCAAAGTAAACTTCTTACAATCTACTGTTGAAGACATTAAAGTAGAAGAGAAGAAAGTTATCACTGCTGACGGCGAAGTTGAATTTGATTACCTGGTCATTGCATTAGGTGCAGAATCTGAAACATTCGGAATTCAAGGCCTCCATGAGCATGCATTCATGATTTCAAACATCAACTCTGCCCGTCAAATCCGTGAGCATATTGAATTGCAATTTGCTACGTATAAGAACGAAGAAGAAAAGAACGATGAACGCTTAACAATCGTTGTCGGTGGAGCTGGTTTCACTGGAATCGAATTCTTAGGTGAATTAGGTAATCGTGTTCCTGAACTATGTCATGAATATGATATCGACCGTAAGAAAGTACGCATTGTGTGTGTAGAAGCTGCACCAATGATCCTTCCTGGATTCGATCCTGAGCTAGTGAAATACGCTCGTGCCAAGCTTGAGAAAAAAGGTGTTGAATTCCATATCGGAACTCCACTTAAAGAAGCGAAAGCAGACAGCGTTCTTATCGCTAAAGGTGAAGACGAAGTGGAAGAAATCAAAGCTGGTACGATTGTATGGGCTGCAGGTGTTCGTGGTAACTCCATCATCGAAAAAGCAGGAATCGAGAACATGCGTGCCCGCGTGAAAATCAACAGAGATCTTCGTGCACCAGGACATGACAACATCTTCATCATCGGTGACTGTTCATTGATGATTAATGAAGAAACGGAACGTCCATACCCGCCGACTGCACAAATCGCTATGCAACAAGGTGAAGTTTGTGCCCGCAACATCGCTGCTTTACTTCACGGTAAAGAAGATCTGGAATTGTTCACTCCAGACATTAAAGGAACAGTATGTTCACTTGGTGAAGACGATGCAATCGGTGTTGTATACGGTAAAAAGATCACAGGAACAAAAGCTTCTTTCATGAAGAAGGTAGTCGATAACCGTGCGCTTTACATGGTTGGTGGACCATCACTTGTCTTCAAAAAAGGAAAATTCAAGTTCTTTTAAGCAATAAATGATGAAAATGAAAAGCAGGGTGGATTCCACTCTGCTTTTTTTAATGCAGGCGGAGGTGCATTTTATGAAAAGGGGAAAGGTTTGGCTGGCCGTTGCAGGGTTGGTCATAGATGAAACGGGAAAATGGCTGGTGGTGAAGAAGAAATACAGCGGCTTGAAGGGGATGTGGTCTCTTCCGGCAGGGTTTGTCAACGCTGGGGAAACAGTTGATGAAGCAGTGATAAGAGAAGTGAAGGAAGAGACCGGAATACATACGACCATTAAAGGGATCATTGGCGTGAGGTCAGGAGTGATTCAATACGACATCAGTGATAATATGATGATCTTTTTGTTGGAAAATAAGAAAACGTCTTCCATTAAAATAGAAGAAGCTGAATTATGGGATGTGAAGTGGATGTCGCCTCATGAATTATTGAAAGATGATAAAACATCCGTCATGGTTCACGAGATGATCAAACGGATGGGATCACACCACACATTAAACGGAATTGAAGGGATCAATCCCGGAGATCAATTCGCCTACACTCGGTATCGTTTATTTTTATAAAATTCTGTAAATTTTAAGAAATAAAGAGATAATGAAAGAAAAACACAAATGTATTCGCTTTCTTAGAGGTACATCCCCTTTATTGTCCCTTTTCTTTATAAGAGATAGATGATATATTATCAGAAAATTAAGAAATTAAAGAAAAGGGAGAGGGAATAATGAGAGCTACTGCAAGTACTAAAACGAAATATTGTCTTTACTGTTCAGGAAAAGGATACTTTCAGTTAGTATTGGGTGGTTCTGAAACGTGTCCGTGCTGCGGCGGCAGTGGGAAACAAAAATAAACCCTATAGAATACAAGAAGGCAGACCTGTTTATGGGTCTGCTTTTTTATGTTCGTAGGAAAAATAAGTTTATTTTGTGAATTAGCTACAAATCTTTCCTGAAAATATTGACGCTTTCATTTCCCTCGAGGTACACTATTATTTAGTGTTTATGGAGGTGCAATGGATCAAATGCCTATACATGTAATGATTATTTCGATGCTCCTATTTTTTGTTCTCTTTTTCGGAATAGGCTTTTTGTTGAATATGTTATTGCGTATGACCTGGATCATGGCAATCATTTATCCGATTGTCGTTATCTTTATCGTGGACGAAGTTCGTTTTATAGATTATTTCAGGAATGCAGGAGAGTCTTTTTCAGAGCTAGGTACGAGACTCAGCCATCTAGCTGTTGCAGACCTCGTGATTTTAGGAAGCGGTCTCGCAGGTGCCATCCTTTCTGGAATCGTGATGAGAATATTAAGAGCAAAAGGATATCGAATGTTTTAACACCATCCGTTTGACCGGGACATCCATCCCGGATTGAACGGATTTTTTTATGGAAGTATATTGTTTGTTGAAAATACTAGTTGTATGAAACACTTAGTGATATGGTTTGCAAATACTCTGTTAACAAGTGCCTGCAGCGAAAAGCAAAGGTCTCTGTATCTTCGTAACCACCTAAAAACTAAGCTCTTTATAAAAGTATTTTAGTGGTAGGAACATGCTAGTTGAAGCAAGGAATAGCCAGTTTATTAAGAGAGTATTTCACAAAATGAAATACCAAATAAATTTCCAAATATTGAAACTATTCGATTTTTTTATCAATTTATGCATATATCTCCTCCTGGTTGGGAAGTATTAAGGGTGGGAGGAGTGAATACATGAATCTGTTTAAACTTTGGACAAAGAGATTCGTCATGGTCAGTCTGTTTATCCTTGCACTCGGAACGACTTTTCAATCAGTATCTGGAGTAGAGGCTCAAACCTTCAAAACCTGGTTGATGGAAAAGGGAGACGCTGATCAAACAACTCTGGACTATAAAGAGCATAAGACAAGTCCCTTAAGCTTGTCATTGAAGTTTCTCAAAAGGTTTACTGGGTACGAGACAAAAGTGTCGGCGAGTGCTTCTGTCAAACCTGCTACGTTGGAAGAATCCGTGGATTGGGATCAATATACGAAGCATAAGGTAGTGGCAACAGGCTATACTGCCGGAGTAGAATCGACCGGAAAGGACCCGGGACATCCCCTCTATGGAATTACATACTCAGGAGTGAAAGTGAAGCGTGATCTGTATTCTACGATTGCAGCCGATATTTCCGTTTATCCCATCGGTACGATCCTATTCATCCCCCATTATGGATATGGGGTCGTTGCGGATACAGGGAGCGCGATCAAAGGGAATAAATTGGACCTTTATTATGAAACCGTCGACGATGTCTATAATGAATGGGGCAAGCAGACACTTGACGTCTATGTGATCCAGATGGGTTCTGGTGAACTATCCGAACAGCAATTAACGGCCCTTAATGAAAATAAGTCCATGCAGGTGTTCAGGCAGCAAATATTATCACCTGAAAAAGAATAAACGAAGGCACGCGGTTCCATGATGAACAGCGTGCCTTTTTCATTTGCCTATTCTCCACTATGCAGCAGTGTTTGAACATTTGAAAAAGGGGAAGAGTAAAATTAGATTCAAAGAGGAGTGGATACCATGAACAAAAGTCAATTTGACAAAATGAAGAACGGAAAAGGATTCATCGCAGCCCTGGACCAAAGCGGCGGCAGTACCCCTAAGGCATTGGCGGCATACGGCGTACTTGAAGACTCTTATTCCAATGAGGATGAAATGTTTGATAAGGTCCATGAAATGCGAACGCGAATCATCACTTCCCCTGCCTTTAGCCCTGACAGCATTCTGGGTGTCATCCTATTCGAACAAACGATGGACAGTGAAATCCAAGGCCAATATACAGCAGATTACCTTGCTGATAAAGGCATCGTACCCTTCTTAAAAGTGGATAAGGGGCTTGCCGAAGAGAAGGATGGCGTCCAGCTCATGAAACCGATCAACGATCTGGAAGAGACTCTCAGACGTGCTAATGAACGAAACATATTCGGTACGAAAATGCGCTCGGTCATCCATGAGCCGGACAAGAACGGTATCAAACAAGTAGTACAGCAGCAATTCGAAATCGGAAAACGTATCATCGCTGCCGGTTTGGTTCCGATCATCGAACCTGAAGTGAATATCCATAGTGAACAAAAGGAAAAATCCGAAGAAATCCTCTGCCATGAATTGATAGAGCACTTGAACAATCTATCAGAAGGGGAGGACGTCATGCTGAAGCTCACTATCCCGACGAAAGCGAATGCTTATAAAGAATTGATCGATCACCCGCGCGTTGTGCGAGTCGTAGCACTTTCAGGCGGTTATTCGCGTGAAGAAGCGAATGAGAAGCTGAAAGAAAATGACGGCATGATCGCTAGCTTCTCCCGTGCCTTGGCTGCTGACTTGAATGTGAACCAATCACAGGATGAGTTTGATGCAGCATTAAAGAAGGCTGTTGATTCGATTTATGAAGCATCGGTTCATAAGAAATAATCTTTATAACAAAAACATGCCCGCTTTAAATGCTTAGCGGGCATGTTTTTTAAAAAGGATTCCTTTTCTATCAATATAGATCAGGGTGCAGCAAACGGGCAAGTTTTTCCGCCCCTTTTATAAGAAGGGGAGATGGCCTGCAATAAAGAGCTTCCTCCAGAACGAATATCCTTTCTTTCTTTACGGCATCCAATTCACTCCACCCTGGCCGTTTCTTGACAATCTCAGGCTTTACCTTGCTTTGCTGTACACCTACCCAAGCGAGGCAAATATAATTCGGATTCCGCTTCAATACGTCATCCCAATCCGTTTGCACACTGGCTAGTTCCACATCTTGAAACAGGTTCCGTGCACCTACCATTTCGCTTAACTCGGTTAACCAGTTGATGTTACCGGGGGTAAAGGCAGGTTTGGGCCACCATTCCCAATAGAGTGTTGGAGGGTTTGTGACCCCTGCACCGATGGCCTTTAAGCGATCGACTTTACGGATGAAATCCTGATGACGAACATTGGCATGTGCCTCGATTCCACATGCTTTTCCCACAGTCAAAAGATCCTCTGCAATGTCAGCGAAACTCTGAGGGTTCAGGGTGATGTGGGGAATGCCCCTGTTTTCCAATTCTTCTATATTCTTTTCCATACCGGGTACGCTCAATGAAGAGAAAACCAAATCAGGATTCAATGATTCGAGTTTATCCATATCAATGGAGAGATCCGGTCCAAGCTGTGGAAGGGACTTTACCTCTTCCGGATAATCAGAGTAATCATCGACTCCAGCAAGATAAGGAGTCAATCCGAGGTAATCGATGATTTCGGTATTACTTGGGCAAATGGAAACGATTTTCATACTCACACTCCTATGCGATAAATAGATAATGAAGAAGAAGCGTCAAGATGATCCCGGAGAGTCCTCCAAAAAATACTTCGATGGGTTTATGACCCAATAATTCCTTTAATTCCTTGCGCTTTTCTTGCTCAGGCTTATTCTGCCAGCCTTTTGCTTCTGACATGAATCTCTGGAAGTCCACCATCAATTGATTCAGCACAATCGCCTGTTCCCCTGCCTGCCTTCTGACACCAGTCGCATCAAACATCGTGATGATGGCAAACATGGCAGATACCGCGAAGATGGGAGAATCCATTCCCACTTCAAGAGCAACCCCGGTGGTTAATGCCGTCACCGCTGCAGAATGGGAACTTGGCATTCCGCCTGTCGAGGTAATCAAAGACCAATTCAATTCCCTCGTCGCGATGAATTGTATGGGAACCTTAACGAACTGAGCAAAAAAGATGGAGAATAATGATGCCCATAATGGAAAATTAAACAGTACTTCCATGCTGTGAAATGCCACCCTTTCAATTGTTTGAATAAAAATAATGTTCTCATTATATCATACCCTGTTTACCCCTGGTTTAACTTTGAGAGGCGGATTGTTAGAAAGTCGAAATAATTGGACATCTCCGTTATAATAGTGATTGGAGGTGTCGGTTAACATGAAATTTTCAATTAATCAAAATGACGTAAAGACAGCAAATGGGGAATGCCTGATCGTAGGTGTATACAATCAGCCAACATTTGAAGGAGAGCTGAAAGAACTTGATCACACATTCGAGGGTTATCTTACCCACCTGGTGAAAGATGGAGATATTTCTTCTAAGCACAAGAAAGTGTCAAAGATACATACATTTGGAAAACTAGGAACAAAAAGAGTATTATTCGTAGGGCTTGGAAAACAAAAAGAGCTTACGTTCGATCTCTTGAAAGAAGCATTGGGGACAGCGTCCAAGTCCTTAAAGAATATGAAAGTGTCTTCCTTTTCAGTGGCACTTGACACATTTGTTTCGGAGGAAATGGTGGCGACAGATATTGCCCACGCATTCATGGAAGCCTTTACGATGTCTACCTATGAATTCCACGGCTACAAAAAGAAATCGAATGAACCGGAAGTACATGTAGAGGAGATTGAATTCTTTACAAAAGGAGATTCCAAAGAAGTAGAAACGGCTCTATCCATCGGTTCTGCCTTTGGAAACGGAGTGAACTCTGCCCGTACGCTTGTGAATACTCCTGGCAATCTATTAACCTCTACTAAATTAGCAGAGTATGCACTTGAGTTGGCTGAGAAATACAGCTTTGAAGTGGAAATTCTGGACAAAGAAGAGATGGAACACCTCGGAATGGGCGCACTTCTTGCTGTAAACCAAGGATCTGTGGAACCACCGAAGATGATCGTCCTGAAATATAACGGGAAAGACGAATGGAAGGATGTCATCGGTTTAGTGGGAAAAGGGATCACATTCGATACAGGCGGTTACTCGCTTAAGCCGAAGGATGGAATCGTCGGAATGAAGACAGATATGGGCGGCGCGGCGGCTGTTCTCGGTGCTATGGAAATCATCGGTGAAATCAAACCGGAACAAAACGTGGTAGCCGTCATCCCATCTACGGATAATATGGTGAGCGGTGCTGCATTCAAGCCGGACGATGTGATTACATCCATGAGCGGTAAAACCATTGAAGTATTAAATACCGACGCAGAGGGGCGTTTGGCGCTTGCTGACGGAATGACCTATGCGAAGCATCAAGGTGCAAACTACTTAGTGGACGTCGCCACATTAACCGGAGGAGTCATCGTAGCCCTTGGGGAAGATAAAACAGGTGCCCTTACAAACAATGAAGCATTCTTCGAACAGGTGTTGGAAGCTTCAGGTGAATCCGGAGAATATATTTGGCAGCTGCCTTATACGGAAAATGATAAAAAACGTGTAAGGGGAAGTGATATTGCCGACTTGAATAACTCACCGGGTCGTGCAGGACACGCCATCATGGGCGGAGCATTTGTCGGAGAGTTTGCAGAAGGTTTGCCGTGGGTGCATCTTGATATCGCGGGAACGGCAACTACGAAGGGGAGTCATGATCTTGGCCCTTCAGGTGCAACAGGAGTCATGGCCAGAACGTTGGCACTGTTGGTTGAACGCTTCGAGCCTTTAGAAAAATAAACACGAGTGGAGAGTCTTTTTTCAGTGCCTGAGTCGTAGGGGGGCACTGGAAGGAGGCTTTTTTTGTTGGGGACTGATAGGTAGGGGGAATGAGTAGGAGGAATGGAAGAGGTGGATATTTAGGTAATAAATGGTAAAAGACGCATAAAACAAAAAAGTGACGCAAAAACGTTTGATAATGACGCAAAAAATGAAAAAATGACGCAAATACGTTTAATAATGACGCAATAATTGAAAAAGCGACGCAATCCCCCAAAATGCAGTGAATACTAAATTCAAGTATTGGACGCAAAAGAAGGATAGCTCGCAATAGTTGAACGCAATGAGACCCCGAACGATAAAGGATCAGACGTTTATGATCCTAATCCAACCGAAATGTACAAGAATCCGGCCGTTTTCAGTCATAATCCAGCTGATTTGATGAAAAATCCGGCCGAATTAAATAGGAATCCAGCCAATATTTGAAAATATCCAGCCGACTAACATTTGTTGGAAATCCAATCCAATCCAATCCAATCCAATCCAATCCAATCCAATCCAATCCAATCCAATCCAATCCAATCCAATCCCTCTAAACAACCTCATCCCCTCCTCTCTCATGACAAAAGTTCCCACTCCATCTTTCCTCCTACTAAAGTATTGACAAACTCTCTTTATCTTGTTAAAGTTGAAATCGTGATTTTATTACTCTACCAATTTAGCGAACTAAAGCAAATGCGAATGCAAATAGCAAATCGATATATTGAGTAATTTGAGGAGGAAGTAGTTATGAACGCAGTTGTTATAGCGGTTCTTGTCATGCTGGTACTGAGTCTGGTACGGGTGAACGTTGTATTCGCCCTGATCACTGGAGCGTTAGTCGGTGGACTTACCGGAGGAATGGGATTGAATGAGACGATATCCGTCTTTTCTGAAGGAATCAGCGGCGGGGCAAGTATTGCATTAAGTTATGCCTTGCTGGGTGGATTTGCAGTGGCGATTTCCTATACGGGAATACCCAATCTTCTTGTTGACTGGGTATTGAAAGTCGTTGGGAAAAAAGGAGATTCAAGAAAAACAGCCCTTTCGAAAGCACTTATTGTTATTTCTATCTTAATCATGGCTTGTTTTTCACAGAATGTGATTCCGATTCACATCGCGTTTATCCCGATTCTGATTCCACCTTTATTAAAGGTAATGACGGAGTTACGAATTGATAGAAGGTTAATCGCATCGGTGATTACGTTTGGATTAACGGCACCTTATATCCTGCTTCCTGTAGGATTTGGCTTGCAATTCCATGAAATCATCGCCCAAAACATGGCAGCGAGCGGAATGGAGGTCAATTTGAGTGATATTCCGAAAGCGATGCTCCTTCCTGTAGGCGGGATGGTGATCGGATTGCTGATTGCCGTGTTTGTGAGTTACCGTAAACCGAGAGACTATAGTGAAGCTGAAGAAGTGGTGGCAGAGGAAAAGGTTGTTTACAATAAAAGAGCAATGGTATTTGCTCTCATTTCCATCGTAGTGGCCTTATACGTCCAGCTTCAGCTAGAATCGATGATCTTCGGGGCACTCGCTGGTATTGCCGTTCTGTATATTTCAGGGTCTGTTAAATGGAAAGAGGCAGATGGTTTACTGAATGAAGGAATGAAGATGATGGCCTTTATCGGCTTTGTCATGATAACGGCATCAGGTTTTGCGGCAGTGGTGACGGAAACAGGAGATGTAGAAACTTTGGTGAAGGCAACTGCTGACGTCATTGGAGGCAATCAGGCTTTGGCCGCTCTTATCATGCTGGTGGTTGGGCTTCTTGTGACAATGGGGATCGGTTCTTCATTTGCGACGATCCCAATCATCGCAGCCATTTTCGTACCGCTTGCCATGGAGCTTGGGTTCAGCCCACTTGCAACGATTGCCATTGTTGGGACGGCAGGCGCACTTGGTGATGCAGGATCACCTGCTTCAGACAGTACGCTTGGACCGACAGCCGGATTAAATGCCGATGGGCAGCATAATCACATTTGGGATACATGTGTCCCAACCTTTTTACACTATAATATTCCTCTGATCCTAT
Organism: Rossellomorea sp. NPDC077527; assembly: GCF_044542955.1. Lineage (NCBI taxonomy): Bacteria > Bacillati > Bacillota > Bacilli > Caryophanales > Bacillaceae > Rossellomorea > Rossellomorea sp. NPDC077527. The sequence continues at coordinate 8,866 of NZ_JBITVL010000007.1, read as the reverse complement.
TCGGTTGGATCGCAGCGATCATTTTATAAGAGAAAGAAGCAAGGGCTTTTGCCCTTGCTTCTTTTCTTTTACATCCATCGGACGATGACGATCAAATGGCAGCAATCGACTTGACCAAGCTTTTCATCAAATACAAGACGGATCCCGTCCGGGTTGAACGAAACAATCGGCTGTACCTTTGTACCGATGGATTGAAGTAGTTTATGTACTTCAGGTAAGTTCGACTGCTGTGCTGCGTTCATGAATTTTGATGAAAACTCTTTGGAGGTATTGATTTTTTGGAGTACCATCTGGGCATCACCCATTAAGCTTAATGTTTTACCTGCCGACGACATGAATGTCTCGGTTTCCACAGGAGGAAAGGTCCGGTTATATGAGAAAATGGGTTGTGCCCTGGAATGGATGGGTGAGTAGGGGCGCTGCACAGGCGGATAAAAAGGATGATACCGATACATAACATAAACCCCCTTTTATTAAAATGCTCTAAGGATATGTATGACAATACGTAACGGATTATTCGTGTAATGAAAGGATGGCGCAGAGTAAAAGGAAAGGAAAAATAAAGGATTTTCAGACACTTTCTAGAACAAATAGTAGAGAACAATATGTTATGAGGTGATCCAGGTGAATACAGAGAATACATTAATCAGTGCGTTAGGAATTGAATTTGTAGAATTGGGTAATGGAAAAGTCGTTGCGACGATGCCGGTGAATGAAAACACAAGGCAGCCGTTCGGTTTCCTTCACGGCGGTGCTTCGGTGGCCCTGGCAGAAACGGTGGCAAGTGTAGGGGCGGTCCAATTGATCGATCTTGATAAAGAAATTTGCTTTGGGCTTGAGATTAATGCGAATCATATTAAGGCGAAGCGGGAAGGTCTTGTTACAGCGACCGGTACAGTCATGCATCAGGGAAGAACCACGATGGTGTGGGATATTAAGATCACAGATGAGGAAGAACAATTAATCTGTGTATCTCGATGCACGATGGCGGTTGTTCCAAAACGATAGAAAAACAGGTTTAAATAGTGAAAAAATGGGAAATCAACTACTAATCAAACAATTAGGAGGCCAATATTCATGAGTTGGACTAAAAATGATTACCCTGATTCACTGAAGAACCTGCCTGTTGACGTAAGGAATAAAGCGATAGAAATCGCCAATGCCCTTCTTGATGAAGGCTATCAAGAGGGGAGGGCGATTGCCATTGCTACTGATCAGGCTCATAAATCCGAAGAGGGAGGCACTGGCGAAAAAACCGAGTATCACGTCACCCCTCATGATGACGGCTGGCAGTTGAAGAAGGCAGACGGAAAGAGAGCCATCCTGGTGGAGAATACAAAGGAGAAGCTTCTTTCCAAAGCGAAGGACTATGTAACGGATCACTCCGGTACCCTGGTTGTTCACAAGCAGGATGGAAGCGTCGAAAATCACTTATATCAACAATAGTCATTAAAAAAGGCTTGCCCCCATATCGTGAGGGCAAGCCTTTTTCATTTGGTTAAGTTGAACTGTTCTGACGCTCGTATTCTTCTTTATCCTTTAGATCATCCCGAACACTTTTGTCCCAAAGCTTAACGCCTGAATTGTACGCCGCCCGTGAAATAAGGTGTCCGGCAACTGGGGCCGTGACGAAGATGAAGATGATGGCAAGGATCAGTCTTGAATTGAAATGTCCGTGCTCGAGATAGAAATAAAGGAAAGTCGCAAGCAGGATCGACATGACCCCAAGCGTCGCACTTTTAGAAGCGGCATGGTTCCGCGTATATACATCCGGAAGTCTCAATAAGCCAAAGGCCGTGACCAGGCTTAGAAATCCTCCGATGATCAGGAAGAATCCGATGAAAAATCTAATGATCTCGCTCACGTTCGATGATCTCCCCTTTCTCTAAGAACTTTGAAAAGGCCACAGTCCCGAGGAAAGCCAGTATCCCAAGAAGCAGGATCACTTCGAGGAATGCGTACGTATCAAGCATCATGGAAACGAGAGCGATGATGGCAATCAGGTTGATCCCGATTGCATCCAGTGCCACCACCCTGTCCGGGGTCGTGGGACCTTTCACCACTCTGTATACGAGTCCGAGCATGGACAGGGAGACGCATAGTAATGTGAGTTGAAAAATTAGATGTAACATTAGCGGCTCACCTCCATGATGGCTTTCTCGAATGAATCTTTAATCTCATTGATGGCTTCATCTACATCAGGAATATCGATGGCATGTACATAGAGGATCTTGTTGTCATATGAAACATCCATGACGAGTGTGCCCGGTGTCAATGTAATAAGATTTGCTAATAACGTAATTTCCCAATCGGTTTTCAGTTCTGTCGGTAAAGCGAAAATACCCGGTTGGAAGTCCATCTTCGGTTTTAAGATGGTTTTTAAAACCGCAATGTTCGCCAGGATCAGCTCCTTCATAAACAAGAAGAATAAACTGATCACGGCAGCCACCCTCAGTAAGTAAAAGCGGGAACTGAAAAATCTTCTGAATGCAAAGATAACAAGCAATCCTAGTAAAAAGCCAATAATGAATGACTGAGAAGTAAAGGATACCGAAAGAAACATCCAGACAAAGGCCATGAAAAAGTTTAATAATATTTGAAAAGCCATTCTACATTACTCCTTTAACACTGCGTCTATATAGAGATCCGGGTTCACCAGTACTTCGGTTGCCTGTGAGAAGAGAGGTCGCATTGCTTCAGCACCCAGGCCATAACATACAGCCAGTACAACCAGTATGGTTGAAGTCATCCATAAATATCGTGCGTCGCCTTTTGAGGCCCCTGTGTATTCCTTCGGGCTTCCCCAAATGCCATTCAGGAAGATCTTTATGACAGAGTAGAGTACCAATAGACTTGAGGCGAGAACGACTCCTGCGCCTACATAGGCCTCTGCTGCAAAGCTTCCACGCAATATCAACAGTTTGCCGATAAAGCCGCTTAAAGGCGGGATGCCGGCAAGTGAGAATGCAGCGACGAGGAATGTCCACCCGAGCCAAGGGTAGTTCTTGATCAATCCGCCCATTTTCTTTAAGTCGGCTGTGCCGGTTATGGCAATCATTACACCAACGAGAAGGAAAAGTGCGGCTTTGATGATCATGTCATGGATAAGGTAGTAAATCGATCCCTCTAACGCTTCGGGGTTCATCGTAGATACCCCGAACAAGATGACCCCAACTGCAATGATGATGTTATAGATGATGATCTTTTTAACATCCCAGTAAGCAATCGCTCCGATACAGCCGAGTACGATGGTTAGAATGGCCAGCATGCTCAGGATCTCATGTGTGAATCCAGTATCATGATAGAAGAACAATGTGTATGTTCGTAGAATCGAATAAATCCCGACTTTTGTAAGCAGGGCTCCAAATAATGCAAGCACCGGTGTCGGTGGTGCATAGTATGAGCCGGGCAGCCAAAAGTACAGAGGAAAGATCGCACCTTTGAGACCGAAGACCAGTAGGAAAAGGATGGCGATGGCGGTCAGAATCCCCGGCTGATCGACTTGGGCTATTTTCCTTGAGATATCCGCCATATTCAGCGTTCCAACGACGGAATACAAGTAGGCAACGGTAATGACGAATAATGCGGAAGAAATGACATTCACGAGAATGTATTTAATCCCTTCACGCAGCTGTGCCTTCGTTCCACCCAGGACCAACAGGACATAAGAACTCATCAACATCACTTCGAAAAAGACGAAAAGGTTGAATATATCCCCTGTGGTAAAGGCCCCGTTTACTCCTACGAGGAGAAATTGAACGACGGGATAGTAATAGAACCTTTCCCGTTCAACTCCAATAGATTTAAACGAATAGAGCAGGACAACAAGCGTGATGATGCTTGTCGTCGTCACGAGCAATGCCGAAAGCATATCGGAAACCAGTGTGATTCCAAACGGCGCAGCCCAGCTCCCCAGGTTTACCGTCTGAATTCCTTCCTGATGTACCGTATTGATCAGAACTACAGATGTTGCGACGGTTATCAATGTAGATACGGCCGAAACCCCACGTTGTACTTTCACATATTTACTTATAAACATTAAAATAATCGCCGTGAATAACGGGATTAGAATCGGTAGAATTAATAAGTTAGTCATTTCCTTCGTTACCTCTCATCTGATCCATATTATCCGTGCCAAGCTCTTGATATGCCCGATAAGCGAGAACAAGGAAGAACGCTGTCACTCCAAAGCTAATAACGATAGCCGTTAAAATTAATGCTTGTGGTAATGGATCTACATATGATTTAGCGTGTTCCCCGAGTAGAGGTGCAGCTCCTCCTTTGAGACCACTCACAGAAAGGATTAATAAATGGGCACCGTGGCTTAATAGAGCTGTCCCGATGATGATCCGGAGTAAGCTCTTGGATAACATTAAGTATACGGCGCTTGTGAACAGAACTCCGACGACAACGGCCATGATGATTTCCATTATTCACTCACCCCAATCGTTTGAATAATGGTCATCGTGACACCGATGACAACCAAGTACACACCTGTATCAAAAAGCACGGCTGTGTGCAGTGATGTCTTCCCTAAAAGGGGAAGGTGAAAATAATCGTATGCGTGCGTGAGGAAAGGGACATCAAATAGCAAAGCCCCTGCCCCAGTAGCCACAGAGAATAACAGACCGATTGCCGTGATGATCTTGTAATCCACCGGTAAAATGGTGGCAACAGTCTTGATATCATAGGCCAGTAAAAGTAACACAATGGCCCCCGATGTCATCAAGCCCCCGATGAATCCTCCCCCCGGGGTGTAGTGACCCGAGAAGAAGAGCCTCAATGAGAACAGGATGATGATGAATGCGACCACATTGGTTACGGTCTGCAGGATGACATCATTCGTTTTTACTTTTGTTTTCATCCTTCATCCCTCCTTGTAAGGCGCAATTTAATCATTGAGAAAATGCCGAGTGCCGCAATGGCAAGGACGCAAATTTCAAACATTGTATCAAACCCACGGAAGTCTACGAGGATGACGTTGACCATGTTCTCCCCGCCGGCTTTATCATGGGTATTTTCAATATAGTATTTCGAAATGGATTCAAACAGTTTCGAACTGTAGGAAGAGATGGCGAATAAAGCAACGACCAATCCTACCCCGATCGAAATCAAAGCATTTCCAAGTTTAAACCGCATCCGCTCTTCGTGCCTGCTTAATTGAGGCAGGTGATAGAAACAAAGCAAGAATAATGCCACCGACACGGTTTCAATGACAAGCTGTGTCAGCGCAAGGTCCGGTGCACGGAATAAAACAAAGAATAGTGAAACCGTGTATCCCGCAGCTCCAAGTGAAATGATCGATGTTAAACGTGATTTCGCGAACAGAATGGTGACAGAACTAATCACGAGAAGTAGAGCGATCGCAATTTCATAGACACCGACAGGAGACAGGTCTTTCGTCTCGATGGCAAATGCACCTTTGAACCACATGGCAAATAGCGAGATAGCAATCAAAAACGAGAAGATGTATACGAGATACGTACGGATGAATCCTGTCATATAGCCGCTTGTGAAGTTCTTGGCACCACGTTCGCTCCTGATTAACCCTCCATCATAGAAGGAATTCAGCGTAAAGCGTTCCGGGATCCATGTGTATACCTTTTTCCAAGATGGAAGCAGGAGATATAACAGGACTCCAAAGAGAATAACACCAAAGGTCATGAATAACTCGGGTGTAAATCCATGCCAGAATGAGATATGCGTTTCGACTGCATGTCCCTCCTGAATCAGGCTTGGTGTAATGGCAGCCACTGCCGGCTCAATGATGCGCTCTGACAGGATATTTGGAAAGAACCCGAAGATGACGACGAGTGAAGCCAAAATGATTGGTGAAATCAACATACCAAGAGGGGCTTCATGCGGTTTCTTCTCGAGCTTCTCCGGCTGGTGCTTCCCGGTAAAGGTCTTGAATACCAGAAGCATGCTGTATATAAATGTGAACACACTTCCTACCCATGCAAGGAGCGGGAAGATCATGCCGAATGTATCCAGGTTGAAAATATCCATTTCAAGGACTCTAACCATTCCTGTAAAGAACATTTCCTTGGATAGGAACCCGTTGAATGGCGGAAGGCCTGCCATGGAGAATGCTCCGATGATGGCTATGGTGAATGTGATAGGCATGAAGTTCATCAACCCGCCAAGCTTCCGGATATCACGGGTGCCCGTTTCATGATCAATGATCCCGACGACCATGAATAAACTTCCCTTAAACGTCGCGTGGTTGATTAAATGAAATACAGCGGCGAGTGTAGCCACCATATAAATGTTTTCATCCAGCTGTGTGTAGTGAAGAGCTGCCGCTCCTACCCCCAACAGGGACATGATGAGACCAAGTTGACTGACGGTTGAGAAGGCAAGGATACCTTTCAGGTCCGTTTGTTTCACGGCATTGAAAGAACCCCAGAATAAAGTAAAGATCCCGACTCCTCCAACAAGCCATAACCATACGCTTGATTCGGCGAAAACCGGGCTCAAGCGGGCAACTAAATAAATCCCTGCTTTTACCATGGTGGCAGAGTGCAGATATGCACTGACCGGTGTCGGTGCTTCCATGGCATCCGGCAGCCAGATGTGAAACGGGAACTGGGCGGATTTCGTGAAAGCTCCCAGTAGAACGAGCAGCAACGCAGGGAGGAATAGTGCCTGCGTCATCAGCTGATCAGCTTGTACAACTAATTCCCTGATGCTGAAGGTCCCACCCATAAGGTAGAGAAGCAGGAATCCTCCAAGCATGCTCAATCCGCCAAATACCGTAATGAGCATGGATTTTTGTGCTCCGTAACGTGAACGCTCACGATGATACCAGTAACCGATCAATAAGAATGAAGAAATGGACGTGAATTCCCAGAACATATAAAGAACGATCAAGTTGTCAGATAAAACAACACCCAGCATCGCTCCCATGAACATCATTAAGTACACATAAAAGTTATGTAATTGCTCCTTCTTTTTATCTAAGTAATAAATCGAGTAAAGGACAACCAGTGAACCGATTCCCGTGATGAGCATGGCAAAAAGTAAACCAAGGCCGTCCACGTAAGCAATGAAGTTGATCCCGAAGGAAGGCATCCACTCCAAGGTTTCCTTAACAGTATCCCCATTTCTCGTTATGGGAATAAATTGAAAAAAATACGTAAATAAAGCTACCGGCAACAACAGTACGAACCAGCCGGTGTGCACATTCCGGAATGCTTTATAAAGAAACGGAATGAGTATGGCAAATAAAAAAGGCGATACAATTGCCCAATGTAGTAAAGTCATTTAAAACCCCCCTCATATAAAATTCATTTATTGTTAGGCATGGTCTCTATGTCAACCTTGTTCATTATATGACAACATTCTACATAACCTCGACCGAAGCTGAACCTCAAAGAGCATTATAACGTAAAAAATAAATGCTTGCATTACTCAGCATCCCATCCATATCACAACTTTCAAGAAGTATTAAATATGAAGAGAGGCGGAAATGAAGACTGAAAAATTTGTTGGATTTTCTCTTTTAAATTGGACACTTACAGAATAGTTTCGGTCAAATTGGAGAATCCTATCCATAAGGTGGTGAAGTTATGAAAAAGAAAACAGTAGCGGTTACGACCATATTTTTTGCTTTTTTTGGCTTTGCGTGGATGGTGGAAACCGAAGACCGATTCAATCGTGGATTTATTGAATCCGAAGATCCGACGAGCATGAACATCACGCCGGTTCAATATGGTGAAACAGAAGAAGTGGAAGAAGAGTTGAAGAAAGAACCTGTCCGTGGAAGACAACCATTTGGGTCCAGGGAATATATCAGAGTTGTTCCACATTCCAACATTCATCAATGAAGCTGTCCTTTCTTTGATTTCAGAAGGGGCAGTTTTTTATTTGTAAACGGCTGGATAGATAGGCATTTTGTCATCGTTCCTTCTGTTTCTATACCCTTTTCAAGATACCCATAAACGATTATGATGAGAGTGGATGTAGAATCGTAATGGGAGAGTTTTGAGTGAAAAATACATATTTAACAAGTTATTTACCCCTTTTTTCAATATTATTGTTCAGCCTTACATTTTCCGTATACGGTGTGGAGGTATTTGTAGACATATTTAAAAAGATTGGTGTTTATCCCGGAATGAGGGAGTTTTTATCTGATATCCAACTTAAGCTAGCTATCCTGATTCTGTTAATGGTCGCGTTTTTCATGGTGTTTGCCGCTTTGAAGCTGATTGCAGAGACCATTAATGGTGTATCGATGCTGTTTTTTGCCACAGATTCTGATGGTCAATTGTATAATCTTGTTCGTTCAGGATCCATGATTTATTTCATCGGGGGCCTTGTGTCTGTTGTAAGCCTGAAGTCCTTCCTGGGCCTTCTCGTCATCTTTGCAGTTAGTTCAATCGCTTATTTTATTTATTTTGTTTATAAAATAAGTCCGTCCCTCTCTAAATGGGGGATATTCGGAGTAGTGAGTTTGCAAGTATTCTCATGGTCATCGTTATTTTTGACGATTTTCTTCGTATTTCTAAAGCTATATAACGGAGTGATGGCCAGCTTGCCGATTATGTCAAAGGTGAAATTATAATGGAAATAGAATCAGAGACAAAAGTGTCTTAATCATAGAAAAATCCGAACGATCATTCGAAATTCTTTTGTGAAAATCGAAATCGTTCGGATTTTTTATTGCGAAAACATATGTCATGAATATAGCTGGTTCTAGCTGTTGATTGGAGTGCAAGACAAAGACTCCTACGGGAAAAGCGGAATAGGTGAGACCCCACAGGAGCGTCATGAGCTGCACCCCTATTGTTGGACACACCAACCAACAATAGGAGGTGCCCGCACCAATGGCCAAGTTTACACAGGAACATAAACTTTACGTTGC
>NZ_JBITVL010000006.1:0-216531 GCF_044542955.1 Rossellomorea sp. NPDC077527 | reverse complement strand
CACACCCGTTCCCATGCCGAACACGGAAGTTAAGCTCTTCAGCGCCGATGGTAGTTGGGGGATCTCCCCCTGTGAGAGTAGGACGTCGCCAGGCAATATGTGAAAAGAGTAGCTCAGTGGAGTTACTCTTTTTTATTCTTGGAAAGAAGTAGCTGATGTTTCAGATTAGGTGAAAATTGGTAAAATACGCATATAACAAAAAAGTGACGCAAATATCACCGAAAACGACGCATAAAATAAAATTATGACGCAAATATCCCCGGAAATGACGCAATAAAGTTAAAAACGACGCAATTCCTACCAAGTAAGTCCATTCTAAACATACATCTCCCCATCAAAAGTCCGCCAAAGGCTCATTTCCCCTTCATTTCTTCTCTGAAGTTTCCCATATGACTTTATTTTCTGCAGATTCCCATCTTACCCCTCATTTTCCACCAGATGCCTACCCAAAATCAACAACATGTCCCCATCTCCCAACCTGAAACACTAGCCAGACATTCCTCCAAGTCAGGGGTAGGAGCAAGATCGAGAACCGAAGAGATTCATCCTCTCGTTATGAGCTATACCCTTCAGCACCGACAGTCATTGAACTTCCTAATATATTCCTTATTATATTCGGAGAAGTTGACTTCTTCTTCCATTAGTTCTACGATATTAGTAAATAGAGGTTTGATCTGAAAGGGTGGTACTCTTGCAAGGTTCTTCTAGTACAATGATTGATTCGTTTTTAAAGTGGCTTGAACAGGAAGGTAAATCAACAAATACCATTTCGACTTACCATCAAGAACTTAAGAAATTTGAACAATGGCTTCAGGGGAATCATCAGGAACTTGAAGATGTGGCTCAGAAGGATGTTCAGGACTACATACTGTTTTTAGAAGAAAAGGGGAAGAGCCCGATTACAACGGATAAAATACTCGGGGCAATCCGAACTTTTTCAAAATATGTAAAGAAGCCTCATATTACACTGGGGATTCATATTCAAAAGGCGGATAAGAAAGATGAGATAGAGGTTCTTACAAAACAAGAGTGTGAGAGGTTGTTATCTGAAGTAAGAGAGCATGAGAATGAAAGAAACATAGCCATTGTATACATGCTTCTCCATACAGGGATCAGAGTGTCTGAACTTTGTGAGTTGGATCAATCTGATCTTGATTTTCAAGAGGGCGTTCTCAAGGTAGTGTCATCTCATGATGACGAAAGGATTATTCCGCTTTCTGAAGAATTGAAACATCATCTCTTGATTTATTTACCGTTGAATCCGGGGGATAAGGCTTTGTTTGTGTCAAAATCCAATGAAAGGTTAACGGAGCGAGCTGTACAGTATATGTTGAAGAAATACGGTGTAAATGCTCAGAAGTTACGTCATACCTTTTGCCAGCAATTGATAGATAAGGGTGTGAGCCTGGAAGTGGTGTCTAAGCTTGCTGGTCATAAGGATATTAATGTCACGAAGAAATATGCAAGATCGAGGTTGCAGCATGCGGAGTACGAGGATGCGATCCGAAAGACTTTTTCACCTGAGTGATTGCAAGAACGTAATAATATAGAACCCCCCCTTATTTAAATGAATAAGGGGTTTTTGTCATGAAGTATGTCGGAATTTTTGTTATGGATGTCTACATATATATACAATATTATTTATCTGCCTCCTTTATGATAGTACATACTACATGGATGGGGGGATATTGATTGTATGAGAACGGCTTTAATGGTTGGACTTATTGTTGTAACACTTTTCACCTTGATAAGTGGGAAGCTGTATTGGAATGATAGGATTGAGAGGGTACATGCCGAAGGTCAAACAGCGCAACATCCAATTGAAGAAAAGGATATTAGTGAAGATACTGAGCCCGAAAAAAGAAAGAAGATCGCAGATGTCGTTACACTCGATAAGTTGAACTATCTTCCGAAAGAATTGCAATCCAAATTTCGAGATAAAGTGGCCTCTGGACAACCCGTCACTCTTGCCATTCTAGGTTCGGCTTCTACCTCTACTAAAGAAGGGGCATGGCCGAACTTGCTGAAAGAGAAATTGATGAATACATATGGTCCGTCTGTGATCAAGGTTACAACGAAAGAAATAGCTAATAAAACATCCACACAAGTTATTCATGAAAAACTTCTCGATGGACTGGCAGCATCCAAGCCGGACATTTTACTCATTGAGCCTTTTCTATTATATGATAACTCCAAATTATCGATGGAGGACCGCTTAAAAAATCTTTCGACCATCATTAAACAATTTAAGTCTACCAATTCAGGTGTTACGGTTATGATTCAACCGTCCAATCCTATCTATCAGGCCTATTATTATCCTAAAGAGGAAAGTGACCTGGAGGAATATGCATTAGCCCATGGTTATATCTATCTTGATCATTGGAAAGCGTGGCCGAATGGGGAGTCGGATAACCTATTAAGCTACCTTACTGGTGAAGGGCTACCTAATGAAAAAGGTAATGCCGTTTGGTCACGGTTTTTAATAGATTATTTTATTCAACAAGCTACTGGTTGATCAATTTTATTGTCTGAAAATGTTGTCGATAATAAATTATAGATTATTCAGACTTTTATATAATATAATTGTAAATATAATGAAAATATACAGGGAGGAGGACATGGTTTGCCTGTCTATTATATGAAGGAGATTTGGACACCCCTCAAGATCATTGGTATTAAATTTTTCAGGTGTGAAGAGAAGAGTGTTTACGTAAAGGTGTTTCAAAATCCCCGCAGAAGGCTGTTTAACTAAATAGATAGGGGTCAACATCAATATGTACGATAAAGGCAAAACCATTGAAAGATGGTGACGCAAAACTATAGGGGCTAAGGTTCGTAGACTATGCCTGCCAGTTGCCGAATACATATCCTATCATGCGTTCAGTTTAAACCTTGCAGAAAGGTTTTTTTATTTGGCCAAAAATGGTCGAGAAGTCAGCTTTGATAGAGCATTTGCAAAAAAGGCAGATAAACAAAATGTTTATCCGCCATGCATCAATGCCCTATTTTGTTATTTTCATGGATAGATACTCAAGCCCGTCTGTTTCAATGAAAGAACATCCTCCCGGAGCGGGCGTTTTCAATACCTCAATAGACAACTTATTTAACAATTTCATCAAGTGTGCTTGTTCAGAAGGGCTTAGAATAAATTGAACACCGTATCTAAAGAAGTCAGAATGAGGTTCTTGCTTCCATACTACTTTCCCTGGAAGACTGATTGTTTCGCCAAGGATGACAGTATTGAAATCAAATACGATGCCCGGGGATGCAGGCAATCTCAAATGAGTCAGGAATCGTAATCCGCCCGGTCCGATATTTTCTACCAGTACTTCTGTTGTTCCTACTTTTGCAGGCTTCCCATTTACGCTGGCTATGGTCATATCCGTTTTTAGGGGGTACGTAAAGTCGATTCTGAATACATCACGTCTTTCCTCCATGGGGAGTAGGGTTTCAACCTGCTCCGGCTGAAGGACCGGCTCTCTTAGATACCGATCGAAGTCTTCAGGAGGAATGGGCTTACTGAATAGGTACCCCTGTATACTATCGCATCCATTCTCCAGTAGGAACCTTCGCTGACTTTCTGTCTCCACACCTTCTGCTACTACAGTCAAGTGCAATCCATGTGCCAAGTTTATGATGGATTTTGTGATTTCGGTATCACTCTCATTCAGGTAGTCCCGTATGAAGCTCCGATCAATTTTGACGGTATCAACGTTAAATTTCTTTAAATATAAGAGAGAAGAGAACCCGGTGCCAAAGTCATCCAAGGAAAATCGTACGCCAATCTCTTTCAATCTTTCTACAGATGATATAAATGATTCTTCGTTCTGGATCAGTACACTTTCTGTTATTTCGAGATCCAGCAATGAAGGGTCTACACCGTTTTCTTCTATTATACCGAGAATGGTTTCGACCCAGTCATTTCGCAGAAAACGTTTGGGTGACATATTGATGGATATCGGAATGAGTGGAACTTGTAAACTTCCCCATTCTCTTACTTGCTGACATACTGTTTGGAGCACCCAATCGGTGATGGGGATGATGAGCCCGTTTTCTTCAGCGATCGGAATGAATTCATGAGGGGAGATCAGTCCCCACTCTGGATGCTGCCACCTGATTAGGGCTTCTGCTCCGACCAAGCGCCCGGATTTGCTGTCGACTTTAGGTTGGTAATGTAAGAGAAGTTCGTCATTCTTTAGTGCTTTACGTAAATCCTTTTCTAATTGAAATACTTTGAAAGACTCTATATTCATGGATGACGTATAGATTTGGAAATTATTCTTGCCCATATCTTTTGCTCTGTAAAGGGCTGTATCTGCTCTCATCATGAGCGTCTCCGGATCTTCTCCATCGATTGGAAACAGTGTCATCCCGATGCTTGCCGTGATAAATAATTCATAGCCTTCAATAAAGAAGGGTTCTTCCAAGGAGGCGATCAGGTTCTTGGCGAACGAAATGGCTTCTTCTATATCCTGTATGTGGCGAAGTAGAATCGTGAATTCGTCTCCGCCCATCCTTGCGACGAGATCAGGGTCAGGAGTATTCTGTACGAGCCGGGAGGATATCTCTTTAAGGAGGATATCTCCTTTTTGGTGCCCAAGGGTATCGTTGATCCGTTTGAATCCATCCATATCTATGTATAAAATGGCAAATTGCTTCTTTAATATGCTGGAGCTCTCTATAAGAGTGTCAAGTTCCACTTCAAACTTTCTTCGGTTCGGAAGGTCGGTTAAATAGTCATGGTAGGCATGGTGGGCCATGGCTTCTTCTGACTTGATCTGCTCCGTTATGTCTGTGATGATCCCGTCCATTCGTATCAGTATACCTTCAGGGTTGAATACGGGTATCGTATGATCCTCGACCCAGCGGATATGCCCTTCCTTATGGATGATGCGATAGCGTCCTTTTGGAGGTTTGGTTTCGGCCAATATTTCTTGCCTTGAATGGTAGTATGGTAGATCGTCAGAAGCGATGAGGTCCGACCAAATAATCTTTCCTTCTTCGAATTCCTGGCTTGTGTACCCGGAAATATTCTCAATTCCCTTTGAAGTAAACAGAATCTTGTTTTCTCGTACATCCATGGACCAGATTCCTGCGTCCAGATTATCGTAGATTTTCTTGACATACTGTTCCTGCTCTTTCATCTTCGTTTGGATGTGTACTTGCTCTGTGATATCATGTGACGTTCCGATCATTCGGACAGGAAGCCTGTTTTCATCAAGAAGGACATCTGCATATTGATTTACGATCCGCAGAGAGCCGTCTTTTTTTATGATTCGATAGGAAATGCTGAAGAAACATTTCTCTTCAATGGCTTTCCGATATTGAGTATCGAAATTCTCCCGATCATCTGGGTGGATGCGCTCGTATACTTTTTCATAGGTAGGGGTCTCATCCTTATCCATATCGAACAGAGTATACATTTGATCGGACCAAAGAGCTGTATCAGAAACGATATCATAATCCCATGTTCCGAGGTCCACAAGTTCCTCTACCGTATTGGCACTCATTTCTAGTTTTGAAAGAATGGATTTCTGAGCTTCCCATTCAGAGATGTCACGAATGAGCAGAACGATAGCGAAGACCTTGTTCCGGTTGAAGAGAGGCTGAAAATGGACATTTGTTTCAATGAGCTTCCCATTTCGACGGATATGTGCACATCGATACTGCTGGTATTCCCCTTTGACAGCCATACTGAAATGCTCAAGAGTATCCGGGATATAGGGCTGTGGAACGCATTCAGAAATAAAATGCTGAATATTCTTAACTTTTTGATCAAAAAATGATTTGATCGCTTTATTTGAGGCAAGCATTTGGCCTTCGAGATCCAGGATATAAACAGGATCAGGATAATGATCAAATAATAATTCATATATATTCATCAGCTGCTCGTCATCAACTGAACCATTTTGAGATTTTCTTAGAAGATTCATAACATTAATCAAGCAACTTGCCCCTTTCGAAACATGAATTACGATATAAAAACTTACAATTTTAATAAAAATATACCATAAGAATGATGGGGAATGGAATGAACCATATGCATAATTCGACTAAAAAAACCCTATTTCCTCAAATTATGAGATTTTTATCAATAATATACAAATATAAATGGAAATACTCTGGAAATGATATATAATAGTAATAAAGTCTCGTTTCTTTAAAAAATCAGATAATAGAGACTTATATAAAAAGGAAAAAGGATGGTGTTGGGTTTGAAAGGTTTAAAAGAGATGGTTACTCGATGGACGACGGCGATCAGTCCTGCTTATGATGGGATTCATCAAACAGTCGTCCATGATTTTGGAAGGACGAAGACGTCGAGTAAGAAATCGGCAATGGACATACTGGATGAATCCTGTCTTACGCACAGGTCGACGTATGATGGCAGGATCAAAGCCGTCCGGCACGCATTCCGCTACCCTAGAAAGACACCTCTTATGATTTGCCCGCAGCAGTACATTTATGCGATACCCACCAAGGCCCCAACCGATTATGACTGCATCTGGCTGTTCTGTCAGCATATTGAATCGACCTCCACCTCAGAAGGAAAAACCTATGTTCATTTTACCAACGGAGAAAAGCTTGCCATCAATTGCTCCGAGAGCGTCATCATGAAACAGCGGGAGCGGGCGGCAGTCACCATGACCCATTTCTCCACCATCCCGACAATCTCATCCTTGAATCGGAACGAAACCGAACTCTATCTCCCGGGATTTCAATCAAACCTCCCCAACCCGGACGGATTCGGCGCGCATCACTGAGGGACGGACCTCTAAAAAAATAACCAAAACAGGAGTAGGAAACTTGTTCCAACTCCTATTTGTGGTTGTTCTACATTTCTAGTAAAATCCTCCTTTATTCCCACATAAAACATAGGTCTAATCTAAAATTAAATTTCATATAATATAAAATTCAATTGAAATAATATTTTAAACGTGAGTATAATAGAGTTAATGAAAACGCATACAGCTTTGTGGGAGGAATGACGTGTGAAAGAGGATAATGTTTTCGAATTATCAACAGAGAAGGTGAACCGGAATACGCTGGGAATCGATACGGCGGGTACCGGTGAGATTCTTCGAATGATGAATGAGGAAGATCAGAAGGTGGCTTCGGCTGTTAAGCTGGTGATTCCACAAATAGAAGAAGTGGTCGACAAGGTCGTGACGTCTATTTCTCAAGGTGGAAGGCTGATTTATATGGGGGCAGGTACGAGCGGGAGGCTTGGTGTCCTGGATGCCGTGGAATGTCCACCGACGTTCAGTGTGGACAGTGACGTGGTAGTCGGTTTGATCGCGGGTGGAGAAAAGGCATTTGTAAAGGCGGTTGAAGGAGCCGAGGATGACGAGGGGCTCGGTGTATCTGACTTGAAGGAAATCGGATTGACGAAAGCGGACACGGTTGTCGGCATTGCTGCGAGCGGCCGTACCCCATATGTGATCGGCGGACTGAAATATGCAAGGGAGTTAGGGGCGACAACGGTGGCTCTATCTTGTAATACGGGGTCCAAAATCTCTGCTGAAGCAGAACATGCGATTGAAGTCGATGCAGGACCAGAAGCATTGACGGGATCCACCCGGTTAAAAGCAGGTACGGCGCAGAAAATGGTTCTGAACATGATCTCGACAGCAGCCATGATCAAGCTCGGAAAGGCATATGGAAACCTGATGGTGGATGTGAACATCAGCAACTACAAGCTTGAACAGCGGGCGATCGGGATCATCGAAAGCATCACGGGAGCCGATAAGGATATGGCAGCAGCGACGTTGAAGAAGGCGAATAACGAAGTGAAACCCTCGATTGTGATGATCATTCTTGGCTGCGGATATGAGGAAGCGAAGAGCAGGTTGGAAGATGCGAACGGATATGTCCGGCTGGCCATTGAAAAATAGTCTATTCGTATAGGGGTACCCGTCCACTCGCATTCATAGAGATAAAGTGGAGGGTGGATCAAGAAATGAAAGGGGAAGGTGAAATTGACAAACAAAGAACTGGCTGGAGTCCTATTGGAACGGTTTGGCGGTGCTGATAATATCGCAAGCTATGAACATTGCATGACGAGATTAAGAGTAAAGGTATATAACGAAGAGCTCATAGATAAAGCAGAAATTAAAAGAATAGAGGGTGTGCTCGGATTTGTGGAGGATGAAACGTATCAGGTCATCCTTGGACCCGGGAAGGTCAATAAGGTGACGGAAGAATTCGGGAAGCTGGTTGCGGACAAGAAGGGAGAGCTTGACTTAAAGGCAAGGGCAGCAGAGCAAAAGGCTGATCTTAAGAAGAAGAATGCGACACCGTTCAAGCTTCTCCTGCGTCGCGTCGCGAACATCTTCATTCCCCTGATTCCTGCGTTGATTGCGTCCGGCTTGATTACGGGGTTCACGAAGTTCTTCGTACAGGCTGGCTGGTTGAACGGTGAATCACAGCTTGTCATGATGCTCTCCATCATCGGTAGTGGATTATTCGGCTACCTTGGTATCCTTGTCGGGATGAATGCGGCGAAAGAATTTGGGGGATCGGCGGCACTCGGTGGTTTGGCGGGTATCTTGATCATCAATCCGGCGATCGGTGACGTAACGCTGTTTGGGGAGAATCTTCTTCCAGGGCGGGGCGGGTTGATCGGAGTCTTGATTGCCGCCATATTCATGGCTTTTGTTGAAAAAAATGTTCGAAAGGTCATCCCGCAGGCGGTCGATATCATTGTGACGCCTACGATAGCGCTACTTGTTACAGGTTTATTGACGTACACCGTATTTATGCCGGTCGGCGGTTTTATCTCAGATTTGATTACCAATGGTCTACTTTCTCTTATTGATATGGGAGGCATTGTTGCCGGATTCGTTCTTGGTGCCACCTTCCTGCCACTCGTGGTGACTGGACTGCATCAAGGGTTGACGCCAGTCCATTTGGAATTGATCAATACGATCGGGGACGATCCCCTCTTGCCAATCCTTGCCATGGGTGGTGCCGGTCAGGTTGGAGCGGCGTTTGCCATCTTCATGAAAACAAAGAAGAAAAAGTTGAAGAGAGCGATCGGCGGGGCGCTTCCTGCCGGGATGCTCGGTATTGGTGAGCCTTTGATCTTTGGTGTGACTCTGCCTTTAGGGCGACCGTTTTTGACAGCGTGTTTAGGAGCGGGGTTCGGTGGGGCATTCCAGGCTTACTTTGATGTCGCAACCTTCGCGATAGGGGTATCGGGACTTCCTTTGATTTTCTTAGTTAACGCCGGAGAAATCCTCTACTATACTCTTGGACTATTGATTGCCTATGCAGCAGGTTTCGCTTTAACGTATCTGTTCGGGTTCAAGGATGAAATGGCGAGTGAATTTGAATGATCGGGATCTCCGTTTATCTGTCTGATGAAGAAGATGCTGAAGAGCGGATTCTTCGAGCTTCTTCATCGGGTATCAAGCTTGCCTTTACCTCTCTTCATATACCGGAAGAATCGGATGTGACTTCTGAACGCGTCGGAAATCTTTTATCCCTATTTAAAAAGGAAGGGTTTGAGGTGTTCGCGGATGTATCGAAGAAAACACCCGACATGCTTGGACTCAGTGGTTTTGAAGAGCTGAAAGAACTGGGCGTCACCTCCTTGAGGCTGGATGATGGATTTACGACGGAAGAAATGCTGGAGTTGTCCCTTAAGTTTCGAATTGCCATCAATGCCAGTACGGTGGGGGAAATAGAACTGCAGAAATGGATTGAAAGTGGACTGGAAACGGGGAATATGATTGCCTGGCATAATTTTTATCCAAAGCCGGGAACGGGGTTGGATGAAACGTATTTCCTCGAACAGCAGAACCTCTATGATTCGTTATGCATACCCGTGTATGCGTTTATCCCAGGGGATGAAAAAATGCGGGGGCCACTGCATCTGGGGCTGCCCACTTTGGAAGATCACCGTCAACAAAGTCCATATGTGAGTGCTGTACAATTGAAGCGGTGGGGCGTGAAAGGTTTGTTTGTTGGAGATCCCGGTTGTTCCACTGAGCTCCTGCAAAAGCTCGAACGCTTTGATCGGGAAGATGTCATCGAACTTTCTTACAATGGTAGCGGGGAAATAGAAGGAGCGTATCAGCTTCGTCCTGATCCAGGGAGGGATGTGTTGCGACTGCTGGATACAAGGACGAATGATAATGTTCCTCCATCAAATACGGTTGAAAGACCACGGGGCACGATTACGAGGGATAATAATTCCTATGGACGGTACAGAGGAGAGATGCAGATTATCAGGCATGATCTGGCTCGTGATCCTGCTGTCAATGTGATGGGGAGGATCTGTCAATCCGATTTTCCTCTATTAGAATCTCTTCAACCAGGTCAAAAGATTCAACTCGTAAGAGGGACGGACCTTATTGAATAGTGTAGAAAAGAGCATGGGATTTTAAATCATGCTCTTTTCTCATTCGCACGGTATAAACCACGAACGTTTTCATTACATTTTAAATATTGTAACCGAATTCTCTTTAATTTCTGTTATGATAATATCAGTGAATATTTCGACAATAACCGGAATGAAGGGAATGCCGATCAATGACTAGTGCTTCAACCATGCTGATACAATACCTGGAAAACCATTCGGATGAATTTTTACATAATTGGCTTAAGAGAATCGTGATTTCAGAAAACGATATTTATAAAGAAGAAGTGTTGAACAATGGCATGAAAATGTTCCAATTGGTGAAGCGTGCGATTGTGAAGCCCCTCAGTGAAGAAGAGATCACCATCCTTGCCCACAAGACGGCTTTGGAACGAGTCAATGCCAACGTGAATATTAGCGAGTTTGTTTACAATGTAAACATAGGGAAGAGTATCATTATTAAGTGGGTGAGCAATTCTGGCATAGAGCTTCGGCAATTACAGCCCATATTCGAAGATATTAATGCTCTGTTTGATCGATTTTCTTACCTTGCCGTTCGAAAATATACGGAAATCAAAGAGCAGCAGCTTCAGGAGAAAGAGCTGTATATCGACCAGACTCATAAAGAACGGTTGACGATCCTCGGCCAGATGAGCTCGAGCTTCGTACATGAGTTCAGGAACCCGTTGACGTCCATCATTGGATTCACCAAACTCTTACAGAACGACCATCCCGAGCTACCTTACCTGGATATCATGCAGCATGAACTTGAACAATTGAATTACCGCATCTCACAATTCCTCCATGTATCGAGGAAAGACTTAATTGACAGCACGAGGGAAGAAATCATTCTGACCGAGCACCTGGAAGAGACAATCGAGTTCCTGTACCCGAGCCTGCTTGATGGGGATGTATCCATTGATTTCAATTGTGAAGGTGACATCAGGGTACTTGGAAACAGGGATGAGTTAAGGCAGGTATTTCTTAATTTGATTATGAACTCCATCGATGCCCTTCAAGAAGTGGAAGGAGATAGGCAGATCCATGTGTCCTGCAAGGTAAGAGAGGGACGGACCAATCTGGAGATTTCGAACAATGGCCCTCGAATCAAAGAAGAGACGATCGGAGCGATTTTTGAACCTTTTTATACAACCAAGGACCTTGGAACGGGAATAGGTCTTTATATTTGTAAAAAGCTGATTGAAAAACATGGGGGAGAAATACTATGTCAGTCTAATGAGGAATGGACGACCTTTACGATCGGTATACCTGTGGAATTGAATGTAGCTCAGTAATGAAAACACCTCATTCATTTGGAATGAGGTGTTTTTAAAGTGGAATGAAGGACGGGTGGTCTGCCGATCGAATAATAATCGATGGTAGTACTCTTTGCTTCTTCAAGGGAAAAGCAATTTCGTCCATCAAAAACGATTGGGGTTTTCATTAGCCTGGAAATGGTTTTCAGTCGTAAGACCTTAAATTCTTCCCATTCGGTCGCAATGAATAACATGTCTTGATCCTCAATGGCGTCGAAGCAATTATCTGCGAATGTCACTTTCGACCCAAGGATGGATTTCGCATTTTCCCGGGCCACCGGGTCGTATACCGTTACCTCGGCACCTTCTTCCAGTAATTGTTTGATCATTTCCAAGGAAGCAGCTTCTCGGATATCGTCCGTATTCGGTTTGAAGGAAAGACCCAACATTCCTGCTCGCTTACCCTTTAAATCCTTTACGACTTCCTTCGCCTTTTGTACAAGTTTCACCTGTTGTTTCGCATTGACGTGAATCACGGCTTCCAATAAATCGAACTCATGCTCAATTTCCCCTGCTATTTGAACAAGGGCATTCGTGTCTTTCGGAAAGCATGAGCCCCCATAGCCTATCCCTGCTTGCAGAAAGGAAGGGCCAATTCGGTTGTCCATTCCCATCCCTTTTGCCACATCTTCCACGTTTGCCCCAAGCTTTTCACATAGGTTGGCGATTTCATTGATGAAGCTGATTTTTGTTGCCAAAAATGCGTTAGAAGAATATTTAATCATTTCGGCACTTTCAATAGAAGTGTGTAAAATCGGCACTTCAAATGGCGCGACCATTTCTTCCAGTTTTCTTGCTGTATCGTCATCTTCGGTACCGATGACGATCCGGTCACCGTTGAAGGTGTCATGAATGGCGGAGCCTTCTCTTAAAAATTCTGGGTTCGAGGCGATCATAAACCTGCGAGCTGGAGAGGAATGAGCTTCAAGCCAGGATTTCACCTTGCGATTGGTTCCTACCGGCACAGTGCTTTTTGTTACCACGATCGTCCCATTCTTTCGGATGTGGGAGCCGATTTTTTCAGCCACATCCTGGAGTGCAGACAGGTCGGCGGAACCATCCGGACGGGAAGGGGTCCCTACGGCGATGATGATGACTTCAGCTTTGTCACACGCGACTTGATAGTCTGTAGTGAAAGAAAGATGGCCGGATCCAGCATTTTTTTGCAGTAAACGTTCTAATCCTGGTTCATAGATGGGGGAATGGCCGTTTTTTAACATGTCTACTTTCTCCCTGTTTGCGTCAAGACAGATGACGTGATGCCCGATTTCTGCGAGGCATGTGCCTGTCACAAGACCTACATAACCTGCTCCAATCACGGATATATTCATTCCACTCCCTCCTTTTCCAGCAATTCTTTCAGGTATGACGTTAAATGCCTTTTCAGCTCGGGCCTCTTCATGGCACATTCGATCGTCGCTTTAATGAATCCAAATTTATCTCCGATGTCATATCGATCTCCGTTAAAGACTTTGGCATACATCGCATGATCCTTATTATATTCGTTCAATGCGTCGGTCAATTGAAATTCCCCGCCAGCACCCAATTGTAATTTTTCTAAATACGTAAATATATCAGGAGTCAGAATGTATCTCCCCATGATTGCCAGAGTGGAGGGAGCTTCATGAGGAAGCGGCTTTTCAACGAGTCCCTGGATTTTATGGATCGAATCCTCTTCCCTTTTTTTCGTAAGTAAAGGATCGACGACCCCATACTTCGATACGTCTTCATCCTTTACTTCCTGAACCCCGATGATGGGAGATTGAAACTCATTGTAAGAGTCAATCAGTTGACTGACACACGGTTGTTCAGAAAGAATCATATCGTCTCCAAGCATGACGGCAAAGGGATCATCCCCGATGAAGGAACGGGCACACAGAACTGCGTGCCCCAACCCGAGAGGCTCCTTCTGCCTGATATAATGGATGTTTGCGAGATTTGCGATGGACTGAACTTCCTCAAGGGCGTCCCATTTTTCTTTTTTCTCCAATGAAGCTTCCAGTTCATAGGATTTATCAAAGTGGTCTTCAATACTCCTTTTGCCTCGCCCGGTAATGATGATGATATCCGTGATGCCGGAATGAACGGCCTCTTCTATGATGTATTGAATGGTCGGTTTATCTACGATCGGTAGCATTTCCTTCGGTTGAGCCTTTGTAGCCGGAAGAAATCTCGTACCCAGTCCCGCTGCAGGGATGATGGCTTTCGTGACTTTTTTCTTCGTTGGGAAGGATGATGCCAATAATAAGGAGAGATCAGATGGTTTCACTCTATACACCTCCGAAAATATGTATCTTCTTCTATATTATCAGAGGCGAGGGGAGGATATCCCTTGGGAAAGGTTGGTTTTACGAAGAATTTACATTGAGTATGGATGATGGGATTTCTGTTCAGACTGACGATTATATTGAGTGGAGGTCAGGTGAAAGTCGTGAAGGAAGATGGCAGTCTGTTCGTCGGTTTGTTCTGGGGAGTGTTATTCAGTATCCCTCTTTGGATTTCGATAGTGGGGTGGGTGAAGATGTGGCGGTGGATGTTCGGGTGAAGGACCTTATTGGAATTAAGGGTCGACAAATGTAAAAACCCCACTGAATATTCATCAAGATTCAGTGAGGTCATATAGTCGGTCATCCAATCACAGCCGCGCGTTTCCGCTCTTTCATAAAGTCACTCAGTCTCTCAGCCGGAACCGGTCTGCTGAAGTAGTATCCTTGAGCATACTCACATTGTAATTCCTTCAGCCACTCCAGTTGGGACTCAGTCTCTACACCTTCAGCCACGATGGTTAGCTTCAAATGTTTGGCCATGGCGTGAATGGCTGAAACGATCGCTTTATTGGATTCATGTTCGTCCAGTCCCATAATGAAGCTTCTGTCGATCTTCAGCGTTTGAATCGAGAATTTCTGTAGATAGCTTAACGAACTGTATTCAATGCCGAAATCATCGATTGCGATGGAGACGCCGATCTCCCGCAAGGCATTCAATTTCGCCAGTGCTTCTTCGACATGATGCATGGTTGTGCTTTCAGTGACCTCTAGCTCGACGAGGGAAGGAGGAACATCGTATGTCGTTACCACATTCCGCACCATTTCCACAAAAGTGGCATCATGAAACTGCCGGGATGAAACATTGATAGATACCTTGAAGTCATAGCCTTCATTCTTCCAAACTTTAAGCTGCTTGCAGGCTTCAATCAGAATGCGCTCCCCGAGTGGGATGATCAATCCCGTTTCTTCTGCCAGGGGAATGAAATCCGCAGGTGGTATCAGTCCTTTTACCGGGTGATTCCATCTGATCAATGCCTCGACTCCAACGACTCTGCTCGTCGTCAAAGAGAGTTGTGGCTGATAATACAACTCAAATTCTTCGTTGATTAGCGCTTTTCTAAGGTTTTCTTCCAGTTCAATCGGATTGATCCCCTTCTCTTCAAGCTGATCGGAAAAGAGAAGCTGATAGGCTCCTTCACTCTTTTTCATCGTATACATGGCGATATCCGCTTTTTTCAAAAGAGTGGAAAGGTCATGGCCATCATGGGGGTAGAGGGAGATCCCCATGGAAGTGCTTGTCATAATTTCATGCCCGCCAATGTCAAAAGGTGTCTTCAGGCTTTCGTGGATCGCTGCCGCCATTTTATGGACGTCACTCCTGCTATCGATGGACGGAAGCAATATGATGAATTCGTCCCCACTCATCCGTGCAATGAACCCCTTCGTTCCCAATACCCTCACGCATCTTTTTCCTACCCGGGAGATGAGTTCATCTCCATATCCATGGCCCAATGTGTCATTGACAATTTTAAATCGGTTCAGGTCGAGTAGAAGGAGAGCCATCTGCTTATTACCTTCTAGCACCCTTTGCTCAAACTCTTCGTTAAAATACCGTCTGTTCGGTAATCCGGTCAGTTCATCATGAAAAGCGAGATACTGGATCTTTTTCTTGTCACGAATTGCTTCCGTAATATCCGTCGCCAGTACGTGTGCTCCAGTTACTTCTCCATCAAGATGGATGGGGACTACGATTACTTGAATGGACATGATATGCCCTTTTTGGTGAGGGAATTCCATTTCAAATTTTGATGGATTTCCAATCAAGGATTGTTGAAACGCCATCTGAATCTGGTCCAAATCTTTCTCCATCACATAGTTGCGGAACCCCTTGCCCACCATTTCATCTATAGAGTAACCCGTCATGTCTGCAGCCCGTTCATTTGCTTCCACGATGACCGCATCCCGGTTATAGGTGAAGATGGCAGAAAGATTATTCTCATATAATGATTTGTATTCCTGCTCTTTCTCGTAAATCTCCTTCATCTGCTTTTTATGCAAATCATTGGCTAAGTGATCTGGGATGAACCAAAGAATTAAAAGGAGGGCCATTTCAATAATGAAGGGGATCATATGATTGTTTTCCACAAGGGAAAGATACGATCCATATTTCACAGGAGAAAGGAGGGAATAAGCCGTCAGATAGGTAATACCGGAGAACCCGAGACCCATCACAATGCTCCAAAAAACAATCTGCTTTCCTTGATAGGAGCTGCTCTCCTGATTATTAAGCTGTAAGAGCATCCGGAAAAAGGGAAAGGTCACACCAAGTGTCATCAGAATCGTTAAACAGATATACATGGGTTTGAAAACGATATGAGGATAGATCAATCCACTATACGTGGCGAAGTTTCCCGCCATCATGATCAGGGAAAAGATGAACCCGCCTCTTAAGAAATTCACTTTATCCGTATTCACGTCCTCAAACAGACGAAGAGATAGATAAATACTGAAAAAACATATCACAAAAAAAATCGGAGCGAAATAGAAAAAGCGTTGAATGAAGATCTCGTAAGAAATCATCAACGTTACAGACGCATGAAGCAGACAATAAAACAACGTATAAGTAAAGGAAGGAAGCAAAAGCTCCTTCTTTCTTAACGCTTGCTTTTGACCATTTCGTTTAAAAGCTTCCTTCAGTGAAAGGTAGCTGCAGCTAGCCGATAAGAGGATGCTCATTATGATATTGATGGATATCACCAGGAAATCAGCCATTAGTACCTCCGTCTAAATACCTATTTATAACATTATATCATGTATTTCGACAGAATTTTCTTTTTATCTACTATTCTTAAGGTTTTATAGAGAAACGTTTCTTATTATGAAATAAAGATTTTTCGACATTGGGTATAAGTGCTTGAGATGTAGCATGATCTATTTGAAGAACTTGTCAACCAAATTAAGTGATTTGTAAATGAAATGAAAAAATATCCAAATAAATGAAATATTTATAGGTTCATAATCGTCTAATATGTATAAAGGAAAAACGGGGGGAATGGGATGTCTGACAACAGGCTGGTAGCAGATTGGTTTCATCTTTACAGTGACTCGATTTATACGTTTCTTGTCTATCGGATGGGCTCAGCGGATGTGGAAGATCTTGTTCAGGAAGTGTTTATACGGGCGTTAAACTCACTGGATTCTTTTGAGGGAAAAGCGAATCCTAAGACATGGTTATATTCCATTGCGAGAAATTTGGCTCTTGATGAACTGAGGAAAATGAAAAGAAGTAGATGGTTCAATACTTCATTTTCATCCATTCGCCATGAAGGAGCCTCATTCGAAACCCCTGAATCTCTTTATTTTCTTAACGAAGGAAGCCGAGAGCTTCTTGCAGTTATACAAAACCTAAAATCGAATTATCGTGATGTGTTGATATTAAAAGGAGTAAATGACTTTGACGTAAAGGAAACGGCTACGATTCTTGGGTGGACGGAGAATAAAGTTCGAATCACGTATCACCGGGCGTGTAAAAAGCTGCAATCGATAACAGGAGGATATCCAAATGAAGAAAGTTAACGAAGAAAATTTCAAACAAGAGCTTCCACAGTTACAATTAAACGAATCGGCGAAGGAACGGATTCATACTACGCTTCTCAATCATCAACCATCTTCACCTTCTAAGAAGAACCTGTGGCAGAGAGGTAAATGGAGTAGTTTAGTTGCCACAGCACTTGGTATTTTCGTATTTTCATTGCTTACAGTCTATATCATTTCAGAAACAGAGAGAAACAGGGAACATGAACGATATGTTATGGCACAGGAAGAAATTCAAACGGCCTATGATGAAATGGAAGGAAACTTGCAAAGTACAGAAGAAGGCCAACTGTTGGTTCCAATAGCGGATTCAAAAATGAAGTCGGCTCAATCGTCACTTTCAAAGGTTGATGCATCTGAAAATGAAAAAGGAAAGAAAAAGTTAATTTCCTTGATGAGAGAAATTGAAATGTACAATCACACCGTACCACAAGCCAATGAGCTCCAAAACCATATAAATGATATCAACAAAATCCTTTCTCAAAGCGTTTTTGACGAAGACCTTGAGGAGAGCATATCTGTGCTCAAAGATGAGATGACAAGAAAAATGAAGACGTTTGATCGACTAGAAAATGCTTCCCTCAAAGCGTTTTTAGGTAAATATACCGACAGGGTGAATACTCTAGAGAATGAGTTTAACAAGTATATGGAGATCCAGGAAGAAGTTCAAGATCTTAATAAACTGGCTGAAGAACAATCGGTCGGAGCGCAGGATTTTGATCAGAGGGTAGAGAAGGTAATGAATCAGGTTCAGCGTTTATCAAACAAACAAATGGCTGTCTTGATGGAGGACGAAATCAACAAGGCGAAAGCCAAGTATCAGCAGCTTAGAGTGGATGCAGAAGAGAAAAAGCGTAAAGAAGAAGAGAAGATAGCCTATGAAACAGCTTCAAACTCAAACGAAATGAACAGCAGCGCAGGATCGAAAGACAAGGACGAAGAAAATGTAAATTCGAACAGTCCTGAAGAAGAGTTGTACCCGTTGGAGTTTACCATGACTGATTCAAATGGGTTTACATTCAAACTGAGTCGCGATTTTGACAAATATCAAAAAGGAAAAGGATATGATGAAATCGCCCGCAGATATGGAGCGCGTTTCTACTATACTCCACACTCAGATATGTCCCATGTCATCATTGGCAGAAAAATCATCGCAACCGTATCTCTTGTATCAGGAGCCCCAGTTGAATATAAAGACCTTTTCATTGATCTTATGACCTATCAGTCTAAGAAATATACAAGGGAACAATTTGCGGCCATTGTTGAAGGCGTCATTGAGAGCGGAGAGCCTTATACAGTAGAGGAAGGGAACGGGGGAGAATTACTGAGTTTAGAAAATGGGGTATTGCGCTATGATAGTTGGTAGATTTGTACTGAATGAAGGCAGGATCTTGCTATTGGGAGAGCAGAAGATAGTGACTTCAGAACTGGCCATAAGAAAGTGCAATTATTAAATAGTTGCTAAGTAAGCTGTATCTTTCGTAAGTAAGATACAGCTTTTAGTATGGGTGATTTTCTGAATGCATAAGAAAATAGTCGTTTTTAACCATCCCGAAAAGGGTAACCCTATACTAAAGAACATAATTTTAATTCAACCAATAGGAGGGACCCATTTTGATCAGCCAAACGAGAGATATTGTCCAGAAATCATTGGATGCGTTATTAGAGGATCATTCATTTTTACCGGATGTCAAAGGAGAGACAAGAAAGAAAGCGTTTACGTCTCTAACGTCGATTCTATCGACGCCGAATCACGTACATAAATCGTATTTGAGGATTCCGCTGGGGGATGAGAAGGTTGTCCGGATTCCCGCATTCCGTGTCCAGCATAACAATGCCCTCGGACCTTATAAAGGAGGAATCCGGTTCCATGAATCGGTGAATGAGGAAGAAGTCGTGAACCTGGCTTCATTAATGACCTTGAAAAATGCTTTACACGATGTTCCTTTTGGTGGCGGGAAAGGCGGGATCATCCTGAATCCCCGGGAGTACTCGGAGAAAGAGCTTCACTTGATTTCAAGGAAATATGTGCAGTACTTCAGTGATATCCTCGGTCCCGATAAGGATATCCCGGCACCTGATATGGGATCCGGCGAGCGGGAGATGGATTGGATGATGGCAGAGTATAAGAGCATTCGTCCCGGGATGCCATATAGAGGGAGCTTTACAGGGAAAAGCATCGTAAATGGAGGCTCCCTTGGACGGAGGGAAGCGACGGGGAAAGGAGTGTTCTTCACTTTCCGTTATCTCGTTCATGACTTTGTGAGGGAGCAGAAGAGCCTGCTGACGAAGACGGATAATATCTTCGCAAAAACGGCTCTCGATTATGAGGATCGACCTTTGACGATTGCCGTCCAGGGGTTTGGGAACGTCGGATCGGTGGCAGCCCTTGAAGCCCATCAATCCACTCATTTGCAAAATAAAGTGGTGGCGGTGAGTGACCGGAATGTGACGCTATTCAATGCAGATGGCTTGGATATTCCTGCTTTGGTTGAATTTACGATGAAGAATAAAGGGGATCTGCCGACCAAGGAGGAACAGCTGAATGAAATCAGCGTAAAGGCTGATATTCGTGACCGTGATGAAGTCCTCTTTCTGGACGTCGATGTCCTGATGCTTGCAGCCCTTGAAGATCAGGTTCATAAAGATAATGTAGGGAAAGTGAAAGCGAGGATCATCGTCGAAGGGGCGAATGCGCCAATCACCACCGAAGCGGATTCAACTTTGAGTAAAAAAGGAGTCATCATCATCCCGGACATCCTCGCCAATGCCGGAGGGGTCATCGTCTCCTACTTCGAATGGCTGCAGGGAAGGGAAACCCAGTTCTACACCGAGGAAGAAGTATTCAACCTCCTCTACGACAAAATGAAAACAACCTTGGACACCGTGCTGCCGCTCTTCTTCGGAGACCCATTCCCACTCCGTCAGAACTGCTACATCCACTCCGTTATGAAACTATCGACGGTCCTATATCGCCAAGGGAAACTGTATTAAGATTTGAGGGACGGACCTTCATTCCTAGGACTTGGTCCTAGGAATGAAGGTCCGTCCCTCTTTTCCTCTTTGAAACTAAAACGGGAAGATGTTATAGTTGAATCTAGAATGGGAATTGAACAAAACACTGATTTGGTCAGGAGGTTTAAAATCGAGGATGTCTATTGATCGAAGGGAATTGATTGTGGAAGCGGCGACGAAGTCTTTTTCGTTGTTTGGGTATAAGGCGACGACGATGGATCAAGTAGCAAAGCTTGCAAATGTCGGGAAAGGAACGATATACACGTTCTTTAAGAATAAAGATGAATTATTTGAAGAAATCGTTTATACAATGGTAAGGGAAATGAAATCGTCAGCAGATCTTGCCATTCAACCTGACAACAGCTTTTATGAAAATGTCCACCAGGCATTGACTAAGCTGCTTGAGTACCGTACAGACCATCAACTGATGCTGAAGCTTATCGAGGAAGAAAAGCAAATCGGTACCCGTGCTGTACAGGAAATGCTTCATCATATTGAGAATGAATTGATAGCGTATGTGAAAAGCAAGATTGATCGGGCTATGGAGAGTGGGCAGATCAAGCCGTGCGATACGGAAATCGTTTCATTTATCTTGTTGAAGGTATACATTTCACTGGTATCTGATTGGGAACGGAATCATCCACCCCTATCGTCTGAAAAAATCGCCGCAATCATGGAGGATTATTTACTGAAAGGATTATCCACGTAAATGGTCCTTCCTTTTTTTAGAGTCCTATGACCAAATGGTGAAAATAGTCATATATTCGAAAGGAATTGATAAAATGAAAGGATTGCATTCACTCAAGGGTGAATTTCGTAACATTTTCACGAATAAGACCCTGTTGATTGCCGTCTTAGCCGTATTGTTTATCCCTGTGTTATACAGCGGTACGTTTCTTTGGGCATTCTGGGATCCGTACGGACAGGTGGATCAGCTCCCTGTCGCCGTCGTCAACAATGATAAGGGTGCCGATTTCAACGGTGAAGAACTAACAATTGGAAAAGACTTTATAGAAGATCTGAAAGAAAACGACACATTCGATTGGAGATTCGTAGATGAGGAGAAAGCCGATAAGGGTCTTGAGAACCGGGATTATTATTTGAAGATCGAAATCCCGGAAAACTTCTCCGAAAACGCGACGACCCTCGAAGACGTTCATCCTGAGAAATTGGAATTGGTCTATACGGCCAACCAAGGCTCAAACTATCTTTCTTCTAAAATAGGAGACTCAGCGATTGAGAAAATTAAGGAAGAGGTATCGGGAGCGGTCACCAAAACCTATGCCGAATCGATGTTCGATAAAATCAAGGAGGTCGGGGACGGCTTGACTGAAGCCAGTGATGGTGCAGGTGAACTGAACGATAAGCTGGGAGATGCTACATCGGGTTCTAATGACCTCCATGACGGGATCGACGATGCTTCTGAAGGAGCGAATAAGCTAGAAAATGGAGTCAACTCTGCCCAGAACGGAGCAGGTGAACTGAAAGAAAATATCGGCAAAGCACAAAACGGCGCCAAAGACCTGAACGGCGGTGTCAACAGCATTAACAAAGGAGCCCAAACGCTGAATGAAAAGCTTCAGGAACTCGCCGGGAAATCCACTTCCTTTTCAACAGGTGTCGATACTGCGTATACGGGCTCCCAAAAGGTATTGAACAGCCTTCAATCTTTTGATGCAGCCCTCGTGCAATTGACAGAAGGGAACCAAAAACTTCTGACCGGGGCGAAGGACTCACAGAAAGGTGCCCAGGATCTTGCAAGTGGCCTTCAGAAGTCACTGGCCGGATTAAATGAAATGAATGGTAATCTGCCTTCTTTGGCAGAAGGTTCAAAAAAGGTGGCAGATGGTGCAGCATTATTATCTGGCAAAGCCATTGATTTTAAAAATGGTGCCAGCGATACAAAAACAGGATCTGATCAGGTCAGCCAAGGGCTCCAAGAAGCAACGGCCAATGTCGACGCGCTGATCGAACAGGAGCAGGATCCTGATCAGAAGCAACGCTTGCAAGAATTAAAATCATCTCTTGGTGAATTGTCTGGTGGTAGTCAGAGAGTAAGTGGAGGATTGCAACAGCTTTCTGACAATGCAACTCTGCTCCAGTCCAAATCGGAAGAACTCTCATCGGGTGCGAAAGAAGTATCTGATGGACAGTCAAAGATCTTAAACGGATTCAGTCAAATCACAGAAGGTCAACAGCAGTTGGCAGACGGAGCGGATCGACTGGCTGAAGGTCAAAATCGACTTGTATTAGGTCTTTCCCAAGTGGAAGAAAAGGTTTCAGACGCTCAAAATGGAATCCACCAACTACTAGACGGAAGCACCGCTCTAACGAAAGGGCTCGGTAAACTCGACAAAGGAACCGATGCCCTTCAAGAAGGGTCTACGAAACTCGCAAAAGGATCGTCGGACCTGGCAGATGGAACGAGCCAATTATCATCAGGCTCTAATCAACTGGTCAACGGTCTCGGCGGATTGTATGACGGTTCTGGTAAACTATATAACGGACTGGGAGAATTGAGAAACGGTTCGACGGATCTATCTTCGGGTCTCGGTAAACTGTCAGACGGCTCAACCGACCTGACAGATGGATTAAATAAACTAACGGATGGATCATCTGAGCTGAAAGATGAGCTTGCTGACGGTGCAAAAGATGTAAATGACGTCAACTCCAATGACGATATTTATGACATGTTCGCAAAGCCTGTCACACTCACCGACAAGCCGATTCATGATGTACCGAACTATGGAACGGGCTTCACTCCATACTTCCTGTCACTCAGCTTGTTTGTCGGAGCGCTCGTGATTTCGATCATCTTCCCAATGAGGGAACCGGCCGTCACTCCGCGAAGCGGATTCGGATGGTTTATCGGGAAGTTTGGGGTCCTGATGTTTGCAGGGCTGTTCCAGGCTCTTCTTGCGGATTCCATCCTATTATTTGGACTCGACCTTGAAGTGACGAGTATTCCGCTCTTTATTATGATGAGCATCCTGGCGAGCTGGACTTTCTTATCGATCGTCCAATTCCTGGTGACATCCCTTGATAATCCAGGCCGATTCCTTGGGATTCTTATCTTAATTTTACAATTGACGAGCAGTGCAGGAACTTACCCAATCGAATTGGTCCCTGAATTCCTGCAGCACTTCTCAAACTTCCTACCGATGACGTATACGATATCTGCTTTCAGGGCCATTATCTCCACAGGGGATTATGCGTTCATGTGGCATAATGTGATGTTCACCCTCATCTTCTTATTTGTGGCAACAGGAGGAACCATCCTTTATCTCACATTCAGATTTCGTATTCTTCGCAGGAAGCATTACAGAGAAATAGAAGCATAATGGAAAACCGGAGACTTTGTTCTCCGGTTTTTTTCGTTCGAGGTGCCCTTTCTTCTTTCAAGTCCCTATATAAAGGGTGAAAGGAGGTGAGGTACATGGCAACAGCGGATCTGAAATCGACGAGAATTCGTTTGGCTTACAATGATGGCCAGGACGAGAAAGGGAAACCTACATTCGCGTACAAATCGTACAGCTACATCAATGCCCTTGCTTCGGCAGATGACATGAACAGCGCAGCTTTATCCATCGCCAGTCTGTCATCCAAAGCGCTTTTCAACGTTGAGAAGCTGCAGAACTTCGACATTAACGAGTAAGCCCAGGTGAAATTTTTCGGAAAGGAGGAATAACTTATGGCGAAAGTATTGGAACTTGAATTCAAAACGGAAGCGGGGAAGTCAGCGAAATTATCCATCAATGACCCCATCGAGCCGATTGACACAGTGGCTGTGAAAGCGGCGATGGACAATCTGGTTGCAACCAATGTATTTGGAAGTGCGACGGGTGCGTTTGTCAGTGTGGAAGGAGCCCGTGTGGTGGAGCGTAATGTGACGGATTATGATGTGATGTAATGAAGTAGAAGTGTCCTCTCTTAATGGGGACACTTTTTTCGTAAGAAAAGAGTAACCCCTAAAAGGGCTACTCTCTATGAAGCATTATTTCTCCAACAATCCCTCAGCCTGCTCCAACACCTTCGCACCATTCATCATTCCATAGTGCATCCCGTCGATGACATCGACTTTAATATGATGGGGTGCAGCTTTTTCGGTGATTTTAGAAGATAGATAGCGGACTTGAGGTCCGATCAGGATCACGTCCAGTTTATCTAAATGATTGCTTAGGTCAGCTTCGGAAGTGGCATTGATTGTGGCCTCGAGGCCTTTTTCTTCTGCCGCTTTACGCATTTTCTGCACCAGCATACTCGTTGACATGCCTGCTGAACAGACCAGCATGATATTCATATAAAACACTCCTTAACGGGATTGATGGATTTCAATGATTTCCTGAGCGAGTTCTTTGACGGTGATAGCGTTCATTAGATGATCCT
The DNA here is from genome assembly GCF_044542955.1 of Rossellomorea sp. NPDC077527. Lineage (NCBI taxonomy): Bacteria > Bacillati > Bacillota > Bacilli > Caryophanales > Bacillaceae > Rossellomorea > Rossellomorea sp. NPDC077527. The sequence continues at coordinate 191,590 of NZ_JBITVL010000006.1, read as the reverse complement.
GTGCGTGAATCAATAGAATCGTAGGGTTCTCTCCATCACCACTCGCTTCTTTTTGTAGTAATTGAGTTTGATAGTGATGTGCCTGATGTACTTCTTTCTCTGCTTCTGCCATTTTCTCTTCTGCCGTTTCGAATTGTTTCTTTTTTGCAGCTTGCAGGGCTTCCATGGCGGAAGAACGGGCGTTACCGGCATGTAAGATGATGTGAAATGAGATTTCTTCCAGTGTTAAAGTCATGCGATTTTATCACTCGTTTCAGTTGTTTTCTTTAATTGGGCACGTTCAGATGCAAGCAGGAATGGGATGTACATAAGTGTTGCGATTGTCAGATTCATTAGCTGTAGAACGATACCACTCCAAGATCCTCCTGTAACAAGGTATCCACTGATGATCGGTGGTGTCGTCCAAGGAACGATCGCTACGGTTTTTGGTACGATTCCCAAGCTCAGTGCAAAATATGATGTAACCGTCAGGACAACTGGTACAATTAAAAACGGAATGAACATCAGCGGGTTTAATACGATCGGTAATCCAAAGATGACCGGTTCGTTAATATTGAAAATTCCAGGTGCGGCTGACAGTTTTCCGACAGTACGGTAATGTTTTGTTTTCACCACAAGGAAGATGGCGATGATCAGGGCGATGGTCGTACCGGAACCACCCATGTACACATACGCGTCAAAGAAAGGCTTGGTGACGATGTACGGAACGTCGAAAGCACTTGTGCCTGCTGCGAACAGCTGCTGATTTTTTTCGATTAAAGGTAGGTAGATCGGTTCTATGATCGGACCTAAAATGTTCGTGCCGTGTAACCCGAAGAACCATAAGAAATGATTTAAGAAAGCAACGACAATGGCGGATGGCAGTGAGTTCGATACGGCTTGCAATGGTTCCTGGATTAACGTAAATACGATTTCAAATAGGCTTTTTTCTGCAAAAGAAGTTAAGAGGGCTTGAATAAGACCAACAAGAATCAGGATGATCGTGGCTGGAATCAGCGCTTTGAATGATTTAACAACACCTTCCGGAACCCCGTCCGGCATGCTGATCGTAAACTTCGAGCGAATTAACACCTTAAATAATTCCGTGACAAGGAGGGACGTAATGACGGCGACGAAGATCCCTTGAGCACCGGTCCAGGCGTAGGAGATGCCCCAGTCTTCTGTTACCGGCGTGAGAATGATGAGGGAAGCGATCGACACTAATGCCGCTGACAACCCATCGATGTGATAGGATTTCGCCAAGTGATAACTGATGGATGCGGCGACAAGCAATCCAAGAATCGCAAAGGAACCATTCCACATATTTCCTCCGACGGATTTCCAGCTTTCACCGAATACAGACACCATGAAATTTTGAAAGGCATCAATCGGCAGGTTATTCAATAACACTGCCAGGGATCCAACGATAATCAGTGGCATGATCGAAACGAATCCATCACGGATGGCGACCAGATGCCTTTGTGAGCCGATCCGACCTGCAACAGGCATAAACTTACTTTCCATAAACCCCATTACTCTACTCATTTTTCTTTCCCCCATTTGCTAGATTAATTGAATTGCGGCAGAAACTCTTTGTGAGCTTCCAATAATTCATCGACCAGCTGTCTTGCTACCCCTTCGTTCTGTATTAACGGATTCATCACCATGGCCTGATAGACATGAGTGTATTCCCCGGACCTGGCAGCTCGGATGACGAGCTCCTCGAACGCTTTCATCTGCAGGATGATTCCTTTGACAGATGGAGGAAGCGGTCCGACCGTCAGCGGTTGAGGTCCGTCCCTCGTAATGACGGCGTTGACTTCGATGACGGCGTCGTGTGGAAGGTCGGGAATGGATCCGTTGTTCAGCGTGTTGACGGTCTGGATGTCCCCCCTGTTGTTGTAGATGCTTTCCATCAGGCTGCAGGCTGCGTCACTGTAATAGGCACCTCCTCGATTTTCCAGTTCTTTTGGTTTTTCGTTCAACTCTTCTTTCCTATATTGAATGAAAAGTTCTTTTTCAACTTTTCGAACAACCTCTGCCCGTGTACCATTTTCTTCAAAGGCTTGAAGATCCTTTTCTAATACAGCGTCCCTTTGGAAGTAATATTGGTGATAAGGATTAGGGAGCATCCCCAGTGCCTGTAAAAATTCCTTTGACCATCCCAGTGAGACGATATTGGCTGGTGAATAGTCTACTTTTTGATGGATCAACTTATCGAGGACAAGGTCCGTCATATCCTCACCCTTGACCCAAACCCTTTTTCCAAACACAAAATGATTCATCCCTACAAATTCAATTTGTACTTCCTCTGCCTTACAATTCATCATCTCGGCTACGCTGTTTTTCATGTTGAAAGGGATATTGCATACACCGATGCCCTTCCTATGAGGACTGTATTTCAGCAATGCCTCCGTGACGATGCCTGCCGGGTTGGTAAAATTAATGAGCCATGCGTCAGGACAAATATTCTGGATGTCATGACAAATGTCCATCAGGACCGGTATGGTACGGAGGGCTTTAAAAATCCCGCCTGCCCCGTTGGTCTCCTGCCCAATGACACCATGGCTCAAGGGGATTCGTTCATCTTTCTCCCTGGCAGAGAGGCCACCCACCCTGATTTGTGTCGTGACAAAGTCAGCACCGATCAGGGCTTTCTTCCGGTCGAGCGTCCACTCCAACTCAATAGGGACACCGGCTTTCTTGATCATGCGACGAGCAAATTGGCCAACGATTTCAAGCTTTTCTTTTCCCGCATCGATGTCAACCAGCGTAATCGTCGACACCGGAAAATGGCGGTGTCTTTTGATGAACCCTTCAATGATTTCGGGTGTATAGCTGGATCCGCCTCCGATTATGACAACCTTTAATGACATTCTGTCGATCTCCTTTCGTCATGAAAGCGATTTCTATTTTTTATAATGTATCATACAAATTTTCGCTCGTCTATATATTGTAATAACAAATTAAGAAAATATGTCTCTTTTAAATTTATTTGTAATAACGAATTGAATTTATGATAAGATGAAGTATGGATAGAGAAATGAACGTGAATGTGTTATAAAAAATGTAGGAAGAAAGTGGAAGGGAGAAACAAAATGAAAGACACACAAGAAGCTAAGGCCCTGCATTCACATGTGAAGGAAAAGATCATTGAAATGATAAAAAATAAAGAATACGAACCGAATAGTAAGCTGCCTACAGAAGCCGAGTTTTGTGACACGTTCAATGTCAGCCGCACAACAATCCGGACGGCTCTCCAGCAGCTGACTCTTGAAGGCTATGTCTACCGGGAACAGGGAAGGGGAACCTTTGTGGCTGAAGAGAAGGTCAGTCAGATTCTTTCATCGACGATCGACAACTATACGGAACAATTACGTTTACAAGGGAAAAAGCCGAAGATCAAGGTTCTCAGCCTGAATGTGATCCCGGCAGAATCCGCAGTGGAAAAAGCACTCGAGCTGAAGAATGGAGATCCCGTTAATCGGTTGGAGAGGATTCGTTATTCGGACGGCTTACCCCTGCAGTATGAGGTTGCGTACCTGCCTTGGTACAAGACACCTGGTCTCGACAAAGACGAGTGTGAAAAATCTCTCTACAAACTGCTTGAGACGCAGTTTGAATTAAAAATCAAAAAAACAGTGGAATCAATCGAGTTGTTTTTAGCTGATGAACGAGTCTCTGAGAAGCTTGAAGTGCCGGAAGGAACACCATGTTTCATGATCGAAACCACAGCCTTTCTTGAAGATGGGTCGGTCATCGAATTTTCCAAGGCGGTCTTTAGAGGAGATAAAGCCAGTTTTCTTGTAGAACGAACCTATTAGAGAAAAAGGGGATGGGGGTTTATGAGAAATGTGATCATCAACGCAGATGATTTTGGTTTATGCCGGGGGGTGAATTACGGGATCTTGGACAGTCACCGGTTTGGCATTGTCAACTCTACGACGATGCTCGTCAATATGCCGGGAACAGAGCATGCAGTGGAACTTGCGCGGATTCATCCGGAACTGCAGGTCGGCATCCACTTATCGTTGACATGTGGCAGGCCGGTTTCAGGAGGCGTTCCTTCGCTAGTGAATGAGAAGGGGTATTTTCGATATACGAGCAGAATTTTCGAAGAGAAAGAAATCAATGTGAATGAGGTTGAAATGGAATGGGAAACGCAGATTGATCGATTTTTATCCTTCGGTTTGCCCCTTTCCCATATTGACAGTCATCATCATGTACATAGCTTCCGCCCCTTGATCCCAATAGTGAAAAGGCTGTCGGAGCGGTATGGGGTGCCTGTCCGGAATGTGTTTGAAGAAGATGTAGAAGGAATAAATCTACTGACCGATCAGTTTTCCATGGATTTTTATGGGGAGGGTGTGTCGGTTGAAGGATTAAAAGGAATCTTGAAGAGTAGTCGTGCTGGAGAGTCGCTTGAGATTATGTGTCATCCTGCTTATATTGATTCCTTTCTGAAGGAGAATTCTTCTTATTGTGAGGAACGGTTGAGAGAGTTGGATGTGTTGTCGAAATCGAATTTGTTATAACAAATATAAAGAGTGAGGGGAATCCCCTCACTCTTTTTGTGACTAGATGAATATCTCAATCGTATTTGATTCCTCGTGAAGCATTTTTTCCATTTCCTGCTGTTTCACTTTAACCCCGCCTTGACGATAACGGTTGGTCAATGATTCACCTTGTACCTCCTGCCCGTTCACCACAACCCGTTTTGGATCAGGCTGCCCAAGGTGATAGACAAACGTGACAGGACGGTTCAACATCTGAAATTCCATCTTCAATCCGTCAAGGTTGTCCGGAAGTACCGGATCGATGACTAGATTTTCCCCTTCCTGACGAATGCCAAGGCAGTTTGAAATCAATTGATTCATATAGATTCCCGGTCCGCTGGAGTAAATTCTCCATCCGCCTTTCACGGGCACGCTTCCGTCACGCAGTTCGTTGAAACGTTCCTGTGCTTCGTAGCGGGTATTGAATTTGCCGTCGGAGCTGCTGAAATAGGCATTGCTTTGTCTTCTTTCGGCGTTTGGCACGACGTCTTTCAGGCCGATTGGATTGATGATTTGCAGTCCATTCCATACTTCATCGGTTTTTCCCAGCTTCGCCATCGCTTCCACATAGCGGATATGAGCATGTACGTATTGCAATCCAATTTCACGGCCGAAATTTGAAGCCTGTTCGGCCCGTTTGAAATGGGTGCTTACACCGCCTTCGTATTTGGCCGGGCGGTTCATCAAGCGAACGCCGTCGGGACAGTACAGATGCTCCTTCACCAACTGATAATGAGAGTCAGCTTGTTCCGGTGTGAATAACTCGGAAATGATACTCCGGTTCATTGGCAGCAGACGGTAATGAATACCGGTCTTTGTATCGCTAGGATGAACCATGAACTCTGGGTTCCCCGGCTCTTCCATATATACAAATCCAGGAATGACGTCATCCTTCAGGATATACGTATTGAAATCCTCCTGTATTCCCCGTGCCAATGCACTGATTTCCTGTGATTCCTGATCGAATGTTCCCTCAAGGACCGTTCCCAGTTTCACAAGCACCTGATACGTAAGGGCGACGGTCCAGCTGCTTGCCATGTATTTCTTCAACTGAGCGTTGGCAGGCTGCAGGGTGTCATCCCAGTCTCCATCCCCATAAGAAGAGAGGAAGGTGTCATGGAGGAAGTTCTCCTTGATGTAGGAGATTTCTTTTTGAATATGATGAAGCAACGTTTCCTTTTCCTCTGTAAAACCAAATCCATCCCGCTCGGTGTAAGGGATCCTCTCATGCAGGATGTCATGATCGTTCGTCGCGGCGATGTAGTCACCAACGACTTTCAACGGCCAGACGATGATATCCCCGTGACTGTCGTCCTGTTGGAACTTGTAGTATCGATCAAACATGAACCATTGCGGCCAATTCCCGTCATCTTCATATTGATGGGAGTAGACGGTTTTGATGATTTCTTTAACAGATTGATAGTTTTGGGTGGCCATGAAGTATTCTGTCGGCCCCTGACATACATCACGGGTTCCCCATGCTGCACCGCCGTATTGCTCCAGTCCGTGTGGAACCGAATAATGGACGAGCATATTATGGGTATACCACCAGGCAAGGGCATTCACTTTTTTCAATTCATTGGGTACATTCTCTCCTAAAGAGAGTTTGAATCCGTTCATAACCTGGTGGTAGTAGGCACGATATGTTTCGATTTCTTCTGATAAGTCCCGTTCCTTTATCGGTTGTTCTTCCCCATGAATCGAACCTTGTATCGTCATCTTCCATTCAGCCGTTTTACTCACATTCATCACAATCAGGGAAGCAGAATCTTTTTCAACATGGTGAGCAATTCTGTCTTCGTTCCCTGTTGCAATGGAGGCGCCATCGACTTGGATTCGATACGTCAACTTCGGGAAAAACTTGCTGCTCTCAGACTGACGATCAGCCGTAATGATTAACCTATTGTCCTCTTGATCTACGTGGTACCCGACTTCATATTCATTGTTGTTCATGGACACTTGATTCGTCACGAGGTAGCGGTAGTGCTTTTGGTTTTTTGACTCAACATGAAGGCGCACTTCAGGTGAATCGACGACTGTGTAATTCGTGATGATCAGCGTATCATCGGCTGTTTTGTAGTACCAGCGAGCGTAGTTGAAGCCGATCTCAAACATTGAAGGCATGGTCAGTAAACGGTACACACCATCCATTTCAACGTAAATCCGCTGACCGGACGTTTTCATGACGTTCAAATGATTTCGTTGATTGGTCAGCATTTTATTGAAAGACGTGTTGCCGACCACGAGCTGTGAATTGAATAAACCATACATGAATGAAGTCGTCGTGATGGTATCTTCTTTCAGTTGATGATTGTTCCCTGACATCAGGATATGTCCATGGGGTCTTTCGGTCATCAGTTCCTTTTCTTTCAATACAACATGTTCATGGGTATCGGTGAAGAAGGAAAGAAGGGAGTCTCCCTCGCGTTCTTCATTATGTTTGGTTGGAAAATAAGTGCCGATCTCTTCCTCTGTCATCGATAGGGAAGGAAGGGGCTGTCCGATTTCCGGAAGGATCCGTACAGTCTCTTTTGATTCTTGAAAATCCGATTGGCAGTGCACTGCTTCTTCCCAGGCAGCTTGTATTTCTTCCTGGGATTCCAGTGAAGTGATGGCCGTTTCGTGATTTTCTTTGAATACCCCGTAGAAAACAAAGCGCTGTGTCCCGTTAAGTTGCACTTTTTCTGATTGTAGTGCGGAATAAGCGAATTCGTATTGGTAGACTTCGTTTGCCAGGGAGTCCTTTTTTAAGGCTTCGGGTACATTGGTGTCTTTATAGGCTAATCCGAAAAACTGAAATCCATCGGTCGAGTAGCCGATTGTCTTGTTGAGGGAGCCCTGTTGGATGTACGGGAATCCGCTTGATTGCGGCTGGTTTTGCCTGGAACAAAGAACGTATCCTTTCTCTTCATCCTGGAACACTTTGTGATCGATGTATTGTGACATATAGGCTTCGTTGGAACGGACGGCTCCCGAATCTGCAAGGCCGAGGTCCTGTCCGTAAATGACGTCCACTTCAGCATTCGTCCCATCAAGCGTCACATCCCAGAACCATATGCCTTTTTCTGTTAAGGTAAATGTGACTTCGTATGAAAGATGTTCGAATGTCCCCGTCCATCTGACTTGTGATTCGGAGAATTGAACAGTGCTTGATGATTTCACTCCAATAAGAGGGATGAAGCTGATTCCGGAATCTTTGTGAATGCGCAAATACAGATTATTGAGTGAGCCGTCGATGGGATTCGTCACTAACTGATTGATCATATTCTGTTTATGTGTGACGGCGAAAAGATCACCGCTTTTTAAAAATTCGAATACAAGCTCTCCTGATGTTAACTGAACATATGATTGCATCGTTTTCCCCTCGATTCTTTTATTTTTCCAACCTAAACGTTTGTTCCATGGTGTCCTGGCTGTTTCTTCCTATAAATACTGTAAACGTCCCTGGATCGCTTTTATATTGAAGGTCTGAATGGTGATACCTTAATTGATTCTCTGATAACGTAAACGTGATGTCTGCCGTTTCGCCCGGATCCAAGCTGATTTTCTGGAAATCCTTCAATTCCTTTACTGGGCGGATCACTTCGCCGCTGTGATCGCGGATATAGAGCTGTACGACTTCTTCGCCTGCCACCGGACCGTCATTTGTAACAGTAATCGAAATGTCCAACGTCTGCTCTTCGGTCATCGTTGCACTGGATAGCTTCAAGTCAGAATACGTAAAGGTCGTGTAGCTCAAGCCGAATCCGAATGGAAGCAGGGGCATGTTCGGGATGTCCAAGTATTGTGAGACATATCGTTCCTGTGCGTCGGGTGCCCCTTGGGGTCTCCCTGTATTAAAATGGTTGTAATAAACGGGAACCTGTCCGACGTGATAAGGGAAGGACATGGTTAACCGGCCGGACGGGTTTACGTCCCCATATAGTAAATCGGCAACGGCATTTCCGCCCTCAGTGCCTGGATACCATGCTTCGAGTACTGCGTGGGTTTGGTCCAACACTCCGTGCAAGTCGAGTGGACGTCCATTAAACAGGACAGCCACCATCGGCTTATCTAAAGATTTCAGATGTCTAATGAGCTGTAATTGAGCAGAAGGAAGCTGTATGTTCGCTCTGCACCCTGCCTCACCACTCATATTGGAGTCTTCACCGAGTGCCAGGAGGATGACATCCGCATCGCTGGCGGCCTTTAGAGCTTCTTCCGTTTGTGCATCTGTGATCGTTTCAATGTCACAGCCTTTGGCGACGGTCAAACGGCTGGTTTTTGAAAGAATTCCTTCCTTCATTGTGACGGCTTCATCTCTAGATCCCAGCCACGACCAAGGTCCCAAAATGTCTCCGCTTTCGGCGAAAGGACCGATCAGCGCTACTTTTTGTTCCTTTTTTAATGGAAGGATGGATTCGTTCTTCAATAATACGGAGGATTTCGCGGCCAGTTCACGTGCGGCCTTACGGTGTGCCGCGCTCATGATCACTTCAGATTCAAGCTCCACGTTCGCACCGCGATACGGATTTTCAAACAAGCCCAGCTTTTCTTTTAACTGTAGGATTCGCAATACGGCTTCATCAATGATAGACTGGTCCACCATTTTTTCCTCTACAAGCTCTTTTAAATGGTTCACATAGCCTGTAGTCATCATTTCAATATCCACACCAGCACTGATCGCTTTATACGCTGCTTCTTTTTCGTTCTCTGCCACGCCATGGGGAATCATTTCTTTCACAGCTCCCCAATCGGAAATGAGGACGCCATCAAATCCCATTTCTTCCCGCAGCAGCTGTCGCATCAACCGTTTATTACCGGTTGCAGGAATGCCGAAGACCGAGTTAAATGCGGTCATGACCATTTCGCAGCCTTCCTCGAGGGCGGCTTGATAGGCTGGAAGGTAATTCTCGCGAAGCTCTCTTTCAGACATATCGACGGTATTATAATCACGTCCGCCTTCAGGTGCCCCGTAAGCGGCAAAGTGCTTCACGCATGCTGCCACCCGTTCCACATCCGTCGTCAATTCTTCCCCTTGAAAGCCGCGGACGAACGCACGGGCAAATTCGCTATTCAGATAAGGGTCTTCTCCTGTCGATTCCATCACTCTTCCCCAGCGGGGGTCACGGACAAGATCGACCATCGGAGCGAACGTGACATGAACGCCGGAAACGGAAGCTTCCCTTGCTGCAATCTCTGCGCTTTTTTCCGTCAGTTCGAGATCCCATGAACAGCCGATCGCCAGAGGGACCGGGAAGATTGTTTTAAAGCCGTGGACGATATCGGACATGAATAGGAGAGGGATGCCCAATCGGTTTTCTTCCATGTGGGTGAGTTGAATATTGATGATTTCCTGTGCTCCGGATGCCCCGAGGACAGACCCGCTGTTTTGGATGATATCATCGGTGACTCCCATTTCAGCCATCGGTCCGGTGATTTGTCCCTGCTCTTTTGCCCCTTTGAAAAAAGGTGTCGCCAACTGCATGAGCTGAGCGATTTTTTCGTCCAATGTCATTTGATTCAATAATGATAGCAGCTTATTCTCCCTCATTGATAGAGCCTCCATAGTTCAAATTTATCAGCTTTAGTGAAACGTTTCGATTAACAATTGAGTTGAATTATAAGCGGGTTTCATATGATAGTCAACCCGTCTATTGACATCCAATAACTACCTTTTCCCTTCGTATATCAGTGTTTTAGTACTGATATAGAGGTTTGTTGCAAGCTTAATTCATTTTCAATTCAGTAATTTCTAAAAAAGAGTTGAAAGCGTATACACGTTTGATTATAATATAGTCATCGAAACGTTTCAATAACTTTGGATGACTTTTCATGTTAGGAGAACCCTTCTAATCTATGAAGTCTCATTCAATGACGCTTTACCATTTTTACTAGTTTCAAAACCAATGGAAATGGAGATGGGGAAAATGAGTAAGAAAATGTGGTCTTTACTGCTGATTGGTATTCTCGCTTTATCTACGATTCTTACAGCTTGCGGAGGCAACGGTGGATCGAAGGATGGAAAGAAAGAAATCACCGTTTGGGCGATGGGTGAGGAAGGTAAGAAGTTAAAGGAGATGGCTACAAAGTTTGAAGAAGAAAACAAAGACATCTCAGTGAAAATCCAAGCGATTCCTTGGGGGAATGCACATGATAAATTGCTTACGGCAGTCGCTTCCGGAAATGGCCCGGATGTCCTTCAATTAGGAACGACTTGGGTACCGGAATTTGCAGATGCAGGGGCGCTGCTAGACTTGACTCCTTATTTGGAAGACTACCCGGAATTTAAACCTGAAAATTACTTCGAAGGCTCTGTTACTTCTATGAAGTATGATGATAAAGTCATCGGGGTCCCTTGGTACATCGATACACGCGTATTATACTATCGTACAGATCTATTGAAGGAAGTCGGATACGACAAGGCTCCTGCTACATGGGATGAACTGAAGGATGCCGCAGGAAAGCTGAATGATCGTGGTGACGATGTATATGGTCTGGATATCGACCGTAATGACCAGATCACTCCATTCATCTTTGCATGGCAAAATGGTTACGAATTCGAAGGGAAGGACAAAATGAACTTTGATTCTCCTGAATTCAAAGAAGCAATACAGTATTACACGGACTACTTTAAAGAAGGAATCAGTCCTACGACAGAAGGAATCGATATCGTACAAGCATTTAAAGACGGCATGAAGCCAATGTTCTTCAGTGGTCCTTGGATGATCAACATCATCAACGATCAAGCACCTGACTTAAAGGATAAATGGGCAGTAGCCGTGATGCCTAAGAAAGAAACGAACACATCCAGCATGGGTGGATCCAATTTATCCGTCTTCCATAATTCTGAGAATGTGGACGAGTCCCTGAAATTCATTTCGTATATGAATAAAGTGGACACGCAAATGGAATGGCTGGACGTATCAAATACGCTTCCTTCACGTGTTGATGCATGGGAAGAGCCTAAGTTGAAAGAAGATCCGATGCTGTCTGTTTTCGGACAACAATTAGAAGATACGAAAGCATCACCGCAAATCAAAGAATTTGAAGTGATTGCACAGGAGTTCCTTTCTACCATTGAAAAGATTACGGTCGGTGGGGCCGATGTGGACAAAGAGCTTGAGAACTTCAACAAGAAAGCAAATGAAATCGTTAAATAGTAAGCAAGACCAATAAACAAAATGGACGCTGTCATAAACATAAAATGGAGTTACAGGTGTGCAGCCTGAACTCCATTTTTAGAATCATTGTGCGTACGTTTAGATAGGTGGGATATCATGAGCAATGGATGGAAAAACAGCATTAACAAAAATAAGCATCCCTATGTGTTTATTGCTCCTGCAGTGATCATATTAACCGTTTTCAGCATTGTGCCCATTATTGTCGCTTTTTTGATCAGTTTTACCGACCTTGATTTAAAAGGGCTCGCCGACTGGTCGAATGTCAGCTTCATCGGTATGGACAACTACTCGGCATTACTCACAGACGAATTGTTTCACAAATCGATATTCAACACTCTGTTCTATGTCATCATAGGTGTGCCTCTTGTCATCATATTCTCACTAGGCATCGCCTTGCTGCTGAACTACGGGACAAGTAAGTTGTTTACTGTCTTCCGCGGTGTGTACTACATGCCGTCGATTACGAATATCATCGCCGTAGCGGTCATCTGGGGGTTCCTGTACAACACGGAATACGGATTGTTTAACTATATTTTATCACTGCTGGATGTCGATAAGATTCCTTGGTTAGGAGAGCCAACGATCGCCAAGCTATCGTTGATTGTGTTAGCCGTATGGAAAGGGATCGGGATCAATATGATCATCTTTCTCGCTGCCCTGCAGGGGATTCCGAAGTCCTACTACGAAGCGGCGGAAATGGATGGGGCGAACCGCTGGCAGGTATTGTGGAATGTCACAATACCGTTACTCCGCTATGCCACTTTCTTCGTCACGGTTACGACGCTGATCGGATGGCTGCAATTCTTCGAGGAGCCATTTGTCATGACGAACGGAGGTCCCCTTGACGGTACGATCTCCATGGCCTTATTCATCTATCAAAAAGGGTTCCAGTTCAGTGAATTCGGCTATGCGGCAGCAGGATCATTCATCCTGTTCATCATCATTATCATCATCACGCTTCTTCAATTTAAGATGAGAAAATCTGATACAGAATATTAAGAACGAAACTATACAGTATCGGGGCTGAATATATGAAAACCAAAACAACGAAAACGAAGGTGGAAAAGCTCTTTATCATCCTGTTGCTTGCTCTCGGAGGAATCATTGTTTCCGTTCCTTTTATATGGATGATCTCAAGCTCATTCAAGCCTGAAAGTGAAGTATTACAAATACCGCCAAGCCTGATCCCGGAAAATCCGACACTCGAAAATTACGTAAATTTATTTGAAAGCATGAATTTCGGTGTGTATTTACGAAACACCCTGATTATCGTGTTATTCTCTTTTGTCGGCTTATTCTTTAATGCCATGGCCGGATATGGATTTGCCAAGTATCAGTTTAAAGGCAGGGAGAAAATCTTCTTTATCGTGCTTGCCACGATGATGATTCCGGCACAGGTTACCATGATCCCAGTTTATTTGATCCTGAATGAAATGGGACTGACGAATACGATGACGGGAATTGTGCTGCCAGGTCTCGCAGCAGCCTTCAGTATTTTCTTATTCAGGCAGTTCATGACGACAATCCCGACTGATCTGATCGAAGCGGCAAGGCTTGACGGGGCAGGGGAGTTCTATATTTTCTTCCGATTGATCGTGCCGATTGCGAAGCCGATCTTCGCGGTACAGGGTATCCTGACATTTATCGGGGCATGGAACAGCTTCCTATGGCCGCTGATCATCGCGAACGATGAAAGTCTCTACACATTATCTGTCGGACTTTCATTGCTGCAAGGGCAATACGCCAATAATTTCGGCCTGCAGATGGCGGGGGCAGCCTTCATGGTGGTCCCGATCATCATCATCTTCTCCTTCTTCCAGAAATATATCGTGGAAGGGTTTACGATGTCGGGTATTAAGTGAGTGACGTGTACCAGGTACAGAGCTGGATGAATGTACCTGGTACATTTCTTTTATCTTCAGTGGTGAAAACCAAGAACCTCTAATTCTTTACCTAACCAGTATTATTAAATTAGTGAGCAGAATTTTCTTTGCATGGAGCTAGGTGTTGACCGAGCATTCAGTGCCTCGATTTACCTGTTTTTCTGTATACAAACCAGCTACCTCTTACTACCAAAGGAGATTTGCTCCGCAGATCTTAATAGTTCTTTTAATAGGAACTATTTTAGCAAGTGTTTAAGGAATCTATGCAAAAAGATTGGAGCGGAAGGTGCTCGACTCCTGCGGGAAACGCGGGAAAGTTGAGACCCCACAGGGCTTTAGCCCGAGGAGGCTCAACTCACGCCCCGCGGAAAGCGAGCACCTGGAGCGGAAATCAACACTATATTATTGAGGTGAAACGATGGAAAAAGCATGGTGGCAGCAGTCCACAATTTATCAAATATACCCAAGAAGCTTCAATGATACGAACGGAGACGGTATCGGAGATCTTCAAGGCATCATTGAAAAGCTCGATTACCTCCAGCTTCTCGGGATCGATATTATCTGGCTAAGCCCGGTCTATCAATCCCCGAACGATGATAACGGCTATGATATTAGCAATTATTATGACATCATGGATGATTTCGGTACGATGGAAGACATGGAAAGATTGATTGAGGAAGCGAAGAAACGGGACATCCACATCATGATGGATCTCGTCATCAACCATACGTCGGATGAGCACCCATGGTTCATGGAGTCCAGGAAATCAAAGGACAATCCTTACCGGGATTACTATATTTGGAGGGAAAGTCAGGACGGTCCCCCGAGTGACATCCAGTCCGTTTTCAGCGGATTTGCCTGGGAACGGGATGAACAATCAGGCGAATATTACTTTCATCTTTTCAGTAAAAAACAGCCGGACCTCAACCTCCATAACCCGGAAGTCCGTGAGCATTTGTACAACATGATGAACTTCTGGCTCAGTAAAGGAGTCAGCGGATTCCGCATGGATGTGATCGATCTGATCGGGAAGGAAATAGATGAGAAAGTACTTACCAACGGGCCGAAGCTTCATGAGTATTTACAGGAGATGAACGAACGGGTCCTCTCTCAATATCCGACGGTCACGGTGGGGGAGACCCCTTCCGCTACGCCGGAAACCGCTCAGCTTTACACAGGGAAAGGACGGAATGAACTCGACATGGTGTTCACCTTTCAGCATATGTCCCTGGACGAAAGAGCCGGCGAAGGGAAATGGGCATTGAAGGAACTGGATTTCGTCGAGCTGAAAAAAGTGCTGAGCACCTGGCAGACATCCCTGTTTCAAAAGGGATGGAACAGTTTATACTGGAATAATCACGACCAGCCGCGTATCGTATCGAGGTGGGGGGACGACCAAGAATACCGAGTTGAATCCGCCAAAATGCTCGCAACCGTTCTTCATATGATGCAGGGTACCCCTTTCATTTATCAAGGTGAAGAAATCGGGATGACGAATATCGACTGGGATAATATCAGCCGCTATCGCGACATTGAAACGATCAACTATTTTCATGAAAAAAGATCTGAGGGCGTGCCGGAGAAGGAGATCATCCAATCGATCCGTGCGAAGGGAAGGGACAATGCCAGGACCCCTTTTCAATGGAATGATGAGGCTCATGCCGGCTTTACGAATAGTGTGCCTTGGATTGAAGTGAATGAGAACTATCCCGAAATAAATGCTCTACAGGCAATGGAAAATCAAGACTCTATCTTTTATCATTATCAAAAGCTCATCGCACTGAGGAAACGATTGGATATCCTCATTTATGGAGAGTATGAATTATTATTGGAAGATCATCCGGAGATCATGGCGTACACGAGGAAATGGGAAGGTCAAACCCTGTTGGTCGTCGCGAATTTTTACGGAGGAAATCCTGACTTTCATTTGCCTGAAGGACTGGATGAAGCTCATGGAGAAATGATCATCAGTAATTACTCCGATACGAGAGAAAAACCGTCAGGAATTGGGCGTCTTCGTCCTTATGAAGCCGTTGTGTATATATTGAATGATAGGGAAGAGTGAGGATAGGTAGGGTCTGGTTTGAAATATGTGGATTTTTCGACAAGAAGCTCATATATTTGTGAAATGGATCAAAAAGTCTTGCAAGTGGCTCATATATCTAGATTCCGGCTCATAAAAAATGGATGCGGATCATAAAGTCTGAAAACCGGCTCATATAAGGCTCGAGATATAGGTTTAAGAGGATGCAGATCTAAAATAAGACCTCATTAGGTCAATGTTTAAGAGGTTCTATCCGATGAACCACTAAAATGCTCGTTTCAATCAACATCGTAGTGAATGTCACTTGAAAAACAACCAATTAATTGAAACGCTTTCATGTATAATGAAAAGAAGAATCTAGTGAAGAAGGATGCCTTCATTTTTAGAAGCAATAGGATGTGAACTTATGGCAACCATCAAAGATGTGGCCAAGCTTTCCGGTGTCGCCGTTTCGACCGCTTCTTATGCACTGAACAACAGTAAAAAAGTGAGCGAAGAAACAAGACAAAAGGTATTAGCGGCAGCCAAACAATTGAATTACCAAAAAAACGGGCTTGCTTCCGATTTGAAAAGGACAAGTACCAATACCATCGCCTTGATATTGAGCGACCTCTCAGGTCCCTATTATTCTGAACTGATCAAGGGCGTACAGGATGTTACCTCCACGAATGGATATGATTTAATAGCTTGCAGTTCCATCGGAGGAGTGCAGTCGACCGCTGTTAAATTTCTGAAGGAAAAACGTGTAGATGGAGTCATCATCCTTGCTCATAATATCAACGACGAGACCATTCTCGAATCAGCAAGGGAAGGCTTTCCGATCGTTGTTCTAGACCGGAGCATCAAAAGCGATCACGTCACCCAGATCGAAGTCGACAATGTGCACGGAGCATTCGTGGCGACGGAACATTTGATTGAGAGGGGGAACCGGGATATTGCCTATATAAGCGGACCATACAACTCTCATGACAACGACCGGCGCTTCCAAGGTTTCCGGGAAGCGCTGAATAAAAACGGAATCGAATATAAATCAAAGTGGAAAGTATCTGGGGGCTTCACACGTGAAGGTGGCTATCAGGCTACCAAAATGCTGATCGCCCAGAGAGATGTCCCCGAGGCCATCTTCTATGCAAACGATGAAATGGCGATCGGCGGCTTACAGGCACTGAACGAAAAAAATATTTCCGTACCAGGGGATATTTCCGTCATGGGTTTTGATGATATCCAACTGTCAGAATATGTGTCCCCACCACTGACGACCATGAGGCAGCCGAAATATGAAGCCGGTGCACTGGCCGTTCACCTCATCTTTCAAATGCTCATGAAGGAAGAAGTCGATTCGTATTATAAATTGACTACGGAGCTTGTTGAAAGGGAATCGGTGAGGAAACGATAAAATAAGGAACCTGGTCTTTCCTGGATGGATGGGAGAGGCCAGGTTTTTATTACTAAAAGTTTTTGTTAATAAGACAACAAAGATTGCGCTTACATAAAACTCTATAAAAAATCATCTATTGACTTCCATTCCAATACCCAGTATTATCCTCTATAAGATAAAATTTTGAAAATTACATACATTCAATTATCCAGAGTGACCGAGGGATCAGGCCCTATGACGTCCGGCAACCTCCAGTATTGGAACGGTGCTAATTCCTGCAGAATGATTTCATTCTGAAAGATAAGTCGAGATAGACAAACGATGCTTCTTTCAGTTGAAAGAGGCATTTTTTTATTGGAGAAAAAGGGGTGTGCACATTGATCGAGATCCGGAATCTAGTGAAAACATACAAAACAAAAAAGCAGACGGTGGTTGGTGTTGATAACGTCTCTGTCACCATCCAAAAGGGAGAGATTTTCGGGATCGTCGGATACAGCGGAGCTGGGAAGAGTTCTCTCGTCCGCTGTCTGAATCTATTGGAAACCCCTACATCAGGGGAAATCATCATTGATGGGCAGGATTTTACGAAGCTCACTCCAAAAGGGCTCCGACTCGCCCGTCAGAAAACGAGTATGATCTTTCAGCATTTTCATCTCATCAAATCCAAAACGGTTTTTGACAATCTTGCCTTTGCTTTGAAAGCGGCACATGTTCCAAAAGCTGAGATCAAACCAAGAGTCGTTGAACTTCTCGAAATGGTCGGTCTATCCGACAAAGCGGATGCCTATCCTGCCCAGCTCAGCGGCGGACAGAAGCAGAGAGTCGGGATAGCAAGGGCCCTCGCAAACAATCCATCCGTATTACTTTGTGACGAAGCGACATCGGCTCTCGATCCGAATACGACGAAATCGATTTTAAGGCTGTTGAAGAAGATCAACAAAGAACTGGGATTGACGATCGTCCTCATCACCCACGAAATGGAAGTGGTGAAGGAAATCTGCGACCGGATGGCTGTGATGCAGGACGGGAAGATTGTGGAGGAAGGACCGGTGTATGACCTGTTTGCAAATCCGAAACAGCCTTTGACGAAGCAGTTTATCGAAACGATTCTCCAATTCGAACTGCCGCCTCATCTGGTGGAATCACGAACGGGGAAGCTTATCAAAATCCAATTCAAAGGATCCATCGCTGAGGAAAGCGTTGTGTCAGAGGTGTTTCAGCGGTACAAGGTACGGGGGAATATCCTTCATGGCAAGATTGAATATATTCAGGACGTTCCACTCGGGATCTTCATCATGGAGCTGATTGGTCCGTCGAGTGAGATCGATGCGGCGATCCACTATATCACAGCGAAGACACAAAGTCTGGAGGTGCTCGAGGATGCTGCCTGATTCATTGACTGCTATTTTACCAGAGTTGAATAAAGCCTTTTTTGAAACGGTGTATATGGTGGGGATCTCACTGGCTGTAGCGATTGTGCTTGGCTTACCACTGGGAATATTGCTATTTGTGACAGATAAAGGGTTGTTTTTACAAAATAATTTTATAAAAAAGGTCGTCGGATTCGTTGTGAATATGGTCCGTTCAGTTCCGTTCATCATATTACTAGTGGCCCTTTTACCTTTGACGAAGTTTTTGACAGGGACGACGATTGGACCGACGGCCGCTTCCGTATCCCTTTCGGTAGCGGGCATTCCATTTTTTGCGAGAATGGTAGAAACGTCTTTAAGGGAAATTGATAAGGGAGTCATTGAAGCCTCGGTTTCCGTCGGGGCAAGTCCTTGGATGATCATTAAAGATGTGCTGTTACCTGAAGCACGACCGGCCGTCATACAGGCCATTACGATTACAACGATCAGTTTAGTCGCCTATTCCGCTATGGCCGGCATCGTCGGTGGAGGTGGGGTCGGGGACCTGGCGATCCGCTTCGGATATTACCGATATGACAACACGGTGATGATCACTACCGTCGTGATTCTGATTTGTTTGGTTCAACTCATCCAATATACGGGTGATGTGTTTGCTAGATTAGTTGATAAACGATAACGACTTTAGGAGGAACAACGAGTGAAAAAGTGGATTTTAGTAGCAGCAATCGCACTAACAGTGAGCGTATTAGCGGCTTGTGGAGGAGAAGAGGCAAGCTCTGAAGATAAAAAAGAAGTGACGATCGGAGCGACATCCGGTCCATACAGTGATATGGTGACCAAGGCGATCAAGCCCGGTCTTGAAGAAAAAGGATATACGGTGGAAGTGAAGGAGTTCAGTGATTATATCCAGCCCAATAACGCACTGGCCCAGGGAGACCTTGATGCGAACCTGTTCCAGCACAAGATCTACATGGAGACCTTCGCGAAGGAGCATAACATGGATTTATCCGAAGTGATTGTCGTTCCGACGGCTCCGATGGGAATCTACTCTCAGAAGTTTGATTCGATTGAAGACATTAAGGAAGGCAGTGCCATCGCAATCCCGAACGATCCGACGAACGCAGCAAGAGCGTTTCAGATTCTTGAGGATGCAAAGCTGATCACGTTAAAACCGGACACGAATCCACTGACGGTTTCGGAGAAAGACATCGATGAAAACGTGAAAAACCTGCAGTTCAAGCCAATCGAAGCAGCACAGCTTCCAAGAGCCGTCGACAGTGTGGACCTGTCAGCAGTACCAGGCAACTATGCACTTGCGGCTGACATGGACTTACTGGATGCCCTTCAGCTTGAAGAAATGCCTGACCAATACCGTAACCGTGTAGTTGTCAACACAAAAGATGTCGACTCCCAACTCGCCAAAGACATCAAAGCAGTCGTAGAAGCGGAAGAATTTGAAAAAGTCATCGACAAAGAATTCAAAGGCTTCGGCAAGCCTAAATGGATGAAATAGAGGGACGGACCTCTAAAATTGGATTGATCGAAAAGTAGAATTGAAATTGGAGGGACGGACCTTAATTTTCGTCCGAAACCAGCAGGAAAATGTTATAGGGACGGGCTTCCGCATGAAAATGCGGAAGCCCGTCCCTCATCTATTATAAGCAACACTTCTTATACTTCTTCCCGCTTCCGCATGGGCAGGGGTCGTTGCGGCCTACTTTGTCACCGGTTTGGACGGGTTGTGGAACCAGGAGTGGTTGTTCAACCAATGAATGGTGCTCCACTTCTTCGATGAGATTTCTCCACTCGTCCAGTTTCGGATGATCAATCCCGTTCATGACGCAGTTCACGTAAAGGGACTCTTCCAGGCAAAGCATGTTTTCATCATAGCCTTCTTCTAGGAATGCTTCGACTTTTGGAATCGCGTCAGTTGACAACTGCTGACATAAATAATCTGAGATTAATGTTTTAGCGGTAATGTCATCTGTTTGATTGAATAATCTTAATAGGGCTTTTTCCGCTTCTTTGGTTTTGATTCTTCCGAGTACGTCCAAGGTGTAGAAATAAGTGTTGCCATACAACGCGACCTTTTCAACTTCTTGTACCACTTGCTCCGTCCCAATTTTTACCAGAGCATTGGCCACTTCCTCCAACAGCAAGTCATCTGCTTCCTCGTTCTTGAAGAGGTTCACAAGTTGTGAGATTACGCTCTCTTCCCGGATTTCCCCAGCCATATATACTGTGTATACGATCTCAAAGCCGACTAGCTCATCTTCCTTAATCTGTACTTCCCAGCTTTTAATTTCGCCTTTCTTAACGAGCTCGTGAATGATCCTTTTCCCTTGGTCAAAATACACTTGGTCATACTCATTCGTAGCCAAGTAATACATGATGTCAGCAAGCTCCATGAATAATTCCTCATCTTTTAAAGCGGGGAGCTTCGCAATTTTTTTCATTTGCCTTTCATCTAAAAACGGTTTTACTTCGTTACTGTACTTGATCAGCAATTCTGTATCGGCATTCGCTATTAATTGAATGTAGAAGAGTACGTCGGTATCTTTCTTGCTCAGGCTTTTTAACCGCTTGACTACCTCTTTCATCCCTTCCTCACTCAATGGCATGTACATTAAATATGGAAGTACAGGCGAGGAGTATTTCGAAACCTGTCCGCGGTCATGAGCTTTTAAACCGGTTAAGAATGTATCACCATTAACCAAATAAGAACCTTCCAGCATTTCAATCGCATACCTCTGCACAAACGGATCCTCACTGAAAAAGTAAGGCTCGACTCTCTCAACAAAACGGTTCATCCAATCATCCTTTATCAATTGTTTATTTCCTTCAGTGTAATGGGTTGAAGGGGAAAAGGGAAGAGGGACGGACCTTTGTTATGTCAACTCCAGGAGCGATGTTTGTGATAAGAACAGGGTTTCCTGAAAAAACACTGAGGTCCGTCCCTCAAAAAGTTCCGTTGTTAAAAAAGGGATTTCCGGTTTGGTATCGAATGTATATATTAACGGTATTATTAAGGAACTTTTCCTTAAATAATCAATCGACGGAAAAAGGAGATTTTTCATGGAATTAAAGCAGCTTGTCCAATCAGTAGAGAATGAAGTCATTGATATGCGCAGACATCTTCACCAGTATCCGGAGGTGAGTGGGGAAGAGTATGAAACATCTAAAACGATTCAGAAGAAATTGTCCGAAGCAGGCATCCCATTTAAAACCGGTTATGCAAAGACAGGTGTCCTTGGTATCATACAAGGTGAAAAGCCAGGCGGAACGGTCGCCCTTAGAGCCGATATTGATGCCCTTCCCATCCAGGAAGAAAACGATCTTCCCTACAAATCCACCATCCAGAATAAGATGCATGCCTGCGGCCACGACGCCCATACGTCTATGCTCATCGGTACAGGGAAAGTGCTCCATCAATTGAAGTCGGAAATAGTGGGTACCATCCTCCTTGTCTTTCAACCTGCAGAGGAAAATGCACCTGTCGGGGGATCGCAGCAGATGATGGACGATGGGGTGTTTGATGAATATACACCTGACGTCATTTTCGGACAGCATGTGTGGCCGGATCTGCCTGTCGGGGAGATAGGGGTTGTACACAACGAGATCATGGGTGCGTCAGACCGCTTCAAGATTACGGTCAAGGGTTCCGGTGGACATGCGAGCATGCCCCATCAGTCTAATGATGCCATCATCATCGCGAATAACCTTATCACACAGCTTCAGACGATTGTGAGCAGAAACACTGATCCCATTGATTCCGCGGTCCTTACGATCGGGAAAATCGAGGGAGGCTATCGATACAATGTCATCGCGGATGAAGTGAACCTTGAAGGAACGATTCGTACGTTTAAACCGGAAGTGAAAGAGATGGTGAAGAACCGTTTCTATTCCATTGTTGAAGGGATAGGGAAGAGTTTTGATGCCCAGATGACCATTGAATACTTGGACGGCTATCCGGCGACGATCAATTCACCTCAATGGGCAGATGAAGTACGGAATGCTTCCCGGAAGGTTCTTGGGGAAGACGCGACCCCAACCGTATCGCCATCTCTTGGAGGAGAAGATTTCTCCCGTTTCCTTCAGAAATATCCTGGAGCGTTCTACTGGCTGGGAACGTCTGTGAAGGATTCAGAACCTCAATATCCCCTTCATGATCCCCGGTTTAAGTTGGATGAACGTGCTCTAAGTAAAGGCGTAGAAGTGATGTCCCAGTTGGCGCTTGATACATTAAAGAACCTTAATGAAGAGGAGACTCGCAAATGACTCCACTCGAACAGTTTATTAAAGAACTAACGCCGACTCTCACTACTTTCAGGCGTACTTTTCATCAAAACCCTGAACTCGGATTTACAGAGTATGTGACCACCTATTTTATTGGCAAGGAACTGGTCAATCTCGGTTTCACGATTCACCTTGGAAAAGATGCTTTGGAATCTGAAGTCCGGATGGGGGTTCCCGCTAAAGACTATTTATCTCTTCAAGAAGAACGTGCCTTGAAAGAAGGGGTGGAGAAGAGCTGGCTCGATCAAATGAAAGGTGGACACACAGGTCTGGCAGCCACTTTAGACACAGGGAAGCCCGGGCCTCATATGGCGTTTCGTTTTGACATTGATGCCTTGCCTATCAATGAGTCTCAAAACCCAGAGCACTTTCCTACAAGTGAGAAATTCAACTCACGCAACCAAGACGTCATGCATGCCTGCGGACATGACGGCCACGCTGCCATCGGGATCGGTGTGGCAAGCTTCTTATCAGCATATAAAGATGAACTTGAAGGCAGGTTCACGATCCTTTTTCAACCGGCTGAGGAAGGTGGCAGGGGATCGAAGGCCATGGTGGAAAAAGGTTGGCTTAAGGATGTCGATTACTTTGCAAGCGGTCATATCGGAATCCGGGACACAAAGGTCGGAAGGGTCTATGCTACGACTCATTCTTTCCTCGCATCTTCCAAAATCAACGTCACGTATAAAGGTAAGGCTGCACACGCTGGCCTCGAGCCCGAGAAAGGGAAGAATGCTCTACTCTCTGCGGCTGCTGCCAGCCTGCACCTCTATACTATTCCACGTCATTCGGATGGGGCGACCAGAATCAATGTTGGAAAGCTTCAAGCCGGAACAGGACGAAACATCATTGCCGATGAAGCGCATCTCGAATTGGAAACAAGGGGAGAAACGACCAAGATCAATCAGTACATGCTAAAAGAAGCCCAGCGAATTCTCCAAGCATCAGGAGACCTCTATGGTGTGGAAACGGAAATCAATCTGGTAGGAGATACAGTGGAAGCCCGTTGCAACGAAGAATGGATTCAGTGGTTACAAGAAGTAAAAGAAGAAAGCCCTTATCTATCAGAAGTTGTCAACACCGTCCCGTTAAAGGCATCTGAGGATGTAACCTATATGATCAATGAAGTGCAAAGGCTGGGCGGGAGCGCAACGTTCATGGTTTTTGGCACTCCATTGAAAAACGGGCATCACCATCACGAATTCGATTTTGAAGAGAGTGTCCTACAGGTCGCGGTAGATGCCTTTGCCCGGCTTATTTTAAAACAATCACAACAAATAGAGGAGGTTTCACATTGAAAGAATGGTTGGATGCAACGTTAAAAGCATTAAACCTGGTCGATACCATGGACCAGCCCGCTGGATTTACGAGACTAGGATATTCAAAGGAAGAGCTGGCTTCCATGAATGTCTTTCGTGAGGTGGCAGAAAATCTGGGATTATCTGTCCGCAAAGACGAAGCAGGAAACCTTTTTGCCAGATGGGAAGGAGTAAAGCCACATGCCGTTCTGACAGGATCTCATCTCGATACGGTCGAAAATGGAGGCGGTTATGACGGTGCAGCCGGTGTCCTCTGTGGTCTTGGTGCCGTAAAAGTACTGAAGGACCGGGGATTCAAACCTCACCACTCCATAGAAGTAGTCTGCTTTGCCTCTGAGGAATCAGCTCGTTTCGGTGTTTCGACCATTGGGAGTAAGAGTGTGGCAGGAATCCTCGATAAATCAGTAGAAAACGTTAAAGACCGGCACGGGACAAGTATTAAGGACGCTGTAGAATCTACAGGCTTAGACTGGTCCTCCATAGAAAAAGCGGAACGATCCCGAGACGAAATCCTTTCTTTCATTGAACTCCATATCGAACAAGGGACTCAAATTGAAGATCATGGGGCACAGTTCGGAATCGTCCGCGGCGTGGCCTGCCCGATCCGGTTGAAAGTGAAAGTAGAAGGAATGGCCGGGCATACGGGCACGACTCCCATGGGGAAAAGAAGCGACGCCCTTGTGGCCCTTTCCCCACTCATTACATTCGTTTCCGAAGAGGCAGAAAAACTGTCCAATCGATCCTCAAAACCACTCGTGGCAACCGTTAGCACTTTAGACGTAAAACCGAACGTCATGAATGTCATCCCCGGTTACGCAGAAGCGGGAATCGATATCCGCTCCGTCGACGATCACTTGAAACGAGAAATGGCAGATCACATCATTGAAAAATGCCGAAGCGTCGAGAAAGCATTTAATGTTACAATCAAAGTAGAAACTCTTGTAGATAATCCTTCTGTTCTTTTAGATGAAGAGCTGACCTCCAGGGCGAAGTTTGCCGGAGAAAATCTCGGTTACAAAACCTTGGTAATGGACAGCGGGGCGGGACATGATGTCATGAACATGGCGGCAAAATGGCCGTCTGCATTAGTGTTCATCCCGTGTGAAAATGGGATTAGCCACCATCCGAAGGAGCATAGCACGCCCGAAGACTTACATGCAGGAGTCGAGATTCTAGCTGAAGTATTACAGCAAGAAGCAGGTGAATAATCATTGTTAGTTAAAATTGGTGTCATCGGTCCTGATGACTCGATCAAACGGATCACTCATGTAGCAACATATTTTGACAGTATTGAACTTGTGAACTTTCCCTACGATCAAGTGGATGAAATCGAGCACATCTTAGAGAGTAACCGAGGTCTTGTTGATCAATGGTTCTTCTCAGGGCAGTCTCCTTTTTACTATGCTCTTGAAAAAGGCTGGATTACGGAAAAGGAAGGGAGCTATCCTCCCCTTCATGGATCAAGCTTCTTCGGGGCATTATTAGAGGCGCAGCTGAAAGAGAAACGTCTACTACATAAAATCAGTATTGATACGATTTCGAAAGAGGAAATTGAAACGGCTTTGGCGTTTCATTCCTTTGATCAGCTCCATATCGCAAGCTATCCGTATGAAGGATATCGCAGTGCCGCTGAACTTATTGACCATCACCGTACCCTTTACGAAAAAGGTGAAATTGAAACCGCCATAACATGTATCCAAAGTGTGCAAAAGAGCCTGACCGAAATGGGCATCCCATGCTATCGTGTCGTGCCGACGAATTTATCCATTCGGATGATCCTGCAATATTTACTAGAAAGGGCCCAGTCCAGAAAGTATCAGAAATCACAGATTGCCATCGTCGGGATCGAAGTGATCTACTCCACGCAAACACTGGATGAGTCCCATTTTTCGTATAAAATGAAGCATCAGGAGCTGGATCTGAAACGGAACCTCCTGGATATCGCCCAAAAAATCAACGGATCCATGGTTCAGCTTGGAGATGGATTATTCTTTGTATATACCACGCGTGGGGAGCTGGATCTTCATGAAAAGGAATCGATTTTCTCTACTTTGACTCAGGAAGTGAAGGTTCATACAGATCTGGATATCCGGGTGGGATTAGGATTCGGAGTCACCGTGTTGGAAGCGGAGCACCATGTCCGCCTAGCGTTTCAGCATGCGAGAAAGCACGAATCGTCCATCGTCGTCAGTGTCAATGAAGATAAGACGGTGACGGAAATCCTTCCATCTACTACATCCATTACCTACTCCCTGAACAACTTTGGGGAAGAATGGAAGAACGCCTTCAAGGACGCAACGGTCAGTTCGGCCATTGTTTCAAAAATACTATCTCTTTCCCGTCACTATGATAAAGAGGAAATCACCTCCCAGGACCTTTCCCGCTGGCTAAAAAGCACAGAGCGGAACGGCAGGAGGATCCTGACTGAAATGGAACGGATCGGTATTGTGAAAATCAGCGGTGAAGAACAAAGTGGAGGCAGGGGCAGACCAAGAAAATTATATCGTTTCCAACTATAAAGAAAGGTCTCATTCAATTAATGAATGAGATCTTTTTTTAATAAAAGCTCCCGTAATCCATAAATTAAAAATTTTCTAATAAATTTTCGATTATTAAAAGGAATTGAGCGTTTTGTATCGAAATACTTATTAACGGAAGTAAAAAGGAATTATTCCTTAAAACATTTTATGAAGGAGTGACCTCATGACAAATCCTAATGTAGAAACGAATCCACCCCAAAAAGAGAAAGGATTTCTTCGATTTCTCGGTGGCATTGAAAAGGTAGGGAATAAACTTCCCGACCCGTTTATGTTATTTGTGTATTTATCTGTTTTTATTGTTCTTTTTTCATGGTTTATTTCCAGTTTAGGTGTGACAGTCGTTCATCCGAAAAATGGGGAAGTACTTCCCATCAAGAGTCTTGTTTCAGGTGAGGGGCTTCAATATATCCTGACTTCCATGCTCGATAACTTTACCGGCTTCGCGCCACTCGGCCTCGTGCTGGCCATGATGCTCGGTATTGGGCTCGCGGAAAAAGTAGGGTTACTTG
Source organism: Rossellomorea sp. NPDC077527 (assembly GCF_044542955.1). Lineage (NCBI taxonomy): Bacteria > Bacillati > Bacillota > Bacilli > Caryophanales > Bacillaceae > Rossellomorea > Rossellomorea sp. NPDC077527. The sequence continues at coordinate 164,553 of NZ_JBITVL010000006.1, read as the reverse complement.
AAACGGCCATCAAGAAAACGGTATTAAATGCTCCAAGAGGATTGATTACGTACGCGGTCATTATGGTGGGAATCATGGGGAACCTGGCATCAGATGCTGCGTTTGTCATCATCCCGCCACTCGCCGCTATGATCTTCTATACAGTAGGCAGGCATCCGTTAGCGGGACTTGCCGCAGGCTTTTCCGGAGTAGGAGCAGGATTCACGGCAAACTTCATCATCACGGGTACCGATGCCCTGCTTGCCGGAATCTCAACAGAAGCGGCTAAAGCATTCGACGTAGGGGTTACGCCGGTAGACAACTGGTACTTCATGATTACTTCGGTCGTATTCCTGACAGTCGTCGGGGCTTTTGTGACGGAAAAGATCGTTGAGCCACGACTCGGAACATATAAAGGAAAAGTCGATAAAGTGCTGGAAGAAGAAAGTCCTTTAGAAGGAAAAGCATTACGGAATGCAACGTTAGCTGGATTGGCATTTGTGCTGCTTCTGGTCGTGTCCATCGTATGGCCAAACTCACCGATGCGAAATGAAGATGGCGGCCTCATACCGTCCACCTTCCTATCAGGCATCATCCCTATCACTCTATTATTCTTCATTATCATCGGTGTCGCATATGGAGTGACAGTAAAGAAGATCCAATCAACAAGAGATGTACCGAAATATATGACTGAAGCCATGAAGGACATGGGTGGTTATATCGTTCTGATCTTCGCGGCCGCTCAATTCATCGCTTACTTCGACTGGACCAATCTCGGAACATGGGTAGCGGTCAGCGGGGCGAATTTCCTGGAATCAATCAATATGACAGGACTCGCCGGCATCATCGGATTTGTCCTGTTAACAGCACTATTGAATCTATTGATCTTCAGTGGATCGGCACAATGGGCACTGGAGGCACCGATCTTCATCCCGATGTTTGCAACTCTCGGATATAACCCGGCGTTCGTTCAAGCCGCTTACCGTATCGCAGATTCATCCACCAACATCATCACACCTATGAATCCGTACATCATCGTCATCCTAGCCTTTATGCGGGAATACGATAAAAAAGCCGGTCTTGGAACCTTGATTTCGCTTATGCTTCCATATACGATAGCCTTCTTGTCGGTCTGGATCGTATTGCTTCTTGCGTTTGCTTTGTTAGGGATACCATTTGGACCAGGTGTAGGGGTTTATATGTAGCATTAATAAGAGACTTACTTCGGAAACGACGGCCTGTTTTCGAAGTAGTTCTTTTTTTTATTATATCTCTCCTCTTTTATGGACAAATTGATAGGGGAGGTGTAGTGATTATGAAAGTATTAACGGTTTTCCTATTTGGCGTATTCATTTTTATCCTGACCTGCACGAAAAACGTCCATGAGCTAATTCTCTATCAACAAATCTATTTCCAATGGAATGGTCAACCTGAGTTTAATCATTTCCTTGATTTCACAGGCTACCCATTTCACTCCCCGACTTATCTGTTACAGAAAATAGGACATAGTATGTTCTTTTTTTTATTTTCCTTCTTCTTAAGCAGATTGTTTTTCTCCTTGAATGCTGTTTTTGTGATAGGTGTTATTTATGGATTATTGACCGAATTTGCACAACTATTCTTTTCAAGAACAGGATGTCTATTGGATGTGTTTTATGATTCGATGGGGGTACTGTCTTATTGCACGCTTGCTTTTATTTCTAAGGTACATTACTTCCATAAAGATGAATAATGGATCGTCGTCAGAACTGATTTGAATATCTTTACTCATTTCTCATTCAGCAATTCTCAGGAAAGAGGTAAATGGTACTAAGCCCAAAGAATCATCTTTTGTAAAACAGCGAATTTACCCAATATTTACACTTATTTTGACAATTCCTGTTGTAAAATGGAATGTGTTGGACATTTTTTGACCAGTAAACTATTTATGAACAGGAGGAAGAGTAATGAATCAAAAGAAAGTAAGACAAAAGACATTAAGTTTGTGCATTGTCTCAAGCATGGCTTTAAGCCTTATGGTACCTTCCGTATCTCGGCATGTATCCGCTGCAGGCGATGCTTTTCAGGATCTAATAATATCTGAATATATCGAAGGTTCTGGTTACAACAAGGCAATTGAGTTATACAACGGAACGGGTGAAGATATCAATCTATCAAACTACTCCTTAGAATTACATACAAATGGTGCCCAAACGGCAGACAAATCATTGGCGTTGTCGGGGACACTAGGTACAGGGGAAGTATTGGTGCTAGCGAATGAGGGTGCAGACCCGGCCATTCTTGCACATGCAGATATTATGAATAACGTCGTCATCAACTTTAATGGAAACGATCCTATCACATTAAAGAAAAATGATACCGTAATCGATTCAATTGGTCAGGTAGGATCGGTCGCAAACTTTGCAAAAGATGTGACGATTGTACGTAAAGACTCCATTACAACAGGTGATACAGATATAACAAACAGTTTCGACCCTTCAATCGAATGGAATTCGTTTTCTCAAGATACATTCGATTACTTAGGATCCCACCTATCAGGTGACACTCCTTCAGACCCGACTCCAATTGAACTATCCACCATTGCCGAAGCCCGTACAGCTGCTAAAGGCACAACGGTAAAAGTACAAGGCGTCGCGACAGCAGCCTTTGAAGCAGGCGGACAAACCAACCTGTTCATTCAGGATGGTACGGCAGGCGTCATCATCCGCGGCAGCGGTCTTACTGCACAACCAGGTGATGAAGTGACAGCAGAAGGAGTATTAAACGACTACTATGGAATGCAGCAAATTGAAGCACCTGCTTCAAAGGTAGAAATCACTACAGAAGACAAAGGAATCCCTGCACCAACATCACTTGTCTCTACTGACCTTTCATCTGAAAATGGGGAAGAGCATGAAGGAATGCTTGTTGAGTTTACCGATGTGACAGTGGAAGCTAAGGATAGCAACGGTAACTTTACTGCAACTGACAGCGCGGGACAATTCGTCATTAAACCAAGTGACAGCTCCCTTTTGGAAATCGGTCAAACCTACGAAATCCTTCGTGGAGTTATTGACTATAACTATAACGAATATAAGCTGGTACCACGTAATTCTTCAGATGTGATTGAAAACGCTTTTTCGGTAACAGCAAGTCCTGGAGCAGGATCCGTTACGGAAGGAACGAAAGTCACTTTACAAACGGCTACGACAGATGGAACCATTCATTACACTACGGATGGAACGACTCCTACTGCTTCAAGCCCGGAGTATACAGCGCCAATTGAACTGACTACAAACACAACGATTAAAGCAATCGTCACAAAAGAAGGCGAAATGAGCGAAGTAGCTACTTTCACTTACAAAGTTCTTAAATCTGCTGACGGTTTAAGCATTCATGATATCCAAGGGGATTCGCATTCTTCACCTTACGAAAACATGAATGTTGCCAATGTAGAAGGGATCGTCACAGCAAAAGCGGGTTCGAATGCATTTTATATGCAGGAAGAGAATCCCGATGATGATATTGCAACTTCAGAAGGAATCTATGTGTATGCTAGAGGGAATTCTGTTAAAGTCGGATACAAAGTAAATGTTTCAGGACAGGTGAAGGAATGGAGAGAAGATGGGTACTCAGATGCCAAGGATCTTCTAACAACTCAAATTACAGCTTCATCTGTAAGTGTTGTATCTTCTGATAACATGGTTCCTGCAGCTGTTGTCATTGGAAAAGATCGCACACCGCCAACGGAAATCATCGAAGACGATGAAATGACATCTTTTGATCCTGAAATGGACGGTCTTGATTTCTATGAAAGTCTTGAAGGAATGCTAATTGAGATTCCAGACGCAACGATCACAGGTCCAGTCAAATATGATGAATTGCCTGTTATCGTCAATACAAGTGAAGATCAGCTTCGCACAAGAGCAGGCGGAATTTTGATTTCACCTGAAGACTATAATCCTGAGCGCATGTTGATTGACGTCGATGGATTGAACATCAACGCGAAAACGGGTGATACCCTGGATGGCTCAATCGTCGGAAATGTAAGCTATGATTATAGCAATTTCAAGATCCGTCCAGCTGGTGAATTCCCATCTATCGTCGATGGTGGAACGGATCGACAAGTGACAACGATCAAGCCTAAGAAAAATGAATTGACGGTTGCTTCTTATAACATCGAGAATTTCTACGCAGGTACAGATGCAGATAAAGTAGGAAAGATCGCAGAGTCGATCGTTACAAATATGAAAAAACCTGATATCATCGGACTGATCGAAGTGCAGGATAATAATGGCCCGACAGATGATGGCACAACGGATGCAAGCGAGTCGTTCCAAACGATCATTAAAGCGATAGAAGAAAAAGGCGGCCCGACTTACAAGTTTACAAACATTGATCCTCTAGACAAAACGGACGGCGGGCAACCTGGTGGGAACATCCGCGTTGGTTTCCTTTACAACCCGGATCGTGTGAAATTAACGGATAAACAAGCGGGGGATGCTGTAACGGCAGTGGGAGTGACGAAGGATGGTCTGACTCACAACCCGGGACGCATTGATCCGACAAATGAAGCATTCGAAGATTCTCGTAAACCATTGGCGGCAGAATTCGAATTTAACGGAGAAAAGGTTGTCGTCGTAGCCAATCACTTAAATTCCAAAGGCGGCGATGGAGCATTATTCGGAGCTGATCATCCAGTGGTGCTTGGCAGTGAAGCTCAACGCATCAAACAAGCGACCGTCATCAATAACTTTGTAAATGAGTTAGAAAGTAAAATGAAGAATGCGAATGTCGTGGTTCTTGGGGACATGAACGACTTCGAATTCTCAGCTCCAATCAAAACGCTTGAAGGTGATGTCTTAACGGATATGATGAACAAACTGCCAGCAGCAGAGCGTTACACATATAATTATCAGGGGAATGCCCAAGTTCTTGATCATATCCTGGTATCGAATAACTTAGCGAAAAAAGCCGATATCGATACGATCAACATCAACTCTGATTTCAGTGAAGAAGATGGACGTGCAAGCGATCATGATCCAGTCCTTGCGCAAATTAAAATCAAGAAGAGTCATGATGTGAAAGATAAGGTTTGGGATTACTTGAGTCAGTATGAGTTTTTATTTGCCTGGCTTGAGAAGCTATTGAAGTGGAAACAGCTTTTACCATAATGAAAAAAGCACTGGCTTAAAGTTAAGCCAGTGCTTTTCTTATTTTAATTAGATCGTAGCTGTTTCTTTCTCACGCTCAATCACTGCCAAACGCTCTGCCACTTCTTCCTCTGTTAAACCATGCTCCACAATGTAGCGGTTCTCAGGGCTCTTGCGGCACTCATCCGAGCAGCTTCTCATATATTTATGCTCATTTTCTTCAGAGCAAAGAATTTTACGGTTACAAGGCGGGTGGGCGCAGTTTACATAGCGTTCACAAGGTTCCCCGGTGTAGTAATCCTTCCCGACAACAACGTGCTCGGTCTGATTGACAGGAACACCGATACGCTCGTCGAATACATAAAGCTGACCGTCCCACAGTTGACCTTTTACTTCAGGGTCTTTTCCGTAGGTTGCGATTCCACCATGCAGTTGTGCAACATTCTCAAAGCCTTCTTTCACTAACCAGCCTGAGAATTTTTCACAGCGGATACCACCTGTACAATACGTGATGATTTTCTTGCCTTCTAGCTTATCTTTATTGTCGCGGACCCAGTTCGGAAGATCGCGGAAGTTTTTAATATCCGGCTTCACAGCTCCTCTGAAGTGTCCCAATTCATATTCATAGTCATTACGAGCATCTAGAAGAATTGTATCTTCCTGCTGGATTTGTTCAAAGAAATCCTTAGGCTCAAGGTATTCACCAGTGAGTTCATTAGGATTTACGTCATCTTCAAGACGAAGGGTCACAAGCTCTGGACGGTGCTTCACTTTCAATTTCTTGAACGCATGCTCGTCAGCTTCGTCGATCTTGAACACAGTGTCCTTGAAATGAGGATCCTGTCTCATCGCTTCCATATACGCATCCGTCTGCTCAATCGTTCCTGAGCATGTTCCGTTGATTCCTTCAGATGAAATCAGGATACGTCCCATCAGGCCAAGATCCGAGCACAATTGTTTGTGCTGGGCAGTGACTTCTTCCGGGTTCTCAATGTCAACATAGTTGTAATACAGTAGTACTCGATAATCTTTCATGTTTATTTCCACCTATCGATATATATTTGCAAGATATAATCTTAGGATTCTGTTCCTTATTACTCTTACGATGTACTATTATAACAAATTTTTTTGAAATTGCATCATGTGTTGTGGAGAAAAGCTGGGGATTGTGAGGAAAAGGTGGTGGATATTGGGTTTTGTGGGGGATGGTTGTGGCGGTAGTTGCGGGATATATGCCGTATTCAGGATTTATCTGCCGAATTCAGATTTTATCTGCCATATTTCGGGTTTACGTGCCATATTCCATTTTTATCTGCCGAAAATCCAATATATGTGCCATTCGCTAAGACTCGACAAAATACGCCCGTGTTGAAGAAGGACATACTCCGTTCACGTAAAGAATATAAATTCATTAAATTTGTAAATATGGATAGTATTTGAAACAATGAATATACCAAATAATAAGGGGCTGTCACTACATATGGTCAAAAAAGTCATGCTGCTTTGTCTCTTTGTCGCTCTCAGTCTAATGGTCGCCGGATGTCAGGAGAAACCTCAGCCTGATGACCGCCTGCAGGAATACGTTGATCTTTGGAACAAAGAGAAATTTGATGAGATGTTTAAAGACTACATAACCTCCTCAACCAAAGATACCTACAAAAAAGAAGATTTCGTCACGAGATATAAAGACATCTACAAAGATCTGGAAGTAAAGGATGTGAAAATATCCTTCAAAAAGCCGGAACAAGAAGTGGACTGGGACAAAGAAACGAAAGCGGAATTCCCAGTGTCCATTTCATTCAAAACTCTGGCCGGTGAAGTGTCGTATAAAAAAGATGTCACCTTGACGAAAGAAAAGAAGGATGACAATGAAAACTGGTTCGTGAATTGGGATCCTTCGTTCATCCTTCCTGATATGGAAAAGGGCGATAAAGTTGGAGTGGAAAGCATTTCAGCGAAGCGCGGCGAGATATTGGACAGGAATCAGCAGCCTCTTGCCATAAACGGAGAGGCATTGGAAATCGGTATTGTTCCCCAAAAATTCAGCGAAGGAAATATGAACGAATTGATTTCTTTGCTCGATGTTACCAAAGAATATATCGAAAAACAGCTAAACCAAAGCTGGGTAAAACCAGAGCACTTCGTACCTATAAAAAAGCTCTCACTTAATGAAGAAGCACTAGCTTCAAAAATTGTAGAGATTCCTGGTCTTGGATATAGAACGGTCCCGGCAAGACAATATCCATACGGTGAAGCCACGGCCCACCTTACAGGATATATCGGAAAAATTGATGCGGAAAAGTTAGAAAAGCTGAAAGATAAAGGATATACAGCTCAATCATTTCTCGGAGTGAGCGGTTCTGAAGAAGTGTATGAAGATCAACTGCGTGGCAAAGACGGGCAGCGCATCTATCTGAAGAAAAAAGATACAGATGAAGCCGTAACCGTAGTGGAACAACCTGTTCAAGATGGGAAGAATATCAGTTTGACCATCGATGCTGAAATGCAAAAAAAGATTTATGATCAAATGAAGGATGAGGCAGGAACGGCAGCTGCCATTAATCCACAAACCGGAGAAGCACTGGCACTCGTCAGTACGCCAGCCTATGACCCCAATGAATTTGTATTAGGGATTTCCTCTGAGAAGTATAAACAACTGACCGATGATCCTAAAAAGCCTATGAGGAATCGTATTCCCCTCGCCTATTCACCAGGATCAACAATGAAGGGCATCACGGCCTCCGTCGGACTGAAATCCGGCAAGCTGGACCCTGACAAAATCTATGACATCAAAGGAAAGACGTGGAAAAAGGATGAATCGTGGGGGAATTACAAAGTCGTCCGTGTCTTTGATAATGAAAGCAGGGTGGATTTAGAAAGCGCCCTTAAATTCTCGGATAACATTTATTTCGCCCGTGTCGGATTAGAGATGGGTGCCGACACCTTTATTGCCGGTTTGAAGGATTTCGGCTTTGGCGAAGAGATTCCGATGTCTTATCCGATCTACAAATCACAAGTCTCGAACGACGGCAGCATCTCCAAAGAAGTTCAATTGGCTGATTCTGCCTTCGGTCAGGGTGAGGTGCTGATGAGTATCGTTCATCTGGCAAGTGCTTACGGCAGCATCATCCATGACGGGACCATGATGGAACCGCGACTTCTGAAGGACGAAGAGCAGAAGGTGTGGAAGAAAGATTTGCTATCGAAAGAACAAGTAGACATGATGAAGACGAATTTGCGAAAAGTCGTCACAGAAGGAATTGCCGGTAAGGCAAGTGTAGAGGGGAAAGCGATCGCAGGCAAGACCGGGACGGCAGAGATCAAGTCAGAGCAGGGGACAACCGGAACGGAAAATGGACTGTTCGTTTCGTATGACCAGAATGACCCGTCCATGGTTTTGGCCATGCTCCTTGAAGATGTGCAGGACGCAGGCGGCAGTACCCATACAGTGCAGGTGGCAAAGAAGTTTTATGATAGCTGGAAATAATGGAAGAGAGGGGCAGGTGCCCCTCTCTTTTTGTCACTATGTTCCATGACGCTTTTCCCGACGATTCCGCTTTCAATCTGTGATATGATAGACAGAATGACCGACGTGGTTGAAATTCAACAGGGGTGATCAATGTGAATATATTTTTAACGGGATCGACAGGTTTTCTTGGAGGAAAGCTGATTAAGAAGATTTTACAAAATAATCGGAATGAAGTGTATATATTAGTAAGGAATGTTGGGAAGGCCGAGAGATTAAGAGATTATTTTCCAGAAAAAGATCAGAGAAGAATTCATATTTTTCAAGGGGATATCACGGTTCCGAACGCCGGACTGAGCATGGATGATCAGGAATGGTTGACAGGTAAGATGGATGCCGTTTATCATCTGGCAGCCCTTGTGAAATTTGATCAAGATCTGCGTGATGAACTCTTCGCCGCCAATTACGAAGGGACGAAGCATATACTGGAGCTTGCAGCACGTCTTCAAGTGAAAAAGTTCTATTATGTGAGTACGGCTTACACGGTAGGAAAGTTATCCGAAGGTGTGGAAGAGCTTTATCCTCAAGATGGAAGGTTTAACAATCCATATGAAGAGAGCAAAGTGAAATCCGAGCATCTTGTGTTTTCATACCGCGATAAAATGGACGTATCCATCTTCCGTCCGGCCATCATTGTGGGAGATTCGAAAACCGGTGAAGCCGATTCGCAGTTTACTCTGTATGGTTTTATGCGTGCTCTCGCCGTTTTCAAGCGTAAGACTGCGAGACGAAACGGGGAAGAGCGGACGTACAGGCTAGTAGCCGCCAAGAATGGTACATCCAACCTCGTACCGGTGGACTATGTAGCCGACATTTTAAGCCTGGCTCCTGATAAAGCACAGCCGGACAAAATCTATCACATCACCAATCCGAATCCACCTGAAAACATTGATCTGCTCAACATGTTGAAAGATGCCCTTCAATTTCAAAACTTATCTGTGGTTGAGAATACAGGTGAGTATGAATTGGATGAAGAAGAGGTAAAGCTTAACAGCTTGATTGATGTGTTCAAGGTATACCTGGCTGGTGCGTTAACATTTGATGACCGAAATACCCAAGAGCTGATCGAAGGGACGGATGTATCTCATCTAGAGATGTCGGAAGAGACGATCGAGATGATCATTCGTGCCGGATATGGAGAGAATAGTGGGAAACAAACTGTATAATTGAAGAAAACCCAAAAGGATTTTAACCTTTTGGGTTTTCTAGTTATAAAGCGGTCACCATTCCACCGTCCACCACAAGGGATTGCCCCGTTAAATAGGTGTTGGCCTCAGAGACTAAGAATGCGATCACTTTGGCAAACTCCTCGGGCTCACCATAGCGTCCTATAGGAATCGCTTTTTCGCTCATACTCTTTAACTCGTCCACGGATATATTTCGCTTTTCAGCGTTTAACTGATCCAGCTCTGCGACCCGATCTGTTGCGATTCTTCCAGGACCGACCGTGTTGATAAGGATCTGATCTTGTGCGAGTTCCCTTGATAAGCTCTTAGACAATCCAACCATTCCTGTTCTAAAGGTGTTGGATAGAATCAGGCCGTCGATGGATTGCTTCGTGGATGAAGAAGCGATATTCACGATTCGTCCACCATTCTTCTTTTTCATATGAGGGATTACCTCTCTGATCGTTCGGATATAACTGAGTAGGTTCAATTCAAAGGCATATTGCCAGTCGTCATCATCGAATTCCTGGAATCCTCCCGATGGTGGACCGCCGGTGTTATTGACGAGAATGTCAACACCACCTAGTTTCGTAACCGCTGTTTCAACGAGTGATCGGATATCTTCAGGTTTCGTCATGTCACATGTTTTGTAATGAATGTGCTGGTTGTCAGTCAGTTTTATGATTTCACTTGCTGTCTTTTGAAGCTCTTCTTCATTTCTACTTGAAATAAGCACGCGTGCACCTTCTTTGGCAAGCTCCAGTGCCGTTGCTTTTCCTAAGCCTTTACTTGATGCGGTCACAATCACTGCTTTATCTTTTAAACCAAAATTCATTTATATCCACCTCATTTAATGAGTTATATTAATCTCTTTATTTATCGTTTTACCCTTTCCCTGATAGTTCCAAAACAGTACGAAGACAAACACGGTGAACCCGATGATATCTGTGATCCAGCCAGGGTAAATCAAGAGAAAAGCTGCAATCGTGCTGATGAGACGCAGGCTGACAGGGAATTTTTTCTTGAAATAGCCCTCAATGGATACAGATAAAAGAAATACGCCGATGACAGAGGTGATAGTGAGAGTGATGATGCTCGTAACCGTGGCATCTACCATCAACATCTCATGGGAAAACACGAACATAAACGGAACAATGAATCCAGCTATGGCAAGCCTCATCGCCTGGAATCCCGTCTTCGTCGGATCACCGCCGCTGATTCCTGCTCCGGCAAAGGCTGCCAATGCGACAGGCGGGGTGATATTGGCAAAGATTCCAAAGTAGAACACAAACATATGAGCGACAAACACAGCTGTTTCCGTCGATCCTGCCAACTCACGGAACAGTGGCAGTTGTAATAGAATCGGGGCGGCCATGGTGCTTGTAATGATATAGGTTGGAATACTTGGTAGTCCCATTCCCAACACGATGGACGTCACCATCGTCAGAAGTAACGTAATCACCAGCTGAAGTAGCGGACTGTCGATCATTTCACCAATGCCGACAATGCTGTTCGCTAATTCAAGGGCGACTCCCGTAAGAGAAGCGACTCCCACTACAATCCCCACGGCACCACAGGCAACGGCAACAGGGATTGTCGTTTTCGCCCCTTCTTCCAATGCCTGTACACAATCCTTCAAGCCGATTTCTTCTGCTTCGAGATTCTTCGTCTTTCTAAACAGGTTGATGACCAATGGGATTACAATGACCAATAGCAGTTCCCACCAGCTGCTTTTCAGTGGAGGAATCCCATGACCGGAAATAAGCCCGTTCACCTGTGGTTGAAAAACAAAGAATAATCCGAGCAGAGTGGATAAAGTCAGAACCTGCTTTGATCCGGAAATGATCACCGTAGCTAAAATAGACCAAAAGGCAGCGTAGAATGGTGTTTTTCCCGAGAATAATAAGTAAAGAAGAATCACCATCGGGATGATCAGGTGTCCACGCTCTGCGAGCACAGCTTTTACGGAAGGAAGTTCTGATTTCGGTACTCCGTGTAATCCGCGCTTGGAAGCTCTAAAGTGCACCTGAAGCAGAATGCCGATGTAAAATAGCAGGGCAGGGATGATTCCTGCCAAGATCACCTTGGTATAAGGGATATTAAGATTCTCAGCCATAATAAAGGCCGCTGCTCCCATGATTGGAGGAAGGATTTGCCCACCAACACTTGCTGCCGATTCGACTGCGCCTGCAAACTCTTTCTTATATCCGATTTTTTTCATCAATGGGATGGTGAAGGCACCGGTCGTCACGACATTCGCAACGGCCGATCCATTAATGGAACCAAGGAATCCACTGGCAATGACCGCCACTTTGGCGGGACCGCCCTTTGTATGACCTGCAACAGCCAGAGCTAAATCATTAAATAATTTTCCCATTCCGGAGCGGCTCAGGAATGCTCCAAACAAGATGAATAGAATGATGTAGCTTGCGGATACGCCAATCGCTGTACCAAGAATCCCTTCTGTAATGTAGACCAGCTGAGAAATCATTTTCTTCGTTACAGTTAGTGTGATCTGTGAATTCAATTCCGGATAAATGGATAGCTTCACGTATAGGCCGTAGATCAAGAATCCGAGGGCCAGAAGGGTCAGCCCCCAACCAGTCACACGTCTGGTTAATTCGAGAAGAAGGATGATGACGAGAATCCCCACATAGAAATCCATATCGTTGATTTGTCCGCCTGTCCGGATGATGCGTTCGGCGCTGAATAACATATAAATGCCAACAAATAACGATAATCCGCTGAAAATATAATCATAAAACGGAACAGAATGACCTTTCTTTTTACTCACCATAGGGTAGAGGATAAAGCCGATCGCCATCAGTCCATATAAATGAATGCTTCGCTGCTTTACATCCACTAGTGCTCCAGCGTAAGACGTATATAAATGAAAGAGGGCAATTCCAGCTGCTAGTACCAACAGAAAGAGACCGATCACCTTAGGATACTTACTCCTCGTATTCCCCTCCCGGTCCAACTCTTCCACCGATGTATTTTTCTGATTTTTCATCATGAGTCACCTCGCTTAATCTTTAACCATCATAGTTAACACTTTATACAGTGGGACGGACCTCACCGATAATTCGTAGGATACCTGAGGCTCCAGGGCAATGGTCCGTCCGTTCATTTCAATGCGATGATTTGTTTCCTTACCTGTTTGAAAGCGTAAGGTGCTTCCGATCACTTGATGGATGCCTGTCATATAGACCCAGCCATCTTTTATATATGTATCATCTCCTGCGTGATCAGGGACGCCGGCTCCGAACGTTTTGAACCGGGTTGAAGTCAAGAGAATGGTTTGATCCTGAATATGAAAGAATTCTTCCCAATCTTCTTTTTCAACAGAATGGGTCCATCGGATGGACACGGCTTTCACTTCTAAAAACGGCTGAACGATTTTTATTTTATTTTCATAGGATAAGATCAATGTATTCATTGGGACAAAGGCGGAAAGTGAGAGAAGGAGAAGAATTAAGATAACCAGTATTCTTTTTTTCATAGATAGAAAGAAGAGGGCACCAGGATTGATGCCCTTTTTCGATTATTCCAGTAATCCTTTTTCTTCATAAAACTTCTTTGCCCCTGGGTGAAGAGGCGCAATGAGTCCCTTCGCCATTTCGTCCCGGTCCACTTCCTTAAGCGGTGCAACCGCTACGGCGTCTGTTCCTAAGTAGTCATAATATCTCTTAGTTAAGTCATAGACCGTATCTTCGCTTAGATCCTTAGAAACAATGAGCATGTTTTGGATTCCAACGGTTTCCACTTTTTTATCGAGGTTGTATTTCGCTTTGTCACCGGATTCGATTGTGAACGTTTTATAAAATGGGTATTTCTCCATTAGCTTATCAGCGAGATCTCCATTGATTTCAACAAACGACACATCGTTTTGTTGCATGAGATCGGTGATATTGCTGTTCGGGACTCCTGATGTGAAGAAAGCAGCATCCAGCGTTCCATTCTTCATTTCCTGTACAGAATCCGCATAGCCAGTATGAGTCACTTTCTCCAGGTCGTCATACGTTAAACCGGCAGCTTCCAACACCTTTTTAGCACTCTGTTCCACACCCGATCCAACCTGTCCGACGCCGACTTTCTTACCCTTTAAATCTTCAATACTCTTAATTCCGCTATCTGACATGGCCACAACTTGCACGACGTTTTGATACATACCTGCAATAGGCTGAACATCGACCTTGTTCCCTTCGAATTGTCCTTTTCCTTCTACAGCGTCATACGCCACATCACTCATGACGATGGCCATTTGGTTTAACCCATCGGTGATGTTTTGGATGTTGGCAACAGAAGCACCTGTCGATTCCACTGTCACGTTTCCGATTGAATCACTTTCTTCGAAAATCGGCTTTAATGAACCACCGATTGCATAATATGCTCCTGACGTACCACCTGTACCAAATACGATGGATTGACTGGATGAATCACTGCCGCTTCCGGATTCTCCTCCACTTGCACCGTCGCTTCCGCAGGCAGCCAACAAGAGTGAGACAAGGGCTATGATTGAAATCCATTTAAATTTTTTCATCGTTGCGTCCTCCTTTTTATTACCTATATAGAATGGTAACGCTTTCAGTAAGATATTAGAATATTTAGAACTTAAAGGACATTTTGGTCTTTTTGGTCTTAAGTTGGATACAAAAAGGATGAGGCAATAACGGCCTCATCCTTTCTCTTTCCACTGATAACGATTGACGGGTCTTCCAATACTGCCATACTCGATGACCATTTGAACCTGGTCTGATTTAAGCAGGTAATCTAAGTATCTCCGGGCAGTGACGCGGGCAATCCCGATTCCTTCCGCCGTTTCTTCGGCTGAAAGGGGGAGAGATTGTCCAGAGAGAAACTGAACAATTTGTTCAAGAGTTTGCTGGTTCAATCCTTTTGGTAAGTCTACTCTTTGTTTGTCAGTTCGGGCAGGGGAGGGGCCTCCTTGCAGTCGATCAATTTCTTCCTGGCCAATTGTACCGTCCCCGATCATGTGTTGTTTGAAAGATTGATATTTTTCAAGTGCCTGCTTTAACCGCTCAAATTTGAAAGGTTTGATGATGTAATCGACAACGCCTAATCGCATCATCGCCCTGATGGTTTCTTTATCCTGTGCAGCCGATATCACAATCACATCCACGTCTGTGTCTTGTTGCCGGAAGGCTTGTAAGGTTTCGAGACCACTTTGTTTCGGCATGAAATTGTCCAGGAGCACAAGGTCCGGTTGGAAAGAGGCTACCTTTTCAGCACCCTCTGTGCCATTGCCTGCAATGGCGCAGACTGTAAAGCCCGGCACCCGTTCGATAAACATCCGATTGACCTCCTGAACCATCGGATCATCTTCTATAAGCAAGACGTTAATCAGTTTCGTCATGAGTCTTCCCTCCATTCATGGGAAAAGTAAGTTGGAAAAGCGTTCCTTCAAGCGGTGTTGATTCTACGTTGATGTGGCCATTCGCTTTCTCAACGATGCTATGAATTAAGTAGAGTCCGATTCCAGACCCGTTCTTTCCTTTGGTCGTATACCCTTTCTGGAATAACTGTGGAATCTGTTCGTTTGACATACCGATGCCATTATCCTCTATTTCGATATGAAACGTATCCGACTCCTCTTTTAGATAGAGATGAATGAACTTTGATTCATCACACATTTCCTTTAAAGCATAGAAACTATTTTCAATGAAATTTCCAAGTAGAATCACCAAATCATGTTCATCCAACAGAGGAGGAGGGGAGGAAAGATAGCTATCGGGATCAACCTTCACCTCAATTCCCATTTCCTTTCCACGCATGATCTTGCCCAGTAGTAAACCTTTCAACCGGTCAAGCTTGATTCGCTGGGCCAGAAAAGCAGAAAGGTCGTCCTTTTCCTGAGAAGATTGAAAGATATATTCGAGTGCTTTCTCGTTTTCTTCCAGTTGAATCAGTCCGGCAACAGTATGTAATGTATTCTGGTGTTCATGAGTCTGAACCCTTAATGCCTCAACGAATTCTTTCACCCCAGTCAGCTCTTCCGCTAGCGCTGTCATTTCTGTTCGGTCCTGGAACACGGCGACAGCTCCAACGATCTGTTCGTTTACCAAGATGGGAACCCTCGAGCTTAATACAATTTTGCTCCCTAATTTCATTTCCTCACGATAAATAGGTTCTTTTGTTGTCATGATTTCCGGCAGTTTAGAAGAAGGCAGGATCTCCTGAATGGGTTTTCCGGTTAGATTTCCGGTTACCTGTACAATATCTTTGGCCTTTTCGTTAAATACGGTGATTCTTTGTTGATTATCGATGGCGATGATCCCTTCATTCATCGCTTGGAACGTAGCCGTCCGTTCCACCAAGAGCTTCCCGATTTCATAGGGCTCAAGCTCAAAGGTATCTTTCTTGATTTGTCTGGCTAACAACCATGAACCCATCATCCCGAATAAAAGGGTGATTGCCCCTATAATCATCAGTTCATTTTGTAAATTCCTCATAATATCAAGGGTGGAAGGAAGAAGAATTCCGACGACTACGACACCGATTTGTTTGTGATCAGCGTTCATGACGGGCACAAACCCTCTTACCGCCATGCCGAGCTCGCCTTTGGCAGTTGAAACATAACTGTGCTCAGCAAAAGCCGGTCCTTCATCTTTCCCAGCCGATATTGTCCCAAGCTGCTCATTGGATGGGTGGGAGTACCGAATGCGATTCATATTGAGCACAACGATATAGTCTGATCCATTGACGGTTCTGATGTTCTCGACCATCGGCTGAATTTCCTTAAAGCCTTGAGGCTCTTCCAGATGACTTTGAACGGTAGGAAGATTTGCCACAGTTCTGGCCGTAATGAGTGCCTGGTTTCCTAATTCTTCTTTCTTCATCTCGATCGCTTTTCCGACAAAAATAATGAATCCAATGATAAGGGCAAATAAGACAACCCCGAAGGATAAAATCGTCATTTTCCAGCGAATAGGCATTTGTTTTCGGTTCATTCTGAATATTCCTTCCTCTTTGTTCAAAGTTATTGTACCATTTCTAATAGAATCTGAAAGAGGAGGATTCCGCTTGTGAGGGCCTTTTTATTTATAGGTTTCTTTATATTGACAGGGATTGTGACTGCCTATGTGGTTGGATTTCAAACCCGTGATGGATTTTCCGCTGAATATGACGATGATCAAGAAAAAATGAGGGATCAAATCGTCATTAAGGTGAGTCATGTCGTGTCAGAAAACACACCAAAAGGAAAAGCGGTCAGGCGCTTTAAAGATCTGGTAGAAGAGAGTACAAAAGGAAAAGTAAAGGTGGAGATCTACCCGAATGGATCTCTTTATTCAGATATCAGTGAATGGGATGCCCTTAAGAATAATAATGTGCAAATGATTATTCCTGCTACATCCAAAGTTTCACAATACGTACCTGAGTATGGTCTATTTGATTTACCTTTTGCCTTTAATAGTTATGATCAAGTTCAACAGGCGTTTGAAGGGGAGATAGGGAAACGATTACTAGAGAAAGTTGAAAAACACGAAGGCGTGAAGGGTGTTTCCTTCTGGTATAACGGATTTAAACAAATCACGAATAATGAGCGTCCTTTAATAACTCCGGCTGACTTCAATCGACTACATTTCCGCACGATGCCGGGTGAAGTCATTAAAGATCAATACCAAGCCATGGGGGCAGCAGTAAGTGATCTGCCATTTAATAAAACGTATGAGAACCTTGAGGTCGGTTTTATTGACGGACAGGAGAATACGATCACTAATATTTACTCTAAAAAGCTTTATGACCATCAATCGTATTTGACGGTCAGCAATCATTCCTATCTTGGATACGTGGTGTTGATGAACGAAGAGTTTTGGGATGGGTTACCTGAGGAGTACCAGGAAGAAATAGACAGTGCGATGGTACAAACAACAGACTGGATCCGCAGGCATTCCATCGAAATGAATGACAGTCAAATGAGGGAATTAAAACAAAACACTGATCTGGATGTTCATATTCTGTTGAATGGAGAGAAAGAAGAGTGGAAAGAGAAGCTGGCACCTTTGTATGAAGAATATGAAAATGTGTTTGGGAAGGATTTAATGAGAGAGTTGAGAGAAATCAACGGCAGCACCGGACAACAGGGTTTTTAAAGTCCACGTTTATTCCTGTACTCTTTTATAACGCAAAATTTGGAAATATTACCTCCATCATCAATGGAAAAAATCTTCCCCAACAGATACGGTTTTGCTTCTATATATGGTAATATAAGAAAATGTAAAGAGAGAAGATTAACGAACCACATTACATAGAGTTAGGAGATTGATCAATGAGTAAAACACTAATTTTCGGCCACAAAAACCCTGACACGGATACGATTACATCTGCACTGGTTTATGCTGATTTAAAAACAAAGATTGGCATGGACGTCGAGCCTGTACGTTTAGGTGAAGTGAACGGCGAAACGCAATATGCCCTTGATTACTTCAACGTAGATGCACCTCGTTTAGTAGAGAAGGTTGCCGGTGAATCCGATTCGGTCATCCTAGTTGATCACAACGAGCGTCAGCAAAGTGCTGAGGATATCGAGGAGGTACGCGTTCTTGAAGTTATCGATCACCACCGTATCGCGAACTTTGAAACAGCAGATCCCCTGTACTATCGTGCTGAGCCGGTTGGATGCACAGCAACGATCTTAAACAAGATCTATAAGGAAAAAGGCGTAGAAGTGACGAAGGAAATGGCTGGATTGATGCTTTCAGCGATTATCTCGGATTCCCTTCTATTCAAATCTCCTACGTGCACAGACGAAGACGTAGCGGCAGCTAAAGAACTGGCTGAAATCGCAGGAGTCGATCCTGAAGTGTACGGATTGGAAATGCTGAAAGCCGGCGCGAACATGAGCACGAAATCAGTCGCTGAACTTGTGACGCTTGACGCGAAGGAATTCTCAATGGGTACAGCGAAAGTGGAAGTGGCTCAAATCAACGTTGTCGATACGAATGATGTATTCGGACGCCAAGCGGAAGTCGAAGCAGCAATGGAAACCATGATCAAGGAAAAAGGACTGGACCTGTTCCTTCTTGTTGTCACTGACATTCTGGAAAATGACTCTACGGCACTTGCACTTGGTAGCAAAGCAGGAGATGTTGAAAAAGCGTTTAATGTAACGCTTGAAAACAACACGGCGTTATTAAAAGGCGTGGTATCCCGTAAGAAGCAGATCGTGCCTGTGTTGACGGATGCGATGAAATAATAGGTTGATGAAGAAGAAGCAGTTTATGTGACTGCTTCTTTTTTTGTTCCACCACTCTTCACTGAGCATTTTTACTGCAGCCATTCCAGAAGAGGATTTATCACTTCTTGTCAGTTACAGTGGAGCATCCGCTATATCGTACATTATTTATGAAATAAGTAGGATAAAATATTTAATTTGTCAGTTAATTTGATTTTTCTGAAATTTGTATATATAATCATAAATATACAACAAAAACGGAAACATATTTCCGAATAACGGAAACACCTGTGAGAATGAATAAAGTAATGGGGGTGAAAGACGGTTCTAGAAAAGAGACTGTTGAGCAAATCACATAAAACAGAGCTTTTAAACATGATCGAACATGATCAAGTAAACCATTTACAGTTTTATGAGTACATAGATTATTTGTATAATCAGGATAAGAAATTTGGATATTACGGTTATTACATTCAAAATCGACTTATAGCCATTCAGTATTTTAGCCCTCTTAATTCTGGTTTCACCATGATCAATCATCAATATACTCCACTTCTCAAGGAAGAGTTGCTGAAATCTTCCTCCACCTACATATATGGTCCAGCAGATGTGCTCTCCAAATTTGATCTACACCCAGACAGACGTTCCTATTTATATCAGTTTGGATATTTAAACA
Organism: Rossellomorea sp. NPDC077527; assembly: GCF_044542955.1. NCBI lineage: Bacteria > Bacillati > Bacillota > Bacilli > Caryophanales > Bacillaceae > Rossellomorea > Rossellomorea sp. NPDC077527. The sequence goes on along the minus strand of NZ_JBITVL010000006.1, from coordinate 144,878 downwards.
ATAGAAAGTGTATAAAGAAGGATACTAGGATCCCGGTGTCTCAGGCATCTTTCAAGGATATCACGGGCATAACAGAGTTTTATCATGACAAAGAGATCATGATAGAAATTCCTGAGAGACTTCCCAATCTCATAAAGAATGGATCAATCTTCATTGTTAAAGTAGAGGGAAGGATCCAATCCATTGCGCTGGCCCACTCAGAAACGGCCGATTATGCGTTAATAGGCGGAGTCTATACCAGCAATGAAGCCAGAGGGAAAGGCTACGCATTTGCCTGCTATCAAGCATTGGCAGGTCACTTATTTGATCATCATAAAACCCCTTATTTATTTTACGACTCCACCCTTCCGCATTTAGACAAATTTTATCGTGATTTGGGATTTGCATTTACAGAACATTATTTGCTCCTTTACTAGCAAAGGTCTGTAAACGATTGAAAAAATTTAAATTCAGAATGTTCTGATTAAAGAATGTGCTGAATAAACATTTTATATCCCAATTACGGAAATGACTTTCCGCACAGCGGAAAGTTCTGAGGAATATACCGTCCTTGAAAGGAGGGATTAAAATGAGACAAACGGCAGAAAGCGGTAAAACAGGGGTCCGAGCAGTTGAAAGAGCATTAGAAATCATAGAGACCTTTACCATGAGGGAGAGGGAGCATACGTTGGTGGACCTATCCAAAAAGACGGGGCTTCCCCTTACAACCGTTCATCGAAATGTTCAAACACTTCTTCAAAAAGGTTACTTAGAGCAAGATGAAACGACAGGGAAGCTTCGCCTTGGGATGCAATTTGTCCGTATAGGAGGCATCATCATTCAAGGAATTGACCTTGTGCAAAAAGCAACACCGCATTTACAACGGCTCTCCAAAACAACAGAGATGAATGTAAATTTAAGCGTCTATGATAATGAGCAGGCATTATGTCTGGTGAATATCGAGTCATTTCATAATTTTGGACATGAAATCAAAGTAGGACAAAAAATTCCGATATACGCTGGAGCCCTTTCGAAAGTCATTTTGGCTTATCTGCCAGAAGAAGAGTTTAATAGTCTTTCAGACACATTTAAAACCTTTACTCCCATCACGATTTCTCAAAGAAAAGAACTGAAAAATGATCTCGAGTCGATTCGGGATCATGGCTATGCAAAGTCTGAAGGAGAGCTTCAATTAGGAGCCGTTGCCTATGCGGCACCGATCTTTAATTATGAAGGAAAGCTTGTTGCCGGTATTGCCATCACAGGACCAGAACATTTTTACAAGGATGAGAGTAGACCGTTCTATGTAAAAACATTGCTTCAAACAGCAGAAGAAATCTCAAAGGATATGGGATATAAAAAAGTTTACTAGTGTTGGAAGGAGTTACGTATGGAGAAAATCAAACCGAAAAGGCTTGAAAAAGGAGATACGATTGGCATCATTGCCCCAGCGAGTCCCCACTATAATCGAAGCGATATTACTCGAGGAATCGAAACCCTTGAAGAATGGGGCTTTCATGTCATCACTGGCGAGAATCTTCATAACAAACATGAATACTTGGCAGGAACTGATCAAGAAAGGGCTCATGATTTCAATGAAATGTTCCGAAACGACGAAGTGGATGCCATCTTCGTGACTCATGGAGGCTATGGTTCAGCCAGGATGTTACGATACATTGATTTCGATCTTGTGAGGAAAAACCCTAAGATTTTTATCGGGTACAGTGATATTACCTCCCTTCACCTGGCGATCCAGAAATACACCGGGCTGGTGACGTTCCATGGGCCTGGCATGGCGGGTTTTAACTCAGAGGATTTAACAGATTATCGAAAAGAATATGTATTTAAAGCCCTTTGTCAACAAGAACCTATTGGAGAAATACGTAAAGCCAATGAGAAAAAGTGGATTAATCGTATTCAAAAAGGTGAGGCCGAGGGAGAGCTGACAGGAGGCAATCTTACGCTTGTTTGTGCTTCTTTGGGAACGCCGTATGAAATTGATACAAAAGGGAAGATCCTGTTCCTGGAAGAAGTCTGGACAGAGCCTTGGAATATTGATCACATGTTCACCCACTTGTATAACGCCGGAAAGCTTCAGGAAGCTGCCGGGATTGTCATTGGGGAATGCACGGATTGCGGACCGAAAAAGATGGATCCAGGCTTCCATGTCACCTTCAGTCTGGAAGACATCTTATATGAGTTTATTGAACCACTTGGGATTCCGGCCATTCATGGATTGCCTATTGGGCATACGAAAGATCTTGCCACACTCCCTATGGGTGTCAATGCGTACCTTGATGCGACGAATAAGAAATTATTTGTGAAAGAATCAGGTACGCGATAGAAATAAATGAAATCGAATCGAACTTAGGAGGGGTAACTATTCATGTTTAAGAAATCATTCAGTTTTATTCTTATGTTTGTGTTATTGATCAGTTGTTTCTTGGTCCCTGTTTCAAAAGCGAAAGAAGCCGATCCATTCACTCTGAATATAGGCTGGACATCTGAGCCGGACAGCATCAGTCCTTTTATTGCTTACAGTATTTCTGCTACTGAAATTTTCAAGCTAATCTACGATCCGTTAGTTGCCTTTGACAATGATGTGAAACCTGTCGGACGACTGGCAAAGGATTGGAGCGTGAGTGATGATCGTTTAACGTGGACGTTCCATTTACAAGAAGGGGTAAAGTGGCATGATGGAGAGCCTTTTACATCTGCAGACGTGAAATTTACATACGAAACCCTGCAGGAAAGTGGATTAGGCTTATACGCTGGATATTTAGATGGCATCACGTCGATTGAAACGCCGGATGATCTTACTGTCGTGATGAAAACGGATAAGCCTAAGGCAAACATGCTGCAAAGTACAACCCCTATTTTACCGAAGCATATTTGGGAAGATGTCTCGATGGAAGACTTAGAGACGTGGCCAAATGAAGCGCCGGTCGGTACAGGTGCCTTCAAATTTGTCGAATTTAAAAAAGGTGAATTTATTAAACTTGAGAAAAATGAAGACTATTTTTATAAAAAGGCAAACATTGATAATCTTGTTTTTATCCTGTATGCCAATACCGATACGATGGTCCAATCCTTGAAAATTGGAGAAATTGATTCCGCTATTAATCTAGGAGCCAACCAAGTACCTCTATTAGAAAAAGAAAAAGATATCGATGTGGTTTCTACTTCTACCCATGGGTTTACCGAGCTTTCGATCAACAGTTGGCCGGACCCGAAATCAAAAGGGAATCCACTGTTATTAAATAAAGATATAAAACATGCCATAAGCTATGCCATTGATAAACAAAAAATTGTGGATGTTGCTTACGCAGGCCAAGCAACACCAGGTACCACCTTGATTCCACCTAGCCTAGAATTCTGGCATTATGAGCCTTCAAAAGAGGAATTGAGATCATACAGTCCTGATAAAGCGAAGGAAACGTTGGATTCTGCAGGATTTACAGATCGAGATGGAGATGGGATCCGTGAAGATAGTGAAGGAAATCCATTGAAATTCAGATTAATGCTGCGATCCAAAACGTCTGAAGAGGTCCGTGCCGGTGAAATGATCGAAAGTATGTTAGAGAAAGTAGGTATTGGCACCGAGATCGAAACCGTTGATGATGGCTTATTAGGAGATCGAATTTATGATGACGCTGACTTTGATATGTTCATTTGGGGTTGGGGAACAGATGCTGATCCAACGACGATTCTTCGCGTGATGACCTCTGATCAGATTGGTAATCTAAGTGATTCCTATTATGCGAATGAAGAATACGACAAGCTTCTTCAGGAGCAAGCGACCACCATCGATGAAGAAAATAGGCAGGACGTTGTGTATAACATGCAAAAAATGTTATATGACGATGCGCCGTATATCATCCTTATGTATGAAAATGCCATTCAAGCTGTTAATACAGATAAGTTGGAAGGCTGGACGAAAGTGAACGGAGTATACTTCTTTGCATTCAACAATGAAAATTACCTAAATGTAAAACCTGTAAGTGCAGCAGGTGATTCAGGTGCGAAGGATAATGAGAGTGATGTGGCTGGAGCATCGGAAGATTCCTCTTCTTCTTCCACTGTACTATGGACGATTCTCATTATTGCCGTCCTTGCTGTCGGAGGAGTGGTTATAGCAAGAAGAAAAAATAAAGGCGTTTCCATTGATGATGATATGTAAGGGGTGTGGGGGCAGAGTAAGTTACTTTGCCCTTGCTTTCAAAAATGGAGGTGCAACAGGTGAATAAATATTTCTTACTGAAAAAACTCTATCAATCGATGATTACGATTTTTCTGGTTCTTATTCTTAACTTTTTCTTATTCCGGGTCATGCCGGGGAATCCCCTATCTATGATCGTGCGAAACCCTAATGCTTCTCCTGAGGCAATTGAGAAGATCAAGCATTTAATGGGATTGGACCAGCCGATGTACGTTCAACTATGGCTTTATTTCAAGCAGCTGTTCCAAGGTGACTTAGGCTTGTCCTTTATGTTTAAGCAGCCGGTTATGGATGTCATCGCCGAACGATTATTTCCGACATTGCTATTAGTAGGAGTGTCAACGATGTTAGCCATCATCGCAGGTGTACTCATCGGGATTGTTGCAGCTTCCAGGCAAGGGAAGAAGATCGATGTAGCATCATTGACGTTTTCCCTCATAACCTACTCCATGCCGACATTCTGGCTGGGGATCATGTTGGTGATTTTCTTCAGTGTGACCCTCAACCTATTCCCGACAAGTGGGATGGTTTCGGCAGGTGTCGTATTTAGTCATTCATTTGATCAAGCGCTTGATATTTTAAAGCATTTATTTCTTCCTACCATCACACTAAGTCTTGTTTTGATCGGTCAGTTTGTTTTGATTATGCGAAATTCATTGATTGAGGTATTAACAGAAGACTATATCACCACGGCAAAGGCAAAAGGCTTCTCAGAAAAGTTGATCATGAAGAGACATGCCTTACCGAATGCGATGCTTCCGATGGTCACCATTATTGCAATCAACTTAGGATTTATGATTGCTGGTGCGATTCAAATCGAAACGGTTTTTTCATGGCCAGGGCTAGGAAGGTTGATGTATGAAGCGTTGAATAACAGAGACTATCCATTGTTACAAGGAATCTTTCTCATCGTAAGTGTATGTGTGGTTTTGGCCAATCTTATTGCAGATATCATTTATGGATACCTTGATCCAAGAATAAATAATAAAGCCTAGGGTGAAATGAAATGAAAAACTCAGTTGTCACAAACAACTCAATGGTCACAAGTAAATGGAAAGGGTTCTTGGAAACCTTTATGTCGAATAAGATGGGGTTTTCTGGAGCCATTATTCTAGGGATCTTTGTCCTGATTGCCATATTCGGCCCGCTCTTGACTCAATACGATCCCAAGGAATATGGAGTGGCAGAAGTATTAAGCTCTCCATCCCTCCAACATCTATTGGGAACGGATGATTTGGGAAGAGATGTGCTAGGTGGTGTGTTATTAGGGGCACGGATATCGATTACAGTAGGGTTCCTTGCAACCTTGATCTCGATGATCATCGGCACGGTCGTTGGGATAGCGTCCGGGTATTATGGAGGAAAAGTAGATACGCTGTTAATGAGGTTCACCGATGTTTTTCTCGTATTGCCTTGGCTTCCATTGGCCCTTGTTCTGACAGCCATTTTAGGGGCGAGCATATGGAATATCATTTTTGTCATTGGTTTAACCAGTTGGCCAGGAACAGCCAGAATTGTTCGTTCACAAACCCTGTCTGTTAAGGAGAGGCAATTCATTGAACGTGCCAGGGCAATCGGGGCAGACAATCTATACATTATGAGAAAGCATATTCTTCCGAATGTCTTTCCTCTCATATTTGCCAATACGATTCTTGTTTCGGCCGTGGCCATCCTCTCAGAAACGACGTTAAGTTTCCTCGGGATGGGGGATACAACGCAACCAAGCTGGGGAATGATGCTCCATTATGCGTTTGAATCCGGGGCGGCAAGTCTGGGTGCATACTGGTACCTCATATCCCCAGGCATATGTGTCGTACTGGTTGTACTGGGCTTCACATTTATCGGGTATGCATTTGATGAAATATTAAACCCACGGTTAAAAAGGAGATAAACCATGAGCCTTTTAGAGATAAAGAATTTGAAGACTTATTTTGAGACAAAAGACGGCGTGGTGAAAGCAGTAGATGACGTGAGCTTTACGTTGGAGGAAGGTGAAGCAATCGGCCTGGTGGGAGAATCGGGCTGTGGGAAAACGACGACCGCTCTTTCCATCATTAATCTGCTTCCTCAGGAAGGAAGGGTAGTAGGAGGGGAAATTAATTACAATGGCAAAAACTTGGCCGAGTTAGACCAAAATAAGATCCGGAGATATCGGTGGAATGACATTTCGATTGCTTTTCAAGGGGCGATGAATGCATTGAACCCTGTAAAGAAAATAGGGGAACAAATTACAGAGGTGATGATGTACCATAACGGGTTGGATTATAAGTCTGCCAGAAAAAAAGCCAAAGAACTCCTCGAATTGGTTGAAATCGATTCAGCGAGAATCGATCAATATCCCCATGAATTCAGTGGAGGAATGAAACAGCGGGTGATGATTGCCATGGCGTTGGCATGTGACCCTAAAGTATTGATAGGGGATGAGCCTACAACAGCCCTGGATGTCATGGTCCAGGCTCAAATCCTCGAATTACTCGAGAAATTGCGTAAAGAGCTTGGAATGTCGGTCATTTTGATTACACATGACCTTTCTGTTATGGCGGAAACCTGTGATAAAGCAGCCGTCATGTACGCGGGCAAAATCGTGGAAACAGGAAGTGTCGAAAACATCATCAATAACAGCTCCCACCCCTATACTCAAAAACTGGTAAAAGCCTTTCCTGATATTCACGGAAAGAAAGAAATGACTGAATCCATACCCGGGACACCGCCTGACTTAATCACCCCTCCTTCAGGTTGTTACTTCCATCCAAGATGTGAACACGCAACGGAGGAATGTAGGGTATCTGCTCCTCCGTTAAGGAAAATGGCTGAAAATCATTATGTAGCATGTCATTTAAAGGGGGTATAGATGTGGGGAGTTTACTGAAAACAAAGGATTTACGTGTGAATTTTAACGTTCAAAGTGGATTTTTGAAAGAGCTTTTTTCAAAAGAAAAAAAACAAGTGAAAGCGGTCGATGGAATCGATTTTCACATCAATAAAGGGGAAATTGTTTCCCTTGTCGGTGAAAGTGGAAGTGGAAAAACAACAACAGGCAAGGCCATCTTACAACTCCTCGATCATGTAGAAGGGGAAGTGTTGTATGATGGATCCCAAATCAATAAGAGGGATAAAAAACAGATAAAATCCTTCCGCCAAAGGGCGCAAATGATTTTTCAAGATCCATACGAATCGTTGAACTCGAAATTTAAAATTATGGACATAGTTGCAGAACCATTAGAAATTAACAAGAAAATTCGAAATGAAGACGAGAAGAGAGAAAAGGTAAAAGAAGCCTTGGAATGGGCGGGTCTGAAGCCTGCAGAAGCCTATATGGATCGTTACCCCCACGAATTGAGTGGAGGACAACGACAGCGGGTGGTCATTGCAGCTGCACTCATTTTAAATCCCGAATTCATTGTCGCCGATGAGCCGGTATCCATGCTCGATGTCTCTGTCCGGGCGGATATTCTTCGGTTGATGGTTGATTTACGGGATAAGAAAGGTATTTCGTATTTATTTATCACTCACGACATCTCACTGGCGTGGTTAATTTCTAATCGAATTGCCATTATGTATTTAGGGAAAATCGTTGAAATCGGTGACGTAAATAAAGTGATCTCTTCAAGCTTACATCCCTATACAAAAGCACTCATCAATGTCATGCCAAAACCGAAAATATCGAAAGAAAAACGAAAAAGGATGGTTCTCAAAGGAGAAACACCAAACCCGAGTAATATCCCAAGTGGGTGCAGGTTTCATACAAGATGCCCGTTTGCAGAGGAGAAGTGCAGAGTCGAAGAACCTGCCTTGGCCCAATATAGTGAAGGGCACTTTGCGGCATGTCACTTTGCCGAAAAGCTGTTGGAAGGAGCTGAATAATCGATGGAAAAAGAACAAATCCATTCGATCATTGATGGAGAGAAAGAAGCTTTAATTGGACTAAGTCAATATATTCAACAAAATCCAGAGTTAGGCGGGGAGGAATATAAATCTTCCAAAGCCCTATGTGATTATTTAGAAAGTCAGGGATTCAGTGTTCAAAGAGGTGTAGGGGAGTTGGATACGGCCTTCATCGCCCATTATAAAAAAGGCGACGGAGGGTTCCATGTTGCGTTTTGCGCTGAGTATGATGCGTTACCTGATATCGGCCATGCCTGTGGTCATAATCTGATCGGGGTGGCAAGTGTGGCAGCGGGACTGGCACTTGCCAAATTAGATACGGATGAACCATACGAGGTGTCTGTCATTGGGACACCTGATGAAGAGAATGTTGGTGGGAAAATTGATCTCTTACATGAAGGTGTGTTTGAAAACGTGGACATCGCCATGATGTTCCACCCTGGATATTCTACCATCATTGACGTAAAATCCCTTGCTTTCCATAGCTATGAATTTATTTTCCACGGCAAAAACGCCCATGCGGCATCTGAGCCTTGGCAAGGAAAGAATGCACTTGATGGTGTCATTCAAACGTTTAATGGCGTAAATGCATTGAGGCAGCACGTCAAGCCGGATGTACGAATCCATGGAATCATTAAAGAAGGCGGAAAGGCGACCAATATCATTCCTCATAGAGCGGTAGCGGAATTTTGCATTCGCTCGATCGATAACCTGTATCTTGAGGAAGTCGTTGAACAAGTGAAGAACTGTGCAAAAGGTGCTGCCCTTATGAGTGGTACAGAGCTTGAAATCAACGAAATTGGCCATCCCTATGATGCCATGGTCAGCAATCAGACACTGGTGGAACTCTATGAGGATGCACTAAATGAATTTGAATTTGTTGATATTTCAAGATTTAACGAAGGCATGGGTTCCATTGATATGGGGAATGTCAGCAGAGCCGTACCATCCATACATCCCGTGTTGGCTTTAACGGACCAGCTGATTCCTGGTCATACGAATGAATTTGCTGATTTGTGTAACTCCTCTAAAGCATACGAAACAATGCTGTTAGCAGGCAAGACGATGGCTCATACGTGTCTTAAAGTAATTAAGGATAAACAGATTCAAGAAAAAATCAAAGAGGAGTTTAGACAATCGTTTTTATCCGTAAATATATAAAATAGACTCTTGAAAGAAGGGATACATAGAGATGAAAAAAAAATATTTGTTTGGAGAGATGACCTGGCCGGAAGTGAAAGAAGCGGTGAAGGAAGAGAGAATAGCGGTTATTCCAGTCGCCATGATTGAAGAGCATGGCCACCATTTACCGATTGATACAGATTTGGTACTGGCAGAAGAAATTTGTCATAGGGCCGGGAGAAAGTCTCCAGAAAACATGGTGATCATCCCTGCCATCAATCATGGGTATGCCCCGCACCAGATGGACTTCCCGGGGGTCATCTCAATCAGTAGTGACACATTCATAAACTATGTGGTAGATGTTTGTAACAGCCTGGCACATCAAGGATTTAAAAAGATCCTATTGATGAATGGCCATGGCAGCAATGTATCATTATTAAAAGTAGCCGCAAGACAAACGATCCTTAAATACCCTGACGTTCAATGCACCTCTATTTCTCATTGGGATCTGCAGCAGGTCGTGGACTTAACAGAGGAAATACGTGACTCGGAAAGTCCCGGAGGCATCAACCATGCCTGTGAACTCGAAACATCTATGTATCTGGCGATTAAAGAAGATCTGGTTCAAATGGACAAAGCCGTGAGGGACATCGATAAGTATCAGATGTCAAAGTACTTCTGGCTGGATTTAGTCGGTAAAGGAGAAGGGCGGCCGGTCGTCATGGTCCCTTATTGGAGCTCGATCTCTGAAACCGGAACGTTGGGTGACCCCACACAAGCCACGAGAGAAAAAGGAGAGAAGCTTCTTGATGCCGCCGTTGAAGGATTGGTTGAATTTGTTCAGATCTTTAAAGAACGCGAAGCGAATCATCCCCGGGTGAATCATCATGTAACGGAATAGTTTGTAGGTAATAAATTTGACTTCCTGTTCAGTGCAGGAGGTTTTTTTATGCTCGAATGGGAAGGTGGAGAATCAACACTGTATGATATAGTGTGAGTCATAACGAATTGATATAGAAGGAGAAGGACTATGAATTTCAAAAAAATCCACCACATCGCTATCATTTGCTCTGACTATGCCAGATCTAAAGACTTTTATGTCAATAAACTTGGCTTTAGAGTAAAGCAGGAGATTTACAGGGAAGAAAGAGATTCCTATAAGCTGGACCTCACGTTAAACGGTGAATATATCCTTGAACTCTTTTCATTCCCGGAAGCCCCGGTACGCCCGAGTTATCCTGAAGCACAAGGACTTCGTCATTTAGCGTTTGAGGTGGAAGATATAGAGGGGACCGTATTGGGGTTGAATCAAAAAGGCATTGAAACAGAAAAAATTAGGATAGATCCTTTTACACGTAAAAAGTTCACCTTCTTTGAAGATCCGGATGGGCTTCCATTGGAATTATATGAAGAATAGCAGAGGTCCGTCCCTCCAAAAAAAAGAGCACCTCCCACAAGGGGAAGTGCTGTCTAAAGGTATTGTAATTTGTCGTTGATTCTATTAAACCACATATTGATATCGGATGATTTTCTGTTATGGATTCATTTCCTCTGAAAAAATGGAGGGAATCTTAAGAATATCTTCATTTACTACATTAATATAAAGATATTAATATTTAATCGTTTTCTTACTATATTGATATAAACTGATCTTAAAGGAAAAGTATATGAACAGAAGGTCCGTCCCTCAACCAAAAAAAGAGCACGTCCCGCATGGAGAGGTGCTATCAAAAGGTATTGTAATTTGTCGTTGATATTATTAAAACATAGATTTTATATCTATGTATTCACGGTCTGAGTCTATTATGGACAGCATATGAAGATATACCTAAAGAAATGCTCGTTTTTCTGATAGAATATAAAAATATTAATATTTCTGAGAGGTGGGTTTGTGGACTATTCGGTTATCGGAAAAAAGATCAAAGAATTGAGAAAAGGTGTTCGATTGACGCAAGGGGAGTTAGCAGAAGGGATATGTACTCAAGCTCTCATCAGCCGTATGGAAAAAGGGGACATTTACCCAAGTGCAACGGCTCTTTATCAAATTTCTAAGAAACTTGGAGTCGATGTGAACTACTTTTTTGAAATTGGAACAACCCCTCGCCTTGACTATGTTCAGGAAGTAGAAAGGCAGCTAAGGAAATTAAGGGTAAAGCATCATTATGAAGAAATGATAGATATTGTAAAAGTAGAAGAAAAAAATCCACTCTTTACCCAAACCGACACTAATGTTCAATTATTATTATGGCATAGAGCGATTTATACACAAGAAGTATTGAAAGATAGAAAGAGTGCCCTGTCTCTGCTACATGAAGCCCTTGAACTTACCTATAATAATAAAAAGGCTCTGTCTGAAAGGGAAATGGAAATCCTGCTCAGTTTAGGTGTCATTTACTTTTCCGAAGAAAAGTATGAAGAGGCTCTTGATTATTATAAACAGGTGAAAAATGGACTGAATGCGAGCAAGCAGCTGCATGATAAAGCCATAAAAACACGTTTATTATATAATATTGCCCGGCTTTATACTCGATTGGGGAGATATAAAGAGTCAAATGAAAATTGCAAAGAAGCCATCCGTTGGAGTATAAACGAAGAGAATATGTATGCATTGGGCCATCTACATTATCATGTAGGATACAATTATGAGCTTCTAGAGCAAAATGATAAAGCACTTCCTTATTTTGAAAAAGCCATTCTCATTTTTGAACTGCAGGATGAACATGTTTATCTTGATTATCTAAGAAAGCGGAAAGAAGAATTACTTCTAAAAATCCAAAATGGATAAATGAGTCGTATCCAAACTGGTTACATACATCGCCCCGATCTCTCATATGGATAAGTATAGACTGGCCAGTGAGAGGTGAAGAGATGAGGAGGAAGAGTCCGGTTCCTTTATTTATTGGGGTGGTTGTTGCCATCCTCCTCGGGGCGGCTCTTTTCATATTTATTGGGAAAAGCCGAGAACCTGAAACACCTGAAGAAGTAATCAAGCAATTTTATGACTTTGAGAAAGTAGGGGATTTCGGTAACGCATGGGAATTGTTTCACCCCGAAATGAAAAAACTGTTTCCAAAATCCACCTATATACAAACGAAAAATCACGTATTTTTGGGTCACATGGGTGTGGATGAATTTGACGTAAGTATAGGTGAAATCAAAAAGCTCAAGACATTTACGTTTAATGAAGATGGGCTGACATTCAAAAATGTAAGAAAAGCAAAAGTTGACTTACATTTCCAAAGTCAATTTGGAGAGCTGGTCATAAGCCAGAACTGCTATGTTGCTCTTGAAGAGGGTGAATGGAGGGTCTTGTGGAATTATCATTTCTAAGTAAGCGCACCACCATTTGGGATTATTATGGTAAAATTCAGAAAACGAGAATGGTTGTGAGCAGATTGAAAAAACTTATTATGATTATTGTTTTAACAATTGTCGTTACAATCTACGTAAGTGTAGGATCAAACGCTCATTACCCCAGTCAATCAGGTGAAAAAGGGAAAGAAGCCTTCAATCCAGAAACCTACTCTAAAGTGGATATCTATAATCAAACAGAATATGTCTACAATGAAAATAAATACAACCGACTAGCGACTATTATCCGAGAAACACCAGAAGGGCTTATTTCTCCTGGGGAAAATGCATCGATTATCATTGCTGAAAAATCCATTTCGAAAGGTCAATCCGTGAATGTTCAGATAGTGGAGAGGGATAAGAATTGGAAGAAGGTAAAAGAGGTTAGTAATGTCAGATACGACCCTGACGATTCCTTTTATCCCGTAGAGATTCCAAAGAAGGAAGATGTATTCTATACTCTGAATATTGAATTGGTTAATCCAGAGGGTAAATCAATTGGTCAGACGGTATATCCACTCTTTGCTCCTAAACGAGAAATCAATGCAAAATTTAGTACGAGCAAACATACACTTGAATCAAAAGAAATACTGCCCCTACTTATTGAAAACTGGGGCCCTACTCCCCTCACATTTGGAGAAGAGTATGTACTGCAAAAAAAATCTCTTCTAAGCTGGAAAAATATGAATAAAGGACAGGCATTTTCCACTGGTGGTTACGAGGTAGGTGTAAATAAGGATAATAAACAGGAAATAAATCTGGAATCCTTTCGTCTTACTAAAGGTAGGTACAGGGTGGTTAAGGAATTTTCAGCTGCAATGTTAGGGATAGAGAAAAAGCTTGCGGTAGAATTTGAAGTGGATTAATCAGAAAACAGGAGACTCATGAAGAAATTGAGTCTCCTGTTTGATATTCATTCCAAGTCTTCACCAATAATTCGTACTTCACGCTCCAGCTCAACATCAAATTTCTCTTTTACCGTCTTTTGAACATGTTCAATCAAAGAGATATAATCCCGGGCAGTTGCGTTGTCTTTATTTACAATGAATCCCGCATGCTTGGTTGATACCTCGGCACCACCGAAATTTGTTCCTTGTAGCTCACTGTCCTGGATGAGTTTTCCTGCAAAATATCCAGGAGGTCTTTTGAACACGCTGCCGCAAGAAGGATATTCAAGCGGTTGTTTGGATTCCCGTTTGTATGTCAAATCATCCATGACCGCTTTGATTTCTTCATATTCACCTGGCTTCAGGCTAAAGGTTGCTTCCAATACAATATCGCCTTTTTCAGAGATATTGCTATGGCGGTAATCCAGATCTAGTTCAGCAGCGGTACGTTTCACTAGATTACCTTCACGATCGACCACATGGCAATAATCCAATACGTCACTAATTTCACCACCGTAAGCACCTGCGTTCATAAATAGTGCTCCGCCGACGGTACCTGGAATACCACAGGCAAATTCCAACCCGGATAACTTTTCCGCCAATGCTCTTCTGGATACATCGATGATGGCAGCTCCGCTTTGAGCGACAATGTGCTGATCGTTTGCTTTAATTTCATTGAAGTTTACTAAATGAAGCACGATCCCCCGGATTCCACCGTCTTTCACGATCAGGTTGGAACCGTTCCCTAATAAGGTAAAAGGCACATCGACTTCATTTGAAAGCTTCACGATGTTTTGCACTTCTTCATAGGTTGTCGGAGTCAGGAAGAAATCTGCCTTTCCGCCCAATTTCGTATATAAATGATCTCTTAATGGTTCGTCACGCTTAATATTATCCTCGTGCATGACATCCTTTAGTTTTTCAAAAACCAATTCCTTATTGTACATTTCATATCAGTCCTATAAAAATATTTTCAAAAAATATCTAACTGCCTTTTATTAATTAAGCCTACCCAACCATTATATGACGAAAACCCTTGAAAGTTAAATGGTTTAGGGGATTTTGAGAAATAAGGAACGAATGTCATCATACTTAGTATCCAACAATTAGAAAACTCCTTCCAAAAGGGGAAGGAGTTTCAAGGCATACTTACTTATTTAATAACATGTAAATCGTCTTGGCTGCTTGTGCTCTGGAGGCCTTCTCAAGTGGTCCGAAGCTGCCGTCATCATGACCTGTCATAAACCCTAATTCATTAGCAGCATCCACATATTCTTTAAACATACCTGCAATTTTTTTGCTGTCAGTATATTCCTTAGTAGTGGAAGAATCGTATTCTTTACCGATTTTGTAATTATAAGCACGAATCAGCATAGCTGCCATTTGCTGGCGGGTAATAGACTGGTTAGGAGCGAATTTCTCTTTGGATACACCTGTCGTAATCCCAGCTTCATAAATCGAGTTGATTTCTGGAGTGAGGGAACCGGATACATCCGAGAAATGATTTGTACTGCTAGGTTTTAAATCCAATGTTCTTGCAATAAGAGCAGCGAACTGGGCCCTGGTCACATCGCTTTGTGGTGCGAAAAGGCTGTCCGTTTTTCCTTTGATGATATTTTTCTCGGCAAGGTCATAAATATATTCCTTGGCCCAATGTTTTTCATCTACGTCATTGAATTTTTTTACGGCACTTTGTTTCAGTTTAATGGAGTATTTACCGAATCCACTGTCCTGTTTACCAAGGAATTTATATGTGCTGGAATCTTTGATGTAATCCTGAGCCTTCAATGAAGTTTCAAAGACTACATTCGTATTTCCTTTCACAGGGGCAAATGTCCAGTTTCCATCCGCTTGAGGATCGATGGTCTTTTTCTCCATAATATAATCAATGATCACGTTTCGGTTCTCGTCTGGTGATTTCACAATGACTTCTGAGTTCTTCACGCCAGGGAATTTACCACTAGCACGATAGTTATTGGTCGCAACGATAAACTTCTGGTTCGGATCGATGGCTTTGCCATTGAACGTAAGATTCTTGATACGGCTGGAGTCTTTATTTACCAAAACACCTTCTGCATCGTATTTAGAAGGCTCGGTTACATCGATTTCATAGGAAACCCCGTCAATCACGTCAAAGTTGTATGAACGGTAATCTCCGTTCACAAGGTTTTGCTCCTCGGATTTAGAAGGATCGATTTGATTGAATTGCCCTGCAGACATTTCCAACCATTCTTTCACGTCAGCACCTGTAAGAAGCACAGCTTGAAGTGTGTTCGGATACAAGTATAAGTCAGATACGTTTTTAATCGCGATTTCACCTGCAGGGATGTCTGTATAATAGTCCGGATTTGCACGTGTACCCGCTTTAAAAGGTGCGCCGGCAGACAATACAGGGATACCGTCATATTCTGTCCCTTTGATATACTTCTCTACATACCATTTCTGTGCGTTCGTCACGATCTGAACGGAAGGGTCATCACTTACAAGAGCGAAATAACTGTTGATTGGAGCGGTTGTTTTCCCGACTGCACTGCGTACCCATTCAATGGTTGCATCATGTTCTTCTTTAATAGCATCAAGGATGTCCTGGTCAGCTTCTACAGCAGGAGTTCCGTCTGCATTCAGGATGGAACGGGTGGTAGCTTGCGTATTCGTCACAGTCCATTTTCCATCTTTAAGTTCAAGTTCAAGGTCAACCAGTCCAAGATGATCTCCCCATGAACCAGGCATAACTGAAGGGACACCGTTGATGGTTCCTTTCTTCACATCTACGCCGTCCATTCCTGCGAATGACTCAGAAGGGAAAACACCGTGAGAATGACCAAACAAAATCGCATTGATTCCTTCTACTTTAGAAAGGTCATAGGTTGCGTTCTCTTCCATACCTTCCTGTGTCACGTTCCCGATACCGGAGTGAGGAATGGCAACGATAATGTCAGCACCTTCTTCCTTCATTTGTGGTACGAATTTGTTGGCTGTTTCAATAATGTCTTTTGCAACCACTTTTCCTTCAAGGTTCGCTTTATCCCATTGCATGATTTGAGGAGGGACGAATCCGATGACACCTACTTTGATTTCGTGTTTTTCACCGTCTTCATCGACGACAGTCCGATCAAGGATTTCATAAGGCGTGAAGTAGTTTTCATCATTATCTGGATTTCCATCTTTATCATCTACATACACATTGGCATTAACATATGGAAAGTTAGATCCTTTTAATGAAGTACCAAGGAAATCAAGGCCATAGTTGAATTCGTGGTTTCCGACATTTCCTGCATCATAGTTTAGTAGATTCATCGCTTTGTAGACCGGATGTATTTCACCATCTTGCAGAGGATCTTGTTTGGCTACATAATCCCCAAGAGGATTTCCTTGAATAAGATCTCCGTTATCAAACAATAAAGAGTTCTCTGATTCTTCGCGGGCTTGCTTAATGAGAGTAGCTGTTTTGGCAAGGCCGTATTTATCTGTTACAGTATCCTGATAGTAATCATAGTTTGCGAGGTTCACGTGGATGTCAGTTGTTTCAAGAATGCGAAGCTTTACAATATCTTTGTCCATCACTTCTGCGTATGTAATAGAAGGAGTTGCTTGTGGGATTAAAAGACCTAAGGCTAAAGTGGTGCCGGCAATAACTTTTTTCTTACTGGATACTTTTTTCAACGTAATCTCTCCTATTTATATAGTTAGTCTCAAACAATTCCATGCTAGCATATAATTGTAAAATAAAAATAGTATAAAAGTATGAACTGTTAGAAAAGTGTAAAAGTTTCGCAAATGGATTACATTTGTTTGTTTACTTTAGGTAGTTTAGTAGTATAGGATTGAACGTATAAAAATATGCTATAACATCTATTCATCTACTAAACTATACATACTGAAAAGAGGAAGGAGGAAGTGAATTGGCCCGATTGTATACTGCGTTGATCGGTTTAAGCATGATTTGGGGGATGTCATTCGTTTTTATCAAATGGCTGGTGGAACCTGCAGGAGTATGGGGGACGGTATTCTTAAGGTGCCTGGCAGGAGCCCTTGTACTTCTCCCGATTTTTTTCATGCAGAGGAAGAAAGAAGGCAAGAAGCCACTTCCCATATGGAAGCTTTTTGTGGTGGGGATTGGGAACGCTGCACTGCCCTGGACACTGATCGCCTTGAGTGAGACTCAAATCAATAGCAATACCGCTTCCATCCTGAATGCGACTACGCCGATCTGGACGGGGCTGATCGGATTTTTATTCTTTGCCGTGGTGTTGACAGGATATCAGTGGGTTGGAATCGGGGTCGGGTTTATCGGGATACTCGTTCTGATGAACTTTGAAGTGAGCGGAATCTTTTCATCTGACTTTGTAGGAGTGGGAACGATGGTACTCGCGACGATGAGCTATGCGTTTGCTTCCCAGTTTACGAAAAAGCATTTGGCTGGAACAAGTGTAGTCGTGATTTCCACGTTCCAGCTGTTAGTCGGAGCAGCAGTGGGGTTTATTGGCATGATGATCACCAATCCAATCTCTGTCGGGGATTTAGCGTCAGGTGAGGTCATTTTGGGCATTTTAGGACTGGGTTGTCTTGGATCAGGTGTCGCCACGTTACTTTACTTCTACATCATGACCAATGGGAGTCCGGAATTTGCGTCGACCGTGACGTATTTAATACCGGGTACTGCGATGATCTGGGGGTTCGTGTTATTGAGGGAGCCGGTGACACATAATCTCATTTTAGGATTGCTGATTATCTTTGCAGGGGTATTCCTGTCGTCAAGAAAGTCCAAGAAAATCATTTCATCTCTACCTGCTGGGACAAGGTAAGACCTTTAAACAAACGTTTGATTAACATGTCGAAACCCTTTTATTTTAAGGGATGAGACTACTAATCAAACGTTTGTTTAATTTTTGCAAATAGAATCATTTCATTTCCTACTATTTGCTATAATATCGGTAATGAGGATGTTCCCTAGATATCAAACCAACCTGATCGGAGGAGATTTGCAATGAAATATAAAAGAGATGAAGCCTATCGCTTTACTTTCTCCCAACCCATTCCCTGTTCGTTTACCATCGTCGGAATAGGAGATCAAACGATTCAATCCAAGACAGCCAAAGGGGAGATGATTGACCTCAGTCCTCAAGGTTGCAGACTTCAATCTTTATTGGATATTCATTTGGAAAAGGAAGTCAGGTTGAAGGTGACATTCAAGTTGGATGAAGACTTTACTGAAATCACGGCAGTAGGAGTCATCCAGTGGAAAAAAAAGAAAGGTCTTTCCCATTATCAATATGGGGTGAAGTTTCCAAAAGACGCCGGTCTTAAAGCGAGCATAACCGATGAACTGAAGAAATATGTTAAAAGATGATGACGCTAAGAGGGGTCTATACTTCCTCTGGATCCCTGGAAAGAGTTTTTCTGATGAATTTAATGCAAAAGAATACATATTCATATAAAATGGTTAGGATACATAGCTTTGTATAGACAGGTCTGATTCAAGATCTCGATAAAATAAATAATAAGGATGGTAATTCGATATGAAAACGGCAATTGTAACGGATAGTACCGCCTACATCCCGAAAGAATTGCGTGATCGACTCAACATACATATGATTCCTCTCAGCGTTATTTTCGGAGGAGAAACGTATCAAGAAGAAGTTGATATTACAGCTGAGGAGTTTTATGAAGAGGTCAGCGTCCAGGAGAAGCTACCGACCACATCACAGCCTCCTGTTGGAAAGTTCGTGGAGCTTTTCGAAAAACTTTCCAAAGACTACGATGCCGTTATCTCCATTCATTTATCCAGTGGGATCAGCGGGACATACCAGGGTGCCGTCCAAGCAGGTGAGATGGTCGAGGGTATTAAAGTGTATCCCTATGACTCGGAAATCAGCTGCATGATCCAGGGCTTCTATGCCATTGAAGGTGCGAAGCTTGAACGTGAAGGGAAAACGGCTGAAGAAATCGTCGCATTATTGGATGAAATGAAGGAGTCGGTTCAGGCTTACTTCATGGTGGACGATCTTGCCCACCTGCAGCGCGGTGGACGGTTATCACAAGCTCAGGCGATCATCGGGAGCTTGTTGCAGGTCAAGCCATTGCTGCACTTCGTGGACAAAGTGATTGTTCCGTTTGAAAAAATCCGCACCAAGAAGAAAGCATTGAAGCGGGTGGAAGGAATTCTTGAAGAAGCGGTTCAGTCCGGTGAAGCCTATCAGGCTTCCATCATTCATGCCAATCGAGAAGAAGAAGCGATTGAGTGGAAGAAGGAGCTTCAAGAGAAGTATCCGAATGTGGAATTCAACGTGAGCTATTTCGGTCCGGTCATCGGGACTCATTTAGGTGAGGGTTCGATGGGGATGGGATGGGCAAGGAAAATGAGTAAGTAAGGTTTTATTTTTGAGTGTTCCCAAGGTGCCAGGCGCGAAACCATGTATTCGTGCCTGGCACCTTTTTTACTTAGCAGGATTTTCTTCCTTTTATATAGAATACATTATTATCCAAATAAGGAGTGATGTCATTGCGTTTTGCTTTAATGGACAAAGTATTAATTCCCGAATCACTTGTAAAAGATCCAGCAAATCTCCAACGAATCTCAGACTTTCCTACACTGCCTCATCAACCTCTTAACCCTTTCTATCGCTTTTCAACAGATCTACAATCCTACTTAAGTGGACGAGCATTATTGTTAGATGAAATCCCGTTTCCAATCAAATTTCTCCACGAGCACTATATGAATGGCTATGTTTCATTTAAAAAAGGAGTCATTGATGGTCAATGCCGCCGTTGTGGGAATAACCGGTTACATTTATTTTCTGTCTTCCACTGCGCCAGGTGCCATTCGTCATGCACCTACTGCCGGAATTGTATCATGATGGGGAGAGTGTCTGAGTGCACTCCGCTCTTGGAGTGGAACGGGCCTACGCCGGAACCACCTATGCCTGCGTTCGAATGGTCCGGTATCCTCTCAGATGCACAAAAAGAAGCATCCCAGCAAATGATTTCCGCCATTCAGAATCAAAACGATCTTCTCGTCTGGGCGGTATGTGGAGCCGGCAAAACAGAGGTTCTTTTTGAAGGGATATTTGAAGCTCTACAGCAAAACAAACGAGCCTGTATTGCCGCACCCCGTACAGATGTCATTCTGGAATTATCTCCTCGTCTTAAAGAGGTTTTTCCTGATACGCCGATTACTACTTTGTATGGAGGCTCAGAGGAGCGGCATCGTTTTGGACAACTTGTACTCTCTACTACCCACCAACTTTATCGTTACAAAGAAGCCTTTGATGTCATGATCATTGACGAAGTCGACGCGTTCCCTTATTCATTCGATTCCTCCTTGAAATGGGCTGTGGAAAAAGCCCGTAAACCCCGTTCATCTATCATTTATCTGACAGCAACTCCGGATTCGAAAACACAGAAGGAATGTGTCAAAGGGGGGAGAAACTTTATCCAAATTCCTGCACGTTTCCATCGGCATCCGATTCCTCTTCCCAGGTTTATGTGGTGTGGTCTTTGGAAAAAAGCTTTGACCAAAAATCGGATTCCTCCTGCGTTAAAGAAATGGACTTTATTCAAACTTCAACAATCCAAGCAAGCGTTGATATTTTTTCCAACAGTCGACTTAATGGAAAAAGCGCTGCCTCTGTTTCAAGAAATGAATCCTCTCATTGAGTCTGTTCATGCTGAAGACCTCGATCGAAAAGAAAAAGTGATGAAAATGAGGAGGAAGGAGATTCCTATTTTACTAACGACAACAATATTAGAACGGGGGGTGACCATACCCAACATCGATGTCGCTGTCCTCGGGGCTGAAGAAAAGATATTCACCGAAAGCGCACTTGTACAGATTGCCGGCAGGGTAGGGAGGAGTTCTGATCATCCAACGGGGGACATCGTTTATTTTCATTACGGCCGTACCAGGGAGATGATCAAAGCTCTTCTTCATATCGATTCTATGAATAAGGAAGCGGGAAAGAGAGGCCTGGTTCATGGTAAATAACTGTTTGAATTGTGAAGGTGAGTTGGTGGAGGTGTTGTCATGGAGGGGGTTATTTCATAGAGAGCCTCAATTTTTATGCCAGGAATGTGAGAGGCAGTTAGAATATATAGAAGGAGAGAGATGCAGCGGGTGCTCCAGGTCTATGACCAATCTGCCTTCGAATCTGCTGAAGGATGATGTTTGTTTAGACTGCTATAGATGGGAAAGGGATCCTGAGTGGTTGGGGATCCTCGAGCATAATCACTCCTTTTATCATTATAATGATTTTCTTAAAGATTATCTGGCAAGATACAAATACCGGGGAGACTATGCCTTGGCCCAAGCCTTCTCCCAAACGATCAAAACATATCTTGCCGAAGCAGAGTATGACTTAATCATCCCTATTCCCCTCAGCGATGAACGACTCTATGAACGGGGTTTTAACCAATCCACCGCATTACTTGAAGAAGCAGAGGTCCGTCCCTCCCATATTCTCACTCGATGGCACTCTGAAAAGCAGTCTAAGAAAACGCGAAGTGAGCGTCTTCTGCAGGAGCAGGGTTTTCGATTAGAGGAATCTGATGTGAAAGGAAAGATCATTCTATTGTTTGACGATATTTATACAACAGGAACCACCTTGAGGCAGGCGGCCAATCTATTGAGGGATGCAGGTGCTGACACAGTTTCTTCCCTGACTCTCGCAAGGGGTTAAAGCAATCCTCTATCCTGCCGATATATTGGGTAAGAGAAGCTTTACCGGGAGGAAACGATTATGTCAGAAATCATCAATTGTCCACGCTGCAATGCTATTTTTATGAGAAATAAATTCCGCGATGTATGCGACAAATGTTATAAAGAAGAAGAAACTATGTACGAAACCGTTTATAAATTTTTAAAGAAGCGGGAAAACCGTGCTGCCACTATGGATCGCGTCATCGAAGTCACTGGGGTAGACGAGGAACTTCTATATAAGTGGGTGAAAAAAGGCCGAATCCAGACGAGGCAGTTTCCGAATATGGGTTATCCGTGTGATAAATGCGGTAAGATCATTGTGACAGGACGGATCTGTAGTGATTGCTCTTCGGAAATTGTGAATGATCTGAAACAGTTTGAAACCGAGCAGGAATGGAAGAATAAATCTAGGGAATCCGGTCAAAGAACGTATTATACTATGAGAGATAAGAACTAGTCTTTAGTAAATGAATTCAGGAAGAACTAACCAGTCCCTAACTCTAAACAAAACGCGTTCTCATCCGATATACTAGGTAGAAACCATGTACGTGAAGAAAGCGAGGGAAAATGATGAAGATTAACAATATCGGAAATCAGAACATCAATCCTTATAAGCGCAACTTAAACAAAATGGATCAGGTCGGGAAAGCGGGAAAACCAGCATCCGACAAAATTGAAATCTCTTCTGCAGCCAAAGAGATGCAGGAGGTTTCCAAACTCGGCAAAGAGCGCCAGGCCAGAGTAGAAGCATTAAAAGATCAGGTTCAGAGCGGCAACTACACCATCGATCCGAAAGCCATTGCTAAAGGATTAAAGAATTTCTATAACGGACAATAAAAGGGAGCGAACAAACATGTCAGCCACAAACCTTACGACAACTCTTGAAAAACTGTATAAGCTGCACAAAAGTTTGTTCGACCTTTCTGTGAATAAGACAGATGTGATCAAAAAAGGCGATATGACTGAGCTTGATCGTGTCCTGAAGGATGAGCAGAAGCATTTGGCCGCCATCAATACAGTGGAAGCGGAGCGGCAGAGAGAATCCAGTTATTATCTCCAATCAAGGGGAGTTCCTGATAACGAGACTCCTACAATATCTCAGTGTATTGAACATGGCTCTCCTGAAGAACGGGAAGCCCTCAACCATTGGCAGCAAAAATTGGTCATGATCATTCAAGAATTGAGAGGTCGAAACGAGCTGAATCAAAAGCTTGTCTATCAATCTCTTCAATTTGTGAATATGAATCTATCCATGATGCAGCCGCAACCGGATCAGTCCACCTATTCACGTCCGAACGGCGAAAAAAAATCGCCGGCAAGTCGATCGATCTTTGATTCGAAAGCATAGCACTTACTAATTGAAACGGAGGCAACACCATGCGATCCACATTTATGGGCCTTGAAACGGCAAAGCGAGGCATGTACACCCAGCAGGGCGCCCTTTATACGACCGGCCACAATATCTCCAATGCGAATACTCCAGGATACACTCGTCAACGAGTTAACTTTGAACAAACAGAACCCTATCCTGCCCCAGCTATGAACCGCCCTCAAATCCCTGGCCAAATCGGAACGGGAGTAGACGCCGGATCAATTCAGCGTGTCCGTGACTCTTTCCTGGATATGCAGTACAGAGGCGAAAACCAAAAGCTTGGCTACTGGGAAACCAAAATGGAAGCCATGAAGAAGATGGAAGAAGTCATGAACGAACCGTCCGATTCTGGATTGTCCAAAACGATGGATATGTTCTGGCAGTCCCTTCAGGATTTAGCGGTTAACCCGTCCAACTCAGGTGCCCGCTCAGTTGTACGTCAACGTGGTATCGCTGTTGCTGAAACGTTTAATTATTTGTCTTCATCTTTAACAAGTGTACGGAATGATTTGAAAAATGAACTGTCTGTCAGTGAAAAGCAAATCAATTCCTTGACTCGACAAATCGATAATATCAATAAACAAATAGCAGATGTAGAACCTCATGGTTATCTCCCGAATGATTTATATGATGAGCGGGATCGTCTAATTGACGAACTTTCAAAGCATGTTTCCATTCAAACGAGCTACCAATCCAATGGAGGAGCTTCTTCTCCTGTTGCAGAAGGTGCAGTTACCGTGACGTTGGTCGGTAAAGATGGAAACCTTGCTGTGAACCTGGTTGGGAAAAGTGGAGCGAATGAACTCAAACTTACCTATCAGGGACCTCAAAACACTGTGGATTCGGTAACGATTGGAAAGCAAACACTGGATATAAATGACTTTTTATCACAAGGTGAAGGTAAACTGAGAGCCCTGGTTGATACGTACGGCTTCAAAAATAAAGACGGGGAAGCAGAAGGCTCATACATCAGCATGCTGCATGAACTCGACAGTATGGCGTATGAATTCGCCAAAGCGTTCAATGCCCAGCATCAGCAGGGGTTCACACCTGAACAGATGAATGATCCAAACTTTGATCCTGACAACGATACTCCGGATACACCGAAGTTCTTCCAGGATGCAAAGAATGCTTCAGCAGATTTGGATAGTGTACAGAAAGAAGGCTTCGCTCAACGAATTCAAATTGCCGATGAACTGAGCAATCTGGATAAGATTGCAACTGCAGGTGCAAATAACCCAACTCTTGGAGATGCATCCAATGTTCTGGCATTGGCCGATATTATTACAACGACTAAACTTCCTTATGGTGATAAAGATGCCTCATTCCAAGGACACTTTGAATCCGTTATCGGAAAAATGGCCGTAGAATCTCAAGAATCTGTCAGATTGGCAAGCAACTCTGGCGTACTAAGAGGAGCGGTGGACGAACGTCGCATGTCTGTAAGTGGAGTCTCGCTGGATGAAGAAATGACCGACATGATCAAATTCCAGCATGCCTACAACGCCTCTGCCAGAATGATCACACTTCAGGACGAAATGCTCGATAAAATCATCAACGGCATGGGTACCGTTGGAAGATAGGTAGGTGAAATGATATGCGCGTTACTCAAAGTATGCTGACGGCAAATTCAATGAGAAACCTTAGTTCTTCTTATGGAAGGATGGGGCAATTACAGGATCAGTTGGCGACAGGGAAGAAGATTACGAAGCCCTCGGATGACCCGGTTGTGGCGATGAAGGGGATGTTTTATCGTTCGAATTTGACTGGGATTGAGCAGTATAAGCGGAATTTATCAGAACTTTATTTATGGATGGAGAACTCGGAAGCGGGAATTGAACAGGCGAATCAGGGGTTGCAGCGTGTTCGGGAATTGACACTTCAAGGGAAAAATGGAACGTTAAGTCCTGAAGATAGGAAAGCTGTTGCCGCGGAAATCGAACAGATAAAAAATGATCTCGTCAGTGTTGCTGAAACGAAAGTAGCGGGAAGATATATTTTTCATGGGACGGATGTTGGGAATTCTCCGATTAAGGATGGAAATCCCACAGACGGAAGTGCTCCACAGGTCGCTAATAATTTAGGCAGTAGTGCCATCGATGCTTATCCGGTTGAAGTTTCTCAGGGTGTGTCTTTAAAAGCCAACGTCAATCCGAATCATGTTTTTAATCAGAAATTGTTTGAAACAGTGCACAATATTCAAAATGCATTGGAATCTGGAGATGATTCTGTTCTCGATACAGAGCTCGAGAATCTGGATGGCGTAATGAACACATTATCAGCAGAACGGTCTGAACTTGGTGCTCGTTACAATCGTCTAGAAATGGTAGATGACCGATTGTCTCAGCAGGAAGTCACAGCAAATCGAATCCTTTCAGATAATGAGGATGCTGATATCGAACGAGTTATTACGGACTTGAAAACCCAGGAAAGCGTTCATCGTGCCGCTCTCGGTGTTGGTGCCAGAATCATTCAACCGACCTTAATGGATTTTCTACGATAAATGCATGGGGACTGACCCTTTAAGGTGTTTTGTCACCTTAGGGTCAGTCCCTTTTTATATGGAGGTGAGTATGTGAACGTTCCACAAATAAGATTGCAGTCCACGTCAGCAGCCATTAGCATCCGGACGACTCCAGGACGTATGGATATCGAACAGCCGCCGGCAGACTTGGATATTCAGCAGCAACAGGCGAAGATGGAGATTGAACGGACACCTTCCAAGCTGACCATCAACCAAACTGAGGCCAGGGCTGATATGGACTTGAAGTCAGTGCGCCGGAGGATAGAAGAATATTCCCAGCAAGGGTATGAAGACTGGATGGCAGGACTTGTCCGGGTCGCACAGGACGGGGATGAACTGATGATGATTGAGAATGGCGGGGATGCGATTGTCACTCAGGCTAAGAGGAACAGTGAGAATCCGATGTATGAATTCAATATAGGATGGATTCCTTCTGCTGGGAGCGTCAAAATCAGCTATCACCCAGGAAGTGTGAAGGTAAATATTGAACCGCAAAAAGTGGTG
Source organism: Rossellomorea sp. NPDC077527 (assembly GCF_044542955.1). NCBI lineage: Bacteria > Bacillati > Bacillota > Bacilli > Caryophanales > Bacillaceae > Rossellomorea > Rossellomorea sp. NPDC077527. The sequence continues at coordinate 118,340 of NZ_JBITVL010000006.1, read as the reverse complement.
AATCACTCTCGTCCTCAAAAGCCAAATATACAGTATACTCCAGCACATGTGGATGTCAGTCTGAAACGATACGCAGATCTGCAAATAAATTTTGCAAACCTAAAACACGTCGGGATCAACTATGAACAAGAAATATAGAATAAAGGAATGAAACGGATGAAAATCAATACGAAATATCATGGAGAAATAGATGTGAAATCAGAAGAAGTTTTGACATTTGAACAAGGGATCCCGGGCTTTGGGGAAGAGAAGCAGTTTGTATTAATGCCACTTCCGGAGAATGAGTGGTTTCATATTCTGCAATCCGTGACGACTCCTCAGCTTGGGTTTGTGGTGACAGATCCGTTTTTATTCTTCAAGGAGTATGATTTTGAGCTGGATCAGGCGAGTGTTGAGTTACTAGAAAATCCTACAGAAAAAGAAGTGCAGGTTCTGTCTATTCTTACTGTAAGAGAAACACTACAGGAATCGACAGCAAATCTACAGGCTCCTATCATTATCAATCTAGCGAACCAAAGAGGAAAACAAGTCATTTTAAATAATAATCAATACCTAACGAAGCACCTAATTTTTGCTCAACCTGCTGGAAAGAAGGGATGAGGGAATGTTAGTACTTACTAGGAAAAAAGGAGAAAGTATTCAGATTGGAGATGACATAGAGCTGACAGTCATTTCTGTTAAAGGGGATCAAGTGAAATTGGGGATCAACGCACCAAAGAATGTGGATATTCATAGGAAAGAAGTCTACCTTTCTATCAAGGAAGAGAACACCGAAGCGTCGAAAGGAATCGACAATCTGATTAATCTTTTGCCAAAAAATGATTAATTATTTTTCTAAAACTATTAAAGACAAATAGAAACTACCGATAATAGTATTGTAAGCAATGAGGAAAAGGGCGGCCGACCTTTGAGACTTGTTGCAAACTAAAAAGGATATAGTTCACATGGATGTGGGCTTACTTTCAAGGAGGAAATTTCAATATGAGAATTAATCATAATATTGCGGCGCTTAACACTTACCGTCAATTAAACAGTGCTTCTACTGCACAAGGGAAATCTATGGAGAAGTTATCTTCAGGGCTTCGTATTAATAAAGCTGGGGATGACGCTGCAGGACTTGCAATTTCAGAAAAAATGAGAGGGCAAATCCGTGGTTTAGATATGGCTTCCAAAAATGCACAAGATGGTGTGAGCCTGTTACAAACAGCAGAGGGAGCTTTAAATGAAACACACTCGATTCTTCAGCGTATGCGTGAGCTATCTGTTCAAGCATCTAATGATACAAATACCGCTGATGATCGTGGTGAAATTCAAAAGGAAATGAATCAGTTAACTTCTGAGATTAGCCGTGTTGGTAATAATACAGAATTTAACACTAAAAAGGTTTTAAATGGAGATATGGTTGGTGGAGGAAGTGGAGCTACTCAACAAAAGTATACTATAACTGCAGCAAATGTTGGGTCAACTTTTCCGAGTGGTTCTACAAGCTCTTTCAAAATGAAAATTGGTGGGGAAGAATATACAATTACAGGTGATTCAGGTGCAGCGCCAGGAGCAACTCCTGGAATAACTGCCGGTACTAAAACTATAACCATTGGTACCCAGGGTGGAGCTGGAACGGTTGATGATATTGTAGCAGGTTTCACACTTCTTGCATCTGCCGACAGTAGCTTGAAAATTAATGAATTCGATATTGCTAAAACTGGATCGGATTTAACAATTACTGCTAAATCAACTGGTACATTCGCTGGTAATGCAGGTAAAGATTCTGTATTTGTAACTGCTGGGGATGCATCCTACCTCGCTAGTACAACAAGTGGTGCTGATGGTACAGGAGGTAAAGCAAAATTACAAATTGGGGCAAACTACAATCAGTTATTTGAAGTAGAAATTACTGATATGCGTTCAAATGCGTTGGGTGTTTCTTCCACATCATCCGCTGGATCGACAACTGTTAATGGTGCTACAGCAACCTTTACAACAGTAGCTACAACAGATAATAGTGGGAGTTCTGAATATGCTTTAGATATTACTTCAACTACTAAAGCAACTGCGGCTATTGAAGTCATTGACAATGCAATTAAAACCGTTTCTGCAGAACGTTCTAAATTAGGTGCATACCAAAATCGTCTAGAGCATACAATTAATAACTTAAACACTTCTTCTGAAAACCTAACTGCTGCTGAGTCTCGTGTACGTGACGTTGACATGGCGAAAGAAATGATGACTCAAACTAAGAATTCTATTCTTTCTCAAGCAGCACAAGCAATGTTGGCTCAATCCAATCAAATGCCTCAAGGAGTACTACAACTTTTGAGATAATTGATTAGAGGGCGTCCAGTTTGGTAACGAGCTGGATTATAACTGGGTGAATTGCTGGAACTTCCTAAAGCTCTATCAACCACAACGAAACTGGAAACGGTAAACGGAACGGTTTGAAAATGATAGAGATTTAACAATGGATAATCAGCAGCCAAGCTCCTGTGAGGAAACTCTGGAGAAGGTTCAACGACTAGAGAAAACGGTCTAAAGCGAAAGCTATGATTATGAATCTCGTAGGGCAGTATACCTGTTCGAAGTGCCCAGCCCCTTTCGTAAAAGGGTGAAGATATAGTCTATTCTATGATTGAAAGACATAGTCGCAAAGCAAGCGAACCAACAACCACAAGGAGTTTTACAACTTCTTCGTTAATTTTAAACTTTTTACGAGAGACTCTAGGATTTCTAGAGTCTCTTTTTCTTCTTTTCACTAATGATTACAATATCCCATTCCTCCGTAATTCGCGCAATTTATACACTAACGACCAATAGCTTCTGGATAAGGTATTCGAAATTTCCATATCTTTCAGACCACTTTTCTTTAGGGCTATCATCTCACTTATCTCTTTATCAGAGTATTTCTTATTTCTTCTTGAAGAAGAAACTATAACTTGATAATTTGGGTATAGTTCTAAAAACTTTTGCTTCTCTTGGCTCAGGATATCTATCATTTTTCCGACGTGAATTAGGATATATTTATTTGATTTCACCGTCACTTAATATGCTCCCAACAAGTAAATTCCTATGTATAGAAGATAGACATAGGAACTTCTCCATCCAATACAACTCCTTTCCGATGTGAACTTATGTTCTGTATTTATTTTAAGTGTACCCTCATGGAAACAAAATAAAGCCTATTCTCCCTAAACTTTCCCCACCAAATTCCGATATAACCCATATAACCTTCAGGAGGATCAAAAGATGATTGATAGAGTGACAGGCGCAGTACAAGGAATACAATCATTTACTAGATTAGAGAACCAAACAAGTGAAGAAGTGCAACAAATTCAAGCGCAGGAACGACACCATGAAAAAACACCAACCAAGGAACCTGTCACCAAAGAAAAAATAGAAGATGTCGTTCATGGGATGAATGAGTTTATGGCCACTTCTAATACACACCTCAAATTTGAATTTCATGATAAATTGAAAGAATACTATGTGACGATTGTGGATGATCGTACGCAGGAGATAGTGAAGGAAATACCAGCAAAGAAAATGCTTGATATGCATGCCGCGATGACGGAATTTGTTGGTTTGCTGATCGATAAGAAGATTTAACGGAAGGAGATACATATGGCTGATATGCGCATTGGTGGCCTTGCCAGTGGTATGGACACGGATCAAATCATTAAAGATTTAATGAAGGCGGAACGCATTCCTTTAGATAAGTTAGGTCAAAAAAAGCAATACCTTGAGTGGCAGCGTGATGATTACCGGGATATGAATAAGATGATGTTTGATTTTAGTAATCTTATTTTTGACGGAGTGATGAAGCAGGGGACTTATACGCAGAAGACCGTTAATCAGTCTAATGCGTCTGTTGTAGATATAAAGAGTTTAAGTGCAACAACAGATTTCTCTGGAACGTTAAATGTTACACAGCTAGCTCAAGCTGCAACAATGAGTAGTTCAGCTAGTTTACCTAATATTACTGACCCGACTGAAAAGCTTAGTAAATATGTTACAGGAACACAAACGATTACCATTCAAGCAATAGGCAGTGATGGGAAGCTTCAAGCCACACCAACGTCAATTACATTTGATCCATCGGAACATACTTTAAATAGCTTAATAGAAAAAATTAACAAAGAGTCGAATGTTTCGATGTTTTATGACTCAACACAAAAAAAGGTATCTATGATGGCTAAAAATACCGGTGATACAGGAGGGCATGAGATTGTCCTCACCGGTGGCTTTTTTACGGATGAATTAAATTTGGGAACAGATAATTCATCAGCAGGGGTAAACGGGAAGAATGCTGAATTCACTTTTAACGGATTAACGACCTCCAGAAGCTCTAATAGATTCACCATAAATGGTGTAGAATATAACTTAAAAAATATTGGAAGTACGACTTTTTCTTCATCACCCGACACCGACAAAATCCTAGAAAAAATCGTCAAATTCGTCGACGAATACAACAAACTCATTGAAAAAGTAAACGGGGAAGTGAACGAAAAGAAATACCGTGATTTCCAACCTTTGACGGCAGAACAAAAAGAGTCAATGGAAGAAAAGGAAATTGAACTATGGGAAGAAAAGTCACGCAGTGGTACTCTGAGAAACGATTCCGTTCTGACATCTGGTCTCAACAAAATGAGAACGGACATGTATACGCCCATCTCTGGAGGAACATCAGGTCTTGACCAATTAGCCCAAATCGGAATCAAGACATCAAGTAACTACCTTGATCGTGGAAAGCTGATTATTGATGAAAGCAAGCTAAAAGAAGCGATTTCCAAAGACCCGAATGCAATTTACGAGATTTTTGCTAAAGATGGTGCGACGTCAAATGAACAGGGTATTGCCCGTCGTTTACGTGAAACGTTAAAAACCACCATGGACAGTATCGAGAAAAAGGCTGGTAAAGCTTCTAGTACCAACAATACGTTTACACTAGGTCGTTTATTAAACAATATGGAAAGCCAAATGGACCGTTTCGAAGACCGGTTAACTCAAGTTGAGGACCGCTACTGGCGTCAATTCACCGCCATGGAAAAAGCCATCCAGCGTTCCAACCAACAATCCATGTTCCTCATGAACCAATTTGGCGGCTAATCATAACTAAAGGAGTGTCAATATGGCTATCAACAACCCGTATGCAGCATACCAGAACAACTCGGTCAACACCGCATCACCAGGTGAACTCACCCTTATGCTCTATAACGGAAGCCTGAAATTTATTCATATCGCGAAAAAAGCCATTGAAGAGAAGAATATTGAATTGAAGAATACAAATATCCAAAAGACCCAAGCCATCGTGAATGAACTGATGGTGACGTTGAATACGGATCTTGAAGTCTCGCAAAATCTCATGGCCCTTTACGACTACATCAACCGCCGCTTAACAGAAGCCAATATTAAGAATGACGTGGCGATTTTAGAAGAAGTAGAAGGTCTCATCACAGACTTCCGTGATACATGGAAAGAAGTCATTCAACTGAACCGCCAGAAGCAGCATGCCGGTCAAGGTGGACAGGCGTAATGAGCTCAGTTCTTCTTTGCTATACCATCACGAAGCAATTGAAACAAGCGTTGGAACAGGTGAATGATGAAAACAGAGAATCTACGATTGAAGAAGTGGAAGCTCTTTTAGAAAAAAGACAGAGCGTACTTGGTACCATCAAGCCTCCATATACTCAGGATGAGCAGGAGCTTGGCAAGCAGATGATCGCCTGGAATGGGCAAATCGATCGGCAGCTGGCTCAATTGCGTCTCCAGATTAAGCGTGACATGAACGGCTTAACCAAGAAAAAAACGTCCGTCCAAAAGTACTCAAACCCATACGAATCCCTGCAATATGATGGAATGTTTTACGATAAAAAGAAATAGGTGATTCTTTGTCAACAATGAAACTAGACGAAAAACAGTACGAATTGGTCAGCCAATACATCGGGATGCTCGACACAATCGAAGAAGCACTGAAGTATGTGGAAGCAAGCTTCACGAATTTAAGCAAAACAGAAGGGGATCGGGTCCTTTCAGATGTCTTCATGGCTATTGGGCAGATTTCAGAAAGCAATTCATTATTGAAAGAGATTTTTGATTTTGATAGGGAAGGCATTCAGAAAGCTTTAAACGCATTTGATACGGTAACTGACCAGGCATGGAAACTGGACGGACAGTTAGACAACAATGTAGTCAAACAAAGTCTCGTTCAGGAAAACCTGTCACCGGCGTTTTCTGCATGGAAAGCTACGATTGAGAGTGAACTTAATCCTTACCTAGCACACTAAGCCTCGCATCTTCGGGGCTTTTTTCTTTTTCCAAATCCTCTCATGGTATAATAATAGAAAAATGCTGGAGGACGCCGGTATGAAAACGAATGTAATAGATGAGATTAGAAGACTTAGCCTTCTCTATCCAGAGGTTCATGAACATGTAGATGGTTTCGGACATATTTCTTTCCGCGTGAAGGACAAACCATTTGTCATCATCGGTGAGACCTTATCGATTAAAACGCTCCCTGCTACTCAGGAAATCCTCCTCGAACAGCCAGGCTATACCAAAGCTCCATACATCGGAAGACATGGATGGGTGTTAGTTGAGATAGAAGAAGTAGGCTGGCAGACCATTGAAGGGTTGATTCGCAATGGCTATTTGATTGTGGCTCCAAAGAGACTATCAAATACAGTTCGAAATGGGTAATGGAACATGATAAATTTAATTACTAATGAACTTATAAAGCAAACCTCTCACTCACGGATGTGGATTTCCCTTGCACTCATTGTGTTCGTGGATGCCATCGCATCCATATTTGTCTACATGCTCTTCGATGGCATCCAATTTTCATTCTGGGAATATATGCGGATCAGCTCGAATCTACTCATAATCATTCAACTCTTCAGTCTGATCATTGCCGGGGATATCGTATCAAGTGAATTCTCGTCGGGCACCATTAAGTTATTACTCATACGGCCCATTAACCGTGTGAAGATTTTACTTTCTAAATACATAACGGTGATAGTTATTGCTACTATTTTAACAGCCTCTCATTTCTTATTTTCTGCCGTACTGGGTTCACTGTGGTTTTATGATAGTTTTTTTGATTTGAACGAGAATTTTTTTATTGTGGCAGGTGCTTACGTACTGAGATTCATAGAAATGATGGTAGTTTGTTCCTTTGCTTTTACCTTTTCTGTCGTAACGAGAAACAGCTCATTTGCGATTGGTTCAACGATCTTTCTTACTTTTTCTACAGGGACGTTTCTGATTTTGATGAACGAGCGAGGCCTTGAGTGGGGGAGGTATCTGTTGTTTGCGAATACCGATTTGCAGCAGTATTTCTTCGGGACCCCGCCGTTTGTAGGGATGACGTTTTGGTTTTCGGTAGGGGTGATTGTGGTGTATTTGGTTGGGTTTGGTGGATTGGCTTGGTGGAGTTTTGGTAAGAGGGATGTGGATGTTTAGGGGCTTGAGTTTTGTACCAGGTACAAACGATACCAGCTGTACCTGGTACGAACACGTTCAATTGTACCAGGTACAAAATGAAACTCTCAATGAATTACCACCCTGAAGGAATTTTTTGGATTATGTCGAATTGATATACTTGTACCTTATTAGAGAAAGGAAGAGTATATGACAAGAAACCTTAGAGTTTGGTATCCAGGAGCCATTTATCACATTACTGCACGTGGAAACAGAAAAAATAATCTATTTCGGGATAGAAAAGATTACAATCATTATGTAGGTTTAATGCAAAGAGCGAAAGAAAAAACCCCATTCCTTCTCCACTCCTATTGCCTCATGCCGAATCATGTTCACCTCATTATTGGAACACTCAATGATTCTCCTTCAGACATTATCCATTATATTCACTCCATTTATGCCAGATACTTTAACCGAAAATACGATTATGTAGGACATGTGTTTCAGGATCGATACTACGCCAAATTAATTAAGAACTCTAAGCAATTGATTGATACGAGCAGTTACGTTCATTTAAATCCAGTGAAGTCGAAATACTCAAAGAAACCAGAAGACTATCATTGGAGCAGCTACAAAAGCTATATAGCCGCCGGTAACAAGTCAATTGTTGATACTCAAAAGATTCTTTCGTATCTGGGAGATTCCCCATATGAAAAGTATAAATTTTATGTAGAAATGAAATTTAAAATTAAGGATTGGAACCAGCCAATTTCAAAATCCTGATTTCAATTTGTACCAGGTACATTTGTGAATTATTGTACCAGGTACAAAGAGATCATATTGTACCAGGTACAACGAGACCATAATGTACCTGGTACATTCCAATCCATCTGTACCTGGTACACAACCTATTTACACAACCGCCACAAAACCTCCCCAAACTCTCCACAAAACCTCCACATCCCCACCGTCTAATCCCCCGATAAAGTGAGATAATATAACTATAAAGAGTGCCGGGTGAACCCTAAAAACACTCGCAACCCTCACCTCACTCTAAACATTCTCCACCCCCTTCTCCATCAACATTTTCGACACTACATTACAAACTTTACGAAAAATTGACAAAAAATTAAGAAAGTTTAAGAAGGATTATTTAAGGGAATGGAGAATATATAAACATAGCTTTATTTTTAAAAGGAGGAGTTTACATGTTGAACTACAACATTCGAGGCGAGAACATTGAGGTAACTCCAGCGATTCGCGAACACGTGGAGAAGAAGATTGGCAAGTTAGATCGTTACTTTAATGAAACTCCTGATGCAAATGTACATGTTAATTTAAAAGTGTATCCTGATAAAAATACGAAAACTGAAGTGACTATTCCAATGCCGCATTTAGTGCTACGAGCAGAGGAACGCAACACAGATATGTATGCGGCCATTGATCTGATAGTAGATAAATTGGAGCGTCAAATTCGCAAACATAAGACAAGAGTGAACCGTAAGATGCGTGAAAAGGGCAGCCCGAAGGAGTTCTTCGCGGCTCAGGAAGATCTGAATCATGTTTCTCCTAATGGCGCAGCTGCCATTGAGCTTGAGGAAGAGGACGATACGGAAGTAGTAAGAACGAAGCAGTTCAATCTGAAGCCGATGGACAGCGAAGAAGCCATCCTGCAGATGAACATGCTCGGTCACACATTCTTCATCTTCACAGACGCAGAGACAAATGCAACAAACATTGTGTACAAGCGTCGTGACGGTAAGTATGGACTAATTGAAACAAACTAAATTCATAACCTGGAAATCCTGCGGTCACAATGAACGCAGGATTTTTTGTTGATAGGAGGATTTTACCATTTTTTGTCGAAGTTTGAAGATAGACAAAAAAGGGGGAAATGAAATGAGAGATCCACGGTTAGAGAAATTAGCGGACGTACTACTGACGCATTCATTAAAACTAAAAGAAGGGGAGAAACTCTTGATTGCGGGAGAGCATTCAACTAAACCCCTGATCAAAGAGCTTCTTAAAAAGGCATATGAGTTGGGGGGCATCCCTTATTTTGAATTAGGAGACCTTGAGTTAAACCGGATAATGGCTACTAATGCAAAGGCTGAACAGATGATCCTGAGGAATAAATGGGACCTGCAAAAGTTTCAGGATCTTGATGCCTTTATCAGTATATCCAGTGATGCCAACGACGCAGAGATGAGTGAGGTTCCTGCTGAACAGTGGCAGCTCCTCATGCCGCATATGAAGGAATCCAATGATTACCTTATTCAAAATAAGAAATGGGCCCTCTTAAATTATCCGAATCAATCACTCGCCCAAAAAGCAAAGATGAGCTATGACACGTTCTTTGATTATCTATTGGAAGTTTGCACCGTCGACTACAAACAGATGGAAGAAGCTCAGAAGCCGCTTAAAGAGCTCTTGGACAGCACGGATAAAGTACGCATTACCGGTGAAGGGACGGACCTTACATTCTCAATCAAGGATATTCCGTCTGTTATGTGTTTTGGTGAGCGGAATATTCCAGACGGAGAAGTATATACGGCTCCTGTGAAGGACAGCGTGAATGGAACCATTACGTATAATACTCCGACACTTTATCGTGGATTCACTTTTAATAATGTCTCACTTACGTTCAAAGACGGAAAGATCGTGAAAGCTACAGCTGATAAAACGAAGGAATTGAACGATATTCTGGATACAGATGAAGGTGCCCGTTTTATCGGTGAGTTTGCCCTTGGGGTAAATCCGAAGATCAATGAGCCAATGCTGGATATTTTATTTGATGAAAAAATAAACGGAAGTTTTCATTTCACCCCGGGACAGGCCTACGAACAGGCAGACAACGGAAACCGTTCAAGCGTCCATTGGGACATGGTATGCATTCAGCGTCCTGAATACGGCGGTGGGGAAATTTACTTCGATGATGTGTTAATTCGGAAAGATGGGTTATTTGTAATAGAAGAGCTAAAAGGGTTGAATCCAGACGCTCTAATCTAAAGGAGGACTACATCATGACGTATTCCATTGTGGGTTATGACCCAGAAGAGAAAGAGTGGGGGATTGCGGTTCAATCGAAATTCCTCGGTGTTGGATCGGTAGTGCCTTTTGCAAAAGCGGGAGTCGGCGCAGTCGCGACTCAGTCTTATGCGAATACTTCTTACGGACCACACGCTCTTCAAGTGATGTCGGAAGGGAAGACGGCGGAAGAAGCTCTTGACATCATCACAAAGGACGATCCGGAGCGACCGTTACGCCAGGTGGGATTGATTGATGCGGGTGGAAATGCAGCCACGTTCACCGGTGAGGGGTGCTACAACTGGGCAGGTGGACAAACGGGGAAGCATTTTGCAGCTCAGGGAAACATTTTAGTCGATAGGAACACCGTGAAAGCAATGGCGGAAACCTTTGAGGCGACCACTGGGTCCTTGGCTGAGAGGTTGCTCCATGCACTGGATGCCGGCCAGGAAGCAGGCGGCGATTCCCGCGGCATGCAGTCTGCAGCTCTGGTAGTCGTGAAAGAAAACGGTGGATATGGTGGGTTCAGTGATCGATATATTGATTTAAGGGTGGACGATCACGCCTCCCCTATTAAAGAACTGAAGCGAATCTATCAACTCCACCAGCTTTATTTCAAAGAATCGGATGCCGGTAGAGTGGTATTGTTGGAGGGAGATATTCATGACCAAGTGGAAAGTGAATTGACGCGACTCGGTTATGCTAAAGAAAACCAATCCCTCTATCAAAATCTGAAAGATTACCTCCATACGGAAAACTTTGAAATGCGTGAGCAGGAAGAGAATTATATCGATTTAGATGTTTTCGAACATATGAAAAACCAAGGCAAATAGTAGGGAAAAGAACCAGTCAAAAGGGATTGGTTCTTTTTTCTTGTTTTAAAACAGTTTAAGGAATGCCTGAAATGTTATATAATGAACATTTGTGTACAGGACTCGGAGAAGTTGGAGGTAAATACAAACATGAGTACAGTCGGTAGAAATGAACCATGCCCATGTGGCAGTGGAAAGAAATATAAGAAATGCTGTGAAAACGTTGTGAATATAGATACACTGGTGAGTCAGGAGTTGGATGTGCTTCAGGCACAGCTGTATGATTTTATCGCTTCGGCGCAGTCTACAGAGATGGAAGAATCCTACCATCATTACCTGTCCAAGATGGATTTAATGCAGGCTGATCCTGATATTTATGAAATGGCGTTTGTCAGCTGGTATGGAGCGACTCAAAAGGACGCGGATGGTGTTCGTTTGATTGAACGGTTCGTCGATAAACAGCTGAGTACGGTGACTCGCCCTCAGACAGCAGCAGTATTGGAATCATGGAAGAACATCCGAGTGACAGCCGGTACGGTTGAGAAGCTTGATGACAATACGCTTCGTGTCGAGGAAGCCATCACGGGAGACACCCTGGTCGTGACAGAAAAATTCGGAAAACTAGAGGAGAGCAGCTTCTTCTTAGGTTTACTATTACCAAATGGAGAAAAGTACCTTCCATTTGCCCAATACTTCATTTATCCAACCATTGAAAAAGCGGCAATGGAATTAGTGAAGATTCGCTTTGAACAGGGCGAGTTTGATAATCTGCATGATTATCTATCAGGTCAGTACCTGGAAATAGCAGATGTCGGTTTTGTTCTTTATAGTGCGGAGAAGAAGAAGGCAGGGAAAGCATCATCTAAGCTTGCTGAATCAGAGCAGAATTCAGAAGACAATTCCGAAGACTCCATTGAAGGAGTAGAAATTTGGAAGACGCCGGAATACACGGAAGCCATCACATCCCTTCAAACCTTCCTTTCTGAAAAAGGGGAAGACAAGAAAGAAAGTGAGCTCCTCGTTGCCGTGTTAGAAAAGTACTTCTACACAGAACGCCCAACGATCCGCAATCCGAAAATCTATTCAGGAGCAATGGTAGACATGGCGAAAAACATCGACGAAATCAGTATCCGCCACGTTCAAAAAGAATTGGCCGAATACTTCGATGTCTCTGCCAACAGCATATCAAGACGAAGCAAACAAATCTGGGAAAGCTACGAGGACACCGTCTACGAACTACTGAAAGCAGTGAACGCATAACCCGAACTATATACCAACCCTACAAAAGTCGCCTATAATAGGCGGCTTTTTTTGAGGGACGGACCTCCCGTTTTATAATCATTTAGAATAGAAAGCTTGATATAATAACATTCATTCCTTCGAAAGTTTGAAAAAGGGAGGTCCGTCCCTCAAAGCCTTAAGTTGTAACCAATATGGGATAGTGGTAAGATTGATAGGGAATATATCGTGTTTTGGTGGGAGGATTATTGCGTTTTGTAGCGAATGTAAAGTAGAGTGATGGGGATGGATTTCCTGGGATTTTACAGGGATTTCACATATTTCTCATCTGAATCTCATTTTCATTCGTTATACTTGTGACGTTTGGCTCTCATTCCAACACAGATAAAGGAGCGTTTACACATGCTTGGTCTATTAAACAAAGTGTTCGATGCAAATAAAAGAGAAATTAAGAGGCTGGAGAAACTGGCCGATCAAATAGAGGAATTAGGCCCCGATATGGAGCGCCTCACGGATGATGAAATCCGCGAAAGAACAGAGCGATTCAAGGAACGCTATCAAAAAGGTGAAGATTTAGAGGACATGCTCGTTGAAGCCTTTGCTGTTGTGCGGGAAGCGGCTCGCCGCGTGCTTGGACTATATCCATACCGTGTACAGCTAATGGGTGGTATTTCCCTTCATGGCGGGAACATCTCCGAGATGAAAACCGGTGAAGGTAAAACCCTGACGGCGACAATGCCTGTTTACTTGAATGCCATCACTGGAAAAGGCGTTCACGTTATCACGGTCAATGAATATCTTGCCAGCCGTGATGCCGAGGAAATGGGTAAGCTTTATAACTTCTTAGGACTTACTGTTGGCCTGAACCTCAACTCTATGTCTAAAGATGAAAAACGTGAAGCCTATAAGTCTGATATCACATATGGTACGAACAATGAATTTGGATTCGATTACCTGCGCGACAATATGGTCCTTTATAAAGATCAAATGGTACAGCGCAGCCTTCATTTTGCCGTAATCGATGAGGTCGACTCCATCCTGATCGATGAAGCACGTACACCTTTAATCATTTCAGGTAACGCCCAGCGCACGCCTCAGCTTTATATCCAGGCGAATGCCGTTGTACGTACCCTGAAAAAAGAAGAGGATTACACGTACGATGAAAAAACGAAAGGTGTTCAATTAACGGAAGAAGGTATCAGCAAGGTAGAAAGAGCCTTCCATATTGATAACCTGTTCGATATTTCACATGTAACTCTCAACCACCATATCAATCAGGCGCTGAAAGCCCACGTTAGTATGCACCGTGATGTCGATTATGTGGTTCAGGAAGGCGAAATTGTCATCGTTGACTCCTTCACTGGTCGTCTGATGAAGGGCCGCCGTTACAGTGACGGTCTTCACCAATCGATCGAAGCTAAAGAAGGACTCGAAATTCAAAACGAAAGTATGACGATGGCAACGATCACGTTCCAGAACTACTTCCGTATGTATGAAAAGCTGTCCGGTATGACAGGTACAGCGAAGACGGAGGAGGAAGAGTTCCGTAACATTTACAATATGAACGTTATCGTCATCCCTACAAACAAACCAATCGTTCGTGATGACCGCGCCGATTTGATTTACGCTTCCATCGAAGGGAAATTCAACGCGGTAGTGGAAGACATTAAAGAGCGAAACGATAAAGGACAACCTGTTCTGGTCGGTACGGTTGCTGTTGAAACGTCAGAGCTTATCTCTAAACTTTTAACGAAAAAAGGCGTACGCCATAATGTACTGAATGCGAAAAACCATGGCCGTGAAGCGGAAATCATCTTAGAAGCCGGTCAGCCTGGTGCTGTCACGATTGCGACGAATATGGCCGGTCGTGGTACGGATATCAAACTAGGTGACGGAGTACTCGATCTTGGTGGTCTTGCAGTTATTGGTACTGAGCGTCACGAATCGCGCCGTATCGATAATCAGCTTCGTGGACGTGCAGGTCGTCAAGGAGATCCTGGGGTGACTCAGTTCTATCTTTCAATGGAAGATGAATTGATGCGCCGTTTCGGCTCTGACAATATGAAGAGCATGATGGAACGTCTTGGAATGGACGATTCCCAGCCGATCCAAAGTAAAATGGTCAGCCGTGCTGTAGAATCCGCTCAAAAACGAGTGGAAGGAAACAACTTTGATGCTCGTAAACAGCTTCTTCAATATGATGATGTTCTGCGTCAACAACGTGAAATCATCTACAAGCAGCGTAACGAAGTTATCGATTCCGAAAACCTTCGTGAAATCGTTGAAGGCATGATCAAATCAGCCATCGAACGCCAGGTAGCGGCACATACGGCCGAAGAAGAGATGGAAAACTGGAATCTGCAAGGCATCGTGGATTACGTGAATGCCAATCTTCTACCTGAAAACGACGTGACGGTTGACGATCTTCGTGGAAAAGAAGCAGATGAAATGATGGCTCTCATCTATGAAGATGTACAACATCGCTATAATGAAAAAGAAGAGCAGCTAACGCCTGAACAGATGCGCGAGTTTGAAAAAGTCATTCTTCTTCGCGCGGTTGATACGAAATGGATCGATCACATCGATGCCATGGATCAACTTCGTCAAGGTATCCACCTCCGTGCATACGGACAGAACGATCCACTTCGTGAATACCAGCATGAAGGATTCGCCATGTTCGAAAGCATGGTACTCGCCATCGAGGAAGACGTTGCGAAATACGTCATGAAAGCGGAAATCCGGAACAACCTTGAGCGCCAGGAAGTGGCCAAAGGCCAAGCGGTGAACCCGAAAGAAGAAGGCGGAAAAGCCAAGAAACAACCAGTCCGCAAACAGGAAGACGTCGGCCGTAACGACCCATGTCCATGCGGAAGCGGCAAAAAGTATAAACACTGCCACGGCATAACTGGATAAATAAAAGAAATGAGATGATACCTGGGACTTATTTTGCTAAAATGAGTTCCAGGTACTTTTCCGTTTTTTATGGGTGTATCTGTGTAGTCATTGTTTGTACCAGGTACATTTTCCATAGATTGTACCAGGTACAAACAAAAACACAATCCAATCCCAACAATCCAAATAACTATAGAGGTGACCACACATGGAACTATCAGAAATCAGAGCAGAGTTAGAAAAATCAGCTAAAACATTAGCGGACTTCAGGGGGTCTCTTTGACTTAGAAAACAAAGAGGCAAGAATCCAGGAGCTGGACGAAATCATGGTCCAGCCCGACTTCTGGGATGACCAGCAAAAAGCACAAGGGCTCATCAATGAAGGAAACGGATTAAAAGATCTTGTCAATGAATACAAATCATTGCTTGAATCCCAGGAAAACCTGGAATTGACTCTTGAACTGGTCAAAGAAGAACCAGACGAAGAACTTCAAAAAGACCTTGAAGAGGAACTTGGTGACCTGGTCAAACGATTAAATGACTACGAGCTTCAGCTTCTCCTCAGTGAAGAACATGATAAAAACAACGCGATCCTTGAACTGCATCCAGGTGCAGGTGGAACCGAGTCACAGGACTGGGGTTCCATGCTTCTACGCATGTACACTCGTTGGGGTGAGAAGCGTGGATTCAAGGTGGAAACACTCGATTATCTTCCAGGGGATGAAGCGGGAATCAAGAGTGTAACGTTAGCGATTAAGGGCCACAACGCATATGGTTACTTAAAAGCTGAAAAAGGCGTACACCGTCTTGTGCGTATCTCACCATTTGATTCCTCGGGACGTCGTCACACTTCTTTCGTGTCTTGTGAGGTCATGCCGGAATTCAATGAGGAAATCGAAATCGACATCCGTACGGAAGATCTGAAAATCGATACGTACCGTGCAAGTGGAGCAGGTGGACAGCACATCAATACAACCGACTCAGCCGTCCGTATTACTCACTTACCGACTAACGTTGTTGTAACGTGTCAGTCAGAACGTTCGCAAATCAAGAACCGTGAATCAGCCATGAAAATGCTGAAAGCGAAGCTTTATCAAAAGCGGATCGAAGAACAAGAGCAGGAGCTTGCTGAAATTCGTGGAGAGCAAAAGGAAATCGGTTGGGGAAGCCAGATCCGTTCCTACGTCTTCCATCCATACTCCATGGTCAAAGACCACAGAACCAACACAGAATCAGGAAACGTACAGGGCGTAATGGATGGAGACATCGATCCATTCATCAATGCCTACCTGAGATCCAAAATAAAATAAGTACCCCGCAACCGACCTTCCCTCTGGGAAGGTCGGTTTTTCTTTGGGATGCGAGGGACGGACCTCTAAAGGTATATATTTGTTTCGTTTTGCACCCTTCACAGAGGTCCGTCCCTCAAACAAACACCATATCAACAACCTCATTCCATTAATGCTTTAACACGTTATTGGACTGTTATTTACACCTTTGTATGCCCATGCTATACTCTCAAAGGTTGATGTAGAGGGAATGAGAGCAATTAATTTCCTTGATATGCATCACTTTATTTACTTGTAGTCATTCAAATTGAGTGTGCAGATTCGTCATTGATTGTATATTTCTTCACAAGAACGGTGTCCTGATTAAGAGGTCCGTCCCTGAAGAGCATTGCATCAAAGGGAGGGTTTGTACTCATACTATTAATACATAGGTTAAAGGAGTCGTACTGGATGGGTTTGAAGGAAAGGCGTCGTGAACAGGTATTTAATCCACGGAAAGAAAAGTTGTTAGAGTATTTGTTTGTTGTGTTTGGGTCGACGATTGTGGCCATTGCGTTTAATGTGTTCTTGCTTCCAAATGAGGTTGCCTCCGGAGGGGTGAGCGGGATATCGACCATCTTGAATGGACTGTTTGACTGGAAGCCCGCATATGTACAATGGGCATTTAACATTCCGTTATTCATAGCAGGTCTGATCTTTCTAGGGCTGCAATTCGGTGTCAAAACAGCCATTGGAACTGTGTTTCTACCACTTGTCGTATTCTTGACTGAAGACTGGAAACCTTGGACGGAAGACCCGCTGCTTGGTGCCCTTTTTGGAGGAATCGGTGTAGGTCTTGGTTTAGGGATTGTGTTCCGGGGAAGGGCTTCAACTGGAGGGACGGACCTTGCCGCGCAGATTGTCAACAAGTTCACTGGACTGTCACTTGGGACTTGTGTAGCCCTCATCGATGGAATGATCGTTCTTTCGGCAGCTATCGTCTATGATATCGAACGGGGGTTATATGCCCTTATCGGTTTATATGTCACAAGTAAAACGATCGATCTCGTCCAGGTTGGAATAAGCAGGTCCAAAATGGCACTGATCATCACCAACCGTCAGGAAGAGGTTCGCGAAGGAATTTTGAATAAAATCGACCGCGGGGTGACAAAACTATCTGCATACGGTGGGTATACAGATGATGAGCGCCCGATCCTCATGTGTGTTGTCGATCAAACAGAATTCACAAAACTGAAACAACTGGTTAAAACCATTGATTCTTCTGCCTTTGTCGTCACTATGGACGCTTCTGAAGTATTGGGGGAAGGTTTCAAACGGGTTTAAACTTGGTATAATTATGTAAGAGAGGAACGGACTTCTCATCACATCCGCGACTCTGAAAAATGTTTTCCGAGGGGGATAATAAATGAAGAAAAAGCTACTTGGTGTTCTATTTGGCGCTTCATTGGTACTTGCCGCATGTGGCGGTGACGGCGGCGACAGTACAGAAACAAGCTCCGGTGGAGTGGACCCTGAAAAAATCGTCAACAATAAATGCACCAGCTGCCATGGGGGGAACCTTGAAGGCGGAATGGGACCAGCCCTGAAAAACATCGGTGCTGAATTAAGCAAAGATCAAATCCTTGAAACCATCAAAAATGGTAAAGGTCAAATGCCTCCTGGACTCATTGAAGGTGATGAAGCAGAGGCTGTGGCTGAGTGGTTATCGAAAAAGAAATAAGATCAGAAGGAGAATCCGAGAATGGGTTCTTCTTTTTTTCTGCAAATGAGGCAGCAAATCTTGCACTGCTCAACATTTTCTTATAATGGTAGTTTACCCACAGGTATTTTCTATTCCTTCTTTAAGTGTTTGTTACAGAAGTTTTTCTAATTACATCCTTAAACCCTTGTTTATTTAAACGCTCCCATTTATAACCTAGTAACTTAATAGGAATGGCATCAGCTTCATGTTTTTCTCTTTATAAACCTAAAACTTTAGAATGTAGTATTAGTACCTGATAATAGGTTATAATACCTATATTTTCGTCTTTATATAGGTAAAATCGACAATAAAACAGGTAAAAAATTCACATTTTTTCACGTTCTGAAATGAAAATGTAATAATTTTTTTCCTTAACTTACTATAAAGTGATGTTATAATTATTTTCGGAAGCGTAATTCGAGTTTTTTCACCATTTTTTGTCTAATGGTGGTAAAGACGACTTCGGTTACGTGCCATGTACATATGTCGAAAACAGCCAAGAGGGTAACTACATAATACAAATTAGGTGATTTTAAAATGATAGAAATGAAAGACGTCTACAAGCAGTACAGCAACGGTGTCATGGCTGCTAATGGCTTTAACGTCCACATTAAGCAAGGTGAGTTTGTGTATGTTGTGGGTCCAAGCGGCGCCGGGAAATCTACGTTCATCAAAATGATGTACCGCGAAGAACGTCCTTCCAAAGGAGATATCATTGTAAATGGTATTAATCTCGCAAAACTGAAAAATAGTAGAGTTCCATACTTAAGAAGAAATGTGGGGGTTGTATTTCAGGATTTCAAGCTTCTAACATCGCTTACAATCTATGAAAATATTGCCTTTGCACTTGAAGTAATAGAAGAGCATCCAAAGCAAATTAAGAAGAGAGTCATGGAAGTATTGGATTTGGTAGGACTTAAGCATAAAGCAAGAATGCTGCCGAATGAGTTATCAGGAGGGGAACAGCAGCGTGTATCGATTGCGCGTTCAATTGTAAATACGCCTAAGCTTGTCATTGCAGACGAGCCTACAGGTAATCTTGATCCCGAAACATCTTGGGATATCATGAACATCTTTGAAGAAATCAGTAACCGTGGTACAACGGTTATTATGGCTACACATAACCGTGAAATCGTAAATACTATCAAGCATCGGGTAATTGCCATCGAAAATGGCCGCATTGTCCGGGACGAACAGCGAGGTGATTACGGTTATGAAAGCTAGAACGTATGGCAGGCATCTTAGAGAGAGTTTCAAAAGCATCGGCCGTAACGGCTGGATGACCTTTGCATCAGTGAGTGCGGTTACCGTAACATTACTCCTTGTCGGTGTGTTTATCGTATTGATGTTAAACATGAACAAGGTAGCGACGGATATTGAGAAAGACGTCGAAGTTCGGGTGTTGCTCGAAATTGGGACTGAAAAACCCCAGATTGATCAAATAGAAAAGAAGATTCAAAATATAAGTGGAGTCGAATCTGTTGAGTATTCTTCTAAAGAAAAAGAGCTTCAGAACCTTGTTAAGGATCTGGGAGACGATTTCAGATTATTTGAACAAGACAATCCACTATATGATGTGTTTATCGTTAAGGCAATGAATCCACGTGACACTGGGAGAATTGCTGGTCAGATCAGTAAGTATGAAGGTGTAAATGAAGCCTTATACGGTGAAGCCAAGATAGAAAAATTATTTAATGTGCTGGAAATGAGTAGAAACGTAGGACTTGTATTAATTATCGGTCTCCTGTTTACTGCCATGTTCCTCATTTCAAATACAATCAAAATCACTATTGTTGCCAGAAGAAGGGAAATCGAGATAATGAAACTCGTGGGTGCAACCAACTGGTTTGTACGCTGGCCGTTTATATTAGAAGGCTTATGGCTGGGTGTTTTAGGTTCTATTATCCCGATCGCTCTTGTAACAACTGGTTATTATTATGCCTATGGATTTATTAAACCAAAACTACAAAACAATTTTATTCAGATATTAGATTTTACCCCCTTTATCTATCAAGTAAACGGATTAATTCTATTGATGGGTTGCCTCATCGGGGCCTGGGGAAGCTTTATGTCTGTACGTAAATTCTTAAAAGTGTAAAATTTGATAGGTTGATAGAAGCTGAAAGGAGCATGCCGCTTGAACAAGAAGTATTTTGTATCATTATCTATTGCAGCAGCATTAACAATCGGAAGTCTACCAACGTTAGCTACAACTGCTAGCGCTAACTCCTCCGTGGAGGACTTAAAGAAACAGCAGGGCGATGTTTCTTCTAAAAAAGAAGAGGTCAATGGCAAGATTGATGAGAAAAAATCACAAATTGATCAAAACATCAATAAACAAAAAGATATCCAAGCTCAAATCACTGAAATCAGTACGAAGTTAAAAGATACAGAAACAAAAATTGTGGAAAAGTCAAAAGAAATTGATGAAACCACTGCAGAAATTAATGAGCTAAAGAAAGATATCAAAGAACTAAAAGAAAAAATCAAAGAGCGAAACGAACTTTTAAAAGAACGTGCCCGTGCTATCCAGGAAAAGGGCGGATCTGCTAATTATTTAGATGTACTTCTTGGAGCGGAAAGCTTTGGTGACTTTATCAACCGTGTAACAGCAGTTAATACGATTGTCAACGCAGATAAAAAGATCATGGATGAGCAAAAACGAGATCAAGCTGAATTAGAAAAGAAGCAGGCTCAAGTAGAAAAGAAACTTGAATCACTTGAAAGTGCAAAAGCGAATCTTGAATCATTAAAACAGGACCTGAACAGCCAAAAAGCTAAAAAGGCTCAATTGTTTAAACAATTAGAAGCTCAACAAGCAACATTAAAAGTTGAAAAAGCCGATCTTGAAAAAGAATCGGAAGAACTTTCTCAAATGGAGCACCAGCTTGAAGGTGAAATCCAGGCAGAGCAAGCCCGTTTAGCAGAACTTGCCCGTCAGCGTGAAATCGAACGTAAACGTCAGGCAGAAGCTGAAGCAGCTAAGCGCGCAGAGGCTACATCAAGCAACAGTGGTGGCTCATCATCAACCCCAAGTACACCAGTAAGTTCAGGTGCTTGGACGGCTCCAGCTCATGGAACAATCACAACCAATTTTGGCTGGGATGTCTTAAATGGTGAAAGAAGATTCCACTACGGTACTGACATTGCGGCACGCGGAAGTGTTCCAATTTCTGCAGCTGCAGATGGATACGTCATTAAGAGCCACTACAGCTCAAGCTATGGTAATGTCGTATACATTACTCACTCTATCAACGGTCAAACGTTCACGACTGTATATGCTCACATGTCTTCATCATTAGTGAGCACAGGACAAGCCGTAAACAAAGGTGACCAAATTGGTTACATGGGTAATACAGGCTTCTCTTTCGGTCAGCATTTACACTTCGAGCTTCACAGAGGCACATGGAATGCATCTCATTCTAATGCTGTAGATCCACGTCAATATATTAACTTTTAAGTTTTGAAACCCCGTTCTCGAACAGAACGGGGTTTTTAAAATATCCTATATACCCACTATATTAGGAAGAAATCATCAGCATATTACGTTATACTGTTTTCATTTCATAATTCTTCTAGTATAATGACACTATATTTATATGATTTTCGAAAAAGGCAAACTAATTGAAAAATTAGGACGCAAAGCCACGGGTCTGCCATTTTATTAAAATAATGATCGCCGGGTTACCGAAATAATGGAAGCAATGAATACTGATTCGAGCATTATTCCAGTATGATTTAGCCTGCCTTTTGGTAGGTTATTTTTATCTTTAAGGCTCGTAATGGTATGAGTTGAACCTGCAAGAAGGATGATAGTATTGGAGTTAGCTAGTATAAAAAGACAATTAAGAAGTTTTTGCAGAAGAAATCGTACGGCACTAAAGTATACCCAGATCGGCCGGTATACTGCGGAAGAAGTCAGTGACATGTTACTCAAGTCTGTCGGTGCTGAAGAAGTTGAAAAGGTTTTACAGGATATTGAAATTATCAACCAGCGCGGCGGAGACAGTGTGAAATATTTCATGCTGATACTGGAAGGTATAAAAGCAGCATAAGATCTTTTCTTCATCGGAAATGGAATAGGAAAATTACATAAAAAATCGTCAATCTAGTTGAAAGGATCCTTCTCTACAAGAAGGGTCCTTTTTCATTAGATAAATTCAACTTTTAGACACACACTCCACCACCATTTCTGTAATAATTCAACTAAGGGGTACACTATGAGTAAATAACTTGATTGTAAGTTGGAGATTTAAGATTATAATACAATGTGGGGTATTTAATGGAACGGAGTATTTTCAATGACGGGACACTTATTTGAACATCACAAAGCTTCAAAACTTCTTGATCCCAAACGACAAGAACTTGTGCCGGTAGACAAAGTTTTAGAACTGCTACAATTAAACTCTGATGATATTGTTGCAGACCTGGGCTGTGGAAATGGCTATTTAACCCTTCCGATCGCTCGAAAGTTGGAAACAAAGGTACAGGCAGTGGATTTGCAGCAAGAGATGCTTGAGTATCTGAAACATCGTGCAACGGAAGAACAGATTGATAATATCGTTTATGTGAAATCATCACTTGAGTATCTTAGCTTCAACAAGAAAACGTTAGATAAGGTTGTATCTGCTTTCGTGCTACACGAAGTACCTGATTTGATTAAAGTCTTTCAAGATCTTCATGATATGTTGAAAGACGACGGGATCTGGCTGATCTTTGATTGGGAAGCGGTCGAATCAGAAATGGGGCCACCCCTGGATGAAAGGATTGCTTCTGAGAAGCTGGAACGTCAGCTCAATTCAGCGGGCTTCACGACAACGGTTGGGCATCTGGATCCATCGGTCTATTATATTGTCGTGAGAAAAAACGTTTGTCGTTGAAGGGAGTAGGGGTTGATGGCTGAAACATGGTACACCATAGGCTCCTTCACTTTCCCGTCTTCTTGGGGAGGCATCCTCGCCTCCCTCATTCTGACGTATCTATTCCTGTATTTCTGGAATAGAGAAGCGAGCGACTGGTATTCAAGTGCGGTTTTTATCTTTATAATCGTATGGAAGCTAAGTGTCATAGTTGTAGATTATCCGATGGTCATCGAACATCCCCTGACGATCCTTTACTTTCATGGAGGCAAGATTGGGTATTGGCTGGGGATACTGACGACGCTGATCTACATTTATTTAAAAAAGAGAGTGAGCTCGACAAACGTCATCACTTCCTGGATAAGTACTGTCGTTTTCTTTGAAATGGTTTATCATCTTTTGGAGCTGGACTTTCTCTTAGCGGTTATACATTTTATCACCAACGGTACACTCCTCGTATTTTTATTAAAAAAATCAAATGGCCCAAAATGGGATCTGTGGGCAGTGCAATTTGTTATTGTCTTTACACTCCTTCAATTCTTTTTTCAATCGATTCTTGAAGGATTTGCTTTTACTACCGTTACCTGGACGTATCTTGCTGTCATGATCTATCTCATCTTACTATATGGAAGGAGGAAGCATATTGAATAAACGGAATTTTGCCCTGGTGATCGTTGCCCTGCTCATTGGGATTTTTCTGGTGAACCTGTTCCAGGATCAGCAGGAAAAGAAAGCAAAGGAAGAAGCGGCGCAATTAGCGAAAGAATCGATGGATTTATCCAATGCGCAGCAAGGGCTGACAAAGGGTGACCGAGCCCCCGATTTCACCTTGACCACTTTAGATGGTGAAAAGGTCAAGCTGTCGGACTATCAGGGCAAAAAAGTAATCCTGAATTTCTGGGCCACATGGTGTCCGCCATGTAAAGCTGAAATGCCCCATATGCAGCAGTACTATGAAAAACATGCGAAAAAAGAAAATGTCGAAATCCTGGCTGTCAATCTGACTTCTCAGGATGACGGAAAGAAGGCGGTCCAGCAATTTGTCGACGGCTATGAACTCACCTTCCCGATCCTCATGGATGAAAAGGGTGATATCGGGGACGATTACCGTGCCTTTACAATCCCGACCACCTATATGATCGACACGGGCGGCATCATTCAACATAAAATTGTCGGACCCATGAACGAAGAAATGATGGGTAAAATGGTCGAACAGATGGAATAATGGAAGGGACGGACCTGGTTTCGTTACATACGCTGTGAGGTATAAGTAACCATGACATATAAAGGAGGATCAATATGTTCCATTACACTAAAGAAGTTTCAATGAATGTGAAAGAAGCGGTGACAGCTGTCGAGAGCGCACTTAAAGAAGAGAGTTTCGGTGTTCTGTGGAATCTTGACCTTGCCGGGAAGCTCCAGGATAAGGGGCTGGACTTCAACGAGGAAGTGGTCGTGCTCGAAGTATGCAATCCACACGAAGCCAAAAAAGTGCTGGAAGAAAGCATGCTCGTAAGTTACTTCCTGCCTTGTAAAGTGACGGTATACACAGAAGGCGGAGCAACCAAGATCGGTATGGCGAAACCGAGCAAGCTGATTGAAATGGTGGACAATGATGAACTGAAACGTCTGGCATTGGACATCGAAAATCGTCTGATCGGCTGTTTAGAAAACGTTTGATCCACAGGGGCCTGTTGCAGTTAAGCAACGGGTCCTTTTTTTATAGAACCGGAATCCTCTCACTCCTCACAATCTTCTGAATATGGTACACTTTTTAAAATACATAGATTCAGGAAGGATGACAGGGATATGAAGTTCACCACCAAAGTCGTACATAGCCAATTGAAAGGAACGCAGGAAATCCGCAGTAAGACAACGCCAATCTATCAGACCTCAGCTTTTTCTTTTACATCACTTGAAGAGCTGGAGGGTTTTTATGAAGGGAAGTCTCCCTACCTCTATACAAGAACGGGAAACCCCAACACTGATGAACTTGGAAAGATGGTGGCGGACCTAGAAGGAGCGCCTGCAGGAGTCGCTACGTCCTCGGGACTGTCAGCCATCCTTGTGGGAATCCTCGCAGTGGTTCAGTCTGGAGATCATATCGTGGCAGCGGAGGATTTATATGGCGGCACGTTCCATATGCTGAAAGAAGAATTAAATTCATTCGGTATTTCCACATCTTTCGTAGATTTTACAAGTGTGAACGAAATAGAGGCAGCAATCACACCGCAAACCAAGTTGCTATACAGTGAGACCGTTACGAATCCTTTTATGCGTGTAGAAGATATTCCCGGCATGGTAGCTTTGGCGGAAAGACATGACTTGAAAACGATGATCGACAATACGTTTGCCACCCCATATCTGCGTCAACCTTTCCTTGAGGGTATTGACCTGATCGCTCACAGCGCTACGAAATATATCGGGGGACACAGCGATATCACAGCAGGGGTAGTCGTAGGTCACGAAGAACTCGTCCAAAAGGCAAAAGAAAAGGTGGTCAACATTGGATCAAACCTAAGCCCATTCGAAGCCTGGTTGACATGTCGCGGAGCCAAGACGCTGGCACTGAGAGTCGGCACCCAGGCACATAATGCCGGGACTCTCGCTGAAGAGCTACGTAAAAATGAACAAGTGAAATCGGTCTATTATCCAACGAACCTATCAGAAAAAGGAAATGGGGCGATTGTGACGATTGAACTTGAGCAAACATGTGACATCAGCACATTCTTCAAATCAATTGGCTGGATCAAGATCATCCCGTCTCTGGCAGGCGTGGAAACCACGGTATCGTATCCGCTTGGAACGTCGCACCGTGCTCTCCCGAAAGAGGCACAGGAGAAACTTGGCATCAACACCCATGTGGTGCGAATATCGTTGGGCATCGAGGATAGTGAAGACATCGTAGCTCAATTTACCGAAGCGATCGCAGTTTCGGTGAAAAAATAAAAAATTCTGAAAATACCCTTGACGTTGATGCTGGTTACCCTTTATAATTCATCTCAACGCAAGAATTTTCACATTGACAACTATATGCTCTTATCCAGAGAGGTGGAGGGACTAGGCCCGATGAAACCCGGCAACCTTCATGTACGCGAAAGGCGTCACATGAAAAGGTGCTAATTCCTGCAGGCGATCTGCCTGAAAGATAAGAGGAGGACCCTATTAAATTAGACCCTCTTCTTAGGAAGAGGGTTTTTTGTTTTTTCCTCTTCTATCTTCTTCAGTATTTGTGCTCAGCAGGAGAATGTTTGGAGATGTTCAGCTGCTGATTTTCTGCAAATGTTCAGCAGGTGAACTCGACCCGATTTTCAGCAGCTGAAAAAACCATCCTATTCAACAGGTGAACAAAAGAAACCTTACGCCAAATCCAAAAAACTCTAGGAGGAATTCCAAATGACCAAATCATTCGATTTCGACACTCTGCTTCTTCACGGCGGCCAAGAGCCGGACCCAGCCACAGGCTCAAGAGCGGTACCTATCTATCAAACCACTTCCTATGTTTTCGACAACAGCGACCATGCAGCCAAACTATTCGCTCTGGAAGAGCCAGGTAATATCTATACCCGCATCATGAATCCGACCGTTGATGTGCTCGAGAAACGCCTTGCCCTATTAGAAGGGGGCATCGGAGCCCTTGGGGTTTCATCTGGAATGGCGGCTATCTCCCTATCCATTCTGAATATCGCCGGTGCCGGGGATGAAATCGTGGCAGCCACGAATCTCTACGGCGGTACGTATAATTTATTCTCTACGACTCTACCGAAATACGGCATCAAAGTCCATTTCGTAGATCCAACTGATCCGGAGAACTTCCGTAAAGCGATTACGCCGAAAACGAAAGCCATATTCGCTGAGACAATCGGGAATCCAAGCCTCCATGTCCTGGACATCGAGGCGGTCGCGAAAGTGGCTCATGATAACCATATTCCGCTCATCATCGATAACACATTTGCCACCCCATATGTGTGCAAGCCAATCGAGTGGGGAGCGGATATCGTCATCCATTCAGCCACAAAGTGGATCGGAGGTCACGGTACGGCGATAGGTGGTGTGGTCATAGACGGTGGTAAGTTTGACTGGAATCATGAAAAATTCCCTGGATTCACAGAAGAGGACAGAAGCTACAACGGACTTCGCTACGCCCAAGATGTAGGACCGGCGGCGTTCATCACCAAACTTCGAGTGCAGCTCCTCCGTGATCTCGGGGCATGTTTAAGTCCTCAGAACGCGTTCCTGTTACTGCAAGGACTGGAAACCCTGCACCTCCGCATTGAGCGTCATACAGAAAATGCCTTGAAGATTGCAGAGCACCTGGATCAGCATAGCGGTGTCGCATGGGTATCCTATCCCGGACTTCCGCAACATCCTTCCTACGCACTGGCGCAAAAATACTTGAAAAATGGATCGGGTTCCATTGTTGTATTCGGGATCAAAGGGGGGAGGGATTCAGGACGGAAAGTGGTTGATAACATCTCCCTCTGGTCCCATGTAGCCAACGTCGGGGATGCGAAATCACTGATCATCCATCCTGCTTCCACAACGCATCAGCAATTAAATGATCAGGAGATCCGTGCTACGGGTGTCACGGAGGATCTGGTGAGGCTTTCCGTCGGGTTGGAATCTGCGAAGGACCTGATTGAAGATCTGGATCATGCGATTGAAGTTGCGTTGGAGACGTCACGGGTGTAATATTCACGAAAATCAGGGGATGGACGCTAATGACAGGGCATACTGGGCCTGGGTATGAAAGATATCAGCGAAAATCTGATTTTATCAGCGATATTTTCAATATATTAGCGAAATCGGACCTTTTATCAGCGAAATGTCAAATATATCAGCGAAACCTGTTCACGCTGGCCATTTCAATGGAATCGAAGACGCCAATCAGCTCACCTTAACGAAAACCGGGGTGCCCTCATCACCCCAAACAACACCAAAAAGGAGGTGGAGGAATGGAGAGCTCATATTCGTACGAAGTCAGCTCCATTACCATCCCATCCCTCACATTAGAGTCAGGCATCACGATGAAAAATGTAAATCTGGCATATGAACGTACAGGAAATAAAGAAGGGCCCGTCATCCTTGTATGCCACGCCCTTACCGGTACCCATATAGTGACAGGGACGAGGGAAGACCGTGGTTGGTGGGATGGACTGATCGGTCCCGGGTCGTATATTGATACCGACAGCTTCAATGTAATTGCCTTTAATGTACTGGGAGGGTGTGAAGGAAGCACGGGGCCGACGTCTCTCAATGCCGAATCCGGAGAGCGTTACGGTTCCGATTTTCCGCACATTACGATAAGGGATATGGTCCAAGCCCAATTTGAAGCGTTAAAGAGGCTGTCCGTCGACCATATCGAAGCCGTGATCGGAGGTTCACTGGGGGGAATGCAGGCGCTTGAGTGGGGAGTCCTGTATCCTTCTTATATCAAAAAAGTCTTCGCCCTTGCCGTCTCGCCTGCATTAAATGATTACGGCATCGCCTTTAATCATATTGGAATCACAGCGATTGAAGGAGATCCCGATTTTCACGATGGGCACTATCCACACGGTGCCAGTTTAAAAGGATTAGAGATTGCCAGAATGGTAGGCATGGTGACCTATCGAACGCAGGAGTTGTTCGATCAGCGTTTCAAGCGGGAGAAGACCAATGAGCAATTTAATATCCAAAGTTATCTGGATTATCAAGGAAAGAAACTCGGGAAGCGTTTTGATCCCAATAGCTATCTTACCCTTCTGAAAGCCATGAATACCCATGATATTGGAAGAGAAAGGGGAGGCGTGGAAAAAGTCGCTGAATCGTATCAATGCGAGCTGATCTCCATCGGCTACGAGGGTGATTTGATCTATTCCCCTCAATACTTAAAGGACTTCACAAACCAAATCCAACTAGGAGAACACTACTTTATCCCAACGTCATTCGGCCATGATGGGTTTCTAGTAGAATTTGAAAAGTGGGGAGGGATCATTTCTTCCCATCTTAATAACCATAAAGTCCAGAAAGTGGTGACGGGTATTAAATAATTTCCTGTCATTCATAACTCGTCCCCCTCGGGCATATAGTTAGATAAGCAAAGACATCGCACCGCCTTAACGCGTTTTTGTGTGGTGTCTTTTTTCGTTGGGTGGAAAGCTTTCTTCTTCATCAGGCTTTTGTCATCCTGACCATAAACAAACGAGTAGCTGGAGGGGAATATATGGAGTGGACGGGCAGAAAGCACATCATCACCATCATCATTAGTATGCTGATCGGTGCAGGAGGAATGTATGGCGGCTTGGAATGGACGGACTTGGCAGGGGACGAGCCTACTCAGTTTAATGGAAAAGGTGAGCTAAATGACAAGCTCCACAAGGTGGAAGTCGCTTATGATCTCATCAGCGATAAGTTCTTTCAAGATGTAGATAAGGGACAGCTCGTGGAAGGAGCAATTCAGGGGATGCTGAAAACCCTGGATGATCCGTACTCTGTTTACATGAATGCTGAGACTGCTTCGCAATTTAATGACGCATTGGATTCTTCCTTTGAAGGGATCGGGGCAGAGGTCACCATCATGGACGGAAAGCTCATTATCGTGGCGCCGTTTAAAAATTCACCTGCTGAAAAAGCAGGGTTGAAGCCGAATGACCGGATCGTCAAGGTGGATGGAAACAGCATCGATGGCCTTGATCTTTATGAAGCAACGTTGAAGATCAGGGGGAAGAAAGGGACAGAGGTAAAATTGGAGATTACGAGGGAAGGACTCTCGGATCCAATCGAAGTGTCCGTAAAACGGGACGATATTCCGGTTGAGACGGTGATGTCGGATGTGAAGGAAGTCAATGGGAAGAAGACGGGTTATATTCAAATTACCACTTTCTCGGAAAACACCGCCGTCGATTTTAAAAAGCAGCTGGCAGAACTAGAGAAGAAAAAGGTAGAAGGGCTGGTCCTTGATGTAAGGGGCAACCCGGGCGGTCTCCTATCAAGCGTGGAAGAGATCCTCAAACAGTTCGTTACAGAGAAAAAACCGTATGTCCAAATTCAGGAACGAAGCGGTGAGGTGCTGAAATCTTTCTCCAACAGCAAGGAAAGAAAAGCATATCCAGTGGTGGTCCTCATCGATGAGGGAAGCGCATCTGCATCCGAAATCCTTGCAGGAGCGTTGAAGGAAGCGGAAGGATACCCACTGATCGGGACAAAGAGCTTCGGCAAAGGGACCGTCCAACAGGCAGTACCGATGGGAGACGGCAGCAACATCAAGCTGACGATGTTCAAATGGCTGACGCCGAATGGGAATTGGATTCACAAGAAGGGGATCAAACCGGATATACCAGTCAGACAACCATCCTACTTCTATGCCCATCCTCTTCAGGTAGAGAAACCTCTGGAAGAAGGCGCAAACAACGAACAGGTGAAAAACGCACAGGAGATGCTCCAAGGATTGGGATTCACTCCTGATCGGACCGATGGATACTTCAGTAAGAAGACTGCAAAGGCGGTAAAGGATTTCCAAATCCAAGCAAGTCTGGACGTCACGGGCGTCATTGATGCGAAAACCGGAGAAAGATTGCAGAAGGAAATACTTGAAGCGGTTCAGAATGAAAAGAACGATTTGCAGTTGCAAGCAGCGTTGGAGTATATAGAGCGGACTGCGAAAGGTACGAAAAAAGAATAGTGTGTGTAAGAGAAAGGTTCTTAAAGTCATGAATCTTTCTCTTTTTTCAGTTTTATTCGGGAAAAAAGAGGGGAAATAGAAATGGGTGTCGAATAATATAACTTAATTTACCAATTTGAGGTTCTAAATGACTAAAGGGAGGTGTGGGAACAATAAATAGATAACAAGTAATGAATATTTAGTCCTTATCCTCAATATAGTAGAATATCATTCAATCTCATTACTTTTTGAAGGAGGTGAGGAATATTGATAGAACCGAATAAAATTCATGAAGAAAGCGTTACAATCGAACGATTGGGTATGAAGTCTCACATAGAAAAGTTGAACGGTAAGAGGGTGATGGATGTCGTCATCAGTTTGTTGTCAATTATACTATTAAGCCCGATCTTTCTCCTCCTATACGTGCTCATCATGCTGATTGATGGGGGGCCGGTCATATTTAAACAAACCCGGACAGGCATCAATCATATTCCCTTTACGATTTATAAATTTCGAACCATGAGGGAATCAGGTGAAGTGAAGTACGGATGGAAGGATAAAGTCCCTGAAGACTTTGTGTTCAAAGGAGAAACGAATCCGAATATTACCACCTTGGGAAAGATCCTTCGCAAAACAAGCCTCGATGAAATCCCGCAACTATTGAATGTTCTGAAGGGTGAGATGAGTATGGTAGGTCCAAGACCGGAAGTACCAGCTATCACCCGGTATTATGATGATCAACAGGAACAGCGATTATTTGTAAAACCAGGAATGACCGGGTATGCTCAAGTAAATGGTCGTTCCGATATCAACCACGGTCAGAAAATAGCCTACGATTTATATTACGTTTATAATCAATCTCTTCGGTTGGATTTTAAGATCCTCTTAAAGACAATCGTTACTGTTTTGCGGCGTAAGGGTTCTTATTAGAGAACCACGGAGGTTGAAAGGAGTGTAGGGGTGGAGCAATCATTTAATTATCAAGTTATTTTAAAAGAGTTAAAAAACGGTTCGAAATTCATTTTCCTTACCACATTACTCACGACGGTCCTGGGGGCACTCATCACGTTTTTCTGGCTTTCTCCTATGTATGAATCCAAGACAGATCTCTTGGTCAATGGAACGGTAGTGAAAGGAAATGGTGAAGATTTATCCCTGAATGAAGTGGAAATCAACATACGGTTGATTGAAACCTATAGCATTATGATCAAAAGTGATCGAATCATGGATAAGGTCGAGGAGAAGCTTGATCATAGTATCAGTAAGGAAGAACTTGTGAAACAAACAAGAGTCGTCACCAATGAAAACTCTCAAATCATTTCCATCATCGCTGAAAGTCCAAATGCTGAAAGAGCTGCAGATATCGCCAATGACGTGGCTACAACGTTTAAAGAAGAAGTAAAGGAAGTAATGGATATAGACAATGTCCATGTCCTCTCATCTGCAAGTCCAAGTGAAAAACCAGTCCGTCCCAATAAAATGATTAACATCCTTCTGTCTATGGTCATTGGGTTTATTTTGTCTGCTACATGGGTTCTCTATAGGAAACACTTCGATATGAAATTAATAACCATACATGAGGTGGAAGACGCATTATCCCTTCCAGTATTGAGTGGGATCCCTCATATGAAGAAAGCTAAAAAGATGGGAGGGGATTTATCTCAGCACTTATTAAAAGCAGGAGAGGTACATTCCCCACTAGCAGAAGCTTATCGTTCTCTAAGGACGATTGTTCAGTACAAGACGAGAGCCAATGCTTCTTCTGCATTAATGGTGACAAGTAAGCATCCAAACGAAGGGAAATCATTGACCAGTGCAAACCTGGCGATTGTCATGGCACTGGACAATAAGAAAACGGTGTACATCGATTGCGATTTAAGGAGACCGGATGGGCAATTCCTCTTCGGTGTCAGTAGCAGAAAAGGGGTTACTTCTTATTTAGAAGGATATTCTACAGCGAAAGAAATTGTATCAGGAACGCATATTCCGAATCTTTCCGTCATCGTCGCAGGGATCATCCCTCCGAATCCTACAGAGCTCCTTTCATCCAAGAGAATGGACCAATTGCTGCAGGAGCTGAAGAAAGAGTACGAATATATCATTATTGACAGTCCGCCTATGGTTGTTTCGGATTCGTTGGCATTAGCAAACAAGGTGGATGGATGTATCTTTGTGGTGAATGCACAGAAGTCCAAACGTGATGAAGTGGCCGATGGGATTCAGCAGCTACAGCAGGTGAAAACGGAAATACTCGGTACCATCCTGAATGAAATCGCTCCATCCAAGAAAGTTCAGTATTACTATTAATCGTTTTAACAGAGGAGGAATCAGTGTGATTGTAGATATACACAACCACATCTTGCATGGTATCGATGATGGACCCGGAACTCTTGAAGAATCGATTTTAATGGCAGGACAAGCCGCAGAGTCGGGAATCTCCCATGTCATTGCCACTCCCCATCAAGGGAATGGAATCCATTTTAATCAAGGGGATCGTATTATCCATCAAGTGATGGAACTGAATCGGGAATTGAAGAAGCGACACATCCCCCTTACTATACTTCCCGGAATGGAAATTCATTTATACGGGGAAGTTGCAGAGGATTTGCAGAAATTGGACTCTATTCTGTTAACGCTGAATGAAACGAATAAGTACGTGCTGATCGAACTCCCTAATAGCCATTTTCCCTCCTATACGGAGATGATTCTTTATAAGCTTCAATTGGTGGGATACGTACCGATCATTGCCCATGTTGAACGGAATGAAGAGTTGAGGAAGAAGCCGGAGCTGCTCTATTCGTTATTTCAAAAAGGAGCCCTATTTCAGGTGAATGCGGGAAGTATCTTAGGTAAGTTCGGCAGGAGTATTCAAAAGTTTGCGTATGAATTGATTAAATATAACCATGTTCATGTTGTGGCTTCAGACGCTCACAATCACCATTCTAGAACCTTTACATTAAGTGAAGCATATCAAGCGATTCAACATGAGTTTTCGGCTATGTATACTAACTATTTTCGTGCCAATGCGGTGTATATTGCCAATGGCATGGATTTCACCAGCTTTACACCAGAGAAAATAAGGAAAAAACAGAGATTAATAGGATTCAGGTAATCATGCCGTTCCTTGAAGTTATACGTGAATAAGGTGGTACAAGGAGATGAAATTCATAAAACAATTAAAAGCTCTTATGTTAAAGGGAAACTTCTTTCGAAATGTCTCCATACTCGTTTCAGGAACAGCCATTTCTCTCATTGTTATCGTGTTAACGACTCCGTTGTTGACTCGACTGTATACACCTGAAGAATTTGGTGGGTATTCAATCTATGTCTCCATCTTATACACGACTTCAGTGATGGCTTCCTTACTATATGAATCGGCTATCCCGCTTCCGAGGGATGAAGATGATGCGGTTAATCTCTTAAGTCTTTCACTCATCATCGTATCCGGAATGAGTGTTCTATGCTTGATGGGGGTGTGGTTGTTCCGTCATTCCGTAGCATCCATCGTGAATATTCCCCATTTAGAAGAATATTTATGGCTATTGCCTTTGAGTTTATTCGGATTTGGTATATTCCAAGTGTTGAATACATGGCTAATCAGAAGAGAAGCCTATCCCTTCATGGCAAAGGGGAAGGTGTTTATGAATATGAGTCAAGTATTCTCGCAAATAGGTCTGGGTCTTCTCCAATTTGGGCCGGTCGGTTTGGTAATGGGAGAGGTAGTAGGAAGAGTGGTAGGAAGCGGTACTGTGCTCCGGCTTTCTTTTGAATCGATCAAAGCTCGCTTTCATACAATCACTCTCAAGAAAATGAGGGACTTGGCCAATCGATATAAGTATTTTCCACTCATATCCAGCTGGTCGTCCATATTGAGTGTTGCCAGCGGGCATTTGCCTGTATTCTTTATCGCCGCATCCTTTGGTTCAAAAGCTGCTGGCCTATATATGTTAGGTCAACGGGTCCTTTCCATTCCCGACGCCTTGATCGGGTTTTCAGTGAAGCAGGTTTATTTTGCCAGCGCGACTAAACAAATACGTTCGACTACCACACCATTGAATACTCTTTTTTGGCAAATGGTTTGGAAGCTGTCCGGTATAAGCTTCTTGGTCATTTGCATCATTGTTTTGGCAGCACCATGGACGTTTGGTCATGTGTTTGGCGAGAGTTGGATTGAATCAGGGACATACATTCAAGTAATGGCCATCCTCTTTTTCTTCCAAATGGTTGTTAATCCGATTACAGCCAATTTTTTTGTCTTTGAGGCTCAGAATTTACAACTGATTGGAGAAATCATTCGCTTCGGTCTCCTATTGCTGGCTGTTTTGGTCTCGACTCATTCCCAATTTTCATCCATCCAAAGCTTGCTATGTTTAAGTGTTCTTGGTTCCGCCGGATATCTGGTTGTTGCTTTTCTTGCCTGGTATGCAATGAGAACAAAGGGAGTAAAACAAGATCAGTTCGAATGCGAAATAGGAGTTGAAGCCAGTGAAGCTAAATGAATCTCTTCCAGGATGGCTGAATGCGTTTCTCTATTTTACATTGGCTTGCAGCTCGATCGTATTGGTAGAACCCTCTCCCTATGATGTTCTGTTAATCATCCTAATCGCGTTAACTATGAAGAAGATGATTCCCTTTGCAATGGAGTTCCCAGCTCCGATGCTTCTATTAATCCTATTTATCACGTGTAACCTGGCTTCTCTTTATTTTGCAAAGGACCCAATCCATGGTCTCAACTATAGTGTCATCACCTTCTACCTTGTCTTGACTTGGATGTGTATCGGGAGTGTGGTCTCCTTTTATAAAGAAAAAGCGGTAGAGGCCATATTCAATGGGTACATTATTGCTGCCATGGCAGCGGCCTTAATCGGTCTCGGTTCATTCTTTCATCTGTTTCCGTTTTCAGATCTTTTTATGTGGGAAGGCCGAATAAAGTCGATGTTTAAAGATCCAAATGTGTTCGGTCCCTTTGTGATTCCTGCGGCCCTTTTCCTGTTGCTGAAGATTGAGATGGAAACAGGGAGAGAAAAGGTGAAGGCATTGATGTTCATCAGTTTCATAGTTCTCACGTTAGCCGTTTCACTAAGCTTCTCCCGTGCTGCCTGGGGTCACCTTGTTGTCGCATTGTTCATTTATTTCGTATTTTTTAAAGGGAATATCAACAAACGGATCGGTATCATCATTCTTCTGATCATTTCCTCCCTTCCCATACTCTACTTTGTGATGGCCTCTACTGATTTGGTCGATCTGTTTCATGAGCGCTTGGGATATCAGGAATACGATAATACTCGGTTTGATAAACAGAAGGAATCTTTGGAAGTAGCCATGACCCATCCTTTAGGTGTGGGGTCCGGGCAATCGGAAATGATGTTCAATCACTCTACTCATAGTTTATATGTGAGGATCCTCACGGAAAATGGATTTCTGGGATTTATCTCATTCCTTGGTTTCGTCGGGCTGAGTATGTTGACTTGCTTCCGAAATTTACGAATGACAGAAGGGATGTATCAGGGATATTTTGTTGTGATACTTGCATCCATTGTAGGACTGCTTTTCAATAGTTTCTTTATTGATACATTACATTGGCGTCATTTTTGGCTGCTGCTTGCCTTACCTTGGTGCATTGTAGTCGGTATTCCTAAACAAAAGGAGGGGAGCATGTGAAAATTATTCAGTTCATTACCAGGATGGATGATGTAGGGGGGGCTCAGGTTCATGTTCTCGATCTTTCTCTAAGTCTTATGGGAGCGGGACATGAAGTAATCGTTCTGTCCATGGGGAGCGGGCCGGTTACCGATGAGCTTCAGAAGAATGGGATTAGATGTGAAGAGTTGACCCATCTGCAATTAAAGATTAACCCGATGCAAGACTGGCTTGCATTGAACGAGCTATGCAAATGGTTGAAGAGGCTAAAACCTGATATCCTGGCTACACATTCTTCGAAAGCGGGGATGCTGGGGAGAATGGCAGGGAAAATCTGCCGAGTTCCAACTGTATTCACAGCACATGGCTGGGCCTTCTCTGAGGGTGTGCCTGAGAGGAAAAGGAGAGTCTATACAATTCTTGAAAGGTATGCAGGCAAGATATCGAATGGAATCATAACCGTATCCGATTACGACCATCAGTTAGCATTAAAGCACCGGATCATTCACGAATCAAAAATGCAGACCATCCATAATAGTGTTCCTGATGTTCCAGAGAATCTACGAAGAAATCCATTGGGATCAATACCGAAATTGATCATGGTAGCAAGGTTTGCTTCCCCAAAGGATCACCGATTCCTGCTCATGGCACTGGAAAGCATGAGAGAGCTTTCTTGGGAGCTGGATCTTGTGGGGGACGGACCTTTGATGAAAGATATAAAGGATATGGTAGCCAGAAGTTCGATTGCACACCGTGTCCATTTTCTCGGAAACAGGCGAAATATACCAGAACTATTGGCAGATTCTCATCTCTTTGTACTTATCTCCCGGCATGAAGGTCTTCCTATCAGTGTCATTGAAGCAATGAGGGCCGGGTTACCGATCGTTGCATCAGATGTTGGAGGACTGAGAGAACTTATTGAAGAAGGAAAGAACGGCTTTCTAATACCGAGGAATGATACAAATACATTTATACAAAAGGTAAAGACGCTGATTGCAGATCCTCAACTCATGAAGCAAATGGGGCAGTGCAGTAGAACTCAATACGAGAGTCACTTCTTATTTGAACAAATGCGTGACCAGACGATACAGATGTATCAGACAGTACTGGAAAGCAGTATCAGAAAGAGACCAGTCGGTTTTCAAAATAAAAGTAGAGAGGTGTAAGGATGAAG
Source organism: Rossellomorea sp. NPDC077527 (assembly GCF_044542955.1). NCBI lineage: Bacteria > Bacillati > Bacillota > Bacilli > Caryophanales > Bacillaceae > Rossellomorea > Rossellomorea sp. NPDC077527. The sequence continues at coordinate 80,618 of NZ_JBITVL010000006.1, read as the reverse complement.
GTATTGGTAACAGGAGGAGCGGGATTCATTGGCTATCATGTGACAAAAAATCTACAGAAAAAAGGACATTCAGTCATACTGATTGATTCTTTGATCACTGGAAATGAAGAGAATATTCCAGAAGGTGTTGCATTTTACAAAATGGATATCACCAGTCCAGAAATTGAAACCGTTTTTATAAAAGAAGAGCCGGATATCATTATCCACTTGGCAGCTCAAATTTCCGTGTCCTACTCAATGAAGAATCCACAGGAAGATGGGAAGGTCAATATCATCGGTACCATCAACCTCCTTCATCTGAGTGCAAAATATCATCTGAAAAAATTCATCTTTGCTTCGTCGGCGGCAGTGTATGGTACTCCTGTAAGACTGCCGATTGATGAAAGTCACCAGCTTATGCCTACCTCATCCTATGGATTATCCAAGATGACTTCTGAAAACTATATCCAAATGTATCACCAATCGAATTCTTTATCCTATACGATTTTGCGATTTTCCAACGTGTACGGACCGAGGCAAACATCAGAAGGAGAAGCGGGTGTGGTCTCGATCTTTCTTAACAATGCCGCACAGGACAAACCTATTCAGGTCTTTGGCAACGGTAACCAAACACGGGATTTCATCTATGTAAAAGATGTTGCAGAGGCTTGTGTCCGGGCTCTTGACCTAGGAGAGAACACGACCATCAATATTGGTTCGAGGACACAACTGAGCATCAATCACCTCATTCATACCATTGCCAAAATCAGCGAAAAACCTTTATCTGTTCAGTTTGAACCTGCCCGGGAAGGGGATATTGAACATAGTTCCCTGCATTATTCAAAAGCAAGGGAGCAGCTGGATTGGGCTCCACACTACACATTGGAACAAGGGCTTCGTGAAGCGTTGAAGGAAATTCAAAGAAAGAGAAGGAGGACCCATGAAGCTGGTTGGGAAAAAAGTCACTCCATTTAATAAAAAACATCCAGGAACACTTGTCATTTCATTGGATTTTGAGCTGTATTGGGGAATGCAGGACCAACTCTCCTTCCATACGTATAAAGATCAATCGGAAGAAGATGCCGATCATGTTGTGAACTCCATATTGAACAGTTTTGATCGATTTGATATCCATGCGACGTGGGCGGTTGTCGGATTTATGTTTTATAACAATTTTAAGGAGCTGCGAAGGGATTTCCCGGACAAAACACCGAGCTATCGTGATTCTCAGCTTTCACCTTATCTTTATCTCAACTCCTTGAAAAGTGAAAAGGATCGCCATGACTTTCATTTTTCACCATCATTGATCCGGGAAATCGCGAAAGCCGATCATCAAGAAATTGGGACTCATACCTTCTCTCATTATTACTGCTTGGAAGAGGGACAGACGATCGAACAATTCCAAGATGACTTAAGTAAAGCCATTGAAGTCATGAAGAAGGTGCGTCATGAACCGAAGAGTATTGTTTTTCCCCGCAACCAGATCAGCAAGGAATATGTGCAGCTTTGTAAGCGTAATGGGATTACTTCCTATCGGGGAACGGAAAAGTCATGGATTTACGATTTAAAGACGGGTGAAAACAGGAGATATGTAAAGCGTGCTCTCCGATTTCTCGATGCGTATGTCAATCTCACTGGGCATCATACTTATTCACTCTGTGAAGGGGAAGCTGACTTGCCGTTAAACATTCCTTCCAGTCGATTTCTTAGACCCGTTTGCCCGACATTGAAAAAACTTGAACCGCTCCGGTTAAAGAGAATAGTGGATGATATGACATACGCTGCAAAGAACGGTGAAATCTATCATTTATGGTGGCACCCACATAATTTTAATTCAAATTTACAAAGCAATATTGACTTTCTTAGTCGCATCCTGACAGCCTATTCGCATTTGAAAGAAGAATATGGGATGAGAAGTCTCAACATGTCAGAATTACAATTGGAATTCAACGCTCAGAGGGGGAAACGTGATGAAGCCGATTTATTGGAAGAAATGGATGTTAGATATAACTGATTTGTATGGCACAAATGAGATAGAAGGTCATTGTAAAAAAACGGACATCACGATTGTCTCTCAACTCCCTAAATATACGAACGAAGAAAACTATCATTTGCTCAAAAAATTTAAAACACTGCACATTGATCTTGAACAATCTGAAGAAGAGTTATTGAAAGGTATGAACCGAAGCACAAAATATCAAATCAACAAAGCTTCAAAAGAAGCATTGGAAGTTATTATCACTGAAAGACCTTCTTCACAAGACATACAGGAATTTGTTCAATTCTTTATTCCATTTGCAAAGGAGAAGGGGATCCCACCATGCAGCCATAGTAAGTTGCATTCACTCCGTACCGAAGGAATGCTGGTTATTACCAAGGTGATGGACGAGAATGGGCGTAAATTAGCTTCGCACGCCTATTCTCTGACAAAAGGTAAAGCGAGTATGATCCATTCGTGTTCAGGGCGATTTGATTTCGGGAACAATCAAGAAAGGAATCGGATAGGCAGGGCTAATCGCTTTCTGCATTGGAACGATATTCTATTCTTTAAGAAGAAAGGCTATGAAATTTATGACTTTGTCGGTCTATCCTTCGAGGAGGATGAGGATGAAGCCATGAAGAATATCACACATTTTAAGAAGGGGTTTGGAGGCAGGGAAGTCATAGAATACAAATACTATAAAGCCAGTAGCTTGGCAGGGAAAGCGGTATTATTCATTCTAAGTAAGAGGTGGAGGAATAGACCTGACTTTTTAGAGTACAGTTATAAATAAAAGACTTGGTTTAAAAGATGATGGCCTCCTTTATACAGGGAGGCCATTTGTATGCGATATAGTGGATTCCTTTTCTTTTGCCGCTTTCAACAGGCGTATCATTCAATTTCAATGGAAATCTCAAATAGTAAGCACTCATTCCCCAAATCTATCTATTATAATAATGACCCTCATTTTAATAGAAAGGAGATTGATAGAATGTTCTCTGTAAAAGACAAAGTGGCCATCGTCACAGGTGGTGGACGGGGTCTCGGGAAAGAGATGGCCCTTGCATTGGGGGAAGCGGGAGCGCATGTGGTGGTTTGTTCTAGGAACCTCCCGGCATGTGAAGAAGTGAAAAAGATGCTGATTGGTTTAGGTGTACGATCGCTTGCCATCCCTTGCGATGTTACACAGAAATCAGATGTGATCAACGTAGTGGAAACGGTCATGAATGAGTTTGGAAGAATCGATATCCTGATCAATAATAGTGGGACATCCTGGGCAGGTCCTTTTGCAGACATCCCTGAAGATAAGTGGGACAAGGTGATGGATGTGAATGTTAAGGGAGCTTTTTTGTTTTCACAGGAAGTGTCCCGGATCATGGTCAAACAGAAAAGTGGGAAGATCATTAACATTGCTTCCGTGACGGGATTTGGCGGGACGAATTCGATGCTGATGGATACCGTTCCCTATAATACAAGCAAGGGAGCTCTTATGACCTTTACGAAGGATCTTTCCGTGAAACTTGCACCTCATCGTATTCAGGTGAATGCGATAGCGCCAGGATTCTTTCCTACCAAGATTACAAAGGAATTATTCGAAAAGCAGGGAGCCGTGATCAAGCAGCATATACCGGCTGGGCGGTTTGGCCAGGCGAAAGATCTGAATGGGGCAGTCATCTTTCTTTCCTCACCGGCCTCGGACTATATTAACGGTCATATTCTGGTCGTGGATGGCGGCATCCGTGCACAGGTATAAGGAGGCGAAAGAATGGATCAATTTTATGAAAACCTGAAACAATTCGGGATGGGTGTAGAGTATGAATTGAATAAAGTCATTAAAGAGAAATTGGATGAACCGGAAATGGTAGAGGCCTTCAAGTTTTGGCTGCAACTAATCCAGGTGGTAACCAGTTTTATCGAATACCTGCTTCTTACACACCTAATGTCGTCATGTAAAGAATAAAGAATGGAGGTGAAACGATGAAAGAAGAGTACAATCAAAAAGAACTCGCAAGGTGGAAAGGTTTTATCGATACTTTACAAGATGAAAGCGAGTGGCATCCGAACTTTAACAGAAAAACAATCTGGAAACAATACAATAGTAAGCTTTGGTTCTATCCTTCAGAGGAGTACAATCGTCATATCCCTGTATTTTTACTATACTCCCACATCAACAAACCGACCATTCTCGATTTGACAAAAGAACATAGTCTGATCGGGAAATTCTTGCAGGAAGGCTATGATGTCTATCTTCTCGAGTTTGGCGAACCTGTTATGGAGGAAAGAGGAATCGGTTTGGCGGAGTATCTTTCTCAATATGTTGATCCATGCATTAAAAAAGCCCTTCAACATAGCGGGAAAGAGCAGCTCTCCCTTTCTGGTTTTTGTTTAGGTGGAACAATTGCGATCATTTATGCAGCATTACATCCTGACCTCATAAGGAACCTCATGCTGTTTGTGACCCCAGTCGACTTTGATCACATTCCTGATTATCACAATTGGGTCGAGTCCTTGAAAAAGGATGAATTAGATGTTTCAGCTATCCTGGAAGAAATGAATATCATACCCGCACCCTTTGTCCGTTATGGAATGAGGGCCTTGACCTCTCCTATTTACTTTTCTCCTTATTTATCACTCCTGAATAAAGCCTACGATAAGGATTATACCCAGTATTGGCTACGCTTCAATCAGTGGACAAATGATCATCTTTCCCTTACTGGTGCGATGGGAAGGGATATCCTGACTTATTTCCTTAAAGAGAATCTACTAATGAAGGGAAGATTTACGCTATCAGAAGAAGAGGTCGACTTGCAAAACATTCGATCGAATCTCTACCTGATTACCTCTCAATATGACCATTTGGTCCCTCCTGCGATCAGTACACCTCTATTGGAGTTGGTTTCAAGTGAAAATAAGCAAGTATCAGAGGTAGCAGGAGGGCATGCAAGTCTCATTAAATATGGAATATCAACTGAACTCATACAGTGGTTACACGGACATTCCAAATAAGAGGAGGGATTCATAAGGTGCTGGATTCGGAATTCGAAACTCCTTTGGAATATTTAAGTTTTGCCTTCTACGTTTTTAAGGATTTCATTATAGCCTATTTCCATTAATGAAAGGGACGGTTGGTACTAGATACCAGCCGTCGCTTTTTCTTCAAATAATGATCTTTCTATCTCCCAATCGACATCATTTCCCGGGAAAATATGCAGAATGGTGTCGGAAATGACATCGAAACGTAAAATGAACCAATAAAATTGCAATAGGTTTTAGGAGAGTCTTTTGATAAAATAGTAGATAATGCAAATTTTCTTGCAAAAGGTGGTGATGGATCATTGGTTGAGCTTTGGCTGCTGGAGACCCTTAAAGGATTCGGGAAATTATTTCTACATCCTGTTTTATATTTATCTGTGTTTTTCTCTATCATGACGGGCTATTATCGAGTGAAGAGGGAGCGGAAAGATTTCAATTCGAGACTGCTGGATGGATATCATGATTTGAGGGTGTTATTTTCTTACGGAATTGTCCTTGGATTGCTGTTCTCTTTGGTAACGGTAGGAGCTGGAATGGTCATTCCTGTCGCTGGAATCCTCCTTTTTGGGGCGGTGTCGATTCTGTTTGCGTTGACGGGGCGTTTTCAGCTTATGTCAGCGACCATGACTGTAGGTTTTTCCTATTTCCTCTTGGTTTTGGTGGATTATTTTCAGTGGAACATACCTTACGTGAATACATATGTGGAAAACTTGAACATGGGGCTGTTGAGTTCCATTGTCGTTTTACTCGGAGTGTTGACGATAGTAGAAGGAATGTTGATCAGATTGAACGGCTGGAAGCATACTTCGCCTCGTTTGTTCAAAAGTTCTCGTGGTCTGAAGGTAGGAGCCCATTTCGGGAAGAAATTATGGCTTGTGCCGATGTTCATACTGGTACCAAATGGGGCATTGACCCTTCCATTTGACTGGTGGCCAGTGTTTACGATGGGTACTGAAACGTATTCCTTATTGTGTGTACCGTTTCTACTCGGGTTTCAGCAGCTGGTGAAAAGTACGTTGCCGGAAATTGCGATCAAACAAACCGGGTCCAGTGTTTTCTGGCTGGGTGCATTCGTATTAACGTTAGCCGTAACCGGATTATTTGCCCCGATGTTTTCTGTCGGTGCAGCTGCCATGGCCATCATTGGGCGTGCGTGGATCGCTTATCGATACAGAAGAACTGAGAATTCAAAACCGTATTTCTTCAAACGTCAGCCTAAGGGAGTCATGATTCTCGGAATCCTTCCGGGATCGCCTGCGAGAAAGCTGACGCTTGAAGTAGGTGAAATCGTCCTGAAGGTGAATGGGGTCGACGTGAATACGGAAAGAGCGTTTTACGAAGCACTTCAAAAGAATGGAGCCTATTGCAAGCTCGAGGTACTTGGGACAAACGGAGAGAACCGTTTCACTCAAGGGGCTTTGTATGAAGGTGATCATCACGAACTGGGAATCATCTTTGCCGATGAAGCTTCGGGTTGGGAGCATCATCAGGTGTCATAATAAGAAAAAGGATAGCCGCGGCTATCCTTTTTTTAATGGATTTATGAAAGGGAAGGTGTTTCTTCGCCTATCTTCTCCGTCTTATCAATAATGGACGTACCAACCAAATCCCCTGTCACATTCAGTGCCGTGCATCCCATACCGACAAGGGCATCAATCGCTGTTAATAGAGCGACGGTTTCCATCGGCAAGCCGAGCTGGGCGAATACCGTTGCAATCATGATGATACCTGCACCGGGAACACCTGCTGTTCCGATTGAAGCCAATGTTCCTACAAGGACAACGACCAGCATATCCGTTAGAGATAACGGATCGCCGACGACATTGGCAGCGAATACGGCCGACACGGCGATTCGAATCGCAGCGCCGTCCATATTGATCGTCGCACCCAGAGGTAAACTGAAGCCGTACAAGCTTTTCGGCAAGCCGAGATTTTTGGCTGCATTTAATGTCAACGGCAGCGTTCCCGAGCTGCTTTGAGTAACAAATGCCGTCAACATTGGTGTACGGGCTTGTGCAAAGAATCTTCGGGGACTGATCTTAAAACCTGCCAGTGCGACCATGTAGATGACGATCTGAACAAGCAACGCAATATATAGAACGAGTATCATATTCCCAAGGGATTGTAATGTGCCGAGTCCCTGATTGCCGACTGTATTGGCCATGATGGCAAAGATTCCGATGGGAACATATTGGAGAATCGCCTTCATGATGACCATGGTGGCTTCATTCAGGCCGTTTACCACTTTATAGACATGCTCTCCAAGTGCGTGATACTCCGTTGATGACCGTAAATACGAAATCGCAATCCCGAACACGATGGCGGTGAATATGATTCCCAAAAGGTTCATTTCAGTAAATGCCGTGACGATATTGTCCGGGATGATATTTAGGAGTACCTTGGTCACACCAGGATTCTCCGGTACTTTGAATTTTTCCGTCGTATCAAGAGTCATGCCAGTTCCCGGTTTGAAGATACTTGCGACGGAAATACCAACGATGATGGCTAAAGCTGATGAAAATAAATAATATAAGAACGTTTTTCCACCCATCCTGCTGAGTTTGCTTACGTTCGTCTGGTTCACTCCGACCATCAGTGTGAACAGGATGAGGGGGATGATCAGGAACTTAAGCAACCGAATCAGGATGTCGCCAAGAGGTGAAAGGACGGATGCCTCCTTTCCGAATATGAAACCGACAGCTATTCCGAGTATGAGAGCCACGGTTATTTTCATGATAAGGGATGAATGAAGATAACCTCTCCAAAGAGCTTTCATGATTTAATGCCTCCTTTTTATAAATAGTAGATTTCCCCAAAGTGCTAAAACATAACATTTATATAAATCTTATAGGTTTAGTGAGGATTTCATTTTCATAAGATACAACAGATCGCAAATAGTGTCAAAGTCCATTTTTTATGCCGGGGTTTTTTGCCAGAAAAAAAGAAGCTGCCGAATCGACAGCTTCTTTTCACGATTAATAAATCGACAAATGACGGTTCTTTCCTTTCAGGATCTGAAAGACGCCGTATAGAAATAATCCAACGGCGACTATTCCGAGTAGCCATTGTCCGAATGGCTGTTGGGCGAGTTTGGATAATGCGCCGTCCAGTCCCTTCGTCTTATCCGGGTCGGCCGTGAGGGCTGTTTGGATAAAGAAATATCCGATCAGTAAAAAGACGACACCGCGCGAATACAGTCCGAGTTTTCCGGTTTTTCGTCCAAGTTCCCATTCTTTCTCGGTCATTTCATGTCGCTTGAATTTGTCGGTGTATTTTTCCGTATAAGCTTTATGAATTTCATAGAGTGCAAATCCGATGATGACAAGTCCGACAATCCCGACGATCCATTGTCCGAAAGGCTGGGCCAATAGTTTGGCTGACAGTGTCTGCTTAGAACCCGAACCGGAACCGGAGCTTTTGGCGTGCATGGCGATGGCAAATGCGTTATACGTTAAGGAACCGTAGGCAATGCCGCTGATGAGACTGGCCAGTCTTCTGAAGACGGACTTCCCGTCATTGTTGACATGCTCAGGATCTTTAATCACCTGGATGATGCGCCAAAGGACGATCCCGATCAGTCCCACCCCGAGTATCCAGAGAAGGACTTCCCCAAAAGGCTTGCTGGCAACAGCCGAAAAGGCACCACTGGAATCGGACGTACTTCCCCCTATACCGAGTGCAGCCATGACGGATAAAGCCCCGATGAGCATATACACGATGCCTCTTGAGATATATCCAATTCTTGCAAAACCTTTAATCCAGGGCTTTATATCATTAGATGATGAAACGTTTTTGCTCCCACTTGAAGAAGGGAGGGATGAAACTCCTGCCATAAACATTTCTTCCTTTCTGATTCAAATTTCGTAAGACTTATGTATGCTATTCCCCGCATCAGGTAAGTACAAACCTTTTTAACGAACAGTAAATGTTGGATGTATTGAGACAATTTTGCCTGTTTTTCTTCAAGAAATTTTTACAAAGAATCTATTTACATCCCTTGTGGAGAGGAGTAATATATCTATCATCAAATGAATATTCTTTATCGCTTAATTCATGAATTGAAGCGGGGGAACCATTAGTACTATAGGGGTGAATCCTTTCATATGAAAGGTAGGGCTACTTCCATGTCCCGAATCCGTCAGCTAACCTCGTAAGCGTAGCGGGAGAGAATGATACTTGTGATCTTTTTGGATAATGACCACAGGCTTAGTTCCTGGTGGTCTTTTTGCGTTGTTCAGTATGAGAATATAGTCATGAACAGCTAGTAGATGGTTAAGCTATAAAAAAGGTTTTGGAGGATTTCACCATGAAAAAGCAGTTTGCCGTTATTGGATTAGGGAGATTTGGAGGGAATTTGGTCCAGGAGTTGGCAGATCTGGATGTAGAAGTGCTGGCGATCGATATTCATCATGATGTGGTTCAGCAATATATCGATATCGCGACTCATGCAGTGCAAGCGAATGCCATGGATGAGTCGGTTCTCAGATCACTTGGTTTGCGGAATTTCGATCACGTGATTGTTTCCTTTGGGGATAATATCGAAGCCAGTATCCTCACGACGCTTCTTCTCAAGGAATTAGGGGTGAAGGAAGTGTGGGTAAAAGCGTCGAATGCCTATCACCAGAAGGTACTCGACCGTATCGGAGCAGATAAAGTCATCCATCCTGAACGTGATATGGCAAGAAGGATCGCCCACCATATCACATCTGAAAAGATCATCGATTACATTGAGCTATCAAAAGAGCACAGCATTGTAGAGGTATGCGCTTCTAAGAAGGTAGCCAATAAAACGTTGAATGATCTGAATGTCCGGGCAAAATTCGGATGTAATATCATCGCTATCCACCGAGGAGAAGAGGTCATTGTATCCCCTTCTGCCGATGAGGTGGTTGAAATAGAGGATCTTCTGATTGTCATAGGACATAATCGGGATATTAACCGGTTTGAAAAAGAAGGTGTATAAAAGAATGAAGCAGAAGGTCATTCAGTTAAGTCCGCCGCAACTACTTGTGGTGACCTTTCTATTTTTTATCCTATTGGGAATGGTGCTCTTAAAGCTTCCTTTCGCCACCACTGAACCGATCACGTGGCTGGAAGCCCTGTTCACGACGACGTCTGCCATGACCGTGACGGGTCTCGCTGTCGTTGATACGGGGAGCGTCTACACCTTATTCGGGGAAGTTGTCGTCATGAGCCTGATCCAGATCGGAGGACTCGGGATCATGTCCTTTGCCGTTTTAATCTTTATGATGCTTGGGAAGAAAATCGGATTTAAAGAACGATTGCTCCTGCAGCAGGCACTGAATCAAACGTCTGTGGGAGGTGTCATCAAGCTTGTAAAATACTTATTTATCTTTTCTTTTATAGTAGAGGGTTTGGCAGTTCTTTTATTAGCGACGGAATGGGTGCCGGAGTTCGGATGGAAAAGGGGCTTATATGTGAGTGTCTTTCATTCTATCTCCGCGTTTAACAATGCAGGCTTTTCCCTGTGGTCTGACAGTTTGATGGGATACGTGGGAAGTCCGGTCATCAACATAACGATTTCATTCCTGTTCATAGTAGGGGGGATCGGTTTCACGGTTCTTGTGGATATGTGGAAATCCAAGACGATTCGTCAACTATCCCTGCATACGAAGATCATGGTACTGGGTACCTTCGCAATCAACGTCATCGCCTTTTTGTTGATCTTCGTACTGGAATATAATAATCCGAATACCCTGGCCCATCTGTCGTTTTCGGATAAGATATTTGCTTCTTATTTTCAAGCAGTCACTCCCCGTACAGCAGGGTTTAACTCACTCGATTATGGAAGTATGGAGCGATCCACGCTGCTTTTCACGATATTACTGATGTTTATCGGTGCTGGTAGTGCTTCCACTGGCGGAGGGATTAAGTTAACAACCTTTGTTGTTATCTCGTTAAGTGTGTTTGCCTTCTTAAGAGAGAAGAAAGAGATTCGTATTTTCAGACGTACAATTGATCAAATGCACATTTTTAAAGCATTGGCTTTATCGATGATCAGCGTACTCCTGGTTTTCACCGCGCTGTTTTTCCTTGAAATGACGGAAAAACATGTCTCGTTCCTGTCCATTGTGTTTGAAGTGGTGTCTGCATTTGGGACGGTAGGGTTGTCCATGGGGATTACGGGCTCCCTTTCCGTTGCTGGAAAATGGATCATTATCATCGTGATGTTCGTCGGGAAACTCGGTCCCCTCACCCTGGCATTCTCATTGTCACGTCCTGATAAAGAAAAGATCCGCTATCCGAAAGAAGATATCCTGACGGGTTGATCATCGGCTTTCCTGCTTTGCCTATCCAGGGCATGTGGGAAGGGCGATTTTTTTATCAATCTAGCAAGAATCCATCCATGTCTGCGCATGAGGCTAAAAACACCACAGTTAAGCGTTTTCATCATGTCTTTTTGTTATTGACTAAAGTGGTGCACGGGATTATACTGTTGAAAAATTCTGACTTTGGTGGTGCTGTTGTTGAAGCGAGTGTATAACTTTTCTGCTGGTCCTGCTGTGTTGCCTGAGCCTGTATTGAAGAAGGTTCAGGAGGAGTTATTGAATTATGGTGAAAGTGGGATGTCGGTCATGGAATTAAGTCATCGGTCGGCCCCTTTCCAAAATATAATAGAAGAAGCACAAAACTTACTGCGTGAATTGCTGTCGATCCCGGACGATTATCAGGTTGTTTTCATGCAGGGGGGAGCCTCCATGCAATTCTCCATGATCCCCTTGAACCTGCTCGGTAAGGGGCAGGAAGCGGATTACATCGAGACCGGAAGCTGGTCGAAGAAAGCCATTAAAGAGGCGGTGAAAGTCGGAAAGGTCCATACACTATCACCAGCAGAGCCCTTTGAGATTCCTGTTTATTCACCAGAAGATTTCTCACCTCAATCAAGCTATGTACATATCACATCGAATAACACAATCGAGGGGACCCGGTTCCATGAGTATCCTGATACAGGAGGCATCCCCCTTGTGGCAGATATGTCTTCCCATATTCTTTCGGAGAAGATAGATGTATCATCTTTCGGTCTCATTTATGCCGGGGCCCAAAAGAATTTAGGCCCATCCGGCGTGACGGTGGCCATTATCCACGACAGACTGATCGGGGGGGCAACGGACACATGCCCGACCATGTTGAATTACGACACGTACGTGAAGCATGATTCCCTCTTTAATACGCCGCCGACCTTTTCCATCTATGTTTTGAAGCTTGTACTCGAATGGGTGAAGGAGAACGGTGGAGTGGAAGGGATGCAGGCTCATAATGAGGAGAAGGCAGCCCTTCTTTACAACTGTATAGATGAATCATCACTTTTCCATAACCCTGTTCCGGAGAAAAATCGTTCTCTGATGAACATTCCTTTCTCGACAGGTAATGAAGATCTTAACGCCCAGTTTTTAAAAGAAGCCAAAGCGGAAGGATTCGAGTTCCTAAAAGGACATCGTTCGGTAGGAGGAATGAGGGCGAGTTTATACAATGCCATGCCACTTGAAGGTGTAGAAGCACTTGTAGATTTCATGAAAAAATTTGAAGCGAAGCAAGGAGGAGAATGAACATGATTTCAATCAATACGTACAACGCCATCAGCCAAAGCGGATTATCCCTGATCGAAAAAGATATTAACTATCATTTAAATGGAAATGGCGATCCCGATGGAATTCTCGTCAGATCGAAAAACCTTCATGATTATGATTTTCCTGCATCCGTCAAAGCCATTGCACGTGCAGGAGCAGGGGTGAATAATATTCCCATCGATCTCTGCACGGAAAAGGGAATTGTCGTCTTTAATACACCCGGTGCCAATGCGAACGCAGTCAAAGAACTCGTCCTCGCCAACTTAATTGCTTCATCCCGAAATCTATACTCTGCCGTTGGGTGGACAAACTCGTTAAAGGGGACAGAAGAGGATGTTCCCGGTGTCGTGGAAGCGAAGAAAAAAGAATTCGTAGGAAGTGAAATCAAAGGGAAGAAGCTTGGAGTTGTAGGTTTGGGAGCAATCGGTGTCCTCGTTGCCAACGATGCTCTTGCCCTCGGGATGGATGTCGTGGCTTACGATCCATTTATCTCCGTAGATGCTGCGTGGCGCTTATCACAAGATGTGAAGCGTGCCCATCAAATTGAAGAAGTGTGGACAGAGTGTGATTTTGTCACCCTCCACATCCCTCTGACGGATAAAACAGAAAGCTTCGTGAGCCCGGAAGCATTTGCGAAAATGAAGAAGGGAATGACCATCCTGAACTTTTCAAGAGGTGAGCTTGTGGAAGAAGGGGCCATGGAAGTGGCGTTGAACTCAGGGGTTGTAAGAAAATACGTAACGGACTTTCCAAATAAAAAGGTCCTCGCCATGAAAAATGTCGTGCCTGTTCCTCATTTGGGCGCTTCCACCGTCGAATCGGAAGAGAACTGTGCCATCATGGCCACCAAGCAGCTGAAAACCTATCTTGAAACGGGCAATATCAAGCATGCCGTCAACCTGCCGGACGTGGAGCTCCCTTATAGCGGGAAAATGAGGGTGACCGTCATGCATCAGAATATCCCGAACATGGTGGGCCAAATCGCCACGGTCCTTTCCGGATATGCCGTCAACATCGCCGATATGATCAATCGAAGTAAACATACGTGGGCGTACACTATGATTGACCTTGATCAAAAATTAAACGAAGAAGAACAAGCCGATGTCAAACAAAAATTAAAAAACATCACCGGCGTCGTTTCCGTGCGCCTCATTTAATGAAATAAAACTCCCTCGTACAGTGAGGGGGTTATTTTTATCCCTTCTTGCCATCCAGAAAAAATATGGACAGGCAACACGCATCATTCCTTCGTAAAATACCATATTAATAAAGATTGTTGTGATTATTTAACAGACTTTATCTCATCAATGCACTTAATGAGTGTTTACTGGAGGGTGAGGTAAACTGCTCTGCTTGCTAAGGACGTTCGGACAAGCCTTTTTTAAAATTCGCTTCCCGCGTCTCCTCTTGCCCATTATCTGTAGGAGTCTACGCAGTTCCCTTCACTAGAGAATAAGGTGATTGTAAGGTTTATGACAAATCGCAATACACTATCAACCACTACTCGCTTCATTAAAAGTAATAGTGTTCATTAGGATATCCAAGGGAAAAGCCACGAATCTTTGCATCGGCTTACTCTCCTTGATACTATTTTCATAAAGCAAAGAACATGAGTGAGAGGAGAATAAAATGGGAATTCATCACTATTTCAAAAGCTTATCAGATCTTGAGACCCTCACCCGCTGTCCGGGTCGATTCAAATATCATGAGCATAATGTAGCCAGCCATTCCTTTAAAGTGACCAAAATCGCTCAATTCCTTGGTACGGTGGAGGAGCAAAACGGAAAAGAACTTGATTGGAAGTCCCTCTATGAAAAAGCACTGAACCATGACTATGCCGAACTGTTCACCGGCGATATCAAAACACCAGTGAAATATGCTTCAGGAAAGCTGCGTGAGCTCTTCAGCCAGGTGGAGGACCAGATGGTGAATAAATTCATCACAACGGAATTTCCACCTCAATTCCAGGAAGTGTATCGGGAACGATTCAAAGAAGGAAAGGACGAGTCCCTTGAAGGAAGGATTTTATCCGTAGCGGATAAAATCGATTTGCTCTACGAATCCTTTGGGGAAATCCAAAAAGGAAATCCAGAACCGTTGTTCATTGAAATTTATCAGGAAGCACTATCAACCATCGTGAAATTCAAGGACCTGGACTGCGTTCAATATTTCCTGGAATACGTCCTTCCTGATATGCTGTCGGAAAAATTCATTCCCCACAGTGAGCTGAAAGAACGGACCCGGAAACTGATCCGGGATGGTGAGAAGTAAGAATTCCCTTTCCAGATAGGGGAAACTTCGGTAGAATATGTTGTATTCCCTTATCTTTCAAGGAGAGTTGAACGTGTCCAAAATAATTTTAGGCTTGTTTTTACCAGGATTGCTTGTCGTTCTGTTCACAAGGGTGACGTATAATCATTATGTCGGCTTGGCCCTGACTGTTGCCCTCATTGCAGCTTCGGTGTCAAAAGGATATACGGATTCTTGGTTACTCATCGTCATAGACGCGGCATCGCTGACCGCCGGATTCTGGTATAGTGACCGGATGATGAAAAAAGCGAAAAGAAGTGCATGAGAAAGAAAAAAACCAGGTCCCTCTTTAGTGAGGGACCTGGTTTTTTTCATTGTTAATGTCTTCGGTTATGGGGCAGCCACTACATCTACATCGCTCGCTCTCACAAACGCAAGGCGGTGATTCAGATGAATGAGATAAAATTCATCATCTCCCCACACAATTTTATGGGTCGTTTCAGAATTATACGTGTAGACAGGTGCACTGTAATAGCTTCCTTTCACTTTTTCAGAAGCGACATATTTCTGTCCGGAAGAAAGGGTATATTGCAGTTTACTCATTCCCCTCACCGGAATGCCTTCCGGGAATGCATCTGCTTCTGGATAAGCCACACCGTAGACAGGAATGCCTGTTTTTCCTTCTTTCGGCGTAACGACAATTCCTGAACCTTTCGTGGTATTCGTTCCTTTCGGATTATAAAACCACGCTTTTTGTCCTGCGTACCAAATCGCCGTCCAGTCTCCTTCTACTTCTGCCTTATAAAAGGTTTGACCTATTACGGCTTTATTTCCCCAGTTAGACGCGTCTAAAGGATGTGCATTCGGTAGGGCTGCATCTTTGATAAGGGGAGCATCAAAGCTTGGAGCCGTATATAAATACACAAAGTTGGCCGATTGTTTCGGTACAGGTTCGCCAGTCGGTGTCTGTAGATCCGGCATGTTGGTATTGAAATTAGGACGGATTTGTACAACGTCTTTTTGTTTCTTACCTGATTCAAGAGGAGAACCTAAAATTTGCATATAATGTGCCCAATCCCAGAACGGTCCTGGATCCCAGTGCATGGCGGGCTGTCTTGCTGCTGATGTTCCCGGCACTTCATCATGAGCGATGATGTGATCGCGGTCCAGCGGGATATTATATTCCCTTGCCAGATGCTTTACTAATCGCGCAGATGCATGATAGAGCTGTTCGTTATACCATGCTGCCCCTTCAATGGCGATTCCTTCATGTTCGATCCCGATGCTTTTGGAGTTGAAATACCAGTTACCGGCATGCCAGGCAACATCTTTGTTGTCGATCATCTGGGTGATATCACCATCTGAAGAGCGGATGACATAGTGTGCGGAAGCCTGGGTCGTTTCCCTTTGAAACACCGTTTTTGTTAAATCATAGCTGATTTCCGTGTCGTGAAGGACGATGTATTTGATCTCCTGATTATCATATGGGCGGTTGGCTTTATCGTAGTTGCCGTAAGACCATTCATAGACTGTCCCGTCATGATCAATTTGTTTGTAGGCAGCCGGGACGTAGTGGCAGGCAAGGCCGTTCGGACAATCTGCCTTCACTTCTCCGTCGTCAGATTTTAAGTGTAAGGAGTTGATGGTTTCTTTATTAGGTTCTGTTTGTTTCGAAGTAAGTTCCAAAGAATATCCGTCTTCAGTTTGTTTTGTTACTCCTTTGTTAATCGTTTCGTACACACGATCGGCAAAATCCCTTGCTCCAGTCTCATCAGAAGTGCCACTGTATTTTGCCACTGCCCCATACCATTCATTGAGGTCCGAAGGGGTTTGTCCCACCGTTTGTTTTGCATATTTGGCAAGTAATGCGGCAGCTCCACGGATGTTCTGTTTTTTATCTTTTTTCAACGTTTCTTTTGGTAGGGATAGTAAGTCTGCTGCCGTATTTAAGGTGTGGAGATTGGGATCGGTAATGGATAGATCTGATACTCTTTCAGCCGTCATGGTTTCCTGCACGTGCGAATCTTCCTTCCCTGATAGAAACATGTGAAGGGGGTCATCCGAGTGCGCTTCTTCGAGTGTATCAAGGTCGACATTCGTCAAATGCATCAGTCCATAGCCGCCGGAAGCACTTGGCTTGCCGTCATGATGCTCCCATAAGGACATGTTATAACCGACTGAAAGCAGAATTTCGACCGGTACATTAAACTCCTGAGCGGCTTCTTGAAAGACTGACTCAAGCGCGAGCTTGTCTACCATAGCTGCCCTGGCGATTCCATGAGAAGAACTCGAAGGAGACACCGGGGATATCGCAGATCCTAATAGGAACCCTGTCATACTCAAACTGCCTGCAACTTTCATCCATTTCGACTTTTTCATACATTCCTCCTGTTGTGAAGTATTTTAGTAGAACACATAAAAAAGCTTATAGAAAAATAGACTGAATAGTCAATCAATTATTAGATATATGCCTAGATGAATATTTAGGAGGAAACTAGAATAGAGAAGATTGAATTGTGGATAAAAAGTGAATAGTGTGAATAACATCCATATCCAATACGTTATACACAGGTTTAAATCGAATACATAAGGATTGTTCACAAGAAAATTGACGAATTGTGAATAAAATCAAGGATTTTCCACAAGGGGAATTGACTTATGCACATGTTTATACACAGGTTGTGTATAGAAAAGCTCGGATTCTGTCGAAAGCGGCCGTTTTTCCACCTCGGTTGTGTCGAAAAATCTAATACACGCTGTACTAAAGTCTGATCATAAAACTTATCCACAAAATTGGGGGTAGTTGAATAAGAGGTTCGATCCTCAAAAAATAAACGAACTTTTGTTCGCTTATTGTTGGTTAATCCAGAAGGAAATGTGGTAGAATGTGTATAAAAGAATTTACAGTGCTAAAGATGGGTATAAGTAGATAAATACAAGGTAGCAGTCCTTTATTATAGGAGGTTTCACGGTGAAAGATCAATTTGAACTCAAGTCTAAATATAAACCAGAGGGTGACCAGCCCCTGGCCATAGAGAAACTTGTGCAGGGTATCAATGAAGGGAAGCACCATCAAACCCTACTCGGAGCAACTGGGACCGGAAAGACCTTCACTGTCTCCAATGTGATCCAGAAGGTTGAAAAGCCGACCCTTATCATTGCTCATAATAAAACATTGGCAGGACAGCTCTACAGTGAGTTTAAGGAGTTCTTTCCTGATAATGCCGTTGAATATTTTGTAAGTTACTATGATTACTATCAGCCAGAAGCATATGTCCCACAGACCGATACCTTCATTGAAAAGGATGCAAGCATCAATGATGAAATCGATAAATTAAGACACTCCGCCACATCGTCATTGTTCGAGAGGAAGGATGTCATCATCATCGCCAGCGTATCGTGTATTTACGGTTTGGGTAATCCGGAAGAGTATCGTGAGCTAGTCCTTTCCCTGAGAACGGGGATGGAGATCGAACGGAATCAATTGCTCCGGAAGCTTGTGGATATCCAATACGAGCGTAATGACATCGACTTCCAGCGCGGGACATTCCGTGTGCGGGGAGACGTCGTGGAGATTTTCCCTGCTTCCCGTGATGAACACTGCATGCGTGTGGAATTCTTCGGAGATGAAATCGACCGGATTCGTGAAGTGGATGCCCTAACAGGGGAAATCATGGGAGATCGTGACCATATTGCCATCTTCCCGGCTTCCCACTTCGTAACCCGTGAGGAAAAAATGCAGGTGGCCATCAAGAACATTGAGAAAGAACTGGAAGAACAGCTGGCGATCATGAAAGAAGAAAACAAACTGCTTGAGGCCCAGCGTCTTGAGCAGAGGACACGTTATGACCTTGAAATGATGAGGGAAATGGGCTTTTGCTCAGGAATCGAGAACTATTCCCGACACCTTACATTACGTCCTTCGGGATCGACGCCGTATACACTTCTGGATTATTTTCCGGATGATTTCTTGATCGTGGTAGATGAGTCCCATGTGACCCTGCCCCAAATCAGGGGGATGTTCAACGGTGACCAGGCACGTAAAAAAGTGCTCGTGGATCACGGGTTCCGCCTGCCTTCAGCCATGGACAATCGTCCCCTGCGCTTTGAGGAGTTCGAGAAGAAAACCCAGCAGCTTCTCTATGTTTCGGCGACCCCGGGACCATATGAGCTGGAGCATACCCCTGAAATGGTCGAGCAGATCATTCGACCGACGGGACTACTGGATCCTATCATCGAGGTACGTCCAATCGAAGGACAAATCGATGACCTCCTGGGTGAAATCAATGAACGGATCGAGAAAAATGAACGGGTCCTTGTCACGACATTGACGAAGAAAATGTCGGAGGATCTATCTGCTTACTTAAAGGAAATTGGAATCAAGGTCCAATACCTCCACTCGGAAATCAAGACACTTGAGCGTATTGAGATTATCAGGGATCTCCGACTGGGTAAATTCGATGTACTGGTTGGAATCAACCTGCTCCGTGAAGGACTGGATATACCGGAAGTGTCACTTGTCACCATACTTGATGCTGACAAGGAAGGCTTCCTGCGTTCAGAACGGTCCCTGATCCAAACGATCGGCCGTGCAGCCCGTAACAGTAACGGAAGAGTCATCATGTACGCAGATAAGATCACGGATTCTATGCAGAAGGCACTCGATGAAACCGAGCGCCGTCGCACGATACAACAAGAGTATAATGCAAAACACGGCGTGACCCCGACAACGATACAAAAAGAGATCCGGGATGTCATCAGGGCGACTCATGCCGCTGAAGAAGCAGGGGTTTATGAAGGAGAACAGACAAAGGTTTCGAAAATGTCTAAACCGGAGCGACAAAAACTTATTGCTAGCCTGGAAGTGGAAATGAAGGAGGCGGCCAAGGCACTCGACTTCGAACGTGCCGCCCAGCTTCGTGATACCATTCTTGAGCTCAAGGCGGAAGGATGAACGAATCATGGCGCAGGATCAAATAATCGTACAAGGAGCTAGAGCTCATAATTTAAAGAATATAGATATAAAAATCCCACGGGATAAACTGGTTGTATTAACAGGACTATCTGGGTCGGGGAAATCTTCCCTTGCCTTCGATACCATTTATGCGGAAGGCCAGAGACGTTATGTGGAATCCCTTTCCGCTTATGCCCGTCAATTCCTGGGACAGATGGATAAGCCGGATGTCGACGCCATCGAAGGGCTATCCCCGGCGATTTCCATCGATCAAAAGACGACGAGCCGTAATCCCCGTTCAACAGTGGGGACGGTAACGGAAATTTATGATTACCTCCGACTGCTGTTTGCCAGGGTAGGAAAACCGATCTGTCCGAACCATGGGATTGAAATCACGTCCCAAACGATCGAACAGATGGTGGACCGGATCCTTGAATACCCTGAGAGGACCAAGCTTCAAGTCCTGGCACCCGTCGTGTCGGGCCGTAAAGGGACCCACGTGAAGACCCTTGAAGACATCAAGAAACAGGGATTTGTGAGGGTCAGAATTAATGGGGAAGTGCAGGATCTTGGAGAAGAAATATCGTTAGAAAAAAATAAGAAACACTCCATTAAAGTGATCATCGACCGGATTGTCGTGAAAGAAGGAGTGGCTGCCCGTCTCTCGGACTCGCTTGAAACGGCCCTTAGACTGGCGGATGGACAAGTGATCATCGATGTCATTGGAGAAGACGAGCTTTTATTCAGTGAGCATCATGCATGTCCATATTGTGGTTTCTCCATCAGTGAGCTTGAACCTAGGATGTTCTCTTTCAATAGTCCGTATGGTGCATGTGTAAGTTGTGATGGTTTGGGGACGAAGCTTGAAGTGGATAAGGAGCTTGTCATCCCTAATTGGGACCGTACCCTCGATGAGCATGCGATTGCTCCATGGGAACCGACAAGTTCTCAATACTATCCTTCTTTATTGAAGGCTGTGTGCGACCATTATGAAATTCCCATGGACATTCCCGTAAAGGATCTTCCGAAGCACCAGATGGATAAGGTTCTGTATGGATCGGGAAAAGATGAAATCTACTTCCGCTACGAGAACGATTTCGGTCAGGTAAGGGAAAACTATCTTCGTTTTGAAGGGGTCATCCCGAATGTGGAACGCCGTTACCGGGAAACAAGCTCCGATTATATCCGCGAGCAGATGGAAAAGTATATGGCTCAGCAGGACTGCCCGACCTGTCATGGTCACCGCTTAAAAGAGGAGAGCCTTGCCGTAAAGGTGGATTCTCTTCATATAGGGGAAGTAACGGCCTTTTCGATTGAAGAGGCAGAGCAGTTCTTCCAAAAACTCGAACTCTCTGAAAAAGATATGAAGATCGCTAATCTTATCTTGAGGGAGATCCGTGAACGTCTCGGCTTCCTTGTGAATGTGGGGTTGGAATATCTTACTCTGAGCCGTGCTGCAGGAACGCTCTCTGGAGGAGAGGCTCAGCGAATTCGCCTCGCTACTCAAATCGGTTCCCGTCTTACCGGGGTCCTTTACATTCTCGACGAACCGTCCATCGGATTGCATCAGCGGGATAATGATCGCCTTATCGATACGCTGAAGAATATGCGCGAAATCGGGAATACACTGATTGTTGTGGAGCATGACGAAGATACGATGGTGGCAGCCGATTATCTGATCGATATCGGACCGGGAGCGGGTGTCCACGGAGGTGAGGTCGTATCGGCAGGAACACCTCAGGAAGTAATGGATGATCCGAACTCGTTGACGGGTCAGTATCTGTCTGGGAAGAAATTTATTCCGCTTCCTCAGGAAAGACGCAAACCAGACGGCCGTTATTTGGAGGTTGTAGGGGCAAAGGAAAATAACCTGAACAACGTCAAAGTGAAGCTGCCTCTAGGAATCTTCACGGCTGTCACTGGAGTGTCGGGATCGGGTAAAAGTACCCTGATCAACGAAATCCTCCATAAATCACTGGCTCAAAAGCTTCATAATGCGAAATCGAAGCCTGGTGAGCATAAAGAAGTGAAGGGGATCGAGCATCTTGATAAAGTCATTGATATCGATCAATCCCCGATCGGCCGTACGCCAAGGTCGAATCCGGCTACGTATACCGGGGTATTCGATGATATCCGAGATGTGTTTGCCACGACCAACGAGGCGAAAGTTCGCGGCTACAAAAAGGGCCGTTTCAGCTTTAACGTGAAAGGCGGCCGCTGTGAGGCATGTCGCGGAGACGGAATCATCAAGATAGAAATGCACTTCCTTCCGGATGTATACGTTCCGTGTGAAGTGTGTCACGGGAAACGATACAACCGTGAAACCCTTGAAGTGAAATACAAAGATAAAAATATTTCAGACGTTCTGGAGATGACGGTAGAAGATGCGGTGAAATTCTTTGAAAACATCCCTAAGATCAAGCGTAAGCTTCAGACCATATTTGATGTTGGGCTTGGCTACATCACCCTAGGGCAGCCGGCGACTACGCTTTCAGGTGGGGAAGCCCAGCGCGTGAAGCTGGCATCCGAACTGCATCGCCGTTCGACTGGTCGCTCTCTCTATATCCTGGATGAGCCGACGACAGGACTTCATGTAGATGACATCGCCCGTCTCCTCGTCGTTCTTCAACGACTCGTTGAAAATGGCGATACGGTTCTTGTCATCGAACACAACCTTGACGTCATCAAGGCAGCCGACTACCTGGTGGATCTAGGTCCGGAAGGAGGAGACAAAGGCGGAACGATCGTCGCAAGCGGGACACCTGAAAAAGTGGCCGAAGTACAAGGATCCTATACGGGTAAATACCTGAAACCTGTACTTGAACGCGATCGTGAACGCATGAAAAAGAAGGTTCGGGAAAAAGAAGAAGTGACAAATTGATAATGGAGGGAGATGCATGGGGCATCTCTCTTTTTTCTTGATTAGATGTTGGTTCCGTCAAACTTATTTTCAAAACCGGACCGTTTATTTTCAAATCTCACCTCTTTATTTTTAAAATCAAGATTTTATTTTCAAAAAGCCATTTTGTGTTTCATTCACCACTGAAAACCACAACCCCATACCTACCCAAATTCAGCCTTCAGATGGAGTGAAGCACAATCTTCATATGTGAAAATAAGATTAGTAACAAATGCATTGAAACTTTTTGCCCAGCGTATCGTAAATAGTAGTAGAGGAGATGATGAAGATGGAGACCAATAAGGTATTGTCTGCCCTATGCTATTTTAGTATCTTTTTTGCCGGCTTCCTTTTCCCTTTGATTGTCTATTTTGTTTCAGATGATCAATACGTGAAGAAGGATGCAAAAACGGCCTTTTTATCTCACTTATTACCGGTCATTGCCGTTCCCCTCGTACTTGCAGGCCTGGTTTTCGATATGGGTGTTTTTGCAAGTGGTGCGGGGCTGCCGATTTATACTCTGATCATGATCGGTTTAGCTATATTAATCAGTGTTGTCGTGGTCATTTGGAATGTGTATAAGGGAATCAAAGTACTTTTATAATCAATAAAGGGGATGAAAGAGTATGAATGAAGAACGCAAACGCATTTTGGATATGTTGGAAAATGGAACGATTTCAGCGCAGGAAGCACTGGCATTGCTGGAAGCACTCGATAAAAAGCCTCACGAATCGAAGAAAAAAGAGAAGGATTTTCTTGATGACTTCGTTTCCATTTTTCAGGATGACAAAAAGGGACCAAAGGATCATTCCACTCAAACAGGGAATCCGAAAGATAAGCTTCTCGATTTCATGAATTCGGCTTTAACGAAAATCAAGAATTTCGACTTTGACTTTCAATGGAACCAATCGGTTGAAGTGTCTCATGTTTACCAACAGCCCAATACCAATTTCGAGAAGATCGACGTAGACGTGGCGAATGGGAAGGTGGAACTGATTCCATGGGATGGGGAAGAGGTTCGTGTGGAATGCGAAGCGAAGGTTTACCGTACGGAGGATCAGGAAGAAGCACGAAAGCAGTTTATGGAGAATACGTCTTTTAACGTTGATGGAGATACGCTCTATTACTCGACACAATTAAAGTGGATGAAAGTGGATGCTAAGCTCTACATTCCGAAACATCAATATAAAAGGATTTCGGTCCGTTTATTCAATGGCGGGTTAAGTGCCGAGAAATTAGAAGTGGAGGACCTTCGCGCAAAGGCGGCAAATGGGAAGATTCATATCGATCGTCTGACATCGAAGAAAACGGAAGTCGAGACGTCAAACGGTGCGATTTCTATCCTGAATGCCAAAGCGGATCATGTCGAAGCGGAATCCATTAATGGAAAGGTCCATGTTGAAGGAGATATCTTATATTCTGATGTGCAGTCCTTGAACGGAAACATCATATGTGACCTAACCGGCGAAAAAGCCGACACTGTGCATGCCAAAACGGTGACAGGGAATATTGATTTATTTGTTCCTGAAAACATCAAGATTTCCGGAGAAGCCAAATCGAATTTCGGCAGTTTCAAGGTTGAATTGCAGGGTATGGATGTACTAGAGGAAAAAAATGAAGTGGTGCAGAAATCGATCCGTTTCAGTCGTAAAACGGATTCACCCGATAAGCTTCATCTTTTTGCGGAAACAAAAGCAGGATCTGTCCTCATAAAAAAGCATGAACAGAAGAATGTTAATAAGGACAACGCATAAGATGAGAAAGAAGGAATCATAATGAAAAAACGATTAGCACGATCAAGGTCAGACCGAAAGCTGGCTGGAGTGATTGGTGGATTGTCCCGTTATGTAGGGATCGATTCCACGATCCTAAGGGTGATCTTCATCATCCTGCTCATTCCAACGGGATTTTTCCCGCTGGGTGTCATTTATGCTTTACTGGCCTTCGTGCTGCCACATGAGGAGGAAACCATCAGATAATGAGATGGATTATTGGGATTTTAATCAATGCAGTGATCTTTATTGCATTAGCCGGTTTTTTTGAAGGATTTGAAGTGTCGGGGATCGGGGCGGCCATCGGAGCGAGCTTTATTCTGTCGATCCTGAATGTGCTCGTAAAACCGATTTTAATCATCCTGACTCTGCCGGTCACGATTTTATCACTGGGACTGTTTCTTTTTGTCATCAATGCTATTACGCTGTTATTGACAGATGGACTGATGGGAAGCAGTTTCGAACTATCTGGGTTCGGGATGGCATTTTTGGCATCCATCATTTTGTCACTTGCCAATTTGGTGATTCAAAAAACGGTGCTCGAACCAATGAAAGAAAAGTAAACAGGAAGGACTCCGGGCTCATCCGGAGTTTTTTTTGTGGTCAAAAAAGGAGATTTCCCCTTTGAAATAGAAATAGATGGAAAAAGGAGGAGGAATTCATGAAAGTCACATCGGATGTAATGAGAGGATATCGTCACATCGAGGTCCCGTATACTCTTTTATCCCCAACAGAAGAACCAGGTGGTATCGCTATTTTCCTGCCGGGTATGGGTTACACGGTGCAGGCGCCTTTGCTGCACTATTCAACGGGGCTGTACTTGAATAAAGGATATGATGTCCTCCATATCAATTATCAGTATTCCTCATCAGACTATAAGGGGTTTTCTATAGAAGAAAAGGATGATGCATTAAGGCATGATGTGAAGAAGATGATGAACCAGATTCTGACTGAAAAAAGCTATTCTCATATACACGTAGTAGCCAAGTCCCTTGGCACACTTGCCCTGGGCAATGAAATACATAATGAAAGACTACAGGATTCTAAGTTTGTCTGGTTAACCCCTCTATTGAAAGAGGATGAGGTCTTTCAAGCTGTGATGGATAGTGAGCAGGAAGGGATATGCATCGCAGGGGACCGTGACCCACATTTTGATGAGGAGCGATTCAACCGACTCAAAGGGAATAAGCGCATGCATGTGCATGTAGTCAAGGATGTCAATCACAGCCTGGAGCATGATTTTCAGGTCATTGATTCGATTTCCACTCATAGAGAGATTCTCTCAGTGATAAAAGCATTCATTGAAGCGTAGCCGTGGCTGCGCTTTTCATCATTTGGGCGGTTGAGCAGGTCTCCTTGCGCTTTTCTCCATAATTGCTAAAATAGGTTAGAGTACGCTTATTATGACAAAGCGAGTGTAACGTGAAGGAGGAGCTACTTGTGGCAAAAGTTCGCACTAAAGATATCGTCGAGAAGTTCAATTTGGAGCTTGTCGGGGGAGAAGAAGGTTTACATAGACCCATTACAACGAGCGATATTTCCCGTCCGGGGTTGGAGATGGCCGGGTATTTCAACTACTATCCTGCAGAACGTATTCAGTTACTGGGGAAAACTGAGCTTTCCTTCCTGGAGTTATTGGATGAAGCAGAACGCAAACGGAGAATGGAAGCACTTTGTACGGATATCACTCCAGGTATCATTATCTCAAGAGACCTGGTGATCCCTGATGAGCTTGTGGAAGCGGCGAATCGGTATGATGTTCCTGTCATGCGCTCATCCATGAAAACGACACGGTTTTCTTCAAGGCTGACGAATTACTTAGAAAGTAAGCTTGCTCCTACAACGGCAATCCATGGTGTTCTGGTCGATATCTATGGAGTCGGAGTATTGATCACGGGTAAGAGCGGCGTCGGGAAAAGTGAAACCGCCCTTGAACTTGTGAAGAGAGGGCATCGTCTGGTAGCCGATGATTGTGTGGAAATTCGCCAGGAAGATATGGATACACTGATTGGTAGCTCCCCTGAGTTAATTGAGCATCTTTTGGAAATCCGAGGCTTGGGAATCATCAATGTGATGACATTGTTTGGTGCCGGAGCGGTCCGCAGCTATAAACGTATTACCCTGTGCATCAATCTTGAGCTATGGGATAAAACGAAACAGTATGATCGCCTTGGACTGGAAGAAGAGAAAATGAGAATTATCGATACGGATATTACGAAATATACTGTACCGGTACGTCCGGGACGAAATCTTGCCGTCATCATCGAAGTGGCTGCCATGAACTTCCGTCTGAAGCGCATGGGAGTGAATGCTGCAGAACAATTTACGAACCGTTTGGCAGATGTAATCGAAGACGGTGAAAACGAGGATATTTAAGCTTTACATAAACCAAATAGCCCATATTCATAAAGGAGAGACAAAATGAACGAGAACATTACGCCAATCGATCCTATTGCCATTTCACTCGGGCCAATCCAGGTACACTGGTATGGAGTCATCATCGGACTTGGGATTGCACTGGGACTTTATTTAGTCATTCGTGAAAGCAAACGCTTAGGCCTTCATCCCGATACATTCATTGATTTACTCGTGTGGGCGATCCCCATCGCCATCATTTGTGCCCGTGCTTATTACGTCATTTTCGAATGGGATAATTATTATGCCGATCATCCGGGGGATATCATCAAAGTATGGAATGGAGGAATCGCCATTCATGGTGCCTTGATCGGTTCGGTCCTGACGACGGTCGTTTTTGCCAAAGTGAAAGGATTGTCCTTCTGGAAATTGACGGATATCGCAGCGCCTAGCATCATCCTCGGCCAGGCAATCGGTCGCTGGGGCAACTTTGTGAACCAGGAGGCACATGGTGGGGAAGTATCACGTGCCTTTCTTGAAAATCTGATGCTTCCTGATTTTATCATCAACCAGATGTACATCGATGGTGCGTATTATCATCCTACGTTCCTATACGAATCACTTTGGAGCTTTGCCGGACTGATCCTGCTTCTTGTGTTGAGAAGAAAGGCCGGCTGGCTGCGAAGGGGAGAATTGTTCCTGACATATGTGATCTGGTATTCCATTGGTCGTTTCTTTGTTGAAGGGCTCAGGACGGATAGTCTGATGCTGGGGTCCTTGCGGTTCGCTCAAGTGATTTCCATCTTCCTGATCATTGCCGCGATCGCTGTGTTTATTTATAGAAGAAAAACAGGTCTTGCCCAAAAGGCTTATGAAGAGAAGTCAGATAGCTTGAACGCTTAACAAAAGGGGAGTAGGAACTATGTGGATGTCATCTTTGAAAAATGGCGGACTCACAGGATTGAAAACAACGTGGTCGTTGGGGAAAGTCATTTTTCCGATCACACTCATCGTCTTTCTACTGCAATACACACCGGTCCTTCCGTGGATCATGGAAAAGATTTCACCTCTCATGAAACTTCTCGGTCTGTCAGGTGATGCGGCTATTCCCCTTGTTCTGGGAAATTTCCTAAATCTTTATGCGGGAATAGGTGGGATTTTGTCCCTGGATTTAACGGTGAAAGAAGTTTTCATCATCGCGGTGATGCTCTCTTTTTGCCATAATCTTTTCATTGAATCGACAGTTGCTTCAAAAGTCGGTGTGAAAATCTGGCTGATTGTTACCGTGAGGGTCAGCCTTGCTCTCCTATCTGCTATTGTCATTAATCTAGTATGGAGCGGCGGCTCGGAGATTGCGAAATATGGGATGATGCCTCCTCAACAAGCAGAACCAAATGGATGGGGAGAGATCTTCCTGCTTGGACTTGAGAAAGCGGGATTCGGGGTCTTACAATTGGCACTGATCGTCATCCCCCTTATGATGGTCATTCAGGTGATGAGAGACTTGAAATGGATGGACGTGTTTTCCCGCTGGATGTCGCCTGCAACACGGGCACTCGGGATGAATGAGAATACGTCTTCCACAATGGTGGCTGGACTCGTCATCGGTCTTGCCTACGGGGCTGGCGTCATGATCCAGGCGGTCAAGGAAGACGGGGTCAGCAGGAAAGATGTCACCATCGCCTTTATCTTTTTGGTGGCGTGTCACGCGGTGGTCGAGGATACATTAATCTTCCTTCCGCTTGGCATACCCGTCCTTCCATTGCTATTGATCAGGCTGGTGACGGCGATCGTGCTGACGATGGTCATTGCGTATTTCTGGAACAAAGTCGATGCTAAGAAAGAAAAGGAGCTGCATTATGAGCAGGATTACAACAATCTTATTTGACTTGGATGGAACGTTGATCAATACGAATGATCTGATCATTTCATCCTTCTTGCATACATTGAATCACTATTATCCAGGACAATATGAAGAAAAGGATGTTCATCCATTCATGGGTCCGCCTTTGGAAGAATCGTTCGGGGAGTTGAACCCTGAGAAAATGGAAGAAATGTGTGCCCATTACCGGGCATACAATCATGAACATCATGATTCCCTTGTGACGGAGTTTGAGGGAGTGTATGAAACCGTTCAGACGCTTCACCAGCATGGATACAAATTAGCCATCGTATCGACGAAGGTACGAGACGTGGTGTTAAAAGGACTGGACCTGATGAATCTAAGACCGTTCTTTGAAGTCATCATCACGCTGGATGAGGTGGAAAACGCGAAGCCCCATCCGGAACCGATCGAGAAGGCGTTGATCGCATTGGGATCTTCGCCGGATGAAGCGATCATGATCGGTGACAATCACCACGATATTTTAGCAGGGAAAAATGCAGGCGTCCTGTCGGCAGGAGTTGCCTGGAGTGCAAAAGGCAGAGAGCATCTGGCCCACTATGAGCCGGATTTCATGCTTGATAACATGAAGGACTTATTAGCCATCGTGGGAGCCCCGACTGCATGAGACGGACGACCCGCTATCCTGTAGAAGGAGCAAATTCCCTTTGGCATGTGTATAAAACCGTTCCATTCGGGAAGGTCGTCAAAAATTTCATCGTCATCCAGCTCGCCCGCTACACACCATTTCTGGGAATGAAGAATTGGCTGTATAAGACGTTTCTTCGGATGAAAATCGGTGAGCACACCTCATTCGCCCTGATGGTGATGCTCGATGTGATGTTTCCTGAGAAGATTTCCGTGGGGCGGAACACGGTCATCGGTTATAACACGACAATCCTTGCCCATGAATACTTGATTAAGGAATACCGGTTAGGTGATGTGGAAATTGGATCGGAAGTGATGATCGGTGCCAACACCACGGTGTTGCCGGGAGTGAAAATTGGTGACGGGGCCATCGTCTCAGCCGGGACCCTCGTGCATAAAGACGTTCCCGAAGGTGCGTTCGTCGGGGGAAATCCGATGAGGGTCATTTATACAAAAGATGAATTGGCAGAACGATGGCAGGAAGATGCCATTTATGGATTGAATAGAGAAAAATAAGGGAAAAAGCAAAGATAGATTGTATTCTATCTTTGCCTTTTTTGTTTGTGAAAGAGGAAGGAGGGTGGGTGGATGGCGGAATTTGTCGAATGGCAGATATATCGGATAATCGGCAGATAAATTCAATTTTCGGCAGATATATGATGAAAACGGCAGATAAAAATAAAATATGGCAGATATCCCACAACAGCACCACCCCGCACGCTTCTGCAATCTCCCAGAAAATCATCCCGTCAAACGGTTGACGAATAAAAAAAGAAACGCTACACTACATTTAACTTTATTTTATTAGCACATTAGCGAATTAAAGGATTTCTGAATAATCGAGAATTAGTAGCAATCCCTCTATCGGGGAAAAATAGATGAATTAATACTTCAAAGGTGGTTCTTATGACTAAGTTGTTTATGTTCGAGAAGCCATTGGGAATGAGAGATACATTTCCTGATTTATATGAAATCAAAGACCAGACAAAGAAGAAAATGGAACAAACTATGAAGCTTTGGGGATACAAGTTTATTGAAACCCCGAGCCTTGAATATTACGAAACCGTCGGGGAAGCGTCAGCCATCCTCGATCAGCAGCTTTTCAAGCTATTGGATCAGCAGGGACATACTCTGGTGTTGAGACCTGATATGACTGCGCCGATCGCGAGGATCGCTGCGTCAAAATTATTGAAAGATGAAGCACCATTGAGACTCGCCTATTCTAATTCCGTATTCCGGGCACAGCAGCGGGAAGGTGGACGTCCTGCTGAATTTGAGCAGGTGGGCATTGAGTGCATCGGCGACGATTCCGTCAGTGCCGATGCTGAAGTGATCGCCCTGATGGTATCCGTATTGAAGGAAGCCGGACTGGAACACTTCAAAATTTCCATCGGCCATATCGGGTTTGTCCAGGAGTTGTTCACACAGATCGTGGGGACGGAAGAACGGGCGGATACGTTAAGAAGATATCTATATGAGAAGAACTATGTCGGGTATCGTCAGCATGTTAATGACCTTGCACTGTCATCCATTGATAAAGAGCGTCTTTTCCGGTTCCTGCAATTACGGGGTTCAGAAAACGTACTCGGTGAAGCCCACAGTCTTCTTGAAGGTGAGAGAGGGCTCCGGGCATTGGAACAGCTGAAGGATCTGTGGAATATTTTGAAGGATTATGAAGTGGAGCAGTATGTCAAGTTCGACTTGAGTCTTGTCAGCCACATGAGCTATTACTCAGGCATTTTATTTGAAGTGTACGGTGACAATGTCGGGTTTGCCATCGGAAATGGCGGACGCTACAATAAACTTCTTGAAAAATTCGGAAAGAACTCAGGGGCGACAGGCTTCGGATTGCGCCTCGATTACGTACTGGAAGCGATGCAGGTTAAACTATCTTCCTCCCTTCAACAGTGTGTACTGTTCAGCGATGAGCGCAGGAAAGAAGCCATCGGCCTGGCACGTGACTTGAGGAATGAAGGTGTCGAGGTCGTCCTTCAGAACTGGAAGGGTGTAGGAGATGTGGACGAGTTTACGAAGGGGTTCAGCAATGTTCACTTCGTAGTCGGACAGGATAGAAAAGGCGGTGAAACATCATGAGTGCGTTAACGATTGCGATGCCAAAAGGGAGGATCTTCGAGGAAGCGGTGGATTTACTAAGAAAGGCAGATTATAATCTGCCGCCCGAATTCGATGATTCAAGAAAGCTCATCATCGAAGTGCCTGAGGAGGACTTGCGGTTCATCCTCGCAAAGCCGATGGATGTTCCGACATATGTGGAGCATGGCGTCGCAGATTTAGGGATTGCCGGAAAGGACGTCATGCTGGAAGAAGAGAGGGACGTCTATGAACTTCTCGATCTGCGGATCAGTGGATGTTACCTGGCTGTTGCGGGACTTCCCAATACGAAAATGAGTGATGTGGCACCGAAGATTGCAACCAAATATCCGAATGTCGCTTCATCCTACTTCCGGGAGCAGGGTGAACAGGTGGAGATCATCAAGCTTAACGGTTCCATCGAGCTTGCCCCCTTGATCGGGCTGGCTGACCGTATCGTCGATATCGTTTCTACAGGTCGTACCCTGAAAGAAAACGGCCTCGTCGAATACGAAACCATCGTAGGCATCACCTCACGCCTAATCGTGAATCCCGTCAGTTACCGGATGAAAGACGAAAAAATCGAAGACCTCGTCTCCCGCCTCACCCGCATCATCGGGTGAGAGGGACGGACCTTGCTCGATTGGGTCCGAAAGTGAGGAATGACAAGCATTTGAGGAAATTTCGGGGCGGTAAATCGGTGTATATCGAGGTCCGTCCCTCTGAATAGAGAATACATAGAGAAGGCGGTACCTTATAGGAGGTCCGTCCCTCTAAAAGGTTGGTGATTTCTGTGAAGATTATGAAGGATGTCAGCGTGGCGTCGATTAAACGCTCTGTGGATAGTGGCACAGAGGAACAGCGGAGAGCGGTTCAGGAGATCATTTCTTCTGTACAGAAGGATGGAGATAACGCGGTCCGTCACTATACTAAGAAATTTGATGGTATCCAATTAGCAAACTACAAAGTTTCTGAGAGTGAGATAGAAGAAGCGTTCTCAACTCTCGATCCTGAACTCATTTCGATCATTGAAGAAGCGGCGGATAATATTCGTGATTTCCATTCACAACAAAAAAGGTCGTCATGGTTCACAACAGATGAAAATGGAACGATGCTAGGTCAAAAGCTGACACCGCTTGATTCAGTGGGTGTGTACGTTCCGGGTGGAACAGCAGCCTATCCGTCGTCTGTATTGATGAATGTACTTCCAGCAAAAGTGGCCGGAGTCAAAAGGATCACCATGGTTTCTCCTCCAGGGAAGGATGGAAAGCTGTCTCCAGGAGTACTTGTGGCAGCAAAAGTCGCCGGAGTGGAAGAAATCTTCAAGGTCGGTGGTGCCCAAGCGGTAGCGGCACTGGCATACGGAACGGAATCGATCACTCCTGTGGATAAAATAACGGGACCAGGAAATATCTTCGTTGCCCTGGCCAAACGCGAAGTATTCGGTGATGTGGATATCGATATGATCGCCGGCCCCAGTGAAATCGTCATCCTGGCAGACGAACATCAGCGGGCCGATGAAATTGCAGCGGATCTCCTTTCACAGGCTGAGCATGATGTGCTTGCGTCTGCAGTCCTGGTGACGAATTCAGCGACCCTTGCCGAAGAAGTATCCGCACAGGTTGAACGCCAACTAGCGACTCTTCCCCGCGAAGAGATCGCGCGTCAATCCATCGTGGATTTCGGGGCCATCTATGTAACGGAAGATATGGAAGAAGGAATTGGGCTGGTCAACCAGCTTGCGGCAGAGCATGTTGAAATCCTGACGGAAAAGCCGTTCGAAACGATGGCCAAAATCCGTCACGCCGGAGCCATCTTCCTGGGACGCTTCAGCTCGGAGCCTGTCGGGGATTATTTCGCAGGGCCGAATCACGTCCTGCCGACGAACGGGACAGCCCGTTTCTCAAGCCCGTTGAACGTGGATGAATTCATGAAAAAGACAAGTGTCATTTCCTACAGTGAAACAGCACTGCAGAATAACTATGAAAAAATCGCGAAGCTCGCCCGGTTAGAAGGGCTCGAGGCCCATGCAAGGGCAGTGGAAATTCGATTCGATAAAAAGTAGGGAAGAGGGACGGACCTTTCATTGAAAGGTCCGTCCCTCCCAAAAGGAGGACAACATGGTGAGAAGTGCAGAGATTGTGCGTAAGACGAATGAAACGGATATCCGGTTGAGTTTTGGGGTCGATGGGGAAGGAAGCTCAAAGATCGAGACGGGGGTTCCGTTTATGAGTCATATGCTGGATTTGTTCACGAAGCACGGACAGTTTGATTGTACGATAGAAGCTAATGGTGATATTGAGGTCGATGATCATCATACGACAGAGGATATCGGGATTTGTTTGGGGCAGGCACTATTGGAATCCCTTGGAGACAAAAAGGGCATCAAACGTTACGGATCTGCTATGGTTCCAATGGATGAAGCGCTCGCACAGGTCGTGGTGGATCTGAGTAACCGTCCGCACCTGGAATTCCGCGCAGAACTTCCAAGTCAGAAAGTCGGAACCTTCGATACGGAGCTCGTTCATGAATTCCTTTGGAAGCTGGCACTTGAAGCACGGATGAATCTGCATGTCATCGTTCATTATGGTCACAACACGCACCATATCATTGAAGCAATCTTTAAAGCGCTTGGCCGTGCCCTCGATGAAGCTACGACGATTGATCCCCGTGTCAAAGGGGTTCCGTCTACGAAGGGAATGTTATAGTTCATGATCGGAATTGTGGATTATGGAATGGGGAATCTGTTCAGCGTCAGCAAAGCACTGGAACGCTTGAACGTCCCTTACTTCATAAGTGATGTACAAGATGAATTAGTAAAAGCAGATGGGTTGATTTTACCGGGGGTCGGGGCATTTAAAGATGCCATGAACCTTCTTGAAACCACCCATTTAAAAGAGACGATCCTCACCTTCGCCGAAAGCGGGAAGCCTCTCCTTGGCATTTGTTTAGGCATGCAGCTCTTGTTTGATGAAAGCAAGGAAAATGGAGCGACGAAGGGATTAGCTCTCCTTCCTGGAGAAGTGATTCACATCCCGAAAGAGGACAGTGCAGGAAATGCCTTTAAAGTCCCTCACATGGGGTGGAATTTGCTTCGGTACGAGAAAAACTCTTCCCTTTTAGAAGGATTGACAGAAGGCTATGTGTACTTTGTTCATTCTTATTATGTGCATGAGGGAACTAAGGACGTTATTGTGGCAAGTGCGGATTATGCTGGTGTCACGATCCCTGCCGTCGTGAGTCGGGACAATATATACGGAATGCAGTTTCACCCTGAAAAAAGCGGTGAGCTTGGTATGCAGCTGTTAGAAAACTTTACAAAACGGGTGAAGGAGGCGGTCTCATGAGTTTTACGATTTATCCAGCCATTGATATGCGGGGAGGGAAATGTGTTCGTCTCGTCCAGGGAGATTATAATCAGGAAACGATTTATGGAGATTCTCCATTTGATATGGCGAAGAAATTCGCCGAAGAAGGGGCAGAGTGGATCCATATGGTCGATCTTGATGGGGCGAAGGAAGGCTCCCGGATCAATGATGAATTCGTGATTGCCGTTGCAGAGAAACTCGATGCTAAGGTACAAATCGGTGGGGGAATACGTTCCAAAGATGATATCGAGCATTATTTGAACCGGGGTGTGGATCGTGTGATCATTGGCAGTATCGCCGTTTCCAACACAGAATTGGTAAAGGAATGGCTGTCTGAATATGGTGATCGTATCGCCATCGGACTTGATGCGAAGGATGGTTATGTGGCTACCCATGGTTGGCTGGAAACGTCGAACCTTAAAGCAGTCGATCTTGGAAAAGAACTGGCCGCTGCCGGAGCCGAAACGTTTATCTTCACCGATATTGCCACAGACGGAATGCTATCTGGTCCCAATGTAGAAGCGATTGTGGAGATGGCTGAACAAACGGGAAAATCAGTTATTGCGTCTGGTGGAATAAGCTCATTGGAAGACCTCAGGGATTTAAAAAAGTATGAATCCAGGGGCGTATCAGGAGCTATTTGCGGGAAATCGATTTATACAGGGAAATTCACTGTGAGTGAGGCTGTAAATGAGGTGAAATCATGTTAACAAAACGAATCGTTCCCTGCCTGGATGTGAAGGATGGCAGAGTGGTAAAAGGAATTCAGTTTGTGGAACTCCGCGATGCGGGTGATCCCGTTGAACTTGCGAAGGTCTATGACGAGCAGGGGGCGGATGAGCTAGTATTCCTTGATATCTCTGCTTCTCACGAAGGGCGGAAAACCATGGTGGAAGTCGTTCAGCATGTAGCTGCGGAGCTGGCGATTCCCTTCACCGTAGGCGGCGGAATCAATTCAGTGGAAGATATGAAAGCAATCCTCCGGGCAGGTGCAGATAAAGTTTCCCTTAACACAGCTGCCGTCCTTCGGCCGGAACTTGTACGGGAAGGAGCCGATTATTTCGGATCTCAATGCATCGTTGTAGCGATTGATGCCAAGTATGATGAAGATAGCACGGGTTGGAAGGTGTATACCCACGGTGGAAGAAAGCTGAAGGACCTTGATGCCGTAGAATGGGCGAAAGAAGTGGAAGCTCTCGGTGCCGGGGAAATCTTACTCACGAGCATGGACAGTGACGGGGAGAAAAAAGGCTTCAATCTGGCTCTTACAAAGGCCGTCAGCGAAGCCGTCTCGATTCCTGTGATCGCTTCAGGGGGAGCAGGGAATGCCGATCACTTCAAAGATGTGTTTACAGAAGGCAAAGCGGATGCGGCCCTCGCAGCCTCCATTTTTCACTATAAAGAAACAAGTGTAGAAGAAGTAAAAAGCTACTTAAGAGAGCAGGAGGTGCACGTAAGATGACGAATAACGATTGGATTGCATCCGTGAAGTACGATGATAAAGGATTGGTGCCTGCCATCGTTCAGGATGCCAATACGAAGGATGTTTTGACCCTGGCATATATGAATGAAACGTCTCTAAAGAAAACCGTTGAGACAGGAGAAACCTGGTTTTATTCCCGTTCGCGACAAGAGTTGTGGCATAAAGGCGAAACGAGCGGGAATACCCAAAGAGTCAGGAACATCACGTGGGATTGTGATCGTGATGCCCTTCTTGTCCTAGTCGATAAGAAAGGTCCTGCCTGCCATAAAGGGGAAGAAAGCTGCTTCCATGAAAATGTGTATGGTGAAGAGAAGTCATCAACAGAAAATATCCTTCTCACCCTTGAAAAACTCATTGGAAATCGTGAAATGGAGCGACCGGAAGGAGCCTACACGACCTACCTTTTTGAAGAAGGGGTAGACAAGATCCTTAAAAAAGTCGGCGAAGAAGCATCAGAAGTGATCATTGCCGCGAAGAACAGGGACAGCGAGGAACTGAAATGGGAAGTCGCAGACCTCTTTTACCACGTACTTGTCCTTCTAAGAGAACAAAAACTTCCACTCGAAGATGTACTGGGAGTCCTAGTGGAACGTCATAATAGATAATACCCTTGAGGGACGGACCTTCGCGCATGCGCGAAGGTCCGTCCCTCAAAATATGGTAGTTTAGTACGGGTGTATTGTATGATATACTACTGTAGTTATACTATGAACGTTTCGGAGGACTTTGATGAGAAAAGGGTCAAAATTAAGTAGTGAAGAAGCGAAAGTGTTGTCTTTTGTCCCGACTGGAGAGTATTACTACAACAAAGGGATGAAAGCTTATCAACGTCGAGAGCTTAAGAAATCGTTAAAATATTTAAATAGAGCGTTTCAATTAGAACCGATCGAACCGATGATTGCCTGTCAATTATCGATTGTGTATACAGAGCTTGGTGAATACAAGCGTTCCAATGACCTATTGCATAACATAATAGAGGATCTTGATCCTCATATGTCGGAATGTCACTATTTCCTGGCTAACAATTATGCTCATTTAGGCTTATTTAAAGAGGCGTACGAACAGGTCTCCACGTATCTGGAAAAAGAAGAGTACGGTGAATTTGTCGAAGATGCCGAAGATCTGCTGGAGCTTTTAGAGCTTGATTCCGATTTGATCGTGGATGATCTCTATGAGCATGATGAGCTCATCGTGCAGCAGGAAAAAGCGAGGGACCTCCTTGAATCCGGTCACTTCCAGAAAGCTGTGGATACCTTGCAGCAGGTGATCAAGGACTATCCGGAATTCTGGTCGGCTTATAACAACCTGGCACTTGCTTATTTCTATTTAGGGGAAGTGGATAAAGCGTCTGCTACCCTGGAAGAAGTGTTAGAAAAGAATCCTGGAAATCTTCATGCCCTGTGCAACACGGCCGTTTTTTATTTCTATCAAAAGCGCCATGATGAACTGGATGAATTGATCCAAGGTCTTGAGAAGGTCCGTCCCCTGCTTCATGAGCACCGTTATAAGCTCGGGGCCACGTTTGCCCTGATTGGTCATTCGAAAAAGGCCTATGAATGGTTGAAGTATCTTCAGAAGATCGGATTTGAAGGGGATGCGAGCTTTTATTATTGGTTGTCTTATTCAGCGCATGAGACGGGGCACGGGGATACTGCCCGTACAGCGTGGAAAAAGGTGTTGGAAATCAATCCTGAAAAAGAAGGACTCGAGCCCTGGAACGATCAGAAGAAAGCGGAGGGCTTTGAAAATCATGTAACATCGATTTTAAAAAAGCTTCAAAGTGACTATACCGAGGAGAAATTATTCGGTCTTTTCCTGACGTCCATCTCTGACAATCAACGGGCCATCCTCACTCATGCGGACTTTTGTGAAGTGGAGGACCTGTCGATCGTGGAAAAGGTTTATTTAGCCCAGGTGTTAAACAGCCATGGGAACAGTTCGATCAAAGTGAATCAGGAAATCCGTAATATGCATGAGGTCGCCCTGCACCTTTATGGTAATCATCGCCCGATTACGAGTGTGGAATCCGGCTTATTCCTGACGTGGTTCACCATTGCTTACCGGGGGATTAAAGAACGGGAAACCTTCAAGAATGCAAAAGCCTTCGCAGCGGCTACGGAATTTGTCTGGAATCGCCTGCGGAATGAGAAGGTCACGAAGAAACAGATTTGCGACCGGTTCAATGTCTCCACAAGTACATTGACAAAATATATAGAGGTCGTGGAAAGTTACCTTCCTTGAGCATATTTTTGGACGATATGTGTCTAATTTTTATAGGATAGGTGTAGGAAGTTAATACTATGGATGGAAGCCTGAAGCACCATAAGAGCCCTATCCATATGATTGAAATAAAGCATATGTTTATGAACGTTTCGGAAGGAGAATGTCATCATGTCTGAAGAAAAAATTTATGACGTAATCATTGTAGGTGCAGGCCCTGCAGGTATGACTGCAGCTGTTTACACGTCACGTGCCAGCCTTTCAACGCTTATGCTTGAAAGAGGAGTACCGGGCGGACAAATGGCGAATACGGAAGAAGTGGAGAACTATCCTGGCTTCGACCATATTCTAGGTCCTGATCTTTCTAATAAAATGTTTGATCATGCGAAAAAATTCGGTGCGGAATACGCTTACGGAGACATCAAAGAAATCGTGGACGGCGAGGATTTTAAAACCGTTAAAACCGGTTCCAAGGAATTCAAGGCCCGTGCCGTGATCATCACAACAGGTGCAGAGTACAAAAAAATCGGCGTTCCTGGTGAAAAAGAACTGGGCGGTCGTGGAGTATCTTACTGTGCCGTATGTGACGGAGCATTCTTTAAAGGAAAAGACCTTGTCGTAGTCGGTGGAGGGGACTCTGCCGTGGAAGAGGGAGTTTACCTGACAAGATTCGCCAACAAAGTGACGATCGTTCACCGTCGTGACGAACTGCGTGCCCAAAAGATCCTGCAACAGCGCGCCTTCGATAACGAGAAAGTTGATTTCATTTGGAACCATACCGTGAAAGAAATCAATGACAAAGACGGAAAAGTCGGAAGTGTGACGCTTGTGTCCACTGAAAACGGTGAAGAAAAAGACTTCCAAGCGGATGGTGTCTTCATTTACATCGGAATGCTTCCGCTGACGAAGCCATTTGCCAACCTTGGAATCATCAACTCTGAAGGATACATCGAAACAAACGAACAAATGGAAACAAAGGTTCCTGGAATCTTTGCAGCCGGTGATGTTCGTGAAAAACAACTCCGTCAAATCGTGACAGCAACAGGTGACGGCAGTATTGCTGCTCAAACAGCTCAGCACTATATCGAAGAGCTGAAAGAAAAAGTTAAAAACGGTTAATTTATAAAAGCCTTCCGAAAGGTGAATCCCTTTCGGAAGGCTTTTTTATAAGTTAATTCTTCTTATGCTTATTAAACACATACACCAACTCCGAAAGCGTCAGCTTCTGTAATCCTTTATCACATGACTTGTAAACACCAGCTTCTACTAACCGACGAATAAATTGCTGCCTCTGTCTTTCAACGGCTTCACGTAAAAAGGGCATGCGTGTTCACTCCTTTTGGATTCTTATTGGTAGTGTAAGGTGGTCTTCGTGAAAAATCATCCACCTTGTTAAGTTTTCTATCAATTTAGAATTCTTTGTCAGGTTTTCTAACATAATAGTCCAAAGAGGAGTAGGAGACATGTATAATCAAGATATTCCCTGTTTAGGAGGATGAGGACAACGTGGACAATGAACCTTCCTATAAGGATAAAAAAGTGATATCCATCGGAGTTGTGAGCGAATTGACCGGTTTGACCGAGAGGAAGATCCGGTACTATGAAGAGAAAAACCTGATCTTTCCACATCGCTCCAACAGGGGCTACCGGAAGTACTCCTTTTCCGATGTGGAACGATTGATGGATATCGCCGATCAGCGTGAAGAAGGAGTAACGACGAAGGAAATCAAATATGAACTAACGAGAAAAGAGAGAAAAGAAGCAAAGCAAAAAATGATCAAGGGACAGTTGAATGCGCGGTTCGGGGTACAGAAGAAATGAATAAGAGGGACGGACCTCTGGCCGGGCGTCGTGGGGGTATGTGCTGCTTAATTGGTGTGAAAAATGTAAATCGGCTGGTTTATTTCCGATTTCGGCTGGATCTAACTCGAAAACAGCTGAATTCTCGTCCGTTTCGGCTTGTTTCTTGCCCGAATCGGCTGGATTTCTCTGAACGCCTCCCCGATCATACCCCGCTAAGCATGTGGGAGATACCGCTCCTCACGAAAATTCAACGAGAATCATCTCAACAATCATAAAAAAAATATCAATTTCCTAACCTGAAAAACATGATAACCAACCCTACCACCACACTTCCAAAAATAAACAAGATTACACCCTTTCCAAAAGGGAATAACGTCTATTATGAACGTCATCTAAAGTTTATTGCGGAAGGTTGGATCAACTATGAAAGTGCTGAAATTTGCAGCAATCGCTGTCTTATTTGCCCTTATCCCCGTCATCTATTTCAGTTTTTTTGCCGACGAGACGGAGTCATCTACGAAGAAACGTGTCATTGCTTTAGGCGATTCTCTCACATATGGATACGGTGATAAGAAAGAAGAAGGTTATATCGGCCGATTAGAAGAGAAAGTAAATCAACAACATACGAAGAGGTCGTATCACTTTCAAAATCTTGGGATACCCGGGCAGCAGTCGGATCAGTTACTCGCTCAGATCGTGAAGCCCGATGTTGCCGAGGATTTAAGTGAAGCTGATGTATTTATCATCAATATCGGAACCAATGATTTAATTAAAAACAATGGTGGAGACCTGTTTCCTTTACATCACGACGAAATCATGGATGCAAAAAAGGATTATCTCGACCATCTGGATAAAATCCTGAATATTGTCGGGACAGCGAATAAGGATGCGGACATTATCGTTTTGGGCTTATATAATCCATATCCGGACAAGGACAGTGATAAGATCGAAGCATACGTGGACGATTGGAATAAGTCGATGATGAAAGAAGTAAAAAAGCATGAAAATGTGAAATACGTCTCAACTAATTTATTGTTCAAAGGGAAGTCCAAGGAAAACTATTTTCATGACTCCCTGCACCCCAATGGGAAAGGGTATGAATTAATCGCAGACCGGATTATGAAGAACTATGACTTTTAACCTGGTTTTGACAGGATTCGCGAGGATTCGAGAGAAATTGTAAAATCTCGTTGGAAACATTAACATTCCGTAATACCGTTTTAAATCTGTTGTAACACTAGTGAAACAATTTTCGGGTAATATAGAAAATAAGAAATTGACCCCCTTTTAAGTAATAAATCCCGTAGACGACACAGGACTCGCCTGTGTCTATTTTTTTGCTCTTTTTTACCTGTTATAGTCACTCCGGCGCTCTGTATCAATGATATACAACAACTGATCCTGTCAAAACCTGTCCTATTATCTTTCGATTCCATTCGACATATTCATCAGCAAGCCAAGACATTGTAGCTTGTCTACAATCATAGTATAATGTAAGCAACGAGATTGACTGTAAATGGGATGGATGCATATATCACTCCCGAATCATCAAGATTGAGGTGAAGGTAGTGCAACGTGTCACAAATTGTTTATATCTGGATGGGGACAAGGTGCTCCTTCTCCAAAAACCAAGAAGGAACTGGTGGGTCGCTCCTGGTGGAAAGATGGAGTCTGGTGAATCGATCAGGGATGCCGTGATTCGCGAATATCGTGAGGAAACGGGTATTTACTTGAAAAATCCTGATTTGAAAGGCGTCTTTACGTTTATCATCAAAGATGGCGATCAAATCGTATCGGAGTGGATGATGTTCTCCTTCTTTGCAACAGAAGCAGATGGAGTCAATTTGCAGGAATCAGAAGAAGGCAAGATCAAATGGCATCCAATCGAAGAGATC
This sequence comes from Rossellomorea sp. NPDC077527, assembly GCF_044542955.1. Taxonomy (NCBI): domain Bacteria; kingdom Bacillati; phylum Bacillota; class Bacilli; order Caryophanales; family Bacillaceae; genus Rossellomorea; species Rossellomorea sp. NPDC077527. The sequence goes on along the minus strand of NZ_JBITVL010000006.1, from coordinate 38,416 downwards.
AAGAATTTGCCGATGGCTGAAGGAGACTATCATATTCTGGACTACCTCTTGCATGGAAAGAATACGATTTATGGAACGTTTACCTATACTCCTGATTTTAAATTATTGTCATATCGACTGGATCCAAGTTAAACAACGAACTTTTATATAGATCATTACGATTAAGGTGGGGAAGAGTATGAGTACAGGTTCTACAAACGACGTTCAATTGGTCATCATTACGGGGATGTCCGGGGCAGGTAAGACTGTTGCCATTCAGAGCTTTGAGGATTTAGGATTCTTCTGTGTGGACAATCTACCACCCACTCTTCTTCCAAAATTCTTGGAACTGATGAAAGAGTCCGGTAATAAAATGAATAAGGTCGCCCTTGTCATGGACCTCAGAGGAAGAGAGTTCTTCGATCATCTATTCAAAGCATTAGACGAACTGGCGGAAACCTCATGGGTATCCCCTCAGATCCTTTATCTCGATGCAGATGATTCTTCCCTTGTCAGACGATACAAGGAAACGCGCCGTTCCCATCCGCTGGCTCCTTCGGGACTTCCTCTTGAAGGGATCCGTCAGGAAAGGGAGCTTCTTGAAGAGTTGAAGGGGCGCGCGCAGTTGATATATACCACTTCCACTATGAAGCCAAGAGAGCTTCGGGAGAAAATTCTAACGGAATTCTCGGTGAATAAGAAGACGATTTTCACGGTGAATGTCGTATCATTCGGATTTAAGCACGGGATTCCCATCGATGCCGACCTGGTATTTGATGTACGATTCCTCCCGAATCCTCATTACATCGATCATATGAGGCCGAAGACGGGATTGGATGAAGAAGTGTCGACGTATGTGCTGAAATGGAATGAAACGAATAAATTCATTGAAAAAGTAACCGACCTGCTATCGTTCATGCTTCCCCAATACAAGCGGGAAGGAAAGAGTCAGCTTGTCGTTGCGATCGGCTGTACAGGCGGGCAGCATCGTTCGGTTGCGTTAGCAGAATATCTTGGACATCATTTTGAAAAAGACTATCAAACGAAAATTTCTCATCGAGACATTCAGAAGAGAAAGGGTCTAACAACATGACACATACACCCAAGGTCGTCGTAATCGGGGGAGGAACGGGCTTACCGGTCCTTCTCAGGGGATTGAAACGACACCCGATTGATATATCGGCCATCGTCACCGTCGCTGATGACGGTGGCAGTTCCGGTCGTTTGCGGGATAGCTTGGATATACCTCCACCGGGGGATATACGGAATGTCCTTGCTGCTCTTTCAGAAGTAGAGCCATTGGTTGAACAAATGTTTCAGCATCGTTTTGAAACGACGAATGAACTTTCCGGCCATGCACTGGGTAATCTGATCATTGCGGCACTGGCCTCCATCACGGGGGACTTCGTTCATGCGATCCAGGAAATGAGCAGGGTGTTGAATGTGAAGGGCAAGGTGCTGCCGTCGGCGAATCAAAGTGTCATCTTGAAGGCTGAAATGGAAGATGGGACGATTGTGACGGGAGAGTCTGCCATCCCGAAAGCCGGGAAGAAAATCAAACGTGTCTTCCTGAAGCCGGACAGCATCAAGGCGTTAGGGGAAACCTTGCGTGCCATCAAGGAAGCTGATTTAATTGTGATGGGACCGGGAAGCCTATATACTAGTATCTTACCGAACCTTCTTGTCCCTGGAATTGGCGAAGCCGTCTGCAGGGCGGAAGCGAAGAAGATGTATATTTGCAACATCATGACACAGGCGGGGGAGACCCTGGATTATTCAGCAAGCGACCACGTGAAGGCTTTATACGATCATTTGGAAACGCCGAGCATCGATTATATCTTGGTGAACAAAAAGCAGGTGCCCAAAGAGGTGCAGGAAAGATATAATGAAGAACAGGCGAGCCCCGTTCACTTTGATGTGGATAAATTAAAGGCTATGGGGCTGGAAGTGATTGCCGAAGAGATTCTCTCTTATGACAACCATCTCGTTCGTCATAACACAGAAAAGGTCGCGGATATTATTTATTCTTATCTTAAAGATACAAACCCTTGATACACAAACGAAAATTTCTTGTGTATAAGGTTGTGCAAGCGTTTGCTAGGAGGTGATGGGGATGTCGTTTGCGTCCGAAACAAAAAAAGAACTGACCAATATTGAAGTGAAGGATTGCTGTGCAAATGCAGAGCTGTCCGCATTGATTCGTATGAATGGTTCATTATCCTTCTCGAATCAAATGCTCGTCGTCAATATTCAAACCGAAAACGCCGCCATTGCCAGAAGAATCTATACACTGATCAAAAAAGGGTACGACACCCCGGTAGAGCTTCTGGTGCGAAAGAAGATGCGGCTGAAGAAGAACAATGTCTATATTGTACGAATCAAAGAAGATACAAAGATGATCCTTGAAGACTTGAATATACTGGGTGAACATTTCACCTTTATCCATAATATATCGGAAAACCTGATCAAGAAGAAATGCTGTAGACGTTCATATTTACGGGGAGCGTTTCTGGCAGGCGGTTCAGTGAATAACCCGGAAACGTCATCGTATCATTTAGAAATCTTTTCTCTTTATTCTGAACACAACGAGGCGTTGTCCGAGCTGATGAATTCCTTCGGATTGAACAGCAAGACCCTTGAAAGGAAAAAGGGCTTCATCACGTATTTGAAGGAAGCAGAAAAAATCACGGAGTTCCTGAATATTATAGGGGCTCACAATGCCTTGCTTCGATTTGAAGACGTGCGGATTGTCCGTGATATGCGAAATTCCGTTAATCGTCTTGTGAATTGCGAGACGGCTAATTTAAATAAAACCATCGGGGCAGCTTTAAGGCAGGTTGAAAACATCAAGTTTATCGAAAAGCATGTAGGATTACAGGTTTTACCCGATAAACTAAGAGAAATCGCCGAGCTTAGAGTGAATTATCAAGATGTCACGTTGAAGGAACTTGGGGAAATGGTGTCAGGCGGTACCATCAGTAAGTCAGGAATCAATCACCGCTTACGGAAAATTGATCAGCTGGCAGAGAAGTTAAGAGCGGGAGAAAAGATGAATACTTAATTAAGGACAAAGGGGAGAGAAATAGTTATGGTGGAAAAACAAGTAGAAGTGAAATTGAAGACGGGTCTTCAAGCAAGACCAGCGGCATTATTCGTACAAGAGGCAAACCGTTTCTCATCTGAAATTTTCTTGGAAAAGGATGGGAAGAAAGTTAATGCGAAAAGCATTATGGGCTTAATGAGCCTGGCCATCTCCAAAGGCTCAGATATCAAACTTGTGGCCGACGGAAGCGACGAAGAAGAAGCCTTGGTGGCCCTTGAAGGATTCGTCCAAAAAGAAGCATAAAATCAACCTCACAAAAAGCCGATGACCAGGGAGTAGTCATCGGCTTTTTTTAGTGCGTTGTTTTTTTATAGTCAGACTGAAAGGTTTCATTATGTCTTCATCACTTCCAACCACATTCTAATAGCTGAAATGATAACCTAAAGTAAAATGTTTTTTTCTTCACCACATCATTTAGCTCTGTCACCAAAAACTGTATAGAGGTTGAGGGGAAATGCGTAGACTCCTACGGAAAACGGGCGTGCGGAGACCCCGGAAGCGTTTTTTGCTGAGGAGGCTCGGCCGAACGTCCGTGGAAAGCGAAGCAGTTCCCCTCACCTCCAGCACATGCTAGATGACAGAGTAATTGCAAAGCATAGTCCGTAGTCCGTGTGAATACTCCGATAATCATGGTGAAAAGAGTTTACTTAAAGTAATAACCAACTAATCCTTTCGAACCTTTTTCCCAATTATTTCACATCCAGAATGGATGTCTTCCCATTTTTTTGATACATTGAACTTTTCAGGATAAATGAAGAAAAAGTCACATAATATTTCCATCCCCAACCTATTAAACTAGCGAATCCGAGAGTATAATGAAATAAGTTTGGAATACATTTACTGTGTTGCTTAAGGTCAATTTAAAAAGAAGTTTACGATAAAGGAAGACGATGCCGAATGGAAAAATACACAAAGCATTTCTTTAATAATGTACGAAAAAAACTGGGAGAGTGGGAAACAGCGGGATCGGTCCCTCATGAAGAGGTATACCGGTTCATTCATTCCATGGCTGGATCCGCCTCGGTACTTGGCTTACATAAAATCGGGGATCTGGCCCGTGAATTGATGGATCAGCATAATGAGAAGGAAGAGCGGATGTGGACGGTTTCAGAAGTAAAGGAAGAACTGTTCGAAATTATTCAGTACTGTTATCACTATGAAGAGGAAACCATTGAAGTATTCCCCGGCAAGCAGAGTCGGGATGGGGAAGAGCCTGTGGTATTAATCATTGATGATGATACGTCTTTCCTCATGTATATGAAGGAAGAGCTGGAGAAGATCGGATGGTATGTTGTCCCCATTGCCAATCCTGACAAGGCCATCATGTCCTACTACGATGTGAAGCCGGATTGTGCCATCATCGATATTTATATGGATGGGACGAATGGATTCGAAGTGCTTGACTTTTTTAAGAAAAAATTGAAGCAGCAGTTCATCCCCACTGTCATGGTGAGTGCGGAGAACAGTAAGGAAGTCCGTATCAAAAGCTATCAGATGGGGGCGGACGATTTTATAGCCAAGCCCTTTGACCTTGAAGAGTTTATTGTGCGTGTGAAAAGGCAGATGGAACGAAAGAAACAGATGGAAGAACTTGTGCTGATCGATGAGCTGACCATGGTGTATAACCGTAAATATCTGGGACAGGCGTACGCACAGGTGCAGAGTAACTCGGCAAGGAACGGTGATTCGTATTGCGTGGCCGTCCTTGATATTGATCATTTTAAAGGAGTGAACGACCGGTACGGACATCTGGTAGGGGATCGGGTCTTAAAGGGATTTGCCTCACACCTGAAGACGGAAACCAGAATCCAGGACACCGTCTTCCGCTTCGGCGGAGAAGAATTTGTCATCCTGCTCCCTAATACTTCGTTAAAGGAAGCGTACACGTTTGTCGATATTATTCGTAAGGGGTTCAGTCAAGTAGTGTTCCAAGGGGATGAGGACTTCTCCTGCACATTCTCTGCAGGGGTGGCGGAGATTGCTGATCCGACAAAGCCTTTCGATACTTGGCTTAAGCTTGCCGATAACGCTCTATATGAGGCCAAGAGCAGTGGCAGAAACGTCGTGAAGGTGGATGGGAAGGCAAGCGAGCATTCTCCTCACAAAACGATGAAGATCGCCATCGTCGATGATGATCCGATCATCCGGACGGTGATGAAGGACATCGTGTCGAAGCTGCCGGGTGAACCTCATATTCAATATGACATCCAGACATTTCAAGATGGAGCGGCCTTTGTGGGGTCAGACTGGCATGGTAAACATCCTTGCCTCGTCATTTTAGACGGGGTGATGCCGAAGATGGATGGTCTTGAAGTATTGGAAAACATTCGTTCAAGAAGTAATTCCGACCGGTACAAGGTGCTCATGCTTACGTCACGGAAGAGTGAAAAAGACATTTCGAGATCCCTTCAGCTCGGAGCCGATGATTATATGACGAAACCGTTTAAACTACTAGAGCTTGAAGCCCGTTTGGGTCAAATGCTGAAAAGGATGAGGTAATTGTACTCTCAGGAACTTTTTTATTTTTCAATAGTACTGCTCGGTTTGCTGATGGTGTTAACAGGACTGTGCCTGTATTTAATAATAAAGAAGATGATGGATAATAAGAAGCGGGTGACGATTGAGAAATATAAAGAGGAGTATCAATCAGCCCTTTTTCAATATTTACAAGAGGGTGTTGGGGACGAAGGTTTCCAGAATAGCTCGCCCTTACAAACCAGGGCGTTGGTGGAATTGTTGGCGGGCTTTTCAAAGGTTATCTCTTCACCCGGCATTCAGGAGCGGTTGCAATGGTTTGCAGAAAACCATTTTCAACCGTTTATTTTGTCTCAGTTACGGCACAGAAGATGGAGTATCCGGATGAATGCCCTTTACTGGATTCAGGATTTCAAGATGAGAAGTATGAAAGAACCATTGAAGGAGCTCCGGGGATCTGGATACATGAGCAAATCGGAAGAAATTCAATTATTGAAATTGGATGTGCTCTTCGATGATCAGGAGCTGCTGCCGCGATTGACGGACACGAAGCATGAGCTGACGGAGTTTGAGTACAGTCTGCTGTTTCAGTCTTTCGGGAAAGATCAGTTCCAACCATTGGTATACGCTTTTGATGAATTACCGGAAGTGATGAAATTTGCCCTCATCGATTCGATCGGGGTGATGAATCGAATGGAACATGTAGGTTTCCTGGAGCGGTTATTGTCTGAGGACTCTACTGAATTGAGGGTACGTGCATTAAAGGCAGTGGTGGGTATGGAATTTTATCTGAACGTACCGAAACTTTCCTCTCATTTACGTGCTGAATCCTGGCAGGAACGATTGATGGCCCTTAAAGCATGTGAGTACATCCGTTCTCCGAAACTGACTCCTTATTTGAAGGAACTAATGAGCGACCCGTCATTTTATGTTAGGTCCCAGGCAGCTCAATCCCTCTTGCGTCTTGCGGACGGTAAAGTTGTGTTAGGGGAAATCGCTGTCCATGCCGAAGATGAATATGCGAGGGATATGGCGGAACAGTGGCTTGAAAGGGGGGCGGTTACATGAACATCTTTGCAGACTGGGGAAATATCATGATGTTCATCGGATGGTTCGTTTTGATTTATATGATACTGGTTATCTCTTTTTATACGATTCTTCTCGTGATATCCCTCTTTCAATTGAGGAAAACCTATGGTCTTGATGAATGGGGACCATACGAGGAGCTCCTGCATCTGCATCAGACCAAGCCGGTGTCGATACTCGTACCTGCTTACAATGAATCAGTGGGGATCATGGCAACGGTGCGATCTCTCCTAAGCATTGAGTACCCCGAATATGAAATCATCATCATTAACGACGGCTCCACCGATGATTCTCTGGAAAAACTCATAGAGTCGTTTCAATTGGTGAAAATCAAGTGGGTCATCCGTCAACAATTGGAAACACAGCCGGTGAGGGGTGTTTATCAATCGAAACTATATAAAAACCTCCTGGTGATCGACAAAGAAAATGGAGGGAAAGCTGATGCCTTGAACGCCGGGATCAACGTGTCAAACTTTCCTTATTTCTGCTCTATCGATGGAGACTCGGTGCTTGAGAGGACCGCTTTTCTGAAAGTGATGAAACCGATTGTTGAATCCGACGGGGAAGTCATTGCATCCGGTGGAAGCATCCGTATTGCCAATGGATGTGAAATTGAAAGCGGGGAAATCGTCAAAGTCGGGCTGTCCCGATCACCACTTGTTGTCATGCAGGTGATTGAGTACTTAAGAGCATTCTTAATGGGCAGAATCGGTTTAAGCAGGCACAATCTACTCCTAATTGTATCAGGGGCATTCGGTGTATTCTCAAAGCGTTGGGTCGTCGATGCCGGTGGATACTCCCATACCGTGGGGGAAGACATGGAGCTCGTTGTCAGGCTTCATCGATATGTAAAGGAACAAAAAGCAAATAAAAAAATCGTATATGTTCCCGACCCAGTAAGCTGGACGGAGGCACCTGAATCCCTGAAATACTTGAGGCGTCAACGGAGCAGATGGCATCGCGGATTATTTGAAAGCCTCTGGATACACCGTAAGCTCCTGTTCAATCCGAAGTACGGTTCGATCGGGATGGTGTCCATGCCCTATTTTTTAATCATTGAATTCTTTGGACCAGTTGTTGAATTGATGGGGTACATCATCATGATTCTCTCCATCTTTCTAGGCGGGGTATATCTCGAGTTTGCCATTCTATTATTCTTGTTATCCATTCTTTATGGGTCGGTATTGTCCATGGCAGCCGTCCTCCTTGAAGAATGGTCCGTCAGAAAGTTCCCGAAAGCATCTGACATCGCCCGACTATTTGCCTATTCACTGACCGAGACGTTATGGTATCGTCCTCTCACCGTTTTCTGGAGATGTGAGGGAATCCTTGACGTGATACGCAAAAAAAGAGGCTGGGGAGAAATGGCGAGAAAAGGAGTTTCAAAATGACAAAGCTGAAATCTTATTCATTTGTCTTGTTCATCGTCGGCATCGTGCTGCTGATTTCTGCCCCTTTTTGGCTATGGCAGGTGAAGGGTGAGAAGGATCTGGATCTGTTGATCATTGATAAGACGGTGCCTGATACCACGTACAGGGAACATAAAGGGCTTATGTGGCTTCTGAATCAACAGAAATATGTTCAAACAGACGGGAAACGATATGATTTAAAAAAAGACTATATCGGATTTGTTCCGAAAAAGGACCAAACCTTCGATATTAAAAATATCCCTTCATCTACTGATCAATATGATGCGGTCTACATAGCCGATACGTATGGCGTGTACGAAGAAGAGTTTCATAATAAAAATGTCTCCGGTAAACGGTCCTCCAAACTATACGGAGGCTTGACCGATCAGGATATGGACGCATTAAAAGACATGGCGATGAAGGATGGAAAGACATTAATTGCCGAGTTCAATTCCATGGCGCAGCCTACGGAAGAAGGAACCAGGAAGAAGTTTTACTCTCTTTTCAATTTGGAATGGTCCGGTTGGATCGGAAGGTACTTCCCTGAACTGGAAAATAGCGAAGTGCCTCAATGGGTAAGGGATAATTACGAGAAGCAGTATGAAGAAACATACAATTTCAATGGTCCAGGTTATGTCCTGGTGGACGAAAATGATCGTCTCGTCGTGTTGGACAAGAAAGACATCGGAAAGAAGGGTGTTGTATTTTCAACTACCTCAGAGGGTGAAAAGTTGATCGGCGAAGAAATCAGCACCCCTTATTCCTACTGGTTTGATATCGTAGAAGCGATCAACCCAGATGAAGTCGTGGCCAATTATACTCTGTCATTGTCAAAGAGCGGGAAGGACACCATGAAGGCCTTGAACCTGCCGATGACATTTCCGGCTGTTGTTCATGGACAGAACCGTCAATACGACACGTACTACTTTAGCGGAGATTATGCGGATCAGGCAGATGTGCCGGACCTTTATCAAACCGTGGGATTCTCTTCTTGGAGAAAGTGGACGGGGTCATCCAAACCGGATGATACTTCCCAATTTTACTGGAAGGCCTATACTCCGCTGATGACGGCGATCCTTAAGGATATCCAAAAGGAAAGTGGCGATAAGAAGAAGGAAACCGTCGAAATCACCAATGAAAATGGTCTGAAGCTTGCAGGAAAGACAGGTACTGACTACATTCAGGTGAAGAAGGACGGAAAATGGGAAGACCTCCTTATTAAAGGGGTGAATATGGGGATCGCAAGGCCGGGTTCATTTCCAGGCGAAACAGCGATCTCAAAAGAGGAATACATGAGGTGGTTCAAGCAAATCGGAGCGATGAATGCCAATGCCCTCCGGATTTACACCATTCACCCTCCTGAATTTTATGAAGCCTTTTACGAATATAACCAGATTGCGGATAAGCCATTGTATTTATTCCACGGGGTATGGGTCAATGAAGAGATTTTCTTGAAGTCTGAAGATGCCTTTGCAAAAGAGAACAGTGACGAATTTGCATCGGAAATCAAAAAGACCATCGATCTCGTTCATGGGAACGCAGAAATACCCGAACGGAAAGGTCATGCGTCCGGATCTTACACCTATGATATCTCCCCTTACGTCCTAGGCTGGATTTTCGGGGTGGAGTGGGATCCCGAGGTGGTTCTTGCGACAAATGATAAGCATCAAGGACTCCAGGATTTCAAGGGTGAGTACATTGAAACGGAAAAGGCTCAGCCATTTGAAATCTGGCTGACAGAAAGAATGAACGACGGAATTAAATATGAAACCGATACGTATCAGTGGCAAAGGCCTGTAAGTTTTACTAACTGGGTCACGACTGATCTGTTGGATCATCCGAGTGAGCCTTTGGAGAAGGAAGACATGGTGTCCGTAAATCCGAACGTCATGAAGGGAACCGACAAATTGAGAACCGGTTTATTTGCTTCCTATCATATCTATCCATATTATCCGGATTTTCTGAATTACGAGACGAAGTATATCGACTATATCGACCAACGGGGAGAAAAGAACAACTATGCAGGCTATTTGAATGATATGAAAAAAGCCCATTCCATGCCGTTGGTAGTGGCGGAGTTCGGTGTCCCGGGATCAAGGGGACTTACTCACAAAAACGTCTACGGTATGGATCAGGGACATCATTCAGAAAAAGAGCAGGGTGAAATCGATCGCCGATTATTCGAAGATATCGTCGAAGAGAAAATGGCTGGTGGAATGGTCTTCGCCTGGCAGGATGAGTGGTTCAAACGGACATGGAATACGATGGACTATGACAATCCGGACAGGCGGCCGTTCTGGCAGAATGCCCAAACGAATGAGCAGCAGTTCGGGATGTTAAGCTTCGACCCGGGTCAAAGTAAAACCGACATGATCCATGTGGATGGAAGATCGGAAGACTGGACCTATAATGGGATCAAACCGGCTTTTAACAAAGAAGGGCACAGCATGTATATGACAAGCGATGAACGCTTTGTGTATGTACGGCTCGATTCGGAAGAGATTTCTGAAGGGGAAAACACCTATCTTCTGTTCGATACGATTGGGGATCAGGGGCAATCCACGATTCCGGATGTGCCGGCTGTTTCCACAAAAGGAGTGGACTTTGCTCTTCACATAAAAGGAAGAAAGGAAGCCCGTTTATGGATCGACAGCTATTATGATACCCATCACTATCAGTATGGTCATGTCCTCAATATGATCAAAGAAGAGACCTATGCGAAAGTGAAAGATAACGGGACATATCATCCGATCCGATTGACGTTAAATAAATCTCTGGATGTAGAAGGAGATACAATCCCGTTTCAGTCCTATGAAACAGGAGTTCTTCAGTTCGGGACATCGAACCCTCAGGATAAAGGGTATAATTCTTTAACAGACATCAGTGTCGATTCTTCTGAAGGTCGATATGAGATCAGGATTCCTTGGCAGTTACTAAATATAAAGGATCCGAGTTTGAAAGAAGCAGTGGGGGATATCTGGTCCGGTAAAGGATTGCAAAGTTCAACCACGCTGGAATCCATTAAGGTCGGAGTGTATGAAACAGGTGGAGGAAAGGAATTCTCCTATCCTGACCGGAATCAAGACGGGTTCATGGACCCTCAACAATTCTATCCATACTCCTGGGATACGTGGGACCAACCGATTTCCCATGAACGATTGAAACAGTCTTATTATGAAATGAAAAAGGCATTTGAGAAAGAAGGGGAATAACAAATGGCAAGAATTCTAATAGCGGAAGATGAAGAAGTCCTGCGTATGTTAATGGTGGATACACTCGAAGACGAAGGGCATGAGCTGGATGAAGCAGCTGACGGTCAGGAGGCGATTGATCAAATCATGGAGAATGAGTATGACCTCATTCTCCTCGACTATATGATGCCTCTGTTAACTGGCCTGGAAGTGATCGAAAAGGTGAGGAACTCATCCGAAAAAAGTACGGTGAAGATCATGATGGTGTCTGCCAAGAGTCAACAGACCGATAAAGATCTCGTATTGAAATCGGGAGCAGATTATTTCATTGCCAAACCGTACAGTCCGGCAGAGCTCGTTCAGCGGATCGAGGATATCTTGAATGAAGAAAGTTAGGGATTTATTTCAAACAAGTTTACGTAATCAATTTATTGGATTGATGAGCGGTTTTATTATTATTTTCTTCATTGGGGCTGCGTGTTTGTACATGTACGACCAATCCATTGGAAATGCGTATCAGGTAAAAAGGGATCAGCTCAATCAAAAAGAAGATGTGGCTGAGCAATTGGACAGAGACTTTCAAAAGGCTTTCTTTGATGCGAGGGGATATCTTGCATTTGGGAGAGAGACGTTTAAAGAAAGTATTTTCATACAGGAGAAAAAAGTAGCTGACACGCTAAGTAAGTTAAAGGAATCTCAAACAGAGCCTGATGATCAACTCTTCGTAAAAGATGCGGAGGAATTTTCTACTCTATATTTCAAGGATATGGTTCCGCCTGTTATCAGCAATTATGAAAAAGGGGATTTCGAAGCGGTAAAAGAGGCTTCTGCCAGTGGGGCAACAGCCACTATCGAAACCTTTCAAACCCAACTCAATATGTATGCAGACTCCATTGAACAAACTAAGAGACACGCCTATGACGAATTGAAACGAAAAGAGTCCTTAAGTCAGACAGCCTTTGTTGTCTTTATATTTCTGATGCTCCTTGTTCTGATGAGGATGATGAGAATGATCGCGAAGCAAATTGGTCAGCCTCTCAATCAAGTAGCTTCAGCAGCAGAGCAAATTGCAGAAAACGATGCATACCAGCAATGGAACTTTGAAAATAAAAGAAAAGATGAAATCGGTAAAATGTCCAGGGCATTTGAAAAGATGATTTATAAAATCCAGGAGAAGGAAGAGCATCTCTTGGCTCAGAATGAAGAATTGCAGGCTCAGCAGGATGAGCTGGAATCCCAGCAATCGGAGCTTGAGCACTTATTGAATATGACGAAGAACCGTGAATCGCAGCTGGAGCGGAGAAATGAGTTCATCCATGGGATCTCGAGTTCTCTGAATAAACAAGAAGTATTAGTGAGCATTGTGAAAAGTATGAGTCAAGTGATGGGAGCTTCCCGGGGGATGATTGTCCTTATGGATGATCAGAAGTCCAACGCGTCGTTTGGAATTTCCGAAAAAGGTGCAGAACAGTTCTTGGCATACATTTATAACGGCATCCATCAACGATTATTTGATTCGAAAGAACCCTTCTCACTCAAGCGGGAGATGACGCCGTCCGAGAAAGGGTATCATGAAGAAACGCTTTACTCGTACGACCTATTCTTACCAGTCCTGTCAGCCGACCAGCAAGTGGAAGCGATCATGGTATTCAGTCGCTTTGGACATGATTTCGCTAAGCAGGAATTGGCTGAGTATACGAGCCTTGCCAAGCAAATCTCTATTTCATTGCAGAAGATCACCCTGTTCGAAGAGACTGAGGCGAACCGTCAATTAACCCAGGATATTCTCGACAATATTCAAGAGGGGATACAACTCATAGATAAAGATGGCAACAACTTATTGATGAATAAAAAATTGTCAGCTCTAATCGAAAGTGAAATTGATGTTCTTAAACAGTCATGCTATCAAACCTGGAAACAGGCCCTGATTGATCGGGTAGAAGACAAAGAGAAACTGGATGAGTATTATGAATCGATCGTGAAACAAGGGAAGACAGGTAAACATCTCTTAACCTATCACCTCGAGGACAGTAAAGAAGTCTTCCAGGTATACTCGGAATCTCTCTATCGCGGGGAGGAGCAGATCGGTACCATATTCGTCCATCGGAATATCACGAAAGAATTCGAAGTCGATCAAATGAAATCGGAGTTCGTGAGCACGGTCAGTCATGAGCTTCGCACTCCATTGTCAAGCGTGCTTGGTTTTACGGAATTGATGCTGACAAAAGAGTTAAAACCGGAAAGAACAAAGAAATATTTAACGACAATTTATCAAGAAGCGAAGAGATTGACGTCTCTCATCAACGACTTCCTTGACGTCCAGCGCATGGAGTCGGGGCGCCAAACCTTTGAGCGTAAATTTGAGGATGTTGTCCCGATCATGCAACATGTGATCGATACCCAAAAGGTCAATGCACCTCTGCATTCGTTTAATATCGCAAGGGAGACGGATTGTACGATCGTCCTTGGAGATCGGGATAAGTTGTCCCAGGCGTTCACTAATCTGATCAGCAATGCCATCAAGTATTCACCTGATGGTGGGACCATTACCGTTATGTTCCGTGAAGGAGAAGAATGCATCATCATCGATATTCGGGATGAAGGACTTGGCATACCACAGGAGGCAATTCCAAACCTGTTCACCAAATTTTATCGGGTCGATAATTCCGATCAGAGAAGAATTGGCGGTACCGGATTGGGGCTTACAATCGTGAAGGAAATCATCGAAACCCATGAAGGGAAAATCACGGTTTCATCCCAAGAAGGGAAAGGCAGTGTGTTCACTATCCGCTTGCCGATTGTCACCATCGAAACCTTTAAGGAGGATGAACATGGTGGGGATGGCATGAATATCATTGTCATTGAAGATGATATCAATCTGGCATCTTTACTCAAAGCCGAACTATCCGACAGTGGCTTCAAAGTGAAGCATACCCCGTCGGGAAGCGAAGCCTTAACCAAAATGCAAGAGGAGAAGCCTGATGCCGTCGTCCTCGATATTATGCTTGAAGGAAGTATGTCGGGTTGGGATGTGTTAGAAGAAATGAAATCGAATGAAGCCCTTTCTCACGTCCCGATCATCGTATCTTCGGCACTGGATGAGAAAGAAAAAGGACTCACACTGGGAGCCAATGACTATCTGGTCAAACCTTATCATCCCAGCAGGTTATCTAAAACCATCCTGCACCTTTTATTGAAAAAAGGGATGAACGGTGAAATTCTGGTGCCTGTATGTGATAAGAAGACTAAAAAAGAATAAAATAAAAAGCCCTTCGCATAATGTTGCGAAGGGCTTTGAATGTTTTACTTATTATTCATTTCGTTACGCGTGATGATACGATCGATCAATCCATATTCAAGCGCTCTTTCAGCTGTCATGAAGTTATCGCGATCCGTATCTTTTGAAATTACTTCAAGTGGTTGACCAGTACGATCAGCCAGGATTTGATTTAATTTCTCACGAAGGAATAGAATGCGCTTCGCAGCGATTTCAATTTCCGTCGCCTGACCTTGAGCTCCACCAAGTGGTTGGTGAATCATAACTTCAGCATTTGGAAGGGCTAATCGCTTGCCTTTTGCACCTGCTGCAAGAAGGAACGCACCCATTGAAGCCGCCATACCGATACAGATTGTTTGTACATCAGGCTTGATGTATTGGATCGTATCATAGATAGCCATACCCGCTGTGATGCTTCCACCAGGAGAGTTTATGTAGATGGAAATGTCCTTCTCCGGGTTTTCAGATTCAAGGAAAAGAAGCTGTGCAACGATGGAGTTCGCCACATTATCATCAATGCCGCTTCCAAGCATGATGACACGGTCTTTTAACAAACGTGAATAGATGTCATACGCACGCTCACCGCGGTTTGTTTGTTCAATTACTGTAGGAATTAAATTCATCCTCGTTCCTCCTTAGAAATCCTTTTTTATTTTTTTAAGTTACTTATTCACTTTGTACTGTTATCATACACCCATGGTCAATAAAGGTCAAACTAAACGATTCCTTTATGACCCTGTATATAAATCCTTTCTACATGATACCCATTCATTCCTTTTTTAAACGGGGGGATTTGGGAAGTTTATTCTTATTTACATAGATTGATGTGCGGACCTTTTCTGTTAATGGTAACCTATCCTGAACATAGTATAGAGAGAATCATAGTCCGTTCCTTTCCGCTGCAGGCACTTGCTTTCCGGCGGGGCGTGAGTTGAGCCTCCTCGGGCTTTGCCCTGTGGGGTCTCGATTGTCTAGCTACAGCGGCTAGCCCCTCGAGGTCATAAGCTAAATGGTCCACGAAGGCAAAAAACGCCTTCTTAGGCCCATTCATCTTATGCTTGTCGGGGCTGGGCGAGCCGCTTCCGCTTTTCGTTCCTTCCCTCTATTCCCGCAGGAGTCAAGTGCCTTCCGCTCCAATCCACTTTGTGGTCTTATATAAGGATGTAAAAGAGTAAAGGGTCCTTATAGAAATTAACCATTCTTCACAAGATTCCCGGTACATATAAAAAAGATATTAGTAGAGGAACTAAAAAAGACATAAACCATAATATCTATTGCAAACAAGCAATATCTACCTTATAATATATATTCGTGACGGTTAATTATTACATGCCCTCGTGGTGCAACGGATAGCACGTAAGATTCCGGTTCTTAAAATGGGGGTTCGATTCCCTCCGAGGGCGTACCAGAGACCTTGTGTTTGTTGAGTTTATCAGCAGGCATGGGGTCTTTTTTAGTGGGAGGCATATGCCTCTTTTTTTTTGTTGAAATTTAAGGTTCCTGAAAGGTTCCGTTAAGCTTCCTGTTAAGGTTTTGTAATAAACTAGTGTGAAAGAGTGATTGTTGGGGGAGGGGCAGGATGTAAGACAGTCCTTATATGCTTATAAAAATAACATTCTATTGATAACAACAATTCACTCTAATTCTCAATTCTATTAAACTAATCAGGGATTTAATTATCTGAAAAGTCTTAATAGATAGAAAAAAACAGGAGGTAATTTCATGAAGTGGAACAAATGGTTCATTGTTTTGGTCATCTTCCTGATGGCTTTTTCCAATCTGGCAATGGGAGCCAGTGCAGCTATTAACAAAAACTTTCTGAATGTTAATGGCAATAAGGAAAAAGCAGCAGTGAAGACGATTAATAAAGAAGATAAGAGTAAGCGTGATCCTGATGAAAAGGTAAGGGTGATTGTCGAATTGAAAGAGAAGCCGGCAATTTTCTTCGCTCAAAGCGTTGGGAAATCCTACAGCGAGCTTTCTGGTTCAGAAAAGGAAAAGATGAAAGAGAAAGCGCTTGACGCACAAGAGAAAGTAAAGAAGGATATCTCGAGAGCGTCAATTAATATGTCTTACCAGGAAAGCTTTACGACGATCGTAAATGGTTTCAGTGGGGAGACTACGTACCAATCGGTCGAAGACATACAAAAACTTCCGAATGTTGAAAAGGTACATATTTCACACGAGTACAAGCGGCCATCTCAAAAACCAGAGATGAAGTACAGTAAAGAGCTTATTAAAGCACAGCAAACATGGCAGGACTACGGTTATAAAGGTGAAGGAATGACGGTCGCTGTTATTGACACGGGTATAGACCCCTCTCACAAAGATATGGTATTGAGTGAAGATACAACCCCTGAGATCTCCTCAAGCATGGTAGAAAAGTTGAAGAAAGCAAAAGGCCTCAAAGGAAAATACTACACAGAAAAAGTACCGTATGCTTACAACTATGCAGATAATAATAATCAAATATTGGATTTGGGACCAGGTGCCTCCATGCACGGTATGCACGTTGCCGGGACAGTAGGAGCAAATGGGGATGAAGAGAAAGGTGGCATTATGGGAGTTGCTCCTGAAGCACAGATCTTAGGAATGAAAGTGTTCGGGAATGACCCTGAAATGCCGTCAACTTACAGTGATATTTATGTGAAAGCAATTGATGATGCAATCATGCTAGGAGCAGATGTCATCAACATGAGTCTTGGCTCAACTTCAGCCTTTGTTTTGCCGGAAGATCCTGAGCAGAAGGCAATCGCCCGCGCTGTGGAAAATGGAGTGCTGATGGCCATTTCGGCTGGTAACTCTGCACGCTTCGGGGAAGGGCATGACAGCCCATTCGCTGAAAATCCTGATATCGGTGTAGTCGGTTCCCCTGGATTGTCAGCCGATTCCTTACAGGTAGCTTCCTTTGAAAATCAATACCTTGATTTAGGAGGCTTTAATGTATCGGTTAATGGAGAAGAAAAGGAAACCGTTGCATTTCTATCTGCAAGCAATGTCGACCCATCGAACCTTGGGGAAGTCAAGTATGAAGTAGTTGACGCAGGCCTTGGGAGAATGCCGGGCGATTCACTAGCGAACCCGAATGCAAATGATTTTACAGGTTTGAAACTTGAAGGGAAAATTGCGTTGATTCAACGCGGGGAAAGCTCGTTCATTTCGAAAGCATTGAATGCCCAGAAGAATGGTGCGGTAGCCGCCATTATTTACAATAATACAGGCGGTTTTGTCAGCATGGCGACAGACAGCTCCATTGAAATTCCACAATTATTCGTATTAAAACAGTACGGTGATGAAATAAAGGCGCAATTAGATGAAGGAAAGAAGGTGGAAGCGGCTTTTAAGGGACAAAAAGTTAAATCCATCAACCCGGAAGCAGGAAAAATGTCTTCCTTCACTTCATGGGGGGTGACGCCGAATCTGGATTTTAAACCGGAGATCACGGCTCCTGGTGGTAATATTCTTTCTACCTTGCAGGATGATAAATACGGACTGATGAGCGGGACCTCTATGGCTGCCCCGCACGTAGCTGGCGGAGCGGCCCTTGTCCTTCAGAGAGTCGATGAGGAATTCAATCTATCAGGTGCTGCCAGGGTGGAGATGGCCAAAAATATTCTTATGAACACGGCCAAACCGCAGATGGATAAAGGAACGTACAATGATCATTACAAGACAGGTCTTCCTTATTCACCGAGAAGAGAAGGAGCCGGATTAATGGATTTACATGCAGCGATGAGCACGCCAGTTGTCGTAACAGAATCCAACTCAGGTTCGGGTAAGGTCGCACTGAAAGAAATTGGAGAAACATCTACCTTTACGTTGACACTTAAAAACGTAAGTAAGAAGGATGCCGAGTATAATGCGAGCGGGACCGTCCAGACAGACTTAGTAGCCGAGGGCTATAATACACTTGAAACTCAGGGGATTTTTAAGAAAGGGACCATCGGAGAAGAAGAACCGTTCCTTGGAGAATTCCCGTTGACATTCTCTTCTTCGCAAGGAAAGAAAACGGACGACGGATATATCGTAACTGTTCCTGCAGGAAAGTCAGTAGAATTGAAGGTGAAAATCAACTTAAAGGATACAGTCGATTGGTTCAATACTGCTTCTTTACAGGAACTATTTGAAAATGGCTATTTTGTGGAAGGATTTATTACATTCAAAGATACTCAAGATGTCAACCCGGAAATATCTGTTCCTTACGTAGGTTTTAAAGGGGAGTGGGATCAAGCCCCGATCGTAGACGATACGATTTACGATGAACAATCCTTTTATGGGAAAACAGGATTGGTAAGTCCGGGGAAAGAAGTGGATTACTATCTTGGAACGAACCCGGCTCAGGAAGAAGCTTTTGCAAGCAAAGTTGCTTTCTCTCCTAACGGTGACGGTGTTCAGGATGTGATTTACCCTGCGCTTTCCTTCCTCCGAAATGCAAAGAATGTATCATTCTCCATTTTGGATAGTAAAGAAAGAACATTATTAAAGCTTCGTACAGAAAAAGAATTGGCCAAGCATTATTACGATAGTGGGGCAGCCGAAGATTTCACTGCGTTCACTCAGGCGAAATGGGACGGAAAGTTGAAAGGAAAGGCAGTGAAGGACGGATGGTATGTCTACGAGATTAATAGCATTGTAGACTATCCGGAAGCAAAATGGCAGTCGAAGAAAATAAAGGTGTATGTGGATACGAATAAACCAAACGTAAAGACTACCTTTGATGCTGAAACGGGCAAGCTCGCCTGGGAAGCAAGTGATGACGGAATCGGTGTGTCCCATGTGGACATCCTGGTAAATGGGAAGAGCATTCTAGAAAAACCACTTACATCAGATAAGAATGAATATATGATTGAAAAAGCACCTAAAGACGCAACGATCAAGGTGGTCGCCTATGACTGGGCCGGTAATATCGGTGTAGGGTCAGCGACTAAGGATGATACCATACCGTTTGTCACAGCGTTGACACCGGAAGCATTGAGCGTCACAAAAGATCGTGTTGTACCAGTAATGGGGTATGTAAGTGATGATACGGATGTGAAAGAACTTCTTGTCAATGGGAAGGAAGTTGCCTTGAAGTGGGATGACGAACATCACCGATACACCTTTGAGACAAAAGTGAAGTTCCAAAAAGATGGGGTGCATGAGATCACATTTGACGGAATCGATGCAAATGACAACCACATTTCCTTCATCCGCAAGGTTATGGTGGATTCTACATCACCTAAGATTGAGGTGAAAGCACCTTATTATACGAAGGAAGCAACTGCAGACATGAAGATCAACCTTTCCGACAACTTTAAAGAGCTTCGTTTCTATATAGATGGAAGTGAGAAATTCTATCAAGAATTCAGGGAGCCTTATGAAATGAAAGCAATCCAAAAGACGTTATCGGAACAGGTTTCCTTAAAGGAAGGGGCGAATCACTTTGAGTTGAAACTAGTGGATCTTGCCGGCAACGAGACAGTGAAAGTTATCACCATATATCGAACGGAGAAAGACGCTAAAGCATTTAGAGATGTGCCTTCTTCCCATTGGGCTAACGGTGCCATTCAATACTTGAGTGTCATGGACGTCATCAACGGGTATCCGAACGGTAAGTTTGGTGTAGATGATAAACTGACTCGTTTACAGGCAGCCCAAATGATCGTTCGTGACTTAAAGATCAGCACTGCCAATCGACCAAACCCTGGTTTGAAGGATGTGAAGCCGGGAGATGAGGGGTATGAAGTGATAGCTGCCATCGCCGATGAGGGCATCATGACAGGTACATCTGAAGGAACATTTGATTCGAAAGCGCCTTTGACACGTGCCCAGATGGCTAAGATTCTTGTAGAAGGCTATGGATTCAAAGGAGAATCCCATGCAGACTTCAGAGATGTTCCGGAGAATCATTGGGCGGCGGATTATATCAATGCACTAGCTGCAAACGAGATTACAACGGGGTATCCCGACGATACGTTTAAACCGAACAACAAGACAACACGTTCGCAATTTGCCGTCTTTTTAGCACGGACGAAGGACGATCGTTTCTAGAATTATAGAAGAATAGAGAGGCCATGTGCCTCTCTATTTCTCTTTTTAGTTTAGTTGATAAGAAGGAAAAGGGCATTCGCTATATGTTGTACATTTAGTAATTGTCCCTCTTTTAAGCATTATATATTGATTCTTTTCTTCATAGATTGTAAGAGTACATAGTACAAACCCACCAACTACCAACGAATTCCCATTAACGAACAACCATTTTTATTGTAGAATAAATAAATGGGAGGTTAGTAATTATGAATTTGAAAGCAGGACTTTTTCAAAATCAACAATTGAAACTTCAAATGACTCAACAGCTTTCTCAAGCCATCACCATCCTCCAATATTCTACGATGGAACTGAATGCTTATTTAGAAGCTAAGCAATTAGAGAATCCTCTTATACAATTAGAGCCACCAAAACAAGACCCCCTCCATCAACGAGAACCTTATACGAATAAACGAAATGCCGGCAGTGAAAATACGGTGGATTGGTATGAATATGTATCTGTACCGAAGAGAACGCTTGCGGATGCGTTATCTGTTCAACTGAATTTGAAATCGCTTACTTCAATGGAGAAAAAGGTAATGGAAGAATTAATATACAGCCTCGATGACAATGGATACTTAAGGATAGAGGAAGAATCCTTCCTAAATAAATATGGTTTGGAAATGGATCAGCTAGTGAACTATATTAATAGGCTTCAGGAATTAGAACCGGCAGGCATCGGGGCGAGATCCTTGCAGGAGTGCATTTCCCTTCAGCTTAAGAGGGAATTTGATGTTCCTCCTTTGGTTACGATGATTGTAGACAACCATTTTCAAGCTTTTGCCGAAAAGAAGTGGAAGGCGATCGCGAAGATTCTTTCGGTTGAAATGAAGGACATTCAGCAGGCTGCCGATTTTATCCGTGAGTGCAATCCAAGACCCGGATCGAAATATTCCCAGCAAATCGCCGAGTATATCATTCCCGAGCTGATTGTGAACGTGATTGACGGACATACGGTAGCGGTATCTTTAAATGATGGTACAACCGTCAATGTCACTTATAATGAAGAGTACACAGATTTCCTGAAGCATCATGGGGATAAGGAGGTTCAGTCCTATCTTCAAGAGAAGGAGCAGGACTTCCAGTGGCTGCTGCAAAGCCTGCGGCAGCGGAAGCAAACGATCCTGAAAGTGGGGAAGATGCTTGCTGAAAAACAGAAAGCCTTCTTTCTTAAAGGCCCATACGCTATCCAGCCCCTCACGTTGAAGCAGGTGGCAGACGAAATCGATGTTCATGAATCGACCATCAGCCGCGCTGTAAAGGGGAAATATATGCAAACTCCGTTTGGGATTTTCGAATTGAAGTATTTCTTCACCTCGGCGATTAAATCGGTGAGGCTTGAAGATTCAGAAGCGGCTTCTGCCACTACGGTGAAAAATGAACTTCAAAAGCTGATTGACGATGAAGATAAGAAAAAACCGTTATCGGATCAGAAAATAGTCAATCTTCTAATGGATAAAGGGTACGATGTTTCAAGAAGGACGATTGCGAAATACCGGGATCAATTAGGGATCACTTCTTCAACGATGAGGAAGAGGTATGAATAGATGATGGGAATGGTGGATTGTACCTGGTACAAGATGCAGGTTTTGTACCTGGTACAATCAAACTTTCATGTACCAGGTACAATTACAGACGGGCCACCAAACCAAGACTAAACAAAGCGAGGCAGCAAAATGAAACAAGTCATTTTCTACACACGTGCACAATGCGGACTTTGTGAAGACGCAAAAATTACCTTAAAGCTTCTCAAGGATGAGCTGGCATTTGAAATCATAGAAATGGACATCGAGGAAAGCGATGATCTGACAGAGCGTTTCGGACTGATGATCCCGGTTGTGGAAATGGACGGGGAAATCCTTCAGTATGGGCAGATTGATTATTTTACGCTTAGCAAGCGTTTACATGAAAAAACCCGATAGTTTCTAGTTGAATTACAATTCATACCCTGATAAAATAAGTCTTGAAAGCAGGGATGAATTTTTTTTGGAGGTAGTGGGACACAATATGTCTATGTGGGACTTTTATAGTCCAACTCACTCAGATACTCCATTTGAAGGGGCTTTTAACTATGGAAACATTAATTGACATACAAAAGCGATTATTACCTGACCTGCTTGAAGTTATGCAAAAAAGGCATCAAATTCTTCGTTCCATCCGGTTCATGCAGCCTGTCGGACGCAGAAGTCTTGCCCAGAATATGGGCCTGACGGAACGTGTGCTGAGAAGCGAAGTGGAGTTCCTGAACAATCAAGATCTCATTGATATCAAAACCTCTGGCATGATCATGACGGAGGAAGGGATGCAGCTTTTAGAAAACCTTGAAAGCATGATGAGGGAGATTTCAGGAATCAACGTTATGGAACAGGAATTAAAATCGTTACTTAATCTTCATGAAATTGTAATCGTTCCGGGGAATAGTGATGAGTCACCTTGGGTAAAAGAAGAATTAGGGCGTGCAACAGCTTCTAGTATGAAACGCCGACTTAAGGGAAATACTATCATCGCTGTGACTGGAGGTTCGACGATGGCAGCCGTAGCAGAACGGCTACCCGATTTCTCTGATGATACCTTGTTTGTTCCTGCTCGAGGTGGAATCGGGGAAGATGTCAAGAATCAAGCCAACACCATATGTGCCAAGATGGCAGAGCATACGGGAACGCGTCATCGTGTTTTATATGTGCCAGATCAGGTTAGTAAAGAAGTATACAAATCCTTCTTGAAAGAACCGATGATCAAAGAAGTCTTGAACTTGATCAAATCGGCTAACATGGTTCTCCATGGAATTGGGGATGCTATCACAATGGCTGAAAGACGAAAGACCACGGAAGTAGATTTCGAGAGAATCACCGAGGGTCATGCCGTCGGGGAAGCATTTGGTTATTATTTTGACGAAGCGGGTGAAGTGGTACATAAGGTGCCAACGATCGGCCTGCAACTTGAGGATTTAAGCCACATCGAACATGTGATTGCCGTCGCCGGCGGCAGCTCGAAGGCGAAAGCGATTCGAGCGTATATGAAGAGTGCTCCGCATAAAACCGTGCTCATCACGGATGAAGGAGCGGCAAGAGAGCTTTTAAAAGGGTAAGCCCTTTTGAAATATAAAAAATCATCCTTAACTATCTAAAGGAGGAAATTATTCATGGCAACAAAAATTGGTATTAACGGATTTGGACGTATCGGACGTAATGTATTCCGTGCAGCACTTAAAAATAACGACGTAGAGGTAGTAGCGGTTAATGACTTAACTGATGCAAACATGCTTGCTCACCTTTTACAATATGATACAGTTCACGGAACTCTTCAAGAGAAAGTAACTGTTGACGGTGACTACCTTGTAGTTGGCGGCAAGAAAGTTAAAGTATTGGCTGAGCGCGATCCAGCTCAACTTGGTTGGGGAGATCTTGGTGTAGATATCGTTGTTGAATCTACTGGACGTTTCACAAAGCGTGCTGACGCTGCGAAACACATTGAAGCTGGTGCGAAGAAAGTAATCATCTCTGCTCCTGCATCTGATGAAGACATCACAGTGGTTATGGGTGTTAACGAAGACAAATACGACGCGGCTAGCCACGACGTTATCTCTAACGCATCTTGTACGACAAACTGCTTAGCGCCTTTCGCGAAAGTTCTTAACGATAAGTTCGGAATCAAGCGTGGAATGATGACAACGATCCACTCTTACACAAACGACCAACAAATCTTAGACTTACCACATAAAGATTACCGTCGTGCACGTGCAGCTGCTGAGAACATGATTCCAACAACTACAGGTGCTGCGAAAGCTGTATCTCTTGTTCTTCCTGAGCTTAAAGGGAAACTGAACGGTGGAGCGGTTCGTGTTCCAACTCCAAACGTTTCTCTAGTAGACTTAGTTGCTGAACTTGATAAGAACGTAACAGCTGAAGATGTGAATGCGGCTCTTAAAGAAGCTGCTGAAGGCGATCTTAAAGGAATCCTTGCTTACAGCGAAGAGCCTTTAGTATCAACTGACTACAACGGTAGCCCGGCTTCTTCTACAATCGATGCACTTTCTACAATGGTTCTAGAAGACAACATGGTGAAAGTAATCTCTTGGTACGATAACGAGAGCGGATACTCTAACCGTGTAGTAGACCTAGCTGGTTATATCGCTTCTAAAGGACTTTAATCGATAAAGTTTTGTAAATTGACATCATTAGCATGGTGATTGATGGATAAATTTTGTCCCACCATCTATAATGAAGATGTGATGAAGGGGAGCGGGGAAGATTCCCCTCTCCCCTTTCTTATTGTTGTTTCTATTTTTTTGAAAAAAAGAGTAGAAATTGAAATTCAAAGGAGGCCTTTACGATGAACAAAAAGTCGATCAAAGATGTCGATGTAAGAGGGAAACGCGTATTTTGCCGTGTAGACTTTAACGTACCGATGTCTGAAGGCAAGATTACAGACGAAACCCGTATTCAAGCTGCTCTTCCTACTATTAAGTATTTAGTGGATGGCGGAGCGAAGGTCATTCTCGCTAGTCACTTAGGCCGTCCTAAAGGTGAAGTGGTGGAAGAACTGCGTTTAACACCAGTTGCTGAAAGACTTTCTGAACTTCTTGGTAAAAATGTAGCCAAAGCAGATGAAGCGTATGGTGAAGCTGTTCATTCGAAGATCAGTGACATGTCTGAAGGGGATGTTCTTGTACTGGAAAACGTACGATTCTACCCTGGAGAAACAAAGAATGATCCTGAACTTGCGAAAGAATTTGCAGCGCTTGCAGACCTTTATGTGAATGATGCATTTGGTGCGGCTCACCGTGCACATGCTTCTACTGAAGGTGTGGCGAAGCACCTTCCAGCTGTAGCAGGCCTTCTGATGGAAAAGGAGCTTGATGTATTAGGAAAAGCCCTTTCAAACCCAGAACGCCCATTCACAGCCATCGTTGGTGGAGCCAAGGTAAAAGACAAAATCGGTGTCATTGACAACCTATTGGATAAAGTGGACAACCTGATCATCGGTGGAGGACTTGCTTACACGTTCGTGAAAGCCCAAGGCAATGAAGTTGGGAAATCCCTTCTTGAAGAAGACAAAATTGATTTAGCTAAGCAATTCATGAAAAAAGCGGAAGACAAAGGCGTTAAATTCCTTATGCCTGTTGATGTAGTCGTTGCTGATGACTTCTCAAATGATGCAAATACAAAGGAAGTGGACATCGATTCGATTCCTTCTGATTGGGAAGCACTTGATATCGGACCGAAGACGAGAGCTCTATTCCAAGATACGATCAAAAGCTCTAAGCTTGTGATTTGGAACGGACCGATGGGTGTATTCGAATTAGAAACATTTGCAAACGGAACGAAAGCCGTAGCGGAGGCGTTAGCCGATGCAACAGATACATATTCTGTTATCGGTGGCGGAGACTCTGCAGCAGCCGTTGAAAAATTTGGCTATGCTGATAAGATGAGTCATATTTCTACAGGTGGTGGAGCATCACTCGAGTTCATGGAAGGAAAAGAACTTCCGGGAGTCGTAGCTCTTAACGATAAGTAATCGCTTCTCAAAGACCAACATTTTTGCTGAAACGATATGAAAACCAGAAAGGATGAGTATAATGCGTAAACCGATTATTGCAGGTAACTGGAAAATGAACAAAACGCTTGGAGAAGCTAAATCCTTTACTGAAGAAGTAAAAGGACTAGTGCCGGATCAAGAAGTCGTTGATTCTGTCATTTGTTCACCAGCCCTATTCTTAGAAAGCCTAGTGAACTTAACAAAGGATTCAAAAGTGGCTGTTGGTGCTCAAAACATGCACTTTGAAGAGAACGGAGCATTCACAGGAGAAGTGAGTCCTGTAGCCCTTTCTGACCTAGGCGTTCAATATGTCATCCTTGGACACTCAGAGCGTCGTGAAATGTTCAATGAAACAGACGAGTCAGTGAACAAGAAGACTCTTGCTGCTTTCAAACACGGATTAACACCGATCGTATGTGTAGGTGAGACATTAGAGCAACGCGAAAACAACGAAACAAAAGATCTTGTTGGAAACCAAGTGAAACAAGCACTTGCAGGTCTTTCTGAAGATCAAGTGAAACAAACGGTCGTTGCTTATGAGCCAATCTGGGCAATCGGAACAGGAAAATCTTCTACAGCGGAAGATGCGAACGAAGTATGTGCCCACATCCGCCAGGTGGTTGCAGGAGAATTTTCTCAATCTGCGGCAGATGCCGTGCGCATCCAATACGGCGGCAGTGTGAAGCCTGCTAACATCAAAGAATACATGGCTCAATCAGATATCGATGGTGCCCTTGTAGGTGGAGCAAGCCTTGAACCCCAAAGCTTCCTTCAATTGTTAGAAGGTGCAAGTAACAATGAGTAAGTCACCAGTAGCGTTAATCATCCTAGATGGTTTTGCTTGCCGTAATACGAAAGAAGGGAATGCTGTTGCCCAAGCGAACAAACCGAACTTTGATCGCCTGTGGAACCAGTACCCTCACAATCAACTGACAGCAAGTGGCGAAGCGGTAGGTCTCCCTGAAGGTCAAATGGGGAATTCTGAAGTAGGTCACTTAAATATCGGTGCAGGACGTATCGTGTACCAAAGCTTAACACGCGTGAACCTGGCGATCCGTGAAGGGGAATTCGAACAGAATACCACATTCCTTGATGCCATCAATCATGCGAAGGAAAAAGGTACGAATCTTCATATCTTCGGACTGCTTTCGGATGGCGGAGTGCACAGCCATATCGAGCACCTTTATGCCCTTCTTGGTTTAGCGGCCAAGGAAGGAATGAAAGATGTCTATGTCCATGCTTTCCTTGACGGTCGAGACGTCGGCCCTCAAACGGCGAAGAAGTACATTGAAGACGCAGAAGCGAAAATGAAAGAAATCGGCGTGGGTCAATTTGCGACGATTTCAGGTCGTTACTATTCAATGGACCGCGATAAGCGTTGGGAACGGGTTGAGAAATCCTACCGTGCCATGGTATATGGTGAAGGCCCAAGCTATCAGGATCCAATCGAATTGGTGAACGATTCGTATGAAAATGGAATCTATGACGAATTCGTCATTCCATCTGTTATTACAAAAGAAAACGGAGAGCCGGTTGCGACGATCAAAGATGAAGATGCCGTCATCTTCTACAATTTCCGTCCGGACCGTGCCATCCAGATTTCCAATACATTTGCCAATGCAGATTTCCGTTCGTTCGATCGCGGGGACAAATTCCCTAAAGATCTTCACTTTGTGTGCCTGACACGATTCAGTGAAACGGTTGACGGTTTTGTAGCATTCAAACCGACAAACCTTGATAACACGCTTGGTGAAGTCCTTTCACAAAACGGATTAAAGCAATTGCGCATCGCTGAAACAGAGAAATACCCGCATGTCACGTTCTTTATGAGCGGTGGGCGTGAAGCGGAATTCCCGGGCGAAAAGCGGATCCTGATCGATTCCCCTAAAGTGGCAACGTATGACTTGAAGCCTGAAATGAGTGCTTACGAAGTGACGGATGCCTTACTTGAAGAGATTCGTGAAGACCGTCAGGATGCCATCATCCTGAACTTTGCCAACCCGGATATGGTTGGTCACTCAGGTATGCTTGAGCCGACGATCAAAGCAATCGAAACGGTGGATGAGTGTCTTGGAAAGATCATCGACCTTATCACGGAAAAAGGCGGAACCGCCATCATCACGGCAGACCACGGGAATGCCGATGAAGTGATCACGGAAGAAGGCGAACCAATGACGGCCCACACGACGAACCCAGTCCCTGTCATCGTGACAAAAGAAGGCGTGGAGCTTCGTGACGGTGGGATTCTTGGAGACCTAGCCCCGACCATGTTAGACCTATTAAATGTGAAACAACCAGACGAAATGACTGGAACATCATTAATTAAAAAATAAGGAGAGATTCTAAATGCCAATCATTACAGACGTATACGCACGCGAAGTATTAGACTCACGCGGTAACCCAACAATTGAAGTAGAAGTTTACACACAATCAGGTGCTTTCGGACGCGCGCTTGTTCCATCAGGAGCATCAACTGGTGAGTACGAAGCAGTTGAACTTCGTGACGGTGACAAAGGCCGCTACCTTGGTAAAGGGGTAGAAAAAGCAGTTGATAACGTAAACAACGAAATCGCTGAAGAAATCATCGGATACGACGTAACGGAACAAGTTGCGATCGACCAAGCGATGATCGCACTTGACGGTACAGAAAACAAAGGTAAATTAGGTGCCAACGCAATCCTTGGTGTATCCATGGCTGTTGCACGTGCAGCTGCTGACTTCTTCGGAGTGGAATTATACCAATACCTTGGCGGATTCAACGCGAAGCAGCTTCCAGTTCCAATGATGAACATCGTAAACGGTGGAGAGCACGCTGATAACAACGTAGACATCCAAGAATTCATGGTAATGCCTGTAGGAGCTCCTACGTTCAAAGAAGGTCTTCGCATGGGTGCTGAAATCTTCCACAGCCTGAAATCAGTTCTTAAATCTAAAGGCTACAACACGGCAGTAGGTGACGAAGGTGGATTCGCTCCAAACCTTAAGTCTAACGAAGAAGCACTATCAACAATCATCGAAGCCATTGAAAAAGCCGGTTACAAACCAGGTGAAGAAGTTCTTCTTGCAATGGACGTAGCAGCTTCTGAAATCTACAACAAAGAAGACGGTAAATACCATCTTTCTGGTGAAGGCGTGGTTCGTACGTCAGCTGAAATGGTTGATTGGTACGAAGAAATGTGCAACAAATACCCAATCATCTCGATCGAAGATGGTCTTGACGAAAACGACTGGGATGGTTTCAAACTTCTGACTGAGCGCATCGGTAACAAAGTTCAATTAGTAGGGGATGACTTATTCGTTACAAACACGACTAAGCTTTCTCAAGGAATCGAACAAGGTATCGGTAACTCAATCCTAATCAAAGTGAACCAAATCGGTACACTGACTGAAACATTCGACGCGATCGAAATGGCGAAACGCGCTGGTTACACAGCGGTTATCTCTCACCGTTCTGGTGAAACAGAAGACAGCACAATCGCTGACATCGCTGTAGCAACAAACGCTGGTCAAATCAAAACAGGTGCTCCATCTCGTACAGACCGCGTTGCTAAATACAACCAACTTCTTCGCATCGAAGATCAATTGGCTCACACAGCTCAATATCTTGGAGCGAAAACATTCTATAACGTTAATCGCTAATAGTGGTTGAAGAGAGGCGGCCCCGTCTTTGGACGGGGCTGTTTTTTTGGTTTGTGGAGTATTTAGGAGGGGAATGTGATCGATGTCGAGTGATCCAGCCGATTCAGCTTCAAATCCGGCCGAAACCGCCAGTAATCCAGCCAATAAACATTCAATCCCAATACCCAACATCGATAACCGTCACTCCAAATCCAACTCTTTACATAATTCAAACAATATTACCTTGTCCCCTACATCTTTCCTATGGTAAACTAAAAGTAATGTTATGTTCGTATCAGGAGGTGGGACTCATGCACACTTTTTTAGTCACTTTACTTATTATCGTATCAATTGCACTTATTGCTCTTGTATTACTTCAGTCAGGTAAAAGTGCTGGACTTTCAGGGGCCATCTCTGGTGGTGCAGAACAACTTTTCGGAAAACAAAAAGCACGTGGTATTGACTTAGTACTTCACAGAATCACAATCGTATTATCGGTACTATTCTTCGTACTAACCATTGCTATCGTAGCTATCTAATACGGACTAAAAACCTGATCATTAAGGTCAGGTTTTTTTATTTAAACAGACAGTTTTTTTGAAAATAAGCATATGGATTGGTTTATAAATCAATACACTACGTAGTGTTAATCCTTATTAACTTATGCTTATATGTTGATTGTAGCGGAAGGTGATCGACTCCTGCGGGAAAAGCGGGAAAGTTGAGACCCCACAGGGCAAAGCCCGAGGAGGCTCAACTCACGCCCCGCGGAAAGCGAGCACCTGTAGCGGAAATCAACCAGCACTCACTATTAGTTTTTATCGCTTTCGAAAAGGATTATGAATTAAGGACTTTTTCAAGCGAAATATTGGATTGTCAGACCAATGTTTGCTAAAAATAAGGGTGAAGAGTGGACTAAACGATCGTTTAACTATACGAAGAGTGTAATATCATGCTTCCGTCATTCCTAATCAAACGTTTGTTTAACAAAAATCCACAGAAAATCAGTGTACATAATAAAATCGTTTAAACAACTGTTTAATAGGATAGAGCTTGTTAAATCAAGGTTTCTCGCTCTTAATCAAACGTTTGTTTAAAATGAGATAAAGGAGTCATAAAGATGAAAACTGTATTACCAAAACCGTTTACATTCGAAGCTGGTCCGAGAGCTGTATTACTGCTTCACGGATTCACAGGGAATTCAGCAGATGTCCGGATGCTAGGACGCTACTTAGAGAAGAAGGGCTATTCGTCCCACGCTCCTCACTATAAAGGACACGGTGTTCCTCCGGAAGAATTAGTTCATACAGGCCCCGAAGATTGGTGGAAGGATGTCATGGACGGCTATGAGCATTTAAAGAGCAAAGGATACGAAGAGATAGCGGTTGCCGGCCTATCGCTCGGAGGGGTATTTTCTCTGAAATTAGGTTACACTGTACCTGTAAAGGGTATTGTCCCTATGTGTGCGCCAATGTATATAAAAAGTGAAGAAGTCATGTATCAGGGGGTAGTCGATTACGCCCGGGAATTTAAAAAGTTTGAAGGAAAACCGGAAGAACAAATTGAAAAAGAAATAGAAGAGTTCAAGCAAACGCCGATGAATACATTGAAGGCCCTGCAGGACTTGATTGCAGATGTGCGTGAAAACGTCGATATGATCTATTCGCCGACGTTTGTGGTACAGGCAAGGCATGACCATATGATCAATACGGACTCTGCGAATATCATTTATGATAACGTGGAGTCGGATGAGAAAGAAATCAAGTGGTACGAAGAGTCCGGTCATGTCATTACATTAGATAAAGAAAAAGAACAGCTTCATGAAGACGTCTATAATTTCCTAGAGAAATTAGACTGGACGGTTTGATGAATTCGATGATCAGGAGGGATTGTCATGGACGAAAACATTAAAGAGCATGTGGATAGGCTCCTTTCCTATATGAAGGAAGAAGCTTACAAACCATTGACGGTACAGGAGCTTGAAGAAGCATTCGGAATTGAAGGGTCCACGAACTTCAAGGACTTTGTCAAAGCTCTTGTCGTAATGGAAGAGAAAGGGCTTGTCGTACGTACAAGAAGCAACCGCTACGGTCTGCCTGAAAAAATGAATCTGGTAAGAGGGAAAATATCCGCTCATGCAAAAGGGTTTGCGTTTGTGATACCGGAAGAATCCGGAATGGACGATATCTTCATCCCTCCTAACGAAACGAATAACGCCATGCATGGTGATATTGTATTGGTTAGGGTTTCAACGTCATCTTCAGGTTCTAGAAGGGAAGGTACCGTCGTTCGAATCGTTGAACGCGGTGTCGACCAAATAGTTGGAACATTTACGGAAAGTAAGCATTTCGGGTTCGTTATTCCCGATGATAAGAAGTTTGCCAGTGATATCTTTATTCCGAAATCTGCTCAGATGGGAGCAACCGAAGGACATAAGGTCGTCGTGAAATTGACTTCCTATCCTGAAGGCCGTAAGAGTGCCGAGGGAGAAGTGGTTGAAATCCTCGGTCATAAAAATGATCCGGGAGTCGATATCCTTTCCATTATCCATAAACATGGAATTGATGTTGAATTCCCAGAAGAGGTCATGGAACAGGCGAATAAAGTGCCAAGTGAAATCGACGAGTCTGAAATTCCGAACAGGAAAGATCTGCGGAATCAAACCATCGTCACAATCGATGGGGCAGACGCCAAGGATCTCGATGACGCCGTGACGGTATCCAAACTGGACAACGGGAACTACAAGCTCGGAGTACATATTGCAGACGTCACATACTATGTGAAAGAAAGTTCCCCCATCGATCAGGAAGCCTTTGATAGAGGAACGTCCGTCTATCTTGTAGACCGGGTTATCCCGATGATTCCTCATCGATTGTCCAACGGGATCTGTTCCCTTAATCCTAAGGTAGATCGTTTAACGTTATCATGTGATATGGAGATTTCTCCTGAAGGGGATGTCGTGAAACACGAAATTTTCCAAAGTGTCATTAAGACAACAGAACGGATGACATATTCGGATGTAAATAAAATTCTTGTTGATAAAGATGAGGAGCTTCGCAAGAAATATGAGCCACTGGTTCCTATGTTCGAGGAGATGGAAGACCTGGCGCAGGTGCTTCGCACGAAACGGATGAAACGCGGAGCCATTGACTTTGATTTCAAAGAAGCAAAAGTCCTTGTGAATGAAGAAGGGGAACCGACGGATGTCGTCCTTCGTGAGCGCTCTGTTGCAGAGAAGTTGATTGAAGAATTCATGCTCGTGGCAAACGAAACAGTGGCTGAGCATTTCCACTGGATGGACGTCCCGTTCATTTATCGAATCCACGAAGATCCGAAAGAAGATAAGCTTCAGCGTTTCTTCGAGTTCATTACAAACTTCGGCTTGATCGTGAAAGGAACGGCCAACAGCATCCATCCTCGTGCCCTCCAGGAAATCGTAGAGGACGTACAGGGAGAGCCGGAAGAGATGGTCGTTTCGACGATGATGCTCCGTTCCATGCAGCAGGCGAAATATGATCCTGAAAGCCTGGGTCACTTTGGACTGGCGACAGAGTTCTATACGCACTTTACGTCACCGATCCGTCGTTATCCTGACTTGATCGTTCACCGATTGATCAGAACCTATTTGATTGAAGGAAAACTTGATCAGGCTACCCGCGAAAAATGGGGCGCGCAAATGGGCCATATCGCTGAGCATACATCAAGCCGCGAGCGACGAGCAGTGGATGCCGAGCGTGAAACCGATGAGCTGAAGAAAGCAGAGTATATGGAAGACAAGGTAGGAGAGGAATACGACGGAATCATCAGTTCCGTGACGAATTTCGGACTGTTCGTCGAATTGCCGAACACCATCGAAGGTCTTGTCCATGTGAGCTATATGACCGATGACTACTACCGGTTTGATGAGCGCCACCTCGCCATGATTGGTGAAAGGACTGCGAATGTATTCCGTATTGGAGACGAAATTACCGTCCGTGTCGTAAGCGTCAATAAAGATGAGCGCGCCATCGACTTTGAAATCGTCGGCATGAAAGGCAAGCGCAAGGAGCGCGATGGCAGTGTCCGCACGTTTTCGTCGGATAAAGGGAAATCAAGCCGTGGTAAATCCGATCGTTCGTCATCACGAAAAAAGGACGGGGAATGGTCAACACGTCCACCTAAAAACAATAAGAAGAAAAAGACGAATAAGAAGCACTTTGAAAATGCACCTCGTAGCAAACGCAAAAAGAAGAAATAACACGATCAGGAGCAATGGGACGCCCTTTGCTCCTTTTCTTTTCCAAGTGTATCGATACAATTTTTCTCGGAAATATGAGATAATAATGAGTAAACTATCGGAAATGACTAGGGGGATTCCAATGCCAAAGGGAGAAGGCAAGCTTATTGCCCAAAATAAAAAAGCACGCCATGACTATGCCGTAGAAGAAACATATGAGGCGGGTCTAGTGCTCCAGGGAACAGAGATCAAATCGATTCGTGGCGGCCGAGTGAATCTAAAGGATTCGTTTGCCCGTGTTCAAAACGGTGAAATTTTCATACACAATATGCATATCAGCCCGTATGAGCAGGGAAATCGATTTAATCACGAACCTCTCAGAACGCGTAAATTACTTCTTCATCGTAAGCAAATCAACAAACTGATCGGAGATTCCAAAGAAGCAGGTTATTCCATCGTTCCATTGAAGCTTTACATCAAAAACGGTGTGGCAAAGCTTCTGATCGGACTTGCCCGTGGTAAGAAGAAATATGATAAGCGTGAAGATCTGAAACGGAAAGAAGCAAACCGTTCCATCCAGCGTGAGCTTGCTCAGCGCCAAAAAGGGATGTAGCACTACAGTTTTCCGGAATATGCCATTTGCAATTATTTCAGGATTTGTTATACTAATAGATGTCGCGAGGTAATCAAGCGGCAGTAAGAACAATTGAATAAGTGACTTACACGCTTAACTTATTCTTTCCCGTTCTTCCCTTTTATCATGGGGACGTTACGGATTCGACAGGGATAGTTCGAGCTTGGGTTGCGAGCCGTAGGGGTCGTCTACGTTAAAACGCCAAAGCCAATAATAACTGGCAAAACTAACAATAACCTAGCTTTAGCTGCGTAATAGCACTTTAGCTGTTCCTCCCTCCATCGCCTATGTGGTAGGGTAAGGGACTCACTCTTAGTAGGCTACGCCGGAGTCCACCGTCTGAGGACAAAGGAAGAGACTAATCAGACTAGCTGCACGGACGCCCGTCGATAGGCAGAAGCTGTAGCGAACTTGCGAATATATCGACTACGCTCGTAGACGCTTAAGTGGCGATGTTTCTGGACGTGGGTTCGATTAGTTTATAGTCGCCTTATGTGGTAACACATAAGTGAAAATTTGGCTTTATCGGTGAAACCTAAGTCACATTCGTGTGATAAGGCAATGCCGAGCGGTATGTGGAGCAATCCAACAGCCGTGTATCGACTTATAGGCTGCCGAAGTTCGGTAGTACTAGGATGCGGAATTCTATCTGACAACAGATAAATTTATATTTCGCATAATACGCCAAAGGACCTGAAACGACAAGGTTCAAGATATAGTCAGTGCCATGTCGAAAGCATGGAAGTGCACGTCCCACCGTCTCCACCAAATACATATTTGGTGGTTTTTATTTTGTTCAATCATATAATGACCTTTGAATGGTTATCATCTTAAATTAACATAAGTGAAACCATGTTTTTGCTGTTTGACATAAACATGGTTTTTTAGTGCTATTATAGGTGGGAAATGAGTTCTTAATACATTTTATAATTTGAAAAACTCCTCTTCAAAAGTCACTTTTTGTTTTAAATTATCCGGGTTATACTTTCCGTTTCTGACCGTAACTCGATCGTAATGATCAAGAATCCAGGATACTCGTTTCTTCTTTTTTTGAACCCTAAGGAATGGGGAAACTGAATTTAATACATTTAGAACTTGATTCTTTGCCTTGATAGAAAGTGTGTATGAATTAAGGTGACGATCTGGATGATAGTTTTTCTTTTTAGTGATCTGGCCATTTGTTAGTATTTGAAGATATTCTAAAAGTTCATAATCAGTAGAGGCGATAGTAATGCAGGGGCGTCTGTGCTCTTTGTCATGCATGCGTGTCAGTGTTATAGAACCTTCTCCATCAATAATTCCTGCTAAATAAGCTGCTTCCCAATCCTTCATTATTTACAGCTCCTTTTTTTGAACTATATACAATCCTATGTACTATTCCTCTTTTTAAATAAATATTAACCCACTTGAATTTTCTTTTTGAATTATATTTAAAAATTTATGGATTATTTTATTTCTAATAGGATAATAACTATTTTGAGGTTTTTAATTTTTAGATCCCAAAGATCTTTGTATCTAAACTCTTCAATAAACAAAAGAGCCATGCTACTGCTTACAATCAGTAACATGGCTCTTTTCTATTCATCTTCAAGTTCTTCTATTAATTTCTTCATTTCCGCAATTTCTTTCTTTTGGGTTTTGATAATGCCGTCTGCTAGCTTACGTACCCTTGGGTCGGAAATTTGGGCACGTTCGCTGGTTAAGATGGCAATGGAATGATGGGGGATCATTGCTTCCATATAATCCACATCGTCCACGAGCGTCTGACTGCGTAATAAATAAAGTGAAAATAAGAAGACCACAATACTCCCTAGGATTATTCCAAGATTCATTTGGCGATTTGTGAGCATGTTTTGCATGAAGAGTAGCATGATGACAGCCATCGATGCACCCATCAACACGGCCATATAGGCCCTGGATTCACTGAAGAATATGTGATCAACCTTATAGGTGTTCCAATACGTAAACAAATACATGACGATGGTAGATGTGAGGATCATACCACCAAATTTTTTATAGGCTTTCATAAAGATTTCACTCCTTTTCAGTTATAGTTTTCCATTTTTTATCCATAGTATTTACAAAATAATGATTTTATTTTCTTAAACTATCCATTCACTCAGGGGATACGATCACCCCTACATAAAATGTCTATCAAGTTATGTAGGGATTCATAACAGACATAGAGAATAATCCTATTTTTTTATTGAATTGCATTTAATTTGCACATTTACCGGGTAATGTATGAACACTACATAAATGGAGAGGGTAATTGATTTGAGCCTATTTATGTTCGTATGAATGACTAAGTAAAGGAGATGATTTTTTGTTAGATTTAATCGGCGAATCAGCCAAGACCT
Organism: Rossellomorea sp. NPDC077527; assembly: GCF_044542955.1. Classification (NCBI taxonomy): domain Bacteria; kingdom Bacillati; phylum Bacillota; class Bacilli; order Caryophanales; family Bacillaceae; genus Rossellomorea; species Rossellomorea sp. NPDC077527. The sequence continues at coordinate 1,464 of NZ_JBITVL010000006.1, read as the reverse complement.
CCCTGGGGTACTTTTGGAAATCAGGATGGGCCTTTGTACTGGGGTACTTGATCAGTTCCATGATCCAGGCATTTGTCCAAAAGGATAAGATGGTGAAGTATATGGGGAATGCCAGCTTGAAGTCCGTCGGGTTATCCTCGCTGTTCGGGGCGATCAGTTCATCCTGTTCCTTTGCGGCACTGGCGGCAGGGAGGAATTTATTTAAGAAGGGCGCACATTTCATCCCGACCTTGGCGTTTCTGTTTGCATCTACCAACCTGGTGATTGAATTGGGCATCCTTATCTACATCTTTCTTGGTTGGCAGTTTGTTGTGGCAGAGATGGTCGGGGGTATTGCACTGATTTTGGTTACGTGGGTTTTAGTGAAACTCACTTTCCCGGAAAAATTAGTGGAAGAAGCGAGAGAACATGTTGAGGATGGGGATGATGAAAATGAGGAGTTTGACTGGAAAAAGAAGATAAGGTCTAAAGAAGGCTGGCTCCAGGTCGGTCATGAATTCGTCATGAACTGGAAGATGGTGTGGAAGGAAATTACGATCGGTTTTACGATTGCCGGGATGATGGCAACCTTTGTATCGGAAGACACGTGGAAAAGCTTCTTTCTGGCAGATCAGCCGGACTCATTCTTAAAGGTATTGGAGAACGCACTCATAGGGCCGTTAGTGGCGATGTTGACCTTTATCGGGTCGATGGGGAATATTCCAATTTCTACGATCCTTGCCTCCAGTGGTGTGGCATTCGCTGGGATCATGGCATTCATTTATTCAGATCTAGTCGTACCTCCCATTATTGCAGTTCATAAAAAATATTACGGATTAAAAACGGCCTTATATATTGCGGGAGTCTTTTACGTATCCATTATTCTAACAGCGCTTGGCATGCACTACGGCTTTACAGCCATGGGACTTCTTCCTGAAGATGCCAAGCAGGTCATGAACGAAGATCCGTTTAAGATTGATTATACGTTCTGGTTGAATATCGTCTTTGTGGTGGTGGCAGGTGTGTCCATCTACTTAAATAAATTATTCAAAGAATCCGATGCCCACTCACATATGATGATGATGGAGGGAGATTCAAAGTTCAAGACGATTGTGACGTATATATGCATGCTCTATTTACTAGTAGGAACCATCATATTCATTTTTTAATAGGACATTAATCCACAAAAAAGCTGGAACAAAAGTGTTTTAGCCGATGCAAAATCCGAACGATGATTCATAAATTTGTGATGATAAACGAATGCGTTCGGATTTTTTTTTTTTTTCAAAAAACACCAAAAGGGTAATATGCAGGTTCTAACTGTTTATTGGAGTGCAAGATGAAGACTCCTGCGGGAAAAGCGGAATAGGTGAGACCCCGCAGGAGCGGTATGAGCTGCACCCCTATTGTTGGACACACCAACCAACAATAGGAGGTGCCCGCACCAATGGCCAAGTTTACACAGGAACATAAACTTTACGTTGC
>NZ_JBITVL010000005.1:0-437195 GCF_044542955.1 Rossellomorea sp. NPDC077527 | reverse complement strand
TCTCCGATAAAAGTTTGAATAGCTCTTTAAAAATAAATCTAGAATTAACGTTGACGTATTGTCTTGTTTTGTTCAGTTTTCAAGGTTCAATGTGTAAGCGCTTCGTTTGAAGCGACCTTTATAATATATCATTTCCTGCGTATATCGTCAAGGTATTTTTATTATTTTAGAAAAGTTATTTTCACTATAATTATGTAATGCCTTTCGGACAACAAATAATAGTATACACACTATTAAACAGGTTTGCAATAGGAAATATAAAAAAGTAGCCTGCAACTTTTTTATATTTCCATGTTCATCATGTCATTACTTCTGAAATGTAGATATTCTTTTGCTGAGATAAATCGATTAATTGACCAGACTTCAGCTTAACGATCGGACTAATAAATGCATTCGGTTTGGTATACATCACTTCCCCGGTCTCTCCAGTCGATAGTTTTACCGGGGTTCCTGTCCGTAAGTCTCCCAATAATTGAAGAAGGCCTTCCACAACCTTTATATCAAATTTGCCGAATAAGTCTTTACTGATCATATCAAGTACTTTGAAGACCGGCTGACGGGTTCGATACATTCGCTCGGATGTCATAGCATGAAACACATCGGAAATGCCTACAATCTGTGAATATAGATGAATTCGATCGCTCTTTTCAGATGCAGGATATCCTGTCCCGTCAAAGCGTTCATGATGCTGAAAGATGGCAAGCTTCGTTTCCGTTTTTAATAATGGGGTATCTTTGACCATCTTATACCCATTTGCTGTGTGAAGTTTTACCTCTTTAAACTCACTTTCTGTTAAAGGCTGTTCTTTTAATAATATGTGGGGGCTTACCTTTGACATCCCACAGTCTGATAGTGCACCTGCTAATGCCAGTTGATTTACCTGTCCTGAGTTCAATCCAAGCTTCTTTCCTATTAACGCGCTGATGATACTCACTGAAACGGCATGATGATAAAGATAGTCTTTTTTGGTTGAGTACTGAGGAAGTGAGTATACATATGCGTGATTCTCTTCCACCACTTGAATGACAGGCAGGATGAATTCTCTTACTCTCGCAACATTGACCGCCGTACCCGATTGCCAATTCATAAATTCTTTCTTGAATTCCTTTACGGTTGTCAGATATAAATCTACAAAGCCATAAGGTTCATATCTGTCACTATCCTCCTGATCGGAGGATTTATCAGCGGATAAGAGGGACCTGAACGGATTCCCGTCTGCTTTTGTTTTCTCTATGTATAACTCGTCAATATGGAATGCTTGAAGGATATTCAAGTGTTCTTCTTCAATCACCGTACTTTTCGGAATGATAGGGCTTGCTGCCATTCCCATGATGTCTTCAGCTACTATGCAACCTAATTGTATATCTCCACGATGGACTTTCAACTGCTAACACCTCACATCTCCCTTATTCTATTAGTTTATTTTACCAAATTAGGCACCTTATAGTTGTTTTTTTCAAAAAATAAATATTCCCCCAACAAAAAAAGCTATTTCCAGAATGGAGGTTCCATTTCTGAAAATAGCTTGCTCTATTATTTATTCTTCTGTATTTTCATTGCCTTCTTCAGCAGATTGATCCTGCTGGTCTACCTCTTCAGCAGATTCCACCGGTGCTTCGGTTTCTTCATCATCTTCTTTTTCTACTTTGGCAACGGTTGAAACAAATTCACTTTCTTGAAGACGGATCAGCTTGACTCCCTGAGTGTTTCGTCCCGTCGTCGAAATATCATTTACGTCCATACGGATAAGGACGCCATGGGCGGTGATGATCATTAAGTCTTCTTCGCCTGTGACGGCCTTAACAGAGACAAGTTCTCCATTACGCTCGGTCACATTACATGTTTTCAATCCTTTACCACCACGTGTTTGTATACGATATTCACTGGCTGGTGTACGTTTTCCGTAACCATTTACCGTGACGACAAGCACATCACTCTTGTCTTCGAGGATTTCCATTCCCACAACAATGTCGTCATCGCTGAGGTTGATTCCTTTTACTCCGGTAGCTGTTCTTCCCATTGAACGAACATCCGTTTCCGGGAAACGGATCAGCATCCCATCTTTCGTCCCGATAATGATATCCTTTTCGCCATCGGTCAGTTTGACTGAAATCAGTTCATCGTTTTCACGCAAGTTGATGGCGATCAGCCCGTTGGTACGGATATTGGCGAAGTCCGATACCGGTGTACGTTTGGAAATACCTTGCTTCGTCGTAAAGAATAAGTACCAGTCGTCGACAAATTCTTCGACCCGGATCATGGCGTTGATCCACTCATCTTTTTCAACACCAAGCATGTTGATGATAGGCAGACCTTTTGCAGTACGGCTGAACTCGGGAATTTCATATCCTTTTGCACGATACGCTTTTCCTTTATTCGTAAAGAAGAGGATCGTGTCATGAGTGGAAGTCGTCAATAAGTGTTCAACGAAGTCCTCATCATTGGTACCCATCCCCTGGATCCCTCTTCCTCCGCGTTTTTGACTGCGGTAGGTAGATACCGGAAGACGCTTAATGTAGCCATTATGGGTAAGAGATACGACGATATTTTCCCTTGGGATTAAATCTTCGTCCTCGATGTTCTCGATGCCACCCGCTACAATTTCTGATCTTCTTTCATCATTGAAGCGCTCTTTGATTTCGATCAGCTCTTCACGGATGATTTCAAGGACCTTTTCATCATCTGCAAGGATCGCTTTTAGTTCTGAGATCAACTTCACCAGTTCCTGGTACTCGTCTTCGATCTTTTCACGTTCCAAACCGGTCAAGCGTTGAAGACGCATATCCAGGATAGCTTGTGCTTGTTTATCGGAAAGGGAGAAGTTTTCCATCAAACCTTGTTTCGCAAGTTCTGTTGTTTGAGATCCACGAATAAGGGCGATGATTTCATCAATATGATCCAAGGCAATTCTCAGACCTTCTAAGATATGAGCCCTTGCTTCTGCTTTCCTCAATTCGAATTCCGTTCTGCGACGAATGACCACTCGTTGATGCTGTAGGTAGTGATATAGACACTCTTTTAAATTCAATACCTTAGGCTGTCCGTCAACAAGTGCCAGCAAATTGATTCCGAAGCTTGTTTGCAGGGCTGTTTGTTTATACAGATTATTAAGTAATACGTTAGCATTGGCGTCTTTTCTTACTTCAATGACAATTCGCATACCGTTACGGTCGGATTCATCACGCAGATCTGTGATGCCATCGATTTTCTTATCCCGGACAAGATCGGCGATTTTTTCAATTAATCTCGCTTTATTCACCTGATAAGGGATTTGATGGACGATGATCGTCTCTTTCCCATTGCTCTTCGTTTCGATTTCCACGCGTGCGCGCATGGTGATGGATCCTTTACCTGTTTCATAGGCGCGACGGATCCCGCTTCTTCCTACAATCAATCCGGCTGTAGGGAAATCGGGGCCGTAGATGAATTCCATCAACTCTTGAATCGTAATATCAGGGTCTTTACTTAATGCCAGGATCCCATCGATCACTTCCCCAAGATTGTGAGGAGGAATATTCGTTGCCATCCCAACAGCGATCCCGGAGGAACCGTTGACCAACAGGTTCGGGAAACGGGCAGGCAATACTTCCGGCTCTCTCTCTGTACCATCATAGTTATCTTTATAATCAATCGTGTCCTTATTGATATCACGAATCAGTTCCATAGAGATCTTGGACATACGCGCTTCTGTATAACGCATCGCAGCCGCCGCATCTCCATCGACAGAACCGAAGTTTCCATGACCGTCCACAAGCATATAGCGATAGTTGAAATCCTGTGCCATACGGACCATCGTGTCATAAACAGCTGAGTCACCATGAGGGTGGTACTTACCGATTACTTCACCGACGATACGTGCCGATTTCTTATAGGCTTTGTCAGACGTCATCCCGAGGTCATTCATCGCATACAAAATACGGCGGTGTACTGGCTTAAGGCCGTCACGTGCATCCGGCAGGGCACGTGAAACGATGACACTCATCGCATAATCCAGGAAAGACGAGCGCATTTCATTACTTATATTAATCTCTTTAACATTCGATCTTGGTGTTTCTGCCATAGTAAAAGGGACCTCCTTTTAAAGAAAGATTCATACCTTTCTCATTCTTTACCTTGTCCGCTATGTAAAAGACAGGATAGCAAATCGTCTATCCTGTACTATTTTCAAATAAAGATTTCGTTAAATATCCAGATTCTTCACGTACGCAGCGTTTTCTTCGATGAAGTTACGTCTCGGCTCAACTTTGTCCCCCATGAGGATTTCAAATGTTTCATCGGCCTCGATCGCGTCCTGAAGACTTACCTGGAGAAGTGTCCTTGAATCAGGATCCATGGTTGTTTCCCAAAGCTGTTCAGGGTTCATCTCTCCCAGACCTTTGTAACGCTGGATTCCTGGTTTAGGGGTTGGGGAGATTTCCCCAAGGATTCGATCCAATTCCTTATCATTGTATGCATACTCGATTTTCTTACCTTGTTGGATCTTATACAACGGTGGTTGAGCGATATAAATATAGCCTGCCTCAATGATATTTCTCATATAGCGATAGAAGAACGTCAATAACAGCGTACGGATATGTGCACCATCGACGTCGGCATCGGTCATGATCACAATCTTGTGGTATCTCGCCTTAGACAGATCGAAATCTTCACCGATCCCTGTTCCGAGTGCCGTAATGATTGCCCGGACCTCGTTATTGGAAAGGATCTTATCAAGTCGTGCCTTTTCTACGTTAATGATTTTACCGCGCAGAGGAAGGATGGCCTGGAAGTGGCGATCACGCCCTTGCTTGGCAGATCCACCGGCTGAGTCACCCTCAACCACGTAAATTTCACTGATGCTTGGATCTTTAGAAGAACAGTCCGCGAGTTTACCTGGTAAGCTTGAAATTTCAAGGGCACTTTTACGACGGGTAAGCTCCCTTGCCTTTTTCGCTGCCAGGCGGGCACGTGCAGCCATCAGTCCTTTTTCTACGACTTTTCGTGCGACAACCGGATTTTCAAGCAGGAACGTTTCCAAATGCTCCGAGAATAGAGAATCGGTGATGGCCCTTGCTTCTGAGTTTCCGAGTTTTGTTTTCGTCTGACCTTCGAACTGAGGGTCAGGGTGTTTGATTGAAATGATGGCTGTCAATCCTTCACGGACATCTTCTCCCGAAAGATTCGCATCGCTTTCTCTGAACACATTATTTTTACGGGCATAATCATTGATGACCCTTGTTAAAGCCGTTTTAAATCCGGACTCATGTGTACCACCTTCATGAGTGTGAATGTTATTGGCAAATGAATAAAGGTTACTGGCAAAACCGTCATTGTACTGAAGGGCGATTTCGACTGTGATATCATCTTTCTCACCTTCGATGTAAATCGGCTCTTCATGGATGACTTCCTTCGAACGGTTCAGATGTTCTACATAAGACTTAATTCCACCTTCGTAGTGGTAGTCCTTTCGTTTTCCTTCGCCGCGCTTATCTTCAATACTGATCTGGATTCCTCTGTTTAAGAAAGCCAATTCGCGGATACGATTTGCCAATGTATCATAGTCGTATTCCGTCGTTTCAGTGAAGATTTCAGGATCAGGAGTGAAATGAATGATCGTTCCTCTCTTATCCGTTTCTCTGATCACTTTAAGGTCGAAGCTCGGAACACCTTTTTCGAACTTTTGATAATAAATCTTTCCATCACGATGAACATGCACTTCAAGCTCCGTGGATAGAGCATTTACAACCGATGCCCCTACTCCGTGCAGACCTCCGGATACCTTGTATCCTCCGCCGCCGAACTTACCGCCTGCGTGAAGGACCGTCATGATGACCTCAACGGCTGGGCGCCCCATTTTTTCATGGATACCGACTGGAATACCACGTCCATTATCAGTAACGGTAATGCTGTTATCTTCTTCGATGATGACTTCGATTTCATTACAGTGACCTGCTAATGCTTCATCGATACTGTTATCAACGATTTCCCATACCAAGTGATGTAGACCTCTTCCGCTTGTTGATCCAATATACATACCTGGTCTTTTCCGAACGGCCTCTAATCCTTCCAGAACCTGAATCTGATTTTCATCATAGGATCCGCCTTGCGCTTGTTTTTGTTCCATAGTCATACTGATTCACCTACACTTTCTAACCTTCAGGGCTTTATATTTCTATAATAAATTCTCAAAGTTTGAGTATTTCTTTGATCGCTTCTTCAGCGTACTGGATGCCAGTGGTGAGAGATACAACTGATTTGTTGTAATAACAAGAGATTTATATGAACCCTTTGCGAGATTGCAAAGGTTTTTATCTTTCGTTTTTAGAAAATGTTGAATTTCCTCTGAAAATTGAACGGTGTCTCGATCAATAATGGCGATGATTTCATCTGTCCGTACCATGACATCTTCTCCAACATGTATGTACAAGGTAACACCTCATTTCAATCTTTTCATTGATCCGGCTTCCACTTCGAACGTCGTCGCCTCGTTTAAGGTTTGATGATCGATACCATCCACATTCGTCGTGGTCACGAAGGTTTGAACTTTTCCCTGGATGGTATTTAATAAGTGGGACTGACGATAATCATCTAATTCGGATAAGACATCATCCAGAAGTAAGATGGGATATTCTTTAATTTCAGAGTGAATCAGCTCGATTTCTGCAAGCTTTACAGAGAGGGCTGTTGTCCGTTGCTGCCCTTGGGAACCAAATGTTTGTACATCTCGCCCATTCACAATGAATTGAAGATCATCCCGATGCGGTCCGACCAGAGTCACACCGCGATCTATTTCCCGCTCCCGTATATCCTTGAATTTCTGCTCATATATATCTACCATTTTTGACCATTCTTGATTATCTGATACATCCAATGACGGTTTATATACGATTTCCAACGTTTCAAGGTTTCTCGAAATCCCTGAATGAATCGGTTTAGCCCAGCTTTCCAGCAGCTGGACGAATTCAAATCGTTTCTTCGTAATTTTCACTGCCATTTCGATGAACTGCTCCGTCAAGACATCAAGCATGGTCTGGTCTTTTTGTTTCCTCGTTTGCAACTGTTTTAAATAATGGTTTCGTTGCTGTAATATTTTTTGATAAAGGCTTATATCATGTAAATAAACAGGAGAAACCTGACCGATTTCCATATCGATAAACCGACGCCTCACTTGTGGGCTCCCTTTTACCAAATGGAGATCTTCAGGTGCAAACATAACAACATTCATATTCCCGACATATTGACTCAATTTAGATTGTTCAAGGTGATTGCTTTTTGCTTTTTTTCCTTTTTTCGATAGGACCAGCTCCAAAGGCAACGCACCATTATATTTTTGAATCCTACCTTTTATTTTAGCATATTCCTGATCCCAACATATTAAATCTTTATCATTCGAGGTCCGATGGGATTTAGCCATTGCCAGGACGTAAATCGACTCCATGATATTCGTCTTTCCCTGGGCATTCTCTCCAAGGATCACATTTACCTTATTTTCGAAAGTCACGTCGATCGACTCGTAATTCCGGTAGTTTCTTAATTCCAATTGTTCAATGTACATGGACATAACACCCTTTGTTATTCTCCGGCAACAACAAAGACCCCTACTTCAGGAATTTCAACTTTGTCACCAATCGTGAGTTTTCTTCCTCTTCTTTGGTCTTGCTCCCCGTTTATGTATACTTCATATTCACTTAAGAACCATTTCGCCATACCGCCGGACTGTATCACTTCAGCAAGCTTGAGGAATTGTCCCAATGTGATGATTTCTGTTTCGATGGTGATCTCTTTCGCCACTAAAATCACTACTTTCCGTATAAAGTCTCTAATATCTTATTTTACTCTAAATAGAGTCAAGTCACAACTAACGAAAAATGGAGAAAATAGTCGTAGTTGATTTCCGCTGCAGATGGTCGCTTTCCGAGGAGTTTCATCTGCCCACCTTCTCCTTCTGGAAGTAGAATATCTGCACCGAAAATGGTTGGTTGCCAAAATAAAAAAAGCCAACACCTTAACTTTTTTTAAGGTGTTGGCTTTTGGGATTCCTAGTACGTCCTTACCGGAAGGATCAACTGAAGAATGGAATCATCGTGAAGAGGCTTCAATACGAATGGTCTCATGGCTCCAGTGAAGTTCACATAGATTTCCGTTCCTTCAATGGCTTTCAATGCGTCCATCATATACTTCGCGCTAAAGGAAATCTTCAGTTCTTCTCCCTCGATGGATTGACTTTGAACCTGCTCGATGACCTTACCGATTTCCGGTGTATTTGAGGAGATCTCAATGATCCCGCCATCAAGTGTCGAAAGCTTCACGACGTTGTTTCGTCCTTCTCTTGCAAGGAGGGATGCACGATCGATCGCTTGTAAAAATTCTTTCGTATTCAAGGTCAATTCTGTTTTCGTATCAGATGGGATCAACCGACTGGTATCAGGATAGTTCCCTTCTAACAATCTGGAGAAGAATAACAGATGCTTCGCTTTGAATAGGACCTGGTTTTCTGTAATGACGATTTCTACTGGCTCATCCGTATCGTCCAGGATTTTATTCAACTCGTTTAAGCTCTTCCCTGGAATCACAATATTGTAAGAAGCATCGTGATTTGTCTCAATCGGGGCTTTTCTCATGGCCAGCCTGTGACTATCTGTTGCAATACAGCTCAACTCCCCGTTATCAATCTGACAGTTTACACCTGTCAAGATGGGGCGTGTTTCTGAGGTGGACACTGCGAATACCGTTTGTCTGATCATCGTCTTTAGAAGATCTGTTGAAACCTTAATGCCGTTTCCTTCTTCGATTTGAGGCAGATGTGGGTATTCTTCCGGATCCAAACCGTTTAAATTAAATTCAGCCTGTCCAGAACGGATAACAGTCTGGAAGTGATTTTGAACTTCGATTTCAACCGTATCTTTAGGTAATTTTTTTACGATTTCACTAAAGAACTTAGCTTGGAGAACAATTCCCCCTGCTTCCATGATCTCAACGATTTCTGAACCTTCTTCTTCATTCGGTATAAAAGACTCGATGGAAATATCAGAGTCACTTCCCGTTAATGTGACACCATCCTCTGTAGCGATGATCTTGATCCCTGTCAGAATGGGAATCGTTGTTCTGGATGTTACAGCTTTCATGACATCTTGGACACTTTGCACAAGATGGTCCCTTTGAATAACAAATTTCATGATTTATTCCTCCAATTTGCACATAATTTTATGGACTGAATCATATACTAATAATTTATTTAAAAAATAGTAAAAGAAGTAGTAGGGCCTGTTGATATGTGGATAAGTGTGTGAATCGAACGTAAACACAGCCTATCCACATGTGGACAGACTGTGTGCTAGTATGACTCGGTTATTCACATTATCCAATTTGATTGTGTGTAAAATCAGCCCTTTAAAGACTCACGAATTTCTTTCAACTGCTGCTGAAGAAGTGCATCATTTCCAAGTAATGTACTAATTTTCTCATGGGCATGAATGACGGTGGTGTGATCTCGTCCGCCAAATTCTTCCCCGATCTTAGGGAGTGAAGAATCCGTCATTTCCCTTGATAAGTACATAGCGATCTGTCTTGGGAACGCAATCGATTTTGTTCGTTTTTTTGCTTTAAAGTCCTCTAGCTTCACATTGAAGTGCTCACCAACGACACGCTGGATTTCCTGGATGGTAATAGTCCTTGGCTTCGAGCTCGGAATGATATCCTTCAACGCCTCAGCCGCTAAATCAGCATTGATGTCTTTATTTATGAGAGATGAGTAAGCGACGACACGAATCAACGCGCCCTCTAACTCACGAATATTGGAATCGATTTGATTAGCTATATAAAGCATGGCTTCGTTAGGGATATCCAGCCCTTCAGCCTTTGCTTTTTTTCGTAAAATGGCAATTCTCGTCTCGAGGTCCGGAGGTGTGATATCTGTAATCAATCCCCACTCAAACCGTGAACGAAGTCTATCTTCAAGTGTCGGAATCTCTTTTGGTGGCCGATCACTGGAAATGACAATTTGTTTGCTTTCTTCATGTAAGGTATTAAAAGTATGGAAAAATTCCTCTTGCGTTTGTTCTTTTCCAGCTAAAAATTGAATGTCATCAATTAATAAAACATCGACATTACGATATTTATTACGGAAATCAACCGCTTTATTGTCACGAATGGAGTTGATGAATTCATTTGTGAATTTTTCAGACGATAAGTAAACCACTTTCGCAGCGGGATTATGCTCCAATACATAATGACCGATGGCATGCATTAAGTGGGTTTTTCCGAGTCCGACTCCCCCATAAATAAATAAGGGGTTATACGCTTTAGCAGGTGCTTCAGCCACTGCTAAAGAAGCAGCATGGGCGAACCGGTTGCCCGAACCGATAACAAACGTGTCGAAAGTATATTTAGCGTTCAACATATTTTGATTGAGATCCTGCTGATCGTCATCTTTCATCGACTTTGGAGGAATTTGAATATCAAACTCTTCCGGCTCCTGGTTTTGGGGAATGATAAATTTAACGACTAGCTCTTCACCCGTAATATCATATAAAACCCCGGAAATTAACTGGGAGTAGCGACCTTCCAACCAATCTCTCGCAAATTCATTTGGAGCAGTAATCACAAGGGTGTCCCCTTGAATGGAATGGGCCTTAGTGGATTTTAACCAAGTATCAAAACTGGGTTTACTGATTTTTTTTTCGATATTTTCTAAGGCCTTGCTCCAAAGATCCCCGATATTCTCCAATCCTGGTCCCTCCTTTTCTTGTTTTTGTATAACTTCTGTACAACCATTTCATACTGTACATTACTTTAACACTCGTCATTTTATAAAAATACAATGCAGTGAATGTGGAAAATATATATAATAAGGAAAGAAAATGGGTTTTCGACAATATCCACCACTTGTGGACAATGTTTTACAAACCCTCTGTATAAGTTACCCACATGATATCCACATTTTGTGGATAAGTTATTTACGTAAACCTAGTTATCAAGAGTGAAAACACAATAATCATATCAAAATATCCTTAGCGGTGCAATGCTTTTTAAATTTTATCCACAACCCCCATCCCTTGTGGAATCGAATTGTCCACAACCCAATAACTTGTGAAAAAGTTGTCAGTATGTGCTGTGGATAATTTAAAACAGTGTCGAATCCTATCCACAGGCAGGCTGAATAAAAAAATCGGATAGGATTTGTAGAGGGGAAATGATGATTTCTAAATTAAGATGTTCTCGGAGGAACCTCTCGATCTGAGGGAATCTTTCAAACAAAAAAGTTAAATGGTTGAAAAGGTAGATTTTTACGTTGAAGGGGTTTAAAAAAGATAAAGGAAAGATTTATTTTTCTATTCAATAAAGAACGTAATCGACATATTATTAGATGAGTTAAAAAAATAGCTCGACAGCTTGATGGCAAAAGGAGGCTCACCGCCAGCCCCGCGGAAAGCGAGCACCTGCAGCGGAAATCAACCACCACTGGCTCTTAGCAAATGATAAAAGAGGGATTAAGCAACACTTAAAAAGAAAAATAATCTGAGTGTTGACTTTTTATGGGTACCGTCTTTATAATAGTGAGGAATGTCTTTAACTTTTTAAAGATATCCTTCAGGGAGGTGTCATAGATGAAAAGAACGTTTCAACCAAATAACCGCAAAAGAAAAAAGAATCACGGTTTCCGTGCACGCATGAGCTCTAAAAACGGACGCAATGTTTTAGCTCGCCGTCGCAGCAAAGGAAGAAAAGTATTATCTGCCTAGACCACTGAACTGACTCAGTGGTCTTTTTTTTCCTTTCTATTACGTGATAAAATGATCAGGGTCGTCCATATGTCGGATTAGAAGAGAAAATACTTATAATTTCAAACGAATGAGCCGATAATGTCGAGGTTAGACGAAGACAAAAATGAAAAATAGGTGTGGTCCATGCGGAAAGAGCAAAGAGTGAAGAAAAACAAAGAGTTCCAGGAAATATTTAAAAAGGGAACGTCCGTTGCGAATCGTCAATTCGTCTTGTATCTATTAAAGAAGGAAGAGCCCCAGCCATTTCGAATCGGAATTTCCGTCAGTAAGAAGATCGGGAATGCCGTTTGCCGGAATCAAATCAAGCGCTATGTGAGGCAGGCTTTCTTAGAATTACAAGAAGAGGTTCACGATCAGTACGATTATCTTATCATCGCCAGAAAACCGGCGGCCGAAATGAATTTCCATGAGGTGAAGGGGAGTCTCACCCATGTATTAAAAAGAGGAAAAGTATTGAAAAGGTCTTCTTATGGCAAATATGATAGGAAGAAGTCATAACATTTTGAGAGAATGACAGGTTTCGTCATCACAATCAAATGAAAAGATGTTACAATACGAGGGATTGTACTTTTTTTAGTACGGGATGATGGTGCTTGTTTATTAATTTACATGAAAGATATTAGTTGGGAGGAAATGTAGGGTGAAAAAGAGAATAATAGCCCTGGTGGGAATCATTGGGCTAATGGCTATTTTATCAGGATGTACGGATTACAATAAGCCGATTACATCTGAAAGTAGCGGAATCTGGAATGAATATATTGTCTATCCTTTATCACAATTGATTACGATGGTTGCAGAATTTATGGGCGGATCCTATGGATTGGCGATTGTAATTGTTACGTTGCTTATTCGTACGGCCATTCTGCCATTGATGATTAAACAAACGAAAAATTCAAAAGCCATGCAGGCATTGCAGCCTGAAATGAAGAAGCTTCGTGAAAAATATAGCTCAAAAGATGCACAAACTCAGCAAAAACTTCAACAAGAAACGATGGCTTTATTCCAAAATCACGGGGTGAATCCGTTAGCAGGATGTTTCCCATTGATCGTTCAAATGCCGATCTTAATTGGTTTCTACCATGCGATCGTCAGAACACAGGAAATCAAAGCACATAACTTTTTATGGTTCGATCTGGGCAACCCCGATCCGTTCTATATCTTACCATTAGTAGCAGGTTTAACAACGTTTATCCAACAAAAACTCATGATGGCAGGTACAGCGAATCAAAATCCACAAATGGCGATGATGCTTTATATCATGCCGGTCATGATCATCATTTTTGCGATTAACTTCCCTGCAGCTCTATCCCTTTACTGGGTAGTCGGAAATCTATTTATGATCGCTCAGACTTACTTCGTTAAAGGACCTGAGATCAAAGAAGCGCAAGCAGCTAAAGCTGGTGGGAATTCGGGAGGAAAGAAAAAGTGAGAGAAGTAGAAGCGACTGGTCAAACGGTGGAAGAAGCCATTGAATCAGCCTTGTCTCAACTGAATATCACCAAAGAAGATGCAGAAATTGACGTCATTGATCAAGGTAAAAAAGGGTTATTCGGATTGTTCGGTGGAAGACCGGCAATCGTAAACGTGAAGAAAGCGGTTGATCCGGTAAGTGAAGCCAAAGAATTTCTTTTATCTGTTGCTCGTGAAATGGGCGTAGATGCGACCATTGAAGTAAAGCAGGATGGAAGAGATGTAGAGTTCAATATTTCCGGAGAAAAAATGGCGCTCTTAATCGGGAAAAGGGGACAAACGTTGAATGCCCTTCAACATTTGTCTCAGCTGGTTGCCAACCGGGTCTCAGGTCAGTTCATCACCATTCTGCTTGATGCGGAGAACTACCGGGAGAGACGGAAGCAAACGCTGACAACCCTTGCAGAACGTTTAGCAGAAAAGGCACTGCGCACAAATCGTTCCGTTTCACTAGAACCGATGCCTTCTTATGAGCGGAAAGTGATTCACACGGCTTTAGTGGATTCGAAAAGGGTCGATACCCACTCAGAGGGCCGAGAACCTAATCGATATATTGTCATTGCACCTAAATAATAATAGACGATTCCTTTTAAGGGGATCGTCTTTTTTTGTTGGTTTGGCGTGGTGGTTGGCGAAAGTTGTCATATTTTGCGGAATGGAAGATATATTGAAATTTTGGCAGATAAAACGAAAATCCGGCAGAAAAAATGAAAAAACGGCAGATAAATCAAATATTTGGCAGACACCATCAAACATACTATTTCCCTCTAAACGCTACTTTCCAACTAATTCATTCACTCCACCCTTACCACCACCCGCCTATTCTTATTTTCATCCCCGTTTATTGTTATTCACATGTGGATAAGTTAAAATAATAGAGATGAGAAATGATTTATGTGGATAACATTGGCGATGAACAAAGGGTTTCCTTTCTTTAGTATTAATACGGATTGTGATATTCTAATAATTTGGGGAAACTTTGCTTTCTACTATACATTTATATAAATAGATCAGCGATAAGAGAGGTGAACGAAAGTGGAGTTTGATACAATTGCAGCCATATCCACTCCAATGGGAGAGGGAGCGATCGCCATCGTCCGTTTGAGCGGTGATCAGGCATTTGATATCGGTGATAAAGTCTTTAAGGGAATGAAAGGGAGCTCCATGAAGGAATTTGCTTCCCATACAATTCATTATGGACATATTATTGATCCTGACACCGGGCAAGTGGTGGAAGAAGTGATGGTGTCTGTCATGAAAGGGCCAAAGACATTCACCCGTGAGGACATTATCGAAATCAACTGTCACGGAGGGCTCGTGTCGGTGAATAAAGTTTTGCAGCTTGTATTGAAGAACGGGGCAAGACTTGCAGAACCGGGTGAATTTACGAAGCGGGCATTCCTGAATGGCCGGATCGATCTCTCCCAGGCAGAGGCCGTTATGGATCTCATTCGGGCGAAAACGGATCGGGCCATGAATGTAGCTCTCAACCAAATGGAAGGACGCCTTTCCAATTTGATCCGAAAGCTACGTCAGGAAATTCTTGAAACACTCGCCCATGTGGAAGTGAATATCGATTATCCGGAGTATGATGATGTGGAAGAAATGACGCATCATGTACTTCTGGAGAAATCCAGACGAGTCCGGGATGAAATAGACAAATTGATCCTTACATCAGAACAAGGGAAGATTTTAAGAGAAGGGCTATCGACGGTCATCATCGGCCGGCCGAATGTAGGAAAGTCCTCCCTTCTGAACAGTCTTGTTCATGAAAACAAAGCCATTGTAACGGATATTCCCGGCACAACGCGTGATGTGATCGAGGAATACGTCAACGTAAGGGGTGTTCCATTGCGTCTGGTTGACACGGCGGGGATCCGCGAAACAGAAGACATCGTTGAACGGATTGGTGTGGAACGCTCGAGACAAGTACTGAAGGAAGCGGATTTAATCCTGCTTGTACTGAATTATGCAGATGAATTAACCTTTGAGGATGAGCAGTTATTTGAAGCGGTGAAGGGAATGGATGTCATTGTCATCGTGAACAAAACTGACCTGCCTCAAAAGATTGATATAGATAAAGTCAGGAAACTTTCTGAAAATCATCAGCTGGTGACGACCGCTTTACTGGAAGAACAGGGAATTGATGAACTGGAAGAAGCGATTTCTTCTTTGTTCTTTGCAGGTTCCATTGAAGGGGGGGATATGACGTATGTATCCAATAGTCGTCATATCGCCCTGCTGAATCAAGCATCACTCGCGATCAATGAAGCTATCGACGGTGTGGAAATGGGAACGCCGATTGATATTGCTCAGATTGATCTGACGAGAACATGGGAGCTATTAGGTGAAATCATCGGTGATAGTGTCCATGAAAGCTTGATTGATCAGCTGTTTTCTCAATTTTGTTTAGGGAAGTAAATACTATTATAATGTGGACTTTAGGTCCTACAAGGAGGAAATAACAAACCATGCAATATGACGCAGGGCAATATGATGTCATTGTCATTGGTGCTGGCCATGCCGGTGTAGAAGCGGGACTTGCTTCGGCACGCATGGGAGCTAAAACGTTAATGGTCACCATTAACTTGGATATGGTCGCCTTTATGCCGTGTAACCCATCGGTTGGTGGACCGGCGAAAGGAATCGTTGTAAGGGAAATCGACGCTCTCGGTGGAGAGATGGGTCGTAATATAGATAAAACGCATATCCAAATGCGGATGTTGAATACAGGAAAAGGCCCAGCTGTCCGGGCGTTAAGGGCACAGGCCGATAAGTTCCTTTATCAGCATGAAATGAAACGGACGATCGAAAATGAACCGAACATGACCTTGCTTCAGGGAATGGTAGAGGAATTGATCGTTGAGGATGATGAGTGTAAAGGTGTCGTCACGATGACAGGAGCTGCCTACCGTGCCAAAACAGTCGTCATCACGACGGGTACATTCCTTCGTGGAGAAATCATTCTTGGAGATCTGAAATATTCAAGCGGTCCGAATAACCAACAGCCTTCTATCAGACTGTCTGATCACTTACATGAGCTCGGATTCGATACGGTGCGTTTTAAAACAGGGACACCGCCACGTGTCAATAGTTCGACGATCGATTATTCGAAAACGGAAATCCAGCCTGGTGATGATGTTCCACGTGCATTCAGCTATGAAACGACAAAATACATCACGGATCAACTCCCTTGCTGGCTGACGTATACGAACGAACACACTCATCAATTAATCGATGATAACCTTCATCGTTCACCTATGTATTCAGGTATGATCAAGGGTACGGGACCGCGTTACTGTCCTTCAATAGAAGATAAAGTCGTGCGTTTCCACGACAAGCCGCGTCACCAGATTTTCCTGGAGCCTGAAGGGAAAAATACTCAGGAAGTATATGTTCAAGGGTTGTCGACAAGTCTTCCAGAAGATGTACAGCAAAAAATCCTTCAGACCATCCCGGGACTTGAAAAAGTACAAATGATGCGTGCCGGATATGCGATCGAGTATGATTCAATCGTACCGACACAATTATGGCCGACTCTTGAAACGAAAAAAATCAAGAACCTCTATACAGCTGGACAAATCAACGGGACATCTGGGTATGAAGAAGCAGCTGGTCAAGGTTTGATGGCCGGAATCAATGCCGCTTGCCGTGCCCTGGATAAAGAAGAGGTCATCTTAAGCCGTTCCGATGCTTATATCGGAGTACTGATCGATGACCTGGTCACAAAAGGGACGAACGAACCGTATCGTCTTCTGACTTCACGTGCTGAATACCGCTTGTTACTTCGTCATGATAATGCCGATCTTCGCTTAACAGATATCGGGCATCGAATTGGATTGATTTCTGATGAGAGGTATGATCGATTCTCTGCGAAGAAAGAAGCGATTTCTACCGAGAAGAAGCGTCTTGAAGCCACCCGCATCAAGCCGACTGAGGAAACGCAGGAAATCATCCGCAGTGCAGGTGGAAGTGAGTTGAAAGACGGGATTCTGGCTGCTGATCTCCTGAAGCGTCCTGAGATGAATTACAGTCATATCAAGGCACTCGTTCCAAGTGAATTCGAGCTTGATCCCGACGTAGAGGAACAAGTGGAAATCCAGGTGAAATACGAGGGCTATATTGAAAAATCCCTTCAACAAGTCGATAAAATGAAGAAGATGGAAAACAAACGAATTCCTGAGAACATTGATTACAGTGCAATCAGCGGTTTAGCTTCTGAAGCAAGACAGAAATTGATCGAGGTGCAGCCTCTTTCTCTTGCGCAGGCATCCCGCATTTCAGGTGTGAACCCTGCAGACGTATCCATCTTGATGGTCTACATTGAACAGGGGAAAATCGCCAAGGTATCCGGTGATCAATAGAAGTAAAGGAAGGATCATTTCATGAACGTAAATGAATTTCAATCAAAGCTCGAGGAGAAGGGAATTTCCCTTTCTTCTGAGCAGTTACATCAGTTTGAACGCTATTATGAATTGCTGGTTGAGTGGAATGAAAAGATGAATCTGACGGCGATCACCGAAAAGGAAGATGTGTATTTAAAGCATTTTTACGACTCGGTCAGTGCAGCCTTTTACGTCGATTTCAATGAAGTTCAATCCCTTTGTGATGTAGGGGCGGGTGCCGGTTTTCCAAGTATACCGATTAAAATATGCTTCCCGCACTTACATATTTCGATTGTTGATTCATTGAATAAGCGCATCACATTTTTAAATCACTTATCCGATGAGTTGGGACTTGAAAACACGAATTTTTATCATGACCGTGCCGAAACATTTGGGAAAAATAAGGCTCATCGAGAAAAGTATGATATGGTTACAGCAAGAGCCGTAGCAAGAATGTCCGTCTTAAGTGAATTATGCCTTCCACTGGTGAAAAAGGGGGGTTCCTTTGTCGCCATGAAAGCTTCCAATGTGAACGAAGAACTGTCGAACGCGAAGAAAGCCATTGGAACGCTTGGAGGACAAACGGATAAAATGTATTCCTTCGTTCTTCCCGAAGAGGAAAGCGAGCGGAATATCGTGAAAATCAACAAAGTGAAAGAAACGCCTAACAAATATCCCAGAAAACCTGGGACACCCAATAAATTACCGTTAGAATAAATGGTCAACTTCCTGCCTTTAAAGTACCTGGTATAAAAGGCTCTTATCAGAGGCAGGAAATTGACATATTTTAGAGAATATTAATTAAGGGAGTTTCTTAAAGGTGGTGTAGGAAGATGAAGCATCCTTTCTCTCGTTTTTTTGGCCTAGGTGAAAAGGAGCAAGATGTTGAATCTGAAGAGTCAAATGTAGTGGAAGAAGATCGAGATGAAGTGAGGAAAATACCCGTCTCACAAATCACCCCGAACCGATTCCAACCAAGGACTGTGTTTAATGATGAAAAAATAGAAGAGTTATCAAGAACCATTCACACGCATGGTATTATCCAGCCGATCGTGGTGAGGCAATATGGTGATGACCAGTTTGAAATCATTGCGGGAGAACGACGTTACAGAGCCGTACAAAAGCTTGGCTGGGAAACCGTACCGGCAATTGTAAAGAATCTGAATGATACAGAAACAGCTTCTGTTGCATTAATAGAGAACTTACAAAGAGAAGAGCTCTCTCCTATAGAAGAGGCAATCGCGTATGGGAAACTGTTGGAATTACATGATCTTACCCAAGAAGCCCTTGCTCAACGCTTAGGAAAAGGACAATCAACCGTGGCGAACAAGCTTCGTCTCCTAAAGCTTCCAGAAGAAATTCAATCAGCCTTATTAGATAAACAAATCACTGAACGTCACGCCAGGGCTTTGATTCCTCTGAAGAATCCGGAAAAGCAAATCCAGCTCCTTCAAGAAATCATTGAAAAGAACTTGAATGTCAAGCAGACGGAAGACCGGGTTGTGAAGATGCAGGAAGGTACGAATCAAAAGCCGAAGCCTAAACGCAAGGCATTCAGCAAGGATATGAGAATTGCAGTGAATACAATCCGGCAATCCCTTTCCATGGTGTCCGATAGCGGAATCAATCTCGACTCTGAAGAAGAAGAGCACGAGGAATTCTATCAATTTACCATTCGTATCCCGAAAAAAAAATAGACTGATAGACTAAAAGTGAGAAACAGATCGGATCGGTTTCTCACTTTTTTGGTGTGAAATGACGAGATCTTTCCTATTTATGGATATGGCCGTGTTTTTTGAAAAATTGACAGACAATTATCAAGGGGTTTTGGTAGAATAGAAGAATACTGTGAAAAAAATAAAGTCAATTATAGGAAGTCAAAAGGTAGGTGACAACCTTGGGCAGAATTGTAGCCGTTACAAATCAAAAGGGAGGAGTGGGTAAGACCACGACATCCGTTAATTTGGGGGCTTGTTTAGCTTATATAGGGAAAAAGGTTTTACTTGTAGATATCGATCCTCAAGGAAATGCCACCAGTGGTGTAGGCGTTGAAAAAGGGGATGTCCAGCATTGTATTTATGATGTGTTAGTGGACGATGTAGATGTTAATGACACGATTAAGCAATCGAAAGTTGAGAATTTATCGATTGTCCCTGCAACCATTTCACTTGCTGGAGCGGAAATTGAATTGGTTCCGACCATATCCCGGGAAGTACGTCTGAAGAAAGCGCTTGAGAAGGTAAAAGAAGAATTCGATTATATTATTATCGACTGTCCCCCATCATTAGGACTTCTTACCATCAATGCGCTTACCGCATCTGATGCCGTTGTCATACCGGTACAGTGCGAATATTACGCGCTCGAGGGGTTGAGTCAGTTGTTAAGCACGGTTCGTTTAGTGCAGAAGCACTTGAATCATGATCTCATGATCGATGGAGTATTGCTAACCATGCTGGATGCCAGAACGAATCTTGGGATCCAGGTCATTGAAGAGGTTAAAAAGTATTTTCAAGATAAAGTGTATCGCACGATTATCCCACGTAACGTTCGTTTAAGTGAAGCACCCAGTCATGGTGAACCGATCATCATTTATGATGCGAAATCCAGGGGGGCAGAAGTTTATTTAGAACTGGCAAAGGAAGTGGTGGCGAATGGCTAAAGGTTTAGGAAAGGGTATCAATGCTCTCTTCACTAATATGCAGACAACTCAAAATGAAGAATCCGTCCAGGAAGTGAGCCTGAAGGAAATAAGGCCGAATCCCTATCAGCCACGGAAAATCTTTGAGCCTCAGGCAATCGAAGAGTTAAAAGAATCAATCCTGGAACACGGGATCCTTCAACCAATCATTGTCCGTAAATCCATCAAGGGATATGAAATCGTGGTTGGTGAACGTCGGTATCGTGCAGCGACTGCTGCTAAATTAGACACTGTTCCAGTCGTGATCCGTGAGTTGAACGAACAACAAATGATGGAACTTGCCGTCTTGGAGAACCTCCAACGAGAGGATTTGACTCCGATCGAAGAGGGAGCGGCTTATCAAATGCTCATGGATAAATTGAAGCTTACTCAGGAAGAGTTGGCCAAGCGATTAGGAAAGAGCAGGCCTCATATTGCAAACCATATCCGGTTGCTTTCCCTGCCTTCCCCCATTCAGGAACTTATTTCTGAAGGTAAGCTCTCGATGGGACACGGACGTGCCCTTCTTGGATTGAAAAATAAAAAGAATCTATCAACCATTGTGAATCGAATATTGAAAGAATCGCTGAACGTTAGACAATTAGAGAAAATCATTCAGGAATTGAATGAGAATGTTCCACGTGAAACAAAGAAGACCGAACGAAAAGACGTCTTTATACAAGAACAGGAATCTCTCCTTCGTGAACGCTTCGGTACGACAGTAACGATTAAACAATCGAAGAAAAAAGGAAAAATAGAATTGGAATTCTTCTCGAAGGAAGACTTGGATCGAATATTGGAATTACTGCAATAAGAGTAATGTGAATGGACTGACTTAGATGGTAGATACGATGCCGTCAAAGCCAGTCCTCTTCCATATCGTACATAGAACACACTATTCTTCGGGAAATAATCATAAGGGGAAACGTCATGGTACTTTTAGGAACGCTAGTAAATGGAGTGTGTATTATCATCGGAACCCTATTAGGGAAGATCCTGCACCGCATACCCGAAGATATGAAGGGAACCGTCATGAAAGCGATTGGACTTGCCGTGATCGTTCTTGGCTTACAGATGGGGCTGAAAAGTGAAAACTTTCTCATTGTCATCATCAGTCTTGCACTTGGAGCTGCCTGGGGAGAATGGATGAAGCTTGAGGACAGGCTTAATGCTTTAGGGAACTGGTTGGAGAAGAAGCTTGGCAGCAAGAAAGAAACATCCATTTCTCAAGGTTTTGTAACGGCCACATTGATTTTTGTCATCGGGGCAATGGCCGTGATCGGTGCGTTGGACAGTGGTATCAGGGGAGACCATGATGTTCTTTTGACGAAGTCGATCATTGATGGATTCACTTCTCTGATTTTAACGACGACACTGGGGATCGGTGTCATGTTCTCGGCTATCCCCGTCGTTCTTTATCAGGGATTTATTGCCCTATTTGCTACGCAAATTCATCAGTGGGTGCCACAGGAACTAATGGATGCCTACATTGTCGAAATGACATCAACGGGTGGCATCATGATATTTGCTATTGGACTCAATCTCCTCGGAGTAGCAAAAATAAGAGTCGCCAATTTACTTCCTGGCATCATCGTAGTGGGAATGGTGGTCGGAATCATACACGCTTATCAGTTGTATATGTAATCATAAAAGGAGATGACGAAATGCGTCATCTCCTTTCTTTATTTCTGTAGTTCTCCCCGCCATTTTTCAATGCTTACGGCATTTCTCCGTTCCACTGAATCACCTGCGAGCACAATTGCTTCAGCGATCGTCTTGGCCATTTTCATAACAAGATTCAAACGCGTATTTTGTAGAACAAAGAATTCCATGAATCCGCTGACGTTCACAATCCCGGTCAGATGAATCTCGCCGACCTCGGGTAATTCTTTATTGACTCCGGCACCCGGTTTCAAAGGACCCTCGCTCAACTGAATGGCCCCTACACTCTTTAAACGTCCGAGACAGGCATCTACTCCAATGATAAAGGGGTTGGTATGTTCAGCTGCAATTTCCTTGAGCTTCTCTTCTAGGTTCACGGCGTGTATCGGATCATCCAATGTCCCGTATACATGGAACGGCTTAATATCCCGTTCCTCTACCAATGTACCGACCAATGGACCTAATGAATCCCCTGTCGAGCGGTCAGTGCCGATACAGACAAACACGATGGGCCTTGTACGATAATAAGTGGGAAGCATCGACGACAATTGAACGGAAAGATCCTGTGCCGCGCGCTCTTCCTGATGAAGGACTCTAAAAGGTTCAGATCTTCGTTCAAATAATCCTTTTTTCAGATTCATCGCTTCCACTCCTTTGCATGTGTTATAGAGGATGGATGACGTTGTGTCGCCGGCCCCTTAAATCACAGTCGGATTTTATAGTACTATCAGTATACGGACGATTTCTTTTTTTCATACATAAGATGGTCCGATTTTTCAGAAAATAAAAATTTCCCTACAAACTATCTATTATGAGGTTATATCTACACAAGGAGAGGGAAAGTTGATAAAATAAGGAATACTTCTTATTGAATGATAAGTGGAGGTTCGGTAAATGAGTGCGAATACCAAAGATGCTGTAGATGAAACCCTTAAGAATATTAAAGATAGTGACGCAGCAAAAAAACTTATAGATAATGAAATGTGGCTTGCCCTGGGTACAGGTGCTTTGAAAATTATTGCGATCATGGCGATTACATACCTTGCGCTAAGGGTGGGGAGATCAGCTATCCGAAACGTATTCAAAGTACGTTCACGTTCCCCGCTTAAGTTCACTGAACGTCGGGAAGCAACATTATCCAAACTATTAGAGAATGTATTGACTTATGTGATTTATTTCATCAGTTTAATGACGATTTTGTCGACTCTGGACATTGATGTGAAAGGGCTTATCGCCGGTGCAGGGATTGTCGGTCTAGCCGTCGGTTTTGGAGCGCAGAACCTGGTCCGTGATATCATCACCGGCTTCTTTATTATTTTCGAAGATCAATTTTCAGTCGGCGACTATGTTCGCATTGGTTCTGCAGAGGGAAATGTAGAAGAAATCGGTCTTCGTACGACAAAGATCAAAAGTTGGACAGGGGAACTTCATATCTTCCCTAATGGGAACATTACGGAAGTAACCAATTTCTCCGTCCATAACAGTATTGCTGTCGTAGATGTCAGTATTGCCTATGAGGAGAATATTGAAGAAGCAGAAAAAGTAATGGAGGAGCTTCTCCTTTCCCTGCCGCAAAAATATGAAGATCTAGTGAATCCACCTGAGCTGTTGGGGGTTCAGACCCTTGGAGCATCCGATGTCGTCATCCGGATCGTCGCTGAAACGGTTCCGATGAGACATTGGTATATGGCGAGGATGATCAGGAAAGAAGTGAAACTTTGCCTGGATGCTCATGGTATTGAGATTCCATTCCCTCGTATGGTGATGTATTCACGCAAGGATGAAGAAGAGATTCATCCCCAGGAAGAGAAACAAAGAAGACTTGAAAGCGAATGAGGAGGAATAGGTAGTGGAGCCAAAGACATTCTCTTTAAATGATATTGTCGAAATGAAAAAGCCTCATCCATGTGGTACAAACCGCTGGAAAGTGATCCGTATGGGGATGGATATTCGCATCAAATGTGTAGGGTGCGGGCACAGTGTCATGATCCCCAGAAAAGATTTTGCGAAAAAAATGAAAAAAGTCATTTCTAGCGGTGAAGAAGAATAAGTATTTCTTTTTTACCCATAATTCTTTTGGCCTAATCCATCTTCCGGTGGAAATAGCGTCTTCTGAGAGCATTCAGTCGTTTTCAAATGATTGAGTGCTTTTTTTGTGCCGTATTTCCTGTCTTGCCCCATAAGCTTCACTTGTCTTTTGTCTCTATTATCTCTATAATTGTGAAAGGTTCGACCGTTTATATGTTTTTTGATCTTACAGGATTTTTAATAGATAAGAATAATGATGAGGAGTGACCCAAATGGCATTAACAGCTGGTATTGTTGGACTACCTAACGTAGGAAAGTCCACTCTATTTAACGCAATTACAAAAGCAGGTGCGGAATCTGCCAACTACCCTTTCTGTACCATTGATCCAAACGTAGGAATCGTAGAGGTTCCCGATCACCGTTTAGATAAACTAACAGAGTTAGTAGATCCGAAGAAGACCGTACCGACGGCTTTTGAATTCACCGATATTGCCGGAATTGTAAAAGGTGCAAGTAAAGGAGAAGGATTAGGGAATAAATTCCTATCCCATATCCGTCAAGTGGATGCAATCTGTCAGGTTGTCCGTTGTTTCGCGGATGACAACATCACACACGTGTCCGGTAAAGTTGATCCGATTGCTGATATCGAAGTCATCAATCTGGAATTGATCCTGGCTGATCTTGAGACTGTTGATAAGCGCATCGCCAGAGTTCAGAAAATGGCGAAGCAAAAAGACAAGGAAGCTGTATTTGAATATGATATCCTTGTGAAAATCAAAGAAGCGTTGGAAGCCGAGCAGCCTGCCCGTACAGTGGAGTTCTCCGATGAACAGATGAAGCTCGTGAAACAGCTTCACCTTCTGACTTCCAAGCCTGTATTATATGTGGCGAACGTAAGTGAAGACGAAATCGCGGATCCTTCTGACAACGAATATGTTCAGAAAGTACGCGAATTTGCAAAAGAAGACAACGCTGAAGTGATTGTCGTCTGTGCCAAAATCGAATCTGAGATCGCCGAGCTTGATGATGAAGAAAAGGCGATGTTCCTGCAGGAATTAGGAATCGAAGAATCTGGTCTGGATCAGCTGATCCGCGCTACTTACTCTCTATTAGGACTTGCTACTTACTTCACAGCAGGTGTCCAAGAGGTTCGCGCCTGGACATTCCGTGAAGGAATGAAAGCTCCTCAATGCGCAGGAGTCATCCACACCGACTTCGAACGCGGATTCATCCGTGCAGAAACGGTATCTTACGAAGACCTGGTAGCAGCCGGAACAATGGGTGCAGCCCGTGAAGCAGGTAAAGTTCGTCTCGAAGGAAAAGAATATCTCGTCAAAGACGGAGATATCATTCACTTCCGTTTTAATGTGTAAGTTTATCTAAAACTTCCTTTTGTAATGTCACTATTTTAGTGTAGATAAAATAGTGTTGACTGCTGAAAGAGGATGGTTGGGCTGTAGATGAGTAATAACGAGAATAGATGAGAGTTTAAACGGTACTCCTCTCACACTTATCAGTTGATTGGAACGGAAGGTGCTCGACTCCTGCGGGAAATGCGGGAAAGTTGAGACCCCGCAGGGCAAAGCCCGAGGAGGCTCAACTCACGCCCCGCGGAAAGCGAGCACCTGGAGTGGAAATCAACCAGCACTCGCTTTGTTATAAGCAGCAAAGTTTACTCTAAAAAAGACTAGAATCAGATTCTAGTCTTTTTTTTACGTCTTATTGCAATAATAGATATCCTATGCTATAATTTTATTTCGTGAGTAATGAACGCATTGCTCCTTGTTCTTTCGTAAAGAAAGGACCGCATAGACCACGAGGAGGTGACATTCAGATGAGAAAGTACGAAGTTATGTACATTGTCCGCCCAAACATTGACGATGAGTCAAAGAAGGCAGTAGTTGAGCGTTTCGATAACGTTCTATCAACTAACGGTGCGGAAATCATCGAGTCAAAAGATTGGGGTAAACGTCGTTTAGCGTATGAAATCAACGATTTTCGCGATGGTTTCTATCAACTAGTTAAGATGAACGCTACTTCTGATGCAGTTAACGAATTCGATCGTTTAGCTAAAATCAGCGATGATATTATCCGTCATATCGTTGTTAAAGAAGAAGAATAATCCGAACGTTTTTTAAGATATACACTTCTACAGCTGTTTCACGTGAAACAGTAAACTAGAAGGAAGGGGTTGATTCTGATGATGAACCGAGTTGTATTAGTAGGGCGTTTAACCAAAGACCCTGAATTAAAATATACTCCAAGTGGAGTGGCTGTTGCTTCGTTCACACTGGCTGTCAATCGTAGTTTTACGAATCAATCAGGAGAACGGGAAGCAGATTTTATTAACTGCGTTGTATGGCGTCGCCCTGCAGAGAATGTAGCAAACTTTCTTAAAAAAGGCAGCTTAGCTGGCGTTGACGGTCGTATTCAAACTCGTAATTTCGAAGGACAGGATGGACGTCGTGTGTTTATGACGGAAGTCGTAGCAGAAAGCGTTCAGTTCTTAGAACCGCGTAGTGCGAACCAAGGCGATCGTGGAGGAAGTCCGGGCTATTCGGGTGGAGGTCAACGTGACCAAGGAAATCCGTATAGTCAGAATCAGAAT
This sequence comes from Rossellomorea sp. NPDC077527, assembly GCF_044542955.1. Lineage (NCBI taxonomy): Bacteria > Bacillati > Bacillota > Bacilli > Caryophanales > Bacillaceae > Rossellomorea > Rossellomorea sp. NPDC077527. The sequence continues at coordinate 410,603 of NZ_JBITVL010000005.1, read as the reverse complement.
CAACAGCGCAACAACAATAACAACAACTATACACGTGTAGATGAAGATCCATTCGCGAATGACGGTCAGCCGATCGACATTTCCGATGATGATCTTCCATTCTAAACGAACGATAACAAAACCTAACAAGATAGGAGGCGAAACAAATGGCAGGAGGACGTAGAGGTGGACGTAGACGTCGTAAGGTGTGCTACTTCACAGCAAACGGAATTACACATATCGATTTCAAAGATGTTGATCTTCTTAAGAAATTCGTATCTGAGCGTGGAAAGATCCTTCCACGTCGTGTAACTGGAACTAACGCTAAGTACCAACGTAAGTTGACTCGTGCGATCAAACGCGCTCGTACAATGGCATTACTTCCATATGTTACTGGTGAATAAGATCATCGGTCCAAGCAGCAGAGACTTGTCTCTGCTGCTTTTTATTATGTCTAAAACCCTGCGAATTTCCTCCAACCTATAAAGAATTGAAGAAAAATGTCGATGATTAAGTGTGTACATAGATGTTTTTTGTAGGAAAAGGGGGAAATCAGGTGAAGAAAATCAAAAACAAAAAAGAGCGTAAAAAAAGATTTATCTTATCATCGATTAGAATGAAGCTTATCGTCATCATTTCCATTTTATTTATGGTTTCATTGGCTGCCATCATTTCCATCACCAGCTGGCAGACGAGAATGAAAACGGAAGATGAAGTCATCAGTCAGACTCAAGGGATTGTAGGAGAGCTTAACAATTCCGTACAGTTGTTCCTCGGGCAGTACGAAAAGAGTATCGATCAATATTCGATTTCCAACTCTTTGAAGGATTACGCCAAAGCACAGATGCAAACCGAAAAGGGTGCAGATGATACGGAGCTGTATGCAAATATTCAGTCCGACTTTGACAATTATCTAAGTTTATATGAAGAAGCTACCTCCATCTACTTCGCTTCACCGAATAAGAAGTTAAAAATCGTCCCTTCTGTCTCGTTACCGAGCGACTTTGATCCAACCAGCAGGGATTGGTATAAAAATGCTGCAGAAGCAAGGGCGGGCGTTGTATGGAGTGAACCATATGTAGACACGGCAACGGAGGAATACATCATTACGGCTTCAAGGGCCATAGTCTCTGAGAACAAAGTGGTCGGTGTACTTGGTGTTGATATCAACTTGTCGAAACTGACCGATAGAGTATCCAAGATGGAGATCGGATATAATGGTTACCCGTTCTTAATCGGTCTTGACGGTACAGCCATCGTCCATCCAACCAAGCGCGGCGAGAATCTATCTACATTCCCTTTCATCAGTAAAATGCTGAAATCAGAAAAAGATTCCGACACAATCCGTTATGAATTGGAAGGCGATAAGAAAGTATTAGTATACACTACGGTGCCAAAGACGAATTGGAAAGTGGGATCCGCTTATAATATGGAGGATCTTATCCAATCTTCGAAAGACATTGAACGTCTACTTCTGATTACAGCGCTTATTGCACTGGTCATCATGCTGATATTGGTAGTCATCATAGCGAATATGATGACAAAACCGATTAAGGAACTGCAAAAGACGGTCACGAACGTTTCGTCCGGTGATTTATCCATTCAATCTACCATAAAGACGAAAGATGAAACGGGATTATTGGCGCTGGATTTAAATAAGATGATCATGAATATGAAAGATACGATCAAGGTCGTTCAGGGTTCCATTTATAATGTTAGGGAATCTGCCGAAGGATTGAGTGCAGTGTCGGAGGAGACGAATGCCTCAAGTGAAGAGATGGCAAGGGCAGTGAATGAAATTGCCAGCGGTGCTTCCCAGTCAGCTGCCGACTCTGATCGAGCGCATCTTCAAACCGAGCACCTTGGAAGAAGAATTGATGGGGTTTATGAAAAGTCCAAAGCCATGTCTGAGCTGGCAGGTAAAGCAGATGATATGAACCAGTCCGGAATGAATCAGGTAAAAGAATTAAAAAATGCCTATCATTCTTCCAGTGAGTACATTTCTTCCATGGAAAATGTCATCCTTAGCCTGGAAGCAAAAGTAAAAACGATTGAGTCAGTGATGGGCACGATAACGGAAATCTCTTCTCAGACCAATCTCCTTGCTCTGAATGCCAGCATAGAAGCTGCACGGGCCGGAGAACACGGCAAAGGGTTCGCTGTAGTGGCTGAAGAAGTGCGCAAGCTTGCAGATCAATCTGTTAAAGCAACCGAAGAGGTAAAACGTACAATTGTTGAAATCCAGCAAGGGTCTCACCAGGCGGTGGATGAAATGGTCAAGACGAAAGAAACATTCGAGGTCCAAAACGATGTGATTCAAAAAACGAACACTGTGTTCGATCAAACCTCACAATTAATGAAAACCATGCAGCGTGAGATTGAGAATATGTACAACGAAGTGGGCCAAATCAACCTTGAAAAGGATGAAGTGGTCAACGTGATCCAAATGATGGCGGCTACAGCTGAACAAACAGCGGCTTCCTGCGAGGAAATGAGTGCTTCGACAGAAGAACAGGTAAGGGCTGTCCAATCCGTTACAGAAGCGGCTGAGCGTCTGACGGACTTAAGCCAGGAGCTTCAAGCATCGATTGAACGGTTTAAAATTTCATAATCTGCGTTAGAGGGTGGCCCTGACACATAGCCATTCTTTATCTACTACGTATACACCTTTTTAGAGTGAGTGCATACTAGAGTAGATGAAGAAATGTTGCATGTTGAGAGGGTTTCCCTCTTTTTTTGTCATGATGTGGTGGTTTCATACTTTGGGACAAGTTTAATGGGAAGTGACAGAAGTTTGTCGAAAGTTTCATTCAAACTTGAATCAACTAGTCTTGTTACGTATTCCAAGCCCCCATAAGATGAAATCTATCTCTAAAATTGATATGATAGTGCTATTGTATGTTGTTTATTTTATCGTAAGGAGCGTTTTGAGTGAGGAATCCCCGTGTGTTGACTGAAGGTGCGCTTATGCTCGCCATCTTTACTGTGTTAATGTTATTGAGTTTATATGTTCCGTTCATTGGGACCCTAGCATTTTTTGTGCTGCCCCTTCCCCTTATTTTATTCAGTTCCAAATACTCGTTATGGAACTCTATCTACGTATTGATTGGATCACTTGGACTCTCATTTCTGTTCGGTGGCTTGGTCGCACTGCCGGTTGCCTTTATGGTCGCTACAACCGGAGTGGTCATTGGTTGGTGTGTGAAGGCTAAAGTGGATAAAATGAGACTCTTTTTTGCTGCGAGTCTTACACTGGTATTGAATATTGTGATTGGATTCGTCGTTTCAATTCAATTTTTTGGCGTTAATATGATTGAAGATAGCCTAAAGGAATCAAAGGCTGCATATTCTTCTATCTTTGAGACGCTTGGTCAGGAACCGGATAAGAAGCTGATCGATAGTCTGGAACGTTCGATTGATCTTGTTCAAACGTTAATTCCCACGTTGTTCGTTGGCATCTCCGTCGTTCTGGCATTGCTATTTATTGTGATCAACTTTCCGATAATGAAGCGTCTGGGAAGAGAGGTTCCGGTATTCAAACCATTCAGGGATTGGAAGCTTCCCAAGAGCATTCTTTGGTATTATTTACTTACCCTGGTGCTTTCCATGATCCTGCAACCGGAGAAAGGAACGTATGCTTATACTGCACTGATCAATGTCTTGTATGTTCTTCAGACATTAATGGCGGTTCAAGGGCTGTCATTCCTCTATTTCTTTGCCCATGTCAAAGGGTGGTCCAAAGGGATTTTGGTATTATTGACAATCATTTCGATTCCTCTTCTTTATCTCGTGCGAATTTTAGGTATAATTGACTTAGGGTTTGATCTAAGACAACGCCTACAACGCAAGTCATAGAAATTTAAGTTCCAGGAGCTGAAATCATGCCATCTTATTTTAATAAGCGAATGATCCGCTACCCGTTGTACGGACTAGCTATATTAACAGCTCTATTGTTAATATCGGTGGCCTTTTACCAATGGATCATTTCGTTAATAGGGTTGATTGTCTTTGGAATCGTGTATTTTCTCGCATTTTATTTCGAGAGAAGGTCTCATGACGAAACAGAGGAATATATCTCCACTCTATCTTATCGCGTAAAGCGGGTAGGGGAAGAAGCTCTTATGGAGATGCCGATTGGGATCATGTTGATCAATGATGAATATTACATAGAATGGACAAATCCTTTTCTGGCCTCATGTTTCAATGAAGATACAGTCGTTGGAAGATCGTTATACGATGTGGCGGAATCACTTGTCCCATTAATCAAGCAGGAAGTCGATTCTGAAATTGTGACGATTAATGAGAGAAAGTATCACGTCGTATTGAAGCTCAAAGAAAAATTGCTCTATTTCTTCGATGTCACAGAACAGAAGGAAATTGAAAAGCAATATCATGATGAACGCACAAATATTGGAATCATCTTTCTGGATAATTATGATGAATTGACCCAGGGGATGGATGACCAGACGAGAAGCAGCCTGAACAGCCTCGTGACATCCATTCTGAATAAGTGGGCAAAAGAATACGGTGTGTTTCTGAAGAGGGTATCTTCGGAGCGCTTTATCGCCGTCATAAACGAGAAGATCCTTCAGGTGCTGGAGAAAGAAAAGTTCGGCATCCTGGATGATGTAAGGGATACAACTTCAAAGCAGAATGTTCCCCTCACTTTAAGTATCGGTGTCGGGACAGGGGTTTCTTCCCTGCCTGAACTCGGGACACTCGCCCAATCAAGTCTGGACCTTGCCTTGGGTCGGGGTGGGGATCAGGTAGCCATCAAACAGACCAATGGAAAGGTTAAATTCTATGGCGGAAAAACCAATCCGATGGAAAAACGCACCCGCGTCCGGGCCAGAGTCATTTCCCATGCCTTGAAGGAAATCATGGTCGAGAGTGACAAAGTCATCATCATGGGTCATAAGCATCCCGATATGGACGCCATCGGAGCGGCCATCGGGATACGGAAAGTGGCTCAGATGAACCAACGGGAAGGGTACGTCGTCCTGAACTTTAATGAAATCGACAACGGTGTGAAACGTTTGATGAAGGAAATCAAAGCAAACTCGGACCTCCATCCACGCTTTATCACGCCTGAGGAAGCACTTGAGATGGCAACGGATGATACGCTGCTCGTCGTGGTCGATACCCATAAGCCTTCCTTGGTCATTGAAGAAAAACTGTTAAATAAAGTCGATAAAGTCGTTGTCATCGACCATCATCGCCGCGGAGAAGATTTCATTAAAAATCCACTCCTTGTTTATATGGAACCTTATGCTTCATCCACGGCAGAGCTTGTGACAGAGTTGCTGGAGTATCAGCCGAAGCATGAGAAAATCACGATGTTGGAAGCCACCTCCCTCCTGGCAGGGATCATTGTCGATACGAAGAGCTTTACGCTCAGGACGGGATCGAGAACATTTGATGCTGCATCGTATTTGCGGGCACAGGGAGCTGACACGGTGCTCGTCCAGAAGTTTTTGAAAGAAGATGTCGATACGTACATCAAGCGTTCCCGTTTAATAGAGTCGGTCAAGTTCCACCGTGAAGGAGTCGCGATTGCGAAAGCGGAGGAAGATGTCATATATGATCCAGTCCTCATTGCCCAAGCAGCAGACACCTTATTGACCATGGATGAAGTCATTGCTTCCTTCGTCATTTCGAAGCGGGATCCTGAAACAGTCGGGATCAGTGCCCGATCTCTCGGGGATGTCAATGTACAGATCATCATGGAAAACCTGAACGGTGGAGGTCATTTAACGAATGCCGCCACTCAAATTAAGCATGTATCCGTCCTGGAAGCGGAAGAACAGCTGAAAGAAGCATTAAATGATTATTTTGAAGGGAGAAAAGAGATATGAAAGTCATTTTCTTGAAAGACGTAAAAGGTAAAGGAAAAAAAGGCGAAGTGAAGAACGTAGCGGACGGCTATGCGCATAACTTCTTATTGAAAAAGGGACTGGCAGTCGAAGCAACGAACGCTAATATGGGGCAACTTGAGGGTCAAAAGAAGAAAGAAAAACAGATCGCTCAGGAAGAATTGGAAGAAGCAAAGAAATTGAAGACGACGCTGGAAGATATCACTGTCGAAATGAAAGCAAAGTCTGGTGAAGGCGGCCGTTTGTTCGGATCTATCACGAGCAAGCAAATCGCCGATGAGTTGAAAAAGGCTCATGACATCAAAATCGATAAACGAAAAATCGAAATGAACGACGCCATCCGTGCCCTTGGTTACACGAACGTTCCTGTGAAACTGCATACGGATGTGTCAGCTACATTAAAGGTACACGTAACGGAAGAATAATCTTCCTTCTGGAATATACGAAATTTGGTAACTTCATTTTTCGAAAAACATGTTAAAATGAATATAGTTTGATATGAAATGTGATCTGGATATTATCCTGATCACATTTTTTCGGTAGAATACCATTCTTTTTTTATATAGATAATGAAAGTCAGGATCTGTGGGCAACGCTCACTAGATCGTAAGGGAGGCTTGAGCATAGATGAATGAAATGTTTCAGGACCGGGTTCCTCCTCAGAATATTGAGGCTGAACAAGCGGTATTAGGGGCTATTTTCTTAGAACCCAGTGCATTGACGACTACATCGGAAATATTGATTCCCGAGGATTTCTATCGTCATTCTCACCAGCGGATATACAATGTCATGCTGAATCTGGGGGACGGCGGGAAAGCCGTCGATTTGATTACGGTGACAGAGGAACTTGCCGCAGCAAAGGAACTTGAGGATGTTGGAGGGGTCGCTTACTTGAGTGAGCTTGCTGCTTCCGTTCCTACTGCTGCCAATATTGAATACTACGCAAAGATTGTGGAAGAGAAATCCCTGCTTCGCAGGTTGATTCGAACAGCTACAGATATTGCTTCTGATGGCTATGCCCGGGAAGATGAAGTGGATAGCCTGTTGAGCGAAGCGGAAAAAAACATCATGGAAGTGGCTCAGCGTAAAAATGCAGGGGCATTCCATAATATTAAAGATGTACTTGTGCGAACGTATGATAATATCGAAACCCTTACGAATCGTAAAGGTGATGTTACAGGTATTTCAACTGGATTCGCCGATCTTGACCATATGACGGCAGGTTTCCAGCGAAATGACTTGATCATTGTGGGAGCACGTCCTTCCATGGGTAAGACAGCCTTTGCTTTGAACATTGCTCAAAACGTTGCCGTAAAGGCGAAAGAAAATGTGGCCATTTTCTCTCTGGAGATGGGGGCAGAACAGCTCGTCATGCGTATGCTCTGTGCAGAAGGCAACATCAATGCGCAGAATCTCCGTACAGGTGATTTAACAGATGAAGACTGGAGAAAGCTGACCATGGCCATGGGAAGCCTCTCCAATGCCGGTATTTATATTGACGATACGCCGGGTATTAAAGTAGGAGAAATTCGTTCCAAATGCCGTCGCCTTGCCCAAGAACACGGCCTTGGTATGATCCTCATCGACTACTTGCAGTTGATCCAGGGAAGTGGCCGCTCCGGAGAGAACCGTCAGCAGGAGGTTTCTGAAATCTCCCGTTCCCTGAAAGGACTGGCCCGTGAACTGCAGGTACCCGTCATTGCCTTATCCCAGCTCTCCCGTGGAGTGGAGCAGCGTCAGGATAAGCGTCCAATGATGTCCGATATCCGTGAATCCGGAAGTATCGAGCAGGATGCGGATATCGTAGCCTTCTTATACCGTGAAGATTACTATGACAAAGAAGCGGAGAATAAGAATATTATCGAAATCATCATTGCCAAACAGCGTAACGGTCCTGTCGGAAACGTATCCTTGGCGTTCGTGAAAGAATATAATAAATTCGTTAATCTCGAGCGGCGCTTTGACGACGCTCCTGCGTAACAGAAAAAATCCAAGCTACTCGGCTTGGATTTTTTTGTCGTTATAGAATGGTTGCGTGCTGATGGGCGTGGAGTCGGGTAAAGATACCGTCTTCTTTGGACAGAAGTTCTTCATGAGTACCGTCTTCCGCAATCCCGTTTTCAGTGACGACCAATATCCGGTCCGCTTTTCGGATCGTTGCCAGTCGGTGTGCGATGACAAGGGTCGTTCGTTCTTTTGCTAATTCATTCAGTGCTTCCTGGATGATAGCTTCGGTTTCTGTATCCAGTGCAGAGGTAGCTTCATCAAGGATCAATATTCTCGGGTTCTTAAGGAACATGCGTGCAATGGACAAGCGCTGCTTTTGTCCGCCTGACAGCTTCAATCCCCTCTCCCCGATCTGTGTGTCATATCCATTCGGCAGGGATGCTATCAGATCCGTCAAATGGGCACGCCTCGACGCTTCCTCAATCTCCTCTTGTGTCGCATCAAGCTTCCCATAGGCAATATTTTCACGGAGCGTCCCCGTGAATAAGAAGACATCTTGCTGAACGATCCCGATTTGGGAACGAAGGGATTCCTTCGTCATCTCACGGATATCGATCCCATCTATGGTGATGGCTCCTCTTTCAATATCATAGAAGCGTGGAATCAAAGAGCAAATCGTTGTCTTTCCGGCCCCGGAAGGTCCAACAAAGGCAACGGTCTGTCCTGATTGAATCGTAAAGGATAAATCCTGTAGAATCGGCCGTTCAGATTCGTATCCAAAGGTGACGTCTTTAAATGCAATATCGCCTCTCAAAGTGGAAACTTCAACTGCGTGGGGGCGGTTTTCAATATCCGGCTCCATGTCCATAAGCTCAGTGAACCGTTTAAAGCCTGCCATCCCCTTCGGATAAAGCTCCAATAAAGCAGAAATCTTGTCAATTGGTTTAAACAGGACGTTGATATAAAGAATGAAGGCGACGAGTTCACCATACGAAAGAACCCCGGAGAAGCTTAACCACGCCCCATATACTAAAATAATCAGAGTCATCAAGCGGGTCGTTATATAAATACCGGATAAATTCACGCTCATCACGTTATAAGCCTTCAACTTGGACTTACGAAAGAATTGATTATTTTCGTTGAAGCGTTCCATTTCAAAGGATTCATTCGTAAAGGATTGTACCACCCTTGCCCCAGACACGCTGTCTTCAACGCGGCTGTTGACGTCTGCTATGTTTCCATACATCTTTGTCCAGGCAGCGTTCATTTTAATATTTGAATACGAAATCAACCAGACCAGAAACGGAACGATGATGATGGCTACTAACGCAAGCTCCATGTTGATCGAGAGCATGATCCAAAATGCCCCGATAAAGGTCATGACCGCAATGAACAAGTCTTCAGGACCGTGGTGGGCAAGCTCCCCGATATCCATCAGGTCGTTTGTCACCCGGCTCATGATATGACCCGTTTTCGTATTGTCAAAGAAGCGGAAAGACTGTCGTTGTACATGCTGAAACAGCTCCCGCCTCATATCGGTCTCGATATTGATCCCGAGCTTATGCCCCCAGTAGTTCACCACGAACTGCATGCTCGAACTGAGCAGATACAGAACCAAAAGGCCAGCCGAAACTGCCAGGATGGTGCTCCAATTTCCCTCGGGCAACAGGGAATCAATAAACCATGAAACAGCTATGGGAAATCCCAGTTCCAAAAGACCTACCAACACCGCACACGCAAAATCAATATAAAAAAGCCGTCGGTGTGGCCGGTAATAACTGAAAAATCGTCTAATCATATCATCGTCACCTCAGTATTAAATTGTATGTAAAATTCAAAATGCTTATTTTAGATTAGCAAAATATTGTATATTGCGCTATATAATCTGACTGAACATGCCCTAATCTTATTTTAAAAAGGATAGTGGTCGGTTGATTTCCGCTGCAGGTGCTCGCTTTCCGCGGGGCGTGAGTTGAGCCTCCTCGGGCTTCGCCCTGCGGGGTCTCAACTTTCACGCATTTCCCGCAGGAGTCGAGCACCTTCCGCTCCAATCAACTTTCTAAGCATCAGTTTCTAAGTAAAGACTTTTATCAATACAAAATACATTAAAATAGCATCATTTTCTAAAGTTGGGCAGTTATTTTACTGAAATCACTATAAATGGATTACTAAACACCTTCAGACTATGATCATGCTTAGTGAGATCTGTTCAAATTTTCATTTATAAGATTGTCAGGGGATTTGCGAGACTCCTGCGGAAAACGGGCGAGTCAAGACCCCGGAGCGAAGCGAGGAGGCTTGGCCGAACGTCCGCGGAAAGGGAGTGAATCCCCTGACAATCAAGAATACGCTAATTGAACAGAGCCAGAGGAATACTAAGGGTTTTTGGGTAGGAAGTCCAATATTATACGAACATAAATATAATTACCTATAAAAACGTTCGTGTTTTAATTGACTTTCACTTTCGGTGTTGATAAAATGAGTTTGTTTGATAAAAGAGGGAATACTAATTCCCGTCGGAGGTGCTTAATATGTCTTCAGTAGTAGTAGTAGGTACACAATGGGGAGACGAAGGAAAAGGAAAGATCACTGACTTCCTTTCTGAACATGCAGAGGTTATCGCGCGTTACCAAGGTGGGAACAACGCGGGTCACACCATTAAGTTTGACGGTGAAACATATAAATTACATTTAATTCCATCAGGTATTTTTTATAACGAAAAAACATCCGTAATCGGTAATGGGATGGTTGTTGATCCTAAAGCTCTTGTGAAAGAGTTGAAGTATCTTCACGACCGCGATGTGAAAACAGACAACCTTAGAATCAGTAACCGTGCACATGTGATTCTTCCATACCACTTAAAACTGGATGAAATCGATGAAGAACGTAAAGGTGCCAACAAAATCGGTACAACGAAAAAAGGAATCGGTCCTGCTTATATGGATAAAGCAGCACGTGTCGGAATCCGTATTGCAGATCTTCTGGATCGTCAATCTTTCGAAGAAAAGCTTGCTCGTAACCTGGAAGAGAAAAACCGCCTTTTTGAAAAATTCTATGAAACAGAAGGCTTCAACATTGAAGACATCCTTGATGAATACTATGAGTACGGCCAACAAATCAAGCACTATGTTGTCGATACATCCGTTGTCTTAAACGATGCGATCGATAATGGTCGCCGCGTTCTATTCGAAGGAGCTCAAGGGGTTATGCTTGATATCGATCAAGGTACATACCCGTTTGTTACATCTTCAAATCCTGTAGCCGGTGGAGTGACGATCGGTTCTGGAGTAGGCCCTACAAAGATCAACCACGTAGTCGGAGTATCAAAAGCATACACTACACGTGTAGGGGACGGACCTTTCCCAACGGAACTGACGAACGAAATCGGAGATCAGATCCGTGAAGTGGGCCGTGAGTATGGTACAACGACTGGACGACCTCGCCGAGTCGGCTGGTTCGACAGTGTCGTTGTTCGCCACGCACGCCGTGTCAGCGGGTTAACGGATCTTTCATTGAACTCCATTGATGTCTTAACTGGTATCGAAACATTGAAAATCTGCGTTGCTTACAAGTACAAAGGTGAAGTCATGGAAGAATTCCCTGCTAACCTGAACATCCTTGCTGATTGTGAGCCTGTGTATGAAGAGCTTCCAGGCTGGACGGAAGACATCACAGGATGCAAGACGCTAACGGATCTTCCTGAAAACGCACGTCACTATCTAGAGCGCGTTTCCCAATTAACAGGAATCCCTCTTTCCATCTTCTCAGTAGGCCCAGATCGCTCTCAAACGAATGTCGTTCGCAGCGTATGGAGCCCGAATTAATAAATGAAAAACTCTCAGCCTTTCTAGGCTGAGAGTTTTTTTATTGGTTCAATTGTTCATACACACGGTCATGGCATACAACATAGAGAGTATCGTCCGGCTGAAGCTCCCTGTTCATGGCATCGCTGAAATCCATATTATCATTCACCGCAAGAAGAATGGCCCCTTTTTCCAGAAGTTCTTCAGAGGCTTGTTTGATCGTCTTCCAATGATCCTTTACGCTGAATTCGTGAATATTGTTGCCGTACCGTTTACTCAAGAGCTGCCTGAATAAAGTCGTCGTACCAGGATGTAGGGTGGCTTTCGCCATAAGCAGAGAAACGGAATCATTCGATAAAATGAAATCTTCGACGGCGATATGCTGGAACTTAGGAATATGTCGGTCTTCCGACACTTCCACAATCGTATGTACCTCCCGTTGATGCGTTTTTGATAAGCCTTCGACGGCAGACGCAATCAACAAGGTTTTACCATCCACCAGGGAAGGATCCTCGATTTTGGAATCGGAAAAGATGGCGACCCGTTTAGCCTCGAAGATATTGGCCTTCAGTAACACCTTCTCATCAGAGGGATCACCCTGGATGAAATGGACCTGCTCATGCTCAATCGGAGTGATGGGAAGCATATCGATGAGGACAATTTCAGCATCGGGAACATGGGCAAGAATTTCTTCGATGGCCCTTTCCGTTTTCTTTGACCAATTGATATAAATATAATGATCTTCATATGTATACACTAACTTTCCCTCCCTTTTGAATTTCTGAAATGTGGTAATGGAATCGACGGTTTTACTGATCAAAACCCCGATGATCCCGATCCCGAAGATGAAGAGGAAGATTCCAAGCATCCTTCCTCCAACCGACACCGGAAAGTAATCGCCATACCCGACCGTCGTCAAGGTCGTCATCGTCCACCAGAATCCGTCAAACAGAGATGGAAATGTTTCAGGTTCCAAAAAATGACTGCCAAAGGTTCCAAACAGGACGATAATCAGTGATAATAGAAGAATGAAACCGAAGTCCATCTTCGTGATTTGCTTCCAAATCCTTTGGAAAATAATCATACATACCCTCCTTATTTAAAAATCATAGTTCAATCATACCAATGAACTTCTGGGAATTGAAACCTTTTCCTCATTGGTTCGTATAGTTTAGAGAAATCATTGTAGGAGGCTGCCAATAGATGAAAGAACCATTATTAGAGTACCGATTAAGAAAAGGAAACGACTCCTATGAACCGATCTATCACTACCCCGATATTGAGCTCGAACAAATCCTCGCAAGAAGGGAATGTGAGTTCTTCGTAAAAGAAGGGGTCACCTACAGACAGTTATCCTCTTCCATAGAAGGGAACATATTCGTCATTTACGTGGAAACATTTGAGGAGGAACCACTTAAGGATCCTCTATTTCCCCCTGAGCGATTGGTATTGGAGATTCGCGAACTGAACCATCGAAAAAATAATCCTATCTTGAAAATAGAACATCATGACTATCACCTTGATATTCTAAGCGTCATCGGCTCTGTTTATTATTATATAGACGGGGTTGAATGGGAACGCGACTCTGCTGAAATCGATGAGGATCGCTATGTGTATATACTTTATGTAAAGGCAACGGGATATAAGCTGGAGGAGGAAAGAAAATGAATAAAACGAAAAAAATGATGGCGGGAGTAGCCGCCTCGGTCATGGCGATATCGGTGAGTGGCTGCGGTAATCAGGACCTTCCACCGGAACCGACGGATGTAGACTGTGACGACTGGGATTGGGATGACGACAGCGGCACGTATTATTGCGATGACGACAGGTCCTCTCACTTCGGCTACTATTATTTTGCCGGAAAAATGTTTAAAAACAAATCGGCCCTAAAAAATTTCTCAAGTTATAAATCCTACTCCAAGAGTTATAAATCAGGAATCGGAAGCGGCTCTAAAGGTGGATTTGGAGGGTAATATGACAACCTCGCACAGTGAAAAAAGAAGAAACTTTTATAAAGATGTGCCCGAGTTCTGGCACGATTTATATAACATGGAATACGCCTTATTGGATATCCATCTGTTATCAAAAGATACGATTTTGAAGATTCATGAAGCATCCAAACTTGTGTACGCCATTTTTGACAAAACAGCGGACCTGCTGCGGGAGCTGGATGATGATACCCTATTAGAACTTGGATACCCTGAGGAATCCTTGTCATATATCAGGTATAAGCCCGTCCCTCAAGAATGTATCATCGGGAGATTTGATTTTGTCGTATCTGACGGGGATATAAAACTATTAGAATTTAATAGTGATACGCCAACATTCATCAAAGAACTCTATCATGTAAATGAAAAGGTATGTCAGTATTTCAATTGTCCGAATCCGAATGAAGGGATGGAAGCACAATTAGCCAAAGAATTGAAACGGGGTCTCTTATCATCCTGGAAATCCCTTCAAAGGGATGGAGAAGCAAAAATCGTCTTCACATCCCATTCTGATCACGAGGAAGATTACCTGACTACCAAATATATTCAAGCGCTTGCCGGAGTCCCTTCGGAATATGTCAGCCTGGATCAGCTGCAAATCCGTGACGATGGGGTGTATACTCCCGGTGGAGAGCGGATCGATGTATTATACCGACAAACCTATCCCATCGAGCATCTGGTCGATGATGAGGATCCCCTGACAAAAGAAAAGGTCGGTCAGGAACTGATGCAAATGGTATTGGAGAGAAAGCTCGCTGTCTTGAATCCTCCCTCCGCCTTTTTACTTCAATCAAAAGGAGTTCAGGCTCTCATCTGGGGTCTGCATGAAGAAGGAAGCGCATTTTTCACCGGAGAAGAACACGAGTGGATCGAACGTTACTTCCTCCCTACTTACCTTGATTCAGAACATTTCGAGGAAAACGGGATGACCTTCGTTCAGAAACCTGCATTCGGTCGTGAAGGAGATACCGTCAAAATCATGGAAGCGACAGGAAAGGTGCTGTTAGAAGATAAGAATGACACCTATAAGCTGACCCTGCCTGTCTATCAAAAGTTTTGCCCCCTTCCTGTCTCGGTCATCACAACCGATGAAGGGGAAAAAGAAGCAAGCCTCATGGTGGGGAGCTTCATCATCAACGGCCATCCAGGCGCCATTGGAATACGGGCCGGAAACGCCATCACCGATAACGAATCATACTTTCTGCCTGTCGGAATACAGGAGATATAAAAAGGAGAGAAACACATGCAAATCATAACAAGTGAAGCCTTACTCAGCTTTCTGGCCCATGTCGGAACAGGCCTTGGACTCATGATCCTAGGAATTACCGTCTTCGCCTTCACCACTAAGTTCTCAGAAGCGAAGTTAATCAAAGAAGGAAACATCGCGGTCGCCTTGAAACTATGGGGAAAAGCCATCGGACTCGCCATCGTCATCTACACCGTCTGGGCAAACAGCCTTAATCTACTGGATGCTTTCCTATGGGGCCTCATCGGAATCGTGACCCAGGTCATTGCCTACTGGATCATCGAATATGTCCTGACGCCACGTACAAGCTTGGCCAAGAAAGTGGAAGAAGGAAACATCGCCATCGGATTCAGCCTGTTCTCCGCGTCGATTGTCGTGGGATTGGTTGTGGCAGCTAGTTTGACTTATTGATATTAATTGGGATGGGGATCCGCTGCTTTGGTGGCGGGTCTTTTTTATGTAGTGTGGTGTAAGTTTGTTTTTGAAAATATATCTCCAGTTTTGAAAATAAAAGTGTGGTTTTTGATAATAAAATCTAATTTTTGAAAATAAAAGTTCAAGTTTTGAAAATAAACCTCTCTCTAACCGATTTTAGAGATTAAATATCTATAGAAAAAGCAGGATTTCCCTGAGAAAAGTAGAATATATTTAAAAAATCTGTATTGGAGTGATGAAATGATCAGTAAAGAACGTCCTTTTCCGATTAAAATTCAAAAGTTGGAAGTGCTACTTTTACGACTATTAGATACTCATCCTAAAACCACCTTTATTAAAGAAAACCTATCAAAAAGTCTTGCCGGTTATAATGGTGAAAAATCCATTGACTATTATTTAAGCCTCCTCCCCGAAAAATCCTTTTCTATACTGCATGACATACGCCTCTTCTCAAACGACCGATATTTCCAAATAGATACGATACTATTAACCAAAAGTTTTTTGCTTATATTAGAGGTGAAAAACCTAGCAGGATCGATAGAGTTTGATTCAATGTTTAATCAAATCATCCAGAAGAAGAACGGTGTTGAACTGGCGTTGCCGGATCCTATTATCCAAATCGGCATGCAAGAATCTCAATTTCGATCGTGGCTACGAGAGCATCAATTCCCATTAATCCCTATCCGCACTCTCATCGTAATCAGTAACTCTAATACCATTATTCGTTCCAATGATAAGAATGTTAGTCAGCAGGTCATACATGCTCCTATGCTACCTAAAAAGATCACTCAAATGAGCAGTGAATATAATGACACTGTTTTATTAGATAAAGAAATCAGAAGGATGATTAGGCTTATAAAAAAGTTTGATACCCCACTCAACCCCTCAATAATAAATCAATACAATATTTCCAAGGGAGATATCATTAATGGAGTAATTTGTGAAGTGTGTGGTTATCTTTCACTAGATAGAGTACATGGGTATTGGTACTGCCCTGCATGCCAAAAAAAATCAAAATCGGCCCACCTTAAAGCACTGGAGCATTACTATCTGCTATTCGGGGAAGAAATCACCGGGCAACAACTAAAAGAGTTTTTGATCATTTCCTCACCTTCCCTTGCGACGAGAATATTAAATGCCACAAGTGTAAGTTCCCGAGGAAACGGAAAAGGACGAGTCCACACTTTACCTCCAAATCATAAACAGCCCTAAATAGTTCCCTTCATATCGAATCTCCCAACAAATTATTCCCCAAGAAATAATTTTCGACAAAAAAAAACAAAAAAACTGTTGCCCTCGACAATCATACTGTGATAATATTAATTTCGTTGTCACGAAAGAGGCTTTGATCAAGCCTTCGCTTCGTGTTTATATATACTTAGAGAGCCATTAGCTCAGTTGGTAGAGCATCTGACTTTTAATCAGAGGGTCGAAGGTTCGAGTCCTTCATGGCTCACCATTTTTTCTTTTACATGGCCCATTGGTCAAGCGGTTAAGACACCGCCCTTTCACGGCGGTAACACGGGTTCGAATCCCGTATGGGTCATTTTTATTTCCTTATTGATAGATTGTTGGTTTACCAGATGTCACTTACGGAAATAGGATACATATAATAGTTATTTTTGCTAACGCAAAAAAAAATTGGTCCGGTAGTTCAGTTGGTTAGAATGCCTGCCTGTCACGCAGGAGGTCGCGGGTTCGAGTCCCGTCCGGACCGCCATTTTCCATTTGTTTAATGAGGTGGATGGTGGACATACATACAAAATACGGCTCAGTAGCTCAGTTGGTAGAGCACGGTGAATAATCTTCACCTGAGTAATCATCAGCGTACAGCTCGAGTTGCACCTTGGTTTGGCTTCCTGAGAGCTGGACGATGGACAACCACATTCTCTTTGAAGGGTGCATTCTTAAATACGGCTCAGTAGCTCAGTTGGTAGAGCAATGGACTGAAAATCCATGTGTCGGCGGTTCGATTCCGTCCTGAGCCATCTTACAAAAAGTACTGCGACGACTTTGACTCTCGTAGTACTTTTTTATTATGTGTTGTAACACTCGTGTAACATAAATCGCCAAATATCCTCTAATTTCTACCATCACTATTTCAATGGGGAATCCATCTTTAGACCCACTTAATTCCCATTATGACAGGGATCTTCGCCTAAAGTGCCAGTGAATATTTTCTGATAAATTATACAGTTGTATTACAATCACGATTCTGCGTCCCGGTTTTCGTCGAATTATGGTAAATTAGTAAAGTACGAATTTTATAGATTTTGACTAAATTAGGCTTAATGAACTACCGTTAACTGGGATTTTTGCTTTAGTTTATAGGAGGCAGGTCAATGAGTTTTGGAAAGAAGTTATCACCCATTTTAGAAAAACTTAATATTCGACATAGATCAAACCAATTTGTAAAAAGAGTTGGAATTACAACCCTCGCTATTTCTACATTAACGTTTTCTTCAGCTTCGGCATCTGCCGGGTCCGAAAAAGATTTGCAAACCATCTATCATGTTTACATGGGTGATGAGTATGTAGGAGCTGTTACGAGTCAGGAAGAAGTGAAGGACGTTTTAGGAGAAAAGCTTGAAAAGGCACAGAAAGAGTACAGTGATTATCAGGTAGATTTTAATGAAGAAGTAACGTACATACCTGAGAATGTATTTGAAGCGGTGAAAACAAATAATCAACAGGTGATTGAAAGTTTAAATCGTTCCGTATCCATCGAAGCGAATACGTATGCTTTGGTTGTCAATAATAAACCAGTTGCCTATTTGAAGGATGAAAAGGCAGCTGAAGAAGCACTTAAATCGTTAAAGCTTAACTATGTTTCTGACAAAGAGCTAAACGAATACGAAAAGAGAAAGAAGGATGCTACATCCACTTCTTTACCCGCATTGAAGGAAAATGAAACCCGTTTGTTGGATATTTCATTTAAAGAAAATGTAGAAATGAAGAAGTCACAAGTGAAACCGGAGGAGTTAAAGTCTCCGAAGGAAGCTGTAGAACTTCTTAAAAAAGGAACAGCGGAAGAGAAAAAGTATAAAGTCCAGGAAGGCGATGCGTTGAGTTCGATCGCTGCAGATCATTCGTTGACGACGGGGAAATTACTGGAGTTAAATGAAGATTTGAAAGAAGACGGAGCTCTAAAAATAGGTTCGGAATTGAATGTTACTGTATATGAGCCGCTAGTTCATGTTCTTGTTAAGAAGGAAGCGAATAAAATCGAAAAGATCGCCTATGAAAAAGAAGTCGAAGAAGACTCTTCAATGAATAAAGGCGATACGAAAGTGAAGCAGGAAGGTCAAGACGGAGAGAAATCCGTTACGTTTGTAACAACAGAGGTAAATGGTTCTCAAACCGATAAAAATGTAAAAGAAGAAAAAAAATTAAAAGATCCAGTGAAATATATCGTCATTAAGGGAACCAAAGCCACTCCATCAAGAGGGTCCGGAAGCTTTGCGTGGCCAACGAATGGCGGTTACATTTCCTCTAAGCAAGGGCCAAGATGGGGGAAAATGCATAAAGGAATCGATATTGCACGTCCAAATGATAAGACGATTAAATCCGTAGATAATGGAAGAGTCGTTTCAGCCGGATGGGACGATGGCGGTTACGGAAACAAAGTAGTGATTGATCATGGAAATGGATATAAGACTATTTATGCTCATCTGGATTCGATCTCTGTTTCTGCCGGTCAAACGGTATCACGAGGACAAAAACTCGGTATCATGGGGCAAACCGGTGAAGCAACCGGCGTTCACCTTCATATCGAAGTATATAAAAACGGATCGTTGATTAATCCACTGGATGTACTGTAATTTAATAGAGGAACTGAAACATGGGACTGACACAAGCATTTAATTTGTCAGTCCCCTTTGTTATATTTAGATTATAGTCGAAATAAAGGGTATGATAGAGTTAAAGATGAATTAATATGGAGAAAGTGATAAATTTAAAGGAAGAATCCTATACTAATCACAACTTTATAGATACATTACTTTTTTCTAAAGGAGATCAATTGACATGGAAAAGAAAATATTAGTTGTTGACGATGAGAAACCAATTGCAGATATATTACAGTTTAATTTAAAAAAAGAAGGCTATGAGGTTCATTGCGCGTATGACGGAGATGAAGCGGTCAAAATGGCGGAAGAAATCAAGCCCGATCTAGTACTGCTCGATATTATGCTTCCAAACCGTGATGGGATGGAAGTATGTCGTGAAATCAGGAAGAAATATGAAATGCCGATCATCATGCTGACGGCGAAAGACTCGGAAATCGATAAAGTATTGGGTCTTGAGCTCGGGGCGGATGATTATGTGACAAAGCCTTTCAGTACACGTGAACTGATTGCAAGGGTGAAAGCCAATCTTCGACGACATCAGCACGGCGCACAGCAAAATGTTGAGGACGAAAATAATGAAATCACCGTCGGATCCTTAACGATCCACCCGGATGCCTACGTTGTGTCTAAACGTGGGGAAACAATTGAACTGACGCACCGTGAGTTCGAGCTTCTGCACTATTTAGCGAAACATATTGGACAAGTCATGACCCGTGAACATTTGCTTCAAACCGTTTGGGGTTATGATTATTACGGGGATGTGCGTACGGTCGATGTAACGGTAAGACGTCTCCGTGAGAAAATTGAAGATAATCCAAGTCACCCTACCTGGATCGTAACACGTAGAGGAGTAGGTTATTACTTACGAAATCCTGAACAGGAGTAATATGTAATGAAGAAAGTTGGCTTAACCCGTTCGATCCATTTGAAATTTGTGCTGATTTACGTTCTGCTCATCATCCTTGCGATGCAAATCATCGGGGTTTATTTCGTGAGGGAGCTTGAGCAGAAGCTGGTAGAAAACTTCCAATCTTCCATTACCAATCGAGTGGAGTTATTAGAGTACACGATCAAGGAAGAAATGGTGAAAGAGCGTGAGGATGATGATCCTACGCAGGAAGAAGACATTAGAAGAATATTAGAAGACAGCAGTAAGAATTCGGACATTGCAGAAATCCGGGTCATCGATAATCGAAAGCGGATTATCGGGACTTCGGATCCCAATAATCAGAAGCTTGTCAACCGGGTGACGTCGGATAAAGACGTGAAAAGGGTACTTGCCCTGGGCGTGTCTTCTGAAAATACGTACCTTGATGATCGGACACATGACCGTATCTGGGTCCATGCGAAGCCGATCGAATCCAATGATGAAGTGATAGGTGCCATCTATATCGTTGGTGAAATCGAGAGGGTCTATGACCAAATGAACGATATTAATAAAATTTTCACCAACGGGACCATCATTGCACTCGTCATTACGGCCATCCTTGGTGTTTTACTCGCTCAAACCGTCACCAGGCCGATATCGGATATGCGCAAACAGGCATTGGCCATGGCGAAAGGGAATTTTTCCCGAAAAGTTAAAGTGTATGGGTATGATGAAATCGGTCAGTTGGCCATCACGTTTAACAATTTGACGAAGCGGCTTCAGGAAGCACAGGCTACGACAGAGGGAGAGCGCAGAAAGCTATCATCCGTCCTCTCGTATATGACGGATGGTGTCATCGCCACCGATCGGAAAGGAAGGGTCATTCTCATCAATGATCCTGCAGCAAGCATGCTGAATGTTTCACGTGAAACAGTCGTTTCCCAGCCGATCGTATCATTACTGGGATTGGATGAGGAGTATACATTCGATGACCTGTCCAATGAGCAGGAATCCATCATATTAGACTACAGCACAAAGGATAAACCTTATATCCTGAGGGCTAATTTTTCTATCATTCAAAAAGAGACGGGGTTTGTGAACGGTCTGATTGCCGTTTTACATGATATCACGGAACAAGAGAAAATTGATTTAGAGCGAAGGGAATTCGTGGCCAATGTTTCTCATGAGCTCAGGACGCCGCTGACGACGATGAGAAGTTATCTGGAGGCCCTTGCAGAAGGCGCGTGGCAGGATGAAGACATTGCCCCTCAATTCCTGGATGTCACTCAGAATGAAACCGAGAGAATGATCAGACTGGTCAATGATCTTCTGCAGCTATCTAAAATGGATAGCAAAGATTATCGATTTAATAAAGATTGGATCGACTTTATTCTCTTTTTTCATAAAATCATTGATCGTTTTGAAATGACGAAAAATATTAATGTAACCTTTGAGCGCTTTTTACCGGACAAGGCGTTGTTCGTAGAAGTGGATCAGGATAAAATCACTCAAGTCTTAGATAATATCATTTCCAACGCATTAAAATATTCCCCAGAGGGTGGAACGATTACATTTAAAGTGAAAGAAAAAGATGGTTATATTGAAGTCAGCGTATCGGATCAAGGGTTGGGAATTCCAAAAGAAAATCTGGAGAAAATCTTTGAACGTTTCTACCGTGTTGATAAAGCCAGAACGAGACAGATGGGTGGTACCGGTCTCGGTCTTGCGATTGCGAAAGAAATGATTTCAGCACACGGCGGTGACGTTTGGGCGACAAGCAAGGAAGGGAAAGGAACGACAATCATCTTTACCCTCCCATATGATGCCGGACAAGAGGATGATTGGTCATGAATTATGAAAAAATAAAATCGATAGTATTAACCTTACTTGTCTTTATCAGTATCTTTCTAACCTTTAACCTTTGGACGTATCAACCCGGATATGACACGATCGACAGTAATGAAACCTTTGATGTATCAGTGGGGGAGAAGATTGATGAATCTGATCTTTCGAAGGTTTTGATCAAGCCATATGAACTTTTTTATCATGCAGGTAATAAAACCGTCGGGACTCTGAACGGAGAAGAAATGAACAATGTAATAAAAGGATTGAGCAAATGGACGTTGTTTGATTTGAAAGACTACTCAAATCAATATACGAAAGACGAGATGAAATCTATCATTCAGGGTGACAAGAAAGTCGAGATTGTATTCCCTGATAATGTGCCCTTTTCCGTTTATGGCCGGGTCATTCACTTCGAAGATAAAAATATGCCGACGGCCTCATTCGACCGGATCGTCATTGATTTAAATACGATGAACTCCGATGCGGGGACCATTTATTTTGCCTCCCTGGATTCCGGTAAGAAGTACTTTTATGAATGTCGCGTGAATGTAGAAAGCTTACAAAAATTTGAGAAAACATTCTTGAAACAGGTTGCTTCTTATGATGAATATATTGAACAGCCATTGAATTCCAAGAAAAATATATTCCTTCCAAAGTTTCCGAAAGACTATAAAAGTTATCGTTTTTACGCTGATACACTCTACTTGGAAGATTTTAAGAAAGCACTATTTAGTGATCCCAACAACGTTGAAGTCAAGAAGAATACCTTTATTAATATACCGAGCTTCATGAAGGCGGATGAAGAATACAGCACTCTTTCGTACATCAATTTATCTGTCGATAACGACACTGCCATCACTCATGCATCTCTTATACAAAGAAGCATGGAATTTGTGAATGATCACGGTGGTTGGACGGATGATTATCATTTCTTTTCCAGCAGTACTGTAGAAAATAAGATTAACTATAAATTGTTCGTGGAAAACCATCCGGTCTTTAACGAGAATCATATGGCTGAGGTCACTCAAGAGTGGGGAAAGAACTCCATCAGTAAGTATGAAAGACCATACTTTACACTGGACATGGTTTCAAAAAACGCCATCAAAGATGTGCAGCTTCCTTCTGGTGCTTCTGTCCTGTATGCGTTGAAGAAGAACAGCTCGAAAGAAATGGAAAACATTGAGGACATTGTTGTTGGATATAAGATGACCAGGGATACAAATGAATCCAATAAGAAATTCTTAATATTTGAACCTTCCTGGTACTATAAGCTTAGTGGAAACTGGATAAGGGTCCCACTGGAAGAATTGGAGGGGTTCTAACAGATGGATTGGAGTAAAACAAAGAGCATATTCATTATCGTCTTTTTGGTCCTGGATATATTTCTCCTGACCATCTTCATGAATAAAATCAGGGAAAGCAATCCCGATACATTAGGGCAGACCACGATTGAAGAAACGTTAAAAGCGGCCAATATCAAGTACCCTCCAAAGTTGTCCAAAGAACCGGTGAAAGATGCCATCATCAGTGCCAGCACGAAAAAAATCAGCGGAAAAGATCTGGAGAAATTAAAGGATCAAGAAGTGAATGCCGTCAATGACAATACGATCAATTCAACTTTAAAAGAACCTGTACCCATAAGTGAAAATTTTTCTCCGGATGAATTAAAGGATTTTCTAAAAAAACACATCCTAAATGGAGAGCAGTACAGCTTCTGGAAATATAGTAAAGAAGAAAAGACCATTGTCTACTTTCAAATGTTCAATGACCGGAAAATCTTCAATAATGCAAATGGGAAATTGACTTTCATTTTGAATACAGACCGGGAAATCGTTTCGTATAAACAAACATTGTTGGATAATCTGAAAGAATCTACAGGGAAAAAACAGCTGGTTACCCCTTTTGATGCCCTCAGGTTCCTGGTGGAAAACAATGAGATTGACAACGGCAGTGAAATCGTTGGTGTTCCAAGCCTTGGGTATTCAACCTTCGGACCCATCGATGATTATCAGGTATTGGCTCCTACCTGGCATTTCGTCGTCGAAAAAGATGACCAAAAAGAAGATGTATTTATCAATGCCGTGGAGGCACAAATCGTAGAAATCACCAATCCAGAAAAAGAAACATAGGAGTGAGCGTTATGACGATGCATTTTAGTGTGCTTGCCAGCGGCAGTACAGGAAATGCAATATTTGTCGAGTCAGGGGAGCATTCCTTCCTTGTCGATGCCGGCTTAAGCGGCAAGCAGATGGAAGGTTTGTTCAGTCAGATCGACCGGAAGATAGAAGATCTGTCAGGGATTCTCGTCACGCATGAGCATAGTGACCATATTAAAGGGATCGGTGTGTTGGCAAGAAAGTACAAGCTTCCGATCTATGCGAATGATAAGACCTGGAATGCCATGGATGGTTTAGTGGGGAAAATCGATACGGAGCAGAAATTCTCCTTTGATATGGAAACGTCCAAGCACTTTGGAGGACTGAGTATTGAGTCCTTCGGTGTATCACATGACGCCGCTGAACCGATGTTTTATATATTCCACCATGGAGATAAGAAGCTTGTTCTTGTCACCGATACGGGATATGTAAGCGATCGGATGAAAGGGATCATCTCAAATGCCGATGCTTACGTATTTGAAAGTAACCATGACGTGGGAATGCTTCGCATGTGCCGTTACCCATGGAACATCAAGCGGCGGATCCTCAGTGACTATGGTCATGTATCCAATGAGGATGCAGCCATTGCCATGAGTGAAGTGATGGGAGACAACACAAAAGGCATTTATCTAGCCCATTTAAGCCTTGATAACAATATGAAAGACCTGGCAAGGATGAGTGTCACTCAGACACTTGAATCAAAGGGAGTAATGGTAGGAGAACAAATTGATCTATTTGATACGGACCCTAAAGTACCAACGCCTTTAGTTGCGATTTAAACCGGTTCAAATGTTTATGAATTCTCTTTTGATGGTATGAAAAAGGTGAGGACCTCTGTCCTCACCTTTTTGTGTTTTACATATAGAAGATATATACCCAATCGGTAATCGTCCAGCTCCGGCGGCTAGAGGCTCGAGGTCATAAGTCACGAACACCAAAAAGGCAAAGAACGCCTTTCCAGTGTACGTGCCATTTGCTTGTCGCCTCTGGTCAAGCCGCCTGCTCTTTTGGGATCATGATGAAATTCTTACCTTTTTTTCATCATTTTTTAATTTAATCTGACTATAATCGGGCTTGGAAAGATAAAATAACAAAAGGAATAGCTGGTAGAAAGGATGATGAAACGTGGGATATTATGACGGCAATCATAACTCGGAAGGCAGGACTGGAAGACAAAAGGGAAATCGGGGCGGGATGTTTCTTGCGGGGCTATTTGGGGTCATCCTGGGAGCGATTCTCGTGGTCGTGGCCATTCCTCAGCTGACGAACTTTGATATATTACCTTATTCGGTCCAACCGGATCAGGATCTGAAAGAGACGGACCAGAATTACCATAATGGAGCTACAAAGAATGTGTCTGTCAACGTGACGACGGATGTGACGAAAGCCGTTGAGAAGACGGGAGACTCCGTAGTCGGCATCACGAACATCCAGTCCCAGAGCTTCTGGGGGCAGGGTGGTGGACAAAGCCAGGGCCAACAGGCGGGAACAGGTTCCGGGGTCATGTATAAGAAAGAAGGAAATACCGTGTATATCGTGACGAACAATCACGTGGTCGAAGGGGCGGATCAGCTGGAGGTTACCTTGGCTGATGGCACAAAGGTTCCGGCTAAGCTTCGCGGTACCGATGTTTGGACCGACCTTGCCGTCATCGAAATCGATGGAGGCAAGATCAAGAATGATGACATTGCCGAGTTTGGAAATTCGGACGAGCTGAAAGCGGGAGAACCTGTCATTGCCATTGGTAACCCGCTAGGACTGCAATTCTCAGGTTCTGTGACACAAGGAGTCGTGTCCGGTGTGGAAAGAACGATTCCTGTCGACATCAACCAGGATGGCATGGAAGATTGGAACGCGGAAGTATTGCAAACCGATGCAGCCATCAACCCGGGTAATAGTGGGGGTGCCCTCATCAATATTTCCGGACAGCTGGTCGGCATCAACTCCATGAAAATTGCTCAGGAAGCCGTTGAAGGGATTGGACTTGCCATTCCGATCAATTCTGCCCGGCCAATCATTGAGGATTTAGAGAAGTACGGTGAGGTCAAGCGTCCGGCAATGGGTGTGACCCTTGAAGACGTTAACCAGATCTCTGCTTATCACCAGCAGGAAACATTAAAGCTGCCGAAAGACATTCATTATGGTGTGATGATCAGGCAAACCGTTCCGAATTCACCTGCTGCCCAGGCTGGACTTCAAGAACTTGATGTCATCACAGAGCTTGATGGCGAGAAGATTCAAAATGTGATCGACCTCAGGAAGCATCTTTATACCAAAAAAGAAGTGAACGATCAGATGAAAGTCACCTTCTATCGTGATGGTAAGAAAAAAGAAGTCACGATGAAATTAACGGACGAATCGCGATTATAGGTTGTGGATAAAACAAAAAGCAGGAAGGCATGTGTCCTTTCCTGCTTTTTGTTTACATGATATGATGGTTGTGGATAAGTATAGGAACAGGAATCTTAAAGTAGGATGAGGAGGAAACGACATGATTTATTGCTGCTTAGAGCACGTGGAATTAGCCATGGATATTGTCGTCGATGAGCATGAAGTAGCACCACAGCTGGAAGAACTACCTGAAGAAAAGAAGTTATCCACAACCTGTGAATATTGTGGGAATAACGCAATATATATAGTGGCGAACTAATATTCCCATACTATATGCGGAAGTGATCTGTGGATATGTGGATAGTTTCTGTGGATAATGTGTTTGTAAATTGTTTGTAAAGTGAGTGTGGATGTGTGAATATCACCATAGTAACAGTCGGAAAGTTGAAAGAAAAATACTTAAAACAGGGAATCAGTGAATATGTAAAGCGTCTTGGTGCGTACGCAAAGATCGACATTGTGGAGCTTGCAGACGAAAAAGCTCCTGAAGTTCTGAGTGATTCTGAAATGGAGCAGGTAAAGAATAAGGAAGGAGAACGAATCCTTTCAAAGATATCACAGGATCATCATGTCATTGCCCTTGCCATTCAAGGAAAAATGCGTTCTTCAGAAGAGTTAGCCGATAACTTGGACAAGCTTGCCACGTATGGGAAAAGCAAAGTGGCATTTGTCATAGGCGGGTCATTGGGGTTGAGTGATGATGTGATCAAACGTGCGAATGAGACGCTTTCGTTTTCGAAGATGACGTTTCCTCATCAGCTGATGAGACTGATTTTGGTGGAGCAGATTTATCGGGCGTTTCGGATTAATCGGGGGGAACCGTATCATAAATAAATAGTGGTAAAACTGAGAATAGATAATTTTTTTTGAGAGATTTTATAGTCTAAATTAGGAATAGATAATGTTACAGAAGTAACTTTAACAACTACTCATACAGAAAACCCAATCACCATGAAAACCGTGGTTAGAGTAATGGAAATTGAGATAATATTATAGAATTTTATGGATACATCCAAGTACAAAATAAAATAAATTTAAAGTCAAGAGTTTGCCAGGAATAGAAAAATGGGGAATTGAAAATTTGAAATGACTATATCGTGTCAGAGAGTGCGGTCAAAATTGACCTTATAAAACTCTATTCAACGAAATTATCTGTGAATTCAAAAGAGGATAGCGGCAATGCTATCCTCTAAGAAATCGGCTCAGGCTGCTTACATCACCATTAGCTTGAATTTTCCGCTTTAAATATGAAAGTGGGGGAATTTATGTTTAGGGGTATTAAAAAAGGCTTTATTAGTAGTCTCGTACTGCACCTCTGTCAATGATTGTCCTTATACAAGCACTTCTGATCTAGGGGTAGTCTAACCAAAATCGATTGCTAGATTTTTGACTTCGGAGTCGGTTCATCATAATCATTAACCGTCATAGCTGAATTATTAATGAATCCAAATGAAAAAGCTAATAGTATCACATTAAAAATTCTTTTCATTTTTGATAACCTCCGTACAATTCTTTATAAACACTAATCGAGTTTTTATAGTATAGAGAAGCTTTTTTATACTTGTTGATACTTTCGTAATATTCTGCCAACTATTGGGAAAGACTTATTATATAATCGAACATCTTTTCTTCAATAAAGAAATTTATTGATTCTATCATAAGCTCCTCATACTCATGAGTTATCCCTCTTTGGAAATGAACCTTCGCTTCCAGTGACATAATCCTATAGTGGTCTCTCTTGTTTGAAACCTTTTCTTTAATCTTAGAAAATAAGAGTTCAACTTCTGAAAGATTTTCCAAATTGATATAAACTTTGATCAATACTAGAAGTGAGTTCACATAACTAGTTATGTCAGAAGATTTCTCCTTGATCTCAACTGCCTTATTTAAATACTCAAGAGCCTTACAATAATCTTTAGATTTTAGATATATTGTTCCTAAATTATGATAAGTTTTTCCTACGGTCTTCATGTCTGTATACGGTAATTGAAAAATCTTTTCTAATTGAGTGATTGCTTTCTCATTTTCCGCTCGAGAACAATACAGAACAGCAATAAAATTATATAGATCCCCAATGCTTCCCCAATCATGTTCTTTATAATATATCTCTAAAGAAGACCTGCAGAAAATTTCAGCATTGTTAAAATCTTTTATTTTCCAATAATTCAATGCAATATTATGTAGAATATTAGCTCTCTTTATTGGGGGTAAAGCCGACGATATATCAAGAAGAAGATAGTAACATTGATTACTAGAAAGGTAATCTTTTTTATAAAAGTGATGTAATGCTTGCACATTGACAAAAAGGCCTTTCACGACAGGATCCATCCTGTTTATGTCTACATTTAAAAAGTAACATTTTAACTTCTCAAATAGCCTATCCGCTTCCCCAACATCCGTTTTATAGAACATATAAATGATTAAAAGTAGAAATTGAAATTCCTGTTTAATTGACGGAATGTAAGCATAATTCTTTTTGATATCTTCATAATAATCCTTGGCTTTAGTCACGTTTGTTTCTATTAATTCATAAAATTGCCCTAATATATCCTCTAACTTCATATCTTCTATTTTATAGTTTACCAGGTAGCTTTCCGGGACATTAAGCCTTGGTGATAACAACTTTAAGATATCTTCATGGGGAGTATATCTTCCTTTTTCTATATTACTAAGGTGTGATTCAGAAATAATTCTATAGCTCAAGCTGGATTGAGAAAGATTCATTCTTTTCCTCAACATTTTCAGACGCAAACCAATGTACAAATAATATGTCGCCTCCAATCCTTTTTTTGTAAATTATTTGCTTTGATTATACCAAAACCTATATATTTTTTGATATTTTTGTCTAAATGCAAAAGATTCCCTCTAAATTCCTCATAATTTGTATATTTTTGTAAAACTATTGTATTATAACCTTCCTCTTTCAATAAGGAGTATTTATGTATAAAATTGACATATATTCCGAAAGGAGGAATTTTCAATGGTAAGAATAGAATACCGTGCTGGAGACCGCTAATAAAACACAGAAAAAAGGAAAAAGAAAGATTCTAATTGATCTTTCTTTTTTCTTTATACTCAAAAGGAGAAGATTATGGAGACCATTCCTAATAATAAAAAAGATGATAACTATTTAAAAAACAATCTTTTGTTTAATATTACTCCAATCCATAATAATTGTTATAAGGAGAATGCTATCCTTAAAAATAATTCACTCTACTTGCATAAAACTATCTTGATCCCTCCCTCATTAAAATAGTAACCGTAATAAAAAATTCACTAGAGAACAAGGAGTTAAGAAAATGAACAGAGTAAAATTGAAAAAGACCCTGCAGCCCTTAGAAAAGAATAACAGAATATTTTTCGGAGCAGGACAACCAGGGTTAGAAAGAACAATAGAAAGTAATGAAGAAAACAAAATATTTTTGAAGTACATTAATGGTGAGATTGACAGGTCAAGTTTGGATTTGTCAGAGTCCACAGTAGATGAAAAGATGTCCTTTTTTGAAAAAGAAGGTCTCTTGACCACGAATGATTATCAAAAGGACTATAGGTATTCCAGAAATGTTAATTTTTTTGAGTGGGTGGATACAACTAGTAACACCAATCCATACAAGTATCAAGATAAACTTTCGAAGGCAAGAGTATTAGTTGTTGGTCTTGGCGGGATAGGGGCCAATGTATGTGAGATATTAGTAAGAATGGGTGTTTCCAATCTAATTATCCTTGATAATGATACAATTGATGAATCCAACTTAACAAGGCAGGGAACCTACTTTGAGGATGACATTGGAAAATTAAAAGTTGATGTTGCCGAGCAATACCTAAAAAAAATTAATGCTGAAGTGAATATAAAGAAAGTTAAAACTTTTATTAATAGTAAGGAAGATCTGAAATCCCTCTTTGAAGAATTTCAATTTGATTTATCCATTTGCTGTGCTGATAAACCAAAAATTATAATTGACAGCTGGTTTGATGAGTTATCTATTGAATATGATCGGCCATATGTAGCTGGGTCATATGCATCTACAGTGATAAATACGTTTTGCATGTACCCGAATAGAACCATAACTAGTGCCGAGTTGTATGGGGAGAGAGGTGCATCGCAAGAACAGTTACTTGAAGATATATCATTTCCTACAAGCGTTGTTGGTCCTGTCACTTTTATGGCAGCAGGGTTAGTAGCTTATCAGGTTCAATCTGTTATCACAGGATTAAATTATAAAGAGCAAGCTGTACAGATTGATATTTTTGATTGGAATGTTTATAAATATGACATTAGAAAAAAATAATAATTTCAATCTATTAGTACTTGGGAGAGTGTTAACCAATTTTGGAGACAGCGTTTACTCCATAACGCTTATGTATATTGCTGTGTCTATATATAACTTAGATGTCAGTTCCCTTGCGCTTTTTGGGCTGGTTTCCTTCCTACCTTCAATGATTAGTTTTTTATTCGGCTCTTTTATTGATACGTTCAACAATAAAAAAATGCTTCTTGTTTTATTAGAATGTATACACTTCTTTACACTAACAGGAGTGCTTATTACAGTATATTATCAATTCGATTACACAGTTTTGCTGATTTTACATGGGGTATTTTCGTTTGCCAATACCATCATTTACCCTACACAATCTTCCTTTGTACCTGAGATTTTACACAATGATAAAGAAGAAATGTCTAAATCAGTATATATAATGAATATTACTAACAATATAACGGATCTATCTTCAAATTTGATTGCTAGTGTCATTCTAATATATATTTCAACCACTAATATATTGGTGCTCGATGTGTTTGTATTCCTACTGTCTATCCTCTTCTTTTTGAGAATTTCGAACAAAAACATTACAAAGAATAATAAAAAAGCCCAATCTGAAGAACTTAAGACAGGTGTTAAATTTTCCTTTCAATACTTTTGGAGCCAAAAAGTTCCTTCCAAGATCGTTATAATGGAAGGGATTCTTAGTGGGTTAACAACAATGATCATGCGGATAGTAAGTATATATTTAGTTGTTATTAATGTCGGAGTAGAATTTTTGGGTGTATTGCTTGCCTTCCAAAGAGGATCAGAGATGCTGGGTACATTAATATCTTCCAAAATAAAGATGGTCTATAAAAATTTCTTTATGGTGGATTACTTGGTTTCTGGAATAGCTATAATTATGATAGTATTTGTAGATAATGTTCTGTTCAAACTAGTATTATTTTCAATAACATTTTTGCTGATTGGTATGTCAGGTACAGTATACGGCAAAATGATTTACGCCTACTACGAACCTCAACATATGGCTAAAATTTCTACAGTTATTAGTACAATTTCATCTGTTGCCATTGTAACATGCATGGCCATCCCAATGGTGTATGATGATATTGAACACCTATTGCTTATAACAGGCCTTATAACCGTTTTATTTGGTTGCTACTTACTGGTGTTTGATAAAAACAGTGCTCACCCTCAAAAAAAAGTTTTATCAAAAAGTGCGTAATATTAAAAAATAGATCAGTCCATGAATGGGCTGTTTTTTTATTACCTAGGTGATGAAGATTTGGGGTATTGATAATAAATAACTTACAATATAAATAATTACGGCTTCTTTATTCCTATAAGAATCGTTTTTCGTTAAGAGCTGAGAGTGAGTGGTATACCCTGGGGCACGTGGTCTATTATCATGAGGAATATCGTATCTTGATATTTGTGTATGACTAGTAACGTAGAATTACATCTACACATTAGGGATATTAGTGGAGATATGAATGAAAACATCGACAGTGACCAGAATATTGATGTCATTAACCCTGAACATATTACTTCTTCTCATGACCAAGTTCTCCGATAGAATGAAGATTTGTACAGGAAATATGTATTTAAATATAGAGCTTAGGTAAAGGGGAATTGGAGTAATGATTCTTTTTGAAGACCAAAAAACGGCGGGATAAGTATCGAAATTTCCTTATCAAGGTATTGTAGTGATAACGATATTACCACTCCTATATCACCAGCTGATGAACAGATTAGATCTAAACTTGGTAGATATCCTCAAAATTACAATAATGGCTCAACAAAATTCTATAACCACATTCCTGCAAAAAAATAAAGTCTTTAATAGGAGACGATATATGGAACATGTATTATAAATTTTGTTTCGATAGAAGTCCTTGGGAAAAAGTTATTTCTTTATATTATAAAAGTGGAAAATCAGAAAAACTAAACTTTGAAAAATATTTATAACAAGAGAGATACAAAGGTGCTTATAATTTCACCATCTATACATTTAATAATAAACCGGTTGTTGATTATCTGGGGAAATATGAAAGTTTAGAAAGTGATTTTAAATCTATTTGTGATCATATAGGTCTTCCTTTCGTTGGCTACCAAGGGCAAAAGGTGATTTTAGGAAAAATCGACAAAGTTATCGTACACAATATAATGAAAACCAAACAATGATTATTAAACAATATTTTCAAAAAGAAATAGATTTACTCAGTTACAAATTTAAAAGCAGATGAGACTTAACTAAAATAGATAAGTCTCATCTATTTTTATTATATTGAAAAATTTATTTAGTAATCAATTTAAGCGGATAATAAAACATTCTTTTCAACCTCTACCCTTCGATATACAAGCGCAATCAACATCGCTGGTAAACTACAGGCCAGCATCCCAATGAAGGCATAGCGAGGCTCAATTTCATATAGGTAGCCTCCGAAAATGGTGAAAACCGCAGTGCTCCAGCTAAGGGCAAATGCTGAGTACATCCCTTGAGCTTTGGGTATTTGTATATGCGGAATGTTAGTGGTTAAGTATTTCATAAAGGCATAGTGACCCATCGCAAACGAAAAGGCGTGTAGTGTTTGTGCAATAGAGAATACCATGACATTTGGAAAAGCAAACACTAATATCCAGCGTAAGGAAGATCCAGCTGCGGCTAATGCTAATAAGGTTCCTGGTGAAAGGTGATGTAATCGTTTATCTGCAATGGAAAAGAAAATAATTTCTGCAATGACAGCAATGTTAATAATGACACCAATGAGATAAACAGGTGCATCGATCTCTTGTAGAAAGATATAGCCGTAATTGTAATAAGTAGCATGGGCTGCTTGAAGCAGGATAACGATCAATAGAACGAGCATGAAGTGTTTGATTTGCAGTAGATCTAGTACCTTTATCTTTTTGGTTTGGCCAGCTTGTGGCTTTTTCGATAAAATCTCAGGAGCCTTCAAAAAGCTTAGCCCCACAAAACAACTAACTCCAAGTAATAGCGCCCAGAAGATAACATCATCTCCGAACATGCTTGTAAAAACGGTCAGCATGATGCCAACTGAAACAAACCCAATGGACCCCCATTGACGACTTTTACCGTAATGCTTCAACTGTTTACTTTGCACAAGAATACCGGCAACACTATCTAAAGCGGGCATTAAAATGGGATAAAAAATGTTTAAAGCGATTGTTACCAATAGTAGACTAGTAAAAGAATGTGCCGGAACATAACATAAAATGGTGATGAGTGCCCCGATACCTGCTATGTTCAAGAGTGTTTTATTACTAATCCTCTCTAACAAATAGGGAAAAGCGAATAATGTGGAAAGTCCCCTCGCAATCAAGCCAAGACTCATAATCAAACTAGCTTCAGATACCGAAATACCTTTTGTGTAAATCATCCAGCCTGCCCAATAAGGTAGAAAAATCCCCCATGTCATAAAAAAGCTGAAGAAATGTGTACTCATCCATCGTTGTGTATTCATTTGTATCCTCCTAATCATTAGCATGATATCATGGGAATAGATACGATTATATGAGATATCTCATATTTTGAGGTGGATGATGGAATTTTATAAAGGTGAGAAAAAGCGGCTGTATGTAGAAAAGCACTCTATAGCGAGTAAATTTTCTTTCCACGTTGAAGAGTTTATGGAAGTAATGGAATATGACCGTGGTGAATGGATTATTCAAGAGGGGAAGAGACCTGACTTTTTATTTTATGTAACAGAGGGAAAAGCCAAAATATACGTCACCCATCAGAACGGAAAAGTGTCACTTATCAATTTTATCAATGCACAAGACTATATTGGAGAAATGGAATTACTTCATGATGTGTATTATACAAAAGGGATTCAAGCATCGACCAAAACGGTCTGTTTTGCGATGCCTTATTATCAATGTCGTACCAAATTACTTGAAGATGCAAAATTCCTGCGTGAATTAACCAAGTTTTTGAGCATGAAGGCAACGTTAATGGCAGCCAAGTATTCACAAAGTCTTGCATTCCCCCTGGAAAATAGGTTGGCAGATTTTATTTTACAAACCGCTGATAATGGGGTTTATAGAGAAAAGCACGTCATTGTTTGTGATTATTTAGGTGTATCGTATCGCCATTTATTGCATGTTCTGACGCAGTTTTGTAAGAAAGGGTACCTGCATAAGGAGGGCCGCAATTATATAATTAAACAGTATGATTCTTTGTATGGGCTTGCTGAGGCGATTAAGAATCAATAATACTAACCAATCCCTTAACAAAAGCGGGATCACCCATTGTCACCGGTGATCCCGCCATTTCAAATCTATTAACTATATGAATGTTGTTTAAAATCAATAACCATCCGACCTTGGATTTTCCCTTTTTCCATCTCTTCAAATACATCCTGTACTTCGTGTAAGCAACGGGTTTTAACGATAGGCACGACTTTGCCTTCTGCCCCGAATTGGAACGCCTCTTCAAGGTCTCTACGTGTTCCCACCAAAGATCCGACAACTTCAATTCCGTCCAGTACCAGTCGTGGAATATTCAGGTCCATGGTTTCAGATGGCAATCCGACGGCCACGACTTTTCCGCATGTGCGGACTGCATTGACGGCAGAATTGAAAGCAGCTTTAGACACGGCTGTTACGACTGCGGCATGAGCTCCACCGATTTGTTCTTGGATAAGTTGATCAGCATCCCCTTGGGTGATCGGGTTAATGGTCATATCTGCCCCGATCTCTTTGGCAAGAGTTAATTTATCGTCATTGATATCGACAGCAATGACCTTTGCGTTGAACACGTGTTTGGCGTATTGGATAGCAAGGTTCCCAAGTCCACCGCACCCATAGATGACAATCCATTGACCAGCTTTAATATCCGCCACTTTGATGGCTTTGTACGTAGTGACGCCTGCGCATGTAATACTACTGGCCTGTGCAGGATTCAATCCTTCAGGTACTTGGACGGCATAGTCGGCCGCTACGATACATTGTTCAGCCATTCCTCCGTCCACACTATAACCCGCGTTCTGGACGTTACGACAGAATGTTTCTCTTCCTGTTGTACAATATTCACAACGGCCGCAGGAATGAAACATCCAGGCGATGCTAACTCGGTCACCGATCTTTAAGCTTGTCACATCGTCGGCAATTTGAGATACAATACCGATTCCTTCATGACCTAAAATCCGACCCTCGACATTTCCGAAATCACCGGCTGCAACGTGCAGATCCGTATGACAGACACCGCAATACTCTACATCTACCAGTGCTTCACCGGATTTTAACGGACGTAATTCCTTTTCAATCACTTCAATGTTTGATTTGGCATTTGGATTCACGACTACTGCTTTCATAATGTGATGTCTCCTTTAGTAATCAATTTGAATTTGAAAAGCCTTTTACACCATGCTTATACCAAAATTCAGCAAATCATCTTTACAAAACCATCATAGCACCATTTTTGGCAAAAAGATTGTGAAGTATTGAACAATTTAAGAACGTTTTGGGTTAGAGATAAACCAGCTGTAAGATCTCAATCAAGGGATAATGGTGAGATCCATTTTTACAAAAAAAGAGGAGAGCCATCTTGGCTCTCCTCTTTGTCTTATAATACAAAATAAGCTTTTACTTCGTTACAGAAAACCCTTCCTCATCCTTCACTCTATCCGCATACTCATCAAGCAGAGCCCGAACTTCATCCGTGGATTCTGATTCCATCAAACGATTTCGCAGCTCACTTGCTCCACGGAATCCGCGGACGTAGATCTTAAAGAAGCGGCGAAGCGGTTTAAACTGCCGCGGCTCAAGTTCTTCGGAGTACTGATCATGGAGATCGAGTTGCAGACGCAGGAGATCAAGAAGTTCCTGGCTCGTATGCTCTTTCTTCTCTTTTTCGAAAGCGAACGGGTTGTGGAAGATCCCACGTCCGATCATAATGCCGTCCACTCCGTATTTCTCGGCGAGTTCAAGTCCTTTTTGACGGTCAGGAATGTCTCCGTTGATGGTCAAAAGAGTATGAGGAGCGATTTCGTCACGAAGCTTTTTGATTTCAGGAATCAGTTCCCAGTGAGCATCGACGTCGCTCATCTCCTTCTTCGTCCGAAGATGGATCGAAAGGTTGACGATATCCTGCTCCAACAGGTGCTTCAGCCAGTCGTACCATTCCTCCACCTTGGTATAACCGAGGCGAGTCTTCACGCTGACGGGAAGTCCTCCTGCTTTCGCTGCCTGGATGATTTCTGCTGCCGTATCCGGGCGGCGGATCAGGCCGGATCCTTTCCCATTTGCCGCGACATTGTGCACAGGACAGCCCATATTGATATCGATTCCGCGGAAGCCCATTTCTGCCATGCCGATACTCATTTGACGGAAGTATTCAGGCTTGTCTCCCCAAATATGGGCGACGATCGGCTGTTCATCATCCGTGAACGTCAGACGCCCGCGTACGCTGTCTTTTCCTTTCGGATGACAATAGCTTTCTGTATTCGTAAACTCTGTAAAAAACACGTCAGGTCTCGCCGCTTCACTTACGACATGACGGAAAACCACATCGGTCACGGCTTCCATCGGTGCCAGAACAAAAAACGGCCGAGGTAACTCATGCCAAAAATTATCTTTCATAATCTATTTAAACCCTTTCCTTTAAGGAAATACACATTCCCAAAATTAAAAAGTAACACATGTCTTAGTTTATCCATTCCCATCTAGGATGGATTCCAACCAGTATATACTTTAATGGTATTAAGCAAAAAGTGCAAGGGAACGAGACGTTTTGATGTAAGGGAAATATTTGAAACTGCCAAATCCATTCTCTTTTTTCATCCATTCCCTCGACTTGAAAGGGGAACCCTTATATAGAACTACTTTTAATTAAAAAAATGATAGTCGTTTCAATAAATGTAAGTATATTAGGTGAAAAATTGTTATAATGTACCTAATAGAAAAGTACAATCAATGTACTACAACGACAGTAAAGGGGAGCGGTCAATGTCTGATTACAATGAAAATCCGTTAATAAAGAACGATGACAAGAAACCTAAGGTCAAGGTAGAGAGGAAAGAAGGGGAACCAACGGCCGCTTTTAAAGGAGCAAGCTGGGCGGCTTTGGTGGTAGGTGTTGCCGCTTATCTGATTGGCCTGTTCAATGCAGGAATGGAACTGAATGAGAAGGGATATTACTTTGCAGTATTGGTATTCGGACTGTATGCAGCTGTATCCCTGCAAAAAGCGGTTAGGGATAAAGAAGAGGATGTTCCTGTTTCCGGTATCTATTACGGACTCAGCTGGTTCGCCGTGATTGTCGCGATTTCCTTGATGGCCATTGGTCTTTATAATGCCGGAAGCATCATCTTAAGTGAAAAAGGATTTTATGCAATGTCATTCGTTCTTAGTCTATTCGCAGCTATAACGATTCAGAAAAATATCCGTGATACGCAGGTGGCGAGAGATAAAGATTGATCATGATGGGCGGTACTGCTTTCAGTACCGCCCTTTGTCGTCTCGAACCTACATTTCTTCTCACCACAAGGTAGCCGAATGAATTTATAACCAAAATATGTAAAAATGCGCAAATAAAAAAATTTTGACGCAATTAAGACCGAAAACGACGCAAATAATGAAAAAATGACGCAATTCCTTCTGTAAATGACGCAATCCCATGCTGTTACTGGCTTATACAACAGTTGATATGTGAAACATACCTTGTATGGAGCTTATCACAACCCCTTGATCCCTCATATATTTCTTATTCATGCAGCTAACGGTCAAAATGAGCTGAATTATCATCTAAAAACTGATAGAATCCAAAAATTAACAAATATATCTTTCTTTTATACACGTCTATAGTGTATGATACATAGTATAAAGCATATAGTGTATAACATACAGTATAACAAGAGGTGAACATATGGATAAGTCACTGCTGACATCGTTGACGACGGAGTTGCGGAGGGGGACATTGACTCTGGCCGTATTAAGTCAATTGCGGACACCACAATATGGGTATTCCCTCGTCCAGTTACTAGAGAAAAGTGGTATTTCAATGGAACAGAGTACACTGTACCCGCTTCTGAGGAGATTGGAGAAGCAAGAACTGGTCACAAGCAGCTGGGACCGGTCGGAAAGCAGGCCGAGGAGATATTATGTCTTGAGCGAATACGGTGCTGAGATACTGTCACAGCTAAGAGCGGAATGGCAAAAGATGCACGTGGAACTGGCGATATTATTAAAGGAGGAAGAGGAATGATGAAGCTTGTTGAACTGTATATTCAAGAAGTGATGAGAAGGCTGCCCGAGAAGAATCGGGAGGATATTGCCCTTGAATTAAGGTCCTCGATTGAAGATATGCTACCGGAGGAT
The DNA here is from genome assembly GCF_044542955.1 of Rossellomorea sp. NPDC077527. Lineage (NCBI taxonomy): Bacteria > Bacillati > Bacillota > Bacilli > Caryophanales > Bacillaceae > Rossellomorea > Rossellomorea sp. NPDC077527. The sequence continues at coordinate 371,622 of NZ_JBITVL010000005.1, read as the reverse complement.
TATACAGAGGATGATGTGAAGGAGGTTCTGTCTTCTCTTGGAGATCCTGCTGTGTTAGCCTCGAACTATCAAGACAGGCCGATGTATCTGATCGGACCGAGATATTATGATTTGTATATTGCTCTCCTGAAGATCATCCTCCCTATTTCTGCAGCCATTACGTTCATTGTGTTAGCGGTATCCTCCATTTTGAACTATTCTGGGGAATCAAATCCCATTGGGATCTTCCTCTCCATAGCAGGAAATGGGATCGTCGAGGTCATTGGTACGGGAATGCAGGTTTTCTTTTGGCTGACCATTACATTTATCGTCCTCGAGCGAACGGTTTCTACTGACAGTCAGGCTCCAATCACAATCAAAGGCAAGGAATGGACGCCTGATGACTTAAAAGATATCCCATATATCCCGAAAGAAAAACGAGTTTCCAAGATGGAGATTTTCGGAGGGTTGATTTGGACGGTGATTTGGTCTACCTGTTACTTTAAGGCTTCGAGTATTCTCGGATTATATGAAAAAGGCGACAACGGAGGGTTCACTCCTATCTTTGAACAGGATGTGCTCATCGGATACTGGCCTTTGGTGGTGTTCCTGATCGCCATGGAACTTCTCCTTCTTTTTAAAAAATGGAAAGAAGGTGTCTGGACCAGGAGTCTGGCTATTGTAAATGCAGGATTTCAGCTCATTCCTGTGGCTGCCTTTATGTTCATGTTCAGGAATATGGATCTATTGAATCCTGAATTTCCGGAGAGGATACAGACACTATTCAACGATTCTTTCAACTTCCAGTGGCTGTACCTCACAATATCGGTTGCACTATTGGTGTCCGCGGTAATCAATAGCTATGATGGTTTTAAAAAAGCCTATAAATGAAAAGAAGGGTTCTGATCCTCTGATCAGAACCCTTTCTTATTAACGAAGTCAGCTATTTATGCCAATGTCCCCTGCTTCTGGTCTAACCGGTAACTCATGAAGGTCAGCAAACTTGCACAAATCGCAACCACTCCGCCGACAAGTGTCACATTCAGCAGTGGTCCCTGATGGTAGACGAATCCGCCTAATGCCGATCCCATGGCGATACCGACGTTGCTTGCTACGGGCATCAAGGAAGCGGCGAGTCCCGTCGCTTTTGGCTGATACACACCAGCAAGGTCGATCAAATAAAGCTGGGTTGAAGTAGTGAGCAGTATGGCCATTAAGGACATCAGGCCAATGTTGATCAAACCGATGACAAAGTGATCGGTCGTAAAGTACAGGGCAATCAGCACAAAGGCCTGTACAAGGAAAACGAATCTGAGCCGACCGATGGCGTTGTGACTGGCGATCTTTCCGGCAAGAATGTTGCTGAAGATCGAGATGAAGCCGTAGGCAAACAGAATCAAGCTGATGGAGCTGTCCGGAGCTTCCATCATATTAAGGATTGGAACAAGATACGTAAATACCGCATAGGTCGCACCGAAACCAAGGGATGGAATGAAGAACGCCATCAGGATCCGGGGGTGGGTCAATAAAGAGAATTGATCCCGCATGGAACTGCGGTATTGACTGAGCTTACTCGGCAAGTTCTTGAAGGATGCCATAAAGGCTACAACACCAAGCAATGTCGTTAGTAAGAATGTAGCATGCCAGCTGTACCATCCGGCGATAACCGTGCCGATGGGAACACCGATTACGTTCGCAAGGGTGAATCCGCCAAATACGAATGAGATGGCCACTCCACGTTTTGTGACGGGAATGGCTTCACTGGCTATCGTCATGGCAAGGGAAATCAAGACTCCTGTCACAATCGCCGTCAGCATTCGAAGTGCCATAAGCATGACATAGCTCGACGAAATCACACACAACGCATTCAAAATGATGAATGCCCCTATCAAAAACAACACCCATTTCCGTTTAGGAAAATGGCTTGTAGCAGACATGACAATGGGTGTGGCAATGGCAAAGGTGATGGCAAACGCTGAAACAAGCGTCCCTGCCTTTGCATTCGTTATATGGAGACTTGAAGAAATCTCTGTTAAGATCCCGACGATGACAAATTCGCTTGTCCCGAGAACAAATGTTAGTAGTGTAAGTGTAAGGATCAGGAACCAATGCTGTTTGGATAATGCCGTTTCTTCCATAATGACCTCTTTTCTAAGATGAATGCAATTTTAATGTAATAGGCAAACAATTAAATCATCATACCATAAAATTTTTTCAGAAAGTACCCTTGCTGAAAAAAGGTAAAAACAAACAGGACATGGTATAAACATGTCCTGATGTAGGTGTATTCTATTCATCAATAGAATCGCTTTTTTTTAGTCAGCCCACGTAAAAATGGTACCAGAAGTCTGGTTGTTCCCCGATCCACTGTCAGGAATAAGTTGGTCCAGGTTTTGTTTGACCGGTTTCAGTTTATGTTCAGCGTTGCTATCGTTGATTGTTACAACGGCCCCTTTTGGAACAAGGTCATATATTTCCTTTATATCTGGGTTGGTAAGACGGATACACCCATGTGACATGGCGTTTTCAATAGATGCTTCATCGAAGGTCCCGTGGATGGCGATGTCCCCCATGCCGAGGGCTGCGGTACCAAACATGCCGGGGTGCTCCCCCAATGGTTCAAGGACCCGGTTTCGTATGGGAAAACGGCCGATAGGAGTGGAGTCATTCTTTCCGATGCCGATCGAATGAGATGAAATGATATAGGGCGGGGTTTTGACTATGAGGGAATATGTCTGTTTATCGATATCCACCTGTACGGGATTGAAGGGGATCGGGGAGGAGTCAGGAGTGTTTGGATAAAACATATCGGCCATCGCCGCAGCCTCATGATTGTACACCCATCCCCCTGAACCTGTGAACGAGCTGGAAACGGAATTCGAACCGGTAGTGGCTTCATTCGGAATGAAGCTAAGGTAATTGTCCGGATAATCTGCCACCAGTTGATTAAGTCTTTCAGGAGGCATCCCCTTGTCTTTCATATAGGATTGCAAAGCTGTGCGAACGACATTTGCCCCGATAAATGACAGGGGACTGGGGTCAACGCTGAATGCCTCCTTCCCGTTATTCAAAAAACGGATCTTCACAGGCTCGCTCAAAACGGAATTGTATTCTGCTTTTACAAAGGAGCTTTCTTCTATTGATCTGCTTTTTAACGGAAGGACCTCAAAAGAGAGCTTTGAGTCCGTCGTCGATACTCCGTATATCAGGATATTCTTATTCTTTACATTCCTTCCAAGTCGGATCGACTGATCATGGAGGGATTTTTCAATTTTATCTTTAGGTGTGTTGGCAGGGAAATACATGACATAAGGAAGATCTTCCGTCTCGTATACAACATCCGTACCGGTGTTCCACATCTTAAGGCTGGACGAAATCGTACTACTGAATGAAGGAAATAAAAATAACAAAATCAATAAACTCACATTGATGATAAGAAGGGTACACAATATGACCTTTGCATAAAAAGGAAGAACGGTCTTGGTTGGCTTCTGAACTTGTCCCATGTCCCCGGTGATTTGATCTTCAAGGAGCCTGCATGCCTGTTTGGCTTTGAAATAGTAAGGGGAGTAAACATTTGCTGCTTCCTGATAGTGTTTATAGGCTTTGATCAACAGCCCTTTCTCCTCCATTTTTTGTCCGAGCAGATAATGGGCTTCCGGTGAGGAAGGATCGTGATATCGAAGGATCTTTTCATGATATTGTTCATCACTTTTTGATAGGTAGATATTTTTATGAATGTGTAACAGGTTCTTTTTCAGGTGGCTGTCAAAACGTCCCATGTGCCCCCCCTCCTCATTCAGCAGGTTTCTTTATATATATTTGGGTGAATAGGGAAAAAGAACGGGAACACATTGTTAGAAGATCATTAGGTGTTTTATCTGTACAAATTTTCAGTAAATTGATATTATGTTAGAAAACATAACATGAATTTGTAAGGAGAGTTTACATGATAATTCGTGATGAATTAAATCGGGAAATGGACTTTGCCTGTGATGAGCTCATAGATATGCTGGAAAAGATTAAACATCATCGGGAACAAGAGATGGATGATCTAAAGCAAAAAATTAGAAGGTATGAAGAAAAAAAGCGGGCGGAAGAAACATTTTATCGTTCGTTATCACCTGTAAGGAAGTTTTTTGCCAGTCGTCCCCCCAATCATCATCAGGCAGTGGAGTATATGGTCCATGTGAAGGATCGCTTGAAACAAATTAACGGGATCAAGAACCGCATCAGGCAGATCGATGGGGTCATATCTTCCTGCAGGGACCATTCGTCTGAAGAGTTGGAAGTGTCCAGTGCGATGACCGAAGAGATACTTAAATACCGGAAAGGACAGGTATAAGATGACGATTCAAACACTTAATTCAGGACTCGATACAATCTGGGTAGTCTTGACGGCAGCCATGATCATCTTGATGGAGGGGGGATTCGCCCTTCTGGAAGCAGGATTTGTGAGGCATAAAAATAATGTCAATATCATCATGAAGGTCTTCGTCGACATCACGATTGGGGCTCTTTGCTTTTATTTCATTGGATTCGGGCTCATGTACGGAAGTGATTTTCTCGGGATGATCGGCACGAGCGGTACGATGCTGAAGGGAGACCTGAGTCATTTGGATTTCACCATCTCCCTAGATACCTTCTGGTTGTTCCAGGCGGCGTTTGTCATTGCCGTCATTTCCATTGTGTCAGGAGCGGTTGCGGAACGGATTAATTTCCGGGCTTATATTCTGTATGCTGTCCTCATGACAGCTTTCATTTACCCCATTGGCGGACACTGGGTATGGGGAAGCGGGTGGCTTGGAAACCTTGGCATGATGGATTTCGCCGGTTCAGCGGTCATTCATGCCCTTGGTGGTTTCTCTGCATTGGCTGCGGCCATGTTCATCGGTCCCCGCAAAGGGAAGTACACTCCTCACGGTACGAGTACGATTGCCTTGCCGAGTAATCTTCCACTGGCGTCTGTCGGAGCGTTTTTGCTTTGGTTTGGCTGGTTCGGTTTTAATGCCGGGAGTACGTTGAGTGCAACAGATGTGAAGATTGGTCATATTGCCGTAGTGACCATGCTTTCGGCTGCTTCCGGGGGAGCGGCAACCCTCCTTTACACGTTATTCCGCTATAAACGATCCGATGCCGCTGCTGTCATAAATGGATCGCTGGCAGGGCTGGTCGGGATCACCGCAGGGTGTGCGTTTGTCAGTGATGAGGCGGCGATTTTCATTGGAGCCGTAGCAGGGCTGATCATGCTGTTTGCTACAGAGTGGTTGGACGCAAGGAAAATTGATGATCCGGTTGGAGCGTTTCCGGTCCACGGCGTTTCGGGAATATGGGGTACCATAGCAGTCGGGTTGTTTTCAACAGACGGCGGTCTTTTCTCAAACGGGAGCTGGGAGCTGTTGGGTATCCAACTGCTTGGTCTGGTCGTTTTGTGCGCATGGGGATTCGGTATGACCTGGTTGGGTCTTTCTCTCATACGATTATGGATACCTGTCCGTTCAACAGAAGAAGAAGAAGAGGTCGGCCTCGACATCAGTTATCATGGGGTGATGGCTGCCTATCAGGAACATGAGTTTATTAGTTATGAAGATCAGTATGGTGGGGAAGAGCCTAAACGGGAGTGAAGCAAATCCCCTAAATAAACAAATCCGTCTCAATCCGAGACGGATTTGTTATGATACCATTCGTAAAGCGAGCCTGCTTCGTCTTTCGACACCCCGTATAACAGACTTTCATGAGTCGGTTTTGCCCGATTTGAGAATGTAATGGTTGCTACACCAAACTTCCTCTGAAGCCATGAATGCTTCACAGTCATCTGCTGGATCCGATGCCTGTGGGTAATGAAGGTTTCGTTCAACCATCCACCCTTTCGGATTTGGACGGTCGAGCCGTGACGTGAATAGCTTGTAAACCAGTAATCAAGGAATCTCAGGAGAATGGAAACGGCAAAGATCACTCCTGCCACCCACATCCAATCCTGTTTGAAAATCCATAATCCGGCCGCAGCAGCGATTGTCAGATAATACGGCTGGCTAAGCTTCAGCCAAAGGACTTTAAGAGGGAAACGTTCCATCTTCTCCTGGATAGGATAGTGAGGAAGGATGGCGTGGAGCATGTCATACGCTTCCCTTTTAGGCATAAATGGATAGAACGAACTGATTTCCTCTTCGGACGAACCGGCACTGATCAACTTGATTGATACGAGACCAAGCATCCTTTTTACCATGGTTTGTTCTACTCTGACAGCTTGTACTTTATTCTTTGGAATAGAGAAGCTTACCTCATTCCCCATCCCTTTCTCGATATAAATCCGTTCCGGGTCATCACTGATGATATAGTTTCCGTACTTGATAGACGTTTTAACGAAGCCAATCAAGATAGATAGGGACATGGCTGAAATGATTAAAACGATCAGGATCCATATATGGTCCAGTAAGTAGTGCCAGGCGCTTTCCGCTGATTTTTCAATGGCAAAGAAATCCGCCAGATTGAAATAGACGGCGCTTAATAACGGAAAGATTGCCAGGAAACTGAGTGATGAAAAGGATGCTTTGATCAGGTCTTTCCTGGTCGTCTGAAAGTGTATCCTTCGATCCGGCAATATCTCTTCTTCCGATTCCTTCGTTTCCTGCTTTTGTTCAAGGTAAGACAGGATCCGATTTTTTTCGCTCTCTGTGATAACCGGGAACTCATAGGTGGCGTCATCTCCATTTGCCCCTGTTTCTATCGTTAAAGAAGTTAATCCGAACCAGCGATGGACGAAAGTTGTATGAGACTTGTGGCTGTGAATTCGATTCCAGGCGACGTTTTTTTGCTTTTTGATGAACATCCCTTCTTTAAAGATGATGGAATGCGTGCCTAATTCATAGCGGTTAAAGATCCATTTAGCGAAGATGGAGAGAATAGACCACGCTGTTGCAACTAACAATGCGTACCGGCCCCACACCACCCATCCGGCAGTTGAATTTGCCTTCAGAATAAACAGGAGGAGATAGAATCCAAACAGGCTCTTTGCTGTCGAGACGAGTTCTACGATGATATAGGCGGGATGATATCGTTTGGCAGGATGGGTCATGCTCCTATGTCTCCTTCTTCTGAATTGTTATCCCTTATCTTTGCGAAAGTGGCAATGTCCACTTTTAATGTGTTCGCTGTCTCTGCAGGGATGGACGGAATTTTATGATTAGAAGTCGTGGTCCCGATTTCGAGATCATAAAGGTCGTACCGGCGCATAATGGGTCCCTGCTCGGTTCGGACGAATTCCACTTTCTCCATGGGGATCAGGACATGCTGCTGCTGCCATTTTCCAAATTTCAGCTGAACGAATTCCCGGTCGACCTGATAGCGCCATGTTCTTTGCAGGTAAATGGGTTCAATGAAGATGGAGAACACGGCAGAAACAATGAATAACCCGCCTAGGACGTATAGGACAATTCCGACCCAGTCATACCAGTCGAATCGATTCGTACATGTAATCAAGATCCCGATGAGGATCAGTGCTGTTGTATGTCCAATCGTGTTGGAAATCCGCCATACTTTGGTTGCTTTCTTTGATATGGTTTGTGTTGGTTCATTTATGTTTATGTACATTTTTTCACCTCTGTCTTAACTTACGATTTAGGAAATGAAAGGTTTCACTAAATGTTTATTTATGGAATAAATGTTTATAAAAGGTTTTCCCTTTTGTACGAGGGGATAATTTAATAGAGTAATAGGAATTTTTCATAAGAAGGGTGTGGTGCTGATGTTCTTTAAAAAGAAGCCAAAGGAAGAAGAAGCAGATTATTGCGTAGCCATTTTTGTGGATGAACATACTGAGGAAGAGGTCTACGAAAGATTTTCCGATCATCTTTTTTATGAAGTAGATAGCATCGGCGTAATTTCTGAAGCAACGTTATCTGCCAAAATGATCGAACCTTTGCAGGAAAAATTCCCGGCTGCTGAAATCAAAGCAGTGAGCTTTGCCGTTTTGAAAATTGACCGGGAAAGAATCCAGGAAGAAACAAAGAAAATGGAAAGTAAGTATAAATGGAGAAAGTTTTTTGATACCATCCCCATCATTGAATATCTTAAAGTGGAAGATGAGGTAATGTATGACTTTCAAAACACCCTTCTGTATACTCATCATATCGAAGAGGTCATTGAATATCTAAAGGGGATTGAGATGGCTGAACAACATGATGAAGAGCATAATGTCCACCCCAACGGATAAACTATACCTGTTGCAGGGAGGTGTACACATGCCAAATCAAAACGATAACAAATTCAAAAAAATCCAGTCTGAAAGCTTCAAACAAGGAAAGACTCAAGAAGAATATGCGGCTGAACTTGAAATGAATAAGATGAAAAGCCAGAAAAGAAAGTAACATCGGACTACATAGAAGAGCCATCCCTGAATTCAGGGATGGCTCTTTCCATTATAGCGATGCTTTGATCACTTTTTTATAATACAACACCGATAATACACCGAAGATCGAATACAACACCGTGTATAAAACCATTACAATGATCATCGGCGTCCATACTTCGGCCCCGAACAGGAACCATCCGGATTGGACCGCAAAGTAACTGTGCAGAAGTCCGATGAGGAGGGGGATTCCGAAGCTGAAGAGCTGCTTGGCTTGAATGCCTCTCAACAAGTCACCTTGAGTAAACCCTAATTTTCGTAAAATGGTATAGTTCGGTTTCTCATCTTCACTATCGTCCATCTGCTTAAAGTACAGGATGCAGCCTGATGTGATCAGGAAGGTGAGGCCGAGGAATCCGACGATGAACATAGTGAGCCCCATACTTTGCTTTTGTTCGGTTTTTATGTCGTATTGTGATGCATTCCCCCATCTTTCCACAAGGTTTAACTCGTGAAAGAGGTCGTTGGCTTTCATTAAGTCTTTTTCCTTCTCGATGTTCACACCGATATGAAGGGAGGATTCCCTCTGAATTTCTGGATCCAGATCCTTTTTAAGCTGTTGGAAAACATGGTCATCGACAATGACCGCAGATGAACCAAACCCTGTAAACCATCCTGAGATCGGGTATTCATCCTGCATTCCCAAGTATTTTAGCTTTATGTTCTTCGTTTTTCCTTTCAGCTCTGTCATGCCGGAATTGTGTAGTGGCATCAGCTTTTGAAGTAAGTCGCTATAGCCTGTAAAGACCGTTTCGTCTTCTTTTACATCAATACCTTTTACACTTTTTTCACTGATGACAGCAGTAGGCATGGCATCTAGTGATCCGTTCAGTTCACCGAAGTCCGAGTCTGTAATGTCTTCCAGGTTGACGAGAACTCTGATGACTTCAATTTCCTCTTTTGTGAATTCGATACCTTTATCTAAAAGGGCGTCTTTAAAATGATTGAAGTCTTGTTTGTCTATTAAAGAAAAATCAGTCGGTACATTGTTTTCAGCTGTTTTCTCAGCTGAGTAATATCCAATATAACTCAAAGACAATAATCCAATAGCCAGAGCAGATACGGTCGTGATGATCGTCAACAGTAAGGCGTTGGATTTCATTCGGAACATGATGGATGAAAGAGATAGGACCTCGTTTATGTTCAGATAACCGTCTTTCTTCTTGCGGATGACATTGATAATAAAGCTGACAGATCCCTTATAGAATAGATAGGTACCAAGAATCACTGAGCCGAGTATAAAGAGCATGGCTCCATACAGCTCTGGCATGGTCGAGAAGTCGCCGCCAAACAATTTGGAAGAGACATAGTAGCCCGAAGTAATCAGGATGATCCCACAAATCCCAATAATAATTTCGAATTTGGACATCTTTTTCACCTTCGTTTCCGTTGAAGAACGGACTCTGAAAAGTGATAAGATGCTTTGTCTTTTAATAAATACAAAATTCATCAGCATGATCAACAGATAAATCGCACAGAACACGATGATGGTCTGGATGAGTGCCTTGGTCGAGAAATGTAGGGTGGCAATCGCATCCACTCCGGTTATATTGAATAAAATCATGATGATTAACTTGGAGAAGGAAAACCCGATCAAGATACCGAGTATCAAAGATCCGAAATAAAGGATGAGATTCTCCACGCTTAAAATGCGAAAGATTTTATTCTTTGTCATGCCAATTAACTGAAACAACCCAATTTCTTTACTCCTTCTCTTAATGAAAAGGGTATTGGCGTATAAAAGGAATATCGAAACAATGGCGACTAGCAGGACAGAAGCGGCCTTTACCGCTGCCCCACCTTTAATGGTTCCCTTCGTTGCATCCATGGATGGATCGTACTGCAGGGTCACAAAGGCGAAATACAGGGCGACACTAAATACGAGGGCAAATACATACAGGTAATAATTCTTCAGGTTCTTCTTCAGATTCCTGAAAATAAGGGTATTAATGTTCATTCTGCACACCGCCGAGCACACCTTGGGTTTTCATAATGTCACTGAAGAAATGCTGTCTCTCTTGATCGCCTTTTGTTAATTGAGTATAGATCTGTCCGTCTTTAATGAAAACGACGCGGCTGCAGTAGCTAGCCGCAACGGGATCATGTGTAACCATGACGATCGTCGCCTTTAGTTTTTGATTGAGCTCGCTCAGCTTATTCAATAGGTCAGAGGCCGATTTAGAGTCCAGTGCGCCTGTCGGTTCATCTGCGAAAATGATGCTTGGTTCATGGATGAAGGCACGGGCAGCGGATGTCCTCTGTTTCTGACCGCCTGATATCTCGTTTGGATATTTATCTTTCATTTCAAGGATCCCGAGTTCTGAAGCCAGGCCATTGAATTTCTGATCTGCTTCCTCCTTAGGGGTTTTTGTGATGGATAAAGGCAATAGGATGTTTTCCTTCACCGTCAACGTATCGAGAAGATTATAATCCTGGAAAATGAAGCCCAGATGGTTTTTTCTAAACTGTGCGAGCTGCTTTTCTTTCATGGTCGTCATTTCATTACTCTCAATCTTAATCGACCCTTCACTCACTTTGTCTATGGAAGAAAGGATATTTAAGAGGGTGGTCTTTCCTGAACCCGACGCTCCCATAATACTGACGAATTCACCTTTTTGGATCGAGAGGTCGATTCCCTTTAACACTTCCTGCTTATTGAATTTATTTCCGTAGCTTTTATAAAGCTTGCTTGCTTCTAATATCGTCATTCCGAAAAACTCCTTTGATTTAATAGCTTCATTATAAAAAGCAGGAAGTGCCTTTTCCTTTTATTGTTCGAACAAAACAGAAAAGCATGTGACATTTTTGTCACACGCCGGTAAGTTGGACGAAATCATTTTTCTCAGGGAAGGTGAGGGTGACCGTGGTCCCTTCCCCTCTCTTGGACTCGATTCCTACAGTAATAAGTAAAGATTGTGCCACTTTTTTGGTTAAATATAACCCCATTCCGGTAGAAACATGATCATGATGATCGAGTGTCGAAGTAAAGCCTTGTTCAAAGATCCTCGGCATGTCCCTCGGGTCGATCCCCCTACCGAAGTCCTGAATGGAGAGGATCACTTTTCCGTCCAGCAGTTCACTTTCTATGACAATGTCGGAAGCCGTACTGTATTTAACCGCATTGGTTAAAAGTTGCCTGAGCATAAATGCCAGCCATTTCGCATCGGTGAGCACGTTCGTGACACTCAGTTGTAGGTCAAATCCGACCCCTTTTTGAATACACCAAGATTGCAGCGTTTTTATTTCCTGAAAAATAACTCCTTCGAGATCCGTGTCCTCTATGTACAGATCATTCTCCATGAATGTCATCCGCTTCTGGTGAAGCTGTTGATCCAGTAATAGGTGGATCCGCAGCCATTCGTATTTAAGAGGGGATCTTAAAGACTCATCCTTTACACGTTCAATCATTAAATGCAACGCCGTCAGCGGGGTTTTCACCTCATGAATCCATGCTAGAAGGTCATCCTTCTCCTGTTGGAGCACCACTCGACTTTCAGATGAAGTTTGCCTTAGAAGGACTGCCTGCTCTGAAAGACTTCCATACACAATTTCTTCGAATGGTGAATCCGGGGCATCAACTCCTGTAACCTGAAGATTATGATCCCATTCTTTCAGTCGTTTAAAGAAGCGGGTTTCCTTCTGATATCGGATGAAAACAAATATCGTGAAAAAGAGCAGCGAAAGAAACACCATATAAAGAATCGGCTGCAAGGGGATGGCCGTATCAATATAGGCAATGAAAATCCAAAACAGATGGAGAATCAATACGAACGATATCCAGCTTATTCGTTCCCATATGTATGTACCGATCATGGTGACTCCTCTTCAATGGCCATATACCCCTGGCCGACTTTCGTTTCAATGAAGCGGCCCAATCCAATTTCTTCAAGAGTCTTCCTGAGCCGGTTCACATTGACGGTCAACGTATTGTCACTGATAAATCGTTTGTCATCCCACAAACTGTTGATGAGATCGTCCCTCTTCACAATCTTATTCTTCTGATCAATGAGAAGCTTTAAAATGTACATTTCATTCTTCGTCAATTCAATGGAACCTTGTTCATTAGAAACCGTATTCCGTTCAAAATCAACGGTTGCCCCGCACCAGGTCTTGATGCTGACAGCTTCAGTATTATAGTTATACACCCTCCTGAGGGTCGCCTGGACCTTTGCGATCAGCACATCGAAATGAAAGGGCTTCTGGATGAAATCATCCGCCCCGAGCTGCATGGACATGACCATATCCGTCGGATGATCTCGGGAGGAGAGAAACAGGATCGGCACATTGGAATGGGTGCGGATCATCCGGCACCAGTGAAAGCCGTCATATTTAGGCAGTTGGATGTCGATGATGACAAGATCCGGTCTCACTTCTGTGAACTCCTGCATCACGTGATTAAAGTCTGTAATTCCATATACTTCATAGGACCACTGGGAAAGCCGCTCCTTGATTTCGTTAAATAGAGTTATATCATCTTCGATTAGTAATAATTTCATTAGAGTCACCACGCAATCTTGCTATTTACATAAATTGTATAGGAAATCGCATGGGTTTGCCATAAGGCAGAAGGTAGTAACTGCATTATTTAGGGATATATAGATTATTTTTACAAAAAATGGGTATTTAGTCTCTAAAAGCAATTGATTAAATTGCATAAGAAAGGAATTAAATCATGAAGAAACTTTTCGGATTAGTCGTGGTGACAGCCGTTCTGTTAAGTGGATGTGGTGAAGTGCAGATTTCCATTAATAAAGATGAGGGATCAGAGAAAGTAGAAAACACGAATAAGAAGAATGAAAGTGAAAAGGTGGATTTGGTCAATGATGAAATGGATAGTGAAAAGATGACGGATGCTGATAAGCAGGAAGCAGTCCTTCAATTCATCAATGAAGATATTAAGAAAGTGGCAGAATATGAAGTTGCCGCTTTTCAGTCCTTGGCATCTGTCTCGGGTGTTCATTACACCGATGATCCAACCCTGTATAGGGAGCTGACCACTATCACCATTCCCGCCTATGAGAAAGCGTTGGAAGAAGCGAAGGGTATTGAGACCGAAATCCCCGAGCTTGAAGAAATGAAGAACCGGATTGTGACAGCGACCCAGACTTTTTATGATGCACTCATTCTCGAGAAAAAGGCGATAAAAGATCAGGATGAAGGCTTGATTGAAGAATCCAATGCCAAGGTGGATGAGTATTACATGCTTGTGGAAACGTATCATTCCGATATGAAGCTCCTTGCAGAGAAGTATGAAGTAACGTATGAGTTGGATGAACAGAACCTGGATACAGATAGCTTATGATTTCCCGTTAGAAAGAAAGAGGATTCCGTTTTTTAACGGTTTCCTCTTTCTTTTTAGTCTATATTTTCGCACACCAACGCCTGCGTATTCCCCTCCGTATCTACAAAGAACACCATCCAGGTTTCGATGCCCTCCATCTTGGCTACTAAATGAGGTTCATCCAGGAATTCAACTCCGATCTCCTTCAACTCCCTGTAACTGGCATGGATATCACTCACGTCGAAATAAATGACCGAACTGTGGGTATATTCTTCTTTCTCAGGCAGGGCCAGAAGAAGCCTTACCCCTTGACAATTGAAGAACGCCATATGATCGGTCGTAAACAAGAGGGTCTGTCCTAGTTTCTCTTGGTAAAAGGCGGTGGACCGACGTAGATTTTTGACGGGTATGCCGATTTGTTTGATTCCTTGAATGGTTTTCACTTTCCTCTCTCCCTTCACTTCTCTTTCATCGTAAAGGATGATGTGATTGGATTCTTTTCCAAAATCACTTTTTTTCGATAGAGAGTCGGAGAAATTCCGTTATATTGTTTGAAGATTTTCGTGAATGAAGAAGGATTCTCAAAGCCGATTTCAAAGGCGATGACCGTCATGGAAAGCTCGGTGTCTTTCAATAATCCTTTGGCTTTTTCGATCCTGAATTCGGATATATGCCTGTGGGGTGTTTTGCCGTAAAGCTGAGAATAAGCCCGTATCAAGTGGTTGGGAGATAGGCAGGCGATCTTGGAGATCTCTTCTAAAGTGAGTGATCGATCGTAATAGGCACGTATATATTCATGGGCAACAGTCATTCTCCTGTATAACTCTTCGCGGGTAGACGATTTGACAGCATGAATGGATCCGATTTCGTTCAACTGTTGGAAATGAGAGATTAAGAGGTTCTCCATCAGCACATGATACTGCTCTTCCCAAAGAGTGTGATCCAGGTGGGAATGAAGGGCTTTCGTCTTATGTAACTGTTTGGTTAGTGAGGGAGTGATGGGGTAGGTCCTTTCATAGAATTCGACGGGTCCGCTTCGTTTAGATGGATCAGAGATCAGTTGATCAGTAGAATCTGTCAGGGCACGGAGAACATCTTCAGCAAATCCGGATTTAAAGAAGATGCAAAATGATTCCACGGGCTGATCTTCCTCAATGGTGATGGTGTATGGCCCATCGTTTAAGAGAAGATATCGTCCTTCTTCCACGCCGAAGAACCCTCTGTTGGTTTTGTAGAAGGCCTTTCCGTTAACGAAGGTCTTAATGGACAGCTGGCCGACCCCTTCCCAATGAAACAGGTCGCTCTTAGCCTGTAGGATATAGTTAGTAGTGGATGTTGTCATGCGATTTTCTCCCGAATACGTTATTGCTACCATTATACAAAATATTGGAAGGCGATTTCCAGCCGGTTTTATTGACTGATGTTGTTCAATCTCACATAATATGTTCATGTGATTAAACACTTAAACTTTAAAAGAGGGTGAAGAATTTGAAAGCTATGACCATAAAGAAGTATGGAAAGTCTCCTTTAGAACAGGCAGAGCTCCCAACTCCAGAAGTGGGTGAGCATGATGTTTTAGTGGAGGTTTATGCAGCAAGTATCAACCCGATCGACTTCAAGATCAGGGATGGCAAGGTGAAAATGCTGTTGAGTTATCAAATGCCACTCGTGCTTGGGAATGATTTCTCAGGGACAGTGATTCAAGTTGGTAACAAAGTAAGTACGTTTCAAGTGGGGGATGAGGTATACGGTAGGCCGAGGAAAAACAGGATCGGTACGTTCGCTGAATATCTATCCGTCCATGAAGACGATGTGTCGTTGAAACCGGACAACTTGACGTTTGTCGAGGCGGCCTCCCTTCCACTCGTGGGACTGACCACGTGGCAGGCGTTCCATGACATCCTTCAGCTGAAACCCGGTCAGAAGATCCTTATCCATGCCGGTGCCGGGGGAGTCGGGACATTTGCCATTCAGCTAGCGAAGGAAATGGGAGCGTATGTAGCTACAACAGCCAGTGAAAAAGGGCATGAATTGGTTTCATCCCTCGGAGCAGACCAGATCATCAATTATAAGCAACAATCATTTGAGGACGTTTTAGAAGGGTTCGATGCGGTATTCGATACGCTCGGAGGTGATTCCCTGAACCGGTCGTTCCAAGTGCTGAAGTCACATGGTAAGATCGTGTCGGTGTCGGCGGTACCAAACGGGAGATTTGCTGTAGAAAACCAGATGGGTTACATCAAACGTATCCTATTCACTCTCGTAAGCAGAAACATCGCTTCCCTTGAAAGGAAGTATAACGTGGACTATCACTTCTTGTTTATGAAGCCGAGCGGTGAACAACTGAAAAGAATCAAAAAACTTGTGGAGAATAAAAAAATCCGCCCAGTGATTGACAAGGTATTTCCCCTTGAGGAAGCCCAGAAAGCCATTCAATACGTGGAAACGGGCAGAGCGAAGGGTAAGGTAGTACTTGAGGTCAAAAAGCCCTTATAAGGCAATTGAAGATGCCGGATGGAATTACCCGGCCTCAGTCTATTCATGTTGTTCTTCTTCACGAATAGCGAATACTTTCTTCGCAACCGTCAGGGCATTGAGGATGCGTGGAAAGCCTGTATAAGGAATCAGATGGGTGATGCTTTCAACGATCTCCTCCTTCGATAGTCCAGCAGTCAACCCCGTATTGATATGAAGCTCAAGCTGAGGCTCCGTACCTTGTGTCACAAGTGATGAAATGGTAATGAGCGCACGCTGCTTATTGGTCAATCCAGGACGCGAATAAATATCGCCGTACGCAAATTCAATGATGTATTTACCGACATCAGGAGCGATATCTTCCAATGCTTCTGTTATCTTCAAGTGTGTTGAAATCTCTTTATTATCTGAAAGTGTGTATTCCATCAGTTTGTCTAATCCGTGTTGATATCTGCTTTCATTCATTGTATATACCTCCTGTAAATGTGCTACAGGATATACTATATCGTTGTGTAACTTATGCGTAAAATACATATTAATTATTGTTAGTATGCAATTTGGTTATAGTTTATCGATTGTCCAGCATCTTCTTGAATTCAAGGACTGCAAAGGATTCATATCGTCCTTTTTTTGTGATGATTCCCAAGTTCCACGGAACGGTCGGATTCACAATGGGAATGGATTTAACCACACGCTGGTCCACTTTTTTAGAGATGGATTGAGGAAAGATCGAAATGCCGAGATTCTGGCCGATCATTTCCCCTATGAAGTCCCATTGTGAGCTTTCGTAGGCGATCTTCGGATAGAAGCCCGCTTTTCGGCACTCTTCAATGATTTTGTCGTGAAGGGCAAAATCTTCACTGAAAAGGATGAAATCCTCATCATGTAATTCCCTCATTTCCACCTTTTCTTTCCCGGCTAACGGGTGAGAGTGGTGGACAAATAACATGTGCTTCTCGGAAACGAACGGTACGACATCAAACTGCTCTTCATCCATCGGTAAGACTACAACCCCCAGGTCGAGCATCCCATCCCTCACTTCTTCTTCCACCTTATTCGCCCCATATTCGTTCAGCTGAATGTGGACGTCAGGAAACAACGTCTTAAATTGTTTGATGATGCTCGGGAAAAATAAAAACCCGATCAGCGGGGGAATTCCGATTTTAATTTTCCCTTTCTTCAGGTTCATCAAGTCATAAAGGTGAGTGGACAAATGATCAAGAGATTCAAGGATCACCTGTCCCTGCTCATAAACGATTTCGCCTGCTTCTGTCAATTCGATTTGACGGGCGGATCGGTCGATGAGCTCCATCTCCAGTTCATCTTCAAGGCTCCGGACCATTTTACTGAGAGTAGGCTGTGATAGATGCAGCACATTTGAAGCCTTCGTAAAGCTTTTATATTTCGCCACTTCATTGAAGTAGGTGAGCTGTCGTATATCCAATGGTATCTCTCCTTTTTAATCTATAACTTTTTTGCATAACATCCATAGTTTTAATTCATTTTACTTATTTATAGGAGAAGAGTAAACTTTCTTACGTCAAAAAATTTACTAGTTAACGTTGAAAGAGTGAAGCGGAATCATGTAGCGCACTCTCTCTTTTTGTTTTCGTTAGAAGGGTGGAAAGAAGTTGTTTAGTATTTTAATTGGTCTGGTGCTCTTGATGGTCTTTGCTTATCTTGGCTGGTCCATCATTTGGATTGCACCGATCGTCGCAGGTATTGTCGCGTTCATGAGCGGTATGGATCTAATGGATGCGTACACCGACACCTATATGTCGGGATTTGTTCATTTCGCCAAGCAGTGGTTCCCCATCTTCTTATTAGGAGCCGTCTTTGGGAAATTGATGGAGGATACGGGGGCAGCCAAATCCGTCGCCTATCAAATTACTAAAATGATAGGGGAGAAGCGTGCAATTCTGGGTGTTTTGGTCGCTTCGGCTGTTCTGACTTACGGAGGCGTGAGTCTTTTTGTCGTTGTGTTTGCGATCTATCCCATCGCTCTCGCTTTATTTAGAAAAGCCGATATTTCAAGAAAGCTCATTGCGCCGACCATCGTCCTTGGTGCATTCACGTTCACCATGACAGCCGTTCCCGGAACACCACAAATACAGAACTTAATCCCAATGAAGACGTTCCATACGTCACCGATGGCAGGTTCATGGATGGGAATCGTAGCATCGCTCATCATGGCTGTAGGGGGATATCTTTGGCTTGTAGGAAGGCAGAAAAAGATGGCCGCAAGAGGAGATACATTCAAAGAAATCAATCGTCCAGGATCTGAGGCGGAGAAAGATCAACAAGTGTTGCCAAATTGGATCATTTCCCTATTGCCATTACTTCTCGTCGTTGTGTTATTGAACGGTATTAAGCTGGACGCCATCTCTTCATTATTGGCAGGAATTATCTTGATACTCCTAATGAATGTTAAACGGTACAAGAAATTTATCCCGTCCATCAATGAAGGGGCAAAAGGCTCTGTGATGGCTATTATTAATACCAGTGCTGCAGTAGGGTTCGGTGCAGTCGTGACAAGTGTCCCTGACTTCGACCGAATCACGGATCTTTTATTGGGGATCTCATCAAATCCCTTGATCTCTGAGTCATTGATTGTACAGATTCTTGCCATGATTACCGGTTCTGCATCAGGGGGAATGGGAATTGCCATGCAGGCACTCGGTGATACCTATTATCAACTGTCACAATCGACGGGAATCAGTCCGGAAGCTTTTCATCGCATGGCTTCCATTGCCTCCGGGGCATCGATCCTGCCTCACAACGGGGCATTACTGACGTTGTTGGCAGTGACAAATGTAACGCATAAAGATTGTTATAAAGATGTGTTTATTGTGGGCCTTGTAATCCCGACCATTGCAGTCATTGCCGGGATCATCATGGCTAGTATAGGACTTATCTAACTATTAAAGGAGTGTTTTACATTGGTAGAAAATAAAGTGGTTGTCATTACAGGTTCAGCAAGCGGCATTGGCTTTGAATTAGGGAAATCCTATGCTGAAAACGGAAGTAAAGTAGTACTGACTGATTTAAATGAAGAAGGCGTTAAGAAAGCAGCAGAAAATCTTAAAGAACTTGGATATGAAGCGATCGGACTTAAAGCCGACGTCACAAGTGAAGAGGATATTAAGAACATGATCGATAAGGCATACCAACAATATGGACGAATCGATGTACTGGTGAACAATGCTGGATTACAGCATGTGTCTCCAATTGAAGAATTCCCTACAGCCAAATTTGAGCTCATGATTAAGATCATGCTTACGGCCCCTTTTATCGCTATCAAGCACGTTCTGCCAATTATGAAAGAACAGAAATTTGGCCGTATCATTAATGTTTCTTCCATCAACGGCTTAGTAGGTTTTGCCGGAAAAGCTGCTTACAACAGTGCGAAACACGGTGTGATTGGATTAACGAAAGTGGCTGCTCTCGAATCGGCTCCTTATGGGGTTACAGTGAACTCCATTTGTCCTGGTTATGTTGATACACCTCTTGTAAGAGGACAACTGAAGGACATCGCCACTACACGCAACGTTCCATTTGAAAAAGTCTTGGAAGAGGTTATTTATCCTTTAGTCCCTCAAAAGCGTCTGTTGGATGTCAGTGAGATTGCGGATTATGCCATGTTCCTGTCCAGTGACCAAGCGAAAAGTGTGACCGGTCAGGCAGTTGTCATTGACGGCGGCTATACAGCACAATAGTGAATTTTTGAATGGCTTCGGCATGCTAAATGCTGAAGTCTTTTTCATTTATTCACCTTTAGGAGATCCTACGCATAACCGGACACTTTGGTTTACCACTCTTTCTTCTCCAAATTTATTTGAAAGAATAATGTCTTGTTCCATTTTTCTTGTCCTTCACCTTTTTTGTTTTTCTTATTTCGTCATGATTTTTTGCTAAAAAAAGGTAGATTCCTAGTTTTAAAGAGTAGTAGAGAGAGCATCATTCGTAATGGAAATATGTAAAAATATGATAGTTTACAATTTTGTATACTTGTAAACAAATATGTACACAATTGTATACAATAAAGTATACATGTACACAAACAAGTACACATGTTGAATTAAAGGGATGTGTACAAATAATGTATACAAAGATACAAAAATGTATACATGTGCTCTCTCTGTGGGGATCCATAATCGATAGAAAAGTAGGATTGACCAGAGACAAGAAATTGTTTAATCTGGAAGTAAGAGTTGAAATTTTTTGACAAATTCTCACTCATGAATGAAAGGATGATTTTAATGACGAATTCTCGAATTGCAGCCATTGATGTTGGTAATGATTCTTTAAAAGGTATTTTTGGGAAAATGGACGCTGAGGTGAATATTCCGAACGTCATCGCACGGGATATTGAAGATCGTCCGATCATCGGGATTGAGGAACTGGATACACAAGACCCACTAGACGGCATACATATCCGTGTCCACTCCCCTGCTCTGAAAGACAACAATGCAATTTATCGTGTAGGTAATCTTGCAACAAAGAGCAATAACTCGACTGAACTTGATCCGGGTAGCAGTAAATCAGAAGAAGATCAAACACTGATCATGCTGTTTGCTTCCATCGCTCTTGATGCAGCACGGAACGATTCTAATTTTAAAAAGAATAATAATGTAATAGAAGCAAACTATACGCTCGGAACAGGTCTTCCCCTCCGTGAAGTAAAGGAAGGGAAAGATGTTGGTTACCGCTCAAGATTATTAGGTTCGGTACACCAGGTCGAGTTCCTTGTCACTCCTCGTTATCAAGGAATCAAAGTAAATATTAAATTTGATGAAGTGAAGGTGTATCCTGAAGGATTTGCTGCTTTTATCAACCTTGTAATGGATAATAATTCTAATATCATCAATAAAGATTTGGTAGATAAGCGAATCTTGATTCAGGATATTGGAGGATTATCAACAGATATCGCGGTCATTAAGGATCGCAAGGTAGACGACGATAAAGCCCAAGGATTTAATTTGGGTGTGTCTGAATCACTTGAATTAATCCGGGAGGAAATCCGCTCGAGACACGGTATAGAGCTTGACAGCCGACGCGATGTGGTTGAAATCATCACAAAGAAAAATGATCGAAATCACATTATGGTCAAAGGAAGTCGTACAAGCGTCCACGATATCGTCGACCGTATCATGCTTGAACTTGCTAAGAAGCAATACCGCCACCTGCGTAATATGTGGCAAAAGAACTCCCAGACGGAAATCTGCTACTTCATCGGCGGTGGATCAAGCGTCCTGAAGGAGTATATCAAAACGCTTAATAACAATCTTGACGGGTACAATATCGACTTCTTTGAAGATGAGAAGGAAAGCATTTGGATGATGGCCAATGCCTACTATAAGCTGATTGCGGACTTCTTAAGAAAAACGCAAAAACAACAAACCCAAAAAGAAGAACAAAAATTAGCGAAAACCAAATAGGGTGATGGTATGAAAGAAAAAGGGATGTCGAGGGGACAGCCGATAACGTTTCGTCTCCCTTCTGATACACCTGATCATGTTTTAAAGCATCTACAAAAGCTTAAGGAAACGGAAAAACGAAATTTTTCCAGTAAGATTGCAGAGCTTGTACTGAATGGTGTGAATGACACGATTGCAAAGAGGCGGGAAGCGATTACGATTCCCCTTCCCAAGGGGTTGGATAAGTCCCAACGTGATTGGTTAAAACATGAACATTCTGAAGCGCTCTTAGGGAGTATTGTGTATCAACTGCTTTCAAATCCGGTTCGTACAGCCTCCCTGCTTGCTTCCTTAAGCAGTAACTCGTTGGATATAGATGAAGCCCTCTATCTTCAGGAAGAATCTGCAGCAAGTCATGATACTAGTAGGGAATGGTCCCTTGATCAAGTGGTGGATGATACACCAGATGAAGAAATAGATGAGCGTTCTTATTCTACTGATGAAGAATTGGACAACTTTGACTGGGACAGTGCCATGAAACCCCAGGAAACGGTTAAGGAAGAACCAAAAGAAGAATCGCTGGACGATTTGTTAGGCGATTTCCTTGCCCAAATGAATAAATGAAATAAGAACCTGAAGCGTTTTAAGCTTCGGGTTCTTTTTCGTTTAAGAGAAAAAGTCCTCAATGCCCCATCTTTTTCAAAGCACACTTCCCTTCTTTATACAACCATCTATTAAAGTGAGAAACTGTAATCAATTTGTCTTATTTGAATTATTTTTTCTACCCCAAGTCCACAAGTTTATATGTCTCTAAGAAACAAATGTTACAGAGCGTCTTCCATTGATTAAAACATGTATAAAAAATGGCAGTTTATTTCAAATGATTCCCATGACCTAGTTTATGCATGGCCACAATCGAGGTAAACACCGATTAAACAGAATAGAAGCGTGTCATTGGCAAAACCATTATAGAGGAGAGATTCGATGAGTATTCAAAAAAGTAATGACAGCTCAAGTCTCGCGGAAGTAATTGATAGAATCCTGGATAAAGGAATCGTCATTGATGCATTTGCCCGGGTTTCCTTGGTAGGAATCGAGATTCTGACAGTGGAAGCTAGAGTCGTCATTGCAAGTGTGGATACGTGGTTACGATATGCAGAAGCCGTTGGGCTTTTGAGGGATGAGGTCCAGGAAGAGGGTCTCTCAAAGCAGGAAAATGAAAGAGGAACAGCATTCAGCATTTAAACAAGTAAATCAAATATAGTTTTACTAATTTAGTAGAAAAGAGGATGAATATGTCAGAAGTGAAGAGCAGTCAACAAGTAGAAGAAACGAACGCGGCAGAAGAAAAGCAGGCAAGCGAAAGCAGACCATCCATGAATTATGCGATTATCGGCGGAGTGGTTGGAGCAGGAATAGGATTGTTATCCAACCCCGGAACAGGAAAGAAGGTAGTGGACAGCCTGGGCAAATCAGACGTAATGAAAGCAGCCAGTAAAGAACTGCGGAGATCGGCACAGGAATTCCTGACTGAACAAGCGATTATTACACTGCGACAATCGGCTACAGGATATATGAGTAAGCTCGAAGGAGGATTACTTTCTCCTAAGAAGAAAAAGGAAGAGTCATCGGAAACGAACGAATCCAAAGCTGAACATAGCGGAAATTCAAACAATCAATCAGAGGAACTGGAAGAAATCAAAGAAGAAAACAAACATTTAAATGAACGATTAGAACGCATCGAGGAAATGCTTAACAGCCTTGTGGAATCTAAGAAATAACATCGAGCCTTCCGAAGGGGGAATTGAATGGGTAAGCCGGTAAAAAAAGCAGTTGGCAAGATGGCAAAAAAAGCCCTGGATCATGCTCCTGAATCCCTTAAGGACACAATCAAAGAAAAAGCAAAAGAAAAATTTGTCGAAAACGTTGAAGAAGGCATGCAATCAAAAGCAAATGAAGCATCCGAGAAGCTTAAGGACGCGAAAGAAAACAATGCAGCTAATGTTCATAACAAAGCAGAGGAAGCAAAGGAAAAAGTACAGGACGTATTACTTTCGGTACGGGAGAAACTGAGTCATGCAAAAGAAGCCGGTGAAGAATTTCAAAAGAAAATCTCCTCCTCCGATCAAGATCGAACCAAGATAAAAAGTGTAGGCAGTCTTAAAGGAGCAAGCGATATTAAAAGCTCCTTTAATATCAAAAGCTCTACAGAAATTAAAAGTTCAGAAAATATAAAATCTTCTAAAGACATTAAGACAATCAGCTCTTAAGCACCGAAAGGAGAATGAAAGATGGCTATTCAAAAAAGTAACAACAGCTCAAGTTTGGCAGAAGTCATTGACCGGATTCTTGATAAAGGTATTGTCATCGATGCCTTTGCAAGAGTATCAGTTGTAGGGATTGAAATTCTAACGGTAGAGGCTAGGGTTGTCATTGCCAGCGTGGATACATGGTTGCGTTATGCAGAGGCAGTGGGGCTTCTTCGTGATGATGTCGAAGAAAATGGACTTGCTACTCAACAAAATGAAAGAAGCTCCCAGTTTAGCATTTAGATAGACACGGGGAGCGACTGCATCAGGAATGAGAAAGTGTTTTGAAGGGGAACTAAACGGTCCCCTTTCAAAACAGTAGGAGGCGACTATGGTTATCAAGGAAATCATGAATAGTGTAACGGATTTCTTCAATGAACATGTGGCTCCAGTCCATAAGATTACGTCAGTGGAATTAACGGAAGACGAAGGCTGGAAGCTTCAAGTAGAGGTCATTGAAGAAAAAGAATATATGAAAAAATATGCAAAGGATGAGATGCTCGGCACGTATGATGTCATCCTCAATAAAGACAAGGAAGTCACATCATTTAAGAGATGGGATATCCGCTACAGAAGTGCCATTGGACAGGAAATGTAGTGGTGAGTGAGTAGGAGGGAATGGTACGTGACGGTCTTAACAAAACGGGTCAAAAAGGATAGCAGGGCACTCATTCAAGACGATGAAACGAAAGAATTGCTTTCGCGTTCATTGCAATACCTGAAAGCTGGATATCCTGTACATTTTACAGGTCCTTCCGGAGCCGGGAAAACCTCTCTGGCACTCGCACTTGCAAAGAAGAGGAAAAGACCGGTTATGCTCATGCACGGAAACCACGAACTGAATAATAAAGACTTAATCGGTGATTTCACCGGCTATACAAGCAAAAAGGTCGTCGATCAATATGTCCGATCTGTATATAAAAAGGATGAAAGCGTAACAGAGACATGGAGGGACGGACGTTTACTGGAAGCGGTCAAGAACGGCTATACACTTGTATACGATGAATTTACACGATCACAGCCTACAACGAATAATATCTTCCTTTCTATTTTAGAAGAAGGAGTTATTCCATTATACGGATCAAAGCTCACTGAACCTTTCATTAGGGTGCATCCGGAATTTTCCATCATTTTCACTAGTAACCCTGCAGAATATGCAGGGGTTTATCAAACACAGGATGCTCTTCTAGATCGGTTGATTACGATTAACGTAGATTATAAGGAACCTGAGCAAGAAGCAATGATCGTATCAGAAAAAGCAAACCTGGTCATGAGCGAAGCAAGAGCCATCACCACACTCATTTCTACTCTGCGTGATCAATGTTCGAAAGATACGAACGGACCAAGCTTGCGGGCTTCCTTGATGATCGCAAGGCTTGCCATTGAATCTGACATTCCCATAGACGGTAAGAATCCTGATTTTCAACGTCTATGTATCGATATAGCAGCACAAAGTGTCAGTCGATGTATCGACGGCAAAGACCCTCAACAAAAAGCGGAAAAATTAATCATAGATGCATGTAAACAAATGAAGGTATCTGAGGAATAAAGGAGAGTTTTATGATGAGTCAGGAAGAAACGGGAATCTATATATTTTGTGCCATTCAGACAGACAAAGATGATCAATTTGGTTCTATTGAAATAGAAGGCGAAGAACGGGAGACGTTCACGATCAGGTACAAGGATGCCGCAATGGTAGCAGCGGAAGTACCGATGAAAATCTATCATCCAAAGAAGCAGAATCTTCTTATGCACCAAGGGGCGGTCTCGCGGGTGATGGATCAAAAGGATACGGTCATACCAATCAGCTTTGGAAATGTTTTTAAATCAAAGGACGATGTAGCAGCCTTACTTGAAAACCTTTACCCCCAATTCGAAACTCTATTTCCGGCCATCAAGGGGAAAATTGAGTTAGGCCTGAAGGTGATCGGTAAAAAAGAATGGCTGGAAGCGATGGTCAAAGACAACCCGCAGGTAGAGAAAATGGCATCATCGGTTAAAGGGAAATCGGAATCTGCCGGCTATTATGACCGCATACAGCTTGGAGGGATGGCACAGAAGCTATTTGCGGGCCTCCAACATGAGGTGAAGCAGGATGTCTTTACTCCACTTGAAGAAACAGCTGTATCAGCAAAGGCGAATGACCCTTCCAGTGAGAAGATGCTGCTTAACGCCTCCTTTCTTATTGATCGTGAACAAGAGGAACAATTCGATCAGAAGGTCAATGAAGCACATGAACAATGGAAGGATAAGGTTGAATTTCATTACAGCGGCCCGTGGCCAGCTTACAATTTCGTCAACATCCGATTAAAGGTGGAGGAAGGCTGATGATTCATAAATTGGTGAGCGCACCAATTAATCTGGTCATTAAAGTCGGAGAAAAGATCAAAGAAGAAGCGGATAAAGAATTATTCGACCTTCCTACCATTCAACAAAAATTGATTCAGCTTCAAATGATGTATGAATTAGGGGAAATCCCTGAAGAAGCATTCCAGGAAAAAGAAGATGAGCTCTTAGCAAGATATGAAATGGCGAAACAAATGGAAATGGAGCAATGGGAAGAATTAACGAAAAAGAAATAAGGGTGATCAGATGAGCGATTTACTTTATCTATATGGCTTAATTCCAACAGAAGAAGCAAATAAAGAAACCCTGCCCCCCATGAAGGGGTTTGATGGAGAAGGAGAACTGTATACGATACAAATTGAAGATGTAACCGCCATTGTCTGTGACCTTCCATCCGATGACTACTCGGGGGAGTCAATTAAGGAAAAAGTCGATAATGACATGGACTGGCTTCAGGAAAAGGCCTTTCATCACCACGAAACCGTATTGATGGTGTCGAAACTCTATACCATCATCCCCCTTAAGTTTTGTACTTTGTACAAAAATGAGGAGAGTCTGAAAAGCACGATTAAAGGTAACCGAAACAAGCTTGATACGACGTTTAAACAACTGGATGGAAATGAAGAATGGAATGTCAAAATCTACTGTGACGATAAGCTGTTGAAAAAGCAGGTAAGCGAAAGCAATCCGTCCATTGAAGCCAAAAGACAGGAAATCAGTGACTTACCAAAGGGCAGGCAGTTTTTTGAAAAGAAAAAGATCAATCAGCTGATCGACAGGGAACTGGAAAACGAGAAAAACCGCCTCTGTGAAGAGGTTCATGAAAAACTGAAAGAGCACTCGATCTATGGAAACATTAAAAAAAATTGGAGCAAAGACGTTACGGGACGACAGGAACATATGGCATGGAACAGTGTATTCCTCCTTCCGGTTTCCAATGTGGGTGAATTTGTAGAGGAAATCAAGCAATACGAAGAAGAACTGGGACAAGCCGGCTGGAAAATCGAAGCTTCAGGACCTTGGCCACCCTATCATTTTTCTAGTTTTTCTTAACCAACTAATAAGGAATGAGAAATATGACTGTAAGAGAATCGATCGAGAACAAAGATATAGCCCTTATTGATATTTTAGATGTCATTCTCGATAAAGGTGTGGCGATAAAGGGAGATTTGATCATATCCATTGCAGGGGTCGACCTCGTATATCTGGATTTGCGGGTATTGATTTCTTCAGTTGAAACTTTAGTTCAGCATAAGCAGGGAACGCGTAAAACGGTCACGTCCGACCAATTTGATCAAGAAAGGGAGGGATTGATCCATGCAACAGGCCAGCGGGACAAATGGGCGAATTAATTTCGATCCGGATAAAGCAGAGCAAGGCTTGGCACAGCTAGTATTGACCGTCGTGGAACTGTTAAGGCAAATTGTCGAGCGGCATGCTATGCGACGTGTAGAAGGCGGTACATTAACGGATGAACAAGTAGAGAACCTGGGGATCGCCCTTATGAACTTAGAAGAAAAAATGGAAGAGTTAAAAGAGGTATTCGGTCTTGATGCTGATGACTTGAATATAGATCTTGGCCCTTTAGGAAGCTTGATGTAATAGCGGTTAGGGAGGTTACATGATGGGAATGGAGCATCCGGTACAATCCAATACAATTGTGGATGTATTAGAAAAGATTCTGGATAAAGGTGTAGTCGTGGCAGGAGATATTACGGTGGGTATCGCCGATGTCGAGCTGCTGACAATCAAAATCCGCTTAATTGTTGCCTCTGTAGATAAAGCAAAGGAAATAGGAATGGACTGGTGGGAAAATGATCCCTATTTAAGTTCAAAAGCGGCAGATAACAACACGAAAGCCCTTGAAGAAGAAAACAAGAAACTACAGGAACGATTGGAATCACTTGAAAAGAAACTGGATACAAACCGCCTTAACCCGGCGGATACAAACTAATTGGAGGTTTTACAAATGGCAGAAAAAAATAATACGCAAACAACAGTTGAGAATCAAGGACAAGAAAAGAATCCTACGAATGAGAACAAAACAAGAAGAAGCGGCCCGATCAAGAGGACAGTGGCAGGAAGTCTCCTCGGAGCAACAGTGGGCTATTTAGCAACACCTAAAAACGGGAAAAAACTTCTGGATCGTATCGATCAAGAGAAAATTAAAAGCAAGAGCTTAGACTTCGGAAAAGCAGCAAAAGAAAAATCGAGAAAAGCCGCTGTCACACTAAAATCATCTACAGCGAGCCTCTTCAAGCGTGATAGGGACGAGGAAGCATCTGAAGATACAGCAACAGCTGTAAATGCGACAGAAACGAACCAGTCAGAAGACTCCAACCAAGACTATGAAGCTCTTAAACAAGAAAATGAAGAACTTCAGAATCGCCTGCAGCAATTAGAAGAAAAAATGAATCAAATTGCAGCAGCCCGTGAGGAAGAAGATGATGAAGAGGAAGACGAAGACGAAGAAGAGGAAAAAGAAACTTCTTCTAGAAAGAAATCGTCAAAGAAATCCAAAGAAACGGCGACAGATGAAGAGGATGACGACGAGGAAGAAGATGATGATGATAACGACGATGAGGAAGAAGCATCAAGCAAAAAGAACTCAAACAGCAAGTCAACAAAAGGAAAGAAACGATCTACACGTAAGAGCAGTGCTAAAAGTAAAAAAACGGCCAAAAAAGATGATGACTCAGGCGAAGATCAAGAAGAAGACACAACACTCTCTACGGAGGATGACACAGTAGCTTAATGAAAGGGAGATGTGATCATGAGTTCAGGATCAGAAAAGGACAGCATCTTAGAATTTTTTGTGCAAGCTTCAAATAAACATGACTTTTCATTAGACATCACGTTAAACGTCGCTGGAGCCGTCATAACGGGTACTCTCGTTTCTGCGAAGGAATACTTCGACTCGTTAAGCGAAACCTTTGAGGACGGCAGTGACGTGGCTCAGAAGCTGAGTGAGGAGCTTGCCAAGGCAGGAGAGTCAGTAGAAGAGAATCAAAGCGCTGAAGCCAACTTCATTCATTTGAAGAATACAAAGGTATATTGTGGCGACAGCAAGCCTACCCCTTCCAAAGGGAAAATTATGTGGCGAGGGAAAATCAGTGAGGTAGACGGCTTTTTCTTAGGGAAAATTGCAGAATCGAAGAGCAGTAAATAATAAAAAGCGACTGAGCTTGGAATCAGTCGCTTTTTGCTATAGTAAGGGGAAATTTATTTCCCGGGCAGTAATCAACTCCAAAATCAAGCCCATTTCCAATAATAGATGGAAATGGGCTTCTAAATGACATCTTATTTTTGAACATTGATGATTTCACTGCTGTTCGGCTCTAAAGTCATCTGTACTTCAATATACTGCTTACCATCTGAAGCGTAGTTTTGTGTGATGCTTCCTTTGGATACGTTATATTTCCCCTCTTTCATGTAAAAAGGGATTGTAACCTGTAAAGGTTTATTTAAACGATTGGTTATATCCACTCGCTGTGAATCAGCATTTCCGTCGTTCGCTTTCAGATAATCTGCGTCAAAGGACATGGTCCCGCCTTCTGTATCGCCGTTTTGGTAAACAGGGATGGAACGATCGGGATCTTCGTAATGGTAGGATGAGATCTGACCGTTTTGAACGGAGAAGTCTCTAAAGCCTACCCAGGGTTTACCGGATAACTCAATGGCCGTGGTAGTGGTATATAAGATGCCATCCTGCTGGGTTACATCGTCAATATGAGTGTGTCCATGAAGACTGATTGTCACATCATTCGCCTTCATGATATCGATCAATTCTTGAGCATTTTCCCCGTGCCATTGCTGGTCGTACTTAAGCCCTAGTTTTTCGCCAAGGATCAGTGTGCTCAAGCGCTGAGGGTCATGCTGTTCATCATATTGCTTCCAGTATTCTTGAACGTCAGGATCGTCTTGAGGCCAAATATCTCTGTCGCGCCATAATGGATTATGGTGTGAAAAGAGGCCGCGGATTTGGTCACTTTGTGCGGTTTTGGCGTTCTCTTGTAGATCTTGTTTCACCCAGTTCAACTGTTCTTCCCGAATCTGGCCGCCCCATGTTGGAACAGAAACCGTACCATTTCCACTTCGGTCAAATTTATCCCAATCGAATGAGTTATATCCGATGAAATGGGCGTAAGGTCCGTAATCGAAGGAGAAATATTGAGGCCCGAAGTACTTTTCCCAATACTTTGCTCCATCCGTCAGTGTTGCATCCTGGGCGTAGTAATCATGGTTTCCAGGGACGATATAGACAGGTACATTCAGTTTTTGAAGCATTTTAAAGGTTTCTTCATATTCATAAATATACTCTTGAGGATTTTGTTGACCAAACATTAAATCTCCTGTCAGAACCACAAAATCGGGGTTCTTTAAGTTGACTTCTTTAATCGCTTTCTGCAGATATAACCAGCGTTTGGTTGGGTCCGGATCCCACATGCCGGTTTCCCTTGCCCGGCCTGGCGTTAAGGAAGAGGGATCATCGGTATTTCCAAGGTTACGCGGAGAACCTATATGAGTGTCAGTCAAATGCAAGAAGGAAAAGTTCTTCTTGTACTCGTCGACCACTTTGACAGAATGAGGTTGTTCATCTGTGATTCTTTGTCCGTTCCCAGTATAGGTCACCTCTAAATCATATAATCTCTGTGGAGTCCCCTCAGGAATGGAGACGGTGACATCGACAATGGAAGAGCTGTCCTTCCAATGCGATTGTCCTGGTTGTACAGATTGGACCGGTAATTCGTATTCACTGGTGAGGGAAGAGTGATTCGTTTGCTTTAATTTTACAGACCAAGACCCGGCTTCCTTTCCTTGAGTATCAACCTTTATGGTAAGGGGCTCCCCTTTCTTTTTAATAGCAGGCGTTGCAAATAAAGGATAGATAATCTGATTTACCTTTTCATCAACCGAGATATTTGGCGATTCGTCTAAGTAATGAGTACTGTTTCCGATTCCTCCATCACGCTCGCCAGAAGCACTAAGGGGGTTGTCCAGTGCCTGGGCTGATAGTGGAAGAAGAGAAAATACCAACAGTAGTACGAATCCTTTTTTAAACCAATTCATCATGATGCTTACCTCCTTTTCTGCCTCAAGAGTATCAGCTTTATGTAAAGGCAGTGTGGAGGGGTGTTTACAGAATGATATCTCTACTATTTACATTTTAATAAAAGAAATCCTACTAAAAAGGATGCCCCAATCATGTGGGACACCCTCTCTATCGTTAAACAAGTATGATCCATAACAATAAAGTAAATACAAGGGCGGTTAACCCTTGAACCAGCGTAGCGGCGGTCTGTGCCTTATAAGCGTCCGTGACCTTCATTCCGCTGAACTGTGTGACAACCCAGAAGTAGCTGTCATTGACATGGCTGACCGTCATGGCACCTGCTCCAATGGACATCACGACTAAAGCAAGCGGCACGGCACCTTCAATCCCCATTTGTGGAAGTAGCGGGGCAATCAGGGAGGAGGTGATGACCAGCGCTGCCGTAGAAGACCCCTGAGCCGATTTTAATAGTGCTGCCACAATAAATGGTATGAGAAGGACAAGGGCACCGGAAAGCAATCCTCCGTCTGCAATTCCTTGAATCATTTCCGCAACGGGAGTCGCCTTAATGACGGAGCCGAACGCCCCACCTGCACCTGTGATCAAAAGAATATTGGTCGCATCTTTCATCCCTTGAGTAACCCAGCCGTTCAAAGTTTCTTCATCCCATTTCGGCATGAGGGCGAATGCCGCCAGGACACCGATGAGTAAGGCTACAACAGGCGATCCGATGAATAAGAGTACATCTGCGGCTCCGCCTTTCCATTGGAAGAAGCTGACGACTGATCCTGCCCCGATCAATAGGATGGGAAGGACAATAGGGGCAAAAGATTTGAACGTAGAAGGAAGTTCTCCGAAGGATTTGACAATCTCATCATAATCCAAGTCCAGCTCATCTTCTCCTTCGATTTCAATTTTATCTGCGACTTTAACCGCCCACAGATAGCCTGCTAGAATTGTAGGAATGGCTACAATGATCCCAATTAAGATAATCGTTCCTAAGTAATCACTCGCACCGATATTCCCGGCTGCGGCAATAGGACCCGGGGTAGGTGGCACGAGGGTATGGGTTGCGTATAGACCCGTTGCCAGGGCAACGGACATGGAGGCAAGAGCCACTTTTGCCCGTTTTGCCAATGCTTTTTTCAAGCTTGAGAGAATGACGTACCCTGAGTCACAGAAGACCGGGATACTGACGATGGCACCGATAAGGGACATGGCGAGCTGCGGTCTCTTTTCTCCTACTAATCTCAGAACCACTTCTGCCATCCTGAGAGCAGCGCCTGATTTCTCTAAGATTGTTCCGATGATGGTACCTGCTACGATGACGATGCCAATATACCCCATCAGCCCACCGAAGCCGCCGTTTACTGCTTCTACGACTTCATTCAATGGAAGACCAGCGAATATGCCGACTAAGAAAGCTGCAAATAATAACGATAAAAACGGCTGAAACTTTAATTTAGATGTTGTGAAAATGATGAATCCTACCCCTAAGACAATGACCGTAAATAACCAAATTCCCGACATGAGAAGTTCCCCCTTTTATTTTTCACCCTTTGTTCTGTTCAAAATTCGTGCGATGTTTCTTGTTTCATGGTAAAGAAGTTCCTCGGCCCGGCTGATGCTTTCATCTAAAGACATTGGGCCGATGGCGATGGAGTGACAGCTGTCAAAGTCTCCGTATAAGTTTTGATACCCTTCTCCCAAGCTCCCGGCGATAAGGGACACCGGTGTTTGATACTGGTTGGCGATGGAAGCGACATAGGAGGGGAGTTTACCGAACAGTGTTTGATAATCGCTCTGTCCTTCACCGGTGAGCACCCAATCTGCATCCCGAACCGCAGTTGAAAGGCTGGACGCTTCAGCAACGAGCTTCGCACCGGATTCAAGTTTGCCGTTTAGATGAAGGAAGGCGAAGCCCAGCCCTCCGGCTGCGCCGGCACCGTTTGTATCTTTGAAGTCAATCCCTCTAGCCTCTGTAAGCACCTGACTGTAGTGAAGCAGTTGTCGATCGAGCTCCTTCACCTGTTCTTTCGTGGCCCCTTTTTGTGGACCGAATACAGATGAGGCTCCTGTTTCTCCGCATAAAGGGTTTTCGACATCTGAGGCGATGTGAAACGTACACTCTTTAACGGCGGGGTGAAGAGTACTCCAATCCACTTTAGAGATGAGTCCAAGATCTCTACCGAAGGACCCGACAGCATTCCCTCGTTCATCATGGAAGGTCACTCCAAGGGATTGGAGCATGCCGAATCCACCATCATTAGTAGAGCTTCCGCCCAGGGCAATAATGAAGTGACGAAAGCCTTTTTCCATGGCTGAGACAATGACTTCCCCGATACCTCGTGACGTTGTGTGGAAGGGGTTCCGTTTTTCTTTCGGAACCATGGGTAATCCTGCAATGGAAGCTATTTCAATGACCGCCGTCTTTTGATCTCCCAGTATTCCATACTCAGTGGGGATTTGTTCTCCCAAGGGACCTGTTGCTCTTGTCTTGATTTTCTTCCCTCCCGTAGCATAAATGAGGGTCTCAAGAGTCCCTTCGCCTCCATCGGCCATAGGGAGGACGTTCGTGTTAAACAACGAAGATTCATCCAGGAAGGCTTTCTCCATAATCGTCCCAACCTTAAGGGAACTTAGACTGCCTTTAAATGAATCGGGGGCAATAAGAATATTCATAGCGGCTCCTTTTTTTCAGAAAATATAATCTATTCTTCTATTAAATCAACTAAAGTAAGCGGTTACAATGTGAGTTCCTCTAAACATTTCTGTATAAAAATAAAAAAAGATTGTGCATCTGCACAATCATATTCTTACGTCTACATACTCATCTCCTGGATGATTAAAAGAAATCGAAGCAATATGGCATCATCAAACTGTCTTGGATTAAGACCTGTCAGTTCCTCAATACTTTCAAGTCTGTAGAGGAGAGTGTTTCGGTGAATATGCAATGAGCTTGCTGTCTCTTTCATGTTTAATTGGCAGTCAAACAGCCGTTGAAGAGTCTCTCGCAGCGTGGTGCTCAGGTGGAAGGTGCGATCATCATATCGATTCATAAAATCCTTCCTGATCTCAATGGGCACTTGCTTGATAAGATCCATGATACCCCAATCCTGAATATGGATATAGTCGGGGAACTGTGGGAAACTCTCTTGTAATTCCAGTGAGTTGTGTGCTTCCATATAAGATTTTCTGTATCCGTTGACTCCCGAGTAGATATTTCCGACAGCTGTCTTCACGCTGAAATGCTTTTCCTGTAAATGTCGCTGCAGGCGGTTAGCCAGCTGGATACTTTCTCCCTTGGTGGGGCAAATGCTTGATGAAATGCCGAGAACGCAGGATGATTCGGTAACGAAGGATTGAAAGTGCACTTTCGGTAGTTGAAGCATTATTCTCCTCATTAGCTCTTCCTTGACCATTGATAGAGGAAGGCTCGGTGAAGAGTGGGCTGATAGGTCATCAAATTGAACCAACATGATTTGTACCTTTTCGTTCGTTTCGAGATGTAAGTAGTGATGTGCAAATGACTCATTTTTTTGTTCATCAAAATAATGGGGGTGAACCAAATCCAGTAACCAATTATCCATCAATGTTTTTTGGTGCTGCAATTGATTGTGAAAATGTACCTGCTGCAACATCACTTCAACGGTGACCTTCACGATCTTCACAAACTGCTCTAATTCTTGTGGAGAACCTGTAACCCCGACAACTCCGATCATTTCCCCAAGGAACTCAATCGGAAGGTTGATTCCTTCCTTGGAGCCGTGATACCTGCCTGATTCTTGCTCCGATATGATCAATGGGCTTTTCTGTTCGAGAACGTATAGAGCTCCTTCGTGAACTTGATTCATACGTGAAGGGTCTGTGCTGGCAACAATGACGCCGGACGCGTTCATGATGTTGATATTGTAATGAACGATGGTCTTCAGTTTTGAGATGATTGGATAAGCTAATTCTTCCGTGATTTGCATGAGAAACTCCCCGTCATTTATCGTCTTTTCTCCATTCTAGCATATGTTTTCTTTCTTCAGATTCGGGTAGAGTACTGTACAAAGGAGGTTACCTTTATGAAACGTTTAATTGGAAGACTGATCAAATGGGGACCTATTATTTACCCGATCTATAAGAAGTATCGGAATAAACGAAGACATAAGAAATCGATGACGTATTGAGAGAGCAGCCTGCAATGGCTGTTTTTTTATTGGCACAAAATAACCCCCCCTGGACTCCAGGGGGGCAATCTCCTTAATGAGACGTTCTTCTCATTCCTCTTAGAAGAAGACTTAATAGGAATACAAAGATGATCGCTCCAATCAAGGCCGGTACGATGGCGATTCCTGCAAGTGACGGTCCGAAGCTTCCGAGGAGCTCTCCGCCGATCCATGCACCGATGATACCGGCAATGATGTTTCCGATGATCCCGCCAGGAACGTCTTTACCTAATATAAGTCCAGCTAACCAACCGATGATTCCACCAACAATTAAGTACAAGATAATACCCATTTTTGTTACCTCCATTTATCGTTTTTTAATATGTGTTGTTATAAAGTAAATTCCCCTTTTTCTCAAAGTCAAAACCTAATATGTTGTCACTTGGAAAATTTTCTGAAGGACATACATGACATACTTAACAGCAGGCAATTTATCCTGATATTCTTCATAGTCAACGGTGTACGTCCCGTTCCGGTTGTTCCATATACGGTCAAAATAGTCGTCGATTTCAGTCATGGTCTTGCTGTCTGTAGGGGCTGTCAGCTTCAGATTTTCTTCCATATTGTAATCATCCATATTCCGGGACGTATAGTTTCCCGACCCGCCAATGACGGTACTTTGATCCTTTCCTTTTACATAGATAATTTTTGTATGATATTGCTCTTTATTGGTGTTATACCATCTGATGGTAATATGTTCGTTCTCTAATTTATGGAGTTCGGCTGCAATAGGGAGGTTCGGTAACCCGATCTTTTCTTGACCAAAGGCATTCTGATTCGGGTCCAGCACTATACGGATGTCCACTCCCCGTTCGGCTGCATCTTCAATCGCATCGATGATGTCCCGGTCCGCCAGATAAAACATGCCGATCCATGCTTCGTCACCCTTTTTGGCCTTATCTAATGCCTGTACGACCCCTTTTTGGATTTTTCGTTCCGTCAAGATTTGTGCCTTGACAGTCGATCCATCTGTAGGGACGTCTTTGACGGTCTTGTCGAGTTCTTCCTCGGAAGGGAAGGCGTCCATCTTGCCATTTGAGAATGCCGCAACGGCTTTTTCGGCTTTGACCATATCCTTGATGATGTCCCCCTTCACCTTGAAAGCAATATTCGAATGAAAACCACTGGCATCATGGGGGTTGGCCGATAAGATGAGACCTGCGTCTTCCGTCATCACCACTTTTCGATGATTGGCCTTTACATTTAATAGTTTCAAATAGGATCTCATCGTGACGTTTGGTGCGGAAGGGGCCATCGGGTTGGGCAGCCACCCATAACCATCCTGTCCAAACCAGCCAATAGTGGTCCTCCAGACACCTGAGTATAAGATGTTGGGATCTCTCAGGCGATTCAAGTCGGTAAATACGACTTCAGCTCCCTGTTTTTCTAACGGTTCAAGTTGTTTCGCTATATGAGATCCGTAAGTCGTATTGACAACATCACTGATAAAAACCACTTTTAAATCGGGTTTCTTTTTCATCTGTTCTTGAATTTTCTTGGATAATGTTTCACTGATTTTAGGATAATCGCGGTCACCCTTCGTATATCCGTTCACTAAAAATAAGTCCAGTACAAGAAAATCATCGGCTTCTTCAATGGTTTGATAGACTTCATTGAAGATCGACTGGTCATATTGTTCCTTTCCATCTTTCTGATAAGTCAAATCGTATAAAAATTCTACTTCCTTTTCCGGTATGGTATAGGTGTCACTGGCGTAAGAAACCCCGGGTGGCAATGGTTTTACCCGGTTGTAAAACATGACCACGGTAAGAATCAGCAGGATGGCGCCGCCTATCCACCAACTTTTCTTCTTGTACCACTTTCTCTTTGTCTTCAAATGAATTCCCCTGTTCTACTATTTTTTCTTACTATACCCTGAATAGCAGGGAGAGAATCCATGGGGCTGAAGAAAATTTCATATAAAAAAACCAGGCAGATAATTCTGCCTGGAACTCTTTAGCTATCGTTTATTGTCCTGTCTGCGATATA
This sequence comes from Rossellomorea sp. NPDC077527, assembly GCF_044542955.1. Lineage (NCBI taxonomy): Bacteria > Bacillati > Bacillota > Bacilli > Caryophanales > Bacillaceae > Rossellomorea > Rossellomorea sp. NPDC077527. The sequence continues at coordinate 334,152 of NZ_JBITVL010000005.1, read as the reverse complement.
AAAATAATAGAAGGAGAGAAAGCATCATGAATCCGATCAGAACGAGAAAGGTGTTCTGAAAGGAGCTCACCGGAAAGTCCGCACCGCCAAATTCCACGATGATCCCGCCAAGGACGGAACCTGAAGCGCTCCCGACATAATGGATCAGCTGCTTCATGCCGATACCAGAAGCCGTCAATTCCTTACTCATGACCCGGGAAACCTCGTTAGTGGAGCTTGAGGAAAGACTTGAGAACCCAAAACTTGTGAACATGTAGGCTAGCATAATCATGTATTCACTTTTCGGTGATAAGAAATAAAAGATGATGGTCGAAAGAATGAGAAGGATATGGGCGAGAAACATCACTCTGATATTCCCATAACGGTCAATCAGTCTTCCTACAAAAATGGCTGCCACTGCAGAGAGCATCGCACCCGGGAAAATGATGAATCCGACGGCCGTCGGATTTTTGCCAAACACATGCTGAAGCATGAGGGGCATGACAATCAAAATCGCAAAATGGGTGACGAATCCCAGAAAACTCATATAAAGTATCTGGCGGTAGCCCTTATCACGGATCAGGCTTGGTTGAATGAAGGGAAGCTCGATTTTATGGATTCGGATCCACAAGCCCCCGAAGAAAACAACGGCCCCCGCGAGATAATACCAGTGAAATGTCGAAATGAAGAGTAGGAAAAAGGTGATTCCTACACCTGTGAGTAAACCGCCCCATACATCGAAGTACCCCTTTCTGGTCGTTTCATTCGGCAGGAAGCGGTACAATACGGGAATCATTCCAAGTACGCATAATGTAACCAAGAATAAATAATTCCAATTCAGATAATCCGTAATGACCCCACCCACAACGGGGCCCAACCCAAATCCAAGGGAAGAAGCGGATGCTATCATCGCGAGTGCCCGGCCACGCCTATGCAAGGGGATGAAACGTCCGGCGAAAACCATCGACAATCCGGGAATGGCAGCTGCACCTGCCGCTTGAAACAGACGGGAAAGCAATAACCAAGCAAACGTATGGGCGAAGAAGCCTGTGAATGAGGCGACCCCGAAAATGGTGATGCCAAGGATCAGCAACCGTCTGATCGGGATGTAATCGGCCAATCTGGTATACGTAATGGTACAGATCGCGAGCACGATGGAATACCCCGATACAATCCAGGCCCCTTCGGAAGGCGCCAATGAGAAATCTTTTAAAACGTTCGGAAGGGCTACGTTGAACATCGTTGTATTCATGACCACTAGCCATATGGTAAGACTCAGGAAAAGAATCGTCTTTGTATGTGAAGGAGAGGCTTGTGCATGTTGATCACTAGTCATTCGTAAACACCTCCATTATTTATTTTTATGCTCGAAGTAATATACCATAAAGAGAGCATACTTAAAATGAATCTGCCTGCTCCCTGCATGGGTGAAAAAGTTTACTATTTATACATTGGTCTATTATATTAAGAGAATCTGTTAGGAGGGTGTGTATGTCAAATCTTACGATAAAAGCATTTGTATTCGATGCATACGGGACGCTGTTCGATGTACATTCTGTTATTGATAAATGTAATGAAATCTTTCCGGACAAAGGGGAGGAGATCAGTCAGGTGTGGAGGCAGAAACAACTGGAGTACAGCTTCCTGCGTCAGCTGATGGGGACATATGAGACATTCTTCTCGATCACAAGGGAGGCCCTTCATTTCGCTTGTGTACAAGTCGGGGTCGACCTTTCTGAAGACAATGAGAACGAATTACTGGATGCCTATCTTGAATTGACTCATTATGAAGAAGTGGAACAGGTTCTTGAACATCTGAAACCATATCAAACGGCCATTTTTTCGAACGGTTCCCTTGATATGCTTTCACCACTGGTGGAACAGTCTTCGTTTGGACATTTACTGGATGAAGTGTTGACAGTGGATGAAGTCAAACAGTTCAAACCGACTCCTATGGCTTATCAGCTTGTTCTTAAAAGGCTGAGAGTGAAACGGGAAGAAGTCTTGTTCATGTCATCCAATCCTTGGGATATTGCGGGAGCCACGAACTTTGGGTTCCATACCGCCTGGATCAATCGGCAGGATAAGGTGATGGATGAGCTGGGGGTAAAACCTCATTTTGTTTATAAGGATTTAAGAGGAATACTTGAGCATAAAAGCTGAATAAAAGGGACTGGCCCTCTTCATCGAGTATGATGTAAGCGGGCCAGTCCTTTTTGATGTATTTAGTAAGCCAAACCAATGGATTCGTTCATATGTTTTCCCTGAACAACGCTTTGTAGCAGGAAGTGGGCGACATCAGCCCTTCCTATTTTCCGACCCTTAACGGGAATTGAATGTGTATCTTGGCGATACGTCTTGGATAGAGGTTGGGTTGTCAATTGCATGGGTCTTGCAATCGTATAATGAACGCCTTGTTTCTTAATTTCTTCTACAGCATCCCCATGGTCCTTTAACACATTGCGAAGGATGAATTGTGAGAGTTTCCCTGTAAGCCCCGGTATTTCTTTGTTTATGCCCGCTGATGCCACGTAAGCGATTCGCTCGATGTTATGAGTCTTCATACCATTCAGGATATTCTTTGTCATCTCGGTGAGGATATTGGTTTCCTTCAAGCCATTTGAACCGAGACAAGATATGACTGCTTCATGTCCTGTTAGTGCATTTCCCACGTCTTTCGTGCTTAAAGCATCACCCTGCACGATGGTCAGAAGTGGATGTTCATCACTCATTTTTATGGGATTCCTAATAAATGCTGTGACTTCATGACCATCTGCCAATGCTTGCTTGACTACTTCTTTCCCTGTACCACCTGTTGCTCCGAATACAATTAACTTCAAGAATCTTCCCCCTCCCATTCTCTTATTATTCATTGTATAGTACAGGTAGAATATCAGACCAGCAGGAAGTAAGTACGGAAGATCCGTTACGGATCCTGGTAGGAATATAAACAAAGAATATCGAAGACTAATACATACAGAAATAAGGAGGAAGATCATGACTGAAAAGTTGATTACGGTGTCTGGCGTAGAAGTGGATTCTAAGACCAAATGCAAACATTATAGGTCGTCGAAGGATATCATCGCGATTAAATTTAAATGCTGCGACACCTATTATCCTTGTCATAGTTGCCATGAAGAAGTGACAGATCATGCTCCCATTCTCTGGTCTCCAGAAGAGTGGAATACGAAAGCGGTTCTTTGCGGAGAATGCAAGAATGAGTTAACCATTCTACAATATATGAATTGCCAGTCAGTCTGTCCTCATTGTCAGTCTTCCTTTAACCCTGGGTGTCAGAACCATTATCATATGTATTTTCAAGGGTGAGTGTTTTTTCTTGAGGGATATGTTTCACGTGAAACGAAAGGAGGGGTGATATGGAGAAAGCAACATTTGCAGGGGGATGTTTCTGGTGTATGGTAGAGCCCTTCGAAGACCAAGAAGGGATTGAGAGCATTGTTTCAGGGTATACGGGAGGCGTAACGGCTGACCCTACTTATAAAGAGGTGACGTCAGGTGCCACCGGCCATTATGAAGCGGTGCAAATCACGTTTGATCCGGTTATGTTTCCTTATGCAAAACTTCTGGATCTGTTCTGGCAACAAATTGATCCGACCGATAGCGGGGGCCAATTCAAAGATCGTGGAAGCTCATATAGGACAGCGGTTTTTTATCACAGCGAGACCCAGAAACGACTTGCCAAAACATCAAAAGAAGAGCTGGAGAAGAGTGGGCGATTCTCAGAACCGATTGTGACAGAGATTCTGCCCGCCGTGGAGTTTTACCCTGCTGAAGAATATCATCAGGATTTTCACAAGAAAAACGCTTTCCGCTATGCCTTATATAAGCGAAGCAGAGAAGACTTTTTAAAGAAGTATTGGCCCAGAGACCGGTCTTATTTAAAAGGGAAGCTGACGGACATGCAGTATTTCGTGACACAGGAAAATGGCACAGAGCCACCTTATGAAAACGAGTACTGGGATAATAGTGAAGAAGGAATATATGTGGATATCGTGTCAGGAGAACCCTTATTCACATCAAAGGATCAGTATGACAGTGGATGCGGCTGGCCCAGTTTTACAAAGCCTGTCATGGATGCGAGTGTAAACGAACGATACGATCTTTCTCATCGCTCGACACGTGTGGAAGTGAGGAGCAGGGAAGCCGATTCCCATCTTGGACATGTATTCACTGATGGTCCTGGTCCGAAAGGGCTTCGCTATTGTATCAACTCGGCCGCTTTGCGTTTTATCCCTAAAGAAAAGCTTGAAGAAGAAGGATATGGAGACCTTCTCATATTATTTCATCATAAATAAAGACATGGCGGCCCAGATCATGAGCCACCATGTCTTTTATCTTTTCACCTTCTCTTCTGCCTTTTCCCAAAGATTCTCTATGCCTTGCACCCGTTTGATCGATGTAATGGTTCCTTGATGTAACCCTTCATGCCAGTTAGCAAAGGAAAGAACTTCAGCTAAAGTGGTAAACGTCGTATGTTCTCCAAGGACAAACGGCTTCTCTCCCAATTGATCTAAGCGGCCTGTGAAAGCTTCTTTTATCCTTAGAGGCTGAGCCTCCAATTTGTCACGTAGTTCACTCAGGGTAGGAGGCGTGAGGGATTCCCACGTTTTAGGGCTGGTATTGAAGCCAAACAACTCCCCATATTCAGGTGGAAGAGATTTACGGTCATTTTCTCCTACAAATGAATACAGCAGGTTTTCCTGGGATAATAAGATATGACCCAGATTCCACCGGATCGAGTTTTTAAAACCTTCAGGGATTTCATCCGCCAGTTGTTCGGTTGTGGCATCCAGGGCAGCAAGGGTGCGCATTCGGATGAATTCCATTTGTTGAAATAACATTTGTTCCTTCATTTCGTATTCCTCCCCATAATGATCTCCCTTAATAGATTCGGGATAGGGTGGAAGATTCCTCTATATAAAAAAACCGGAAACAATGGTGAACCATTGTTTCCGGTTATTCTTTATTCGGAGCCGGTAGTGACTAATCCTGCGTCCGGTTTTTCTTGGTATTCGCCTGTCCTGTCGTGAATTCGACTAATTCGGAACTTGTACGATTCCCTTTTTTAGCATTCGTATTACTTTGAGCATTTCGGTTTCCTTTTTTTGTACGGCCCATTCAAAATCCCTCCCAAAATAGTGCTCGGTTATAGTGTGAGACGTAATCCAGGAAATATTCTTCTGTTCAATGCGACAAAATATGTCAATAATCATGATCATTCTGTTTATTTCCCAGGCTATATTCGACAATAAATCTGATATTGGACAGAGTCCGTCCCTTAATCTTTCATGTCGAGCCTTTTGAGTGGCTTTTTGGCTGGACCTTCGATGACGTCTCCGTCTATGGAGAAGCGTGATCCGTGACATGGGCAATCCCATGTGTGATCTCCGTGATTCCATTCGGTTTCGCAGCCCAGATGAGTACAGGTTGTGTCGACGATATGGAGATTTCCACTTTCATCCCTGAATCCGCCGCACCTGCGTCCGTTTACGTTCACGACATCGCCTTCCCCTTTATGCAGGTCTTCCGGTTTCTTGGATGGGATGTGCAGTTTTCCTTTCAAGAGCTCGCCGGCCACATTAACATTCTCTTTGAAGAAATGTTTGATGCTTGGATCGGCCACGAATCTGGAAGGAGAATATAGGTCGGCATAGATGTGATGATTTCCCAAGATTTTATCAGAAAGAATCTGCCCGGCCAGGGTACCGGACGTCATCCCCCATTTATTGAAACCTGTAGCGACAAAAATAGCGGGATGTTTTTTTGTGAGGTTGCCGATGTAAGGTACTTTATCCAAAGTGATCAGGTCCTGTGCCGACCAGCGATACCTGACTTCTTCTACACCGACCACTTCTTCGGCGAATGCCTGTAAGGTCTTATAATGATCCATCGTATCTTGGCCCTGTCCTGTTTTATGTTTTTCTCCGCCAATCAAGATGAGTTTTTCTCCATTTTCATCTTCTTCATAACGCAGAGAACGTGTGGGATCTTCAGCACTTAAATACATTCCCCCTGGATAGTCATTTTTGGCCTTCACCCCAAGGATATACGAGCGTTCTGCATGCATTTTTGTGTAATAAAAACCCATTCCATCATAAAAAGGGAAGTGTGAGCAGATGACGACGTATTCACTATCGAGATGATAACCGTCTTCCGTCACAACCTGGGTGCTTTCGCCTTCATTGATGGTTCTGGCCACGGTTCCTTCAAAGATTTGCCCGCCTATTCCTGTAAAAGAATCAATCAGGGCCTTTAGATATTTCAATGGGTGGAACTGAGCCTGGTTTTTCATGACCACCGCATTTTTAATAGAAAGATCAAGAGGGATCCTTTCTGTGATTTCACCTGGTATATCCAGCTTCTGATATGCCTCATATTCCTTTTGGACCTTCTCTGCATAGTGGTCTGTCGTTGCATATACGTACGCATCTTCTTGTGAAAAATGACACTCGATGTTTTCGCTTGTCATCGTGTCCTTTATAAACTGAAGAGCTTTTGTTTGAGATAAAAAATATTTCTTTGCAAATTCTTTCCCGAAATGCTGGATCAGCTCATCATAGATCAATCCGTGTTGTGCCGAAATCTTTGCAGTTGTATGCCCTGACGTACCGTTCAATACATGGTCGGCTTCGATAAGAGCGACATTCTTACCGCCTTTTGCCAGAAGGTAGGCAGTCGTGATCCCTGCTATGCCGCCTCCGACCACGGTGACATCCACTTTTACATTTTGTTCAAGCTTTTTAAACAGGGGGAGTTTCGTCGTCTCCCTCCAATAGGGTTCCGGTGTACGGGAGAAAGCATTGGGTTGTTGTTGTGAGTCCATTAGAACGCTCCTTTATCATTCGTTTCCTTACCATTTTCTCCGGAATCGAAGAAAAAATAAGTCCTGAATGAGAAAAAGAGACTGACCCGAAAATGGGGTCAGTCTCTTGAAGTTATACGTTTTGCTGCACACGACCGTATTTCTCGGCTGAATCAACGGTCTGTTTTAAGAGCATGGAAATGGTTACAGGACCCACACCACCCGGAACCGGTGTGATGGCGCTGGCTTTTTCATAGCATGCCTCGTAATCGATGTCTCCGACGTTGCCTTTGTTATATCCTGCATCCAGAACGACGGCTCCTTCTTTAAGCCAGTCCCCTTGGATGAACTTCGGTTTTCCGACTGCAGCGACTACGATATCTGCAGCAGAAAGGATATCAGGCAGGTTCTCCGTATAGGAATGGCATGTTGTCACTGTCGCATTTCGGTTCAATAACATCATGGAAACAGGTTTTCCTAGGATTGGGCTTCTTCCCACTACGACCGCGTGTTTTCCTTCAAGGGAAACACCATAGTAATCAATGATACTCATGATTGCGGCAGGGGTACAGGATGGATACTCACCGAATCCCAATGAATTTTGACCAAATCCAAGGCTTGTGACACCATCCACATCCTTTTCAATGGAAATGGCTTCAAAGGCAGCACGTTCGTCGATGTGGTGGGGAACGGGATGCTGTAACAGAATACCGTGAACGGAAGAGTCATCATTCAGCTCCTGAATCATGGCTAGTAGTTCATCCGTTGTCGTTTCCTTTGGAAGGTGGATCCGTCTTGATTCCATCCCGATTTTCGCACAGGCATTTCCCTTCATTTTCACGTACGTAGCAGAAGAAGGATCGTCTCCGACAAGCACGGTGGCAAGACATGGGGTGATCCCGTTCTCTTTTAATACAGCTACTCTCGATTTCAGGCTTTCCTTGACCTCAGATGCAACAAGTTTCCCGTCTAATACTAGTGGTTCCACTGCAATCCCTCCTGATTATAGTAAAAAAAGACAAGGGTATCCCCTTGCCTTCTGCCCAGGCGAACGGCTAATGGCTTAAATTTTATAAGATTCGCAGCTCCCTTGTGGTTGATTCCACATTTTCGCCAGTCACTGCTCTATTTATTTTCAAGTTCATTATAACACGAATATAAAAGGTATTTCCAGTATTAATGTTCGTGTTTTTCTGGAAAGTACATCAAAAGCCTGAGAAAGAAATACATCCAATTTTCTAGAGTATCCAACTCCGAACAGCCGATTTGCTGTCATCGGCTATTTCATACACTGTAAGTACCAAAAGAAATGAAAGGGGTATGGAATATGTTTGAGAAGAAGGTAGTTATGATTACAGGTGCTTCAAAAGGACTGGGTAGAGCTTTGGCAATGAAATTTGCTGAAATCGGCGCGAGGCTCGCAATCTGTGCACGAAACCCAGAGTCGCTTAAAGAAGTGGAAATGGAGCTGAAAGGTTTGGGAGCAGAAGTGGTAGCAATAGTGGCTGATGTTTCCGACTCACGTGATGTTGATCGTTTCGTATCGGTAGCGGAAGAAGCTTGGGGAGCTGTGGATGTGTTGTTTAATAATGCTTCTATATTTGGGCCCGGACCACGTCTGCTTGCGGATTATCCGGAAGCAGATTTTCTTGAAGTGCTCAGGATCAATACGTTGAATCCATTTTTAGTCACGAAGAGGGTTCTTCCCGGAATGGTAAGTAGTGGGAAGGGTTCTATCGTCAATATAACATCAGAAGCCGGTAAAACAGGATTTGCTGAGTGGGGGGCGTATGGTATTTCGAAATTTGCTGTCGAAGGCATGACTCAAACATGGGCAGATGAGCTAAGTGATACAGGTGTAAGGATCAATATGATTGATCCGGGGGAGATGGATACGGAGATGCACGACAAGGCCGTCCCTGACTGTGATTATCCCCTGGCGAGCCCACACGATCATCTTGATGCCTTCTTGTACCTAGCATCTGATTCTTCTTCGGACGAAAACGGAGAGCGTTTCCAGGCTCAGGAATTCAAGTGGAATCGGGGTGGCGGTCATGAATGAGTTGGCGAATGAGTTTCATATCCCTTCCCGTTTGAACGCAACGACACCCATCGAACTCCAGGGATTTGAGAGAGATGATGTAAAGCTGATGGTGTTAAACAGAGAGACCGGCAAGTGTGAACATACAAGGTTTAAAAAGCTTCCAGATTTATTACATGAGGGGGACGTACTTGTGTTGAATAACAGTAGGACGCTTCCCGCTTCCCTCAAGGGCAAACAGGGGAAACAGAATGTCGAGGTCCGTCTTTCCCGTAAAAGAGGAAAAGACACGTGGGACGTTCTCATTCTGGGAGACTTCCATCAAGCAGGAGAACCAATTGAATTTCCACAAGGTGTAACAGGGCGCGTGAAGGGAGAAGGAAGTGAACGACCACTTGTACAGTTGAAATTCAATAGGAGTGGCAGTGAACTGATCGATTTCATCTTCAAAAATGGAGAGCCCATCCGTTATGAATACATCGATGATCCGTGGCCACTTGAGTATTATCAAAACGTTTACGGTTCGATTCCGGGTTCCGTTGAGATGGCCTCTGCCGGCAGGGCATTTACATGGCGGTTGTTACGGGAGTTAAGGGAAAAAGGAGTCGACATTGTTTTCATACAGCTCCATGCGGGCTTGAGCTACTATGGGAATGACCGCTGGCCTCACCCACGAAACCATCCCGAAGACTATCATGTCAGTTCAGAAGCGGTGAATGCGATAATCCGGGCAAAGAATCGCGGGAAGAGGGTTATTGCAGTCGGTACAACGGTGGTTCGTACCCTTGAAACGGTGATGACCGAATTCGGGCATCTGAAGCCTTCTGAGGGTGTCACACATTTATATCTATCCGGTGACACACCCCTCCAAATCGTAGACGGTCTCATCACAGGACTTCATGAGCCTGAAGCGAGTCATCTGGATCTCTTAAAGGCGTTCATTTCAGAAGGAAAATTAAAGAGCGCCTATCAAACGGCTCTTATGAAAAACTATAAATGGCATGAGTTCGGAGATATGAACCTCATCTTGTAAGGAGAATGAATATGAAGCTTCATCATATCGGGATGAATGTGAAGAGCTTGAAAGCATCGAAGGAATTCTATCAAATATATTTCGGCTTTGAAGAAGAGCTGAATTTTAGATGGGGCAGCGAGAACATCCTTTTTTTGAAAAAAGGGAATTGTCGCTTGGAGCTTATTGAGGAACCTGGAGAGGAAAACAAGCGTGCATTCCTCCATATCGCGTTGGAAGCAGACGATCTGATAAAGGAAGTTGCATTAGTAAAGGAGAAGGGTTTACTGCCTGTAGAAGGCCCCCTTCTTCTTGACAATGGATGGAAAGTGGTGTTTTTCTTCGGTCCTGATGGAGAGATCATAGAGTTGGTGGAAGAGTAGTGGGGGAATGCTCTTATCCTCGTGGTTTTTTTTGTGGAATTCAGCCGTTTTGGCTGAAAATCAAAATCCGGCCGTTTTCTGCAAAAATCCAGCGGAACCTCTCATTAAACAAGCCGATTTCAACTAGAATCCAGCCGGCTAACAAAATATGTAAAAGGACAATCAAAACTCACTACCACATCCAGCCCCTTATCCCCACCAACCCCATAGGTTTTATGAAATTTTTTTGTCTGTGATTCTGTGATACAGTTATCCGGGTAAATAAATGAACTGACTATGGTGTAGGAAGGGATTTTCATGAATAGAGAAAAAATGTTACGCTGGTCGTTTTTCTTTGTGGGCCTCCTTGTGCTTTCTTTTGGCATAAGCTTGACGATCAAAGGGAAAGACCTTGGAATCGGTCCCTGGGATGTGTTTCACTACGGATTGTTCAAGCAGCTCGGTATGACGATCGGGACGTGGTCCATCATTGTAGGCTTTATCATCCTGTTTGTGACGGGTGTTGGAACAAAGTCATTTCCTAAAGCCGGTGCCTTTATCAATATGCTGTTAATCGGTATTTTCATAGATATTTTTAATTTTGTATTACCTGACCCTCATACGCTGATAGCGCAAGCCGTCGTGTTTGCCATCGGGATCGTGGTGATCGGCTATGGGATCGGTCTTTATGTTTCAGCTGATCTTGGTGCGGGTCCGAGAGACAGCCTCATGCTGCTGGTCGTTGAAAAGACAGGATGGAAAATTCAATGGGTACGGAATGGAATGGAAATCCTTGTGTTCTTCTTCGGCTGGTTACTGGGTGGACCTGTCGGGATCGGAACCGTGATCATTGCACTGGGACTTGGTTCCATCGTCGGAATTTCATTGCCTCAAAGCAAAAAGCTGCTTCACCTTCTCATTGAGAGGCAGATCACCAAGAGAGACAATCCTTTAGCAAGCTAAGGGTTGTCTTTTTCTTTATAAGCTCTTTTCGCAAAGGTTGTTGTTATTCTTACACAGGCAATGATTTGGTTGAAATCCTAACATTTACACTGTTATACCAAACATTTATGCTTGGACAGTTGATTGGAGCGGAAAGCGAGCACCTGAAGCGGAAATCAACCACCTCTCGCTTGTTCAAAAGCGACTATGTTTACGAAAATAGTCTCTTTATAAAAGGTTTTTCAACCCCTCATCAAGAAGTATGAATAAAGAGTTACACAGGCCGAATGAAGGAATGGGTGCGAAATGAAAGAACTTGTAAGCTACTGTTATCTCTGTCAAAAGCCTCTCTATTGTTTGGACGGTTTCTTTAACGGTGTTCATATAGAGGATGGAAAGAGCTGTTGCTTTGAATGTGAAGAACGAAGGCAGGAGGAGGAGACAAGAAATGAACCATGAATATGCAGATAAACTGATTACCCTTTTAGAAAATCATCATAACAGTGACAATCAGGAAGCCATGGAAGCCTATATGAGGAACCAATTTCCGTTCTTTGGCATCAGGACGCCTGAGCGGAATGCGTTGTTAAAGGATTTTCTTAAGGAAAATGGCAAACCACCGATTGAAGAATTGCCGGATATTGTTCGTTCCCTCTGGTCTATGCCTCAAAGAGAATGTCAGTACATCGCTCTCGGTCTAATCGATAAAAGGTCAAGGTACTTAACAAAAGAGCATCTTCCTCTTTTGGAAGAATTGATTGTGACGAAGTCCTGGTGGGACACCATCGATCATATCGGACCGAACCATGTGGGGGAAATTTATCAAAACGAAGAAGATGACACATACTTAGAAAAATGGATCAAAGCGGATCATATATGGTTGAACCGCATTGCTATACTGTATCAATTAAAGTATAAGGCAGAAACGGATACAGAACGGCTTTTCAGATATATTTTGCTCCACAATCAATCCAAGGAATTTTTTATACAAAAGGCCATCGGCTGGGCGCTAAGGGAGTATTCGAAAACGAACCCCGAAGCGGTAAAGGATTTCATTGCAAGTGAACAACTCGCACCGCTCAGTGTACGTGAAGGATTGAAGCATGTGGATCGAAAGGCAAAAGAGGAAAAATCGGTTAAAAATTTAAAAGGACAATCAATACAAGGGTAAGAGAAAATTCCTATTTATTATTCATCTATTCTCCCAGCCCTTCATCTAGGATAAAGTAAAGAAAGAATATGTGAGAGGGGCATTAGGATATGAATTGGAATGATTGCATCGAGAGAACGAATACTCACTCTGTTAAATGGTCGTTTCCCGACGGGGATGTGATCCCTATGTGTATAGCAGACATGGACTTTCAAGTATCATCCGCCATTGTGGAGGCACTAAACAAGAAGGCGCAGCATGGCATATACGGCTATACCACGTTCAGCGATCGATATTTTGAGTCTATCATTTCATGGTGGAAAAGACGCTTCGGCATGGAATTAGATAAAGAGTGGATTAGCTTCAGCCCGGGGATCATTCCGGGAATCAATGTGTTGCTTTCTGTATTGACGGAACCTGGAGATGGCGTCATCATACAAGATCCGGTTTACTATCCTTTCTATAGCACGATTGAAAATCACGGCTGTTCAGTGATGAAGAACACGCTGCTCTATGAGGGTGGAGTGTATTCCATTGATTTCGAGGATCTTGAAGAAAAGGCGAGCCGGTCAAGAGCCAAGGTCCTTATCCTATGCAGCCCCCACAATCCTGTCGGCCGGGTATGGACAAAGGAAGAGTTACTGAAAATCGGCGATATCGCCAAACGTCATGATCTATGGATCATCTCGGACGAAATGCATGGAGACTTAGTGTACAGTGGGTACGAACATATCCCCCTCTTTAAAGGGGACGAAAGCCTTCTGGAAAGAAGCATTCTGTGTGCTGCTCCAAGTAAAACGTTTAACATCGCGGGCCTTCAAACTTCCATCCTTCTCATCCCGAATGAGGAACTAAGGGCAAAGTATCAGGACAAGCTAACCGGCTACGGACTGATGAGGCCGAATGTGTTTGGAATTGAAGGAACCATCGCAGCATATGAGGAAGGCGAACCTTGGCTGAATGAGTTATTAATGGTGCTGGAAGAGAATAAGCAGTATGTGCAGAACTATTTGGATCAGCAAATTCCTGAGCTTAAAGCCATTCAGTCAGAAGCTACCCATCTTATCTGGATCGACTGCACAGAATTAGGAATGAATGGGGAAGAGCTTTGCAGGTTTTTCTTAGAAAAAGCCAGAGTTAAATTTGACGAAGGATTCAAATTCGGAGACAGCGGCACATCCTTCGTTCGAATGAATATTGCCTGTCCAAAAGAGCGGGTCGACATGGCTTTAAGAAGAATGCACGAAGCGATTCTTGAACACCGTGTGGAACAACAGGTAGTCAAATAATGAACAAGGATGAACAACAGTGATGACTGTTGTTCATCCTTGTTTTTTATAAGAAAGAAAGAACGAAGGCCCCTATAACACCTGATAGTAGAACATATAGAAGCATAGGGACAACGGTTATCCGGATGATCTGCCCTTCCTTTCCGCTAAGATGAACCACTGAAGCGGCAGCCACTACATTTAGAACACAAACCATGTTTCCTGCATTTGCACCCAGCACCTGTAGAGACAATATGGTTTGATGATCGGCACCGATTTGGTCGGCTACACTGAATTGAAAGAGAGAAAACATCATGTTACTGAATGTAGCGCTTCCTGAAATGAAAGACCCAAGTGCTCCGATGAGTGGTGCGACCAATGGCCAGCCTTCTCCCGCTAACCCTGATACTAACGTAGCGAGTTCCATCGGCATACTGACTAAATCACTTTCGTTCACACCAGAATTAATGAATATCCTTACCATGGGTACGGCAGCCATCAGTGAAATGATACTTCCTTTAATCGTAAAGAGAGATTGTCGGAAAGTCTCTTTGATCTGAACCCTACTCATTTTATGAATCATGAATGTCAATGCCATGACGAATATAAATATTGTGCCAGGAAGGTAAAGTGGCTCAAACTGAGTGGAAATGTCTGTCCCTAAGATATGACTCCATCCAACCTTCACATTTCTAAGCCAATCCTTGACAGGCAAAAGATCCAGTCTCGTTAAAACCAACAGGACTGCCACAAACAGGTAGGGAACCCAAGCTAACCAAAGCGGCATTTTCTTATCAGGGACAGAATCGATGGTGGATTCCTCCTGTATGTCGAAGTCCCAAGCCTCTTCGGGTAATAAGAACCCTTTTTTCGCAGCAGGAATGACGATCATCAACCCGGTCAATCCACCAATAATCGAAGGAAATTCAGGACCTAAGAAAGTGGCTACAAGTAATGCGGGTACTGTAAATGATAGACCTGCAAATAGAGAGAACTTCCACAGAACGAGTCCCTCTTTCCAAGAGTGATTTTGACCGAAAAAACGGGTCAGCATCACCACAAGCAACAGGGGAATCAGAGTACCGATAAATAAATCGATACTTACAGCCCGACTGGCTACACCGCTTAAATAATCCATCATGGAATGAGCCCCTATCGCTTGTTCCACTTGACCTGCAAGGTTTCCTCCTTGTCTCAATCCTTGATCGATCCCTACCATAACAGGTGTACCGACTGCACCGAACGATACGGCGCTGCTATCTGAAATAAGAGCGAGAGAAACGGCTGCAAGAGGTGGAAAGCCTAAAGCGACGAGAAGTGGTGCTGCCAGGGCAGCAGGGGTCCCGAAACCAGCGGCACCTTCAATAAAAGAGCCAAATAACCAGGCAATGATAATGACCTGTACACGTCGGTCTGGGGAAATCATAGAAAACCCGTTTCGAATCGTTTCCATGGCACCGCTGTTTTGCAAGGTGTTTAAAAGAAGGATTGCTCCAAATACAATCCATAATATAGTGAAAGCAATGATCATTCCTTCAACTGTGGCAGCACTGATCTGTATAAGGGGAATTCTCCAAAAACCAATACTTAAAATGACAGTCAAAAAGAAACTAACGGGCATCGCAACAGATGCGGGTAAGCGCAAAATAACAAGAAATATAAGAACAGCCAAAACGGGAGTCAATGAGGTTAAGAGTTCAAAAATGGACATGTTCATCACCTGCTACATATTGATAACTTTATTTTACAACAAGTTTGTGAAGTATTTCACATTATTTATGGATAGTTTATGACAGTTCATTTATATGAAAAATTCTGAAGTATTTTTTGTATAAAGGGAACACTAGATAGTAGGAAAATTTGAAGATAAATTTTGTCCATCACAAAAAAACATGTTAAACTAAAAAGCAGAATAATCCTCAGAAAACACAAAGAATCAACTGATAAAAATTGTATTTTTGGAGTGGACATTTGTTTTTAAAACGCTTACATAACGGGAGGACGAGTATATGACAAGCAAGACATTAGATCACTTTTTACAAGAAAATCTTGAAGATTTAAAATCACGCGGTTTGTATAATGAGATCGATCCATTGCAAGGTGCGAATGGACCGGTCATTACAGTGAAAGGTAAAAAGCTTGTAAACCTTTCTTCTAATAACTACCTTGGACTGGCTACTGATGAACGTCTAAAAAAAGTAGCGATTGAAGCCGTGAAAGAATACGGTGTTGGATCAGGGGCTGTACGTACCATTAATGGTACGCTCGATCTTCATGTGAAGCTTGAAGAAAAGCTTGCGAAATTTAAAGGAACAGAAGCAGCGATTGCGTATCAATCCGGTTTTAACTGCAATATGGCAGCCATTTCAGCTGTTATGGATAAAAATGACGCCATCCTGTCAGATGAGCTGAATCATGCTTCCATCATCGACGGCTGTCGCCTTTCAAAAGCCAAGATCATCCGCTTCGGACACTCCGATATGGAAGATCTGCGAGCGAAAGCGAAAGAAGCGAAGGAATCCGGTCAATACAACAAAATCATGATCATCACGGACGGGGTATTCTCGATGGACGGGGATGTGTGTAAGCTTCCTGAAATCGTTGAAATTGCGGAAGAATTTGATATGATGACGTATGTAGACGATGCACACGGTTCAGGTGTACTTGGAAAAGGTGCCGGTACGGTCAAGCATTTTGGTCTGTCTGATAAGGTGGACTTCCAAATGGGTACGCTGTCGAAAGCCATCGGAGTAGTCGGTGGATATGTGGCAGGAACTCAGAACCTGATTGATTGGTTGAAGGTCCGCTCCCGTCCATTCTTATTCTCGACATCTTTGACACCGGCAGATGTAACGGCTTGTACGGAAGCACTTGATCTTATCATGAATTCGACAGAACTTCAGGATAATATGTGGGAAAACAGCCGTTACCTGAAGGAAGAATTGACGAAGCTCGGATTTGATATCGGGAATAGTGAGACACCGATCACGCCTGTTATCATCGGTGAAGAGCAAGCAACACAGGACTTCAGTAGACGCCTGTATGAAGAAGGGGTTTATGCGAAATCCATCGTGTTCCCGACCGTACCAAGGGGAACAGGACGTGTGAGAAACATGCCTTCGGCTGCACATACGAAGGAAATGCTTGATCAAGCGATTGCAGCCTATGAGAAGGTCGGAAAAGAAATGGGAATTATTTAACTATTAGCGAATAACAAGGGTCTGGCGCATCGTCAGCCCTGTCTTTTTTACGATATCACCAAAGGTAAATGCAGGAGGAAACACGATGAAGAAAATTTTAGTAACGGGTGCCCTTGGACAAATCGGATCCGAGCTCACCAACAAAATGCGTGAAGTATATGGTTCTGATAACGTCATCGCAACGGATATCCGCGAAACGGATAGTCCGGTCGTAAAGAATGGCCCGTTTGAACAGCTTGACGTGACAAATGCAGAAAGAATGTTTGATATTGCCAAAACAAATGAAGTGGATACGATCATTCACTTAGCGGCTCTGCTATCTGCAACGGCAGAAGCGAAACCGTTGCTTGCATGGAACCTGAATATGGGTGGGCTTGTAAATGCCCTTGAAACGGCACGGGAATTGGATTGCCAATTCTTCACACCGAGTTCGATCGGGGCATTCGGTCCATCGACACCGAAGGACTCTACTCCTCAAGACACGATCATGCGTCCTACGACGATGTACGGAGTGAATAAAGTGTCCGGCGAGCTTCTTTCAGATTACTACTTCTCGAAATTTGGAGTGGATACAAGAGGTCTACGCTTCCCTGGATTGATTTCTTATGAAACCCTCCCAGGAGGCGGGACGACGGATTATGCAGTAGAAATCTATTACGAGGCCATCAAGAATAATCAGTATACTTCCTATATCGGGGAAGGAACTTACATGGATATGATGTATATGCCTGATGCCCTTAATGCGATCATCGATCTGATGGAAGCGGATGGTTCGAAGCTTGAGCACCGCAATTCCTTTAACGTGTCAGCCATGAGCGTAGCACCTGAAGACATTGCCAAGGCGATCCGTGTCCATCAACCGGACTTCAAGCTAGATTATAACGTAGATCCTGTTCGACAAGGCATCGCTGAAAGCTGGCCAAACGCCATCGATTCCAGTGCAGCCCAGAACGAATGGAACTTCAAGGCGGAATATGATTTAGCCAAAATGACGGCAGATATGCTGGATAAATTAAAAACGAAATAACGGCAGAGATCCCCATGAAACAATTCATGGGGATTTTTTCTATATCAAGAACAGATAACCTCGTTGAAAAGCATGCTTCTAACTGGAGATGACTGAACCGAAATAACGACAAGAAATGACAATTCCTCCTAGGGACATGATATACTGCAAGTAATAGAAAAAGAAATTTCAGGAAATTACGACCGATTAAGTTATTTTAATATTCAGAAATAAAGAGTGTTTATGATAGAAATTGGGTATTGGTACATATGGACTATACAATACCCTTTCCGTTATGATCGAATCGATTTAAAAGTAAGAATGAGTGGGGCTGATGACTTAGATGATAGAGAAAATGAAAAGCAATGCACAGACATTTCACAAGATAATCATAATCCTTATGGCTCTTTCCGTTTTTCAAGTCATCTCTGTACTCTTTCTAGATGGGCCATGGAATTTCTTTGCGGCCCTTATACTGATGATATGTGTTGTCGCGGTCCTCTTTTTTCTCTTGAAAGAAGGAAATCGATTTATGACCAGGCATCAGAAGCTGTTGGAAGAAGAAAATCAGCTATCCACGCTTCTTCATTCCCTTCCGGATTTTGTCTGTTTCAAGGATGGGGAGGGGCGCTGGCTAAAGGTCAATCAATTTGGGCGAGAGCTCTATAACTTGGAGGATATTGATTATGTCGGTAAGACGGATAAGGATCTCGGGGAGCTTGTTCCCTTCTTTAAAGATGCTTTCGACTATTGCACCGATTCCGATGAAGGGTCATGGAAGGCAGAACAAGTGACACGCTGTGAAGAAGGATTCTTTCTTCCGAATGGTGAGTTCAAGACCTTCGATGTCATTAAAGTCCCATTATTCCATTCGAATCGTGAAAGAAAAGGTTTGGTGATCATCGGAAGGGATATTTCCCAGCAGAAGATCGCGGAAGAAATGCTGTTAAGGAAAGAGAAGCTATCCGTAGTGGGGGAACTGGCCGCAGGGATTGCCCATGAAATCCGAAATCCCCTCACAAGCATTAAAGGCTTCATTCAGCTTCTGGAAGAGAACGAGCATGTATCCAATCACTACCTTACCGTTATGTCATCCGAAATGGACCGGATCAATCAAATCGTAGGGGAGCTGCTTATTTTATCCAAGCCCCAAATGAGGGAATACCGACCTTTTGATATGAGTGAAGTGCTGCGGTATGTGGTCAAGGTCATGGGCCATGAGGCACTACTAAAGGGGATCACATTGAATATCAAACTCCCGTCTTCTCCGATTCATGTGTTCGGCGATAAGAATCAATGCATTCAAGTGTTTATCAACATCATTAAAAATGCCATAGAATCTATGGATGAAGGAGAAATCGATGTCGACTGGAAACTTCGGAGCGGGTCACTCCACGTCACCATCACGGACCAGGGAGCAGGAATTCCCCCGGATCGTTTAAAGAGGCTGGGAGAGCCGTTCTTTACCCTGAAAGAAAAGGGTATGGGACTAGGACTCACCATCAGCCAGAAAATCATACAGGATCATAAAGGTACTCTTCACATTGATTCAGAAGTGAATAAGGGGACGAAAGTGGAAGTCACTTTACCTGTGGAGGATAAGTAATATTCAAGGCTGTTTCTTAACGGAGCAGCCTTTTTTTATTGTCTCGAATAAGTAGGAGAGAAAGAAGAAAGGAATTAATGAATATGAGATGGAATGAATAAGATAGAAGGAGCGTTTTGATAACAAAAATGAGAGAAGACCAAGGAGTGTGAAAGGTATGACCAATGCAACTGTCCTACATTCTCTTCATCCATTAGGTCAGTTAGAGAAATTCAGGAAGGATCCACTACTTTTTTTAGAAGAACAGGCAAGTAAACATGAAGAAAGGGTTCAATTCCGCTTCGCCAACCGTACCGTTCATTTACTATTAACCCCTGCATTGATTAAAGAAGTACTCGTAACCCAATCCAAGTCCTTTCAAAAATCAAATCAATTCAAAGAACTTTCTCTCCTTATCGGTGAAGGACTTGTAACGAGTGAGCCTCCCGTACATACAAAACAGAGGAAAATCATTCAACCGTATTTTACTCCTCGTCATATCAAGAAATACGTGAGTGAAATGATCGATTCAGCCACTGAAATGATGGAAAGCTGGGAGGTGGATCATCCAAGGGATATATCCAAGGATATGATGGGAGTTACATTGGCGGTCATTACGAAGACCATGTTCGATATGAATGTAAACGAAGGGCATGAGAAGATAGGCGTCCATATGGAAAGGGTTCTGGAGACGGCTACCAAGAGAATTCGCTCTTTTCTTAAGCCACCCATATCATGGCCCATGCCAGAGTTAAAACAATACAAGGCTTCTATTCAAGAACTTAAGAGAGTCGTAGAGGAAATCATTCAACATAGAGAAAGCAGAGCAGAAGAAAAAGAGGATTTACTTCATGCCTTGCTCCATTCCCGTGATGAAGACGGCAATTGTATGAGCAGGGAACAATTAATAGATGAAGTCATGACCATTTTTGTGGCGGGTCATGAAACGACAGCTAACCTGCTTTCCTGGTTTTTTTATATGCTACAAGGCAATGAAAAGGTGAAAGAAAATGTGTATAAAGAAGTGGATCGAGTAGTTGGGAAGAATGAACTGTCCAGTTCCCACCTTCCCGCTCTTCTTTATACGCGCCAAGCCCTTGAGGAAACGTTACGACTGCACCCACCCGTATGGATGTTTGGGAGGATGACTGTAAGAGACGTTGAAATTGGTGGTCACCTCATTAAGAAAGGGGAAAATGTCCTCATTTCCCCTTATATTATGCATAGGAGTAAAAAGTACTTCCGGGATCCATTCCTTTTTGAACCAGAGCGCTTTAATAGAGTCAGTGCAGAGGGCAATCACCCTTATACTTATCTTCCTTTCGGAGGGGGATCGAGAGTGTGTATCGGAAATCATTTTGCCCTTCAGGAGGCCTTGATTATTGCAGCATTATATGTTCAGAGATTCAACTTTAAAATGTCCGGTGATGGCAAGGTAGAATGCCATCCATTAATTACTCTGCGGCCTAAAGGAGGAATTTTCATGGAGGTTGAAAAAAGGTGACATGCAAGGTAAGAAGGATTTCGAATCGTAGTGGAAAACACAATAAGAAACCCAGGTTCGATTCCGAACCTGGGTTTCTTATTTACTAAAAAAGCATATGAGCAATCGCTACAATGACAAGTAACGTCAAGAATGTACGCTGGAGGAAGATGATGACGAGATCCTTAAAATCAACCGGGATCTTGGAGCCTAAGAGCAGCCCGCCAACTTCCGACATATAGATTAATTGTGTAACGGATAAACAAGCGATGACAAAACGTGTCAGCTCACTCTCGATACCAGATCCAAAGATGGCTGGCAGGAACATATCGGCAAAACCGACAAGGATGGAGCGTGATGCTTCCGTCGCTTCCGGGATTTGAAGAAGTTCCAGGATCGGAATGAGTGGCATACCGATGTATTCGAAGAACTTCGTGTTCTCTGCAACAATCAGGGCCGTTGTACCGATGGCCATGACGATGGGAGCTACGCCCATCCACATGTCCAACACATTTTTCATTCCATCAGTGAAGAACTTGGTTGCACTGTTGTTGTTCTTTGCCTGAACAAGGGCCTGCTCGTATCCGTAACCGACACGGCTGTATCCTTCAGGAATCACTTCCATCGTATCCTTGCCTTCCTGACCGTTGAAGTACGTATCAGGCTTACGGGATAAAGGCGGAATCCGCGGCAGCACAATCGCAGCAAGAAGTCCGGAAGCTGCCACCGTGAGATAGAACGGGATGAAATATTCCCCTAGGTTAACCTGTGAAATGACAACGAGACAGAAGGTGATGGAGACAACAGAGAAGGTTGTCCCTATCACAGCTGCTTCCTTCTTCGTATAATACCCGTCTTCATACTGTTTGCTTGTCAGTAATACCCCAATCGTACCGTCCCCAAGCCATGACGCTAAACAGTCAATGGAAGAACGACCCGGAAGGCCGAATACAGGACGCATGATTTTCGTTAAGAGCGCTCCGAATAATTCCAATAAACCGAAATTCAACAATAGCGGGAGGAAAAGTCCGGCAAATAGAAACACAGAGAAAAGGATGGTAAGCAGTCCGTCCGGGTTTAATAAAAGGCCACCTGTTGCATCTGACCAGACCCACTCAGGTCCTAATTTAAATAGAGTCATAACGGCAAAGATGGCCCCTATCACTCTGACAATAGCCCATACAGGTCGTACATCGAATAAACTTGAGAAAAATGGTGATTTTTCAATGAAATCCGGGTGTGCTAGCTTTGTGATAAACGTCCCGATGACGGTAAGAATAATCAAGCCTGTCATAATGGCTGGTACATAACTTCCAATCCAGTCCTGCAGAAGTCCGGATAAGACCGCAATCGGAATCGTGATGCCGTCTTTCCCCGGAATTGGTATCATAAATAGAAAAACTCCCAGTAGGGAAGGGATGATAAATCGTAAATGATTCGATAGTGTAAAGCGATGCTGTTGATTCATAAATTCACCTCAGAAATAGTTGTAACGGAAAATGAAACATTATTCATTCTAATGCATACATATAAAATTGTCCATAGTAAGATCCAGTAAGGGATATTATGTATGTCAAAGATGATTTTCCCAAACGAGGATCGGGTGAAACCTAAAGATTAAATAAAAAAATGTTTAAAATAATCCACACCAAAAAGAAAGCGCTATCTTTCAGTACTTCTTTCATTTTACTAAAATTTTTTAAAATTTCAATAATAATCTGGATTGAGGAAAAAATGTTGAAAAGTAGGTTTATCTTTTGTTTAAGAGGGTAATTAAGTTTCATATCTTGGTTAATCAGGAGTTGTAATCGATGACATCTTTAACAAAACTTACAGAAGAGCAATTGGCCAATGTCTATCAACTGGCACAGGAAGAAGGTTTGGAAGAGGAATTTATTGAGATGTTAGAAGGGGAGCTTGAGAGAAGGGAAAGTGTCAGATAGGTATAGGTACATAGAAGATAATGAAAGGTCATATACATCGGCTGGTCTCATAAGAGGCCGGTCTTTTTATTGGTCAGAGCAAAAGGCGCCTTTTGGGGCGCCTTCACTCATACATTATAAGAATAGTAATCCAAGAGAAATGACAATTCCGCTAATGACAAGGATGATGACACAATAGCCCATAATATCCTTCGCCTTCAGTCCCGCGATGGCGAGAGCAGGCAAGGCCCAGAACGGCTGGATCAAGTTGGTCCATGCATCCCCCCATGCGACGGCCATTGCTGTCTTGGCGACCGAAGCATCAAGGGTTTGGGCGGCATCGATCATGATCGGCGCCTGAACGGCCCATTGTCCACCGCCGGAAGGAACAAAGAAATTGACAATCCCTGCACTCAGGAAGGCAAAGAAATAAAACGTCACGTCATTCGAAATCGACACGAAGGCTTCACTCATGACGACAGCAAGTCCCGAGGCAGTCATCATCCCCATGATCCCGGCATAGAAAGGGAATTGAATGACAATCCCGCTGGCCCCTTTGATCGCTTCTTGTACCGCAGTAAGGAAGCGCTTCGGGGTCCCGTGAAACAGAATTCCGAGAAATAAGAATAAAAAGTTCACAATATCTAAATTAAGGGCGAACCCATTTTTAACAAAGTAAGAAAACAAAAACGCAATTCCGAGTACCGCAACTACAATGGAAAGAATCATACTGTTTTCCAAACGATCGGCAGGTGTCATGGCTTCCTTTTCCAGTGTGACAGCCGTCTCATTAAAGAGTTCGGGGTCCACTGTGATCGTCTCATCTTTAGAAGGCATTAACATCCTGTTTGTGATCGGAAGGATAATGAAAAGTGCTGCTACAATGATGAGTGTAGATGTTGCAAATATGGTCTCATTCGTTGAAATGACACCGATCAAATCTTGGAATGGGTGCCCCTCTGTCGCAATCGACAACGGAATCGACCCGGAGAATCCTGCATGCCAGACAACAAACCCTGAATAAGCGCTAGCGATCAGCAATCGGTAATCGACCCCTTTGACCCGTTTGGCTAATTCTTTTGCAAACAGGGCCCCGATGACAAGTCCGAATCCCCAGTTGATCCAGCTGGCGATCATGGAAACGACGGTCACAAACACGATGGCGGAACCCGGAGACTTCGCAAAGGAAGCGAGAAAACCGAGGAACTGCTTAAACAATGGGCTGCTCGCGAGCACATACCCGGTCACAAGGACAAGCACCATCTGCATGGAGAAGGCGAGTAGGCTCCAGAAACCATTCCCCCAGTATTGAACCATCTCAAGACTCGAACTATCCGTGAAAATAAGGCCGAGACCGAACACGGCCAACGTTAAGATGACAACAAATAAAAATGGATCGGGCAAATAACGCTGCATGATTCTGTTTGATAATGAAATAAGGCCTTTCATCTTAATCCCCCTCCTATAAATGTACACCTTTACTAGTGTTCTATAGGAATACATGAAAACCCTTTCAATTTTTGTAAATTGAAAAAAGCGCCTGACTCTTTTATCGAGTGCAGACGCCGAAAGCTATTTCTTTACCGAGCGGGACTTTTCTTTCCGAAGAAGCCTGAATAACGTCACACACATCAAGATCAGAATCACCGTAAAGGGCAATGCTGAAACAAGAGAAGCGGTCTGTAGTCCCTCCAGTCCACTCGACACAAGCAGCACGGATGCAATGGCAGCAATCAAAACGCCCCAGACGATCTTCACGATCATCGGTGGATTTAAACTTCCTTCCGTCGTCATACTGCTTAGTATATACGTTGCTGAATCAGCTGAAGTAATGAGAAACGTAAAGATCAGTAGAATGGATAAAACGGACAGAACCATTGTAAAGGGAAGCTCACCATAGGTTGAAAATAAGGCACTCGTGACATCCTTATTGACTCCTTCTGCAATCGAAGTTCCGCTGAATAGGTCCAGGTGCAGGGCTGTGCCGCCAAATACGGCGATCCACATAAGCGCAATCAGCGGTGGAACGACGAGCACCCCTACGATAAATTCCCTGATCGTCCGACCCCTTGAGACCCTGGCGATAAAGGCACCGACAAATGGAGACCATGCGATGGCCCAAGCCCAATAGAAAATCGTCCAGTCCTGTACCCATGTTCCTCCCTGGTAAGGTGTCAGGCGGAGACTGTAGCGGATGAAATTGGAGATATAATCCCCGATTCCAAGGGTGAACGTATTTAAGATAAACACCGTCGGACCGACGATAAAGACAAAGAGCATCAGAATCAGGGCAAGGGATAAATTGAGGTTGCTGAGCCACTTGATTCCTTTATCAAGTCCTGTTGTGGAGGATGCTAAATAGAGGATGAGCAGGATGAACACAATCACCAGTTGAGTCATTGTACCACTGCCGAGTCCAAAAACGGACCCAAGCCCGCCGTTGATCTGCAGGATTCCGAGTCCCAGTGAAGTCGCTACACCCATGACCGTGGCGATGACCGCGAGGATATCAATCGTATTTTTAATCCCGTTTGAGCCTTTATACTGACCGATCAAGGGAGTGAGGGAAGTGGAAACGAGTCCATTTTCTCCTTTCCTGAATTGAAAGTAGGCAATGATCAACCCGACAATCGTAAAGACCGACCACTGACTGACACCCCAGTGGAAAAAGGCATAGCCCATGGCAAGACGCGCGGCTTCTTCCGTCTGTGCGTCCACACCCGGGATTGGGGTTTCAAAGAAATGACTCATCGGTTCTGCAATGCCCCAGAAGACAAGCCCGATACCGAACCCTGCCGAAAATAACATCCCAATCCAGGTGAAGAAAGGGTATTGGGGGCGTTCATCATCCTTTCCGAGACGTACCTTTCCATACCTGCTCCCCATAAGGAAAAGGAGGAACAGCACGAAGAAAAACACGGCAGCAAGATAAAACCATCCAAACGAATAAGTAGTGAAACCAAAGGCTGCATTTGCTCCCTTTGCAAAAAGTTTCGGAAAAGAAGCGCCAAATACAACTAAGATGGACACAATAATAGCTGAAATCCAAAACACTTTGTTCAAGTATGTACGATTACCCATGAAAAAACCTCCTGAAATAATAAACGAACGTCCTTTTTATACTCATACCCTAAATCATCCAGTATATTCCTCAACAGGAGGTTATTCAGTATAAAACGATAAATGTTTCATGATACAATGGCTAAATTAAGAAAATTCAACAACAGGAAGGTGTTTACGAATGATCACATTCATTGCGACAGATATGGACGGTACATTATTAAATGAAAATCAGGAAATCAGTGAAGCGAATAAACAAGCCATCCTGGAGGCTCAACAGCAAGGAATCGAAGTCGTCGTGGCGACCGGCAGATCGTATGAAGAAGCACGCTATGTCATTGAGGATGCCGGTATCTCATGCGATATCGTTTGTGCCAATGGGGCAGAGGTGCGGAATAAACAAGGAGAAATCGTTTATCAGGCCGGAATTGAATCAACACGTGCGAAAGAAATTTCCGATGTCCTGAATGAAACCGGCATTTATTTTGAGATATACACAGACAGGGGAACCTATACAGAAAACTATGACATGGGAGTTGAATTGATCGTTGACATTTTCACGACAGCCAACCCGAATGTGTCGGAAGAACAGGTAAGACAAGCGGCACGGGAACGATTCGAGAAAGGTCATATCAAACTTGTGGAAGATTATGGTGTTCTTTTCGAAGATGAATCCCAGCTTGTTTACAAATTTCTTGTTTTCTCTTTTGATGAGAAGCAATTGGCAGAGGCCAACAGTCGACTAAATAAACTGTCAGACATCGCCATCAGCTCCTCTGGTAAAGAAAATATTGAAGTGAACAATATCGAAGCCCAAAAAGGAGTCGCGCTGGAGAAGCTCCTGAATGACAAGGGGCTGTCAGCGGAAAATGCCATGGCCATGGGAGATAATCTAAATGACCTATCGATGATGAAAGTCGTCGGAAGACCGGTTGCAATGGGGAATGCCCTGGATCAGGTGAAAGAATTCTGTCCATTCATCACGGCAACGAACAAAGAGGACGGTGTGGCCAAGGCGATACAGGAAGTAATTCAACAGCCGGCAAAGTAATGAGATTGTCTTCGGTTGTCCATACTGGTTAAAAAAGCGAACAAGGGGAGCAGGTAGAATGAAACCCAAAATGAGTTGGCTCGTGTTGATCATCAGTCAAAGTTTGTTACTCAGTGCATGCTCATTCGGACAGCCAGATAGGCAGCAGGAAGAAAGTCGATCCGTCACAAAACCGAGCGTGGAAAGCGAAGTGGTCGCGCAAAACCTCTCCATTCCCTGGTCCATCCAGAAGCTTGGTGATGGATTCTATATCACACAGCGCACCGGAGGAATCGTGGAAATAAAGGATGGGAAAAAATCTGTTATGAAAACCAATCTGTCCAGGACTTTATCTGCACGTCCAGAAGCGGGATTGTTAGGGTTTGTGCTCCATCCAGATTTCAAAATGAATCAACTGGCCTTTGCTTATTACACGTATGATGACGCAGGGGGTCCTTACAACAGGGTCGTCGTACTAAAGCGGAGGGAAAACCAGTGGTCCGAGGAAAAAGTAATATTGGACCGTATCCCAGGCGGTCAGTACCACCAGGGAGGCAGGCTTGAAATCGGCCCCGACCACATGCTCTACATGACCACGGGGGATGCCACCAAACAGGATAAGGCACAGGATCTCACTTACTTGGGAGGGAAAATCCTTCGAATGAAACTGGATGGAGGCATACCGTCCAATAATCCCTTTGAAGATTCATATGTTTATAGCTACGGTCACCGAAATCCCCAAGGCCTCGCCTGGGATCAGGATGGAGAGCTTTATGACACCGAACATGGTCCGAATGGGTTTGATGAAATCAATCTGATCGAGGCTGGACACAATTATGGATGGCCGAAAATAACCGGAGATGAAAAGGAAGAATCGCTCATTTCACCCTTGGCCCATTCAGGAGAGCCGTCATGGGCCCCGTCAGGAGCAGACTTCTGGAAAGGGGATTTACTATTCGCGTCCCTCGCCGGTCAAAGCGTGAAGCGATTTAATACAGGAACTCAACAAGTATCCGATTTGCTCACCGGTTTCGGGCGTATCAGGGACGTATTGGTGGAAGGGGACACCCTGTACTTTGTATCCAACAACACCGATGGACGGGGAATCCCAAGGGAACATGATGATAAGTTGTATGAAGTGGATTTGACGTCGCTGATGAATGAAGAATAGAGTGTCGAACGCCTTCCTAATCGATAGTTGGAAAGGCTTTTGGCAAAAAAAATAACACGCTGCAAGAGCGTGTTTATGAATGTTTATTTTCATCATTGTCTTTATATTTCAGAATCGCGATTACAAACATCCCAAAGCTGAGCATCAGAGATAATACTTCGAATGTATCCATGTATACATCGCCTCCTTACTCTAAGGCTTCCCGGATCCAAGATTGTCCTATACACTTTAAAAAATAAAAAACATGAAGCCTATGTGAATACTGGCCTCATGTTTTTTTGGTCATCTAGTTAAAATATCTAACATATTTGTAAGGAATATATCCTCATCGATTTCAACAGCAATCCGTGAACAGCCTGTCCCAAAGCAGTTTATGCTTCCCGGTCTGAAATCTGCGATGCTCAGCCCATTTGCATAGCTTTCTTCATGCTGGACGCGTATGGCCCGTTTCTCGTAGGTGAACAGTCCGTCGATACAGGCAGCAGCCATGACGGCAGAGAGGTCATGCTGAGGGGTCCCTTCTATTCCCGGTTCCAACTGTTGATAGGCTTCATAGTAAAAGTCCAGAAGCGGTTTGATGAGTTGATCCAACGGTGTCTTTGCCTTCGAATCGATGAAATCCACTTGTGCAGGTGTGAGAAGGGCTATTCTTGTGACATTCAAAGGGATGACTGTCAGATTCGGGGATAGCCTGCACACAATATCTGCAGCCACTGCATCCCCATAGAAATTCGCTTCGGCTACTTCCGTGACATTCCCTGGTACGAGAAAGGCCCCTCCCATGATATAGGTTTCCTTTACGAGGTTCATAATTTCCGGACTCAATAGCCAAGCGATGGCAAGGGACGTACACCTGCCTACATTTACAATCGTGATTTCACCGGGGTTGCTCTTGATCAACTGAAACAGCTTGCTGAAATTGGTTTTGTTCCGATAGCGTTCTTCAGGAACTGGCGGAGACAGAGGGCCAAGTCCTTCCACCCCGTGAATATCAGGGAAAAACTCAGGTTCTTGTCCAGAAAGTGGCCTGGTGCTTCCGGCAATGACCGGTATTTCACCGTGGCCTGATAAGTTTAATAGATAGGTTGCATTCCGGTAGCTTTTGTTACGGTCTGTATTACCGAATCCACTGACAACCGCCATTACATCGATGTCGGGATTCTTCAAGGCATAGATTAAGGCAATCGCATCATCTATACCGGTATCTGAAAATAGAATGATTTTTTTAATAGAAAACACCTCCTACTATGGTGTATGCAGGAGGTGCGCTGAATGCCTGTTTGAAAATACTAGATTTCTCCAGCTATTTATGATTTTCATTCAAAGACTTTGATAACGCGTGAATGGCAAGTTCGAGCTGCTCCAACTTCTTCTCAAGCTTCACTAATAGAAAGAGTGTAACGGCAATGGGAAATCCGAAATTACCAAGTAATTGAACGAATACGGAATAATCCATTTCTGCCCCTCCTTTGAATCAGAGTTTTCTGCTAGAGTTTCAATGCCTTCCCGATGCCAGTGGCAATCGCGTTTGATAGTCCTGTGATGAAGGTCGGATCTTTTAATAGATTTGCATCATTTACGGTGTCAATAAAGAGATTTTCAAGTAAGATCGCAGGCATCGATGTTTCTCTTAAAACAGAAAAGTTCGCTTCTTTTTGACCGCGGTCCCTTAATCCATATCCAGAGAGAAAGTTCATGATTTCCACGTGCAAGACGTCCTGACACCTGCCTGTTTCTGAAGCGCTTGTCCCGGGATAAATGTAGCTTTCAAACCCGGTGCCGCCACCCGCATTGTGATGAAGGGATACGAAGTAAGAGGCTCCCAGATCATTGGCGAAGTCAGCACGGTCGGAAAGCTCTACAAACACGTCCGATGTCCTTGTTAAGCGCACGTCAACGATATAGTTTGCCTCCAGCAATTGCTTTACCTTCAGCCCGATGGTCAATGTAAGATTTTTTTCCTGCAATCCGTTTCCAGCCGCACCGGAATCATTTCCCCCGTGGCCTGGATCTAGTACGATGATTGGCATATCATTTCCCCCTTTTTTATGTTTACGCCCAGTAATACGACCCGGCACCATACGGGTATTCGATGCGGCTGTCATTGTGAACGAAAGTCGAGTATAGGATAATCCCGCTAAACCCACATGTTTTAGCGACTTCTGCCACTTGAGTCGGTGTTTTTCCCGATGGATCGACATCTGCTGCGATTCCATACGTATGCATGCTGTTGGACGCACCGCCGACGTTTCGGTTGTGAGTGATGCTTCTGAATCCGGAATTGATGACAACAGGTGGATTCCCCAATTTCTTGCGAAGGGCCTCAAGCTTGTACATGAGTCGTCGTACATTTTCTTTCACTTGAGTCGAGCTGACATTCCCGCCAGAGAAGCCGCTTCCGTCCTTGGAGTGGAATTCGCTGAATGCAAAGTTGACCGTCGATCCATCGCTGTCTTCAAGGGCATTCAACTTGCTATGTGTCTGTGGTCCCGCGATTCCGTCAGCTGAAAGACTGTACGCGCTTTGAAATCGCTTGACGGCTGCTTCTGTTCCAGGTCCGAATGCTCCATCCACCGATACATACGTTTTCGAAGGGGAACTGGCCGCCCAGCCTGCTACCCGGATTTGAAGCTCCTTCACGTCACTGCCAGAATCACCTTGTCGTAATGTTCGTGTCCAATTCATTCAACATCGCTCCCTTTTTATCGTTCTAGGCAAAGGGGATGAAGAGGGAGAAAGACCATCCCAATCTCTCTCACTCTGTGTTGTTTGCCTTACACAGTATAAAGAAGAGTGGGAGGGGGGGAATGACAACCTTTTGTTGAAAATTGTTGGGGAAGGTAAGTAATGAAAGGCTGTTTTCGTATTTGAGGTTGCTTTTAGATATAGCGAGCAGTAGTTGATTTCCGCTCCAGGTGCTCGCTTTCCGCGGGGCTGGCGGTGAGCCTCCTCGGGCTTCGCCCTGTGGGGTCTCAAGATCCAGCTCTGGCGGCTAGGCCCTCGAGGTCATAAGCTAAATGGGCCAAGAAGGCAAAATACGCCTTCCCGGCCCATTCATCTTATGCTTGTCGGGCCTGAGCAAGCCGCCTCCGCTTTTCGTTCTGACCAGCGTTTCCCGCAGGAGTCGAGCACCTTCCGCTCCAATCAACTGTCCAAGCATAACTGCTTCAGTATAACCGTGAAAATGGGAAACTTACTTACACCAACTCCTTTTCTAGGAGATTCATTGCCCTTCACCCTCCAACACACTTCACATGACAGTGCATTCGCAAAGCTATAGTCTGTATGAATAAAACAACCTTTACGAAAAGAGCCTTATAAAAAAAGACAAGCACCCTATGTGGATGCTTGTCTTTTTTTCATTGCTCATTCAGATCAAAGAGTCCTGGTACATTTTCCAGCGAATAGTCACGTACGTAGCGGATCAATCTGATCTTTAACTCCTGTTCGAGGTCGTCCCTGTTTTCGACCCGTGTGAGATACAACGACTTCTTGATTTTAGGCTCGAACGTGCGAATGACCTTCGTTTCATATTCACTGTTGCACTTTGCTTCTTTTACTAAATCGTATAGTATTCCCATAGTTTATGATTCTCCTTTTTCAAGAATGGTTTTTAATATGCGCAAAGCTTTTCGATGGGTTTTAGAAACGGCTTGTTGAGATACGCCAAACATTCTGGCGATTTCCGTATCAGATAATTCCTGCACATAGGCAAGATCCAGGATGTGCTTCTGTTTGTCAGTCAACGTCTTATAGGCCTTCAACAGCTCTTCGTTCTCCAGGCATTCCCCCAGGGTCGAATAATTGGTGAAAGGGGAAATTTCCGGTGACGGATCAGGAACTAGATCGACAAACGACATTCCCTCTTCATTCGTTTGGTTATCCAGGGTCAGGGGATGGCGTTCGCTATATTTTCTTATACGTTTGTCAAAGTTCACACTGTGAAAATAAAGGGATGAACTGACATAAGAGGTAAACCGGATATCAAAATAATGGGCTTTAAAAGCTTCGTTTAATCGATCTTCCTTCTTTGCACTGGGGTGACGTAAGAAATCTTCCACTAACTTCTGGTTTGCTCCTTGACTGATAAAGGACTCAACGGCTTTATTATGTTTGAGATGAGGATAATGACGATAAAATTCAATCACTAATGAATCCATTTTTTTCACCACCAACAGAACGTATGTTCGATTTTAAAGTAAAAAAAAGAGGAGAAAAAATCTCTCGGCTTTTACTTAATAAAGAAGATGTTGAAGATAATTCCACAACCGTCCTCTTTAATATCGGTCCATAGTACTATCTATTAAACCACAAATTACTGAATCAAGTAAGTGATGAATGCACTAATTTCCCCAATATTAGGTAGAGTTGTGAATTATAAAGGGAAATAGGGGTATTTTATATAATAAAGTATACAATGGTTTATTCTTTTTGGAAGGGACGTGATGATGTGAGAGGTAAATGGGTGTTCGCATGTATGCTGTCTGTTTTGTTCCTGAATGGATGTGGAGCAGACGAGCAGAAGAACGAACAAGATTCTACTGAAGTCAACTCGGATGTGCCAGCTGATCAGCCGGGAAGCAAGATAGACGTTCTGGCTAATGATGAAAAGATCATTGAGATGTTAAAAAAGACCGGAGTCATCTCGGAAGACGCTTCACATGAAGAGATTGAAAAGGCCATTCAAAAATATCTCCAGGATAAAAGCAGCGACCAGTTAAACAATGAAAAAGAAAAGCAAAAATATATCGACGAGATCAAAAAGAAGATTCAAGAAGGCAATTAACCGGGCAAGGATGGAAAATTCCTTGCCCGTTTTTTTTTAGAGGATCATCTCATGACGCTGCCCCCGGAAATCTTGACCGACTCCCCAACAATGTTTTCAGCAGCATCGCTTAATAGAAAAACGATGGTATTTGCGACTTGAACGGGTGAAGTCAACCTTCCTGAAGGGATGCCCCCCTTGGCAATCTTCAATTGCTCCTCATAGCTTCTTCCTTCCCGTTCCCCTTTGGATTGGATGGCGTTCCGTCCCATCTCTGTATCCACATATCCTGGGCAGATGGCGTTCACTCTGACATGATGCTCGATCGCTTCATGAGCAAAAGCCTGAGTGAATCCTGTAACGGCGAACTTCGACGCGCTGTACGCACTGTTTCCATGGGTGCCTCGCAGTCCGGAAAGGGAAGAGATATTAACAATCGCTCCTCTTTTCCCGATCTTCATTTGGTGATAAACCGCTTGGGAGAGCTGGACCAGTGAGAAATAGTTGAGCTCCATAATACGTCGGAGATCTTCTTCGGGTAAGATTTCCACCATATCACCCCCTCCAATGCCTGCTGAATTCACGAGGCCTGTAATGGAACCATGATGTACTGTTGCCGCTGATAGGAGCTGTCCGCGGTCTCCGTTACTCGTAAGATCCGCTTTGTATAGGAAGACTCTATCTGGATCTCCACACTCTGCCTTCAACTGCTTCAGCTTTTCTTCATTCCGTCCTGTAATGGTCACTTTGGCACCCGCCTGAACGGCCACTTTCGCCGTTTCATATCCAATGCCGCCGGTGGCCCCGGTGATAAGGATATGCTGATCGTTCAACATACTTTCATGAAAAAGAGAATGCATTTTTTTACCTCATAGTGGTGTATAGTTGGTTTTTTACCCGATGGGGGGAGGTGGGAAACAGAAGGATAGCGTTTTGAAAATAAAATGGTGAGAATTGAAAATAAAAATGGGAATTTGAAAATAAGTTGGGTGGAATTGAAAATATATTCTGCTTTAGAAGGTTCAACCCTTTCAAATGTCGTACCATGACGGAAAAAAGATGAGAAATGAGTCGTGAATTGTAACTTTTTCAACTCTTTTGACTAGTTTTATCGCTATTATTTACAATATTCAGAATAATTGCTATAATCATTTTGTTCTTCAAAAAGAACAAATCTAGTAATCTACCAACTTATAGGGGTGAATCATTTGGGGAAGAAAAAGTCTGCTTTAAAAGTTTTTTCAAGCATCACTGCAAGCACCATTGTAGCATCAACTTTATTTGCAGGTAGCGTTGCAGGATCTAAAGTGGTGCCTGCTTCAGCTGCTGCCACTACTGTGGAATCGGCACCGATTGATTTGAATATCATTAACGAAGACCGATTGGCAAAAGCGCTTCAAGATCAGGGTGTCATCTCTAAAAATGCTTCTTCTGCCGAAATTCAGAAAGCTGTTAAAGAGTACATACAGAAGAAAAAGAATGTGAAAGAATCTAAATCTGCAAAAGAGCAAAAGCATGATGAAATGGACCAGAAGGCCAAAGCCTTTTTAACCAAGCAAAAAGATAAGCTGATGAAGCAGATGGAGAAAGGTCATGATAATTTCAAAAAAGGGAAGCCTACAGGATCTGTAAAAGTAAACTCTGCTAAGCAAGCTCCTTATAATGGCGATGTAAGAGAAGATAAGGTTCTTGTTCTCCTGACAGAATTCTCGGATTTTAAACATAATAATGTGGTACAAGAAGATGGATATATGTTTTCTAGCGACTTTAATAAAGAGCACTATGAAAAATTAATGTTCGGGGATAAAGATTTCGAATTGTTTAATGGTGAAAAAGTAAAAACCTTTAAGCAGTATTACGAAGAGCAGTCTGGTGGAAGTTATACGTTGGACGGGACAGTATCTGATTGGCTGACGGTACCTGGAACGGCAAAAGAGTATGGCGATGATAATCCAGCCGGCGGACATGATAATCTAGCTCCGAAAGGTCCCCGTGATCTAGTGAAGGATGCTTTGAATGCTGCAGCACAATCAGGAATAGACTTGTCAGAGTATGATGTTTTTGATCAATACGATCTTGACGGAGACGGAAATCAAAACGAGCCGGACGGTTTAGTCGATCATCTGATGATTATCCATGCCGGTACAGGACAAGAAGCTGGTGGCGGTAAACTTGGTGATGACGCAATATGGTCTCATCGTTGGGTATTAGGGAATGCCCCGTACAGAGTAGAAGGGACAACAGCGGCCGTCCCATATTGGGGTGGACAAATGGCAGCCTTTGATTACACCATCCAACCTGAAGACGGTGCAGTCGGAGTCTTCGCTCATGAATTCGGTCATGATTTAGGTTTACCAGATGAATATGATACTCAGTACTCCGGTCAAGGAGAGCCGGTCGCTTCCTGGTCCATCATGAGTGGCGGCAGTTGGAATGGAAACATTGCAGGAACGGCGCCGACAAGCTTCTCTCCTCAGAATAAAGAGTTCTTCCAGAAGACGATGGGCGGGAACTGGGCAAATATTACTGAAGTAAACTATGAAGATATCGATAAAAATGGAGTAACTTCATTCCTTGATCAAAGTGTAACAAAATCAAAGAATCCAGGGATTGTGAAAGTGAATCTTCCTCAGAAGGAAGTAAAGGGAATTCAACCAGCTTTCGGGAAACAGTACTATTACAGTACAAAAGGTGATGACCTTCATACGACATTAGTGTCTCCTGAGTTCGATTTAACAGAAGCGACAACAGCTTCGTTTGATTTTAAGACGCTTTATGATATTGAATATGACTATGATTATTTATATGTCACTGCTGTCACCGCAAATGGTGAAGAGGTTGAGTTAGACGTTATAGGAGATGACGATACAGACGGGGATGCTCGCGCTGAATCGACTAAAGGTCAATGGATTGATAAAGGATACGATCTAAGTCAGTTTGCAGGCGAAAAA
Organism: Rossellomorea sp. NPDC077527; assembly: GCF_044542955.1. NCBI lineage: Bacteria > Bacillati > Bacillota > Bacilli > Caryophanales > Bacillaceae > Rossellomorea > Rossellomorea sp. NPDC077527. The sequence continues at coordinate 298,402 of NZ_JBITVL010000005.1, read as the reverse complement.
GTCACTCTATATTTTGATTACGTTACGGATGGTGGACTCGCCCTAGACGGCTTTGCAATGGATAACGCTACATTGACAGTCGATGATGAAGTAGTCTTCTCAGATGATGCTGAAGGTGAACCGAAATTTACAGCTGAAGGTTTCGTTATTTCAAACGGTATTGATCACAAAGATCACTACTACTACCTCGAATGGAGAAACTACGCAGGATCCGACAAAGCCTTAGCCTTCTCCCGCGGAGTAAAATATAACACTGGATTAGTCGTCTGGTATGGTGACGACAGCTTTACAGACAACTGGGTTGGTGTTCATCCAGGAGAAGGATTCCTTGGAGTAGTAGATTCACACCCAGAAGCTATCATAGGAATGAGAAATGGAGCTCCTTCTACGTATCAAAGTACTCGTTACCAAGTAGCAGATGCAGCCTTCTCATTAGACAAAGCACCTGATTGGTATATCAATTCTCCATCCCGAGGAATCTTTGACTACAAAGGCTTAGGTGGAGTGAAGGTATTCGATGACTCCAAAACCTATATGAACAATTTAATTCCGGATGCCGGACGTAAAACACCTAACTTCGGACTGAAATTCGAAGTCATTGGTGAAGCGAAAGATAACACTGCCGGAGCAGTTTGGATCCACAAATAATAAAGAGAAGCGACCTTGGAAAACTCTCCAAGGTCGCATTTTTTATCCTTTTCCAATCCCATTCACAATCATCTTCACCGTCATCTCGATCTCTTTCTCGTCATCCCAATCGGCTTCGGGCAGAAAAAGGTACCTGACCAGCAGTAACCCAAAGATGCTGGACGCTGAAAACCGTACGACAGCGGATGATGGCAGGTCGATAATCTGGCCTTTTTCTTTATAGTGATCCACGAGCCTTACGAATTTCTCAACTACTTTTTCTCCGATATGCTCCCTGAACTGTTCTTTCAGCTCGGGGTGAAAAGGGATTTCTTGTATTAAAATTTTAAATGCGGTCATGTTCTCTTTCAAAAATTCCTGGCGGTTCAAGATCATCGCCTTCAGGAAATCTTCATACCGGTCGTATTTGGCGTCGAGCACCTTATTCAGATCGCGGATGACAAATGGTGCAATCAGTTTGGCCATCGTAGGGGATACAATCGAAAGAAGCAGATCCTTCTTCGTTTTGTAATGCCGGAAGATGGTTCCTTCTGCGACACCGGCCTTTTTGGCGATTTGACTGGTGGAGGTGGAGGCAAAGCCTTGTTCCGCAAACATCTCGATGGCGGCCTCCACGATTTTTTGCTGTTTATCCGTCAATGTTTCTTCCTGTTCGAATAACTGTTTAAATATATTTTTTTCTTCAGACATCGGTTAAACCCCTAACTTCATTCATTCCTTACCTATATTTTACGGTATTTTCGGAGCGCTGCAACATTGAGAACAATAAAGAGTAGAGAAAAGCCGATCAGGATCGATAGATTATAGAGCAGATCTTCGAATGCATAGCCCCGTATCATAATATCCCTTAATGCGTCAGCTGCATAATAGAGCGGTGTGAAAGGTCCGATCCAGCTAAGCCACTCTGATATGGTATCCAGATTGAATAATCCTGAGAAGAAAATTTGAGGGACGACCACAATCGGAATGAACTGCATCATTTGTAATTCATTTTTAGCAAAAGCGGACAGTAATATTCCCAGAGTAAGAGCAGTGAACGATAAAGAAACAATGATGATCAAAACGTTGAAAAAGCTGCCTTTCATCATCATATCCAGAACATAGATCGAGTACCACGAGATCAAGGATGCCTGGAGGAGAGTCACGATTCCGAAGCCAATCACGTAACTGACGACCATTTCCCAGATTTTAATAGGGGAAGCAAGAAGCCTTTCCAATGTTCCCGTCGTTCTTTCTCTTAAAAAAGATACCCCACTGATTAAAAACACGAAGAAGAAGACAAAAAAACCAAGTAGAACAGGTCCAAAGGAATCGAACATCTCCATGTCCTTACTTCCATGAACATAGTTCACTTCATCGGAGAGATTTTGTGAACTGGAAGGGAACAGGGTTTGAATCTTCTTCATGACGGCACCATTGACGGTGGGGTCACTGCCTTCGATGGTGATGGAAGGTGAAGCGGGATCTTCGAACGAAATATAGCCATCGAGTTCGCCATTTTTTATATCCTTCAACGCCTTATCAGTACTTGAATAGGTTTCGAAGTCGCTTGTATCGAACTTCGCTTCCAGCTGCTGTGGAAGGTCGACAACGGCAACTTTGGCTTCATAATCCTCCGAGTCAAATACAAGAGAAAGCATGCTGAGAATCAGGAGCGGTGCCAGAAACATTAGTGCCAATGTCCGCTTATCCCGTAGGAGCTGCTGAAGGATACGAACGACAAATCCTCTAATTCTCAATGGAAACACCCCCGTTTTTTAAAAATACATCTTCAATCGATGTGACGCCGTAGTTTTCTTTAATCGCAGCGGGTGTATCGCTTGAAATGATCTTCCCGTGCTGCAGGAGTCCCAGTTGGTCGCATCTTTCAGCTTCGTCCATGACATGGGTCGTAATGATCAGCGTCCTGCCCTCTTCTTTGAGAGAGTGAAAGCTATCCCAGATCTCTTTCCTCAACACAGGGTCGATCCCGACAGTCGGTTCGTCGAGAAATAAGACTTCAGGGTCATGTAGAAGGGCGATGGCAAGGGAAAGTCTTCGTTTCATCCCACCTGAATATTGATGCACCGGCTTATTGAGGTGGTCCAACAGGTCGACGGTCGTCATCACCTTCTCGATTTGCTCTTTTCGTTCGGCCTTCTTTAAACCGTAAAGGGAAGCCATGAATGACAGATTTTCTTTTGCTGTCAGCTCATCGTATAAGGCATCGGATTGAGCCATATATCCGATGAATGGGTACAGCTCTTTCGCTTTCAGCTTGTTTCCTTTATAGGTGACACTGCCGGATGACGGCGTTTCAAGACCGATCATCAATTTGATTAACGTCGTTTTCCCAGAACCGGAAGGACCTAATAAACCATAAATCTTTCCTTTTGGAATGTTGAGGGAAACGTTTTTAAGTACGTCCTGCGAGCCGAATGATTTTGACAAATCATCAAGTTGGAGGATGGAATCCACATGAATCACACCTTTCGAAAATAATGAGTGATTACTCACTTATTAATATAAAGGTTGTAAGTTGATTTGTAAAGTGAGTAATCACTCATTTTCTAATTCATGTATATTCCTGATATACAAATATAGAAGAACACCATTAAAAAAAGAGCTTGAGCAAAGGCTCAAACTCTTTTGAAAAGTTTATTTTACGTTGTCATTTTCCCATTGATAACTCCAGAATCGTTCGACCGTCACCCATTTCATCGCTTCGGGATCATTCTGCTGAATGCCTTTTTCAAGGTCCTTCAGCATCCAGGCGGTTTGGGAGATATGGGCCTTCATGGCACCGATTTTCTGGTCTTTGACCGGGGTGATGTCAACAAGTATATCTGGTTTACCCAGATCTTCTTCACAGTTCTTCGAGAATGCTAGGCAGTGGAGCTTCGGTCTTGATGCCTTCGGAAGACGTCGAACGGCACGTACCACAGCTCTTGCGGTTGCTTCATGATCCGGGTGGACGGAGTAGTCCGGGTAGAACGTGATGATGAGGGACGGATTTAGTTCTTCGATCAGCTCCGTCACCATATTTGAAAGCTTTTCATCGTTTTCAAATTCTAGAGTCTTATCACGGTATCCCATCATACGGAGATCCTTGATCCCCATCACATTGGCTGCTTTCTGCAGTTCTTTCTTCCGGATTAAAGGAAGCGATTCCCGGGTCGCGAAGGGTGGGTTTCCTAAGTTTCTCCCCATTTCACCTAACGTGAGGCATGCATACGTGACGGGCGTTCCATTGTTCACGTGTGTGGATATCGTCCCGGATACACCGAATGCCTCGTCATCCGGATGAGGGAAGATGACCAGTACCTGTCTTTCTTTTTCCATTAGTGACCTCTCCTTTATATATGAGTTCAAGTTAGTTAAAAGGTGTCGGACTGATTTCAAGGGCGACGGCTAGTTTCCCGTCCCCGCCATGGCCGGCAAGCAGCAGGCGTCCGTGTTCATCAAGCTCATAATGTGTCAGTCCTTCGGCATAAATCCATCCGAGCTCAATCTTCAGGCCGACACGGTAAGGTCCGTCCCCTATGATCTTTCCGTGTTCATAGTTGACTTTCGCATTTCGGATGTACGCTCCGGCTGAGAAGAAGCCTTCATTAAAGTGGGAGGCATAGGCTCCATTGGTGGTTTCTAAATGTATATAAACGTCCTGCCGTGCAAGCTGGGTGATGATGCCCTGGACATCGGCAATCTTAATTGGTTCCATTCTTTTTCCTCCTTAAATACAGAAAAGACTCATAACCATTATGTACTATCTTACTAAAATTCATGAGTGATTGCGAAAAGTATGATTGGGGATGGTGGAAGGGTTATTTGATGGAAGATTGGCCGGTCCGTCCCTCAAAAAAAGGGCCAGACACGAAATGGCTGTTTCGCGCCTGGCACCGGTATGGGCATTATTTTTCGAATCGGTTGTAAGCTCCGTGCATAACGGGTCCAACGTATTCGTTCAGTTTGAAGCCGTGTTTGATGGCGGCTGTGACGAAGGACTTGGCGTTCTGAACGGCTTCCTTCACGTCTTGTCCGTTTGCAAGGTTCGCTGTGATGGCTGCTGCGAAGGTACATCCTGCACCGTGGTTATACGACGTTTCTACTTTTTCTTCTTCAAGAAGAGTGAATTCGTTTCCGTCATAGAATAAATCGAGAGCTTTATCGTGACGTAATTGTTTCCCGCCTTTGATGACGACGTTTTTTGCGCCAAGGTCGTGGATCTTCTTCGCTGCTTCCTTCATATCGTCGATGGTTTTGATCGGGCCTGTCTGGGCAAGCTGACCCGCTTCGAACAGGTTAGGGGTTACAACGGTGGCACGCTGTAATAGATGTTCTCTCATGGCGTCAGTTGTTTCAGGATGAAGGACCTCATCTTCTCCTTTACATACCATAACAGGGTCGATGACCACTTTATCGAGTCCAAATGCATCGATTTTTTTCGCTGCAAGCTCGATGATTTCAACGGTGCCAAGCATCCCGGTCTTCATGGCATCAATCCCGACAGACAGGACCGTTTCCAATTGTGCTTCTAATGTATCGATGGATAGGGGATGAACGTTGTGGTGCCAGTGATTGTTCGGGTCCATCGTCACGACAGTGGTGAGGGCCGTCATCCCATATACGCCGTGTTCCTGGAAGGTTTTCAGATCGGCTTGGATCCCTGCGCCCCCGCTTGTATCGGAACCGGCGATCGTCAGTGTTTTTTTCAATGTCATGGTTGCATTCCTCCTATGAAAATAGCTCGTTCTCAGTGTAAAAGTCTGACTAAAGATTATAATAAGAGACGGGTAAATACAAATTCTTTTGGCAGGCATTTCAATAAAAAAAAGACGTCTATTGACGCCTCTTGTTGTGTGACATGATTAATCGTTAACCTAGAATGGCTTCGCATCATTATCGGTTGCTTCTTTGGAAGCGACGATCACGAGTTTCCCTTTATCGAGTTCCTCTTCATAGGCATCTGCCTCAGCCTGGTTCAACCCGACGGACTTCATTTTCGAACGCAATTCATCTCCGCGGCTATTGAAGAGGTTCCCCATGGATTCAATGATCCCCTGTTCTTTCACACCAGTGGATTCTGTGTCGGTTGCCTCTGTGATATGTTTGGAGCGGTGTTTGTCATGTGCAAACACATAGATGTCATCTTTGGAGTAGCCATCATTTGTGAACACTTCAATTTCTCTTTTTGCCTCTACCACATTCTCAGCTGTTTGTACTTTATACATGTTCATTCCCTCCAATTTTTATGTCTTGACCCTTCTTTTCCCGGTTTTGTCAAAATCAAACTTTCCATAATATAGAAGCAATTTAGATAGAATAATTGTTTCCAAGATTCTACATTATTTCCTATAATAGAAGGGAGGATGGTGGAAAATTTGACAAGTCAATACAAAAAAATACAAGAGATGGAAGCGATTCTGGCGGATTTGAAAGCAACTGAAAGAGAAACAGGTGCCTCCTTGGCATATGACAATAGAAGCAGAAGGCGTATGGGGGTGACCAGATCGCTTATGATCATCTGGAAGAGGAGAGCGGCGCTGATCCTCCTGGTCCTAGCACTATTGGCCGGAGGGGCTACGATAGGGATCTATTCATGGTTATCGGGTTCTACGTTTACAGAAGAGAAGGGGTCGTTTGTCGAACGGATTCAGGAGATGAGCTCATTGGCTACAGCCCAGGGGTTTGTGAAAGCCGTGATCGAGCAGGAAGATAATCAACTGTTCGGGAAGGAAATCAATGCGGATATCCCAGGGACAAAACGGAAGCTTCTGATGGTCGTACCCGGAACGGTCCTCGCAGGGGTGGATTTACAAGAGATCAATGACGGGGATATAGTAGTGAATGAAGAGAAGAAGGAAATCGAGCTTACCCTTCCACATGCTGATATCCTTCAGGAGCCGTCGATTGATACGGACAACATCAAGACGTTTTCTGTAGAAGGAATTTTTCGAAACGATGTGGATTGGAATGAAGGATTTGCCCTAGCAGAAGTGGCAAAGGATCAAATCAGTCAGGAAGCCATCGAACAGGGCATCCTTCAAGCTGCTGAGAAAAACGCTGAAAAATCATTAAAGGGTTTCTTTGAACAATTAGGTTACGACATTAAGATTAAGTTTCAAAACTAGAAAGGGTGTCTGTTCGTGTCAGCAATTTTTCAAAATGATTGGGACCATGTCCTAAAGGATGAACTCCACAAGGAATACTACCGAAACTTAAGAGAATGGCTGAAACGGGAATATGGAACGAACACCACATATCCTCCCATGCACGATATCTTCAACGCTTTTCACTACACAGCCTATGAGGACGTGAAGGTCGTCTTATTGGGACAAGATCCATACCATGGACCGAATCAGGCAGAAGGTTTAAGCTTCTCTGTGAAAAAGGGGATGAAGATCCCTCCGTCATTGCGGAACATGTATAAGGAGCTTCATGAGGATTTGGGCTGTACGGTTCCCGCTCATGGTTCACTCGTAAAATGGGCGGAACAGGGCGTCCTTTTATTGAATACAGTGCTGACTGTACAGGATGGCAAGGCCCACTCCCACAGAGGGAAGGGGTGGGAACAGTTCACCGATCAAGTCATTTCTATTTTGAATGAACGGGACAAGCCGATGGTGTTTATGCTGTGGGGGAAACCGGCCCAGGCGAAGCAGTCCCTCATCAATTCATCCAGGCATTACATCGTGACGGCGCCACATCCAAGTCCGTTATCAGCTCACAGGGGATTCTTCGGGAGCAAACCGTATTCCAAAGCGAACGGGTTTCTGCGTGAACAAGGGATGGCTGAGATCGACTGGTGTATAAAGTAGCGATGTTTCACGTGAAACACTCCGGGGAGGAAAGCTGTGTGAAAAAGGAAGGTAGGATCAATTGCTTCCAGTGTCACTATTTTTATACGACGTGGGAGCAGGCACATCCCAGAGGTTGCAAAGGGTACGGCTTTAAATCGAAAGCCATGCCTTCACAGGTGGTGTTTCAATCCTCGGGAAGTCCCTGTATGAAATTCAGGCCGAAACAATGATGATATTTGCGAAATCCTTCAATAAGAATTAGGATAAAGACGTACATACTGTATGAAAGATCTTGTGGAAGGAGTCAACAAGCGTGAATATCCCACATCAATCATTAATCAAAAAAATCGAACATGAACTCGGGAAAGCGAAGTCTGCAGAAAAGTCCCAGCAGATCCGCGAACATGTGTATTCAATAAAAGCACTATGTGAAGTACTGTTGGAGGAAAACAATGGGGTTTCTGCCCAACCGACGTACTCACAACCCCAGCAAACCTATTTCCAAGAATCCCAGCCGGTTCAGAAGCCTGTGACCATCCAGAAGGAAGAGCCCCTTGAAACGGACGATGGGGCCAACGGCAATTCACTATTTGACTTTTAGTCTAGGAGGATCATCATGAAAACATTTATCATTATCGGAGCCATCAACGCCTTTTTATCCGTTGCGTTAGGAGCGTTCGGTGCCCACGCATTACAAGGAAAGATTTCAGAGAAATACATTGATATATGGAATACCGGGGTTCTTTATCAGATGTTCCATGCCATCGGAATCATCATTGTCGGGGTTCTGATGGGAAATGTCACCCCTACATCCCTGCTTTCCTGGTCAGGGTGGCTGATGCTGATCGGAACGATTCTCTTCTCGGGAAGCCTTTACGTACTGAGTATCTCAGGCGTTAAAGTGCTAGGGGCGATTACACCACTTGGTGGAGTCAGCTTCCTCGCAGCCTGGATCCTTCTCATTATTTTTGCGGCAAAGACCTTATAAACATGAAAATACCCTGTAAGGAAGTTGATTTCCTTACAGGGTATTTTTTTATCGTTGGGAGTATCCTTGCATCGAACCGCCTGCACCATAGGGGTACTCATATTCAATTTCTTCATCGAATGTAATGTAATCTAAGTAAATCATCGGAATGAGGTACCGTGTCCCGGTTTGTGGATCGCTCAGGATAAGATGATCCCGGCCAGCGGCTTCAATGATTCCTTTAAATACTTTGGCATTCCACTCCTTATTGTTTTCAAAAGTCGCATACACCGTCGCTACTTTTCCTTTGTTCAATCTGAGAATATTCTCGATATACGATTCTTCGATCGGAAGCATGCCCGGAACATTCTGGGATGGTGCAGGAGCATTTGTCGGTGAAGGGATTTGATAATTCCCACCACCTTGCTGCTGGGGATAATATTGCCCCTGACCTTGCCCCCCGCCGTAATACTGACCATAAGGATTATAGGCAGATTGATTATACCCTTGCATATAAGGGTTTGATTGTTGGTTCGCCAAACCGAATACCTCCTTTGAATGAACTTAATATACTTTCGGGCAATCACCTTTAGTGGGTTGATAGAAACAGTGGGATTTGAATCGTCCCGAGTTGGACTGGTTATACCACTTGGCAGGGCAATTGCCGGCGGGTTTAAAGAACCAAAGGGAATAAGACGCAGGGTGGTACCTGCCACCTTTAATGGTCTTCCGCGCCAAATCGATTTCCTTTTGCCTGGCCCGTTGATAAAAGTAACCTTTCTGGGTTGCTTCGAATCCACCAGGACTTTGAAACACCATATCCTGTAGATTCGCTAACTTCTTGAAGTCAAGGCAATCCGATCGAACCCGGTTCACCCCGACGTTCCCTACCATCAGCATACCTTGCTGTCCTTCACCCTCGGCTTCAGCCCTCATCAGTCGAGCAAGGAGCTTCACTTCCTTCTCGTTATAAGGAATAACAGCCATCTTCCCACCTCACTTTAGAAGATGCTATGTCTCACTATTTCATGTCTATGTAGGGGGGGATTAATATATTCGTGTGTTTTTTGGAGAAGCAGGGTTCTTTTTAAAGTCTCTTCTCGCAAAGATTTTTCGTTATTCTTACACAGACTATGATCCTGCATATGCTCTGTCACCTGAGTCTTTGCCCGAGGGTGAAGGGAACTGCTCCGCTTTCCACGGACGTTCGGCCGAGCCTCCTCAGCACAGTTCGCTTCCGGGGTCTCGGCACGCCCGTTTTCCGTAGGAGTCTACGCAGTTCCCTTCATCCTCTAAAGTTGCAAGTGTTGACAGAGCTAAATGGTTAATAAAAAACCAGTAATAATAAAGATCAATAGTATAGTAGCTATAATCGATCCTGCGTCCAAGAAAATGACTTGCTTGTATAATTCTTACATTTACACGGTAACACTGAAGCATTTATGCTTGGACAGTTGATTGGAGCGGAAGGTACTCGACTCCTGCGGGATACGCTGGACAGAACGAAAAGCGGAGGCGGCTTGCTCAGGCCCGACAAGCATAAGATGAATGGGCTGGGAAGGCGTATTTTGCCTTCTTGGCCCATTTAGCTTATGACCTCGAGGGCCTAGCCGCCAGAGCTGGATCTTGAGACCCCACAGGGCGAAGCCCGAGGAGGCTCACCGCCAGCCCCGCGGAAAGCGAGTACCTGGAGCGGAAATCAACCACCTCTCGCTACAATAAAAAGCAATGTTTACGAGGGAAATAGCCTTTTAAAAATAAAAAACGACAAGCTGTAGGCAGCTTGTCGTTCTATTTATATTTAATTCACATGAAGGAATTTTTCGATCGCTTCTTCTTTCAACAAGTTTCCTACGTAGAAGGCACCGAATTCTCCGAAGCGCGCACTTACTTCATCAAAACGCATTTCGTATACAAGCTTTTTGAATTGAAGCACATCATCAGCGAATAGAGTGACACCCCACTCATAATCGTCAAAACCAACGGATCCCGTGATGATCTGTTTCACTTTTCCTGCGTACTGGCGGCCAATCATCCCATGACTTCTCATCATGTCACGACGTTCTTCCATCGGCAGCATGTACCAGTTATCATTGCCCTGGCGGCGCTTGTCCATTGGGTAGAAGCAGATGTGGTTCGCTTTCGGTAGGATTGGGTAGATACGCTCCTGTACATATGGATTCTCGTAAGGGTCGCCTTCTGAAGGCATGTAGTTGCCAAGTTCCACTACAGAAACATAAGAGAATGTCGGAATCGTGAATTCAGCAATTTTCAGCTTGTTGAATTCTGTTTCAAGCTCATTTAATTCCTCCATTGTCGGACGAAGGATCATTAGCATGAAGTCCGCCTTTTGCCCAACAATCGTGTAGAGGGCATGACTTCCTTCTTTCGCATCCTGTGTACTGTTTAATCCATCTAAGAAACGGTGGAATTCTGAAATCGCCGAAGCTCTTTCTTCACTCGGAAGCATCTTCCATGAAGTCCAGTCCATCGCGCGAAAATCATGCAGGGAATACCAACCATCTAATGTTTGTGCCGGTTCTGCCAACGTAATCACTCCTTAAAGTACTATTTCCAACTTTACTATATCATAGTTTGACCTTAGAGGAAGATAACAAAACCCGATGTCGCTAAAATGGCACAAATCGTGGATAACAGGGGGATTTCTGGAACACACTATCCTAGGTAGCATGCTTATGAGTATGAAAGAACGGGTAAAGCAGAAAAGGAATTGTTAGAATACAAAGACTTTTAGTGTGAAACCGATAACATTTCTCCTTTTCCTTGAATTCCTATATGAGAAGAGTATTCTAAGATTGGATATGTATAAATCAAGGAGGTTCCTCTATTGAGCAACTTATTTACCACATTAACAGATAAAGTAAAAGGCAAAGAGTTAAAAATCGTTTTCCCTGAAGGAACGGATGAGCGTATTCTTACTGCTGCATCCCGTCTGGCAAGCGACGGCATCCTGACGCCGATCGTTGTTGGAAACGTAGACGAGGTAAACGCACAAGCTGACAAGATTGGTGTAAAGCTTGACGGATGTGACGTCGTAGACCCTGCTTCTTTCCCTGGCATGGACGAGCTTGTAAAAGCATTCGTAGAGCGTCGTAAAGGAAAGGCGACTGAAGAAGACGCGAAGAAAATCCTATTGGATGGAAACTACTTCGGAACAATGCTTGTCTACACAGGACAAGCCCACGGTCTAGTAAGCGGAGCGGCTCATTCAACGGCAGATACGGTTCGCCCTGCTCTTCAGATCATCAAAACAAAAGAAGGTGTAAGGAAAACGTCCGGTGTTTTCATCATGGTACGTGAAGACGAGAAGTATGTATTCGCTGACTGTGCCATCAACATTTCACCTGACAGCCAGGATCTTGCAGAAATCGCGATTGAAAGCGCGAAAACAGCTGAAATGTTCGACATCGACCCACGCGTTGCGATGTTGAGCTTCTCTACAAAAGGTTCGGCAAAATCACCTGAAACGGAAAAAGTGGTGGAAGCTGTTTCTGTCGCAAAAGAAAAAGCACCTGAACTGACTGTTGACGGAGAATTCCAATTCGACGCTGCCTTCGTTCCATCGGTTGCAGAGAAGAAAGCACCTGGTGCCGACATCCAAGGGAACGCCAACGTATTCGTATTCCCAAGCCTTGAAGCAGGAAACATCGGATACAAAATAGCCCAACGCCTAGGAAACTTCGAAGCAGTAGGCCCGATCCTTCAAGGATTGAACGCACCTGTGAACGATCTTTCACGCGGTTGTAACGAAGAAGACGTGTATAAGCTTGCATTGATTACGGCTGCTCAGGCGCTGTAAGGTATATGATGTGTATGACCGGGTCCTTATAGGGGTCCGGTTTTTTGTTTGCCTGTTGGAGTTTTTATTTTTGACAGGTAAAGAATGAGGGATATTCAACTGTAAAAAAACCTTAGATTTTAACAGGCAAACCAGAAGCGAACCCTTGGATTGTCCACCCCCTTTTTCAGCAACCCCCATTCATATGGTATAATGAGCTCGCATGTTGTCAGTGAAGGAGAAGCGTTATGGATAAGGAAAAAGCGTATGCACTGCTTCGTCAAGACCGATGGAGAGTGATTGATCAATCAAGTTTAGGACCGATGTTTGGGGCCCTGCAGTCGTTTGCCATGGATGATACATTATGTACGGCAATTGGAGCAGGTCAGTCTGACCCGACGGCACGCTCGTGGGTCCATCATCAAACGGTTGTATTAGGTATTCAAGATACGAAGCTGCCGTTCCTTTCTGATGCCTTAAAGGGATTGGAAGAGGCAGGCTATCAATATATTGTACGAAACTCAGGTGGGTTAGCAGTAGTATTGGATGAAGGGGTACTGAACCTATCATTGGTGTTCCCGGATTCTGAAAAGGGGATAGACATTAACCGTGGCTATGATGCCATGTGGTTACTCGTTCAGGATATGTTCAAGGATTTCGACGTGGAGATCGAAGCGAAGGAGATCACACAGTCTTACTGTCCAGGCAGCTATGATCTCAGTATCAATGACCAGAAGTTCGCAGGGATCTCCCAGCGGAGAATCCGGAACGGGGTAGCTGTTCAGGTGTACCTCTGTGTGGGCGGAAGCGGTTCTGAACGGGCAAAGCTGATCCAGCGATTTTATGGGACCGGGTTGAAGGATGGGGAGACGAAGTTTACGTTTCCTGTTATTGAACCCGATGTGATGGCATCTTTATCGGAGCTACTTGGAGTCGAATTCTCGATTCAAGACGTGATGCTCCGCTTCCTGCAATCGTTGAAAGGGTTCAGTGGTGAATTTTACAGCAGTGCCCTTCAGGGGGAAGAGTATGGGATGTACGAGAATTATTATCAACGGGTTGTTGATCGGAATGAGAAAGTGTTGGGATAGATTGGGAGAGTTGGACTTCGGTTTGTATCGGGGTCCGTTTTTTTTATTGGGTGAAAATGGTAAAAAGCGCAATAAATAAAATAATGACGCAATCATGGTTGATTTCGACGCAATAAATTCAGAATTGACGCAATTACCCCGGATTTTGACGCAATAAAAATTAAAATGACGCAATCGCCGTTTATACTAGCCCCTCCATGAACCAAAACTCCGCTCTAAAGCATCTAATATACAGTTAAAATAGGTTTTAGGTAACTGTTTTGAACCAAAATGGACAAACTTTAAGTTTTGTAGAAAAAGATTCTATATCCATTCACCAATCCCAATAAAAAACCAGCACGCCCACAGGCGCACTGGGTGGGAATCCCTCTATTCAGCCACTTTTTCTAAATTGCCGTTTCGGTCCATCTTAAAACGGGGTGCCTTTGACTCGTCTTCATCGAATACGACAAGCTTTCTGGCACGGTTCATGATTTGCATCAGTGTTTCGTAGTCTTCCTGCATCGTGACGGAATTATTCTCAAGGGCTTTGACTTTCTTTTCAAGCTCGGCATTTTCCTTGCGGATATCGGAAATTTCCTGCCTTAATCGTTGGTTTTCGATTTTTACATAGTCTGAGTTCATGTTGGTCTGTGCCAGATTCTGAAGGAAGGCAATGACTTTTTCGAGTGTCACTTCCCCTTTTAATCCGGATGGCTTTACTATATGGTTAGCGGCAGGTGCCTGTTGTGTGACGAAGACTTGCTCCTCGCTTGCTTCCACTTCAAAATTCTGCGGCGCTTCTTCGGTTTCTTTCCCCAGCTGTTCTGTTGCCGGTACGTAGTTTTCGTAATCGGCGAATTCCATTTCTTCTTCGGCTTCAGACATTGATAGAGACATAGCATCTAAATCTTCAATGGAAGGTGTTGGTGGCTGATACAGCAATTTTTTCTTGCCGCCTTGATCTTTTCCGAGAATGCGGTGGCGCTGCTTGCGTTGTTTTTTTGCTAGTTGAAGAGCTTTCTCGTACTGGTGGCGAACGACGGCGTTCCAGCGGAATCCACATGCAGCGGATGTGCGGTTCAGCTTGTCTCCGACTTCTTCAAAGGCATTTAATTGTGTGCTGCCTTCACGTACATGGCGTAAAACCGTTTCGGCTAATAATAGATCGTTTTCTTCTGTCCAGGCATCCTGTCTTGTTTTCATCATCATTTCATCTCAACTCCCAAAGTTTTCTTAAAGTATTCGTTGATTAAAGGATGGACCATTTTCACCGTTTTTATACGAATATGCTAAAATTATTTTCTGTCTGCTAGTTTCGTTGTATCAGTGGACTTATCACGAGCTGGAAACGATGTGTTCTTGCAAAACATGACAGAAAACTGTATTCTATAAATCGATGTTTACGATGAATAAAATCCATTTCAATAGATAGAAAGGGTTGTGGACAGATGGCAAACGAATTTCGTGTTTGCGATGATTGTCAGGCCGTTAACTTAAAGACCTTGATTCCAAAATTGAAAGAAATTGACCCGGATGCACCGATCGACATTGCGTGCCAATCTTATTGTGGTCCAGGGCGCAAGAAGACATTCGCTTTTGTGAATAATCGTCCTGTAGCGGCGTTGACTGAGGAAGAACTAATGGAAAAAGTAATGAAGAAAATAAAGAAATAAAGGGAAACTTCCAATCAGGGAGTTTTTTCTTTTCTTTAAAAAAATATAGGTTTGCACCATCACAGAAAAGGAAACTGGTTAAGGGGTAGAGAATTAAAATAGGAGAGGTTTTTTGTCAAGCGGCCAACTTTTTTTGAAGGATTTGGAACGCTTGTGGTTGATCAATCAAAGGCCAAATACCTATTTTTTTCGACAAAATTCGAGATGAAGACCAGGACGTAAGTCGCTATAATAGAAATATGCTAGTTTAGGAAGAGGGTAGAAGATGGAGTATGCCAAGCAGAAATTACATGAAGAAAAAGTATTTAAAGACCCTGTTCACCGGTATGTTCATGTAAGGGATCGTGTGATTTGGGATTTGATCGGGACAAAAGAATTCCAGCGACTCCGCAGGATCAGGCAGCTCGGCACCACCTACCTGACCTTTCACGGTGCAGAGCATAGCCGGTTCAACCATTCTCTTGGCGTGTATGAAATCATTCGCCGAATCGTGGACGATGTCTTCGCAGGGAGACCCGAGTGGAACCAGGATGAGCGATTATTATCCCTTTGTGCCGCGTTATTGCATGATCTCGGCCACGGACCGTTTTCCCACTCCTTTGAAAAGGTGTTTCACCTCGATCACGAACACTTCACCCAAGCGATCATTCTCGGGGATACCGAAGTGAATGCAGTGCTGAGCAAAGTGGAGCCGGATTTTCCGAAGCATGTGGCGGAAGTGATTGCGAAGACGTACAGCAACAAGTTGGTCGTGAGCCTGATTTCAAGCCAGATCGACGCCGACCGAATGGATTATTTGCAGCGTGATGCCTATTTTACAGGGGTAAGTTACGGTCATTTCGACATGGAGAGGATTCTTCGTGTCATGAGGCCCCGTGAGGATCAGGTCGTCATCAAGCAAAGCGGGATGCATGCTGTGGAAGACTACATCATGAGCCGTTATCAGATGTACTGGCAGGTGTATTTCCATCCCGTGACGAGAAGTGCTGAAGTAATCCTGACGAAGATTCTACATAGGGCGAAGGAGCTTCATGAAGCGTTTTATTCCTTTAAACAAAGTCCGATTCATTTCTACTCCCTGTTTGAGGGAGAAGTGTCACTTCAGGACTATTTAAAGCTGGATGAAGCGGTCATCATGTATTATTTTCAAATTTGGCAGGAAGAAGAAGACCCGATTTTGCGGGACCTGTGCGAGCGGTTCATGAACCGGAACTTGTTTAAGTACGTGGAGTTCGATCCTGCGAAGGAATACAAGAAGCACAGTGAACTCGAAGCCCTCTTTAAAAAGGCGGGAATCGATCCCGATTATTACCTTGTGGTGGACTCATCTTCAGACCTTCCATACGATTTTTACAGGCCGGGCGAGGAAGAGGAACGTCTCCCGATTCATCTGTTAATGAAGAATGAGGAGCTGCGCGAATTGTCCAGGCAGTCGGACATCGTGGATTCCATTTCCGGAAAGCGCCGGACTGACCACAAATTATACTATCCAGTGGATTTACTATATGACGAATCAACAAAGAAGAATATTAAGAGACAGATAAGGAAGATCTTGGAGCTGTAAACGACGCAGGCAAAGAGGATCTAAAATATGCAATACTAGGAGTAGGAGATGACGTACATTGTTGAAAGATCATGCCAAACTGATGAGTGCCTTCTTAGCCTCGGGTGAAGTGGTGGGAAGGAAGAAGCTTCAGAAGATGATATTCATCGCCAAGAAGCTTGAATTCCCGTTTCAGGAAAAATTTCAATTTCATTTTTATGGACCGTATTCGGAAGAATTGACGCTTCGGGTCGAGGAACTCTGCAATATGGGATTTATCTCGGAAGTGAAAGAGAAAAAGGGCGGGTACTACCAATACCGTTACACCGTCACGAAAGAAGGGGAAGACTTCCTGCAGATTTATGAGAAGGAAATGCCTAACTTAAAGGATTGCCTCACGGATATGAACGTTCAATCAGCACGCTTTCTTGAACTGGTTTCAACCGTCTTATATTTTGATAACCTTCCAAAAGAAGAAGTCGTGGAAAAAGTATTCACTCTCAAGAGTAAGCAGAAATATACAGAAGAAGAAATCGACGAAGCCTTCACGTACATCGAAGGATTGAAAACGAAAAAAATCGTTCAGTAGAGAACGTTCTTATATGATAGGAAAGGGGATCGCCTGTTTTGGGGCGATCCCCTTCTAACATTATTTTGGAGTCTGATCCATTCTTTCAATGATCCGATCAAGCTTTTCTTCGATTTGTTTGTCTTGTTTTCGCTGCTGGATTCTTCGATTACGTAACCCTTTCGCCATCACAAAAGCAACTACCACTATGGCTAAAAGGAAAGCCATCATGAACAACTGGATGATGACATCGCCGATCTGAAAGTCCATTTCACTCCATCCTTTCCATACGTGTATGGTATATCGTATTCTTCAGATGCAAAAGGTACCCATTTTTTCTAATTGAAATAGGCTTCACAAAAGCGGATGAATGGAGTTTTTATTCAATAACAAAGAAGAGTACATTCATATAGGTGTAGAGTTTCGTGTGAGGGCTGCGGTTGGTAAAGTGAAGCCTGCCTGGACAGCAGGCAGGCTTATGGGCGTATTATTGATCGCTGAGTCTCTTGCCTCCGACGGCATAGTGACCTTTCGTCATTTCCTCGATGAACACCACGATTTTCTCTTCAGGTGCACCGGTTGTTTCGCTGACAGCTTCTGTTACTTTTTCCACGAGGGCACGCTTTTGTTCTTCAGAACGGCCTTCGAGCATTTTTACGGTGATATAAGGCATTATGATTCGCTCCTAGGGTTTGGATTTGGTACAATCTGTGGTAGGCTCGTACGATTCTGTCCACTATTTAAATGTAATGGGTAGGGAGTCAGAGAGCAAGTTTGGTATGATGAAAACAGGAATTGTCATGAATGCAGGGATTTTTCTGTATACTATGGAATAAGGAAGTAAAACATTTTTTAAAGGAGTACATACTTTGGATACAATAAGCTCACTTTTTGAGTCGATTTCCGTCTTCCGTCTGGAGGACCTTCCGTTTGTCGTGATCTCTCTCGTCATGGCCTTTACGGTCCATGAGTTCGCCCATGCCTTTGTGGCATATAAATTCGGGGATACGACAGCGAAGGATCAGGGAAGACTCACATTAAACCCGATTCAACATTTGGACCCGTTTGGGACCCTTTTAATATTGATTGCAGGATTTGGATGGGCGCGCCCTGTGCCGGTCATGAGAAACAGATTTAAAAATCCGCGCCTGGCGGGAGTGCTCGTTTCCGTTGCCGGACCCTTAAGCAATTTCCTGCTGGCATTTTTGGCATTCGGATTATTTTACTTTTTTGTTGTAGTGACGGGTGGTGTCGGTGTGCCTCCGTTTATCATTGATCTTCTGCAGATGATCGTTTACTTGAATGTATTGCTGTTCGTCTTTAATTTACTGCCATTCCCTCCCCTGGATGGGTACCGGATCATTGAGGATCTGGCCCCGAATCATATCAGGGCGAAATTGACCCAATACGAGCAATACGGTGTATTACTCTTTTTGATCATTGTCATCACCCCACTGGATGAATATACGATCTGGCCATTGTTGCAAGGCGGCATGACCGCGACGAACCAGGCATTCAGTACGATATTCAAGACGATATTTTCAATCTTTAGCTAGAGGAGTGACGTTACATGGAAAAGAAAAAGAACATAGGATTCAATATCATCAAAAGTGATCCCACAGACGGGCACGGCGGTTACGGAGTAGGGTCATTGAGCCTTGATAATGTTTCGCCTGTCATGATTGATGTCGAAGAAGGGGAAGCGACAATCGAAGTCGGAGCCATGCATGCGAGAAGCCCGATCGAAAAAGGAATCAAATTCACGAACAACCGGGAAGACTCGGCTGGCGGTAAGCCGTACTGGCTGATCTGGGTGACCATCGACCGCATGGAAGACGGCCCTTACTATGCAGGCGTAACGGCCTGTGAACTGGTCGTGAACCGAGAGAAGCGAAGAGGCTACAAGTCCATGCCTGAACATGTGAACAATATGGATAAATCCATCAAGCGCAAAATCGTCCTCGATCAACTGGACGACAAGTCAAAAGGCATTTTGACAGACTTCCTGAAAAATCATGATGCAGGCATGTGGGAACGTTCCAAAGATGAACTGAAGGAAGCGTTAAAAAAATAAAGAAATCCTTTTGTGAACAAACTGTGACATTTGTTTGAATATGTCGTTCACATCTTGCCCTCTGGTAAGAAAAAAAGTACACTTAAATCACAGTTTGCACATAAACTAGGACATGAAAGACCCCGGGTTCGCACAAACCCGGGGTTTTTCTTTGTGTTTTGATGGTATACAGCAGGAATTGGGGACGTGAATTGGGATTGTTGCGGCAGATTGGGCCGAAGTTGCGGTACTTTTCAGGTTTGTTGCGGCAGTTTTAGGCCTGGTTGCGGCGCTTTTTGGTAAACTTGCGGCAAAAGTGGCGTCGTTGTGCTACTTTTCGGGAGACTTGTGCCACTTTCGGCTAAACTCGTGTCAAACTTTGATCTGCGGCTTTTCGAGGTGTTCAGCTCCGGCGTTCCCGCCTTATGCTTGTCGGGCCTACCCAAGCCGCCTCCGCTTTTCAAGTTGTCCAGCTCCAGGGGCTTGGGGCTCGAGGTCATAAGCCGAGTAACCCAAAAAGGCAAAGAACGCCTTTCCGGGTTACTCGTCTTATGCTTGTCGCCCCAGTGCAAGCCCCTTCCGCTTTTCGAATTGTCCAGCTCCGGCGGCTAGTCCCTCGAGGTCATAAGTCAAGAACGCCAAAAAGGCAAAGAGCGCCTTTCCGGCGTTCTCGCCTTATGCTTGTCGGGCCTGCCCAAGCCGCCTCCGCTTTTCAAGTTGTCCAGCTCCAGGGGCTTGGGGCTCGAGGTCATAAGACGAGTAACCCAAAAAGGCAAAGAACGCCTTTATGGGTTACTCGTCTTATGCTTGTCGCCCCAGTGCAAGCCCCTTCCGCTTTTCTTTTAAAAAATCCAATCCTTCATTTTCTCATACCAAGATTTCTTCTCCTTCTCCGGCGCCTTTTCTTTCGGAGCTTCTTTTTCACCCAAATGTTCATGACAGTATTCCGTCGGCTCGGTACCTTTCACGAAGTAGGTGAACCGCTGCACCGGGCAGTCTTTCGTGGCGAGCAGACCGTTGTGTGGGTTCACGGCAACTCCGACGACACCTTTTGTTGGTTTGAAGTGTTTGACGGGTTCATCCTTCAGGGCTTCTTCCATGAAGTGTACCCAAATTTTCTTGGCATAGTACTTATCATCGACCAAGGAGATTTCTTTTTCTTTGTCGTATCCCGTCCACACACCCGCTGTCAGTTGAGGGGAGTAGCCGATCATCCAGTTGTCTGTATTGGTCGTGCCTGATTTCCCTGCGTAGGGACGGGTGGCGTCTTTGCGGATCTGGATCCCTGTGACGGTTGAGTAATCATTGAGCTTAGGATCGAATATCCCCGACAGCATATGGGTCATGACATAGGTGAGATCGGGGTCGAGTACCTGTTCTTTTTTCGATTTATGTTCGTAGATGACGTTGCCGGACCAGTCTTCCACCTTTGTGATGAAGACGGGCTTCACCTTGTATCCGCCGTTGGCAAAGATGCTGTAGGCGTTGACCATATCGATGACTCTTGCACCGGATGTCCCGAGTGCCGATGACGGGTATTTCTTCACTTTCGTCGTTAACCCGAATTTCTCTTTTGCCGTCTTGGTCAAGGTGTCCTGGCCGATGAAGAGGTGGGTCTTTACGGCGTAGACGTTATCGGACAGGGCGATCGCCTGTGCCAACGTGATGTCATCATCTGCGTATTTATTGTTGTAATTATGAGGGGTGTACGTTTTCCCGTCATCGAACGTGAAGGACGTCAATTCGCTCTTCATCGTGGTGGACGGCGTAAACCCCTGCTTTAAAGCAGAATAGTAGAGAATCGGCTTGATGGTCGATCCAGGCTGGCGGATCGCTTGCACAGCGCGGTTAAATGGACTTTCCTCGTAATTCCTTCCTCCGACCAGAGCCGTCACGTACCCATTTTTCGGATTCATGGAGACGAATCCAAGCTGGATATCAGATTGGTCTGAAATCTGTTCCTTCACAACTTTCTCGGCGACTTTTTGATGATCGGGGTTGAGGGTCGTGTAAACCTTCAATCCGCCCATCTCGATGGTACGTTCTTCAATGCCTAAATCGGAACGCAGGATGCTTCTTACCACATCTTGAAAGTACGGGGCGATTTCCGTCTTTTGATGGGCATGCTCCCCTATAATGCGAATCTGTGCCGCTTTGGAAACGGCTTCTTGTTCTTTAGATATGAAACCGTCCTTGGACATGGATGTTAGGATGAGTTCCTGTCGCTTCTTGGCATTATCCATGTGGGTCACAGGTGAATAGTAGGACGGAGCTTTCGGGATCCCGGCGAGCATGGCCGCTTCCGAAACGGACAATTGATTTGCATCCTTTCCGAAATAAAACTGACTGGCTGCCTGGACCCCATATGCGCCGTGACCATAATAGATGGTATTTAAGTAGCCTTCTAGAATGTCTTTCTTGGAGTAGTTCATTTCGATCCGGATCGTGTAGAGGGCCTCCGAAATCTTTCTCTTCCACGTTTTATCATGTGAAAGAAATAGATTGCGAGCGTATTGCTGAGAAATGGTACTGGCTCCCTGCACCTTGGACATGGCTTTGACGTCGGCTAGGGCGGCCCCTGCCATCCGCTTCAGGTCAAATCCGTAGTGCTGGTAGAAGCTTTTGTCTTCAATGGAGATGGTCGCTTCAATAAGTGCAGGGGAAATGTCTTTAAGTCCCACCCAGTAGCGCTTCTCTCCTGTATTCGTTTCTCCTATGACGGAACCGTCTTCACTGTAGATCAAAGTAGATTGAGGAACGGCAAGGGGCGGGGGCCCCTGGACCTTGGCGTAAATCAATATCCCCATGATTCCGATCAAAAAGAGGACCGTCATCGAGAGCACCCCGGCCACTACAAATCTCGCATATTTCTTTGACTTCTCCATTCGAGTCATCAGTTCCATACCTCTCCCTACTTTCCCTACAGAGGTCCGCCAACATTGAGGGACGGACCTTGGATTTTTTATATTGGTCAACTCGTTTATACTGATTAACGTGTAGTATTAGTATGAAAAGATTTACGAGATTTTAAACCTCAAAGGTTTAGAAAAAATTTCACTTGAAATTTTGCTAGATTCCACTATACTTTTTCTCATGTTTGTATTTATCATGATAGGGAAGGATAAAAATGACGTCCTTTGCGGATGTTTTTATAAATAGGAGTAAAGCCCGTTCTGTCAGGCTTTCGCTTAACTTTGTCCTGATATGAATGTGTGAAAACTCAAACTAGTGGTATATGATTTTGACAGCGAAGATTGACCTCTGCTGGAAAAAACGATAAAAAAATGAAAACAAGAAGGGAAGTTGAAACAATGAGTGGACTTTGGTACACAGAGAAACAAACAGAAAACTTCGGGATCACGATGAAAATCAAGAAGACTTTACATACAGAGCAAACGGATTTTCAATATCTTGAAATGGCTGAAACAGAAGAGTGGGGCAATATGCTGTTCCTTGACGGGATGGTCATGACGAGCCAGAAGGATGAGTTCGTTTATCATGAAATGGTTGCGCATGTTCCATTATTCACGCATCCTAACCCTGAGAAGGTATTGGTTGTCGGCGGTGGAGACGGTGGCGTCATCCGTGAAGTATTGAAGCACCCAAGCGTGAAGAAAGCGGTTCTTGTTGAAATCGACGGAAAAGTGATCGAGTACTCGAAGAAGTATCTTCCGGAGATCGCCGGAGAACTAGAAAACGAGCGCGTGGATGTACAAGTGGACGATGGCTTCATGCACATCGCGAAAAGTGAAAACGAATATGACGTTATCATGGTTGATTCCACTGAGCCGGTTGGACCAGCAGTAAACCTGTTTACAAAAGGATTCTACGCAGGAATCTCGAAAGCATTGAAAGAAGACGGAATCTTCGTTGCTCAATGTGACAACCCATGGTTCAAGGCAGACCTTATCCGCCAGGTACAAAGCGACGTGAAGGAAATCTTCCCGATCACTCGCCTGTACACAGCAAATATCCCGACATACCCAAGCGGCCTATGGGCATTCACGATCGGTTCCAAAAAGCACGACCCGATTGAAGTACCGGAAGAGCGTTTCCACGACATCGAAACCAAATACTACACACCGGAACTGCACAACGCAGCATTCGCCCTGCCTAAATTCGTTAAAGACCTGACAAAATAAGTTTGAGGGACGGACCTCAAATTTTAAGGTGAAATCCTATAATATCAAGGAGGGACGGGCCTGAACCAAGGTCCGTCCCTCTAATAGAGAGGTTGAAGAATATGCGTTTTGATGAGGCTTATTCAGGTAATGTGTTTATTAAGAGTCATCCTTCTTATGAGGATAGCCAGGTAGTCCTTTACGGGATGCCGATGGATTGGACAGTGAGCTACCGTCCGGGTTCCCGTTTCGGTCCTGCCCGTATCCGCGAAGTGTCGATCGGTCTTGAAGAGTACAGTGCGTACCTCGACCGTGAGCTTGAAGAAGTGAAGTATTATGACGCCGGTGACATTCCGCTTCCATTCGGAAACCCGCAGCGAAGCATTGATATGATTGAAGATTATATCGACGGCCTGCTTAGAGATGGGAAGATCCCATTCGGAATGGGTGGGGAGCACCTGGTTTCATGGCCGGTTATGAAAGCCATCGCAAAGAAATATCCGGACCTTGCGATCATCCATATGGACGCTCACACGGATCTTCGTGAAGAATACGAAGGGGAACCGTTATCCCACTCGACTCCGATCCGTAAGATCGCTGAGCATATCGGACCGAAGAACGTTTATTCATTCGGGATCCGTTCCGGAATGAAAGAAGAATTCCAATGGGCGAAAGAAAACGGCATGCACATTTCGAAATTCGAAGTGCTTGAGCCATTGAAGGAGATCCTTCCTCAGCTTGCAGGACGTCCTGTCTATGTGACGATCGATATTGACGTATTGGACCCTGCCCACGCGCCTGGTACAGGAACTGTGGATTGCGGTGGAATCACTTCGAAGGAATTACTGGCATCCATCCATGCAATTGCTCATTCTGACGTCAATGTCGTAGGAGCAGACCTTGTGGAAGTAGCGCCAATCTATGATCCATCTGAGCAAACAGCGAATACGGCCAGTAAGCTGATCCGTGAAATGCTTCTTGGTTGGGTGAAATAATAACCATTAAAAGCCCTTTCTATTTGACAGAAAGGGCTTTTCTTTTATACTATACGTTTAAAGTTTTAAACATATAAACCAACTAGAGGGACGGACCTCTTGTATAAAAAAGAAAGAAGGATGATCATATGAATCCATCAACCGTGCTTGTAACCGGCGGAACAGGTTTTGTAGCCTCCTGGCTCGTGAAAGAATTGCTCGAACAAGGTCACGACGTGAGAACGACCGTCCGCAGCCTGCAAAAAGAAGAAAAATACCAGCATCTAAAAGACATTGAATATTCGACTCCAGGAACATTGACCATTTACGAAGCAGACCTTTTAAAGGAAGGCAGCTTCGATCAAGCCGTCGATGGCTCGGAGTACGTTTTCCATACCGCGTCACCCTTTCTCATCAACGGCATCAAAGACCCTGAAAAAGAACTGGTGGAGCCGGCAAAAAAAGGAACGCAAAACGTGTTAACCTCAGTAAATAAGGCAGAGTCCGTCAAGCGTGTCGTCCTGACCAGCAGCGTCGTGGCGATCTTCGGGGACCACATCGATATGAAAGGGAAGCCACATTTCACAGAAGAGGATTGGAATACGACGAGCTCAACGGATCATCAGCCTTACAATTACTCCAAAACTGTGGCAGAAAAAGAAGCATGGAAGATGATGAAAGCTCAGGACCGCTGGGATCTTGTTACCATTAATCCTTCCTTTGTCATGGGTCCTGCCCTGACAAAACGGACGGACTCGACAAGCACATCTACGATTCTATCGTTTCTGACCGGTGGCTTTAAGACCGGGGTGCCGGATCTCGCAACAGGAGTAGTGGACGTAAGGGACATCGCGAAAGCCCATATGCTTGCAGCATTCACCCCTGAAGCCAAAGGACGCTACATCCTTTCAGGCGGGGAAATCACGTTCATCGAAATCGCGAAGCTGATTGAAAAGAACTTCCCTAACGAGTATCCCCTTCCGACCAGGGTCGTTCCTAAGCCTCTCATCTGGCTGATCGCTCCCACAGTGGGCCTTACACGACCATATGTAAGCAAAAACGTAGGATTCCCGGTCAAATTTGATACGAAGAAAAGCATCGGGGAGCTCGGGATGACCTATAGAAGTCTCGAAACGACATTCACAGATCAGGTGAACCAAATGAAACGGGACGGCCTCATAAAAAAATAGAGATCTAGAAAGAGCCTTGCCTTCCATGAAGTCGAGGCTCTTTCCCATAAATCCGCTTACATTCCCTCCAAAAAATGAAAACTCACCCTGTTCCATTGCAATTTCCCCCAATACTTCTTATACTTAATTAGTTAGAAGGAAGGGACGTCCATTCGAGGGACGGACCCATCACTTGATCGGACCCTAAAAAGAAAAGGATGTGAGTGGTTTGACGGCAAAAGCGGATTCTACACCTGTCAAAGTTCACTTGAAAACCAAGATCACAATAGGAGAGGAAAGTGACTCTTTTGAATTGGTATCATTTGGTCGATACTATGAAAAAGGGGATGCCATTTTTCTAAAGTACGATGAGGTGCAAGAGGAAGGGACCACTCATACGATTGTCAAAGTCACAGATCGACAGGCCCTCATTCTCAGAAGCGGTGCAGTCAAAATGAGAATGGCCTTCAACGAACTCGAGGAACAGAACGGATCTTACGAGAGCCAGCTCGGTACCCTCTTACTTACAACTAAAACGAACACACTTTCACATACACAGAGTGACTCGAAGCTTGAAGGGAACTTCAACCTTTCATACGAGTTAAAGATGCAGGACAGCCCGGTTGGGGATTATGTTATGTCCATTCACTATAAGGAGGAAGCATAGGGATATGAATATCGTCGAAAAAGTACAAGAAAACCTGAAAGCCGAAATCAAAGCAGCGGTTCTGAAAGCAGGACTCGCAACAGAGGATCAGATCCCGGATGTGATTCTTGAAACACCGAAGGAAAAGTCACACGGTGATTATTCAACGAATATGGCGATGCAGCTTGCACGCGTAGCGAAAAAAGCTCCGCGTATGATTGCCGATGACATTGTTGCAAACTTTGACCAGTCCAAAGCTTCCATTGAAAAAATGGAGATTGCAGGACCCGGTTTCATCAATTTCTACATGAACAACGAATACTTAACAGACTTGATCCCGTTAATTCTCGATCAAGATCAGGAATACGGTCAATCAGATGCTGGAAACGGCGAAAGAGTAAACGTCGAGTTCGTTTCTGCCAATCCTACTGGAGATCTTCACCTTGGTCATGCCCGTGGAGCGGCTGTCGGCGATTCCCTATGTAACGTCCTTGAAAAAGCAGGCTATAACGTAACCCGTGAATACTATATCAATGATGCCGGAAATCAGATCCATAACCTGGCGATTTCAGTAGAAGCCCGCTATTTCCAAGCGCTTGGACAAGACAAAGCGATGCCTGAAGACGGGTATCACGGTGCGGACATCATTGAAATCGGAAAGAAATTGGCGGAAGAATTCGGCTCCAAGTATGCGGAAGTAAGTGATGAAGAGCGTTACAAGTTTTTCCGTGAATACGGCCTGAAGATTGAAATGGCCAAGCTTCAAAACGACCTTGAAATGTTCCGTGTCCCATTCAATGTTTGGTACTCTGAAACATCCCTTTATGAAAATGGGAAAATCGATGCAGCATTGAAAACATTGAGAGACAACGGTCACGTATACGAAGAAGACGGTGCGACCTGGTTCCGTTCCACAGAGCTTGGAGATGACAAAGACCGCGTTCTCATCAAGAATGACGGCACTTACACGTACCTGACACCGGATATTTCGTATCACCAGGATAAATTTGAGCGTGGACATGATGTGTTGATCAATATTTGGGGGGCGGACCATCACGGATACATCCCTCGTATGAAAGCAGCCATTGAAGCACTCGGCTTTAACCGTGACAAACTAGAAGTTGAAGTGATTCAGCTTGTTCACCTTTATAAAAATGGTGAAAAGATGAAGATGAGTAAGCGTACAGGGAAAGCCGTTACGTTACGTGAGCTAGTGGAAGAGGTTGGACTTGATGCGGTCCGTTATTTCTTTGCTATGAGAAGTGCTGACACGCATATGGACTTTGACCTGGACTTAGCCGTATCACAATCCAACGAAAATCCTGTGTACTACGCTCAATATGCTCATGCGCGTATTTGCAGCATCCTGCGTCAGGCAGAAGAACAGGGACTGGCGTCTGAAGACAAGATCGACTTAAAGCTGATCGGTACGGAAAAAGAAGTCGACTTACTGAAAAAGCTGGGTGAATTCCCACAAATGATCGCTGATGCGGCAGAGAAGCGCACGCCTCACCGTGTAGCGAACTACATCAATGATCTGGCATCTGCTTTCCACAGCTTCTACAATGCCAACAAAGTTCTTGATGAGGAAAATCGTGAGCTGACGACAGCTCGTCTCGCTTTAGTGAAAGTGGTACGTGTTACGTTGCAAAACGCTCTTGCCTTGATTGGTGTAGCAGCCCCTGAAAAAATGTAAATTCGTCTTAAAGGTCCGTCCCTCACAGGATGGACCTTTTTTTCTTATATTTTTCACGGTTTAACGTATAATAATGGTAGATGAATGTAGGAGGAGAATGGTATGAAGACGGTTGTTTTAGCGATTGTAACCGGTTTTTTGGTCGGGTTTATCTTTGCTCTGTTCAAGCTCCCGATACCGGCACCGCCCGCCCTGGCCGGAATTGCCGGAATTGTGGGCATTTACCTTGGGTTTAAGGCGTTCATGGCGATCCAGCCCTGGATCGAGTCCGTGTTCAAATAACATCGTACATACGAGAAGCCACAGCTTCCAAACAAAAAAAGATGGACACCACGTGCCCATCTTTTTTTACGACCATTCAAGCGTCCCCCCACTAATCCGCTTTACCCCCCTAATAGAAGAGAGGTCTTCAATCAGTTGCAGCATGGCCTGATCCTTATGCTTCGCTTCCACCATAAAATCAACGTCCTGATCCATATTCTTCAGCGTTTTGAAGAAGCCTTCCACAAATCCCGGATCAACCAAATCCGCATGTGAACGGAATGCCTTTTCCGATTTAGGAGAAGAGATATGGATTTTAGGAACTAAATCTCTCCTGTCCCAGGTGGCAAAAATACGTTCAAGCTGATTTTCAAGAGGCACATCACCCGGATTCGCTTCGTGATGATGAATGTCGAGGACCATCGGAATATCCTCTTTCTCGCAAACACCCAACGTTTCGTTGACGGTATACGTCTTGTCGTCATTTTCCAATGTCATAATATCCTTCACATCAAGCGGGAGACTCTTCAAATTTTCATGGAAACGGACCAATGTCGCTTCCTTATCCCCGTAGCTTCCCCCGATATGAATATTGATGACGGACTTCTTTTCAATCCCCATATACTCTAGCATCCTGTAGTGATATACCATATCCTTTACGGCATTGTCCGTCACATGTTCTTTAGGACTTGTAAACAACGTGAACTGATTCGGATGAAAGCTCGATCGGATTTCGAACTCCTTGATCAGATCACCGAGCTCTTTCCACTCATGTTGAAAAGGAGAGTAGAAATCCCATTCCACTTCCGGATGGGTGGCGAGGGGGACGAGGGAGCTTGATAATCGGTACAGTTTAATTTCATGAGCAGCACATAGATAGAGGATGCGCTTCGTATGCTCCAGATTTAACGCCGTCACTTCCTTCAGGCGATCCATGCGCTCATTTCTAGGCAACTCTGTGTAACGTTTGTATGTCATGGTCTTGGCCGGGCTTGCGTCCCATAAGGAGAGGGAGTTCGCCACGAATCCGAATCGGACTTTCATGTGTCATCCCCCTAAAGTAAGATCGAAATGGATGACCCGATCCGCTCTTTTATACGGGTAAGGAGGGAGACTGATGCAAGATCGTTCTCGCTCAACATATCGGATGCCTCCATGTCTTTTTTCATTTCCTCTTTCAATGTTTGAATGAACCCTTTATCGAAAATTAGATTATTGATTTCAAAATTGATGAAAAAACTTCTCTTATCAAAGTTCGCCGTTCCGATATCACAGAAGTGATCATCGACGACCAGCACCTTGGCATGGTAAAAACCGTTCATGAATTGATACACTTGTGCTCCTTTTGCGAGCAGAGGTCTGAAATACGGAAAGGCCGCTTCCTTCACCAGCATATGATCTGCATTGTTTGGGATGATGATCTTGACGGTGACACCCCTGTCTAATGCACCCAATAGGGCATCCATTAATTTGGGGGTGGGGATGAAGTACGGCGTTCCGATGATAATTTCAACTTGCGCTTCATCGATGAATTTCCCAAAGAAGTCTTCAATATTGATGCCTTCCGTCGGGAAAATCTGATGCTGGATGCATCCTTTTTCAGCATCTGGGAAATACTTTGCTTCGTCCTTCAGATCCTTTCGTGTTGCGCGGAACCAGTCGATACAAAATTCCGTCTGTAGATCGTGAACGCCTTCCCCTTCAAGGCGGAGGTGATAATCCCTCCAAGGAGAAAGCTCAGGAATATCGTTTTCATCGATGTACTCCTTCCCGATATTATACCCGCCCAAATAACCGATCACGCCGTCGATGACAGTGATCTTCCGGTGATTCCGCTGTTGGGAGGAAAAGAACAGGTAGGGAAGCTTCACCCTGCGACAGAAATCCACTTCTACACCCGCATCCCGAATTTCCTTCACCTTCGATTTAGGAACGTTATGACTCCCGATCTGATCCATAAGAAGCCTAACCTCGATCCCTTCTTGGGCCTTTCCTTTCAGTAATTCCAAGAACCTCAGGGCAAAATGGTCATCCTGTACGATATAAAATAAAACATGAATGGAGGACTTGGCTTCTTTCATCTCTTTAAACATTTGATCAAAAAGCTCGGGTCCCCTTGAAAACAGTTGAATATCACTCATTCGTTTCTCATAATCTCTTCTTGTCCGCGTCCGGATAAAATGACTTCTTCCTAATTTAAAATCGATCATCAGCCATCCGATAACTGCGGCAACGATCATCAGCAGGATTAACCACCACATAGAATCACTCTCTCATTTGCATTATCTTTAGTATGTCCTGAAATTTATGTACATTGCATTCTTTCTTCTTTTCCCATTTACAAGCGCTTTTGAAACCTGTGGCAGGGACAAATCGTCCTGTTTCTTTTCAGAAAATGAATATCCGTTCATGAAAAGGTTTTCATTTTTCTTAACAAAAACCATTGACTGAATGCTCATTCATAATATAATGGAGATATGAACTATTCAGAATATTAATTTGGTTTGTAAAAGTTTGAACAAAGGGGAAGTTCGACGGACCAAAGAAGGGGGAGTGTTTGTCTATGAATGGGTTACTCATTCTCAATTGGGTCGCATTTGTTCTTGTGACCGTTTATGCACTGAGTCTGTTTGTGTATGTAGTAAAGACGAGAATTGAATATATTAAGCTCGGGAAGAAAGTGGAGTTCGACAAACGATTCAAAGAGCGATTCCAGAAGATCCTGGTCAATGTCTTTGGACAGAAGAAACTTCTGAAGGATAAGAAAAGTGGAGCAATCCACGTCATGTTCTTCTATGGGTTCATCCTGGTCCAATTCGGGGCCATTGACTTCATCTGGAAAGGACTGGCACCTGGAAGTCACCTGCCGCTTGGTCCATTATATCCTGGTTTTACTTTCTTCCAGGAAATTGTCACACTGATGATCCTTGTCGCGGTTGTGTGGGCATTCCATCGCCGCTATGTGGAAAAGCTTGTCCGTTTAAAAAGAGGGTTCAAATCAGGACTCGTTCTGTTATTCATCGGTGGATTAATGCTTTCCGTCCTTGTCGGGAACGGAATGGGCATCATCTGGCATGGTGAAGAGCTTGCCTGGACGGAGCCGATTGCGTCATTGATTGCAGGGGCTCTTGGAGGCATCGGAGAAACGGCTTCCATCGCCATTTTCTATGTGGCATGGTGGATTCATTTACTATTCTTATTGGCCTTCCTTGTGTATGTGCCGCAATCCAAGCACGCACATTTAATCGCAGGTCCTGCCAATGTTTATTTTAATCGCTTAGACAACCCTGGAAAGCTGAAGCCGATCGACTTTGAAGATGAATCAGCAGAAAGCTTCGGAGTAGGGAAAATTGAAGAATTTACACAGCATCAAATGATCGATTTCTACGCATGTGTGGAATGTGGTCGCTGTACAAATATGTGTCCGGCAACAGGTACAGGGAAAATGCTTTCTCCAATGGACCTGATCGTAAAATTACGTGATAACCTGACAAATCACGGAGCGGTCGTGACACAGAAGAAACCTTGGGTGCCGACATTCGCATTCAACGGCACAAAAGGCAACCAGCTTGCCATGGCAAGTGCGACTCAAGCGGCTGAAGAAGCGGCAGCAGGGGCTACTTACAGCCCAAGCTTGATCGGGGATGTCATCACGGAAGAAGAAATCTGGGCATGTACAACGTGCCGTAACTGTGAAGACCAATGTCCGGTGATGAACGAACACGTAGATAAAATCATCGACCTTCGCCGTTACCTCGTACTGACGGAAGGAAAGATGGATGCAGACGCACAGCGCGCCATGCAAAACATCGAGCGCCAGGGGAATCCTTGGGGTCTGAACCGTAAAGAGCGTGAAAATTGGCGTGAAGCGAGAGAAGACGTCACGATCCCTACGGTAAAAGAAATGAAAAAAGCCGGAGAAGACTTCGAATTCCTATTCTGGGTCGGATCCATGGGTTCATTTGATAACCGAAGCCAAAAGATTGCGCTATCCTTTGCCAAGCTGATGAACGAAGCGGGAGTGAAGTTCGCGATCCTTGGAAATAAAGAGAAAAACTCTGGTGATACACCGCGACGTCTCGGAAATGAATTCTTATTCCAAGAGCTTGCCGGTCAAAACATCGCCGAATTTGAAAAGCATGAGATCAAGAAGATTGTCACGATCGATCCACATGCGTACAACATCTTTAAAAATGAGTATCCGGACTTTGGTCTGGAAGCAGAGGTCTACCACCATACAGAACTTCTGCACCAGCTTGTACAGGAAGGTCGCCTGAAACCGCAATACGAAGTGAACGAAACGATCACCTTCCACGACTCTTGTTACCTTGGCCGATACAACGAAGTGTATGATCCACCGCGTGAAATCCTGAAATCGATTTCCGGCGTGAAATTGGTTGAGATCGAACGTAACCGAGAAAAAGGAATGTGCTGTGGAGCAGGTGGAGGACTGATGTGGATGGAAGAAGACGCAGGTCACCGCGTCAACGTCTCCCGTACCGAGCAGGCACTGGCTGTCAGTCCGTCGGTCATCAGCTCAGGTTGTCCTTACTGCCTGACGATGCTATCGGATGGTACGAAAGCGAAGGAAGTGGAAGAAACGGTTTCGACGCTGGACGTAGCAGAAATCCTGGAAAAAGCCGTTTGTGGCGATCAAAAGGATCAGCCGGCAGCTTCTTAAAAAGAATATTATTGATCCAATAATGAATTGAAGTGAACATTCAGGAGTGAAACAAAATAGCCTCTATTGCGTTTCACTCCTATTGTTTTTCTACAATAATAAATTTGATGGAAAAATAAAAACTTTCTAAAAAATCGGGTGCGCTCACACTCAATATGAAGTACAATAGAGATATATTGGGGACAAAAATTGTCCCTTCTCTTGTGAGAATTAGTTGAGCGAGCGTTCAGTCGAAAGTCAGTCAAAATTTTTTAATGTTAATTGAAAGCGTATACAATTTGTCGAATGTAACCCATATAAAGGAGAGCGATGGAGATGGGAAAAACGGTTATTTTAGATGGAGCTAGAACGCCTTTTGGAAAATTTGGAGGAAGTCTCAGCAGTTTTACTGCTTCAGAGCTTGGCGGATTTGCCGTGAAGGAAGCGTTGAAACGTGCCGGCGTAAGCGGAGAAGAAGTGGAAGAAGTCATCCTGGGATCGGTTTTACAAGGCGGCCAGGGGCAAATCCCTTCACGTCAAGCCTCACGCCATGCGGGATTACCGTGGAATGTCAAAACGGAAACGATCAATAAAGTGTGTGCTTCCGGAATGCGGAGCGTCACACTGGGAGACCAGATCATCCGTGCAGGCGACGGCGAAGTGATCGTGGCAGGTGGAATGGAGTCCATGTCCAACGCTCCTTACATCCTGCCGAAAGCGCGCTGGGGATTCAAAATGGGCGATTCACAAGTAAAGGACCTGATGGTTCATGACGGACTGACGTGCAGCTTCAACAACGTCCACATGGGAACGTACGGAAACGAAACAGCGAAGGAATTCGAACTATCAAGGGAAGAACAGGATCAATGGTCACTCAGAAGCCATCAACGGGCAGTGAAAGCAACGGAAGAAGGCGTACTAGGTGAAGAAATCGTCGCCGTCGAAGTGCCACAGCGTAAAGGCAATCCTGTCATCGTCGATAAAGATGAAGCACCAAGGAAAGAAACGTCCATCGAGGCGCTGGCTAAATTAGGTCCTGTCTTCGGATCAGAAGGGACGATCACGGCAGGAAACGCACCAGGAGTCAACGACGGAGCGGCTGCCATGGTATTGATGAGCGAAGAAAGAGCAATGAAAGAAGGAAAACAGCCGCTAGCGACGATCCTTGGTCACACATCGATTGCCGTTGAAGCAAAAGACTTCCCGCAAACACCGGGACTGGTCATCAATGAGCTTCTCAAGAAAACCGGGAAATCACTGGAAGAAATCGATCTGTTTGAAATTAACGAGGCATTTGCTGCGGTTGCATTGACCAGCGGGAAAATCGCCGGACTGGATCCGGAAAAAGTCAACGTAAACGGTGGAGCGGTTGCCCTCGGTCATCCGATTGGAGCAAGTGGAGCGCGCATTATCCTGACCCTGGCATACGAGCTGAAACGCCGAGGCGGAGGCATCGGAATTGCCTCGATCTGCAGCGGAGGCGGTCAAGGGGATGCGATTATGATTGAGGTGGCGAAGCAGTAGGGGGATTGAGTGGTTGTACCAGGTACAAATGAACAGGTTTGTACCTGGTACAGATTTTCCTTGATAGGTTCAGCTAGTTAAATAAACTCATAAAGTCAGCAGCTGAAAACGCAAAACCAATCAACTGGAATTGAGCTGTGTACCAGGTACAAATGAACAGATTTGTACCTGGTACAAAATGAACGGATTGTACCAGGTACAGTAATTACCGTGATAGGTTCAGCTGCTGAAAAAACCCACAAAAACAGCAGCTGAATACAAAACGCAAAACCAAACCAACTAGATTACTAGTGTTAACCATAGCAAAGGGGAGAACAAAATGAACATCAAAAACGTAATGGTCATCGGTGCAGGTCAAATGGGCTCCGGAATTGCACAGGTATGTGCTCAAGCTGGATTCAATGTGTATCTGAACGATTTGAAAGAAGAGTTTGTTCAAAAGGGAATGGGCGTTATCACGAAGAACCTGACGCGTTCCGTTGAAAAAGGGAGAATGACGGAAGAAGATAAGACAGCCACGTTGAACCGCCTGAAGGCTTCAACGGATATCCACGATGCCAAGCAGGTTGATATCGTCATTGAAGCGGCCGTTGAAAATATGGACATCAAAACGAAAATTTTTGCTCAACTAGATGAAATTACGCCGGAGCATACAATCCTTGCTTCTAATACCTCATCCCTTCCAATCACGGAAATCGCTGCAGCGACGAAGCGTCCGAAGCAAGTGATCGGGATGCATTTCATGAATCCGGTACCCGTGATGAAGCTTGTGGAGATCATCCGTGGATTGGCGACGACGGATGAAGTGTATCAGGTGATTGAAGACATGACGAAGTCCCTTAATAAAGTGCCGGTGGAAGTGGAAGATTTCCCTGGATTCGTGTCAAACCGGATTTTGATGCCGATGATCAATGAAGCGATCTACACCCTGTATGAAGGAGTGGCGAGCAAAGAAGCAATTGACGAAGTGATGAAGCTCGGTATGAATCACCCAATGGGACCTCTTACGTTAGCTGACTTCATCGGACTCGATACTTGCCTATACATCATGGAAACACTGCACGAAGGCTTCGGTGATGATAAATACCGCCCGTGTCCACTGCTTAGAAAATATGTGAAGGCCGGCTGGCTGGGTAAGAAAACAGGCCGCGGTTTCTATTCGTACGAATAACGAACATCAGGGGGGAAACAGTCATGGAGTTACGATTCACGGAAGAGCAGCAGATGATGAGGAAAATGGTCAGGGATTTTGCTGAAACGGAAATTCAGCCGTTTATAGAAAAAATGGAAGAGGGAGAATTCCCGAGAGAAATCCTGAAAAAAATGGCTGAGCTTGGTTTGATGGGGATCACGACCCCTGAGAAATATGGCGGTTCGGAGATGGATTTCACTTCGTATATCATTGCGATTCACGAGCTGTCGAAAGTAAGTGCCACCATCGGGGTCATCCTATCTGTCCATACGTCGGTGGGAACCAACCCGATCCTTTATTTCGGAAACGAGGAGCAGAAACAAAAGTACCTTCCTAAACTTGCGTCGGGAGAATACCTGGGTGCTTTCTGCCTGACAGAGCCGAGTGCAGGATCTGATGCAAAGAGCCTCAAATCCCGTGCTGAGAAGCGGGGAGATCACTATGTGGTGAACGGATCGAAAGTTTTTATCACCAACGGCGGTGAGGCAGATACGTATATTGTTTTTGCCACAACGGATCCGACAAAAGGAAGCCGCGGGGTGTCTGCCTTCATCGTAGAGAAGGATACACCAGGGCTTGTGATCGGGAAAGATGAACATAAGATGGGTCTTCACGGTTCCCGGACCGTTCAGTTGACCTTTGAAGATATGAAAGTACCTGCTGAAAACCTCCTCGGTGAAGAAGGGGAAGGCTTCAAAATCGCGATGGCCAATCTTGATGTCGGTCGAATCGGAATTGCAGCACAGGCACTGGGAATCGCTGAAGCAGCATTTGACTATTCAACGGCTTATGCCAAAGAACGTGTGCAGTTTGGCAAACCGATTGCCGCTCAGCAGGGAATCGGCTTTAAGCTGGCGGATATGGCGACGGCCGTTGAAGGAGCTAAGCTTCTTGTGTACCGTGCGGCGAATCTTCGTACAAATAACAATTCCTGCGGGAAAGAAGCCAGTATGGCAAAGCTGTTTGCTTCGAAAACAGCGGTGGAAGTGTCGACGGAGGCGATCCAGGTGTATGGCGGATATGGCTACACGAAGGAATATCCGGTTGAGCGCTTGTTCCGTGACGCGAAAGTGACGGAGATTTATGAGGGTACGAGTGAGATTCAGCGGATGGTGATTGGGAAGAATTTGTTGGTGTAATTGAAATCTAGCAAGGGTGTCGCCGAGCACTTATTCTTAGCGTGTCAGGCACCCGATATATACTGAGATGTTTCGTGGCGTAAAGGGGTTTGCTGCTTTTTGAGGTTGCCGGACCCGGTATGAAGTAGATATGAGGAGGAAGTTGAGATGAATTTTAAATTATCGGAAGAGCATGAAATGATACGGAAGATGGTGCGTGATTTCGCGCGGAATGAGGTGGCTCCGACTGCTGCTGAGCGTGATGAGGAAGAGCGCTTTGATATGGATATATTCAAGAAGATGGCAGAGCTTGGACTGACGGGGATACCTTGGCCGGAAGAATACGGCGGGATCGGCAGTGACTATCTCGCGTACTGTATCGCCGTTGAAGAGCTATCAAGGGTGTGTGCGTCCACGGGAGTTACGCTTTCAGCTCATACATCGCTTGCAGGATGGCCGGTTTACAAATTCGGTACCGAAGAACAAAAGCAGAAATATCTTCGCCCGATGGCTCAAGGTGAGAAAATCGGTGCTTATGGTCTGACAGAGCCAGGTTCAGGATCTGACGCCGGCGGTATGAAGACGACCGCTCGATTAGAAGGCGATCATTATGTATTGAACGGTTCTAAAATTTTCATTACAAACGGTGGAATTGCTGATACGTATATCGTGTTTGCATTAACTGATCCTTCCCAGCGCCAGCGTGGAACGAGTGCGTTCATTGTAGAGGCAGGCTTTGAAGGGTTCTCGGTAGGGAAGAAAGAGAAGAAGCTCGGTATCCGTTCATCGCCAACGACTGAGATCGTATTTGAAGAATGCAAGGTGCCAAAAGAGAACATGCTTGGCAATGAAGGCGACGGATTCAAGATTGCCATGATGACTCTTGATGGCGGCCGTAACGGAATTGCCGCTCAAGCAGTCGGGATTGCTCAAGGGGCCCTTGATGCTTCCGTCGATTATGCCAAAGAGCGTGAGCAGTTCGGTAAGCCGATTGCAGCGAACCAGGGGATTTCATTTAAGATCGCGGATATGGCG
This sequence comes from Rossellomorea sp. NPDC077527, assembly GCF_044542955.1. NCBI lineage: Bacteria > Bacillati > Bacillota > Bacilli > Caryophanales > Bacillaceae > Rossellomorea > Rossellomorea sp. NPDC077527. The sequence goes on along the minus strand of NZ_JBITVL010000005.1, from coordinate 260,903 downwards.
ACTTCCATCGAAGCTTCCCGTCTATTAACCTACCAAGCTGCGTGGTTGGAGTCTGAAGGGCTTCCATACGGTAAAGAATCGGCGATGTCGAAGCTGATGGCCGGGGATACAGCGATGAAAGTAACGACGGAAGCGGTACAAATCTTTGGTGGATATGGTTATACGAAGGATTATCCGGTGGAGCGTTATATGCGTGATGCGAAGATCACTCAGATTTATGAGGGGACACAGGAGATTCAGAGATTGGTTATTTCGCGGATGGTGACGAAGTAAGGGATTGATTTTAAAGAAGATTTTCTTTAAAGTCCTGACGCGTGTCATGCACCCGAAGGATTTCTGCATGTTTCGTGGCGTAAAGGGGTTTGTGTCACGGCTGCTTGAGGGTGCCAGACCCGGTATGAATTGATATAGAGATAGAGTTCTGATTGCTTCGTTGGGGGATGAAGCAGTTAGATTAGAGGTTAGGGGTCAATGGGAGAAACGGAATATAAAGGCGGTCGGTTGTTTTGAATAAGAAGAGGGAAGTTCATGCTTCGGTTAAGGATGAGCGTTTGGTGGAAAAGCGGCGTGATCAGATGATTCGTGGGGCCGTCTCTCTATTTAAGCAAAAGGGGTTTCATCGCACCACGACTAGAGAGATCGCAAAGGCCGCCGGATTCAGTATCGGAACGCTCTATGAATATATACGGACAAAGGAAGATGTACTGTATTTAGTGTGTGACAGCATTTATGAGCAGGTTCGATTGGAGCTTGAGGAGCTGGATGTGGGAAAAGGGACGATTGAGAGCTTACGGCTAGGCATCGCCCATTACTTCAAGGTGATGGACCGGATGCAGGATGAAGTTCTTGTCATGTATCAGGAAGCGAAATCACTCTCAAAGGACGCCCTTCCATATGTCCTGCGCAAGGAGCTTGAAATGGTCGGGATGGTGGAAGACCTGATCAAAGGCTGCGTGGAAAGCGGGAAACTGGATCTTGATGGTAATCAAAGCCACATGCTGGCTCAAAATGTATTCGTTCAGGGACAGATGTGGGGATTCCGTCGCTGGGCAATGCAGAAGCGATTTACGCTTGAGGAATACATCGATCTTCAAATCGAGCTGCTTTTTACAGGAATCATCGGATTTGAAAAACAAGGGAGAACAGGGGGAGTAGTATGAGCACGGTTGAGATTTATAAACCAAAGCACCATGTTCGTTTTGTCACGGCGTCGAGCCTGTTTGACGGGCATGATGCGTCGATCAACATAATGCGTCGGATTATCCAGGCAAGTGGGGCGGAAGTCATCCACTTGGGACATAACCGTTCTGTAGAAGAAGTCGTCAATGCTGCTATTCAAGAAGATGTTCAGGGGATTGCGATTTCATCTTATCAGGGCGGACACGTCGAATACTTCAAATATATGTACGATCTTTTAAAAGAAAGAGGGGCATCCCACATCCGCATTTATGGCGGAGGCGGCGGGGTGATTATCCCGCGTGAAATCAAGGAACTTCACGAATACGGGATTGCCCGCATCTTTTCGCCTGAAGACGGACGTACGCAGGGTCTTCAAGGCATGATCAATAAGATGATCGAGGAATGTGATTTCCCGACCATCAAGGGAAGCGTGAATCAAGAAGTTGAAAAGCTTTCGACTGGAAATGTGAACACGGTTTCGAAGCTGATTTCTCTTGCCGAGTACCAAGTCGGGGCCAATGAAGAAGTCGCGGCTACAGCCCAAACCGTTTTTTCCGAGATTAAAAACTTGGCCAAAAAAGTGCCGGTATTAGGGATTACAGGAACAGGTGGAGCAGGGAAGAGTTCATTGACGGATGAGCTGATCCGCCGTTTTATCAATGAACTTCCTGAAAAGAAAATCGCGATTCTATCCATCGATCCAACGAAACAAAAAACAGGCGGTGCACTGTTAGGTGACCGGATCCGTATGAATGCGATCTTCAATCCGCGTGTCTACATGCGAAGCCTTGCTACCCGCGGATCGAAAACGGAGCTTTCACTTGCAATCAAAGACGCGATCAATGTCGTGAAGGCGGCAGGGTATGATCTGATCGTCGTTGAAACGAGCGGGATCGGGCAGGGAGATGCGGAAATCGCTGAAATCTGTGATATGTCCATGTACGTCATGACGAGTGAATTCGGTGCCCCGTCCCAGCTTGAGAAAATCGATATGATTGATTTTGCCGACCTGATCGTCATCAATAAATTCGAACGCAAAGGCTCGGAGGATGCGAGACGCCAGGTGCAGAAGCAGTATCAGCGCAGTCATATGCTATTCGATAAAGAGCTCGATGACATGCCAGTATACGGGACGATTGCCAGTCAGTTCAATGATCCGGGGACGAACGCCCTGTTTGCGGCCATCATCGAAACCGTGAATAAGAAGATGGAACTGGATTGGAAAACGGGCTTTTCTAAAAACGTTGATGTAGAAAAACAAAACGTGATCATTCCAAACAATCGCCGTTACTATCTTCGTGAAATTGCCGAAACGGTTCGCAATTATCATAAAAAGGCCGAAGAGCAGGTGGATTTGGCACGTCGGATGTTCCAGCTTGAAGGGGCCATCGAAGCGGTAAATGAAAAAGAAACGAATGATGGTATCGTCACATCCCTTCAAACGTTAAAAGAAGAAGTTGAAAATAAACTAACAGCAGAATCAAAACAGATTTTACAAAAATGGGATAACCTCAAAGAAACGTACAGCAAAGATCAATTCATCACGAAAATCCGTGATAGGGAAATCGTCACGGAATTAAAGACGAAGAGTTTATCCGGACTGGACATCCCGAAAGTATCTCTTCCAAAATACAAAGACTACGGTCAGATTCTGGATTGGGTTTACAAAGAGAATGTACCAGGTTCATTCCCTTATACAGCAGGCGTATTTCCTTTTAAACGAAAAGGGGAAGATCCGAAGCGTCAGTTTGCCGGAGAAGGGACACCTGAACGGACGAACCGCCGATTCCACTACCTGTCGAAGGATGATGATGCAAAACGCCTGAGTACGGCATTTGATTCTGTGACGTTATACGGTGAAGATCCGGATCACCGTCCGGACATCTACGGAAAAGTAGGGGAAAGCGGCGTGAGCATCTGTACGCTGGAAGATATGAAAAAGCTGTATGCAGGGTTTGACCTGTGCGCGCCGTCTACGTCGGTTTCCATGACGATCAACGGTCCGGCACCGATCATTCTTGCGATGTATATGAATACAGCCATCGATCAGCAGATCCGCATGAAAGAAGAAGAGCTTGGCCGCGTACTCACAGTCGAAGAATATGTGGAAGTGAAGGAACAAACACTTCAAGTTGTCCGTGGAACGGTGCAGGCAGATATTTTAAAAGAAGATCAGGGCCAAAACACATGTATCTTCTCAACTGAATTCGCACTTCGCATGATGGGTGACATCCAGCAGTACTTCATCGATCACAAAGTACGAAACTATTATTCTGTTTCGATTTCCGGCTATCATATCGCCGAAGCGGGGGCGAACCCGATTTCGCAGCTTGCCTTCACACTAGCGAATGGATTTACGTACGTAGAGTACTACTTAAGCCGTGGAATGGACATCAATGCTTTCGCGCCAAACTTATCGTTCTTCTTCTCGAACGGTCTGGATCCCGAGTATACAGTGATCGGACGTGTAGCGCGCCGCATCTGGTCTACGGTGATGCGGGATAAATATGGTGCGAACGAACGCAGTCAGAAGTTGAAGTATCACATTCAAACATCCGGACGTTCTCTTCATGCTCAGGAGATTGATTTCAATGATATTCGTACAACGCTTCAAGCCTTGATGGCGCTGCAGGATAACTGTAACTCCCTGCATACGAACGCCTATGATGAAGCGATCACAACCCCGACGGAAGAATCCGTTCGCCGTGCCATGGCCATCCAGATGATCATCACGAAAGAACACGGATTATCCAAAAACGAAAATCCGCTTCAGGGTTCATTCATCGTCGAGGAGCTGACGGATCTCGTGGAGGAAATGGTGCTGACTGAATTCGACCGCTTAAATGACCGTGGCGGAGTACTCGGATCAATGGAAACCCAGTATCAACGAGGGAAAATCCAGGAAGAATCCATGTACTACGAAATGAAGAAGCATTCCGGTGAGCTACCGATCGTGGGAGTGAACACCTACCTGAATCCAAATCCTCCTTCAGAGGAACAAATGGACAGCATGGAGCTGGCCCGAGCAACGAAAGAAGAGAAAGAAACTCAGATTCATAACCTGCGTGACTTCCAATCTCAGCACAAAGATCAAACAGAAGAAGCCCTGAACCGATTGAAGCAGGCAGCCGTCGGTGGAGGCAATATCTTCGAAGAGCTGATGGAAACGGTAAAAGTCGCAAGCCTTGGACAAATCACCCGTGCCCTTTACGAAGTAGGCGGACAGTACAGACGTAATATGTAATGGTAATGAAGGAAATGAGACTACTGTGGGTGCAGTGGTCTCTTTTTTCACAGTGAACATTCTATAAAGTGATGATTAGGCATAGTCTTATCGATGAGGAAAATTCTTTTTTGTACTAATAACCAGTTGTTGATTAATATACTAAGTTGATTGGAGCGGAAGGCACTCGACTCCTGCGGAAAGCGAGTGACTGGAGCCGAAATCAAAATCGCCACTCTCATAAAAATCGAGAAAAGAAACCAAACAAGTTTAAAAACGCACCAAACCGTCTATCCTTTATACGAACTCAACCAACTTTTAACATGAACTTAATAGTTATAGGGTAAGATTTCCTATATAATAAGAATTATCAGATAAGTGAACGGATAAGACGATACAAACGTTTGGATGTGAGACTGTGAAGGCTGTTTTACGTTACATATTAATGATCCTCACCATATACGCCGCCATCCTTTTATATCAAATTCAACTGGGGGCCATTCCTTTTTTCCTGCTGTCTTTCTATTTATTCTATGAAGCCTTCCGGGTGATCAGGAACGGTCGGAGACAAGAAAAATGGGGGAATGGAAGACCCTCTTGAAACCAGATGTGAAAAAAATGCGAGAAAAACCAGATAGGTATAGCATAAAGTGTTTCATATTGTTTATAATGATGAATATGGTTAAAATTGATAATGGAGAATTTTTGCCCTTTTTTACTCTACTTAGTAGAGTGTGAAATAGAGAAAGGAAGTGCGTAAAGTGAGTCTTAAGCAATTATCCAAAGAAGAATTGCGTCAAACATCATTCATTGAGCTGGCACATGAAATTTTAGTAGAGAAGAAGCAAGCAATGGCATTTGAAGAGGTAGTAAAGGAAATCAAAGGTTTGCTTGAAATCTCTGATGACGAAGTACGTAATCGATTGCTTCAATTTTATACAGATTTGAATATTGACGGACGTTTCATTGCCATGGGTGATAATCGTTGGGGATTACGAGAGTGGTACCCGGTTGATCAAATCGAGGAAGAAACGGTACCAACGATGAAATCCAGCAAAAAGAAAAAAGCCAAGAAGAAGGACGAAGATCTGGATCTGGATGATTTCGATGATCTGGACGATGAAGATCTGGATTATGATGATCTTGATGATGCAGACGATGATGATGACCTCACAGATGATGACGATGATATCGATGTAGACGATGCAGATGAAGATCTGGATATCGATGAAGATGATGATGATGACCTTGAAATCGATGAATTCGACGATGTCGATGATGAAGAGGACGAGGACTTAGATGAAGAAGAGGAAGAAAAGTAATTTCTTCTGATCCTTATGCCCCCATTAGGCTTTAGGCCTTCCGGGGGCTTTTTTGACACTTAAAATGATTGAAAATTCGATCCTTATTCTATGCTTGACTTCTTTCGTCTAGGAAGGTAGTATTTTATTTGGGCTCCCTAAAAAGGGACGAATAACGTATATCACGCTCCCCTTACATGATTGTAAGCGGGGCGTTTTTTGTTTTTATAAGAAGAATGCTTTGACGTGAACGGGCGTATCTATCTTTTAAAGACCCCTTACATCATTATGTATCTTAATAATTAAGAGGCTGTCTTTTGGCTGGTTGATACATGAATTTATTTTAGAAGAATGGACTGGTCCTTCTTTGAACAAGATAATTCATGACATGACTACATAAGAGACACCCTCTACTTTTTTTGAACCAAACTTACTTTGAAGGGGGACATATACATGACTAAGTATATCTTCGTAACAGGCGGCGTAGTGTCGTCACTAGGGAAAGGGATCACAGCAGCGTCCCTTGGCAGACTATTGAAAAATCGTGGAGTGAGTGTCACGATCCAGAAATTCGATCCATACATCAACGTGGATCCGGGGACGATGAGCCCTTATCAACACGGTGAAGTATTCGTAACCGATGACGGTGCGGAAACGGATCTTGACTTAGGTCACTACGAGCGTTTCGTTGATATCAACCTGACGAAATACAGCTCTGTCACAACAGGTAAAATCTATTCGACTGTATTGAAAAAAGAACGCCGCGGGGATTATCTTGGTGGAACCGTGCAGGTTATCCCGCACATCACGAACGAAATCAAAGAGCGCGTATACCGTGCCGGCCGCGAAACGAATTCTGATGTCGTCATCACGGAAATCGGAGGAACGGTTGGGGATATCGAATCTCTGCCATTCCTGGAAGCGATCCGCCAAATCAAGAGTGATGTCGGCCGTGACAACGTGATGTACATTCACTGTACGCTTGTTCCTTACATCAAAGCAGCCGGTGAAATGAAAACAAAACCGACTCAGCACAGCGTAAAAGAACTTCGCAGTCTTGGAATCCAGCCAAACGTCATCGTCGTTCGTACAGAAATGCCAATGACCCAAGACATGAAGGACAAAATCGCGTTATTCTGCGATATCGATAAAAATGCAGTAATCGAAGCAATGGACGCAGATACATTATACTCTGTGCCACTGGCTCTTCAGGACCAGAAGCTTGATGAAATCACATGTCAGCACCTGAAGCTCGACTGCCACGAAGCAGACATGACAGAGTGGAATGAACTGGTAGACCGCGTGAAAAACCTTTCCCGTAAAACGACGATTGCCCTTGTCGGGAAATATGTTGAACTGCAGGATGCCTATATTTCTGTCGTGGAAGCCCTTCGTCATGCAGGGTACCATTTCGACAGCGACATCGAAGTAAGATGGTTGAACTCTGAGCTTGTCGACAATGAAAACGTAGCGGAGAAGTTGGCCGATGTAGACGGGATCCTTGTACCAGGAGGCTTCGGTGACCGCGGTGTGGAAGGAAAGATTTCTGCGACGCAATATGCCCGTGAAAACAAGATCCCATTCCTTGGAATCTGCCTTGGTATGCAACTAGCTTCTGTTGAATACGCACGTAACGTTCTTGGTCTTGAAGGAGCTCACTCTGCTGAATTGAATCCTGAAACGCCATATCCGGTCATCGATCTATTACCGGAACAAAAGGACATCGAAGATCTTGGTGGAACCCTTCGTCTTGGATTATATCCATGTAAGCTGACAAAAGGTTCAAAAGCCTATACAGCCTACGATGGAGAAGTGGTATACGAACGTCACCGTCACCGCTTCGAATTCAACAATCACTATCGTGAGCAAATGGAAAAAGCTGGCTTCATCTTCTCAGGCACAAGCCCGGATGGCCGTCTAGTGGAAATCATCGAGCTGAGCGACCACCCATGGTTCGTTGCATCCCAATTCCACCCTGAGTTCACATCACGCCCGACACGTCCACAGCCTCTATTCAGAGACTTCGTGGAAGCGTCACTTGCGTATGGTGAGAAATAATAGATTGGTTAGGAAAAGCCCTCCCGGATCGGGAGGGCTTTTTTGTTTTATCGACCTTCGTGAGGGATTTATCAACCTTTATTTCGATTTATCGACCCTTATACGGTTTTATCAACCGTTCTTTCATTTTATCGACCCTATTTTCACGATATCAACCGTTCTTCTTTTTCCGACAAATTTCGCAGACTAAAGCCTCCCATCAAAAAAGCACGCCCACGAAAGCCTCCCACAAAAAAAGCCCCTCCTATACAGAGAAAGGGCCAACACACTCTACTCCTCATACTCCTCCAGCATCTCACGAATCACAAACCCCAGCGCGAAATATAAATAGAGAGCAGCCATGCTCGAAGGGAAGCTCACACGCTCACCGATTTCATCTCCTGGAAGCATTCCTTTGATCACTTTTGTATCCAGGTGAACGTCGGCCTCGTCCAAGAGATTGACTTCTCCCTCGATCACTCCGGACACCGCTACAAATGGTATCCCATCTGCCGTCAGCTTCTTCCCAAAGCGAACCGCATCCTCATCCGTTGAGAAGCGTGTGACGACCAAAACCCGATCCGCCTCTGTCAATTCAATAGAAGGATCATATCGTTTGGCAGAAGGAAGGGGTTCTGCACCAAACAAAGCCTCTGCCGTCACAGCTTCCATTTCCCCATATGATTGAATATAGATGTTCCCCTGACCGATCGCAGCCTGGGCAAGCAGGCGCGCTCCGTCCTCGATTTCAAATTCCTGTTTATTATAAATCCGTTTGAACAGTCCCGTTAACTGTGTAGTGAACATTTTGATCATAAAGTTCAATCTCCTTCTCAAATTCATCTTCGACATTTTTCTTCATAACGCTTATTATAAAGGGAAAAAGGTCTCAAGCAAAATCTTGAGAAGAAGCAGGATTTTTTACAAAAAAAGAGAATAAGTAATAAATATACAATGACGCCAGAATACATAATCTACTATATAGTGAAGGGGACTGGGATATATGAATGAGAAAATTCTGATTGTGGACGATCAATTTGGTATACGAATACTATTAAATGAAGTGTTGCAAAAAGAAGGGTACCAAACATTTCAAGCGGCGAATGGGATTCAGGCTCTTGAAATCGTAGATAATCACTCCCCTGATTTAGTACTGCTTGACATGAAAATTCCTGGAATGGATGGAATTGAAATCCTGAAGCGGATGAAGCAGAAAGATGCCGATATCCGTGTCATTATCATGACGGCATATGGAGAGCTTGATATGATTCAGGAGGCAAAGGACTTGGGAGCGCTTACTCATTTTGCGAAGCCTTTTGATATTGACGATATAAGAAAAGCCGTCAAGCAATATATTCCAGCTTGATGCTTTTGTGTGAATAGTGAAAATAGTAGTATTTTTAACATTTCGCCTCTTCAGTTGGTAAAATCAATTCTGTTTTGGTATGATACAAGTGAAATTGTAAACAATGTCACAAGGTGCTATAAATAACACCACCATTTCTACTAAAATGGTTCACTGACTGAATAAAAGGAGGAAATAACTATGCCTTTAGTTTCAATGAAAGACATGCTTATTCAAGCAAAAGAAAAAAGCTATGCAGTAGGTCAATTCAACCTGAATAACCTTGAGTTCACTCAAGCGATCCTGCAAGCGGCAGAAGAAGAAAAATCACCTGTCATCCTTGGTGTATCTGAAGGTGCTGCCCGTTACATGAGCGGCTTCAAAACAGTGGTGAAAATGGTTGAAGGTCTTATGGAAGACTTAAACATCACCGTTCCTGTTGCGATCCACTTAGACCACGGTTCAAGCTATGATAAATGTAAAGAAGCAATCGATGCAGGATTCACATCTGTTATGATCGACGCTTCTCACGGTCCTTTCGAAGAGAACATCGAAATCACTTCTAAAGTGGTTGAGTATGCACACTCTAAAGGTGTTTCTGTCGAAGCTGAACTTGGAACAGTTGGTGGACAAGAAGATGACGTAGTAGCTGACGGCGTTATTTATGCAGATCCTAAAGAGTGTCAAGAGCTGGTTGAACGTACTGGCATCGATACACTTGCACCTGCACTTGGTTCTGTCCATGGTCCTTACAAAGGTGAACCGAACCTAGGATTCAAAGAAATGGAAGAAATCGGAGCGGCTACTGGAGTACCTCTAGTACTTCACGGCGGAACTGGAATCCCGACTAAAGATATCCAAAAAGCAATTTCTTACGGAACAGCTAAAATCAACGTAAACACTGAAAACCAAATTGCTTCTGCTAAAGCGGTACGCGAAGTGCTTGCAGCTGACACAGAAGTATATGATCCACGTAAATACATGGGGCCGGCTCGTGAAGCGATCAAAGCGACAGTTGCTGGTAAAATGCGCGAATTCGGTTCTTCTAACCAGGCGTAATCTTCAGGTAATGTTTGGAAAAGGCATCTTACATAGATTAGATCCTGTCCAATCGTGGTAAATAAAATGATGTAGTAGGATGGGACTGGCACCAGGAGAGGGTTGATACCTTGTTGGGTCAGTCCTTTCCGTTCATTAAAGATGATTGAAAATTTTGTCGAAAAGGGGTATAAATGAATGAAATTTTTCATAGACACAGCTAACATGAATGAAATCAAGGAAGCATTCTCATGGGGTATTGTATCTGGAGTGACAACGAATCCGTCCCTTGTGGCGAAAGAAAAAGACGTAACGTTTGAAGATCGTTTGAAAGAAATCACGGATCTGGTCCCTGGTTCTGTAAGCGCTGAAGTCATTGCAACAGATGCAGAAGGCATGATCAAAGAAGGAAGGGAGCTCGCGAAAATCGCTCCTAATATTACCGTGAAGCTGCCAATGACGCCAGACGGCCTGAAGGCGACCTCTACTTTTGCTAAAGAAGGGATCAAGACAAATGTCACGCTGATTTTCAGTGCGAATCAAGCGCTGTTAGCGGCTCGTGCTGGAGCGACGTACGTTTCGCCTTTTTTAGGAAGATTAGATGATATCGGTCATGATGGTCTTGAGCTAGTATCCAAGATTGCTGAAATCTTTGCCATTCACGGTCTGGAAACAGAAATCATCGCGGCTTCGACCCGTCATCCACAGCATATTACGGAAGCGGCTTTAAGAGGGGCTCACATCGCAACCGTCCCGCTTAAAGTATTAAAACAATTATTCCAGCATCCATTAACGGATAAAGGAATTGACGCGTTCCTGAATGATTGGAACAACCGCTAATCTTAGGTCAATCGGTCTAAAGGAAAAAAATTCGATTCTCCTATACATGTTTTGACGAATTATGTATACACTAGTAGACAATGCTTCTTAGAACGTCTTCTATTGGAAAAATAATCCTTTTTGTTCATGGTGCCATCTTGAACAGTGGAAGGGAGATTAATATGGAAAAGCTAAAAATTGCAGGAGGTTATCCGCTAGAAGGAACCATTAAAGTCAGTGGGGCCAAAAATAGTGCGGTAGCCTTGATCCCGGCAACCATCCTTGCAGATTCTCCGGTTACGATCGAAGGATTACCGGACATCTCTGATGTGAGAACGCTGAAGGATCTCTTAGAAGAGATCGGCGGTTCTGTCTCATTGGAAGATGGGGATATGAGAGTCGATCCTAGTCAAATGGTGTCCATGCCTTTACCAAGCGGGAAGGTGAAAAAGCTTCGTGCTTCCTACTATTTGATGGGTGCGATGCTCGGACGATTTAAAAAAGCGGTCATCGGTTTACCAGGTGGATGTCACCTAGGGCCACGTCCGATCGACCAGCATATCAAAGGCTTCGAAGCTCTTGGAGCGGAAGTCACCAATGAACAAGGTGCGATTTATTTGCGTGCCGACGAATTAAAGGGTGCCCGCATTTATCTGGATGTCGTCAGTGTCGGCGCAACGATCAACATCATGCTTGCTGCGGTCCGCGCAAAGGGCAGAACGATCATTGAAAATGCGGCGAAAGAACCTGAAATCATCGATGTCGCGACTTTATTAAGTAATATGGGTGCGAAGATCAAGGGAGCCGGTACCGATGTGATCCGGATTGATGGGGTGGACGAGCTTCACGGCTGCCGTCATACCATCATCCCAGACCGTATTGAAGCGGGAACCTTTATGATCCTTGCTGCTGCAGTCGGAAAAGGTGTACTTGTCGACAATGTCATCCCATTACATATGGAATCGGTCATTGCCAAACTCCGTGAAATGGGAGTCCCAGTTGAAACAAACGACGACCAGATCTTTATCGGCAGAGCGGATAAGCTCAAATCCGTTGATGTGAAAACACTGGTATATCCAGGTTTCCCGACGGATCTTCAGCAGCCGTTCACCACGTTACTCAATCGTGCAGAAGGGTCTGCCGTTGTAACAGATACCATCTACTCAGCCCGTTTCAAGCATATTGATGAGCTGAGAAGAATGAACGCCACAATCAAAGTCGAAGGACGCTCTGCCATCGTCAACGGTCCTGTTCAATTACAGGGGGCCAAAGTGAAGGCAAGTGACCTCCGCGCAGGAGCAGCTCTTGTCATTGCCGGCTTAATGGCCGAGGGCATCACAGAAGTGACCGGACTCGAGCATATCGACCGCGGTTACAGTGATCTCGTTTCGAAACTTGAGGGTCTCGGCGCAACGATTTGGCGTGAAAAGATGACTGTTGAGGAAATGGAGCAGATGAAGTCATAGGTTTACATTATTTCCAGTAATTTTCTTGCCAAACAAACGATTATGTCCTACTTTTTTCGAAAAATAGTCTTTCTAACGGTTTCAATGTGTTACAATAAATCTGTAAATATGTTATACAATTTAAGATTATTGTAAAACTAAAGGGAACACGGGAGGCTATATACATGGAAAGAAGTTTATCAATGGAGCTAGTTCGAGTAACAGAAGGGGCCGCGCTTGCATCGGCCCGCTGGATGGGTCGCGGGAAGAAGGATGAAGCGGATGACGCTGCAACTTCCGCTATGCGCGACGTATTCGATACTGTACCGATGAAGGGAACGGTCGTCATCGGTGAAGGGGAAATGGATGAAGCTCCAATGTTATATATTGGTGAGAAACTTGGGACAGGCTACGGCCCGCGTGTCGATGTAGCTGTCGATCCGCTTGAAGGAACAAATATCGTTGCTTCCGGAGGCTGGAATGCACTGGCGGTACTCGCTGTGGCAGACCACGGAAATCTGCTGAATGCACCCGATATGTATATGGATAAGATTGCTGTTGGACCGGAAGCGGTTGGGGAAATCGACATCAACGCTTCTGTCATCGACAACCTGAAAGCTGTTGCGAAAGCGAAGAACAAGGACATTGAAGATGTGGTAGCGACAGTCTTGAATCGTCCGCGTCATGAACACATCATCCAACAGCTGAGAGAAGCTGGCGCTCGTATCAAACTGATCAATGATGGGGACGTGGCAGGGGCCATGAACACAGCGTTCGATCATACGGGTGTCGATATCCTGTTCGGATCCGGCGGAGCTCCTGAGGGAGTACTGGCTGCCGTTGCCTTGAAATGCCTAGGCGGAGAAATTCAAGGGAAGCTTCTGCCGCAAAACGATGCGGAACTCGAGCGTTGTATCAGCATGGGACTTGATGTGGACAAGATTCTTCGGATGGAAGACCTTGTGTGTGGTGACGATGCTATCTTTGCCGCAACAGGTGTAACAGACGGGGAACTCCTAAGAGGTGTACAGCTTAAAGGAGCATACGGTCTGACACATTCTGTCGTCATGCGCGCGAAGTCCGGTACAGTCCGATTCATTGACGGACGCCACAGCCTTCAGAAAAAGCCAAACCTTGTCATGAAATAATAGACTTTAGGGATTCAGAGAGAGAAACCAACTCTTCTTATATAAGAGAACAGGATGGGCAGAACATCTGCCCGTCCACACTCTTATCACTCACTTTTTTTCTTCATAGGTGAAAAAATGCTGCCTATCTACCAAATCTACCTTCCTTTTTCTACCCAGTTATTGATTCTTGTTGAAAAGTATGGTTACAATAGATAAGGTTTTTATCTTCAGTGTTTTTTCTTTATAGTTATGCTTCAACTTATTTCTTCATTTTTAGAAAAATCTACCCTTTTTGCCTCTTTTGCTAAATAAAATATTTTTAGTGAAAGAGTAAATATCAAAGTTGATTGAAGCGGAAGGTGCTCGTCTCCTGCGGGAAACGCGGGAAAGTTGAGACCCCACAGGGCAGCGCCCGAGGAGGCTCAACTCACGCCCCGCGGAAAGCGAGCACCTGGAGCGGAAATCAACAACTACTCTCTTTGAAAATAAACTAAATTATTTTCTTTTGGTAGGACAAATTAATAAAGCGTGGTGTCATAATGGAAGAACTAACAATTTCTAGCTTAGAAAATATGAAGCTGAAAGAGCTTTACGAGCTAGCCAAACAATACAAAGTTTCTTATTATAGTAAATTAACAAAAAAAGAATTGATTTTCGCTATTCTTAAAGTTCGTGCAGAACAAGAAGGCTTCTTCTTCATGGAAGGCGTTCTTGAAATCATTCAATCAGAAGGATTTGGTTTCCTACGACCAATCAACTATTCTCCAAGCTCTGAGGATATTTATATTTCGGCATCACAGATCCGCCGTTTTGACCTTCGTAACGGTGATAAAGTGTCGGGTAAAGTACGTCCTCCGAAAGAAAATGAACGTTATTTCGGATTGCTGCATGTTGAAATGGTGAACGGGGAAGAACCTGATTCTGCGAAAGAACGTGTGCATTTTCCAGGATTGACGCCTCTATACCCTGACCGTCAAATGAAGCTTGAAACAACGCCTAATAAAATTTCCACACGCGTCATGGATCTCATCGCACCGGTCGGCTTTGGACAACGTGGGTTGATCGTAGCCCCACCTAAAGCAGGTAAGACGATGCTGATTAAAGAAATCGCGAATTCGATCACAACCAATCATCCAGAAGCGGAACTGATCATTCTTCTGATCGATGAGCGTCCAGAGGAAGTAACCGATATCGAACGATCGGTAGAAGCAGAAGTTGTCAGCTCGACATTCGATGAAGTGCCGGAAAACCACATCAAAGTGGCGGAACTCGTTCTGGAGCGCGCCATGCGTCTGGTTGAGCACAAGCGTGACGTCATCATCCTTATGGACAGCATCACTCGTTTGGCTCGTGCGTATAACCTGGTTATCCCGCCAAGTGGGCGAACTCTTTCCGGTGGTATCGATCCTGCCGCATTCCACCGTCCGAAACGATTCTTCGGGGCTGCCCGTAACATTGAAGAGGGCGGAAGCTTGACGGTCCTTGCCACAGCACTTGTGGACACGGGATCTCGTATGGACGATGTCATCTATGAAGAATTCAAAGGAACCGGAAACCTTGAGCTTCACCTTGACCGTTCTCTTGCAGAGCGCCGCATTTTCCCGGCCATCGACATCCGTCGTTCCGGAACGCGTCGTGAAGAGCTTCTGATCAAGCCGGATCATCTTGAAAAATTATGGGCGATCAGAAAAGCCATGTCCGATCAGCCTGATTTCGCTGAGAAGCTGATGCGAAAGCTGAAGCAATCGAAGACGAATGAAGAGTTTTTCAACGTGTTGACAGAAGAGTCCAAGAAGCGTTAATCTAGTAATCGACCGATTTTTCAAGATAAGGGGTGACTGGAATTTCCAATTTTCCATGTTGCAAAAAATCCTTGTCCTTGTTATAATAGTGTCAATGTGTTTTTAAAAATTGGATGTGGTAAGGGGCTGGCTATTACTCTCATGCTTATGCTCATATCACATATATCTTCGTAATAAATTACTCTGTTTCAGATGATTCAGGGCGGAAGGAGATGAAAGAGAATGAAATCAGCAATTCATCCAAAGTACAACATGATCAAAGTTAGCTGTGCTTGCGGTAACGAATTCGAAACTGGTTCTGTAGCAGAAGAAATGCGCGTTGAGGTATGTTCTGAATGCCATCCATTCTACACAGGCCGTCAGAAATTCGCTGATGCAGGTGGACGTGTTGACCGTTTCAACAAAAAATACGGTCTTAAAAATCAACAACAATAATGAAGAGTCAGAAGGCCGCATCCAACTCCTTTGTGCGTAGGTGCGGATTCTTCTCTTCTATTAGAAAAACAGGCAAGGATCTTCATGCTTGCCTGTTTTTTATTACGTTTAAAGCAAATGGTCGATGAAATAGAGGCAGTTCCAATTGAGCTGTGCCTCTTTTTTTCTGCCAAATTCCTGAATTTCAAGCATTATTCCCGTACATAAAGGAATGCTTTATAGTAAGTAGTAGTCCGTTTTTACTAACAGCCAGGCTGTTTTTTTATAGAACAAAGGGTAAGGAAGGAGAGGCGCTTTCGTGTATGTCATGAAACAAACGGGTTGGGTAGAAGTCATTTGCGGCAGCATGTTCTCAGGGAAATCCGAGGAACTGATCCGCCGGGTACGACGCACTCAATTTGCTAAACAAGAAATTGCTGTGTATAAGCCAAAATTAGATAATCGCTATAGTGATGAGTCGGTTGTATCTCATAATGGTACCTCTGTCATCGCCAAAGCAGTAGAGGATTCCAGCGTGATCCTTGATGATCTGAATCCAGAGGTGGATGTCGTTGCGATCGATGAGGTGCAGTTCTTTGATGAAGGCATCGTCAACGTCGTACAAAAATTAGCAAACAGCGGATATCGCGTCATCCTAGCAGGTCTTGATCAGGATTTCCGTGGAGAACCATTCGGACCGATGCCGGATTTGATGTCCATTGCAGAGCAAGTGACAAAGCTTCAAGCCGTTTGTGCCATCTGCGGCTCTCCGGCAAGCCGGACTCAGCGCCTGATCAATGGTGAACCGGCATGTTACGATGATCCCGTCATTCTCGTCGGGGCATCCGAAGCTTACGAGCCAAGATGCCGTCATCACCATGAAGTGCCGACCGGGATGAGTGTTACGCCGGATATGGTGAAGGAAGTTTAAATTTTTGTAAACAAAGTCCTTAGTTGGGGCTTTGTTTTTTTGTATATATAGAGATTATTCGACAAAACGGTTGAATTATTTTGAAACGGGATTAATTATTCAGAATGAAGGTTGAAAAAATGAATATCAGGATTAATAATCTGAATTCGGGTGGGAATTAACCCTAAAACCGGTTGAATAATCAGGCAAAGCTAAACAGGAGTAAAAAAATTCACTCTGAAATCGTACCACGATCCTCTCCAACTGGATTAATTTTTCAAAAAAACGCTTGTTTGCGATATGCATAACCACCTTCCTGCAGGAAAACCTAACATCAGGAGGTGTGAAAGAATGAAAAGATTACTATTAGCTTTATCCTTTACCGTTTTCTTTATTTTGATTACAGCATGTGGTGTAAATCAGGAGTCGGAATACGGTGTGCATAATGATAGCGGCGGGACCCGTTTCATTGATAACCGCAAAGCGGTAATGGATAAGCGGCAAGATGAAAGTGTGCGGGATATCACGGATCAAAACCCCAATTTTCCTAACCTGACGAATTCACCAGGTACGACTTCAACGACAACCGGTGTATATGAAGATAAAGCCCGTGAAGTGGTAAGAGAGAAATCTAAATTTCAGCCTGATGAAGTCTGGATCAATGGGAATCAGATGTGGGTGACCGCTCATACGAAGAAAGAAATGAACATGGAAGAGACCGATAAAGAGGAAGCCATGCTCAAAGACAAATTACAACGAGCGATTCCCCGTTACAATATTAACGTGAAAATTACCGAAAGATAATGGAAGGGGGAGCGAACTTGCTTCCCCTTTTTCGTACGAAATTCCCCTTGTCCCCATACCCGATCCTCCTTGTGTTTACATACACCATATAATATAATTGTACTGTTATGGATTAAAATTGAGGTGAATAGCTGTGTTCGATCGTTTACAAGCAGTGGAAGATCGCTATGATAAGTTAAATGAACTATTGAGTGATCCAGAAATTGTGAATGACCCAAAGAAGCTAAGAGATTATTCAAAAGAACAATCAGACATCCAAGCAACGGTAGAAGCATATCGAGAATATAAAGAACTAACCGGGCAGTATAAAGACGCAAAGGCGATGCTGGATGATAAGCTGGATGCTGATATGCGTGAAATGGTAAAAGAAGAAGTGTCCGAGCTTGAAGAGCAAATCGAAGCGTTGGAAGCCCGTCTGAAAATATTATTGATCCCGAAAGACCCGAACGATGATAAGAACGTAATCATGGAGGTTCGCGGTGCTGCGGGTGGAGATGAAGCCGCCCTGTTCGCCGGTGACTTATACCGTATGTACAGCCGCTACGCTGAATCCCAAGGCTGGAAGATCGAAATCATGGAAGCGAACTCCACTGGTGTCGGTGGATACAAAGAGATCATTTTCATGATTAACGGAAATGGCGCATTCTCCAAAATGAAGTACGAAAACGGGGCGCACCGTGTGCAACGTGTACCTGAAACCGAATCCGGTGGACGTATCCATACGTCGACGGCAACGGTTGCCTGTCTTCCTGAAGCAGAAGAAGTCGAAGTCGATATCCACGATAAAGATATCCGTGTCGATACGTTTGCTTCAAGCGGCCCTGGAGGACAAAGCGTTAATACGACCATGTCTGCCGTGCGTCTGACGCATATGCCGACAGGTGTCGTTGTATCTTGTCAGGATGAAAAGTCTCAAATCAAGAATAAAGAAAAAGCGATGAAAGTATTGCGTGCCCGCGTGTACGATAAATTCCAGCGTGAAGTTCAAGCGGAATACGATGCCAATCGTAAATCGGCCGTTGGTACAGGTGATCGTTCAGAGCGTATCCGTACGTACAATTTCCCACAAAATCGTGTGACGGATCACCGCATCGGACTGACGATCCAGAAGCTTGATCAGATCCTTGAAGGTAAGATGGATGAAGTCATCGATGCATTGATCATTGAAGATCAGTCCAAACTCCTTGAAAGACTGGAAGAGTAGTCATGTTGACGGTATTTGAAGCCCTGAAATGGGCTTCTTCTTTTTTAGTCGAAAAAGGCCGCGATGAGAATGTGGGAGAAATCTATCTGCGGCACTTGTTGGGAATGTCACGATCCCAGCTCTTAGCGGAGCAGCGGAGGTCCGTCCCTCAGGAGAAATGGGACGAGTTTCAAGAAGGAATCCGTCGTCATGTCAGCGGCGTACCCATTCAGCACATTATCGGGGTCGAGGAGTTTTATGGCCGTGAATTTGTGGTGAATGAGCATGTGCTGATTCCTCGACCGGAGACGGAAGAGCTCATATATTATGGTCTGGAGAAGATGAAGGATCTGTTTGGTGATGTGGACTCTCCTTTGGTGGCTGCAGACGTAGGTACCGGAAGCGGGGCGATTGCCGTCACGTTGAAGCTTGAGTCGAAACGGATTCCTCTTGAAATGATGGCCGTCGATATTTCGAGTGAAGCATTGGCCGTTGCGAGGGAGAATGGCACAAGACTCAGTGCAGATGTCCGATTTTTGGAAGGGGATCTGTTACAGCCGTTGATCGAAGACGGTGTGAAGCTTGATGTTCTGCTATCGAACCCTCCGTATATTCCTCTGACAGATCGAGAAACGCTATCAGATGTTGTGATCGACCATGAACCCGAACTCGCCTTATTCGGTGGGGAAGATGGGTATGATCTGTATAAACGGTTTATGGATGAACTGCCGCTTGTTATGAAGGAAAGATGCTTGATCGGTTTCGAAGTCGGTGTCGGTCAGGGAGAGACGGTAGCGGACCTGCTGCGCGTTACGTTTTCGGATGCCAAGACAGAAGTCGTTTATGACATCAATGGGAAAGATCGTATGGTGTTTTGTGTTAGGAAATAAGGATGTATGCCCCTGATTTTAGCGATCGGGGGTGTTTTTTTTATGGAAATGTCACTGTTTATGAGTGAATATGAAAAGTATAGAGTTTCATTCCTGCTCTAACCCTCTCATCATCACGTTTATTTTCAATTCAGGCACATTTGTTTTCAAAAATGGAGTTTTATTTTCAAAAACAGCTAACTTATTTTCAAAAATCCCCGCGAGCCAATTTTCCTCCACAAAAATGTTATTTTACTAGTTTAAGATTTCCCCCTTTTGACCAGACTGTTTTATGAGGGGGAGAGAAAATGAAAACAAAACATACCGTGTTATTGTATATCTTGATTCTATCATTAGGAACGATTCTAAGTTTATATATACCGAAGCAGGAAATGGCGGCTCAGGAGACGATGGTGATCCCACAGGAAGCGATTCGCCTGCGGATCCTCGCCAATAGCGATCTGGATCAGGATCAAAACGTGAAGAGACTTGTTCGGGATGAAGTAAACAAAGAGATCACAAATTGGGTATCGGCTCTAACATCCCAGGATGAAGCGAAGTCAGTGATCAAAGAGGGACTGCCGGAGCTTCAGAAAATTGCGGAAGACGTTGTTGCTGCTGAAGGCATGGACCAATCAGTAAAAGTAGAGTTTGGAAAAGTGAAATTCCCTACAAAACTATACGGGCAGTACCTGTATCCTGCTGGTGAATATGAAGCGGTGTTGATCACTCTTGGTAAAGGAGAAGGGGCGAACTGGTGGTGCGTCCTGTATCCGCCACTTTGCTTCCTGGATTTCTCTACTGGAAATGCTGTAAGAAGCACAGGGTTTGAAACGAAGGTAGAGGCCAGTGGCAATGAGGTGACGGAATTGGATCCTGAAGATGCTGTAGAGGAAGATACGAAGTTGGAACCTGAAATTAGTGAGGATATCATTGCCTATAAGCAAGTTGAAGTAGAGGCAGTAGAAGCCGGTGTGATCGGAGAAGAAAAGGTAGATGCTCCCGATGAGAAAGAAGTCGAAGCGCAAGAAGAACCGGTTTTCGTGGAAGATTCGGAAGAGGAAGAAGTAGAGGTTCGATTCTTTGTAGTAGATTTATTCAAAGGTTTGTTCAATAAGTAAGCTTCATCCAATTGGATGAAGCTTTTTTCTTATAGAAAGAAAATCTATTTCTCTATCATTTTTTGTTCTAATCTCTTTCTCCCCTCATACATTGATACTAGAGGATGATAGAAAAGGGAGGATGAAAGAATGTTAAAAGTGATCCGCCAGGCAACGAGTGAGGACATTCATGAAGTCGTGGCCTTCTTGGTGAAAGCCGGGTTAAGCACAGAAGGCATTAAACATAGCATTGATTGTTTTTTAGTAGTGGAGGATGGGGATAACCGGTTGATCGGTACCCTTGGAATCGAGGTGCAGGAGAAGGTCGGACTTCTTCGGTCACTTGTGGTCACCTCTTCGTTCGAAAGTGAAGAGCTTTTTGCGCTATTTCAGGAGATATTAAAGCTGGCAAAAGAAAAGGATCTGGAACGTCTTTATCTGATTTCCAATCGGAAAGCGTCCCTGGCATTCTTTGATCTGTTAGGTTTTCAACAGGAAGCGAATCCCGTTGTGGATGAGTTGAAAAACTTTGTTCACGCGAAAAAGTTATCCACTGTGGATAATTGCATCACGATGAAACTTGATTTATAGATTTTTCGACAAAAATTTTGTAAGGGAATTCAGGACTGGACCATACTTCATAAAATGGTCCGGTTTTTTGCGTTGGCCATTCGACAAAATACGAGAAGAGGATAACTATCTCTTTTTTCAGAATTATTCACACCATCCACAGGTTTATCCACAAGTCTCGACGATTTATTCGCAGTTTGTGGATAATACTTGAGAAATTTCGGGGTTTCTTTTATACTTTCAAAAGTAAAGGAACGTGTGAAGACAGGATTTATGCACATAAAAATGAACAGATGAAGCTTGGACTTATAAAGGTGGATGACATAGATGATGAAACATTGGATTGTGGAAAGTGATGTGGATAAAAACGAAAGTTATCCACAAATTGTGGATGCAGCGGAGATTCTTCAACAGAATGAGGTGGTGGCCTTCCCGACAGAGACGGTTTATGGACTAGGGGCAAATGCCACTTCGGACCGGGCTGTAGATAAAATCTTCAAAGCGAAAGGCAGACCGTCGGATAATCCACTGATTGTCCACATATCAAATAAAGATCAATTGAATGGCCTCGTGGCAGAGATACCAGTGAATGCGGTAAAGCTGATTGATGCGTATTGGCCGGGTCCATTGACGATCATTTTTAAAAATAAGGAAGGCGTATTTTCGGAAAAAGTGACGGCTGGCCTGGACTCAGTGGGAATCCGGATGCCGGACCATCCTGTGGCGCTCTCCATCATTGAGGCGGCGGGGCTTCCGATTGCTGCACCGAGTGCGAATCGGTCCGGTAAACCGAGTCCGACGACGGCTCAGCATGTGATCGATGACCTCGATGGCCGGATTGCCGGCGTTGTCGATGGTGGCGAGACGGGAGTTGGAGTGGAGTCGACGGTGGTGGATTGTACAGGAACGACTCCTGTTATCCTGCGTCCCGGTGGCATCACGAAAGAGCAGCTGGAAGAAGTGGTTGGGACAGTGCAAGTGGACCCTTCATTAAAAGAAGGGAAGGGTGCCCCGAAATCCCCGGGGATGAAATACACCCACTACGCCCCGGACGCCCCTGTCTATTTAGTGGATGGGACGAGGGAAGACCTTCAGTGGTTCGTGGATGAAAAAAAGCAAGAAGGTCTCAAAGTCGGCGTACTGACGACGGAGGAATCGAAGGATTGGTATCAGGCGGATATGATTCTACCCGTCGGCCGGAGGGACAATCTGAACACCGTGGCTCAGCATCTTTACGATACGCTGCGTGCCTTTAATAGAAGTGACGTGGATATTATTTTTGCCGAAATGTTCCCGGAAGAAGGCGTAGGGCTTGCCATTATGAACCGTCTTCAGAAGGCTGCCGGTTACCGTGTGATAAGACGATAAGTGCTCTCCCCTATGATCTTTCATAGGGGTTTTGTTTTGTATTCTAAATCCCTTTGGACGTGCATAAATTTGTTCTGTAGGCATGTCCGGAGGGGGAAGAAACAAAATGACAACGATTATAGGCGAACTGGTGACTTTGATGTTGATGGCATTTGCTCTTGGGATGGATGCCTTTTCGATCGGGATCGGAATGGGAATGTTTCAGCTGAGATTAAAGCAGGTCTTTTATATAGGGTTAGTCGTCGGAATCTTTCACGTATGGATGCCGCTTCTTGGTATGATGACGGGGAAATTTTTATCAGAAACGTTCGGATCGTTTGCCGCCTACGCTGGCGGTGTTTTGTTGATCGCACTGGGCATCCAGATGTTCATGTCGAGCTTCAAGGAAGAGGAAACGACCCTCATTTCTCCCGTGGGGTTTGGGCTGGTCCTCTTCGCCTTGAGTGTCAGCCTGGACAGCTTTTCAGTCGGATTGACACTCGGGATCTTCGGGGCAAGGACGGCCGTCGCCCTATTCTGTTTCGGGATAGCGGCTACCGTCTTGACGTGGTCCGGATTATTGATCGGCCGGAAATTCCAGGGGGTACTCGGAACATACAGCGAGGCGCTTGGAGGAAGTATTTTGTTTGCGTTCGGGGTGAAGCTGCTGCTGCCGATTTAAGAAGAGTGTGTGAGGTCCGTCCCTCGGGGTGGGCTTTTTTGTCTTTGGGGCTCAAGAGCAAAAGGGTGAGCCGCCTCCGCTTTTCTTTTTGTATAAATTGTGAATGGTCTATGGACGGAATGGAAAATATTTTATAATAGGCTATAAGGAGGATGACGCAATGAATATTTTGTTTGTTTGTACGGGAAATACGTGCCGAAGTCCTATGGCAGAGGCTGTTCTGAAGCATAAGGGTGAAGGTAGGTTTGACGTCAAATCTGCCGGTGTTTTTGCCATGGACGGGAGTGATGCTTCATTTCAGGCTAAAGAAGTGCTGAAAGAGAACGATATAATACATAGACACCAATCGAGTTCACTTTCGAAAGAGAATTTGGACTGGGCTTCCTATATATTTACGATGACATCGAATCATAAGCGGGCGATTGTGGATCAGTATCCACATGTGGCGGATAAAATCTTCACATTGAAGGAATTTGTCCTGGAAGATCCTTCTGATTTGGATGTATCGGATCCGTATGGGGGAAGTGTGGACATCTATAGACATACATACAAAGAATTGGATTCACTGATTGAAGAGTTAATGAAAAAGCTTGGTTAGAGACAGGGAGAGAGAAAGATGGGGAAAAGTTACAAATCGGGTCTTAGAAAGAAATTAGTCTTCTTTATCACGCTGCTTGCGGTGGTAACGTATACGACAAGTGCACTTTTTATTTATGTTATTAAACCCACTTTTGCACCGGATATGAACGAGCTGTGGTTTACGATCATGACGCTTGGGATGGGTGTATTCTGGTCAGCGGTTCTGGCGTTTTTTGCAGCGGGATTCATCGTCAAACCGCTTCAGCGTTTGGAGCAGGTTGCGTTGAAAGCAGCTGAAGGGGATATTGCCATCGAAGTGGATGTACCGAAGTCCGATGATGAAATCCGTTCATTGGCCCTTGCGTTCAACCGCATGCTGCACAATCTGCGGGACATGGTGTCTAGTATCGATGACAATTTTAACAAAACCAATTCAAATGTCATCGAGCTATCGAAAGCATCTGAAATCGCGTCCACACAAGCGGATTCGATTTCAAGAACGATCAGCGAAATTTCAGCTGGCGCTGAAAGCTCGGCTGTGGCAATTCAATCGACGGCAGAATCCGTCGAGGATGTCATCCGGATTGCACAGGAAGTTCAGAATCATTCCAAATCGTCTGAACATATGTCGAAAAACATGGTGACGGAGCTTCAGGGAAGTAAAGAAGTGATCCATTCCCTTGTCGAGGGCATCAGCCGACTGGCGAAAGGAAATGAAGATTCACTGGATGCGGTTCGTCGACTGGAAGACAACGCGAAGAAAGTGGAGCAGATCATCCAGTTGGTGGGCGATATTGCGAACCAAACGAATTTACTTGCATTGAATGCCTCCATTGAAGCTGCGCGTGCCGGGGAGCACGGAAAAGGCTTCGCCGTGGTAGCAGAAGAAGTCCGGAAGCTGGCAGACGAAAGTGGTAAAGCGGTTCAAGGCATTTCGGAACTGATCAAAAATATTCAAACAGAGGTAGGGAATGTTGTTGGTCAGATCACCGCTCAGGTTGACTCTGCAAACTCCGAAGCACAAAAAGGGACGCAGACCAATGAAATGATTGAAACCATGACTAAAACGATTCATGAAGTGGCGGATGCGGTTCAAAATATTTCTGTCCTCGTGGATCAGCAGATGGACAGCATTCAGCTCACTTCCCAGCAATCACAGGAAGTGGCCGCCATTGCGGAAGAAACATCTGCGGGAGCGGTGGAAGTATCAGCTTCCACAAAAGAACAGGCTGTCGTCATGAATGACGTGGAAAAGCTTGCCCTGAATTTAAAGGAACAAGCAGAATCACTAAAGAGCACGATCACAAGGTTCCATCTATAAAAAATGAACGGGTATGAGGGACGGACCTCATACCCGCTTTTTTATACCCGAAAAGCTTTATATAATGTAGAGTATGTGGCAAAATAAACGTATCAAAGGCTATGGGAGTGGGAGAACATGAAAATTGCAATTGCATCCGATCACGGTGGAGTCAATATAAGAGAAGAAATTAAGTCCTTATTAGAGGAATTAGGCTTGGAATATGAGGATTTCGGCTGTGAATGTGGAACATCTGTCGACTATCCGGACTATGCTGTACCTGTTGCGGAAAAAGTGGCTAGCGGTGAATTCGATCGCGGCATCCTGATTTGCGGAACGGGGATTGGAATGAGCATCTCGGCCAATAAGGTAAAAGGAATTCGCTGCGCCCTTGTACATGACGTTTTCAGTGCGAAAGCAACGCGTGAACATAATGACAGCAACATGCTTGCTATGGGTGAGCGCGTGATCGGTGCCGGACTGGCCCGTGAGATCGCCAAAACGTGGCTTGGTACAGAATTCGAAGGTGGCCGCCATGCGAATCGTGTAGGAAAGATCACCGCTTACGAAGACAAACAATAAGGAGTGGGTTTCATGGAAATCGCTCAATTGAAAGAAGATCTGCAGACGATCCTGAGGGATTTCAGTCATCAGGTTCCATTGAAAAAAGGACAAGTCTTTGTCGTAGGCTGTTCTACATCTGAAGTCATGGGAGAGCGGATTGGTACGTCTGGTACCATTGAAGTCGCTGAAATGATTTACGATGAGATGAAGAGATGGGCGGATTCAATTGGGGTTTCGTTGGCGTTTCAATGCTGCGAGCACTTGAACCGTGCATTGGTCCTTGAAAGG
Organism: Rossellomorea sp. NPDC077527; assembly: GCF_044542955.1. NCBI lineage: Bacteria > Bacillati > Bacillota > Bacilli > Caryophanales > Bacillaceae > Rossellomorea > Rossellomorea sp. NPDC077527. The sequence goes on along the minus strand of NZ_JBITVL010000005.1, from coordinate 234,974 downwards.
GAAGTGGCGGAACAAAAGGGGCTCGATGAAGTCACTGTGGTCCCCGTCCGAAAAGCAGGAGGGGCAATGGCAACAAAAGCTTATCATTCCTTCGACGATCCCGTCATGGTCGAACACATTAAAGCCGACGCCGGCATCGACATCGGGGATACCTTCATCGGCATGCACCTGAAACACGTAGCCGTCCCGATCCGCGTCTCTCAAAAAAGCCTCGGCGAAGCACACGTCACACTTGCCAAAACAAGACCAAAACTCATCGGCGGAACCCGAGCCGTCTACGAATAACCAAAGTAAATAAAGGTCCGTTCCTCTAGAGGGACGGACCTTTATTTTGGTTTGTGGCGAAAAGAGGGTGTCAAAGCCGAACGATAAAGAGGGGCAAGGGGTGAATGATTTTGAAAAGGGTAGATATGCATGGTTGATTAGGGGGCTGAAATACGTTGGTTAGGTTCAGTGGTTGTCAATTTTCGTTGTTCATAAAGGGCTCGACAGGAGGTGGGAGCTTGTTTGTGAACAGACTCACATGAGGTCCGTCCCTCCAAATGGGGTCTAAACACGAACGTTACGATTTGACTAGAGGTTTTTATTTCGTCTTTTGGTGAATCGTGTTAGAATGGGATTGAATGAATCAGTGAGGCGCCGCAGTTGGGCCTATGAATTAAAGGGGGATATGTATGAGTAAGATTGCCAAGCAAGATCCGGAAATTTATGCAGCGATTCAAGATGAGTTAGAGCGTCAACGAACAAAGATCGAGTTAATTGCATCTGAAAACTTTGTCAGTGAAGCCGTTATGGAAGCACAAGGTTCCGTCCTGACGAACAAGTATGCAGAGGGGTACCCAGGTCGTCGCTATTATGGTGGCTGTGAGCATGTGGACGTAGCCGAGAATCTGGCCCGCGATCGCGCGAAAGAACTTTTTGGAGCGGAACATGTCAATGTTCAGCCTCACTCAGGAGCGCAGGCGAATATGGCAGTCTACTTCACCATCCTTGAACAGGGCGACACGGTTCTTGGAATGAACTTATCTCATGGGGGACATCTGACTCACGGAAGTGCAGTCAATTTCAGTGGAATTCAATATAACTTCGTAGAATACGGTGTAGACGAAGACAAGCACCTGATCAATTACGAAGATGTTAGACAAAAAGCATTAGAGCACAAGCCGAAGCTGATCGTAGCGGGAGCGAGTGCTTACCCAAGAGCGATCGATTTCGCGAAATTCCGTGAAATTGCTGACGAAGTGGGAGCATACCTAATGGTAGACATGGCTCACATCGCTGGTCTCGTAGCGGCTGGCCTTCATCAAAACCCGGTTCCGTACGCAGATTTCGTGACGACAACAACACACAAAACACTCCGCGGACCACGTGGCGGTATGATTCTTTGTAAAGAAGAATTTGCGAAGAAAATAGACAAGTCCATTTTCCCAGGAATTCAAGGTGGACCTTTAATGCACGTCATCTCTGCAAAAGCGGTGGCATTCGGTGAAGCACTGCAGGATTCTTTCAAAGAATATGCGCAGAATATCATCGACAATGCAAAGCGTTTAGGAGAAGGTCTTGTGAAAGAAGGAATCGATCTTGTATCAGGCGGTTCTGATAACCACCTATTATTGATCGATACACGTTCACTAGGATTGACTGGTAAAGTGGCTGAGAAAGTCCTTGATGAAATCGGAATCACGGTTAATAAAAACACGATTCCATTTGATCCGGAAAGCCCATTCGTCACTAGCGGTGTCCGTATCGGAACAGCAGCTGTGACATCAAGAGGTTTCGGACTTGAAGATATGGACGAAATTGCTTCAATTATGGCATTGACTCTTAAGAACCATGAAGATGAAGCGAAATTGGAAGAAGCACGCAAGCGCGTTATTGATTTGACGAGCAAATTTGAGTTATATCCTGAGAGATAACTATGTTGACCTCTTCATTAGAGACGGATGTTTCTGGTGGGGAGGTTTTTTGATGAGTATGGGTAATGAGTTCCATAATTTGTTAAAAAACGCAATAACCCAGTGAAATGACGCAATTAATGAAAAAACGACGCAATTACAAGCAAAAATGACGCAATAAACTTTAAAACGACGCAATCACCCCCGTCCAAAGCTTTTTGTCCTCACCCACTCAACCAAATTAAACAAAAACCCTCATCGCGAGGATCCAAACTTCTCAATTCTAACGATTCCATTACACTTCCCATCTCTTGTTGCTCTTAAATTGTCTTTTATGTACAATAGTCTGAGGTGTAAATGAAGTGGACAAACCATTTTTACATAAAACTGAATTTAAAGGAGAGAGTCGAATGGGCAAAGTATATGTATTTGATCATCCGTTGATCCAACATAAGTTGACATTTATCCGTGATAAAGAAACTGGTACAAAGGAATTCCGTGAGCTTGTAGATGAGGTTGCAACGCTGATGGCCTTTGAAATTACGCGTGATCTGCCATTGGAAGACATTGATGTAGAAACGCCGGTAAGCAAGGCGAAAGCGAAAACCCTTGCAGGTAAAAAACTAGGGATTGTTCCTATTTTACGTGCCGGTCTTGGAATGGTTGATGGAATCCTTAAATTGATCCCAGCTGCGAAAGTGGGGCATGTTGGGTTATATCGTGACCCTGAGACTCTTAAACCGATTGAATATTACGTAAAGCTTCCAAGTGATGTGGAAGAGCGTGACTTCATCCTGGTCGACCCGATGCTTGCGACGGGCGGATCTGCTGTTGAAGCCATCAACTCATTGAAGAAACGCGGTGCCGTCAGCATCAAATTCATGTGCTTAGTCGCGTGTCCGGAAGGTGTAGACGCCATCAAGGAAGCGCATCCTGATGTTGATATTTTCATCGCTGCTCTTGACGAGAAGCTGAATGAAAAAGGCTACATCGTTCCTGGTCTAGGGGACGCAGGAGATCGTTTGTACGGAACGAAATAAGAAAGGTAGGGCGAAAAAATGACGAATCCAATCAAGGTAATGACTATTTTTGGAACAAGACCGGAAGCCATCAAGATGGCTCCACTTGTATTAGAATTAAAAAAGTATCCAAAAAACTTTGAAACGATTGTGACAGTTACAGCTCAGCACCGTGAAATGTTGGATCAGGTATTGAATATCTTTGATATCACGCCTGATTATGACCTGAACATCATGAAAGACCGTCAAACTCTAATTGATGTAACAACCCGAGGGTTGGAAGGTCTCGATAAGATCATGAAGGAAGCAAAGCCGGATATTGTTCTGGTCCATGGTGATACAACGACAACATTTGTTGCAAGCCTTGCAGCCTTCTATAATCAAATCTCTGTCGGCCATGTCGAAGCCGGGCTGAGAACATGGAATAAATACTCACCTTTCCCAGAGGAGATGAATCGTCAGCTGACAGGTGTCATGGCGGATCTTCATTTTGCTCCTACGGAAAAATCATCTCAGAATCTTCTGAATGAAAGTAAAAAAGAAGAGGGTATTTTCATCACTGGAAATACTGCGATCGATGCATTAAAAACAACGGTAAAAGATGAGTATCATCATGAAGTATTGGAGAAGGTCGGAGATGACCGTTTAGTATTGCTGACGGCTCACCGCCGTGAAAACCTTGGTCAACCGATGCGTAACATGTTCCGTGCCATCAAACGATTAGTGGAAGAGCATGATGATATCCAAGTTGTTTACCCTGTTCATTTGAACCCTGCCGTTCGTGAAGTGGCAGACGAAGTTCTCGGTGATGACAAGCGCATTCATCTGATCGAACCACTGGATGTAATCGATTTCCATAACTTCGCTTCTCGTGCTCATCTTATCCTGACTGATTCCGGCGGTGTACAGGAAGAAGCGCCATCATTGGGTGTACCGGTTCTTGTCCTTCGTGATACAACGGAACGTCCGGAAGGCATTGATGCGGGAACATTGAAGCTTGCAGGAAACGAAGAAGAAAACATCTACAAGCTTGCAAAAGAACTTCTGACAGATCCGGAAGCACACAGCAAAATGTCCAAAGCAACAAACCCGTATGGAGATGGACAGGCATCCTACCGAATCACCCAAGCGATCCGCTACCACTTCGGTCAACTGGATGAACGCCCAAAATCCTTCGATCCAAACGAATAAAACTAAGTAAAGGTCCGTCCCTATTAAGTGTAGAGGGACGGACCTTTACAATTTTCTAAGACCTTCTATCTTAGTTGGAAGTATTTACATTAAATTCAAGGGTTACTCAATAAGGGAATCTTCTATATAATGGAGGGGCATGTGAAGTAGGGAACTATGAATTTGTTAATATATTTAAGAGGATGTGGGTGTTCGTCTGAGGTGGACATTGAGCTCTGTATTTGGAGTTTGAGGTAATAAGATGAATGGACTAAAAGGGGAAAATACTTTCCGGTCGACTCGTCTTATGCTTGTCGCCCCAGAGCAAGCCCCCTCCGCTTTTCTGTAAATGTGTTGAAAATGTGAACAATTTGGAAACACGTGGATAGGTTGTGAACTTTTTAACTTGAACGCATTGACATAGATAAAGCCCTATTGTATGCTTACAAAGGATGTAAAATGATAAGGTTTTCACAATGGGAAAACCCTTATGCAATCGGTTTTGCATCATGTCTGAAACGCTTGCCTCGTGTTCAAATTTCGTTTGAATGGGATGGGTTGAAATGGGTCAAAAAAACGAAAGCCCATATAAAGCAATGGCCATTTATTCGGCCATTTTGGCACAGCTTGTTGGGTCTATCTTAGTAGGGATTTTCCTGGGAAGATGGATTGATCAGCAGGTTGATTCAGCACCACTCTTTTTAATCATCGGATTACTCCTCGGTCTCGCCGCAGGAATTTATGCGATGCTTCGAACAGTACGACATTTCTTCTTAGGAGAATAATAAGATATGCCGGAACTCCATCAAATGTTTAATAGACAGCGGAAATACATATTGTACGTGCTATCTATTTACGTCCTGGGTTGGGGATTCACCAGCCACAAATCAGTATTCTTAGGGTTAATGTTAGGGACTGCTCTTAGTCTCTTTATGCACTGGGGCATGACCAAGCGGGTCTCGAAGTTCGGGGACGCCGTGGTAGCCGGGCAAAAAGTGAGATCACTTGGAACCACTTCCCGTATGGCCGCAGCCGCCCTTGGAGTCATCATTGCCACACGATTTCCAGAAACATTTCATCTCCTAAGTCTTATTTTGGGATTAATGACTACCTATATTGTCATTATGATAGATTATTTTTTCAGCAGCTTCAAAACTAATAAATAGCGGGGAAGAGAGGTGAAGTATTTTGAATCATGGAGCACCTACAACCGAATTTCTGGGTTTGACTTTTAACCTTGCGAACGTTTTGATGATCACGGTCGCAACGGCCATAGTGTTTATTATTGCCCTCTTATCTACACGTCGCTTAGCCCTGAAGCCTACCGGGATGCAGAACTTTTTTGAGTGGGTCATGGACTTTGTCAAAGGGATCATTAAGAGCAACATGGACTGGAAGACGGGTGGCCGTTTTCATATCTTAGGTCTCACGATTATCATGTATATTTTTGTATCGAATATGCTGGGTCTGCCATTCTCTGTCGTATATGACGGCGAATTATGGTGGAAATCACCTACAGCCGATCCTGCCATCACAATGACCCTTGCGGTTATGGTCGTGGTACTGTCCCATTTCTATGGAATCAGATTAAAGGGATTTGGCGAATACGGGAAGGATTTCTTCAAGCCGATGTGGTGGTTATTCCCGCTAAAAATCATTGAAGAGTTTGCAAACACTCTTACATTGGGTCTTCGTCTTTACGGTAACATCTACGCCGGTGAAATCCTGCTAGCACTACTTGCGGGTCTTGCCGTTAACGGTGGTATCGGCGGAACGATCGGAGCTATCGCACCAATGCTTGCTTGGCAAGGATTCTCGGTGTTTGTCGGATCAATCCAGGCTTTCATTTTCTGTATGTTAACAATGGTCTATATGGCTCACAAAGTAAGCCACGACCATTAATATATACCTGTTCATTACGGTGGACAAACATATATGTAAAAAAATATTTTTCTTATACATTAAAGGAGGAACTTTAGAATGAGTCTTATCGCAGCAGCAATTGCAGTTGGTTTAGCAGCACTAGGAGCAGGTATTGGTAACGGTCTTATCGTAGGTCGTACAGTAGAAGGAATTGCACGTCAACCAGAATTACGTGGTACTTTACAAACAACAATGTTTATCGGTATCGCACTAGTTGAGGCACTTCCAATCATCGGTGTAGTTATCGCTTTCATCGCACTAGGAAGCTAATAGAAACTGACACATGTTAAATGGCGAAGTTCGTCTTGACGATTATCTTCGCCATTCCTATGTACTAGAGAATAGATTCTTTGCAAGAACGGTTCATTTATAAAAAAATACGATCCAATCGATTCTTGAAGGGAGTGAATCGAGTATGTTAACTAACGCATTCGTTATCGGTGAGGCAGGTCACAGCGTCCTTAATACAGGGGACATCGTGTTCCAGTTGATCATGTTCCTTGTCCTTATGGCGCTACTTAAGAAGTTTGCCTGGGGTCCATTAATGGGAATCATGCAGCAACGTGAAGACCACATTGCCGGTGAAATCACAGCAGCCGAAAAAAGCCGCACTGAGGCTAACAATATTTTAGAAGAGCAGAAGAAACTTCTGAAAGAAGCTCGCCTTGAAGCGCAAACGATGATTGAAAACTCTAAGAAACAAGGTTCTGACCAACGTGAAGAGATCATCGCAACTGCTCGTCAAGAGGCAGAAAGATTGAAAGAATCTGCAAAACGCGAAATCGAAACACAAAAAGAACAAGCTGTTGCTGCACTTCAGAAACAGGTTGCATCTTTATCAGTACTTATTGCTTCTAAGGTCATTGAGAAGGAACTTTCTGCTGATGATCAACAGAAGTTGATTAACGATTATATTCAAGAGGTAGGGGAAGAGCGATGAGCTACTCTTCAGTTGCAAAGCGCTATGCGTTAGCTCTTTTCGAGATTGCCCAGGAACATAATCAGCTTGAAGGGATCGAAGAAGAGCTGCGTACAGTGAGAGCGGTTTTCCTTGAGAACACCGAATTAACGGTACTCTTTGAAAATCCTAAGCTTACGTTAGATAAGAAGAAGTCATTGATTCAGGAAGCATTTTCAACAGCTTCCCCGTATGTCTTGAACACATTGATGCTGATGACGGACCGTCACCGTACGGGCGAGATCACAGGTGTCGTCGAGGCATTCATTGAATTGACAAACGAAGCACGCGGAATTGCAGATGCCACAGTGTACTCTGTACGTCCGTTAACGGAAGATGAGCAAACAGCATTATCATCTTCTTTTGCAAAAAAAGTCGGAAAACAATCATTAAGAATTACCAATGTGACAGACGAAAATTTACTTGGCGGCATCAAGGTCCAAATCGGAACCCGCATCTATGATGGAAGCCTTCAAGGTAAATTGACTCGTCTTGAGCGTGAACTAATTCGTTAACTTTCGTATAAATGAGGGGTGAAATTCATGAGCATCAAGGCGGAAGAAATCAGCGCGCTGATAAAAAAGCAAATTGAAAACTATCAGTCTGAGATGAAAGTAAGCGATGTAGGTACAGTTATCCAAATCGGTGACGGTATCACTCGTGCTCATGGCCTCGACAATGTCATGGCTGGAGAGCTTGTTGAATTTTCTAACGGTGTCATGGGTATGGCGCAAAACTTAGAAGAAAACAACGTAGGTATCATCATTCTCGGACCATATACTGACATTCGTGAAGGCGATGAGGTTCGTCGTACTGGACGTATCATGGAAGTACCAGTAGGACAAGAACTAGTTGGTCGTGTAGTAAACTCACTTGGACAACCAGTTGATGGATTAGGTCCAATTGCAACAACAAAAACACGTCCGATTGAAAGTGGAGCTCCTGGTGTTATGGATCGTAAATCTGTACACGAGCCACTTCAAACGGGTATCAAAGCGATCGATGCGTTAGTTCCAATCGGTCGTGGACAGCGTGAATTAATCATCGGTGACCGTCAAACAGGTAAAACATCTGTTGCGATCGATGCGATCCTAAACCAAAAAGACCAAGACATGGTGTGTATCTATGTTGCCATCGGTCAAAAAGAATCAACAGTACGTAACGCGGTTGAAACCCTGCGTAAGCACGGTGCATTAGATTACACAATCGTTGTAACAGCATCAGCTGCTTCACCAGCTCCAATGCTATTCTTAGCTCCTTACGCTGGTATCACAATGGGTGAAGAATTCATGCATAATGGCAAGCACGTTCTTGTTGTGTATGATGATCTTTCTAAGCAGGCGTCTGCTTACCGTGAGCTTTCCCTATTATTACGTCGTCCTCCAGGCCGTGAAGCATTCCCTGGTGACGTATTCTACTTGCATTCTCGTCTACTCGAGCGTGCGGCGAAATTAAGTGATGCTAAAGGTGGCGGTTCCATCACAGCATTACCATTCGTTGAAACACAAGCAGGAGATATCTCCGCTTATATCCCAACAAACGTTATCTCCATCACGGACGGACAGATTTTCTTACAATCTGACCTATTCTTCTCCGGTGTACGTCCGGCGATCAATGCGGGTCTTTCCGTATCACGTGTTGGTGGATCTGCACAAATCAAAGCGATGAAGAAGGTATCCGGTACGCTACGTCTTGACTTAGCTGCATACCGTGAGCTTGAAGCATTCGCTCAGTTCGGATCAGATCTTGATAAAGCGACTCAAGCGAAACTGAATCGTGGAGCGCGTACAGTAGAAGTACTGAAGCAGGATCTTAACAAACCACTTAAAGTTGAAAAACAAGTAATGATCTTCTATGCACTGACAAAAGGTCATTTAGATGATATTCCAGTAGTAGATATCCGTCGTTTCGAGTCTGAACTTCTTAGCTGGTTAGATCACAACCATACTGAACTGTTAGACCATATCCGCACGACTAAAGGTCTTCCTGAAGACGATGCAATGAAAGCCGCAATCAACGAATTCAAGAAGACGTTCATCAAGTCTGAATAATGGATGATAGGGAGGAAGGGCCAAGCCCGCTCCCTATGTCTGACAATATGTAAAGGGTGGTGAGAACCAGTGGCATCGTTACGCGATATACAAACTCGTATTACTTCTACCAAAAAGACAAGTCAAATCACCAAAGCAATGGAAATGGTATCGGCTTCTAAATTGAATCGTGCTGAGACGAATGCTAAGTCATTCGTTCCTTACATGAACAAGATCCAGGAAGTGGTGACATCCGTTGCAGCGGGCAGTCAAGGTGTGAGGAATCCGATGCTAGTCTCCCGCCCCGTTAAAAGAACCGGGTACCTGGTCATTACATCAGACCGCGGTTTGGCGGGGGCATATAACAGTAGCGTTATCCGCGCTGTTAGCAATCGAATTAAAGAGCGTCACAGCTCGAATGATGAATTCGCCATTATTGCTCTGGGCCGTGTCGGTGCTGATTTCTTCCGTAAAAAAGGCTACAATGTCATGGAATCCGTCGTTGGTCTTCCGGATCAACCGAATTTTGCTGACATTAAAGACATCGCAAACAAAGCGGTTGGTATGTTCTCAGCTGAGGCATACGATGAACTGTACATGTTCTACAACCACTATGTAAGTGCGATCCAACAGGATGTTACGGAGAAAAAAGTATTACCGTTAACGGATCTTACTCCTTCAGGAAAGCTTGCTTCATATGAATTCGAGCCTTCTGCAGAGGAGATCCTTGAGGTATTGCTTCCTCAATACGCTGAAAGCTTGATTTACGGTGCGCTACTTGACGGTAAAGCAAGTGAGCACGCCGCTCGTATGACAGCGATGAGAAACGCAACCGATAATGCGAAAGAAATCATCAGTGACCTTACACTGAAATTTAACCGTGCGCGTCAAGCAGCGATCACTCAGGAAATTACTGAGATCGTCGGCGGGGCAGCTGCACTCGAATAGAACATTAACGGTATTTAGACCGTTTAGACTTCATAAAGTTTTTGTCAAAAGCTAGTTAGGAGGGAAAGAGATGAACAAAGGACACGTTCTTCAAGTAATGGGTCCAGTTGTTGATGTCAAGTTCGCCAGCGGCCAACTTCCTGATATCTACAACTCTTTAAAGGTCCAAATTGCAGATAGAGCTGAACTTACATTAGAGGTTGCCCTTCACCTAGGTGATGATTCTGTACGTACGATCGCAATGGCTTCTACAGATGGTTTACAACGTGGAGCCGATGTACTTGATACAGGCGCGCCAATCTCTGTACCAGTAGGGGATGTTACATTAGGTCGTGTATTCAACGTTCTAGGTGAATCAATCGATTTAGATGAGCCTGTTGATGCAGGAGCTCGTCGCGATCCAATTCACAGACAGGCACCTACATTCGATCAGCTTTCTACAGAAGTTGAGATTCTTGAAACAGGTATCAAAGTAGTAGACTTACTTGCTCCATACATCAAGGGTGGTAAGATCGGTCTATTCGGTGGTGCCGGTGTTGGTAAAACCGTATTAATCCAGGAGCTTATCAACAACATCGCTCAAGAGCACGGCGGTATCTCTGTATTCGCCGGTGTAGGAGAGCGTACTCGTGAAGGAAATGACCTTTTCCACGAGATGAGCGACTCTGGCGTTATCAAGAAAACAGCGATGGTATTCGGACAAATGAACGAGCCGCCAGGAGCACGTATGCGTGTTGCCCTGACAGGTCTTACAATGGCTGAATACTTCCGTGATGAGCAAGGTCAAGACGTACTTCTGTTCATCGATAACATCTTCCGTTTCACGCAAGCAGGTTCTGAGGTATCTGCCCTACTAGGCCGTATGCCATCTGCCGTTGGTTACCAGCCGACACTTGCGACAGAAATGGGTCAACTGCAAGAGCGTATCACGTCAACAAACGTAGGTTCTGTAACATCGATCCAAGCGATCTATGTACCTGCCGATGACTACACGGATCCGGCTCCTGCAACGACTTTCGCTCACTTGGATGCAACAACGAACCTTGAGCGTAAGCTATCTGAAATGGGTATCTATCCTGCGGTAGATCCATTAGCATCGACTTCCCGTGCTCTTTCTCCAGAGATCGTTGGAGAAGAACACTACAATGTTGCACGTAACGTTCAACAAACGTTACAGCGCTATAAAGAACTTCAAGATATCATCGCGATCCTTGGTATGGATGAGCTTTCTGATGATGATAAGCTGACAGTACACCGCGCACGTCGTGTACAATTCTTCTTATCTCAAAACTTCCACGTTGCAGAACAGTTCACTGGCCAACCGGGTTCATACGTACAAGTAAAAGACACGGTTAAAGGTTTCGTTGATATTCTTGCAGGTAAATACGACCACATTCCAGAAGATGCATTCCGTCTAGTAGGTCCGATCGAGGACGTATTGGCTGCAGCTAAAGAAATGGGCGTAGAGGTATAATTAGGGACCAGGAGGGAAGAAAATGAAGACATTAAAAGTCAATATTGTCACTCCCGATGGCCCAGTGTACGATTCAGAAGTGGAAATGGTGAGCACGAAAGCTCAAAGCGGTGAGCTTGGAATCTTACCTGGACACATTCCGATGGTTGCTCCACTACAAATCGGTGCGGTTCGCCTGAAAAAAGGTGGCAACACTGAGCTTGTAGCTGTCAGTGGCGGATTCTTAGAAGTACGTCCTGAACAAGTGACAATTCTAGCACAGTCTGCTGAAACAGCAGAAGCTATCGATGTACAACGCGCGAAAGAAGCAAAAGGCCGTGCAGAAGACCGCATGCAGGCACAACAGGATGATGTAGACTTCCGTCGTGCCGAGCTCGCTCTTAAGCGTGCCATGAACAGAATTAACGTTTCCGAACGTAACTTCTAATAAAGAAGAAACCACCTTTCCTTTTGAAAGGTGGTTTTTTTTATGGCAAGTGAACGGTCTGGATATGCTGCATATTCAGGTAGATAGAATCTCCATTTGCCATAATCAATTCCACGATATTATCTTCAATTCTTTCTATTTTACCTATCAATTCTTCGTCCACTCCCAGATTTAGAACGACAAGAGAACCAATCAGCTTTTCAACCTGAATCTCAAAGCTTCTGGCCAAGGTGATGGAGTTTGTTGGATTGACGGGGAGATTTTCTTTACTCAGACGATATGGTGAAAGGTTTGTTGAATAGGGGATCAGCCATTTTAAATGTTGTAAAGAAACGTACATAGTCTTATATATAGGAGAGTAGAAGGCAAAGTAATTGTTCATGATTCCAGTGATATAGCCATGAATCGGTTGATTGCCCATTGTGTAGATTTCAAGAAAGGCACCTTTGGCCGTGGTCAGAATTTTTCGCAGTGACATTTGTTCTTCCTGCTCAAATTGAGGACTCACTGTCGGCTCATCTATCCCGATTGTTTCCTTTGAAACAATCGATAAGTTTTTTATGTGAGACGCAGAAATATAGATGAAGTCTTCACCGTTATACACGATAATGACATCGTTTCCTACATCAATCAAGTATCCTTTTACAATTTTCTTTCCGGTAAGTTCTATGATGATTGCTTCTCCGATAAAGATAGAATAAACATTTTTCATTCGTTTCTTACTCCTTTCTGGTTTCTAAAACCCATTAATCTTTTAGTGCAAAAGTATAAAACACTTATACGACCAATGGGAACCATTTTTTGAATGTCCATTAGGAAATATTGATACCTTGGGACCATCTACGGTAATGGTGGTAACAATGCACTTGAAAGAACGTAAGGGATATTCCAGTGGTTTGTCCATTTGTAAAAAATAATAGAGGATATGAGTTGTTCATTATTTACATTGTTAATCTTTTAAGAGAAATCTCAGCAGCTTTTAAAAGCGATTATAACCATCATGTTGGGTGCTGAGATTTCTCACAAGCCTGTACATACAGATTGAGTGTATTCCCTTTGATTCTATCGTTTTTTCCAGATGTTTTATTACTTTGAGTAACCGGACTCTGCGCCTTCCATTTCGTCAAGATATAACGCAGATCGATGTCTTTTTTTGGATTTCTTTGAAGACGATTTTTCTTGATTACTTTCTTGATTTGATGATTGTTCGTTAGACGATTCCTGGCTTTCGGAAGAATCTTCGTCTTTTGCATTTGTATTGTGGCTGATGCTTTTCACATGGAACCTAGCCAGGCGTACAACTTCATCCTGTAGCACCAATGTTACGTAGTCATCATTCACATTGTCCAGGAATCCTTCAAGCTTTTCAGGACCACCACGGTTAATGATCACCTGTTGATTTCTCAAGCTAGTAAATAAAGCCCCAAGAGTATCTTCTTTCATAAATTCCATACTTTCTTCGGAAGCCTCTTCTACATTTGATTGTAAGTCTTGTGTAATGCTTTTTACATGAGAGGCGTTAAAGTAAACCACACCCTCTTTTTCTGTGAGAAGTGCAAAATGATCGTCCCCTCCATACAAAACTTTACCAGTGCGTGATTCAGGACCGCCACGATTCACTTTCACCATCTTACCGACTAATGAAGCCAATAACTCTGTATTCATATACTTTTTCCCTCCAGTTAATATATACCATTTTCACTTTATGTATATGTGTCATGCCGTGACGTCGTACTATTACAGATGCCCTTTTTGTTGGACTAGTTACCTATCTAAAGAGAAATAGGCAGAAGATTCAAGGGCGTCTGTACCCATGTGCTAAATCAATAAAAAAATATTCTCCTTTATCACGTAAAAAGGGCGCTAATTCGGGAGGACAACCCAACCACGATCAGACTCTGATACGTACACTAAAGTAAAGTACGAAGGAGGATGAAAAAATGAGTCTAAAAAAAGGTAAAGGCAGGAAAAAATGCAAAAGGTATGGGGAATACCAATGGATGATGGAAGATCAAATGGATAAACATGGTCCAAAAGGTGACAAACACCGCCACCTGCATTATAAATGTAAGAAAAAAAACCGTAACTACAATGGATATTACTACGAATACCTGGAGCATTGCCACAAAGGCAGAGGCAAAAGAAGAAAATAATCCCCGACCCTAATCCCCAAAAATACTCAGAACATCTCCCCACAAACAAAGCCACCCTGTACATTCCTTAGTACAGGGTGGCTTTCTTAGGGACGGACCTCTACATAACAATGTAGATCCATTGCAAATAGTGGTCTTCATCATGATTATCATGTGATTTTTAGGGACGGGCCTCTAATAAGCGGATTGCTCATCTCATTACGTAATGGGTGATACCAATTCATTTTAGGTAATAAAGGGAAAGCTCCTAATAAAAGAATTAAGCATTTGAATTTTTAAGGAATAAGAAACTTGATTTCCTTCCAAAAAACCAAGGAATCTCACATCAAAACCAACCTTAAATTTTTGTTAAATGGATGTGTTATTACTGAATTATGTGGTAAAATGGTCTATGTGCGTCAAAATAGATGACAGGAGTGAGAAGAGTGGTGGAAAGCTTTGGTCAACAGGCCCTTATCAGCATGATTGTGCATCTATTCGTATTCGGGATCACGTTTTGGTCGCTGCAAGCCATTCAGCTGGACAAGCTCCTGAAGAAGAATCGAGTTGCACAGGGGAGACTATTGTATATCCTACTAACGGTCGCGATCGGCTCAGCCGTCAGCGGGTTTTTACTGGATTATTACGTGTGGTCTCAGAGTTTACCCGTTTTCTTTGAATAAATAGAGTTTCTGACAAAAAATAGGTCTTCCTGCATGTTTTCAAGGGGGACTGATTTGAGTAAGATTAATTTTGTGTTCGTCCCTTTGTGAAAAAGTTTCAAAGTGAAACCCTTTTCATAAGCCGGCATGAAAGCCTCAATAATTGTAAAAAGATGACGACAATTTTCAAGTATGTTCTTCCCCTATTCGGACAGACTTTTAGGTAAGGGGAGGAATGAAAAATGGTTCGGTATCTTTACATTATTTTAATCTTTTTTGTTGGATTAGGTTTTCTTCATGTCATTAATGGGAACAACACTATCGAAGCCAAACATTTATTAGACATTGAAAAGCTTGATCAAGCCATTGTTCATTCTCAAGGTCAGATAACTGAATGGTCTCTATATGCAAGAGAAAACAAAAAAAGCTTCACGAATAAAGGGTTTGCCAAATACAGTACTACTATGCAAGAAACATTTTCTGATTTTGACTGGGTGACGAAAAAGTCAGCGGAAGAAGTAATGGTTGTGGGGCATCGTCAGACGTCTCACGGGGAAGAAACCATTAAATTCCAGAGGACCCTCACAAACGATCATTCGGTTTCGTATATTATGTATGAAATGCGTGGAAATCAGAAAGTGTTGGGAGAAAAGACGAAACATTATATCAAGTCCGAATTTATCCCAAATATGGAAATCATTTTTACTACTAAACCTTTGATTTTCTCTTGTATAAAAGGCGAATTCAATGATAAGCTTGAGAAAGTTTTGTCGAATCAGGCTGTCGAATTAATGTCTAAATTAGACGCAAAAGAACTGGAATCACTTAAAGAAGAAGACTTTTATTCCATTTCAGCTTACTCGGAACAAATGTCACGGACTATACCAACAAAAAATGATGATATGAATATACAACTAGGTCTACGGAAAAGCGGAATGGGCGCTAAGACAACCTTTGTGATTGGCACACCCATCCTAATTATTGAATATTAATATAGAGAAATTGGACGCGGAGGGGAATACTCTTGGAAAAAATTATCGTCCGCGGCGGTCAGCGTTTAAGCGGTACAGTGCAAGTTGAAGGAGCAAAGAATGCCGTTTTACCAGTCATCGCTGCTACATTATTAGCAAGTGAAGGAAAAAGTAAAATTACAAATGTACCACCACTCTCCGATGTATATACGATCAATGAAGTATTACGTCATTTAAATACAGATGTAGAGTTTAACAATGGTGAAGTCATCGTGAATGCATCAAGAGAGTTGTTTATTGAAGCACCGTTTGAATATGTACGCAAAATGCGTGCATCTGTTCTTGTAATGGGTTCACTCTTAGGCCGTACAGGTAAAGCGCGTGTCGCTCTTCCTGGTGGCTGTGCAATTGGATCAAGACCGATTGACCAACACTTAAAAGGCTTCGAAGCAATGGGAGCCAAAGTGAAGGTAGGAAATGGTTTCATCGAAGCTGAAGTAGATGGAAGACTGAAGGGTGCCAAGGTGTATCTGGACTTCCCAAGCGTTGGGGCTACAGAAAACATCATGATGGCAGCGGTTCTTGCAGAAGGAACAACCATCCTTGAAAACGTAGCAAAAGAGCCTGAAATCGTCGACTTAGCGAACTTCCTGAACAAAATGGGAGGAAATGTAGTAGGTGCAGGAACCGGCACAATCCGTATCGAAGGTGTAGACCGTCTATACGGCGTCGAGCACAGCATCATCCCTGACCGTATCGAAGCAGGTACCTTCATGGTTGCAGCTGCGATCACTCAAGGAGATGTCCTTGTAAAAGGAGCGATCCCAGAACACTTATCTTCATTAGTAGCGAAGATGGAAGAGATGGGCGTAACGATCATCGATGAAGAAGAAGGACTTCGTGTCATTGGACCGGAGAAACTGAAATCAGTCGATATCAAAACAATGCCTCATCCAGGCTTCCCGACAGATATGCAATCCCAAATGATGGCCTTGCTTCTTGCAGCTGACGGTACCAGCGTCATCACGGAAACGGTTTTCGAAAATCGTTTCATGCATGCAGAAGAATTCCGACGTATGGGAGCAGACATCAAGATTGAAGGCCGCTCTGTGATCATGAACGGACCAACACCTCTTCAAGGGGCGGAAGTGGCTGCAACGGATCTACGTGCAGCAGCAGCACTTTCCATCGCTGGTCTCGTAGCAGACGGATACACTCGCGTAACAGAACTAAAGCATTTAGATCGTGGATATGTGAACTTCCATCAGAAGCTTGCCGGACTTGGTGCCGATATCGAGCGCGTGAAGGAAGTCGAAGAAACACCTGTTTCAGAAGACATGATTAAGGATGCGTAAATAGATGGATGAAAGGTGAGCTCTTTTAGGAGAGCTTGCCTTTTTTTGTTGGGGTTTTGGTTGCTTGGTGAAAAATATAAATTGGCTGGATTCATGATGATTTTGGCCGGGTTTTGATCTGAATTGGCCGGATATTATATGAAAACGGTAAGGTATTGCCGAGGAACGGCTCAATTTTCGAAGAAAACGGCTGGATTCGGAATGATAGACACTTGGATCAAAGTGAACTTAGGGCTCATCCAGGATATATTTTCAAAAACCTCACACTTCTTTTCAAAAAACCAATTTTATTTTCAAAACCAAGACATTTATTTTCAATTTCAGGATTTTATTATCAAATCCACTTCCCAACACCCTGCACTCCGTCAAAATTCTCTCCCATTTCACAATCATAATTGCTTGTCCACTACCATACATATGAAAGAGAGTGGAGAAGTGTTCTAGGACATTCTCCTATTTAATCATTTATTGGAGGCCGCGAACATGAAGCAGTTAAAACCCGTAGTGATCATCTTCTCAATCTTTATCAGCATCATCTTTATTGTCCCCACTTTGCTGGTGCTCCCATTTTCATCAGACAAGGAAACGGCCAACCTGGACGAAAATCTGAAGAACCCGCCTTCCGTTGAGGAATTGGCGGACTCGGTGGAGGTGGCGGTCTATCGTTCCAGTCAAGATCTCATCGAAAAGCTTCCCCTAGAGCAGTATGTAGTCGGGGTGGTGGCGGGTGAAATGCCGGCCGATTTTGAAAAGGAAGCGTTGAAGGCACAGGCTCTTGCCGCAAGGACCTATATTGTGAATCAGCTGCTTTCGGATGATTCTTCTGTGCCGAAGGGGGCCGATGTGACGGATACCGTGTCCCATCAGGTGTATAAAAATCAAAAAGAACTTGCCTCTCTATGGGGCTCTGACTACGATTGGAAGATGAAGAAGATCTCAGAAGCGGTTCTTGAGACGAAAGGAAAAGTGCTGACATACGATAACAAGCCGATTACCGCAGCCTTTTTCTCAACAAGCAACGGCTACACGGAAAATTCTGAAGCGTACTGGGCAGATGATATTCCATATTTGCGAAGTGTGGAGAGCCCATGGGACAAATCTTCACCGAAATTCCAAGATCAAAAGATCATTCCCGCCAATGAATTCCAACAAAAACTGGGCGTCACTTTGCCAAAGGATGGATCGGTCGGGACAATCACATCAAGAACCGAAGGCAAAAGGGTGGCTAGTGTCGAAATTAACGGAAAAGAATTCACCGGACGCGAAATTAGGGATAAATTAGGCCTAAGGTCATCAGACTTCACCTGGTATATGAAGGACGATCACATCGTCATTGCAACGAAGGGATACGGTCATGGGGTAGGGATGAGCCAATACGGAGCAAACGGTATGGCGAAGGAAGGCAAGAACTATGAGGAAATCGTGACTCATTACTATAAAGATGTCAAAATCACAGAATCAAGTAAACTCCTTCAGAAGGTAACGGCACAAAGGTAAGAGAAAAAGGATTGGGTTCGGTCACCGTGACCGGACTCAATCCTTTTTTAAATAGGCTTCAAATCTCTTCATCTTCTTTGTCAGCGAGTGATCCGGATTTCGGAAATAGGTACGGTTCACAATCCAAAACAATACGGTGACGCCGATCAGATCTTTGGCAGCATCAATCATCGTGGAAGAACGATACGGAACGAAGGACTGATGGATCTCATCGATGAACCCATAAAAGATGGCGATCAGTGCCACAGCGAAATTCAATGTGAATTGAAGGTTTCCATGTGCCAACAGAGCGATCACGAACAATCCATATAAAATCCCGAACTCTACAAGATGAAGGGATTCCTTAATGAACCGGTCCAGCCCTTCATTAGGAAGCCGTAACACGGCATCATCAGGATTACCCGACATAATCCAGATCAGGACCATATATAGAAAAGGTGCAGCAGTCAGTACATAGGTAAGGAACTTTTTCATATCGGGGCCGTCCTTTCTGTTTTTATTATTGTACCATGCTGGGAGATGACTGGAATGTCTTCGATGGATATTTCCGAGGTTCGTCACATGTTGATTAATTTCGAGCATTTTGTATTTTAGTTAAATTAGAAGCTTATCCTTATAAGTTGATTGAAGCGGAAGGTGCTCGACTCCTGTGGGAAACGCTGGACAGGACGAAAAGCGGAGGCGGCTCGTTCAGACCCGACAAGCATAAGATGAATGGGCCTAAGAAGGCGTTCTTTTGCCTTCGTGTACCATTTAGCTTATGACCTCGAGGGGCTAGCCGCCGTAGCTGGATCTTGAGACCCCACAGGGCGAAGCCCGAGGAGGCTCACCGCCAGCCCCGCGGAAAGCGAGCACCTGAAGCGAAAATCAACCAGCACTCGCTTTTTTAATAATAAATTTCAATAAATTCCACAATCCATACATATTCCTCTCCACTTTGTCGAAACCTAAGAAATTAAAATTTTTTTTCGAATGTGTATATATTTTCAGAATTCTGTTCAGAATGATTGCTGAGGTGATGAAAATGAGAGAGGAAGAAAAGAAACAACCTTCTCAAAACTTTTTGAAAAGACGTTGGGCATACCCAGCAATCTATTTAGCAAGTGCAGCAATTATTATCACGGGGATTCTGTGGTACCAGGCAGGAAATGATGTAAACGAGAAAGCCAAGGATTACAGCTATGATGGAGTTCCTACTGACAATGAGTTCAACCAGCCTGCAGAAGAAGTCAATCGTTTATTGGAAAACTTCGTAATGCCTGTTTCAAGTCCTGAGGATACAGTGATCGAAAAACAATTCTACGACACTGAAGCTTCAGCGGAAGAACAGGAAGCAGCCCTAGTCGTTTATGGAAACATGTACTACCCGAACCAAGGAATCGACATCTCGAAAGATGGCAAAGAATTCGATGTTCTGGCTGCTATGAGCGGTACAGTCACAAAGGTTCAGGAAGATTCCCTACTTGGTAACACGATTGAAATCGAGCACAGCAAAGGAATCGTGACTCGCTATCAATCAGTCAAAGATTTTGAAGTCGCGGTTGGAGATGTCGTCGATCAAGGACAAGCAATTGCCAAAGCAGGAAAGAGCTTATTCAATGAAGAAGCTGGCGTTCACGTACACTTTGAAATCCGTAAAGCGGATGTAGCCGTGAATCCACTGGAATACTTCAATAAGTCCCTTGCTACCCTTCAAGAAGCACAGCTAGAAGACAAGAAAGTTTCAGGTGAACAGCCGGATGCTGAAGCTGCAGAAGAAAATGCTGTAGAAGACCAAGCTAGCGAAAACAAAGCTACTGAGGACAAAGCTACAGAAGAAAAAGGCGAAGCTGAAGAAAAACAGCCAAAGCAGGATCAAACCGAGCAAAAGCCGAAACAAGAAAGCCAAGACAACGCTAAAGACGAAGAATAATCAAATAAATGAGGGCTGACCGGAATAACGGTCAGCCTTTTTGTTGTTCAAAAAAATTTCCTTGGAAATTCGACAGGATGGAAAGTTTTTTGAGAAAGCGTTTTCAACATCGTTCCAATTATCGTTGCGGTCGTCCTCTCGCATATCCCTATTTTAGTAAAATGATTGATCAAAGTGTGTCGTAGACTTGTCGTTTTTTCTTTATTGACCAAGCCATTGCCAGTAAAGATAATGAGTGCATATTAAAAATTCAGAAAATTAAGCCGTTTATACAATCAGGAGGTGAAACGTTGATTTATTTCATGTTCTTTTTATTTATCACAGGAGGATGTATTATTCTTGCCCTAAGGAAAAAGCGAGCAGTCTTCCTCACCATTCCTTTTCTGTCTTTATTCCTTTATTTCATTGTGCAGATCGCCATTGTACCGGTACCTTTCTTTGAAACCGTGAAATTCATTTTCAGTTTAAAATAATGAGTTCGAAAAGGGGTTACATACATGAAGAAGATTGATAGAGCGAAAGCCGATCAGTATTTTAAAGAAAAAAATCGATACATGGCATTGTACTTAGTCATCTGGCTACTTTCCTCCTTTGGGGTGGTGCTGTTTGCCGAAAGTTTGTCCACCTTCACCATAAACGGGTTTCCGTTCCACTATTTCATGGGTGCTCAAGGATCGATCCTGATTTTCATCATTCTGCTTTATGTCAATGCCAAGGTGAGTGACCGCATTGATCAAAAATACGGACTCGATGAAAAGAAAAATGAACAGATCAGCTACGGAAAAACGCTGGATCATTAAATAGAAAGAAAGCAGATAGGGGGAAGAGATATATGGATACTCAGTTTATCGTATCGACGTCTATTATCCTGTTGACGTTTGCGTTATATATCGGAATTGCGGTGTATAACAAAGCGAAAGCGACATCGGACTTTTATGTAGCGGGTCGCGGGGTTCCGCCGGTCTTCAATGGGATGGCCATTGGGGCAGACTGGATGAGTGCGGCTTCATTCATTGGACTGGCTGGTACCGTCATGATCCTCGGCTATGACGGTCTGGCTTACATCATGGGCTGGACGGGAGGATATTTATTGTTGACCTTCCTGCTTGCACCGCAGCTCAGGAAGTACGGGAGGTACACGGTGCCGGAATTCATCGGGGACCGGTATAACAGTCATACCGCCCGGGTGATTGCTGCCATCTGTACCATCATCATCAGCTTCACGTACTCAATCGGTCAGCTGTCGGGCTCGGGTGTGGTCATCGGTCGTCTCTTCGAAATCGATGCCAAAGTGGGGACGATGATCGGCGTTGTCCTCATTGCCTTTTACGCTGCTTTCGGTGGGATGAAGGGAATCACGTGGACCCAGGTGGCTCAGTATATCGTATTGATCATTGCGTACCTGATCCCCGTCATTTTCATGTCCCTGCAAATCACAGGGAATCCTGCACCTTGGATCTCCTATGGCGAGTTGGTCGGAAAAATCGGGGAACTCGACCGTGAGCTGGGAGTGTCCGAATACTTCGCTCCATTTACAAACGGGACCAAGTGGCAGTTCCTTGCTCTCATGTTTACTCTGATGGCCGGTACAGCGGGGCTTCCACATGTCATCGTCCGGTTCTATACGGTTTCGACGATGAAGGCGGCTCGCTGGTCAGGGGCGTGGGCGCTCCTCTTCATCGGTCTTCTCTATCTATCAGCACCTGCCTATGCAGCGTTTTCCCGTTTTATTTTAATGACCAAAGTAGCTGGAAGTAAAATCAGCGACCTGCCGTCCTGGACGACGTCATGGGTGGATACGGGGAAACTGCAGGTAGCGGATGCGAATGGGGACGGCATCCTTCAATGGAAGGAAATCATCATTTCTAATGATATTGTTGTCATGGCGACTCCTGAAATCGCGAACCTCGGTGTGTTCGTTATCGGGCTTGTGGCAGCAGGAGCCATGGCAGCGGCGCTATCGACGGCCGGTGGATTGATGATCGCGATTTCGTCTTCCTTTGCCCATGATATTTACTACCGCGTATTCAAGCCTGGTGCGACCGAACGGAACCGGTTGGCGGTAGCACGCTTATCGATTGTGGTGGCTACGGTATTGGCAGGATTAGTGGCATTGAATCCTCCAGGGGTCATCACACAAATCGTCGCCTGGGCATTCGCTCTGGCGTCCGGAACATTCTTTCCCGCCCTTTTACTCGGCGTCTGGTGGAAGCGCTCCAATGCCCAAGGGGTGATCGCAGGGATGCTTGTAGGACTAGCGGTGACCCTCACCTATATCTTCTTGGCACGATCCGGTGTGACGTTATTTGGAATCATTGATACAGGGGCGGGCGTGTTTGGAGCGACATCAGCAGCGATAGCCAATATCGTCGTGTCCCTTCTCACAAAAGCCCCTTCACAAAAAATTCAGGAGGAAGTCATGGATCTCCGCTATCCGGAACAAATGACCTTTAAAGATGGGGACGTTTGGGTGGATGAAGACGTGGAGTTCAAAGCCTGACCGACTAAGCCGTGCTGAAGCCCAGTACGGCTTTTTCTGATCATTCGAGATAAAGAAAAACATCATAGATCAGACATTTTCTTAAATTCATCGACTCATTTCTCAGGAAATAGTGGAGGTGTTGAACATGATGTCGAATCATCTTAGTTTGGTAAGAAAACCCTTCATACATCTGAAAATACATGTGAAGGTCCGTCCCTTAAACTGTTTTTCAGAAAATTCAATCGAATCCTTGTCCTTATTGTGTTTTTTGTGCATATATGTGGGCACAAGCTAATAAAATGATACAAACCTATCAAAATAGAGAGTGTTTGAGGTGAGGAATCGTCATTATACCATTGATCATTAGCTGAATATTTGTTTATACGTTGTAACATCAGGAAGCTGCCGTCCTAAATAAGGCTTTCTGCCGTTTGCCTATGTGCAAGGGGTCTGTACTATTCATTGATGCGAAAGCGGGTCTCATTTCACACTTCTCACATCCAATTTAGGGAGGTCGAGTGGTGTGCACGATTACATCAAAGAGAGAACAATCAAGATTGGTAAGTATATCGTGGAGACGAAAAAAACTGTTCGTGTAATTGCGAAGGAGTTTGGCGTGTCCAAAAGTACTGTCCATAAAGATCTAACGGAACGACTGCCAGAAATCAATCCGGAACTCGCAAATGAAGTCAAAACGATACTTGATTACCATAAATCGATCCGGCATCTACGAGGTGGAGAGGCAACCAAACAAAAGTACAAAAAAGAAGAGCTCCACAGCTAACCAAAATACGCCAAGCCCCAGAGTGATGGGTTATGCTTGGTGTGTTTTTGTGTTTGGGGGGGGTTGTTTTGTACCAGGTACAAAAAGAGGTGGATGTACCAGGTACATTCAGCGTTAAATGTACCAGTTACAAAACCCCTTAAATGTACCAGGTACATTCAGCGTTAAATGTACCAGGTACACACATAAATCCCCCATCTCCACGCAGGTTTTTACACTCCTGTAACATCCCCCACCAAAACTCCCACCCTTTTCCAAAATATTAACAATCTCAATACATTTTTTTGACAAATACCATCTCCCTTCGACATATTTATGGTAAAATAATTAATTAGGTGAAAGTTCTGCCTTAACGTTTTAACGTAATGACATAAAAGTGAAATCATAGATGAATGTTGTTCATGAATTTGTAGGAGAAGAAGGGAGAAACACAAGATGTTCGCGAAAGATATTGGGATTGACCTTGGTACGGCTAATGTATTGATTCATGTTAAAGGAAAAGGGATTGTCTTGAATGAGCCATCGGTAGTGGCGCTGGATAAAAACACTGGCAAGGTATTGGCTGTAGGTGAGGAAGCACGCCGCATGGTGGGACGTACGCCTGGAAATATCGTGGCGACTCGCCCGTTAAAAGACGGAGTCATCGCCGACTTTGATGTAACAGAAGCAATGTTGAAGCATTTCATTAATAAATTGAATGTAAAGGGTTTCCTTTCGAAACCACGCATCCTGATCTGCTGCCCTACAAATATCACGAGCGTTGAGCAAAAGGCAATCAGGGAAGCGGCTGAAAAGAGCGGCGGGAAGAAAATTTACTTGGAAGAAGAGCCTAAAGTAGCGGCGATCGGTGCCGGTATGGACATCTTCAATCCAACGGGTAATATGGTCGTGGATATCGGTGGAGGAACAACGGATGTAGCGGTTCTTTCCATGGGTGACATCGTAACGAGTCAATCCATCAAAATGGCCGGGGATAAATTTGACCACGAAATTCTGAATTATATTAAAAAAGAGTACAAGCTTCTGATCGGTGAACGTACGGCTGAAGACATCAAGGTGAACATCGGTACGGTGTTCTCTGAGACACTCGATGAGGACAGAAGAGAAATGAGCATTCGCGGACGCGATATGGTATCAGGTCTTCCTCGTACCATCACAGTGACATCCAAGGAAATCGAAGGGGCTCTTCGTGAATCTGTAGCTGTCATTGTACAGGCTGCGAAAAATGTCCTTGAGAAGACTCCACCTGAGCTTTCAGCGGATATCATTGATCGCGGAGTTATTTTAACAGGAGGCGGTGCCCTTCTACACGGAATGGATACCCTTCTTGCCGAAGAACTGAAAGTACCGGTATTGATCGCGGAGAACCCGATGGATTGCGTCGCGGTCGGAACGGGATTGATGCTTGAGAATATTGATAAAATTTCCAGAAGAAGAATCGGGTAAAACCACTGCGCCATTGATCCGATATAACGGTTAAGAGGTGAAAAGAGATGTTTAGAGGATTTTATACAGTAGCATCCGGTATGCTTTCGCAGCAGCGGAAGACCGAAATGCTGACGAACAATATGTCTAATGCCAATACACCGGGATATAAAGCGGATCAGGCTTCGATGCGTGCATTTCCGGAAATGCTGATGGACCGGATGGATTCCACTTCGATCCCCACTGAAAAAACGCTGTCCCTTCCTTTTAACCAAAGGATCGGGAAACTGAATACGGGTGTTTATATGCAGGAAACGATTCCTTCCTTTGTTCAGGGTGACCTGCAGGAAACGGGACGTGGCTTGGATGTGGCGTTATTGGATGCTTCCATGCCAATCGATGAAGAAACAGGTATCCGTGGTTCGGTGTTCCTGACGGTAGAAGGAGCTGACGGCAGCCCCCGATATACGCGTAACGGGAATCTGACGGTGAACGGAAACGGATTCCTTACGACGAACAGCGGACGATATATCCTGGATGAAAACGGAGATAGAATCCAGCTCGACAGTGATCAGTTCACGGTTGGGGAAAAAGGACAAATCCTTGTGGGTGGCAACCCAGTGGCAACATTGGGAGTGGGATACTCAGATAATCCAAACCAGCTGATTAAGCAGGGAGACGGTCTGTTTGCAAGAGTTGACAAAGCTGCTCTTCCTGACGCCTATGAAGAAGACAATGTCTCTTTCTCCACAAAACAGGGTTTTCTGGAGCGGTCCAATGTCGATGCTTCCCGTACGATGACAGATATGATGTCAGCGTACAGGGCATTTGAAGCCAATCAGAAAGTGCTTCAGGCATATGACCGCAGCATGGAAAAGGCGGCCAACGAAATCGGACGGGTCAACGGATAGCAAGTATTGTAAATGAATTTCGCCACTGAATACCTTATAATAGGGGAGAAGTGTCATGAATCGAACGATGATTACAGCAACCAACACATTAGGGCAGTTGCAGAAACAAATGGATATGATTGGTCATAATCTATCGAACGCAGATACAAACGGGTACAAGCGCCGGGATGCAACATTCTCCGAGATGCTTGTACAGCAGGTGAAAAACCAGGGTGTAGACAAGTTTGAAGCAGGCAGGCTCACCCCTCTTGGAGTCCGGGAAGGGAACGGGGCCAAGCTTTCACAGTCTCAGCTGATATTGAATCAGGGGACATTGAAAGCAACCGGACGTACTTTAGACTTTGCCCTGACCAGTGATCGACAGTTCTTCAAAGTGCTGGCACAAGACGGAAACTCAAGCTCTGTACGCTATACGAGGGACGGAGCATTTTATGTCAGTCCAACCGGCAATGGGGAAGCGATGCTCGTGAATAGTAGCGGCTTGCCGATCCTGGATGAGAATGATAACTTTATTACGTTCTCTGAAGATGCTGCAGCTTTTGAGCTTGGCAATAATGGGGTTCTCAATGTGAGGGATTCCCGTGGGGGAGTAGAGCGATTCAATATGGGCGTCGTAACCGTTGAAAAAGCTCAATTCCTTCAGCAGTTTGGTGGGAATCTGTTAGGTCTTGCAGACAACCTGGATGAACTGGGCGTGACGGAAGAAGAAGTCCTCACAAATGTTACAGGTGGAGCACGATCGGATATTTCAATGGTCCAGAGTTCCCTTGAGGGTTCAAACGTTGATATCAGTAAGGAAATGACGGACATGCTGAATGTCCAACGATCATATCAATTTCAGGCGCGCTCGATCTCCCTTGCAGATCAGATGATGGGCCTTGTAAATGGGATACGCTAAAAGGAGTTAAATGCTATGAGTGAAAAAGAGCTACTGCAAGAAAAAGCGACAAGAGAAACAGTAAAAGCAGAAAAAAAGGCAAAGCAAAAGGACGAAACCAAGCCTGTCCGCTGGGTACGTGTGCGTATGCTTCCCATTTGGCTTAGGATCCTTCTGTTCATCCTTCTTCTTGCAGGAAGTCTCGCGCTGGGTGCCGTCATTGGCTTCGCAGGTATAGGCGACGGCAAAGCAGCCGACGTCTTCAAAGCAGAAACCTGGCAGCACATCATTGACATTGTGGTGAAAAGATAATTTTATTACGTTCTTAGAGGGACGGACCTCGAATAATTCAGCTTTTTTCGCAAAGAATCCTGATATAACAGGGTTCCGTTGTGAGAGGAGCTCGATTTTCGAGGTCCGTCCCTCTTTCAGGTCGCCGATTTTTAAGGAGGGACGGACCTCAAATTCACGAGACTAATCTGGTCAAGAACCCTGATATATAAGGATTCAACACAGCAATTCGAACCGATTTTTGAGGTCCGTCCCTCCAAAGCAAGGTTCAAGGATTCTTGCTATTCTTAGCCGGGTTTCTGTACAATAAGGTGTACATACATATTGGTAGGAGGAATTATGCATGCTTGATATTAATGAGATTAAAGAGATTATTCCCCATCGTTATCCGTTTTTGCTTGTGGATCGCATCCTTGAGGTTGAGGAAGGCAAGAAGGCCATCGGGATTAAGAATGTGACGACGAATGAGGAGTTCTTCAATGGTCACTTCCCTGATTATCCTGTAATGCCCGGCGTGTTGATCGTAGAGGCGCTGGCTCAGGTTGGTGCGGTAGCGATGCTGAAGGTCGAAGGGAACCGTGGTCGTCTGGCATTCTTCACAGGTATCGACAAATGCCGTTTCAAGCGTCAGGTTAAGCCTGGTGATCAGCTGCGTCTGGAAGTGGAGATGATCCGCTTTAAAGGACCGATTGGAAAAGGGAAAGGTGTAGCTACCGTAGACGGTGAAGTAGCTTGCGAATTAGAAATGATGTTTGCCCTTGGAGATAAGCAGGAATAGTTTTTTATATGAAACCGGATTTAGTGTGATATCCACACTGGATCCGGTTTTTTGTATGCTCTTTAATCGAACAGTCCCTGTTTTTAACATCCCAAATAATTTCCCCACTGTGCAAGTATATTCATTTTCAGGGAAAGCTAACAAAAGGCCAACGTAACGGTCTTACATCAAAGAACTGACAGAAAGGAGTCATATATCATGAGCAAAAGGTTATTATCGATCCTTGGTGGGTCAGCACTTGCTGCTTTCCTGCTTGTAGGGTGTAACGTCAAACAAGAGCCACCACCGGAAGACGAGGCGCCAGTCGAAGAGAATGAAAACATGGATGAAAATGGCGATATGAACGACAACGGGGATATGAATGATGAGCACTACCCTGAGTCAGAGGATAAAAACGTCCAAGGCGATAAGGATGCAGCGAAGGATAAGAACACGCCTGAAGAAGACGTTATAGAAGATGATATTGATATGAAGGATAAGGATAATAAGGACGAGTAATAGGAAAAAGCAGAGGCGACATTGTGTTGTCTCTGCTTTTTTTCCTGTTATTTGCAGAGCTTTACGTATTACTGTAAAATATAATAGTATAATATATTTTGGATGCATTACCATATTTTTCACTGTTTCACTATCTACATATCATGAAATGGTTGTGTTATAGTAAAAATAATATTGTGTATAGGATACTGATTAGGGGGTACTTTACTTACATGCTTAAAAACTTATCATCGGGTACAAAAATAAGTATTACCCGTTCAATTAAAACCTCATTTGAACAATACATGGCTTCAATTCAGTGGCAGGAAAATAAATTTGATATCCAGGACTTCATCTCTGCTTGGCGCACATACATAAATGAACATGCTTCCTGGTACAAGAACCTCAGTAATGAGACTAAAAATGATGAAGAATTTCATCAAGAATTAGCACTGAAGATCAATGAAACCATGGAGAAAATCCTATCGGAAGAACCAACGTCTCAACAAATTGAAACGCTTGAAAACTTACAGAAGCAATCTGGTACGGACTATGATTATTCTTGTAAGCTGGAAGCGAAATATTTGATTGAATTATTAGAAGAAGATAAATAACGAATTACTTAATAAACCTCGTTTCCTTTATGGGAGAGGTTTTTTTCGTTTGAAGAATCGATCAGGTCGAATAAATAATAGAAAATATTGTAATTTCATAGAGGGTTTCTCTTACTTAATATAGAATATACTTATGTACGGTCGTTCTTTAATGAGAACGATTTTGGTTGTTATATAAAATACCATAAGACATGTCTATTAGATTGTTTCAATCATAAATATAAAAGTAAGAGGTGATCATGTGTATAAAAAAATCTGTAATCGCTGTACAAGACCATCCTATAGCAGTGCAGAAACAGGTGAATGGCTATGTCCTGCCTGTAAGATGGATTTATCCGATCTACCGTTTTACCACCCTACTCATTATCAAAACATCAATGAAAAAGTTGTGCCTCTCAAGAAAAAGCTAGAAAAGTATAAGAATATTTCTATATAGTTTTTTCGACATAGTTCCCTGCAACTACTCTAATGAATGAACTTTGTGTATAGTGATTGTCGGAAAATAGTTTAAAATGTAAGAAATTAGTGTAAAGTAAATTAACAGAATAGACAAAAAACAACACGATGTCAAAGTGTTTATTAGTATAATGAGAGTAGTTCGAATGGAAGAGTCAGACAAAGGCAAACTCATTGAAAAATGGGGACGCAAAGTCACAGATCTAAAGTTGAAAAATAGGCATGGCTTCATGATGAACGAAATGAATGGATGAGGGGAATGTGTTTATTTGAAGACTATGATGGCTGGACTGCCTGAAATACGTAAAGGTATTTTGGGAGGGGAAAATGATGACAAATCGTGAACTGGATCTAGAATGGATGGAACTAATTAAACAAGCACTTGACGCCGGGATTTCAAAAGAAAAAATCAGGGAATTTCTTCACAGCCAGTCCCCGGGAAAGAATACCGAGTACAAAGTGATTTAATATAAATAAAGTCTTGCGAACCTTCTCGCAAGACTTTATTTATTTTCTAATTTCCACTTATTAAATTCAATGAATTCCCGAAATTGCTCTTTGGAAATCCCTGAATCCATAGCTTCTTCAGCAATCTTTAGCCACTCATGATCAATATTTTGATCTTCCGGCTGATCATACAGAAGTGCATCTATTGGAATTCTTAAAGCAGCCGACACTTTCTCCAGAAACTGAATGGAAGGGTTTTGTTGAAGGTTACGCTCTATAGAACTCAAATATGACTTAGCGACACCTGCTTTTTCAGAGAGCTCGGTCATCGACATTCTCTTTTCTAATCTGTATCTCTTAACTCTTTCTCCAATCACTGGGGACACCTACCTTGGACTTCCTGAGAGAAGTCACAATATTAATTCCAATTATATCATAAAATTCTTTGTGGACATTACCTAATCTCGTACTATTAAACGCTAGGCTTTGCCGTAGCAGGAATCCTCGGCTTCGACACCATCTTCTCGCGGAACTGACGAATCAATTCTTCACCGGTATACCCTTTCTGAACTAAGTCATCAAGTAATATTTCTGCATATTCATTCCGCTGTTTCTTTAACTTTCCTTCAAACATGATGCTAATATGATCATCCATCTCCTTGATGCAGCGGATGGACATCATGAAAGCTGCCGGATCATTGGCTTTATGAGAAATCACGACCTGAATCTCCAAATCTTCCTTACTTTGCTGGGCACCTTGAAAGAACTCGATGTATTCATTCGATAAATACGTTTCGACAAGCCACGTTTTCTGTCCGTCCTCTTTATTGATAATCAGACCGTCCACAAGCTCAAAGTCACGTAGTTCATCATTTTCCACCACTTGCAGTGAAATCACTTTAAAGGTTTTCATGAACGAACATCTCCTATTTAAAGGTTTTACCAAATTATATCATAGGGCGAAATGTTTCCCTAATACATTTCCCTATGAAAAAAAGGGTGAAACTTGTAATTTTATGTATTTATCCCTGTTTTTGATCAAAAATCATGAAATCTCCCTAGGGGAATTTTCGAAATTCAAGCCCTTTTTGCTTCGAATTTCGGAAATTCACTATTTTACAAGATTTGCCTTCTGGTTGTAAGATGAAAACACCTTAACAGAAAGGAGGAGCCGGATTGATCAACCAAGTGACCCTGGTGGGGAGGCTGACGAAAGATCCCGAAGCAAGAAAAACGATGGAAGGAAGATCTGTACTTAGTGTAACCATTGCCGTAAACCGCCCATATAAAAATCAGCAAGGTCAGGTCGATACGGACTTTGTGCTCTGCACGATTTGGAACCGCGCGGCCGATAACACGGAAAAATACTGCAGGAAAGGATCCGTTATTGGTGTGACAGGAAGGATCCAAACCCGTTATTTTGAAAATGATCAGGGAAAGCGAATCTATGTAACGGAAGTCGTCGCTGAAAACGTGCGCTTTCTGGACAGTAAGCCATCTTCTGACACCACCGCAGAACCAAGTAAGAAAGAGCCGATCGAGTTACCGTTCTAATCTGTATATAAGGGAGATGAAGTCGTGACCACACTGCAAGACCTGGAACAAAGAATCGATAGACTGGAAAAATTAGCGGAGGACCTTATTAAAAAAGTAGCTCGAGTCAATGTCGAAAATTTCTACTTATCCCAACGCGTGACCGCTCTTGAACAAGGGTACGAATATCCAATGAAAACCTCATCTTAAGCCTCAACTTAGAATTCTTTCCATACGCGTCAACCAACCTATAAGTACTGTCTCAAATTCCAATGGTCACCGCAAGATTCCCCTGTTTTGCCTCATTAGACATAAACATGCGTAGCAAGTAAGCAAGTGATGTATTCCCCTTATCGTCTTCATATTGAGCCGGTTTCCTTTTGGGGAGGCTGGTGTTTTTTTGTATCATGGGGGGGTGTTCGTTCACAATTTGGCACAAAAATTTTAAAAAGTGGCACAATTAACAATAAAAGTGGCCCGATAAAGCCCAGAAGTGGCCCAATAATGATGAAAATTGGCCCAATAAAACAGAAATTACAAATATAATTGTAGAAACAAACCGACTAACAACCCCTTACCAGCAAAAAAACCCCTTTCCCACAAAAGGAAAGAGGCAAAAATCTACTCCAACACCAACAACGATTCCAAATCCTGATCCGACAATTCCGTCACCCACTGATCGCTGCGGATGATTTCGTCGTTCAATGCCTGCTTCTTCATCAGCATGGCATCTATTTTTTCTTCAAGAGTGCCCGATGACACCAGCTTATGAACATGCACGAACCGTTTCTGACCGATCCGGTAAGCACGGTCGGTGGCCTGGTTTTCAACAGCAGGGTTCCACCAGCGGTCGTAGTGAACGACGTGGTTGGCAGCCGTCAGGTTCAGTCCGGTACCGCCGGCTTTCAATGACAACAGGAAGACAGGGAATTCGCCGTTCTGGAACTTCTCTACGAGCTCATCCCGTTTACCTTTCGCCATGCTTCCGTTTAAAAACGGCACCTTTACATCAAACTCTTCCTTCATCACGTCTTGGATCATTTCACCCATCGAAATATACTGAGTGAAGATCAGACATGCTTCTCCTGATTCCAACGCGGTTTCCACGATATCCTTCAGCTTCTGCATTTTTTCAGAACGGGACAGGATCGACTTTGGATCCGGTTCTTTCAGATAGAGAGCAGGATGATTGCACAGCTGCTTCAACTGATTCAGCATTTGCAGGATCAGACCTTTGCGCTCGAATCCACTCAAGGTTTCAATTTTAGCAAGAGTGTCCTTTACCAGCTGTTCATACAGTGCCGCCTGCTCAGCCGTCAGATGACAATACTCCTTCTGCTCTAGCTTTTCAGGAAGATTCAATTCCACCTCAGGGTCTTTCTTCGTTCGGCGCAATAAGAATGGCTTGATCTTAGCCTGAAGCTCTTTGACTTTTGCTTCGTCCTCGTCTTTTTCGATGGGAGCGATGTAATTTTTCTGGTACTGTGTGAATCCGCCAAGATAGCCGTGGTTCAGGAAATCAAAGATGGACCACAGTTCCGAAAGTCGGTTCTCCATCGGGGTCCCGGTCAAAGCAATATGATGCTTCCCTTTCAGCTTGCGGATCGCGCGTGATTGTTTCGTATTAGCATTTTTGATGTTCTGTGCCTCGTCAAGGGAAATCGAACTCCATTCGACAAGTGACAGCTCTTCATAATCAATATGGGACAACCCGTAAGAAGTGAGGACCACATCGACATCTTTGATGGCAGCAGTGAAATCCTTACCCTTCGCACGTGTCGGTCCATAGTGAAGATGAACCTTCAAATCGGGTGCAAACTTCTCCATCTCCCGCTGCCAGTTGCCAAGCACAGAGGTAGGGGCGATGATCAAGGAAGGTGTCTCCGGCTTCTCGTTTTCTTTCACATACTGCAGGTACGTGATCAGCTGTACCGTTTTTCCAAGTCCCATATCATCGGCGAGACAGGCACCAAATCCAAATTTTCGTAAAAAGAGCATCCAGCTCATCCCGAGCTGCTGATAAGGACGTAGCTCACCGTCAAAATCAGCAGGCGTTTCCGTCAGCGGGATTGATGACACATTCGTCAACTGATGGATCATTTTTTTCATTGAACGATTGAGTTCGAGCTGAATGCGGGCATATTTGTAAGGATCATGCTCGTCGTCATCGGGATCCAGGTCTGATTTATCCG
This sequence comes from Rossellomorea sp. NPDC077527, assembly GCF_044542955.1. Classification (NCBI taxonomy): domain Bacteria; kingdom Bacillati; phylum Bacillota; class Bacilli; order Caryophanales; family Bacillaceae; genus Rossellomorea; species Rossellomorea sp. NPDC077527. The sequence continues at coordinate 201,334 of NZ_JBITVL010000005.1, read as the reverse complement.
CATCACGCGGGACAAGCTCCTGCTCGAGCATATCCTGGATCGAGATCCCTTCCTGCTTTGCTTTCGTCATCATCTGTTGAATGCGTCGGATCATGGCAGGATCTAGTTTCATCCATTGGCCACGGATTTTCACTAATCGACGCTGATCGTCTACCAGTTGATTAAAATCGTCTTCCGATAAGTTCACGCCATTCATGGACAAGCGCCAGTCGAAGTCGAGCATGGCATTCAATCCGACGAAAGAAGGACGGTAGCTGGTGTCGGTATTCTTTAGCTTCGCTTTCACCAGCACTTGAGCATCCTTCATCGCTTCCCACCATGATGGCAGGAGAATTTCGATATCCAGGTCGATGAGTTTTTCGCTCAGCACGGATAAGAAATCCCATGCGTCGTGCTCACCAAGTGCCGTCCGGAGGGAGCCGTCCGTGTCGCGAAGGATCGGCATCATTTTCATCCAGCGTTCCTGTTCTTCCGATACTTCGGTGAGGTATTTTTTCCAGGAAGGAGGGACGGTATCCTCATTCAGGGAAATGATGCGGCTCGTTTTCTTCCGGTCTCTTAATACCGTTTCAAGTTCCCAGGACTCATCTTCATCAAGGGGCTCAGTAATACGGAGTCCGATGGAGAACGGCAGCTCTTCATCACCACCCGAGATCCATTCACTCCAACGTCTCTCATCAAAGTAGGCATCCAGCTCCTCAGACGTCAGCGTACTCTCCTTCAGCTTCTGAATCCGCTTCATCGCACTCGATCCGCCCGACGCCATCGCTTCATTCAATGCACCCTGAAACCAATTTTCCGTTAAGTTTTTGAGGGACGGACCTCCACCAGGCAGCTCTTCTTCCCAGAATTCGTCGTTGAAATTCGACCAGACTTCATCGGGGATGTGGAACTGCAGTCCTTTTTCCTGCCATTCCTCAAATCGAGGGAGCCAGCGGCCGTCTTCTACCGCTTCATAAATGACCGGGGCGATTGCAATGCACGCCTGCCCGGTCTCATCCCAGTCCCACTGGATCATGCTGCTGAAATGTTCGCCTGAAAGTAAGGTGAGGAACTGCCATTGGGTGACGGGAATTCCTCCCTTGGATTCGTCGAGCAACGTGCCGTAGTAGCTTTCTTCATGCCAAAGGAACAACTGGCCCTTCCATTCTTTCGGGGGCAGCAGCTCACCTTCATCGTTTTCAGCAGTGATGAAGAAACGGTCTTCATATTCAGTTGTATGGACATTGATTTTGACGGAAGACAGTTTAAGCATCGATTAACTTACCCTTTCTGCACTCTTCTTGGAACGCGCGTAATCGCTTGTATTTATGGAGGATATAGGTGAGATACACGTCCCACTTATCGGTTTTCTTCGTTTTTTTATAAATCGTCCGGATTTTTTTCATATACCGGACAGCCTGCTTGTAGCTGTCGCGGTTCTTCTGGTCGATTGATTCTATGACGCCGGTGAAGTAGATCGGAAGGGCAAGCTCCGGGGCTTCCTTCGTCACGTCGCGAAGGCCCATGCCTTCCATCTCACCGATGCTGTAGCTCATGTATTTCTGCAGCTCGACCCACTCACGATAGGCCTTCGCACTGATCAAATACTCATTGTATGAAAAGAAGCTGTACGGCAGCATGGAAAGCAGAAGCTCATTCACAAGGGAACTGTCCTTTTCCATCAGCCAATCCATCGGCAAAATCCGCACAAACCAGCGGACAAATCGAGTCGCTTCATAATAATCCAGGCTTTCAAGATGATCGGGCATCCTCGAAAGGATATTCCGAACCAGGAAGAGTCCGACTTCGTAACGCTTTCCGACGAAAAATTTACGAAGCCAGAATTCACTGAATGAGACCAGTTCCGTCCCAAGCTCATCCACGACTTCGCTCGCTTTATTCAGATCCTCAAGGAGCAAGTATTGATGAAGGAGAGCGACATTGTAGAAGGTAGTGTCTTCACTGTCCTGCTCTTCGAGTCGCGTCACTTCTTCGCGGCGCCACGACTTCTGTTTGAACAAGTAGTACCACAGGAAGCGGTACACTTCCGCCTTCATCATCGTACTGTTCTCCGTGGAATCACTCATATCGATCGTCTGCTTTTTCAAAAAGGCAATATACGGATCAAAGCTGAACGGCATGGCGTGGATTGACAGCTTCTCCACGGCGTCTTCCATTTCACCTAACAGGAAATCATACATGCTGTACTGCTCCCGGCTCAATTCAACATTTCTATTTTTCAAATAAAGGTCGATGTGAATCGATAGGAAAAGTGTCGCGAAAAGCTGGTAAAGGGGCTTCCATTCCCGTTCGAACGGCGCATCCTTCATAAACCGCTTCGTAATATTTTGCACGAGGACATCCATTAAATAGGGCTGTCTTTCAAGTAACTCCAAGTCTTCCTTTTTTAGAAGGGAGTCAAAGAACTGCCACCATTCCTCCGGCGTGTTGCCCCGTGTTTTCCGTTCGTTCAATAGATCGCTTGCTTTCTTCAGGGTGCCGTGCTTTTTCATTAAATCATCCAGTGACTGGGCTTCCTGAGTGGCAGGCTGTGACTGGCTCCGCCAATTCTGGATCCACTCACTCACACGCCCAACCTTGTTATAAAGCATAAAAAAGGTCGCCATTTGATGCCGGCACCATTTATCCTGCGGACATGAGCACTTACTTAACAAGGGAAATGACAAGTTCAGCTCAAGGGTCACAGGCGTCACATCCTGCACCTCGGCCGATACTTCTTCATCCCGGACCTTCACGTTCGAAACCAGATTCTGACGGAACAAGAGAAGGCCCTTCGACACAACATTCTTGCTCTCATCCTGATTCGGGTCCAGCTCACCCTGTATCGACTGACTCATGGGAAGTAATTTATCCTTCAACTCCTGAATACGAATCGACATCAACCAACCTCTCCAATCTATAAAATCGCATTCTTTTATTATAACGTAAAAGGAGGGGGAAAAGGAACATGGGGTGGGGGGAGTGGTGGAAAGGGAGGTGGGAAGTTTGTCGGATTGTGTGGGACGCTGCTCGGCAGGTCGTCGGGTAGGGGGAGTTGATAATATATTTGGAAAGTCGATAATAAAAGGACTGAAGTCGATAATATATCCCGCTAGTCGATAATAAAATTGAAGATTGTTTTAAAGATCCCGCGAAAGGTGGCCTATCATCAGTCGTTAGAAGGAAATTTGAAAATAAAACCCCGTTTTTTGAAAATAAATCACCAGAATTGAAAACAAACTGCCCCAAATTGAAAATAAACATGATAATTCCCCTTCAAAACCTACCCAACCCCCACCTTACTTCTCTACATGAACATAAAACGTCTCCCCATCATACACATTCACACTCTTCAAGCCCACTTTTTCATCATTTCTCCAATAAAAGTTCTTATTTTCGGGAAAACGCAGCACTTCATCTTCCTTCTTCGCCACCATAACAGGGTTTTTAGAGGTCCGTCCCGCAATCTCAACAAAAAATCCCTTATCTCGATAAAACTTCACTCCGTTCACATACCAATCTGCAAACTGTCCCGTCTTCAAGGAAAATCCCATATACTCGGAAATCACCCTTGGAATGTCAGTGTTTTCAATCAGTCCACTTGGCCGACCCTGTCCATAGGCATACAAAAAAACGTCCTCCCCGGTGTGTCCGTTCGTGGTAAAACCGAGATTCGCCCGTTTTGACATCAACTTGACCATTTCATTCTCAAGGTCATCCATACTCTTAGCATCTTTCATCGTACGATATTCTCCACTACTCAGATTCCCCAGCCCATAGCTTGAAAGAACCTCTTTGAAATTCGAATGATCCTTTTTTAACTGAGAAGTCGCACCCTTAACAGTAAGCTTGGCTTTCTTCAAAGGCTCAATAAACTTCTCGGAAGGAAGGCTTTTATAATTATCATTTGTTCCGTGATTCCCAAGAGTCAAACCACTATTTCCGTGATCCGTGACGGCAACAACCATGGTGTTCCCATCTTTCTTGGCAAATTCAAGTGCTTCTCCCACTGCATCGTCAAAGCTCAGGACTTCGCTGACCATCCCGACTGGGTCGTTCTTGTGTGCGGCCCAATCGACTTTGCTTCCTTCTACCATGAGGAAGAATCCTTCTCTGCCATGAGAGAGTCTACCAATGGCCGCATGGGTCATCTCCGCCAGAGATGGTTCATTAGGTTTTAGCGCTTTCCGGTCCAGTTCATAGGCGATGTCTTCAGGTGCAAACACTCCCCACAGTTTAGAAGACTTCCCTTTTCTCAGAAGTCCTTCCCTGTTCAGGATCAAATCATAGCCGGATGCTCCGATTTCCGTCACCAGATTTTCGCCGTCTTCACGGCTGACCTGTTTTGTTTTTAGCATGCCGTCGTCGTCTTTTGTGTGGACTTTAACCTGAGGCTTGAGCCACGCAGCACCTCCACCTAGTACAACATCCAGCCCCTGGTACACCTGCTGCTCCCCAATATCGCCGAATTCATCCCTGCTCAAGGTGTGGGAAGTGAAGGCGGCTGGGGTGGCGTGCTGGACCGGGGAGGTGGAGACGATGCCGGTTTTGTAACCCGAAAGCTTTGCCCCTTCAAGGACGGTCAATACGGGGTGTCCATCTGGATTCATACTTATATAATCAGCTTTCGTCTTCACACCCGTCGCCATGGCCGACCCGGCTGCAGCAGAATCGGTGATGGCGGATTGGTCGGAGTATGTCCGAACGCCGCCTACCAGAATCTCATCGAGTTGGAGGTCCGTCCCTCGATACCAGCGGGAGAGGGTGAGGATGTCGGAGTTGGTGCCATCCATGATGAGAAGGATGACGTTTTTGTGGGATGGGGGTGCAGCTTTCAGGTTTGAAGCTGGGAGGGAGGTGGAGAGTAGGGCTAGGAGGATGGTAAGGTGTTTGAGTGTTTTCATAAATGGATGGGCTCCTTTACGTTTAGTTGCCCATAGTATTTGTTTGTTGAGGGGGAGTATGTATGTTTTATAGAGAATTGCTGACAAGCAAAAAAGGACCAGCTCCCCAAAAAGAGCCGGTCCCATTATGATTTATTTCCGTTCCAAAATCCCCATCAACAAATTTTCCAAAATCGTTGATCGATCGAACTTCTTCAAGTCTCTCAGTTTCACTTTATCCCAATCAAGAGCCGTGATGAACGCGGCACCTTTTTGTAACGCAGGGATATGATCCGGATAGACGATATAGTATTCTCCAGCCTTTACTCCGGACTTAATCTGCTGCTGTCCGTCGATTGCTAGCCCAGTTTCCACTTTGCGCTTTTCTACATTGCCTTTAGTAGTTAAAATCCACATATATTTTGATTTACCGTCTTTTTCAACAGCCGTCACCGGAACGACAAACGCGCCGTTCACCTCTTCTGTGATGATGGATAAGAAGACATGGTGTCCTGGAAGCAGCTCGTTCTTTGTATCCTGGAGTTTGATTTCTACAGGGTACAGGCTGTCTGTTTGGATGTGCGGATCGTTTTTAGGCAGGGTGGCCACTTTGGTTACGGTCCCTTTTTGTGTCTTTTTCTCGATATCCGATTGGACGGTGGCGTTCATGTTTTCATCCACTGTGACGATTTCTTTTTCCGTCAGGTCCGTTGTGACGATGGTGGACTGCGACGCAATCGTAATCAGTGGATTCTCGACGGCGTGTGAGAGGTCCTTGATGGTTCCTTCGACGCTACTCTGGACGGTCAAGGTTGTTTCATATGACTCGATATCCTTGATCTGGCGTTCCAGATTATCAATTTGACTCTCGAGTCGATCGATTTCCAGTTCCTTGGCGGCAATTTCTTTTTTTAGATCATATTCCGATAGGAGGGCACTGGCGTCGATGGCAATTTCTTTGTCGTCAGTCGAGTCTGAAGGAAGGGAAGACTCCAATCCTTTTAAGTCTGAAATATTGTCTTCGATGCTGTCAATTTCGTCTTCCAGCTGATCAGCTTCTGATTCGAGGACGCTTTTTTGCTGGGTTTGATCGGTAACTTCATATTCATAGAGGGGAGTTCCTGATTTGACCTGATCCCCTTCTTTGACAAGAAATTTTTTGAAAGAACCGAATTCGTCATTAAAGTAAAGGTAGTTTTCTTCTTCTGATGCGACCACACCGGCTTTCGGCAGTTCTTTTGCCAGATCCCCTTTATGGACGGATTCCCACTCGGCGACACGGACTTCCCGGTCGACCTTGCTGTCTGCCTTTTCAATCAAATATGTATTGGCACCTATAAAAAGGAGCGACACAGTGAGGGTGGTATAGAAAATGGTTCGTTTATGCATGTTTGTTCACAGCCTTTAAATAGTTAGATTAATGTAGAAAAATCAAGGTATGCCAGAAATGCAGTGACACTCCAGAATAGTAGATTCGTGAGCAGGATAACGAGCCAGATAAGCCAGTTTTTTTGTTCGGTGAGTCTCTTGATTCCTTTGTATTGGATATAGAAAACCCATATTTTAAACAAGGAGAAGCAGCCCAGGAAATAGATGACCCACGGTTTACCTGTTATGTATTGGGCGATGACTCCGAGTGATAGAGGTGACGAGAACCAATCAAGTGAAAGGAAAAGGGATAAAGGAACATAGGTCAGTCTTTCTATCAGTAAGATGAGTAAGACCAAGCTCTGGATGATGACGAGCTTTCGGTATTCCCCTTCGTCTGAAATCGTCCAGAAAATAAGGGCTGGTACGAATAAGATGACAGCCGCATATACTATACCTGAAAGGATTCTTCCTAATAGAAACAGGAACTTCTCCATCTCGAAAGATAAGGGTGAGAGAGTGTTGAGTTCCTTTGATAGAGGATCCATTCCAATTCCGAATGACGAAACAAGTCCAAAGACGAGGGCGGATAATAGGAAAACAAGGATAACTTTTTGTTTATATCCTCTTAAAACTTCCGTTTCTTTCAATTGATAAAAGAAGTAGGATGGTTGTCTCAATCCCCGGATGAGTTTAACTTCTTTTTGCATAAATGGTTGCCTCCAACTAGTTTAGATTCCTTCTCTTATTCTATCGAAAAACCCCGAAACTTTCCATAAATTGTAGAATGAAAGTGTGTGAAAATAAAAAAGCGTCCAATTGACGCTTTTTAGATGTTGTACGTTAAGAACGTAGTTCCTGCAATTAATGCTATAGTAAATACGAATAATCCTATATACATCCACATTTTTCGGGCTTTTTTCTTTTCTACTATTTCTTCGGGTGTCAAAAACGACAAAATAATCCCTCCTTGGTTTGGTAGCTGGCTGGCATGTAATAGCCCCTATAGCTTTGCGTCATCACCTTTCGATGATTTTGCCACTTTTCAAGACCATACCACTATTATATCGACACCTAAGAGTGGGAATTGAATAGGCATAAAGTACTTTTTTGAGACAATTCTTAAAAAATTTTATCTTCCAACTAGTGGATGTTTCTGGTAATATAGCATAAAATTGATGTTTGAAAACAAGTCTAATAGTGTAATAAAGTGATATAAAATGTTTTTATGTGTAGGAGGTTGTCTTTTTGAAAGGAAATGTGAACAATGATCAGCATATTCTGAACGTGATTCAGAAAGCGTTCGACAAAGGTCAACAAGGAAACATGGACACCAACACAATGATCCACTGGCTAAAACAAGAAATTAAATCAGGATATAAAATAGATACAAACCAAAAAGCGCTCTAGACCCAAAACCCGGGCATCTAGGCGCTTTTTTATTTGACTCAAAGGGAGTCATTCAGAGGGACGGACCTCGATTTCAAGACTGAAAAAGGACCAAAACCCCGTTATAACAAGGTTTTGGTCCCTAAATGCGAGGTCCGTCCCTCCTACCAGTCCTTCACCGTCTGATAGAGATGATTAACCTGGGAGATGAACTTTTCTCTGCGCTTTTCAGTGAAGTAGGAGAGGGATGATAAAGTTCGCCTGAGTTTTGGGTGCTCCTGAAGGGTCTTCATGATTTCTCTTGTCTCGTCGTCTTCGAAGTGTTCTCTTAGGATCATAGGGTCGTGACTTTGTCCGTGACCACGGCTCTCCTCGCCGTACATGATCCGGTTCATCTCATGGGTGGGGATTTTATAGACTTCTTTAAAGGTAAGGAGCATCTTGTAGGGGATGTCCCTTGTGCCATTTTCATAGTTTGATAACGTGCTCTGGTTAATATTTAAACGAAGGGCGGCTTCTCTCTGTGTAAGTTCCAATACGTCATTGCGATAATGCTGTAACTCTACATGTAAATCCATCGTTTTCACCGACTATCCCTTTTTTCTTCAAGATAAAGGTTTTATGTACAGGGATTAGGAAATTACACGATTTGAAATACTTATTTTGATTACAAATATAAATAAAATGGAAAAAGTATACAATGGCAAAGTGAAACGTATTAAAATGTAAATATATTTGTAATTTTGTCGATTTGGGGGTAAAGGTGGAGATAGAATGGGGGAGCGAGAAAAGGGGAGAGTCGGACTTCTGACCATAAGGGGAGCAGAGAAACAGGTCACATGGGTTCATTTGAAATCAAATTCAAACCTTGTACTCAGCACACAACAAAATGGAAAACAGCTATTAATCTACTATAAAAAGAACCATTACTAGAAATCGTGAGGGACGGACCTCTACCCGGTTCATTTTTTCAAAGCAATCAATGAATTTAAAGGTCCGTCCCTCAACAAAAAAAGAGGATTTTAGGAAGTTATGTCGAATAGGTTAGTGTACGATTTTAATTGAAAGAGAAGGAGTGATGTTATGGTGCGAATGCCTCGGAATTGGAGTCCGGGTGCCACTTACCATGTGACGGCGAGAGGGAACAGGAAGCAGGACCTGTTTCATGATCAAGAAGACCGTAGGAAGTATTTAATGTATTTGCAAGAGACGAAAGATAAGTATCCATTTACCATCCACGCCTACTGCTTAATGCCCAACCACATTCATCTGCTGATCGAAACCCACGATGTCCCACTGGAGAATATCATACGAACCTTCCATACGCGCTATGCCGTTTATTTCAACAAGAAATATGAATATGTCGGCCATGTTTTCCAAGGACGATATGGCTCCACCAAGATCGATACCCCATCGTACTTTATTAAAGCCAGCAGGTATATTCATCAAAATCCCGTTGAAGGGAAACTCACCATCCACCCCGAGTCTTACCCATGGAGCAGTTATCCTTTCTATATTCACTCCATCGATCATCCACTTCTTTCAAAGGAACGTACTCTCAATTATTTTCCGGCACCTCAAGTCAAACGGTACAAGAATTATGTAGAAAAAGAAGTCCAAGATGATCCAATCGACAAAAATACAATTAAAAAGTGAAAAATATATAATATTTTTGGAAAATTTTAGAGGATTATCTATAACTGTGTCGAAAATTTAAATGTGTAGGACAAAATAACTATTTTTAAGGGAGGAACAAATGAATAAAGAATATATATTGGTATTTGAAGATTTTCACGTTTCCAAAAGGAGCATAAAGAAATCAAAAAAGCATTTAGTTGTCTTTCAAGGACAGCATTATCACAGTAAATTAGTCGTCGTGAACCAGCCACCTGGGTTTTCCCATGCGCTTGAGAGCATCATGTATTCGGACAAGATTCTTGAAACAGTCGGTTTCACCACGCTATTCGCCGTACCCATCGACCGACAACACTCCATCCCGTTTAAGTTTGTCCGCATTGGAGACACCGCCCCGAAGGACTGCAAGGTTGTACTTGAAAAGCGGAATGGTGTTGAGAAACTGAATATCCTGCCTCTCTATCCTGTGGACGGCCCACTTTCAAGTGAAGACATACAGGACATTCTCTCCTACCTGAGCCTGAAGTCCGAAGACGGCACCGTCACCTACCTCATGAACAGCCCCAAGGTATACAAAGGTAAAGGCAAAAAACAAGAAGAGTAAAGGAGGAATCAGGCGAACCTAATCTGAATAGGTACGTCTTTTTTTGAGGGACGGACCTTCACAGTGTGTTCTATACCTCCGTCGCTCTTATTACACCTCAAAAACCCTTTACCACGCTACCAAACTACCTCTCTAAGTTTCTAAAATCACCACTTTTTTCGTTGACCTCTTTCGATTCAGACCATACAATAATAGTAGTTATTAGTATTTTTAGAATTTTCACTGAAGGTGCGAATGCCACTTGGATAAGACAGATCATACTCGTATCGGAAAGAACGCCATGCTTCTTCTCCTACTGGACAGGGAGGAAGAGGAATGGAATCGTCATTTCAATGAACTGAATTGGAGTTACTGCACCGGAAAGATCGGATCCATGGACAGCCAGAAGATCGTGGCCGCGATTGAAACGGCAGCGAAGAGGAGTGACCTGGTCCGGGAAGATCTGTACCGGGAGATGCATGCCTTGTATCATGCGATAATGGAAGCTTTAACGGGGGTCACCCGTGGTCAAACGCAATTGGGAGAGATCCTGCGGACAGTAGGATTGCGCTTTTCCGTTGTCAGGGGCACTCCATATGAGAGTGAAGAAGAAGGCGAATGGATCGCAGTAGCGTTATACGGAACGATCGGTGCACCCATTAAGGGATTGGAGCACGAGACGATCGGACTTGGAATCAATCATATTTAAAAACTTTAGAGCCTAGAGATATTAGTTGAAAGGAGGCTCGACCAACGGCAGAAGTCTGTCTTTGGTCGAGCCTCCTTTTTGTGTGGGTACGTGCAGGTGTCCGTCCCACAACAGATTAAAGCGTTAAAGAGAAAATCCCAGTAATAACGGCAAATAGCAGTGGGAACGAACCGAAAATAGGTGTTTTTCAGAGGTCCGTCCCTAACAAATACATTGAAGAGGTGATCAGAATGGTGGAGTTGACGGGTTGTAGTTTGAGTTTGGATGAGGCGAAGCGTGTGATTTATGGGAAGGAGCATGTGGAGCTTTCGCCGCTGAGTATGGAGCGGGTGAGGAAGAGTCGCGCGGCGGTTGAGAAGATTGTGAAGGAGAAGCGCGTGGTGTATGGAATCAACACGGGCTTTGGGAAGTTTAGTGATGTTCTGATCGATGCGGAAGATGTGGAGGAGCTTCAGCTCAACCTCATTCATTCCCATGCTTGTGGAGTGGGTGACCCGTTCCCGGAGAATGTTTCACGTGCGATGCTTCTACTAAGATGTAACGCTCTTTTAAAAGGGTATTCCGGGGTTAGACCGGTCATCGTAGAACGTTTGGCTGAATTCCTGAACAAAGGGATCCATCCAGTAATCCCTCAGCAGGGTTCACTTGGTGCAAGCGGAGACTTAGCGCCGCTTTCCCATCTGGCACTTGCTCTAATGGGAGAGGGAGAAGTTCACTATGGGGGTGAAGTTCATCAGACACTCACTGTCCTATCTAAAGAAAACATCTTCCCAATCCAGCTTCAAGCGAAAGAAGGATTGGCACTGATCAACGGAACACAGGCCATGACGGCAATGGGCGTCATCGGTTACCTGGAGGCAGAAGAACTTGCTTTCCAAAGTGAGATGATTGCCAGTCTGACTATGGAAGGATTAAGAGGAATCATGGATGCCTTCGACGAAGATATTCATTTAGTAAGGGGATATCCTCAACAGGTCGCAACAGCTGAACGAATCAGAAACTACCTAGAAGACAGCAAACTCACAACGAAACAGGGAGAGCTACGAGTACAGGACGCCTACTCTCTAAGGTGCATCCCGCAAGTACATGGAGCATCCTGGCAGGCTCTTGATTACGTAAAAGAAAAACTGGAAATCGAAATGAACGCGGCGACGGATAATCCGCTGATCTTCGACGACGGGGAAAAGATCATCTCCGGTGGGAACTTCCACGGCCAACCGATCGCGTTTGCCATGGACTTCATGAAGATCGCCGTCGCAGAGCTCGCCAACATCTCAGAACGACGAATTGAACGTCTCGTAAACCCGCAGCTCAATGACCTGCCACCTTTCTTAAGCCCGCAGCCTGGACTGCAGTCAGGTGCGATGATCATGCAATACTGCGCGGCGTCACTTGTATCCGAAAACAAAACCCTTGCCCACCCGGCAAGCGTCGACTCGATCCCGTCATCCGCCAACCAGGAAGACCATGTCAGCATGGGGACAATCGGATCACGTCACGCCTACCAGATCCTGCAGAACACAAGAAGAGTCCTCGCTGTCGAACTCATCTGCAACTTACAGGCAGCTGAACATCGAGGGACGGACCTCATGGCAAGCAAGACAAGACAATTTTACGAAGAAGCGAGAAAGGTCATTCCTTCCATTACAAAGGACCGCATCTTCTCGAAAGACATAGAAAAAGCCAACGAGTGGCTGCAACAAACGACGCTAAGCACACTGATCAAACCAACCAAAACAAAGGAGGAAACGACAAATGGTTAAGGCAGACAAACGTATCGTACAAGTAAAAAGAGGGACGGACCTCGAATGTAAAGGATGGGAGCAGGAAGCGGTTCTCCGCATGCTCTACAATAACCTCGATCCGGAGGTTGCAGAAATCCCTGAAGAGCTAGTCGTCTACGGCGGAATCGGGAAAGCGGCACGTAACTGGGAGTCCTTCGACGCCATCGTCCACACACTCAGAAACCTAGAGAACGATGAAACCATGCTCGTCCAATCCGGAAAGCCGGTTGGTGTGTTCAAAACTCATAAAGCAGCTCCGAGAGTCCTACTATCCAACTCAGTACTTGTACCGAAATGGGCGAACTGGGAGCATTTCCACGAGCTCGATCAAAAAGGCCTCATGATGTATGGCCAAATGACGGCAGGAAGCTGGATTTATATCGGTACACAAGGAATCCTCCAAGGGACGTACGAAACGTTCGCCGCTCTTGCGAAAAAACATTTCAACAACTCCCTTAAAGGGACGATCACCCTTACTGCCGGATTAGGCGGAATGGGTGGCGCGCAGCCACTCGCCGTTACGATGAACGGTGGAGTCGTAATCGCAGTCGATGTAGACGCAGAGCGTATCCAAAAGCGCCTTGACACTAAATACTGTGACGTGAAAACCGATTCCATCGAAGAAGCTCTGATGATGGCGTATGAAGCACGTGATCAAGCCAAGCCACTTTCCATCGCTTTACTAGGAAACGCAGCAGAAGTTCACCATGAACTCCTCAAGCGTGACGTGAAAATCGACATCGTAACCGACCAAACATCAGCCCACGATCCACTGAACGGCTATGTCCCTGAAGGGTATACACTAGAAGCAGCGGCAGAGCTTCGCAAACAGGACACGAAAGCATACACGGCCCTTTCACAAAAAAGCATGGCCAAGCACGTAGAAGCGATGCTTGAATTCCAGCATAGAGGATCCATCGTATTCGACTACGGCAACAATATCCGTCAGGTCGCGAAGGATGAAGGAGTCGACAATGCCTTTGATTTCCCTGGCTTTGTACCGGCCTACATCCGTCCGCTATTCTGTGAAGGAAAAGGACCTTTCCGTTGGGCAGCACTTTCCGGTGATCCAGAAGATATCTATAGAACAGATCGCCTGATCAAAGAGCTTTTCCCAGAAAACGAAGCGCTGAATCGCTGGATCGATATGGCACAGGAGCAAGTAGCGTTCCAAGGGCTTCCTTCCCGTATATGCTGGTTAGGCTATGGTGAGCGCGTGAAAATGGGTCTTGCCATCAATGAACTGGTACGTAATGGCGAGCTGAAAGCACCGATCGTCATCGGCCGTGACCACCTGGACTGTGGATCAGTAGCTTCACCGAACCGTGAAACAGAAAGCATGAAGGACGGCAGTGACGCAGTGGGTGACTGGGCGATCCTGAACGCCCTTATCAACACAGCGGCAGGCGGCTCCTGGATCTCCTTCCACCACGGCGGCGGAGTAGGTATGGGCTACTCATTACACGCCGGAATGGTCGTTGTAGCAGACGGGACAGATCTAGCACAGGAACGATTAGAGCGAGTATTGACAACAGACCCTGGTATGGGCGTTATCCGTCACGTGGACGCAGGCTACGACATTGCAGAAAAAACAGCTGAAAAACACAACATCCACATCCCGATGAACAAAGGAGGAGAGTAATATGACCGCAGCACAATTCGACACAATCATTGACAATATCGGCCAGCTCCTGACAATGGATCACGGGGACGGACCTCTGAAAGGGGAGGCGATGAGCACCCTCCCTGTTCTGGAAAATGCAGCATTAGCCATCAAGGACGGCCTTGTCGCCTGGATCGGCACGCATGAAGAAGCACAAACCCTCAAAGCGACGGAACGGATCGACGCAGAAGGAAAGCTTGTCTCACCAGGTCTGGTAGACCCACATACACATCTGGTCTTCGGCGGCTCCCGCGAACACGAAATGGCCCTGAAGCAGCAAGGAGTTCCATATTTAGAAATTCTGAAGCGTGGAGGAGGCATCCTCTCTACAGTAGGTGCCACCCGCGAAGCATCGGAAGAAGAGTTACTAACAAAAGCACGTTTCCATCTGAACAGAATGATCTCATACGGAGTTACAACAGTTGAAGCGAAAAGCGGCTACGGCCTTGACCGTCCGACAGAGATAAAACAGCTGAAAGTGGCCAAACAATTAAACGAATCCCACCCGGCAGAAATCGTCTCTACATTCCTTGGAGCACACGCCATCCCACCGGAATTCAAAGGCCGCTCCGATGAATTCCTACAAGAAATGCTCAATCTGCTATCCGACATCGAAAAAGAACAACTAGCCGAATTTGTCGACATCTTCTGCGAAACAGGCGTATTTACCGTCGAACAGTCTCGCCAATTTTTAAAAACGGCCAAAGAAAAAGGCTTTTCCGTCAAAATCCACGCCGACGAAATCGATCCACTCGGCGGAACGGAAATGGCAACGGAAGTAGGAGCAACGAGCGGAGACCACTTAGTGGGGGCTTCCGACAAAGGCATCCAGGCACTAGGCGAAACCAACACCATAGCTGTTCTTCTACCAGGAACGTCTTTCTACCTGAACAAAGGCAAATTCGCCAACGCAAGAGGCATGATGGAAGCGGGAGCGGCAGTCGCCCTATCCACGGACTTCAACCCAGGCAGCTCGCCGACAGAGAACCTGCAGTTCATCATGAACCTGGCATCCCTACAACTAAAGATGACGCCGGAAGAAATCTGGAATGCCGTCACTGTCAACTCAGCCTACGCGATCAACAGGGGAGACTCAGCAGGAAAGCTAATCAAAGGCCGTAAAGCTGACATCGTCCTTTGGGATGTACCGAACTATCACTACGTTCCATATCATTACGGAGTTAACCATACCAACACCGTTATGAAAGATGGCCGGATCATCTACCGTAAGGAGAAGCTTCATGAGCACATTTCAACACATTAAGCCGGCAGGAAAGGCACTGTTTAAAGACCGCTACACAACGAAAGCGGCTGAACTCCTGACACCATGGGAAGAAGAGAAGAAAGGGGATATCGCCATTATCGGCGCTCCCCTCTCCAAACCCTCCATCTCCCACTCAGGAGCAAGCTTCGCACCAGATGCCATCAGACGCTGCCTGAACTCGTTCACAACCTACAACATCGAAAGAGGGACGGACCTCCAAGAAGAAAGCAAAACAATCATAGATTTCGGCGACATCACCATGCACCCAACATCAATCGAAGAGTCACATCAACGAATCTATGAATCAACCAAAGCAGCTACCGAAAAGAAAGCGGCACCCTTCACCATCATCCTGGGAGGCGACCATTCCATCACCACATCCACGGTCAAAGCCATCAAGGAAATGAAGGGGACGGTCGGAATCATCCAGTTCGATGCCCATCATGACCTCAGGAACACGGAGGATGGAGGGCCGACTAACGGTACACCGTTCAGAAGATTGATAGAAGGTGGCCACATTCAAGGTGAGCATCTGATTCAAATCGGGATCCGGAACTACGCCAATGCGAAGGCCTATCATGACTACGCCATTGAGCAGGGCGTCACTGTATACACGATGAAGGACGTCAGACAACAACAAATAACGAAACTCATCCAAGAATCCCTGTCCCAACTGGAATCCAAAGTCGACACCATCTACCTATCCGTCGACATGGATGTCCTTGACCAGGCATATGCACCAGGCTGCCCGGCGATCGGTCCAGGGGGTATGCACCCGGATACTCTCACAGAGGCGATCCAAACCGCCCTCCAACATCCAAAGGTCACGACCATGGACATCGTCGAAATCGACCCAACCCTCGACACTAGAGACATGACGAGCCGAATCGCGGCCCTGCTCATCTTAGAAACTCTAATAAAATAAAGAATAAGCTTTGGCCTCCATCAAACGGCCAAAGCTTTTCTTCATCTCATCGAATAATACCGTCCCTTACCACCCTCTCCTTATCCTCTAAAGAAAACAGCCCGGGATCCCACCCCTCCAAGATCCCAAATCCTCCGATAATCTCATCCTCCACTTCATAAACCTTTACCCACATATCGTCTCCATTTTTCTGCTTATCCTTCAATATATACGTTGTGATAACCGCTTCTTTTCCTTGATATGGACTGAAATCCATCCCGGCAACTTTGAGATTGTCTATTTGTTCAGGGGCATGTCGCAGGGTTTCCGAAGTTGCGTCCATCTTCGAATCAATCTTCCAACCGAAAGAAGATACATAGGCTTGATGACTTTCCTCAATCACCTTATCCGGATCACCGCACCCATCCAAAGCGAAAATTAGCAATAAACAAAACAAAGCCTTACAGACATTCATTCCCTAGCCCCCTTTATTAAAAAAATATACCATGAATAACCATCTAAAAACGCAAATTAAAAAGCACAGAATCCAACAAGATTCTGCGCTTTCATGTATAACGTGAAACGAATATAGAGGTCCGTCCCTCACATTTAGTTGGTTGCTTCGAGTTGCAGGTCATAGCCTGAGTGGATTTCTTTCATACCGATGACGTTAAGGAAGTGGGTCAGTTTGGTCATGCACGGTTTGGTTAGGTCCTGGACGACCTCAAAGTGGTCGATGACCGCACATTTTTCCTGTTTGGCGGATAGTCCACCCTGGGACTTTCGATAAGTTACTTCGCCGTTCAGAGGGTAAGTCGATACCATGGCTTCTCCGACCTTACAATCACCTTTAGAGAATTCGAAATGGAATTGGATCGACATATCCATATCCGAGTATAGAGGATTTACTTTCATGCTTATGCTTTTCATCATGAAGCCCCCTTTCTGTTATTGTACTTTTATCCTAGCACAAGTAAAAATAAAGGGTATTTTGGCTCATTGCTCAAATACGAGTGATTTGTATTGGATTTAAGTCCAATTTGACACTTTTTCGGTATTTATATAACTACAAGCATATTCCCAGAAGAATATTTCTCATAGTCCATAAAAAAAGCACTGATACGGAGTAAGAGTGCTTTTTAAGTAAACGCTATATTCAACTTATGGTTGTTTCTATATAATTAATATAGGTGAGGCAATTCAGCTTTGTATAGATGAGGCAATTCTGTTTTTGTTGTAGGAGCAACTTCAGCGGCACTGGCTGATCCGATTCCAGCAAAGCTTAAAACTAGGATAGAAGCTGTTAATACCGCGCAAATACGTCTTTTCATAGGACTTTCCTCCTTTTTCAAAATGTAGAAAATTCGGTATTATTATTAATACCACTAATATTAACTTTATTAAAACATATTTTCATTAAATGGTAAAAGTCGATTAAAGGTCTTTTCGCCTATTATTGCACTATTTTCTAGACGAATTACATGCTTTTCTATTCAAAATATAACTCTAGGAATATTTTTGGGGGTGACACGTTGGATTTCTTAGCAATAGGCAAGAAAATAAGGGAATTACGGAAAAATATAGGTCTATCTCAAGAAGAAGTAGCGGAAGGTGTCTGCACTCAGGCACAAATAAGCAAAATCGAAAAAGGAATCGTCTATCCATATGCCTCAACCCTCTACCTCATATCACAAAAACTCGGTGTCGACGTCAACTACTTCTTTGATATCGGGATGACACCAAGATTAGATTATATCCAGGAAGTCGAAAATCAATTGAAGGTATTAAGGCGAAACCTGGAATTTGAAGAAATGATGGAAATCGTCCAAACAGAAATCAATAATCCACTGTTCAGTCAAAATAAAAAGAATCTTCAACTTCTGCTTTGGCATAAAGGGATCTATCAATTCGAGGTAGAAAAAGATCAGGCGAAAGCATCACAGACGATGAAGGAAGCGATAGGCTTGACTCAGGAGTCGAGTAAAGTATGGTCGGAAAGAGAATTGGAAATGATGATGACCATGGGAGCATTCCACTATAATGATAATATTGAGGAAGCCCTGAGAATATTCGAAGAGGTCAAGCATCACATTGATACTGTCCCCCACTTGATTGATTTAACCATTATTACAAGACTCTATTACCATCTCGCAAGGGTACTCACGCGGATGCAAAAGTTGGATGAATCAATCCAGTACTGTAAAAAGGGGATCAGCTGGTGCATTCAAAAGGATAGTATGTTCGCACTTGGTGAATTCAATTACCATATAGGGTATAACTATGAGTTAAAAGGTGAATGGGACTTAACCTTAAAGTATTTGCAAAAGGCACTCACCGTATTTGAGTTGCAGGAAGACGATAAATATGTCAATCTCCTTCATACGAAAATCAAAGGACTTTCAAAGAGTGAATCACCATCTTCCTAAGGATTCTGCTAGACTATGCATCCATTCTCGAAATAAAAAAGGCAAGAGATGATCAAAATGTGATCATCTCTTGCCTTTCTATGTTTATTGTAGCTCCAAATGCTCCTTCAAAGTCTCCTGTATCTCACCAATCTCCTCATCCGGAATCACATAATAATAAATCCCATCAATCTTCGTCCCAGACCCATCCTCAATCCGGATCTGCTCAATCTTCTTCGCAGCCGCCTTATAATGCTTCTGAATATCCACCATCTCTTCAAACTTCATATTCGTCTTCACGTTATTCCCCAGCGCATCAAAGATATCATCAAATTTCCAAAGGCTCGAAACACTTGCTCCTTCATTAATAACAGCCTGGATAATCTCACGCTGACGAAGCTGACGACCGAAGTCTCCGCGTGGATCTTCATAACGCATACGGGTAAAGGCAAGTGCCTCTTTCCCATTCAGTGTAAGTTCACCTTTATTAAAATCGTATCCGTCATAATTGAAATCAATATCATTCTGAACCGTCACACCGCCAACGGCATTTACGATGTCAGCGAAACCTTCCATATTGATCTGAACATAATAATCAATCGGAATATCCAACAGGTTCTCTACCGTATCCATGGACATCTCCACTCCACCGAAGGCGTAAGCATGGTTAATTTTATCCCGGGTACCATGTCCGATGATATCCGTCAGAGTGTCACGCGGGATGCTGAGCATTTTCACCGACTTCACTTCAGGATTAACAGTCAGAACAATCATAGAATCAGAACGCCCCTTGTCATTTTCCCGCTCGTCAACCCCAAGGAGCAGGACAGAGAAAGGCTCTTTGTCGTTAAATTCAACTTCTTTCGTACGCTTTTCAGATACATCCCGTTCAATGGGAGAATGCATCGTTTCTACTGCCTTGTTAAGAGAATGGTAGACACTGTACGCATAGGCTCCTCCGCCAAGCACCAGCAGAACCGCCAGGATTCCAAGTACCTTCACCCAGGTCCGTTTCTTTCGTTTTTTATGTTTTTCGCTTCTCATATGGTTATGACCCTCATTTTATTCGTAATAGTTAGACTACTGAATAACATATCAAATAATTTGGAAAATGAATAGTCATTTTTCACCCGAAATGACACTTATTCTTTCTCAGAAATAAAGTAGTCTGTCAGGTAGTCAGTCCACAATGTGTAGCCTTTTTCATTCGGGGTATCCTGTGATTCCACCAGCATGTCCTTAAGGGATTCATCCGTCGGCCATTCACTCCAATGATCAAGATAGGTAATACCCTTTTCCTCCGCGTAAGCCCTTAACTTCTCCACGTCCATAGGATAATACGTTGCCCCGAAAATGGGATGAGAGGGTTGAAGGAGTAATACGACATCCTCATTTGCGCCCTTCAGCTTCTCCAGGAAAATGCCGATGCTGTCTTGATTGTCTTCAGCAAGTACACCAACACTATTATTATTCAGTGAAAACGGCTCATATAACACCATATCGGGAGAAAAGGAAATCACTTCATCCACTTCTTCTCCATTAATAAAGTTCAGGGAGTCGGTGTCATATTGGAAAACAGAGACTTCCATGGATTCGCTATAAGCATTCTCCAACTCTTCTTTCAGTTGCACACTCCAGCCGTTCTCCTCCGCACCTAATGCTGGAGACCCGACAATGGCTACCTTATACGCCTGTCCGTTCTCTACCGCATCCTTGTAAGCCTTCTGCGCCCGTTCCGGCCAGTTCGAATACAAAGGGCTCTCTGATTTTTCTTCTGTAGGGGCTGAGTCAACTTTCTCCATTGTAGGCTGCTTACTATAAGAAGACACTGCCGTCTTCTCATGCCAATATGTGTTCCCTAATATCAGGAATGCACAACAGCCAATTGTTAATAGAACTAGCAAAAAATTCTTCATATGTTAACCTCCAACTTTTTGGGAAAAAGTAAGTAATTATTACCAACTTATGAGACTCCCTTTTCATAGGGTACTATGTATAGTTTAATATAATAAAAGCATAAAATGACAAGTTTATTAAAATTATTACAATAAAGTACAAAAAATACAATACGCGGTATGATATAATATTACATATTTTTGTAATTCAGGAGGAACTTATGGAAGAAACAATCAGTTTAAGAGAATTGATGGATACACTGAAGAAACGTATCAAGTTAATCTTGTTTATGACGTTGACCGCTGTAATCGTCAGTGGAGGGATCAGCTTCTTTCTATTGACCCCAATCTATCAATCATCCACCCAACTGCTCGTGAACCAGTCCAAATCGGATCAACCGGCATACAACATTGGTGAAATTCAAACGAATCTTCAATTAATCAATACGTACAATGTCATTATGAAAAGCCCGGCCATTCTGGAAAAAGTCATTTCTGATCTTGATCTGAAAATGACGTCGTCAGAGTTGAATGAAAAGCTGACGGTAGCAAGCGAGAAAGACTCTCAGGTTATCAATCTTTCTGTACAGGACACGGATCCTTACCAGGCAGCCGAAATTGCCAACAAAACGGCTGAAGTGTTTCAAACAGAAATCAAGAAAATTATGAGCGTGGATAATGTTAAAATCCTAGCCGCCGCAGAAGTAGGGGAACATCAATCTCCGATTAAGCCAAAACCGTTATTAAATATTGCTATTGCTATGGTAGTAGGTCTGATGGCAGGAGTCGGACTTGCATTCCTATTAGAATTCCTTGATAACACCATTAAAACCGAGCAGGAAATCGAGAAGATCTTAGGACTGCCGGTCCTGGGCTCAATCACAAAGATTAAAGACCAGGAAGATAAGACAAACAGTCGCGCAGAACGCAATACACGAGTACGAGGTGAGTCTATTGGCTAAGAATAAGAAAAAGCTCATGATGAATACGAAACGGAAACTAGTAACGAAAACAGATCCCAAGTCTCCAATTTCAGAACAATACAAGACCATTCGTACCAACATCAATTTCTCATCCGTCGATCATGAGATGCGTTCCATCATGGTCACATCCTCAGGTCCGGGAGAAGGGAAATCGACAACAGCCGCTAACCTGGCAGTCGTATTTGCCCAACAAGGGAAGAAGGTCCTCTTGGTAGACGCGGATATGCGTAAACCGACAGCGCACTATACCTTTAACCTGACGAACACCTTCGGACTAACGACCGTCTTATCGAGACAAAAAAATCTAACGGATGTAACCAACCATTCTGATGTCGAGAATTTAGATATCCTGACATGTGGACCCGTTCCGCCTAACCCTGCAGAACTAATGAGTTCTAAATCAATGGAAGATTTCCTTGTAGAAGCATACCAGGTATATGATGTTCTGATCTTTGATACACCCCCTATCCTTGCCGTAACAGACGCACAGGTACTGGCTAACCAATGCCATGGAACTGTACTGGTGGTCAGCTCCGGTACAACGGAGGTTGATAGCGCAGTGAAAGCGAAAGACGTGCTTTCTTCAACAAAAGCCAAATTGCTAGGTGTTGTATTAAATAATAGAGAACATAAAGATACAAGCTATTATTATTATTATGGAAAAAAATAGTATACATTCGACAATTTTCACCCCTTTACAACCATACCCAATAGAGTAAAATGGTAGATAGGGCAAAATTGAGTCGAAATACCTATTAAAGGAGGAGTCGGATTGATCGATATACACAGTCATATTCTGCCAGGTGTTGACGACGGCGCAAAAACTATCGAAGACAGCATCGACATGGCGAAACAAGCCGTGTCAGAAGGCATTCATACCATCATCGCGACTCCTCATCATATGAATGGAAAGTACGACAATACAAAGTCGGCTATCCTTCCACTAGTACAGGAGCTAAATGCAACGTTAAAAAGCGAAAATATCAATCTCCAAGTCTTACCCGGACAAGAATGCCGTATCTACGGTGAAATTCTAGAAGATTATGAGAAGGGAGAAATTCTCTCTCTTAACGAGTCCTCACAATATATATTTATCGAGTTCCCATCAAGCTCCGTTCCAAGATACGCTGAACGCCTACTCTACGATATCCAAGTAGAGGGCCTGACACCCGTCATCGTCCATCCGGAACGAAACACAGAACTCATCGAACGACCGGAGAAACTCTACAAACTGGTCAAGAACGGAGCCGTTACCCAACTGACCGCCTCCAGTCTCGTCGGCTACTTCGGCAAAAACATCCAGAAATTTTCACAGCAGCTTATCGAAGCCAACCTGACACACTTCATCGCATCAGATGCCCATAACATACATAACCGCTCCTTCAAGATGGAAGAAGCAATGGACGATATAGAGAAAAAGTACGGAATAGACATGGTCTATTACTTTACGGAAAACGCAGAGATGCTCGTCGATGGAAGAACAATCTATAAAGAAATACCTGAAATGATCAAAAAGAAGAAGTTCCTCGGACTCTTCTAACATACAGGTAATCCTAAGGTACTATTGTCGTTGGTCAGTTAGAAACAAAAGCTATACACAGACAACAGTAGAATTTTGGGAATGTCTCCTTGCCATTATCCATGGAGGCACTCGGTCACGCCGTGGGTGAAGAGAAACTTCGCCTTAGACGCTCGTCGTCAGTGGTGGGATGTGAGGAAGGGTTAGATGCCCACATTTACTATTTTAAAAGAAGTAAGTAAAGAAAAACAATGAAAGCGTTTTATGTAATAGTTGGTTCAGGTTCCAATTGGATACCTAATGAAAAAACATTTGGGAAATGTGTTTTTTCATTAGGTATTTATTATGTCGAATTTCAAGAGAAAAAGGAGAAGGTTATGAAAATAGCAGTAGTTGGTACAGGATATGTTGGGTTAGTGACAGGTACATGTTTATCGGAGATTGGTCACCACGTGACATGCATAGATATAGACGAAGCGAAGGTCAACAGAATGAGTGAAGGGATTTCCCCAATCTACGAGCCAGGACTAAATGAATTGATGAAGAAGAATATCGAAAATAATCGATTACAATTTACAACCAATCATTCTGAAGCGTTTCAATCAGCAGATGTCATTTACATTGCGGTTGGAACACCAGAGAAGGAAGATGGGTCAGCTAATCTTGCTTTCGTAGAGCAAGTTGCCATCGATATTGCAACCGGTGTCGACCATGATGTGATAGTCGTTACGAAGAGTACTGTGCCTGTGGGAACCAATCACTGGATCAAAGAAACGATTCAAAAGCACCTGGTTCATCCTGTGAAAGTGGAAATTGTTTCGAATCCTGAGTTCCTTCGTGAAGGGGCAGCTATCTATGATTCCTTCCATGGTGATCGCATCGTGGTTGGAGCAGATAACCCAGCTGCCGCAAGAGTAATTGAAGAAATCAACAAGCCATACGGCATCCCTGTATTCAAGACAGATATCCGCAGTGCTGAAATGATTAAGTATGCTGCCAATGCCTTCTTAGCAACAAAAATCAGCTTCATCAATGAAATCTCAAACATCTGTGAACGAGTGGAAGCAAACGTAGAGGATGTGGCAGTCGGGATGGGGATGGATAACCGCATCGGCTCACAATTCTTAAATGCTGGAATAGGGTACGGAGGTTCATGCTTCCCGAAAGATACAAAAGCTCTGGTACAAATCGCAGGGAACGTAGAATATGAGTTTGAACTACTGAAAGGGGTCATTGAAGTCAATAAAAAGCAGCAAAGCATTCTGTTATCGAAGCTTCAAGATCGTTTCTATAGTTTAAGTGGCAAGAAAATTGCTGTACTGGGCTTAGCATTTAAACCAAACACGGACGATATGAGGGAAGCAGCCTCTATCCCTATGACGAATCATCTCGTTGAGAAAGGAGCCTACGTCATTGCTTATGATCCAGTGGCAATGGAGCAAGCTAAGAAAATCATCAACCCAGACGTAACTTTTGCTAATTCAACGGAAGAAGCATTAAAAGATGCCGACGCAACACTCATCCTAACAGAATGGTCCGAATTCAAAGACCTAGATATAGACACCTTCAAATCAACTATGAAACAACCAATCATCTTCGACGGTCGTAATTGTTATGACATTGAAGTCATGAATAACAAAGGAATTGAGTACTACTCAATGGGAAGGCCAACTGTAAATACAAGAGAAAAAACTGGTATATAAAAATTATAGGGGGACTAGAATATGAAAAAAGTAAGAAAAGCCATCATTCCAGCAGCTGGGTTAGGAACACGTTTCTTACCTGCTACCAAAGCTATGCCGAAAGAAATGCTTCCAATCGTAGATAAACCAACTATTCAATACATAGTAGAGGAAGCGATTGCATCTGGTATTGAAGATATCATTATCGTAACGGGAAAAGGGAAGCGTGCCATAGAAGATCACTTTGACCTTGCTCCTGAACTTGAAAGAAACCTAGCAGAAAAGGGTAAGTTTGATTTATTAGAAAAGGTTCAACACTCGAGTAATTTAGTAAACATACATTATATTCGTCAAAAAGAACCTAAAGGTTTAGGTCATGCAGTATGGTCTGCTCGTAATTTTATTGGTGATGAGCCATTTGCTGTTCTATTAGGCGATGATATTGTAGTGAGCGAAACCCCTTGCGTAAAACAATTAATTAATCAATATGAAAAAACAGGTTCATCTATCATTGGAGTTCAAACAGTCGAACACAACCAAACTCATCGATATGGAATAATTGATCCAGTATCTAAGGAAGATAGAAGATATCAAGTGAATAATTTCGTAGAAAAACCTGCACTAGGAACAGCCCCCTCAAACTTAGCCATTATGGGGCGTTACTTACTAACACCAGAAATTTTCACTATACTTGAAGACCAAGAAACAGGTGCAGGTGGAGAAATCCAATTGACTGATGCAATTCAAAAGCTAAACAGGATACAAACAGTTTATGCTTACGACTTTGAAGGTGAAAGGTATGATGTTGGTGAGAAACTAGGATTTGTTGCTACAACAATTGAGTTTGCACTTCAAAATAAAGAAATTGGTGAACAAGTTGAAGAGATTATTAAAAAGTTAATAAATAAAAAAATAAAAGTATAATTCTAAAGTTTGATATGAATGTGTGAAAAATTCAAATAGATTCATATGTTTAGTAATATGAATATTTCTATTTTAGCTATTATAAGGAATGAAGGTGTTTTGAATGGATCAAAATAGTCAAGGAGTAAAGTCAGGTTCGCTATATAATAGTGAAAAACCGGCTTCCAGAAACCATTTTAATATTTCAAGTAAATATCTATTTTTTAAAAGATCCATGGATATAATTATATCCATAATATGTTTAATGTTAGTAATACCATTATTTATATTAGTAGGCTTAGTGTATATGTTCGGAGATTCTAAAGGGCCTTTATTTTATAAACAGTTAAGGTATGGGAAAAATGGTGGAATGTTTTATATGTATAAATTTAGATCAATGGTAGTAAATGCTGATTCAAAACTTAAAACTAATGTTGAACTTTATCAGAAGTATATTAGCAATAATTACAAACTCGAACAAGACGAGGATCCTAGGATCACTAAGTTCGGGAAATTTTTAAGGAAAACTTCTTTAGATGAACTTCCCCAATTATTAAATGTCTTAATGGGTGATATGAGTATAGTAGGTCCGAGGCCAATTGTAGAGGAAGAACTAAAAGAATATAAAAATAAACGAGAGGAATTTTTATCAGTAAAGCCAGGTATTACAGGGTTCTGGCAAGTAAATGGAAGAAGTAATATTGGATATCCTGAGAGAGTGGATCTTGAGTTATATTACGTTTACAACCAATCCATATTTTTGGACCTAAAAATATTACTACAGACATTATTTGTAGTGTTTACGAAAAAGGGTGCTTATTAAAAAATTTACTTGCTATTAGACAAATTAATAACATAAATTCATTAAAAGAAATTGAGGATATTTTAGTTATGGAGAAACAAATATTTCCATTGATAAGTGTTATAATTCCAACCTTTAATAGGGCTTATATAATTCAGAGAACTATAAAGAGCGTGTTAGATCAATCGTATGAAAATATAGAAATTATAGTTATTGATGATGGATCTACTGATAATACTGAAGAAATAATAAATCTAATTAAAGTTAAGCATAAAACACAAATTAAATACGTTAAACTTAAAAAAAATTCAAACGGTGCAGTTGCTAGGAATGCTGGTATTGAGAACGCACGGGGAGAATATATAGCATTCTTAGATTCTGATGATTTTTGGGAGAAAAGAAAATTAGAAAAACAGTATCAATATCTAAGTAGTTATAAAAATGTAAACAATATAGTTTGTTATTCAAAATTAATTGCGGATAGAGGGAAAATAAAGAAAATAATGCCTCAAAAAGGAATTGGAGAAAAGGAAACAGTAGGTGAATATTTATTTGTGAATAATGGTTTAATTCAGACAAGTACTTTGATGTTACCCACTGAATTAGCAAAAAAAGTGAAGTTTGATCCAAATTTAAAAAAACATCAGGATTGGGATTATTGTTTAAGATTAGAATCTGAAGGGGTAAAGTTTATATTTCTAGAAGAAGCATTATCTAATTATGATCTTAAGGATAAGGATAATATTAGTAAAAAGAATGACTATAGATTCTCTTTGGAGTGGATCAAAAAGGTCAGGCCTCTAGTAACGGACAAAGCTTATTTTGCTTTTATAGGAAAATATATATCAGTATACGCTGGTAGAGAAGGTAAAAAGGTAGTTGGTTTGAAAATATGTTTAAGTGCTTTTTTGAATAAGAGTATATCTGTGAAAGATTTAATTATTACTCAGATTAAAATCCTTATTCCAAGCAAGTTGATTTACATTATTGTTAAAAATAGATAATTTCTTGAGGTAGTCTCTTAATAGAGGTGTATTTATGTTTTCTGTTCTTAGAGGTAAGAAGAAATTATAGTTTATATTATTATAATAAATCAAAATCTTAGATTAGATTTTGATTTATTATCCATGTTTAAGTAAGAGGGTGTTTTATTCTGGAAAAGTTCTCAGTATTATTATCAGTGTACAATAAAGAGAAGCCTGAGTATTTATTAGAGTCGCTTAACAGTGTTTTAAATCAAACAATAGTGCCTAATGAAATACTAATTGTTAAAGATGGTCCGTTAACAAGTCAACTTGAAAAAATAATTGAAGAATATTTAAATAATTATCCAAAATTATTCAAAATAATTAATTTTTCTGAAAATAAAGGATTGGGTATAGCGCTGAGGGCAGGAGTTGAAGCTTGTTCTTATGAAATAATAGCAAGAATGGATACTGATGATATATGTCACAAAACTAGGTTTGAAAAGCAGTTGAATTTTTTAACAAATAATAAAGAAATTGCAATTGTAGGGACAAATGCATTAGATTTTGATAGAAGTATAAACAACGTTATTTCAAGTAGAGTTTTCCCAGAATATAATAGAGAAATAATGTATAAATCTAAAAGAAGATGTCCTTTTTTACACCCAACAGTAATGTTCAGAAGAAGTGCTATACTAAAAGTTGGGAATTACGAAAATTTATTATGGTTTGAAGATTACTTATTATTTCTTAAGTTGTTGAAAAACGGTTATAGAGGATACAATCTTCAAGAAAACCTTCTTTATTTTAGAAGTAATGAAGAGACTTATAATAGACGAGGTGGAGTAAAGTATTTAGTAGAAGAGTATAAAGCATTAACACTCTTCTACAAAAGAAACCTTTTTAATTCATGGCATTATTTAACAAACCTTATGCTCAGATCTATAATTAGAATATCTGGAAATAAAATAAGAACCTTAATATATAAAACCTTTTTAAGAAAAAAAAATAAATAATATTATATGTTTTTTCAAAAATGTATATTATTTGGGAGGCTAAATAATTGATTAAGCAAATGCTTAATAAATATTATTACATACCTGAAAATATAAAAAAAATACCCAAAAATTTCACTTCTACTGTAAATAAACAGCCCTTAATTATATTAGGTAATCAAAAAAGCGGTACGTCTGCTATTGCTGGGCTGTTGGCAGAACTAACGGGTAGTTCTGTAACTATAGACTTGACAGGGATATGTGGTGGAAACCTTTTAAAAATAAATAAAAATAAAATATCTATTGAAGATTTAATTAGTAACAACAAGTACGATTTTTCTAAAGACATCTTAAAGGAACCGGCTTTAACATTTATATACAGTGACTTAATTAAATATTTCCCTAATTCTAAGTACATATTTGTCATTCGTGATCCTCGAGAAAATATTAGAAGTATATTAAACAGAATAAAATTGCGTGGAGATTTAAATGAGTTGTCCGCTATAGAAAAGAAATCGTTAAAGATGATTCCAAATGTATGGGACCAAATTGTTAACGGTGAGGATTTAGGAATAACTGGTCAAAATTACATTGAAATTTTAGCTAAAAGGTGGAATATTGCTACAAATATTTATATGGACAATGAAAATTTCCATCTTGTTAAATATGAGGATTTTATTGAAGATAAAGCGAACTATATAGAAAGGTTAGCAATAGATATAGGTTTAAAGAAAAAATTTGAAATATTAAATAAAACTGATATTCAGTTTCAGCCACCTGGTAACAGAAGTATACCCCTAGAGGATTTTTTTGGGAAAATGAATTTGAATATTATTGAAAATACATGCAGGGAAAATATGAACAAATTAGGTTATTTTAGTTTTAACAAATAATTTTTTTAGATTAGAAAGGTTCGAGTCATGTAAATGTCTAATTATCTTTATCTGCAAATTAAAGTTTTAAGATATTGAAATTTTTTACATAGCTCTAACCAAATATTAAAAATTTCTATTCAAAGTCTATATTTGCAGATGATTCTACTACCGAAAATATTTATATTTTCAAGAGTTAAATTTCTTTATATCAATTTGATGTATAGATTTACAAAATCAAGGCCTATTTTTTACTAAAACAAGAAAGGTAAAATTGTTATGAATAATAATACAATTGCAATTTACAGAGATAAATTATTGCCTCCATCAGAAACTTTCATATTATCCCAAAGAGATTCTTTAACAAATTATCAGAGTTATTATATCGGTTCCAAAAAAGTTGATGGTTTAGAAATTTCTGATGATTCTTCATTTGTCATAAATAATGGGGGGTATTACGGTCTACTATGTGAAACCTTCTTTAAATTATCGAGATATTCGAAAAGGTTAGATAACTTTTTGAAACAGTATGAACCTACTCTTATACATGCTCATTTTGGACCAGATGCCTTACTTGTTAGTCCTCTTGCCAAAAAGAATAATGTCCCATTGTTAACTACATTTCACGGGTATGATATAACTATAAAAGATAAATTTGCTAAAAAATCTTTTTATGTGCATAGAAAATTTATAAAGCATAAAAACGAGTTAATGAAAGGTGGAACTGCTTTTATAGCAGTATCTAACTTTATAAAAGAAAAATTAATTGAAGAGGGATTTAGTGAAAATAAGATATTTGTTCATTATATAGGTATTGATACGCAAAAGTTCAAACCTATTGAAGATTTGGAAAGGGAATCAACAGTTTTATTTGTTGGTAGGTTAGTTGAAAAAAAGGGTTGTGAATATTTAATTAAAGCAATGGAAGAAGTACAAAAAGTTAATCCAGAAGTGAGATTAGTTATAATTGGTGATGGACCCCAAAGAGAGAAATTGGAAAGGGCCGCTAAAGAAAAATTAATTAATTACCAATTTTTAGGATTTCAATCTCAATCCAACGTAAAAAAATGGATGAATAAATCAAAGGTGTTTTGTACTCCCAGCATAACTGCTGAAAATGGAGATACGGAAGCTTTTGGCCTTGTATTTGCTGAAGCCCAAGCTATGGGTCTTCCTGTGGTCAGTTTTAATAGCGGAGGGATATCAGAAGTAGTTTCCCATGAAAATACAGGGTTTTTAGCTAATGAAAAAGACTGGCTAGACTTATCGAAGTATATTCTAAGGCTATTTAATGATGAAGATTTATGGCATCAATTTAGTGGGAACGGTATTAAGCATATTAATGAAAATTTTGACCTGAAAACGCAAACCGGTAAATTAGAGGATATTTATTCTAAAATAATAAAAGAGTACTATAAATAACAATGTTTGTATTGTGGTGGATTAGTAGAAAAAAACGTATTTAACAGAAGGTAGATTAATACTAATGAATAGGGAGTGGAATTTTGATAAATAACTTATGGGGAACCCTTATTTTATTGATTGGAATTACTCCTTTTGTTAATAATTTAACATACTATAGGACAAGGCCAGAATTTATAACTAATGCAATGGCAGGTAATTTGCAGCATGTTATATATATTATAATAGTGTTTTATTGTATATATATTTTTATAAGTTCCTTTAAAACTCCTTTTTTATCAGATGCAAAGAAGTTAAATTCATTAACGTGGGGATTTTTCCTAATGATGATGGGGCCTTTTTTTTCGCAATTCCTTGGCTTTGTGCCATCGTTTAATATTTCAATCTACATTATGCTCTTAGTATTTGTAACAACAAATTTTCTTCCTGAAATCGAAGTTATTTCATTAATCAAATATATTAAAAGAGTTTTAATATACTTGTATGGTTATGGTAGCTTGGTGTACCTCCTATTAGCACCTGAAAATGCTGCTTCATTAGAATATAGTTACGGAATAATAGGTCTAGATATAAGGTTAAACGGGTTGGCTAATCATTCTAATGTGTTAGCACTGCTAATGATAATTTATTTACTGTTAGATATCTTTGGAGTGCGGTACTCTGAAAGATTAAGAGTAAATAAATTTAATCATTTAGTTGCCGTAGTGGTTATTATTCTTGCTCAATCAAAAACAATTTGGATTGCAATGCTTATTTGCTATTTAATTATGTTCTTATATGCATATGGAAAAAATAAAAATAATAAATATTTATTAATATCTTTGTTATTTTTTAGTTTATCCACCCTTTTAATAGCCTTAGTAATGTTATTAAATAAAATTAATGATTTCTTCATTGAACATGATATATATACGTTGACCGGCCGCACTGAAATTTGGAGGAACACTATAGAAATGTGGAAATTAAATCCAATGTTTGGTTATGGTCAGTCACTATGGTCTGAATCAATGGCTCAAACATATTTTCCTCAACTCATGTGGGTACCAGGGCATGCCCATAGTCAATTCTTTCAGACCTTAGGTGAGTCTGGGATCTTTGGTGTTGTTTTCTTATGTATATATATAATTATTTTCATTATTTCAGCAATAAAGTATGCAAGAAGTACAAGTGGTTTAACGATTGTGTTGGTTTTTGTACTTTTAATTAGGGGGATTTCTGATCCTATTTTTATTTCTAATATCTTTAATGCCTCGTTTTTTGTACATTTTTGTATTTTTAGTTTATTTATATTGTTAGGGAAATCCGAAAAGGCTACTAGTTAGATATATCAAAACCATATAAAATAAGCTTACAAAGGAATTAGTTATGTTGTTTTTCATTTTATTCTAATTATTATTGGCTCACAAGGAATGATAAGCTTGTTAAATATATTTAAAAAATATGCTTCAAATGATTTTGTTGTGAAATTATTTGACTCATTTTTGGGTCGCGGGTCATTTATTGTTTTTACGCTACTTTTTTCTTTTGTTTGTACCAGATTATATGGTGCAGAGATATTTGGTAAATACACATATGCTATGACGATAGTACAAGTATTAATGATAATTTCTAGAGCGGGGTTAGACAATGGATTAATGTATTCAATACCAAAAAACAAATATAAGCATGTTAGCTTAAGTTTTATGGTGAGTTTTGTAATATTTGTATTTTCTTCATTGTTTTTAGCTACCTTGACTAATAATGATTATCTTAAATTTATGCTCCCATTAATTTGGTTTCTATCTGCTGAAGAGTTATTCTTTGGAATGTATAGAGCAGAGGGGAAGATAAAAGAATTCTACATCATTAACGGTTTTTTTTCTATGTTATTGAG
This sequence comes from Rossellomorea sp. NPDC077527, assembly GCF_044542955.1. Lineage (NCBI taxonomy): Bacteria > Bacillati > Bacillota > Bacilli > Caryophanales > Bacillaceae > Rossellomorea > Rossellomorea sp. NPDC077527. The sequence goes on along the minus strand of NZ_JBITVL010000005.1, from coordinate 168,854 downwards.
AGTAGTTTTAATAATAATTTTTTTCTTTGTTTTTGGGAAGAACGAATACAGTCTTGCTATAGGGGTTTATATATCTTTATTATATTCAATCAGCACATATTATTATCAGAACAGATTTAAATTTGGACGACTAATCTTTGACAAGTCGTATTTAGCTTATTCACTCCCTCTATTATTAGCTACGATGATGGGGACACTGATTAATAGAATTGACATTATTATGATTGGAAGTCTCTTGTCAAATACTGATGTAGGAATATACCAGATAACTATACAAGTATCTAATATGGTTTCAGTATTATTGCTAATATTTAATACAGTTCTTGCTCCACGAATTTCTGAATTATACCATAGAGGTAAGGATGAAGAACTTAAGTTACTATATGTAAAAGCTACAAGATTTTTAGCAGTGTTTTCTTTAATTACGACAACACTTTTACTTATTTTTAGTCAGTTTGTTCTTAACTTGTTTGGTGAAGATTTTGTGATGGGTCAAACTGCTTTAATTTATAGAAGCATTGGTCAATTTGTAAACATAGCTGTAGGTGGTGTCTGGTTAATGTTATCTATGACTGGTAAACCAAAATTCCAGTTGTATGCCAATATATGTGCTTTATTAATTAATATTACTCTAAATGCTATTTTGATACCCTCAAATGGAATAAATGGTGCTGCGTTCGCAAGTATGGTGACATTATCGTTTACTAATATCGTTGGATATATTGTTGTTTCTAAGAGGTTCGGTGTCAAAGTATTTAAACTATTTTAATCGTCATATCTAAAGGGTAATGAGGTTAATCTTAGATAAGTAAAAAAATATAAATAAAAGTAGCTTATTATCTAGAATGGAAAGCTGTAAAAGCTAATTTTATTGAATGAGTCCCTATTATTCATAACGCTTTTAGAGGAAAAATTCTATTAGGAGGAATCCATTAATGAGAGAACTAACCCACCTCGATCAACTCGAGGCTGAAGCAATATATATTATCCGAGAAGTAGCAGCAGAATGTGAGAATCCAGTGATGCTTTATTCCATTGGAAAGGATAGCTCTGTAATGCTTCATTTGGCAATGAAAGCATTCTATCCTGAGAAGCCGCCATTTCCGTTCATGCATATTAATACGACCTGGAAGTTCAAGGAAATGATAGATTTCCGTGATCGCAAGGCTGAGGAATTAGGAATTGAAATGATTGAACATATTAATCAAGAGGGTGTTGAACAAGGTATAAACCCATTTGATCATGGTTCAGCTTATACGGATATTATGAAAACTCAAGCATTAAAGGAAGCCCTAGATAAATATGGTTTTACAGCTGCCTTTGGTGGTGGCCGTCGCGACGAGGAAAAATCTCGTGCCAAAGAGCGTATCTTCTCTTTTCGTAACAAAAATCATGCTTGGGACCCTAAGAACCAAAAGCCTGAGATGTGGAAACTCTATAATACCAAAATTAACAAGGGCGAAAGCATGCGTGTATTTCCTCTTTCCAACTGGACGGAAAAAGACATTTGGCAATATATAAAGAGAGAAGAAATTGATATTGTTCCTCTTTATTTTGCAAAAGAAAGACCGGTTGTCTATCGTGATGGAAATATTGTAATGGTAGATGATGACCGTATGAAATTAGAACCAAATGAAGAAATCATCACGAAGAACGTCCGTTTCCGTACACTTGGTTGCTACCCTCTTACTGGTGGTGTTGAGTCAGATGCGAATACGCTAGATGGAATCATTGAAGAAACGCTTGGAGCGGTTTCTTCAGAACGTACAAGTCGTGTCATTGACCAAGAAGCTGCTGGAAGTATGGAGAGACGTAAGCGAGAGGGGTATTTCTAAAATGAAGAGTTTATTAAAATTTATTACTTGTGGTAGTGTTGATGATGGTAAATCAACATTAATCGGGCATATGCTTTATGATGCGAAATTACTATTTGCCGATCAGGAAAAAGCTTTAGAGCTTGATAGTAAGGTAGGAAGCCGTGGAGGAGAGATTGATTATTCCCTTCTTTTGGACGGTTTGATGGCTGAAAGAGAACAGGGAATCACCATCGATGTTGCCTATCGCTATTTTACTACGGATCATCGTTCGTTTATCGTAGCTGATACACCTGGTCACGAAGAGTATACTCGTAATATGGCAGTAGGAGCCTCTTTTGCTGATTTAGCCATCATTTTAGTGGATGCTACTAAAGGTGTTATTACTCAGACAAAACGCCATGCACGTATTTGTTCACTAATGGGAATTAAGCATTTAGTACTGGCAGTTAATAAAATGGATTTGATTGGTTTTGATGAAAAACGCTTTGAAGAAATTAAAGCTGAATTTATGCAATTAACCCATAGCTTTAATTTGGAAAGTGTTCAAGTCATTCCTGTCTCAGCAACAGAAGGGGACAACATTACGAAGAAATCTGACTATACACCATGGTACGATGGATTGCCATTATTACCTTACTTAGAAAATGTAGACGTTCGTAAAGACAATCAACAAATTAACTTTGTGATGCCGGTTCAACGTGTCAGCCGCCCTAATCACACATTCCGAGGATTCCAAGGACAAGTTGAAGGTGGGAACATCGCTGTCGGTGAAGAGGTCGTTTCTCTACCAAGTAATGAAAGAGCGAAAGTGAAAAGTATCTTGGTGTCAGATAAAGAGATGGATTCAGCTAGCGTTGGTCAGCCAGTTACCATTCAGTTAGATCGTGAAGTGGACGTTTCACGTGGTTGTGTGTTAACGACTGCAGAAAGTATTCAAGTAACGGATATGTTAACCGCAAGGATTCTATGGATGGATGATACGAAATTAGTTCCTGGTAGGAATTATCTTGTGAAGGTAGGAACAAAAGTTCTTCCTGGGACAGTAATGTCTATTAAACACAAGATAGACATTAATACAGGTAATCATACTCCTGCGGACCAAGTCTTTAAGAATGAATTAGTAGAGTGTGATATTTCACTATCTGAAAACCTAGTATTCGATACCTTTGAAAATAATGAAGCTCTTGGTGGATTAATTCTCATCGATCGTGTATCAAATATGACGTCTGCTTGTGGGGTCATTGAGCATTCTCTACGTCGATCAACAAATGTTGTTTGGCAGAAGACGGATATTACCCGTGATATCAGATCACAACAAAAAGGTCAAAAGCCATTAACGCTTTGGTTTACTGGTTTATCAGGTTCAGGAAAATCAACATTGGCGAACTCTGTTGAGAAACGATTGGTATCACTTGGTCACCATACTATGTTATTAGACGGTGACAATGTACGTCATGGCTTAAATAAGAATTTAGGCTTTAAAGAAAGTGACCGCGTGGAAAACATCCGCAGAATTTCAGAAGTATCCAAATTAATGAATGATGCGGGGTTAATTACACTGGCTTCATTTATCTCTCCATATGAGAGTGATCGTAAAAATGCCAGAGAAATTATAGGTGAAGAATATATCGAAATCTTTGTGAGCACACCACTTGAAGAGTGTGAAAAACGGGATGTAAAAGGCTTGTACCAAAAAGCAAGAGCTGGAGAAATACCTAATTTCACAGGCATTTCTAGCCCTTATGAAACACCAGTTAATCCAGAAATTGAAATCGATACAAGTATACATTCGTTGGAAGAAGCCACTGATATTGTTGTGAAGCAAATTCTTCAACGTTTAAACTAAGATGAATAGAAAGCTACCATCTACCAATAGTAGATGGTAGCTTTCTTACTATTGTCGTAAAGATAGTAAGAAAGGAAGACCAGACTCCCATGTCATTCCAGATGATCTTTGTATTAGGTATGATACTCGTTATGTTAACAGCATTATTATTTGAATGGGCACGCCCAGATATCGTTGTATTTTCAGTTGTCGTGATATTTTTGATTTCGGGAATCCTGAACCCAAATGAAGCATTAAAGGGCTTTTCAAATGAAGGAATGCTAACAATTGCATTGTTATTCATTGTTGCAGGTTCAGTGCAAAAACATGGAATTATTGATCAAGGTATGAAGGATTGGTTGAGTAAGGGGAAAAGTACTAGAGGGTCTATGCTGCGATTCTTTATTCCTCTTCCCGTTCTCTCAGCTTTTTTGAATAACACCCCAATTGTTGTTACGTTTACACCTGTCATAAAAAAATGGTGTGAAGAAAGGGGGATAGCCCCTTCAAAGTTCCTGATTCCCTTATCGTATGTAACAATTCTAGGTGGTACCATGACGCTAATGGGTACTTCTACCAACTTAGTTGTTCACGGAATGTTAAAAGACTATGGACTAGAAGGTTTCTCCCTTTTTCAATTGGGTATCGTGGGAGTACCTATAACCATAATGGGTCTTCTTTATCTTTTTACATGGGGGTTCAGGCTTCTTCCCAATCATCTTGGTTTTAGAGATCAAGTGAAAGCAGATACAAGAGAATATATTGCTGAGATAAGAGTTAAGGAGAACTTCGCTTTTATCAATCAGACAGTTAAAAAGGCTGGTCTGCGAGAACTAAATGGTCTTTATCTTATAGAGATTATTCGCGGAGATGAAAGGATATCTCCGGTACGCTCCACCACAAAGATAAAGATTGGAGATCGATTAATTTTTACCGGGTTAATTTCTACCATTGCTGATTTGCAAAATATAAAGGGTCTAGCTATTGAGACAGGCTCAGAATTAGAGCTAGATGATTTGAAAAATGGGAGTACGCATCTCGTAGAGGCTGTAGTATCTCATCAATCATCGCTACTATCAAAGTCAATCAAGCAATCACAATTCCGATCTAAGTTTGATGCAGGCGTACTAGCTGTTCATCGAAATAACGAAAGAATCAAGAGCAAGGTCGGAGAAATTATTTTGCGACCGGGAGATACATTGCTCCTACTCGCTGGATCTGATTTTATACGAAATTATCAGCAATCAAGTGACTTCTATGTGGTGTCCTCTCTAGAAACTCCATCGAATCTTCAAGAGGACAGAAAAAAAGGCTGGTTTTCTATCGGTATTTTAATAAGTATGATTCTTCTTGTGACGATTGGATGGTTAAGCATGTTTAAAGCGATGACTGTAGCGGTTCTATTGTTAATCGTTACCAAAACGATTACAACTGAGGAAGCCAAAAGGTATGTTCAATTTAATGTTCTTCTGCTTATTGCGAGTGCCTTCGGAGTGGGAGCAGCCATGACAAAAAGTGGACTGGCTGAATGGATGGCAAATGGACTATTAACAATTGGTGAGCCATTAGGAATCGTAGTCATACTATTTTTAATCTATTTGTTAACGAATATATTCACCGAATTAATTACAAATAGTGCAGCTGCCATTTTAATGTTACCAATAGGATTAGAAATCGCATCTTCTTTAGATGTTCCCTATATGGGATTTGCCGTCATTATATCCATCGCTGCCTCTGCTAGCTTTATCACTCCTATCGGTTATCAAACTAATTTAATTGTATATGGACCTGGTGGATATAAATTTAAGGATTATGTAAAGGTAGGGACACCATTGAGTATATTAGTTATGGTGATAACGGTAACAATCGTAAACTTTGTTTGGTTTTAAAGTTAGCTATGAAAATATAAAATTATAGAACGGTGGTTAAATACAGATGACAAAGGTAAATCTAATAGATTTGTTCAACATCTCCCTTGAAGCTGGAAATGAGATCATGGATGTGTATGCCCAAGATTTCGAAGTGGAAGTGAAGGATGATGAATCTCCATTAACACAGGCAGATAAAAGAGCTCACGAAGCAATTATGAATGGCCTGCAAGCTATTGATGCAAGTATTCCTGTATTAAGCGAAGAAGGGAGAGCAATTCCTTACAGTGAACGCCGTAATTGGAGTAAGTTTTGGCTAGTGGATCCTCTGGATGGAACGAAAGAATTCATTAAAAAGAATGGTGAGTTCACTGTAAATATTGCCCTTATTGAAGATCAATACCCATCAGTGGGTATCATTTATGCTCCTGCTCTGGATACATTTTATTTTGGAATTGTTGGAGAAGGAGCGTATAAATTAGAGAACGCATTTAATCAGGACATAACAAATGAAGAAGAGCTAATGAAGGTAAGTGTAATACTCCCGTCATCAGAAGGGGAAGATGTCACTCGTGTTGTTGCGAGTAGATCACATATGTCTGAAGAAACAGAAGCCTTTATTAAAGAATTAGAAGCAAAGTATGGAACAGTGGAAGTTGTGTCCTCTGGAAGCTCCCTTAAGTTTTGTTTGGTAGCAGAAGGAAAAGCTGATTATTATCCAAGATATGCCCCAACGATGGAATGGGATACCGGAGCAGGTCAAGCAATCGTTGAAGCTGCTGGTGGAAAAGTTATGAGGTATGAGGATAATGAAAGATTTTATTATAATCGTGAAAACTTATTAAATGGATGGTTTTTAGTTAGTAAGTAGTGCTAAGACGATAAAAGTTAAAGGGGGAAGGTAGTATGATTCTAGTTGTTGGTGGTGCGGGTTACATAGGAAGTCACTTAGTGAAAGAATTAGTTGAGCAAAAAGAGGTGATCGTTCTAGATAATCTCTCGACGGGACATGAAAGTTTAATAGATAAGCGAGTTCGATTTATCAAAGGTGATTTAGGGGATAGAGAATCACTTGAGCAACTTTTCTCGGAATATCCAATCGAAGCTGTTATGCATTTTGCTGCTAATAGTTTAGTAGGAGAATCTGTAAAGAATCCTTACAAGTATTATGATAACAACGTTTCGAATACTTTAACACTATTAGATGTTATGCATAAGCATGGCGTAAAGAATTTCATTTTCTCTTCCACAGCAGCTACGTATGGTATCCCGGATTCTAATCTTATTACGGAGAAAACAGTAACCAATCCTATTAACCCTTATGGACGCTCTAAGTTGATGATTGAACAGATTTTAGAGGACTTTCACCAAGCGTACGAGTTGAACTACGTGGTGTTACGATACTTTAATGCTGCAGGAGCTCATGTTTCTGGAGAGATTGGGGAGAAACATGACCCTGAAACACACTTAATCCCTATTGTTCTTGAACAACTTTTAGGGAAGCGGGAAAGTATTTCAGTATTTGGTACTGATTATGATACCCATGATGGAACATGTATTCGTGATTACATCCATGTAACTGATTTGGCAAACGCTCATATTCTTAGTCTGAATGCTCTTCTTAATGAACAACTTCAAAAAGCAACCTATAATTTGGGGAATGGTAGAGGATATTCTGTGAAAGAAATCATCGACACATGTGAAAAAGTAACAGGGATAAAAGCAAATGTTATTCTCTCTGATAGACGACCTGGAGATCCTGGTACTTTAGTGGCCTCTTCAGAGAAGATTTATCTTGAATTAGGATGGAAAACTGAGTATAAGTTAGAAGATATTATTGAAAGTGCTTGGAAGTGGCATAGAAATAGTTTATTGGTCTCTAATAATTAAGCGAAAATATTAGAATATCATAAAAAAGAACTTGGGTGTCTCCCAAGTTCTTTACTTATATTAGCTATGGGCTAAATTCTTCTTCAGCATTTCCTTTACTTTATCCTGTTCTTCTTCAGGGACAGTCAAGTAGTACGTACCCCCGATCATACCACCCTGCCCTTTTATCTCATATTGTTCAATCTTATTACGGGCACTACGGTAATTCTTTTGTATATTCATCATATCCTCAAATGTCATATCAGTTTTAACATTACTGCCGAGCACGTCCAAAATGTCATCGAATTTTGTTACCGATGATACATTGGATGCTTTATCAATGATGGCCGTGATAATCTGACGTTGACGCTCATTTCGACCAAAATCGCCGTTAGGATCCAGGTGCCTCATTCTTACATAACCTAACGCTTTAGGGCCATTCAACTCAATATCCCCTTCACGATAATGATATCCCTTTTTATAATAGCCTTCGTCATACCAATCTAGGTCATTGTGAACAGTAACTCCACCCATGGCATCGACTAAGGCGCTTAGAGCTTCCATGTTTACTTTTATATAGTAATCAACAGGAATATCGGTGAAATTCTCAACCGTTTCAATGGCCATTTTTGTACCGCCAAACGCATAGGCATGATTGATTTTATCCCTTGTACCATGTCCAATGATCTCTGTTCTGGTATCACGTGGGATACTGATCATCTGCATCTTTTCTTTCTCGGGGTTCAAGGTCATCATAATCAGAGCATCCGACCGGCCCTGGTCATTTTCACGCTCATCCACCCCCATCATTAAGATGGAGATAGGTTCAGCAGGTTTATCTTCTTCTTCGGTGATATTAGGTGAATCTTTTGGTTTGTCCCTTTTCACTTCTTCATGCATATCTTCTGCTGTGCCTTTAACGGAGTCATACATGTAATAAGCATATCCGCCAACTCCAATGAATAACAGTATAACAACGGTAACAATACTCCATATAATTTTTTTCTTCACTTGAATGTCCTCACTTTTTCGCATAGATAATTCAATTTTACCGAACCTTCAGGCTATAGTAAATATTGGATAGTGGTTTTTAGTGTATTAAATAAGGGAAAATCGATCATAATAACATCAAAAACGACTATTTTAGATAATAGTTTTGAATAATTTTGATCGTATTCTGACAAACTTCTCATTAGTAAGCGCTTACAATGAGAGGACAACGCTCGAATACTCCGTGATCACTAAAAAAGGTTAGGGGTGCTTGATCCATGAAAGAAGAAGGGAACTTTATCAAAGGCATGTATTGGGGAACATTGTTAAGTATTCCTCTATGGGTTTCTGTTTTTGGATGGGTGAAGATTGTGCGAGGGTTATTTGTATAGATAATAAAGTTAGGATGGTAACCTCTGTCATTAAAGACGGAGGTTTTTGTTTTCCACTATTCGCATGATTTAATTATGTTAGTATAGTTTTAATATATTTCATTTAGTATATAGAAAGAAGCTGGTCATTATGAAAGTAAAAAAGCAAAAATACCTTGTGTGGTTATTCCTCACTTTCATCTTTATGATGGTGATTTATTTTATATCTGACATGCCTTATGAAGCGCAAGATATTAAGCCTTTATTAGAGAGTAAGATGGAAAAGAAGTTCATTTCCGTCCCTGATGTAAAAATAAAGTACGATCAACAGGTCGTCTCATCATCGAGTCCTTATGAGTTTATAGAATTTCTCTACCGAAAAGCAGGGCATATTTTAGGTTATTTTACTTTAACGCTGCTTTGGATTAAGACATTGAGCTATACCAAGTTAAAGCTTGCTAAGAAACTTCTATTTAGTATCTTACTTTCAATTGCATATGCTGGCATGGATGAGTTTCATCAAACTTTTGTGCCGGGGAGGACCGGGCATTTGATAGATGTTGTGGTAGTGGATTTGATGGGGGTTGTTTTAGCGGTGGTTTGTGTGGTTGTTATAGAGGCTTTTAAGAGTAAATCGAATACAGAAGTTAGGAATGAAGTTTAGCGGAAAGTTCTTCGAGAAGGTTGAGTGTATGATAACTGCGTTTCTTTTTATTGAGGAATAAGATAGTAGTTTATTAATAATTAATAGACCCCCTTTGATATTTGATAATCAGGGGGTCAAATTAAATGGATACTATCAGGTTGTATTAAGGCATAGGTTATTTATTATAGACTCAATTCGTTTATTCGTTTCCTCGTATATTCTTTAGTTAAGCCAATAATGAGAAGTTGTTTTAATAAGTTTAATAATTGCTCTTCATTTTCATTACTTATTTCAACTAAAGGTAATTCAATGTTGTCACCTTCCACTTTTAACTCAAAAGTAGTTTGAAGAAGGTGTAATATAGTAGACTTATTCTCTTTTTTCACTCCAAGTAATTTGTAATCAGTTGACATCTTCTTATATTTACTATTTAGATATTTATGAAAGCCATATTGAGTTAAACCATTATATTGGGTTGAAGAGTTAGGTTTGCGAATTTCAAATAGTAAAAAGCGAGAAAAAGCGTCATCATATACCGAAGCAGGCTCTCCTCTATTTCCCCAATTAGCCAAAAGAAGGCGACCTTTTCTTAATTCATTCTTGAATTGCAGAAGAGTATAATCTAGACTAACTCCAATCACTGACCTATCATTATCCCCATACTCTTGCCAGGTACTATTAAAATAAACTTCTATGGAATCTGTAAGTGCAAACCTCTTATTAGGTAACACTGACATTATTTGATGATATATTTTATCAACTAGTACTTGATTGGTTAGCAAGTCAGTAGATAGTACTTTACTATGATCCGTGTGCCTATTTGTGCCATACTTTTTTATATATCGAGTAGGGTTTTTTTCTCGATACCTCATATGCTCGGTATAATAAGCCCTTTCTTGAAACCAACTCATTCATTTACACTCCTTTCTATAAACAGTGATGTTGAAACGGTTAGTTAAGGATTAGAATTACACTTTATCAACCGGTGCACGATAATCCGGATTACTCTGACTATATCCGCCACCTTGTTCAATAGTGCGATCAACACTTGTGTCTCCATCACCATCTCGCCAGTACCCCTCTACATAAGTACCATCCGCTCGATAATAGCCATCTACCCAATGAGGAGCTACTCCATGATGATTGGGGTTTTCTTCAGTTATGTATTCTCCTTCAGTGGATGCCGACACAGAACTATTTGACTGGTCGTCCATTGCCATGTTTCCAGTATCTAGTCCTCCCTCGTTCCCATTGATATCCACCACATCTGCAACATCCAAGATGGAAACGCCGAGAGCTCCTACCGCGACGGTTTTACCAACATCTCTGAGGCCTTTCTTCCAGCGTTCTTCGTCTCCATCCATGATGCCGCCTGCTACATTCCCTACACTTTTTGCAGTAGAGTGTATACCCTGTCCAACTGCTTTTGCGGTGCTGCTAACACCGTCTCCAATATCAGAGAACCCTTTATCAATCATAGAATCATCATTGCTCACCATTCCACTGCCAACATTCCAAACGCCTTCTGCCACGTTTCCTAACTGTTTACCAGCAAATTCAGTGGATTGTTTGACTCCATCCCCAACTTCCTTAATGAAATCTGAGCCTGTAAGTTCTCCGACACCTTTTATGACTCCTCCTGTTACCCCTCCAACCAATTCTCCAGCACCTTTGCCTAAGCTTTTTAGAAATCCCATGCTATGACCCGCTTTCTTTTATCCTGTTTTTTATGTACATAATGATTAATAGATTGACTAAGTTATTTTACATTATTAGTATAATTAATAGTATATATTGACTATTATATCCCTTGGATATGTAAAAAACTAGTATATTAGGAGCCGAGGGGACAGGTCCCTGAGTGCCAGAGGGACAGGTACCTTGGCTCTTTGTTTTGAAGTGAACGAGCCGAGGGACCTTTCCCCATGGCATGCTTTTAATAAGTCAAAAACAAAGCAAGTTGAAAAGGAGGTTGAATATGAGAGGTTGAATATGAATTGAATTTAAAATATATTACGACTCTTCTTGTGTTAACCATATTCCTTTCCGCTTGTAATAATGGAGTGAAACCAAAGGAACATTTAGTAGAAATATACAGTGAAGCATTAACCTCTATTATGGAGCAGGATGAAGGTCTAAGTGGTGACATGAAATATATTGCCATTGATATGAGTAATTTTGACGAAGTTAGTGATAGTGAAAAGAAAGAAATCCTTAAATATTTTAAAGGTGAATATAAAGTTGAAGTAATGGACGCCACTTTAAAACAACTGCAAGAAAAAGGGTTATATGATTCGAGTTCTCTGGTTTTGGATGGCGTGCTTCTGAGAATTGAAAAAATTGATTTTAAAGGAAATACCGAAGTCCTTTTTGAAGGCTCCAAGTATCGTTCCGGTGATTGGGCTGTTGGAGTAATAGGTACGGTTTATTATAAAGGTAAAAAATGGAATTACCGAAATATAAAAGTGACTTGGATTAGTTAATTATCTTGTTTGTTGGAATCAGAGGTAAGGAAGCTAAATCAATTAAGTAAACTACGGATTGTCTCTCAATGATAGAAAATAGTAAAAAACCAGCTGATCTTCATTGGTTAATTATGAGCAATATTTTCGGATAAGATTATGAAAGAAAGTAATGGGCTAAAAGGGTGAAGTTTACATTATCAATAGTTTTAGGAGTGAATATATGAATAATATAGTTAGAATTTTAGGAAGTCCTTTTTCGAAAATGACATTAAATGAAACGACAGATTTATTAGAAAAGCACATACAAGAAAAGCAGTCTGAACTTTTTCACCTTATTACTGTAAATCCAGAAATCTCTATTACTTCACAGTCAGATAAAGAGTTCAAGCAAATTATCGATGATGCTAATTTAATTACACCAGATGGAATTGGTATTGTGATGGCTTCTAAAATTAGAAGACAACCTATTAAAGAGAGAGTGACAGGGTTTGACCTCCTATATAAGTTATTAAAAAAAGGAAATGAACACGGTTGGAGCTTTTATTTTCTTGGAACCGATGAAGATACGAACAAAAAGGCTGTTGAGGAGATAAGAAATTTATATCCAAACGTTTCAATTGTAGGTAGGCAACATGGTTTCTTCTCCAAAGAGAAAGAAAGCTCCATTGTGTCTTCTATAAACAAATTAAAACCAGATATCTTAATTGTCGCTATGGGAGCACCACGTTCTGATAAGTGGATCTATACATATAAGTCAGATTTAAATCAAGTGAAATTGGTGTTTGGGGTTGGTGGAAGTTTGGACGTTATTGCTGGCAAGGTAAAGCCAACACCAGAGTTATGGAAAAAACTTAATCTTGAGTGGCTACACAGGTTAATAACCGTTCCAGTTGCAAAAGGACAAAAATCAAGGTGGCTAAGACAGTCAGCAATACCTAAATTTATTTATCAAGCGATTCTTAAAAAGTAGAGCCAGGGGTAGAGCCAGGGGGACAGGTCCCTTGGCTTTTTTTGAAGAAAGAAGTGAGCCAAGGGGCCTGTCCCTCTGGTTTGAAATTTAAGGTTTCTGTTAAGTAGAGAGTGTAGAATTATATATAGTACTGCTATAGATAGATGTAGAAAGTTAGTTGAATTACCCAATAATAAAATGGGGGGGTTAAGGTGAGAAAGAAAATCCTTTTAGGTCTTATCCTATTAATTGGAATCTATTTCACTTACCGGTTTTTCACGATGCAAGGTGGAATCGATATGAGGATTGGCAGTCTCTTTGTTGCAGTATTTTCTTTTTTGAGTTTTTATATCGCTCTCAAGAAAAGATAAAAATGAACAGGATATTTAGGGGGTTAGGGATGAAAGTGTGTAAAATGATTTTTAAAAGTATGATTGCAGTAGCTTTATTGATTACGATGATTCCAGGGTCTCTTGCTCTTGCTAGTGAAAAAGAAAACCTGTCTGATAGTAATTTTACGATCATTACACAGTCAGATAGTCTTGTAGTATATGAGATCATTCTGATTCTCCATTTTGTTTATTCTTCAAGATGATGGTTGATCGGGGACGGTTCTCTCGCTTCCTTCTTCTTAAATCTTGAATACCTTCAACTAGATATAATGACGTCACCTGATTCACGCAGGAAAACACAAGAATGGTCCCACTGCTTCCTGTATCTCCGAAAAAATCACTGCAATATTCGTCTAGTTTTGTAGAAGATATTTACAAATGAGTAATATATTCCTAGAATTAAATTAATCAAATTTCTTGAGGGTGTGATTTTAGTATCAAAAAAGGTTCTGTATGTAGGACTATTGGTTGTCTTGTTGTTTACTTCTATCGGACTACGGAAAAATGTTATTTTTGCAGGAAAAGAAGAGAGTGGAAAGATTGAAATGATAAAAAAACATTCTGTGGAAGAAGAAAAAGTAACTCGGGATCCTACACGTCCCATATGCTTGAATAAGTAGAAAATTTTTAATTTTTGTTGATGCATTTATTACATGATACCTTATTCCTTTCTTTATAAAAGAGTTGTAAAAAAATAATAATGAGGGTGATTGAATGAAGAGAAAACCAGGAAAAATAGGACTGTGTTTAATATCCCTGCTTTTGCTTCTTACAGGAATTTTTCCGATTTCTGATGTTAAGGCTGGTTCTAGCATTGAGGTACGGTTATCAAAGTATAACTTTCGTATTTATGATGTGGAGCCAGGAAAGGTTTATTCGGATAGCTTGACCTTTTATAATGACAACGACGTAGATGTCTATTACTACATAGCTGCTGCCAATGCGTGGACAGCAAAAAATGGAGGAGTGGCCATCACCACAACTTCACATGATGACATGTTTCCGTTAATATCGAGTATTACCGATGAAAGGGCGGCCTTAAGAGATTACATCGAAGTCACAGATGAAATGATCACTGTCCCTGCCAATGGTAATGTCGTTGTACCTGTCACCATCACGGCTCCAGAAGGTTTTGAAAGAGGTAGAATTATGGGAGGGTTGAAAATAAAACAGTACGACCCTACTGAACCAGAGCAGACGGGACCCATCAATATGGAGTCCGCTGTGGGATTACCCATTTCTCTGTTCTATGGTGATGGAGTGGAGACGCCGGACTTTTCCTTCGTACCATCTTACATCAATTTTACCCTAAGTGGCGATATTTTAAGTGTTGGGTTGAAAAATGACTCAACAAGCTATACTTATGTGGAAAACTTCCGTTATCGAGTAGAAGATATGAATGGGAATGAAGTATTTGCAGGAGATCCTGGATCATTTTATATGACGCCGTACGCTTTGATCTACTATCCGGTCTGGTGGAAAGGGCCTAGAGATGTCATAGCGGATTATAAAGTGTTTATAGAAGCTACGGTTAACGGACAATTGATTAAGGATGAGCATGTCGTAACGTATGACCACGAAAAGTATTATAGTAAAGTTCCTTTCACAACACCAATCCTTTCATCAGACGTATCAGATGATGGATGGTATAACGAAGATGTTCAAGTGGGCTTCAATGCGGTAGACCCGAATTATGAAATTTTTAAAACGTATTATTGGTTAACTGGTGAGTCCACTTATAGGACGTATAAGGAACCTTTTACCGTTAATCAAGAAGGTATCCAAACAGTAAGGTATAAGAGTGCAAATGTAGTGGGCTATAGTCCTAACTCATGGAGCTCCCTTCAACTTAAAGTGGATAAAACCAAGCCTTCAACTGACATTATTCTTCATGGTGATTCAGGGAATCAAAACAATTGGTATAATTCAGATATCACCTTTAATTTAAATGGAACAGATGCACTCTCTGGTGTGAAAAGCACTCAATATCGAATCAATGGTGGGGAATGGAAAGATTACTCCTCTGATGTGTTATTGTCGGAGGAAGGGGAATACGCCATTGATTACCGATCTAAGGATAAAGCGAATAATATAGAAGATTATAAGACCTCTGTTGTCTTTATTGATAAAACGGCGCCAATGCTAGAACTATCAGTAGATAAGGATATATTAAGAGTACCAAATAAGAAGTTTGAAGAAATCAATGTTTCAACAACCACAAATGATAATTTTGGAGTCGATTATATTAATCTACTTTCTATAAAAAGTAGTGAATCCGAACTTTTAAGCGATGAATCTTATGTCAAGGACGCCTTGATCAATACAGAAGATAAAAGCTTCTCATTGCTTGCTGACAGAGACCCGAGGGGAGAAGGCAGGCTTTACACCATTACTTATGAAGTTGAAGATTTTGCGGGTAATAAAAGCAGAGCTGAAACCTATGTTCGGGTTCCTAAGCACCCAGGGCCAAAAAATCACTAAAGATAAATATATTTTGTGGCCTGATCCGCCGTACGTCAATGCCTTAAAGTGTATTATCACTTTGGGGCTTGGCTTTTATATAGGGATTTTAGAATAGAGCGACAAGTTCCGTGTCACGGTGTGCATGTCCTAAATAAAAAAAGGCGGTGGTATTAACAATCCACCGTCTTTTCTTGTTTGTCCGGGACAAGGGACCTGTCCCTATCTCCCGACAATCGTTGCGTAATTTCCTCAATCTTTGGCACAAGAAACGCCACATAAGGCTCATCATTCCGCAGCTCAAACATATGCAATGCATGCTGGAAGTAAGGAAGAGCTTTATCGTATTCATTCTTCAACTCATAATTGTAGCCAATTTGATAATGAAGCTCACCCAGTCCCCAAAGCAACTCCTCATCAAAACACCAGCTTATGGCTTTATGACAGTAATCCGACGATTCTTCCAGCTCTCCTAAACGTGTAAGCGCTCTTGATATATTATAAAATAATTTGGTTTTAATACTTTTATCCTGTAATTGTCCGGTCGTATTCATGGCCGTTTCGACTTCTCTAAAATAATGCAGAGATTCTTCATATTGATGTTTAGTGTAATGAATGGCACCGTTGCTCGCCAGGATCTCCATTTCCCTCTCAGACATCGCCTTTTTCTGATGAGCGGTGAGGTGAAATGCTTTATGTAAGAGAGAAGAGGCCGTTTCAGCATCCCGTTTCACTTCGAATTGATAAATCCCTTTATGCCAGCAAAGAAGTTGAAGGAGTTCATTGTCCTTATAGAATAGTGGGTTCTTTTCCTCGCTCTTGACCAGTTCCATCATTTCCTCGTATTTCCGATAAACCCTTAAGTATCTCAATTGTTTTTCCACTTCTATGATGTAATCAAGACGTGGAGTGGTCCCGATTTCAAAGAAATAGTTTACGTCGACGCCGAGCTTAACCGAAATTTGGTATAAAGCCGTAGCGCTGGGATAAATATCCCCTTTTTCAATACGGCTGATCAGCGCCTGAGTACAGATGCCTTCTGCGAGATCCCCTTGAGTAATCCCGACGACCTTTCTCAATTCTTTGATCTTTGTCCCTATGACTGAGTAATCCATTTTTCCACCTCCTGAAAGGGTCATTTTAATTAGTTTAACAAAAAAGAGACTGAGAATGAGGCAGGCCTCTCACTCCATTAAAAAAACACCCATCTAAGATGGATGTTTCTAACGAAATTACTCTTCAGTAAAAATGGTATCAATGAACCTATTAATCTCTTCATCTGACATCATTTCTTCATTAATCGTTACCGTGTCAATCTCAAATGAGTCCTCCGTTAACATGAAATCCACCGTTACAGGAATGTCTTCTGAGTCTTGGTTCACTAACCCTGAAAAACGAACAACATCATTCGGGCTATCATTAGATATATATTCCCACTCCGGTTCATCAAAGTAATGTTCAAAACCTTCCCCAATGGTTTGTGATGGATAGTCATAAAATGCTCCATCCTTCACATACGAAATTTGATCAGCGTTCGTTGGGAAAATAATCATTGAGATGATGGTATAGATGATTAAAATGGCTGCAGCGATAAAAACGCCTAACCAGCTAGTGCCACCTTTCTTTTTCAACCAGGTCATCTTTTGTTCATGATTCATCGGTTGACGATTAGCTTTATCGATAAATCTATTTGTATGTTTTAAATAAAGGTCATTCCCAAATAAACCTAAAACAGTTGCAAAAGGCACTGTGTAGAAATTCACCCCGGGATCAAGGGGGGTCATATCATTCATAAAAAATAAAAGGAAATCCATCAGGAAATAGATAAGAGCAATTCCTACAACATGAACGTACATTTTCCTATAGCCAAACCAAAAAGGTGCAAAGAAAAAGGTCACCCAGTTCCAACTGATTGTTTTATTATGCTGCTTCATTTTTCCCCATTTTTTTTGATAGTAATCTACATTCTTATGTACAAATGATGTTCTTAATTCTTCGTCAAGATCGATAGGTGTATCATCCATTTCCTTATCTGCTGAATGATTTCCGTTTGATTCTTTTCCACATTTCGAACAAAAGGAAGCCTCTTCTTCTAATTGACTCCCACACTTATCACAATACAAAAAACCACCTCTTCTACCAAAAATAGCACATTACGATATGCCTATTATTTATTTAAACAGATATCTTGGATGAGTAAAAGGTGTTTTCTCTATAAATGAGACTGGGGAAGGGGACAGGGGGGACAGGTCCACTGTCCCTCTGTCCCATTAATAATGCTTTTTATTGTAATCAACCTTCAATACATACCCTGTGTCATGTAAATAGGTTACGACGACATGTTTATCCTGAACTCTTAGGGATCCCAGGGGAAAGGTTAATCTAGTCCTGGCGCCGGCAACACTTGCTTCAACTGTTGGAGACTTTGAAGCATGATAGACATTACGTGGTATGCCACCTGCCGTTTCTACATTGTTATGTAAATAATGATCAAATTCAAGAATAAAACTTCCGTTGGAAAAAGCACATAACACGGAAAAAATGACGTTGATATAAAAAGTGTCTTTTTTCGTTACGAAAAAAAAGGAAATAATCGTGAATAACCATAATAAAACCGTACCAATCACCATTGAAAGGTAATTGAAATTAAGGATGGCCAGAACGACTACAACTCCAAAAAGAAGCCTAATCCCCAATGGGAAGGGGCTGGAATATTCTTCATCTAACATGATATATCCAGCAGGAACCGGTTCTTTAAATTCCCCCTTAACGCCTGAATAGATTTGACAACAGAGCATAAATCCTCCTGTTGCCGCTAAAATCATCCAATAAATTTTCATATTTACATCTATTTCACTCATTAAAAAGATAAATGAAAAAGTAAGAATAAAGAGGACATTCGCTAATCGTGTAATGAGCGATATCGGTTTTCGCGATTTTAAAATAAAGACCGATAACATGGCAGCAAGAACCACCGGGACCAATTCAAATGTATATGAGCTAACGAATGTGACGAAATGATACATATCTATCAACCTATCTGTCATTATGGAATAAACTTTCTTGACTATTATAACATTGAGGGTGAGCCGGGGGGACAGGTCCCTTGGTTCTTTTGGTGCATAGTGTAGCTGAAGTAGCTGTTACTGATAGAATGAATATTGTAAACAATAGGAAGATATCATATCTTAGAATAGATTAGAGGGATTGTGTGTACACATTAATTAATCACGTTCCGATGCAAGTATTTGGGCTGATTATATTTCCAAATGCAGTTTATCTAACAATAGTAGTGATAAAGCAAAAGAACTTAGAATATTCAAATTCGTTGCAGGCTCGATATTGAAATTGAGGAACTCTAATTAATGGGATCCATGGGGAGGGTTCAGGCTTAACTTTAAACTGTAGAATGTCTTTTTGAAAATGTTATCAAATAGGGGAAGAGGAGGAATTCAATGAGCTACAAATCAAAATCAGTAATCATATTGCTGCTATCTATGGTTACAATCTTATTGTCAGGCTGCTTCAATTCACACTATGATGGCATTATCAGTGCAAAGAACGATGAATTCAATAGAGTATTAGTCATTCAAAATGTCTCTAAGGATATAATAAAAGAGAAAGAAATCGGTGAAATCATAAAAATCGCTCAAGAAAATGATGGTATATGGTTTGGTGTTCAGAAGGAAACATACGAAAACCTGAATATAGGCGAAAAAGTTAAAGTGGAATATTCGAAAAATGGTGATACTGCAGATTCTGATCCTCCTATAATGGGTGCGGAGGATATTAGGGTGATTGAATAAAGGAACCAGAGGGACAGGTCCCCTGGCTCTTTTTTTACATACAGTATAGGAAAGATTACTTTATAGAATTGATCCTGTGATATATTCTATTTTTGTGTCAATATAATCTATTAGCTTCTCAAACTCTCCTTCAAAACATAACCTTCGCGAATGGTGATTGATGATGGAGCGATACTTTAGCTTTACAACCGACATCGTAAACAAACAACGTGAAACTAACTGAATTTCTTTATCATCGAAGAATAGTGTTTGCTCGCTTTCGAATCGTTCTACTAGTTCAAAATAGTCATCCTTTAGAAACAGTTTTTTTTATGGAAAAAAACGAACTATGCTTTCTGACGTCTCATCTCCTCCAACTTCTTTCCAACAAAGTCTATATGCACTTTATGATCCCGAAGTTCAAACATATGAAAGGCCCGCTCCATATAGAAAAGGGCATTTTCAACGTCATTCATCAGTTCATAGTTATAGCCAATTTGATAATGAAGCTCACCGATTCCCCATAGAAGCTCTTCTGCAAAACACCATTTGATCGCTTTCAGGCAATAATCAGTAGATTCTTCCAACCTTCCACAGCGAGTCAAGACCCTGGCTATCATATAAAACAATTTCGTTTTGATTACTTTTTCTTGTAGTTGTTCCGTTGTTTTCATGGCGTTCTCTACTTGGTGATAATAATCGAGTGCTTCGTCATATTGCTCGTGAGCAGCATGAATTGTCGCGATACTTGAAAGGATTTGCATTTCTCTTTCGGACATAGCCTTCTTAGAGTGTGCGGTCAGATGATACGCTTTATGTAAAAGGGTAATGGCCGATTCGGTTTCCTTTTTCTCTTCATGCAGGTAGATCGCTTTATGCCAGTAGAGTAACTGAAGCTTCTCATTATCTTTATAAAAAAGAGGGTTTTTTTCCTCCATTTTCACTACTTCAATCATTCCTTTATACTCCCATGTGTTTCTGAAGTATTTCAATTGCCTCTCGACTTCCCGAATATAATCCAGCCTGGGCGTGGTCCCGATTTCAAAGAAATAATTGATGTCGACCCCAAGCTTAACGGCAATTTGATAAAGAGCGGTGGCACTTGGATAAATGTCCCCCTTTTCAATCCGGCTGATGAGTGCCTGTGTACAGATTCCCTCTGCCAGGTCTCCCTGTGTGATCCCCACTACTTTTCTCATTTCCTTTATTTTGGTTCCGATTACGGAGTAGTCCATGGTTGCGCCTCCTTAGAATGCTCTTTAATTAATAGTTTACCATGAGCCAAGGTGAGCCAAGGGACCTGTCCCTCTGGCTCTTAAAAATGGATTGACATCAATATGAAGATAGCGGAAGCACTGGTTGTGATACATAGTAGATAGATAATCATTACGGCTTGGACTTGTGACAGCCCGTAGCCGAGCAGGCGGTGGTGTAAGTGCAGTTTATCCGCATGAAAGATGGATCGGCCTTGTTGGATTCTTTTTAAGAAGACAAATAGAGTATCAAAGATCGGGATCGCCAGTATCAATAAAGGGATGTTGATGGTGATGACCGTGATGGTCTTCATGGCCCCGATTATAGAAATAGCTCCTATCATGAATCCAAATAGGGTAGACCCCGTATCGCCCATAATAATTTTCGCCGGGAAAAAGTTATGAGGTAAGTATCCGATTGCTACCCCTAACATAAGTGCAGAGAGAAGGGCAGAGACAGGTTGATTCATCATTATGGACGTGATTAGGAAGGTGAAGGAGAAAATACCCGCCATTCCACCAGCTAATCCGTCCAGGCCATCCATAAAGTTGATGACATTTATGATGAAAATGATCCACACCATGGTAAACAGCTTACCAAGGATAGGTGAAAGCTCCATATACCCTAAGACGGGGATATCGATTTGAGATACGTAATCCCCGAATTGAACGATCAGAAAAGCCGCGACGAACTGAACCAACAGCCTTGGAAATGGAGAAAATTCTTTTGACCTTGTTTTATAGTAGTCGTCTATGAACCCGATTGTACTTAGCATAACAACCGCTATTAATAAGGCGATGGTCAAACTCGTAGTTAAATAGTCAAACCAACTTAATAATAGTATGCCAATCAGAGTGATGACCGTGAACACTGCTCCTGCCAACATAGGCAGGGGTTTTTTATGTACTTTTCTATTGTTGGGATTATCAACGAAATTGATTTTAATGGCGAAAGGGATAATGAACTTAACTCCTACATACGTGGTGATTGCAGTTAAGAGAACGATTATCAGAGATAATGTGATCATATTAAATTAGTACTCCTTTGAAAGAATAGGATAGCTATTAGACTAGTAATTGAACATTTTCTTACAGTATATTACAACAACCTGTGATTTTCTACATTTTGTAGAAAATAGTTCCAAAGATAGGGACGGAGTGCCGGGGGGACAGGTCCCTTGGCTCGTTTTGGAAGAGTTGAGCCGGGGTGTCTGACCCTTCGGTTCTTAATTCTTGCTTAGAGATATAGTGAGAATAAATGGTTAATTTTTACTATTTTTATGTATGGAAATGTATTAGGATTAGGTCACGGACTTGTCGTTACGATACAGGGGATTTAGTGGAGCGTGAGCCATGGGGACAGGTCCCTTGGCTTTTTTTGAAAGGATTGATCTATTGAGTAGAGAATACCGGATAAGAGTAATTTTTGGGGCAGTGTTCATTTTCTTTGTTTTCGTTAGCTATTCAGCTTTTAGCATTTGGACTTATGGAGACAAAGTTCAATTAGTTAAGTCGGATGCGGGTGTGGTCCTTGGTGCTGCCGTTTGGGATGGTGAGCCATCACCTGTTTTACGGGAGAGAGTCAATCATGCTATTTGGCTAAATGAGAATCATTATGTTGATAAGATTATTTTTACCGGAGGCAAGGGGGAGGGGAATAAGTATGCAGAATCTGAAGTGGCACGGGATTATGCTATTGAAAATAATGTTGATCCTGATGATATTTTGATTGAGAAAAAATCTAAAATCACTGAAGAGAACCTGAAGTATGCTTATGAAATAGCGGTTGAAAATAACCTTAATACCTTTTCCATTGTAAGTGATCCTTTGCATATGAAAAGAGCCATGTTAATGGCTGAACACACTGGAATGGATGCTTATTCGTCACCTACGCCAAGTTCAGTGTATAAGACGTGGGGTACTAAAGTTCCGTTCTTTTTGCGAGAGTTGTTTTTTTATGTTGGGTATGTATTTTGTTTGCCGTTTAGATAGGGTGAGGCGAGGGGAGCCAAGGGGACAGGTACCTTGGCTCTGTTTTTGGAGCCGGGGTACCTGTCCCCTTGGCCTTATATATATTCTTTAGAAGTTTGATCTGTTTTTGCAGCATCTATCATGAGGAAGATGGCTGAAACGATATGCATGACCATTCCGACAAACGGAATCCATCCTATGCAGGATGTGACGATTCCGAGTATACTCCCAGTTGTTGCGCCCTTATCTTTGATTGTAAGGATGAGAGTCGTAATATGTAAAACAAGCATGATGACTAATGGGAACCATAAAAAACCGATTATGATTGCAGCCCCCAGAATGGGAACACCTAAAACGGCTTCAAAAGCACCTGTTGTCCATTTTAATATTCTTGAAGTTGATATTGGAATAACCTCCTTTATATAGTAAAAATTTCCTGTTTATTATAACATATAAATAAAGTCTATCAGACTAGTTGTTTTTACAAAAGGAGTGTGGATGTTGTTTAACAGCAATCGGAATTTGACCGTTAACCAGTGGATTCTCGTTATTATCTTACTTTTCATCCCTGTAGTGAATCTTGTATTTTTGTTGGTTTGGGCTTTTAGCAAAGAAGAACATCCATCTATTAAGAATTTCTCTCGGGCCGTCATTAAGCTGAATCTTATTCTATTCGGTATACTGATTGCGATCTTGATCGGGACAGGCGGGCGCTTGTCATTATTTGACGATCAAGCATTGGTAAGTGGGGGAATCAATCCTTTACTGCCTTCCGGGACAAGTGCGGTAGAGTCGAAGATTGAGTTTCGTAATATTGTCCATCGAACACAAATGGGGATCACGACCATTTCTGGTGAAACCACCAACATGGACAATGAGGACCATTCTTATTCCCTTACTGTTACCTTTTATGATAGGGATAAAAAAATCGTAGGTACAGGACTTGGGATTGTTGACAATATTGGGCCTGGTCAGACGAAGACGTTCGAAGCGATTTCCCAGGATAACCTTACAGCTGTTGAGAGTGTGAAGGTTGATGTGGATAGTATCTTGTATTGAGCAGGGTCTAAGTGAGCTGAGGTTGAGCCAGGGGAACAGGTACCTTGGCTCAATTGAGTTACTTATTGTGAGCCGGGGTACCTGTCCCCCTGGCCTGCGTGGCCTTCATCGAGATTTCTTTTCTTTTGTTTTCCAGGAAAGAGGTAAAGCGTTCACTTTTTCGCAGTTCGAACATGTGGATGGATTTTTCTATATATGGTAGTGCTTTTTCATAGTCTCCCAATAGTTCGAAGTTGTAGCCGATTTGATAGTGCAGTTCTCCAAGGCCCCATAGATGTTCTTCTTCGAGACACCATTTAATGGCCCTTCGACAATAGTCTATTGATTCTTCATAACGATTGAGGCGGGTCAGGACCCTGGCGGTATTGAAGAATAACCTCGTCTTTATGGATTTATCGAATAGTTGCTCGGTTTGATTCATCATGTCTTCGACTTTATAGTAATGGAGAAGTGCTTTTTCGTGGTTATCCAAGATTGATTCCCAGGTCCCAAAGGTCGTGAGGATCTCCATTTCTCTTTCAGAAGCGGCCTTTTTCTGGTTGGCTGTCAGTTCGTAGGCTTCTTGCAATAAGCTAAAAGCTCTGTCCGGGTCTTTTTCAATTTCAAATAGATAGATTGCCTTATGCCAGAGTAACAACTGGAGCTTCTCATTATCTTTATAGAAGAGTGGATTTTTTTCTTCCGTTTTAACCATTTCCATCATCTCATCATATTTGCCATTCAGTCTAAAAAACCTCAACTGTTTTTCTACTTCACGGATATAATCCAGGCGAGGCGTAGTTCCAATTTCAAAGAAATAGTTCACATCGACTCCAAGTTTCAAAGAGATCTGGTACAATGCCGTTGCACTTGGATAAATATCTCCTTTTTCAATCCGGCTGACTAAAGCCTGTGTACATACACCTTCAGCTAGATCTCCTTGAGTTAAGCCCACCACTTTTCGCAACTCCCTGATCTTTTTTCCAATGACGGAGTAGTCCATTTCATCACCTCTATTGAAGCAAACTTTTCTATTTATTTTAGCATGGACAGGAAGCCAGGGGGACAGGTACCTTGGCATCATTGAAAAGAGGAGCCGGGGTACCTGTCCCCTCGGCTCTGAACACTAAATTCCAAATAATAGAAAAACATGTTACGATTGTAAAAGAATAGAATTAGAGGGGAGAATCTATATGAAAAAAAGTTTCATTTTGACCATTATAATTTGTTTGTTTATGCCAATTGGATTTTTTGGAAAAGCCAGTGCTAAATCAAATTCAGATCCGACGATTGCTCATGTTATTGTCGATCGAGAATATTTATCCTACGGTTTGGGTTCGCCATTTATTGAGGATGGAAGAGTCATGCTGGGAATCAGACTTGTGGTGGAAAAGTTGGGCGGGAAAATTCATTGGGAACGTGCTGAAGATGGGACTTCAATTGTAAGGATTTCTGAAGGGGACACGACGATTACTCTGTATCCTGAGCAATCGGATTCCTCTATCGCTTTGATTAATAACAAGCAAGTGCAATTTGATTATCCGATTTTTATCAAGCAGGGGGTTACGTATGTACCCCTTCGATTCCTTTCCGAATCCTTGGGAGCAAGTGTCGCATGGGATAATCAGACGAAAACGGCGACTGTTCGTTATCATCCTATTGACGAACCGAGTGAGAGTGGATTATTTTATCAAGAAACCTATGACGATGGTAGCGTTAAAGTGTTTGAAAAAGGAAAGGAGCTTCCTGTGGCTAAATATACTCCTTTAAGAACGGGAGAGGAAGTAACTGTCTATAATCCGAGAAACCTGCTCCATATTGAAATCGGTGCAGAGCTTGCTGTAAGTAAGGGTATGCCTTTGTCAGAAGAAGAGATTCTGGCGTTACCGCGGCCGGTACTATCTACTGAAACTGCACCGGAAGTTTATGAAACTAGTAAATACTATTACAAGTCTCACATCCCCTTACCTGTAGGCGAATGGTGGTTATCTTGGTGGGAGAAATAAGGGGGAAGAGCCAAGGGAGCCAAGGGGACAGGTCCCTTGGCTTTTTTTGTAAACTCTAAGCCAGGGTACCTGTCCCTCTGGCTCATTTTTGATATGTTAAACGTTTATAATGAAAAGGAGGAGATGTTTTAATGAATATAGGTATGGATTGTCCAAGATGTGGGGGGGAATTGGTAGAGGATGCGTGGGAGGAGTTTCATGAAACTGAAGGTAGTGGGGTAATCGTGGAGGGATATTCAGCCTATGTTTGTCGAGATAAATGTGGCTATGTGAAGAGGGTGGATGATTTCCCAAGGGTGATTGCTCAGCAAGGCGATGACAGGCTCCTTTTATTGTATCCAAATGATCAAGCCCGTATCTTTGATGTTCGCGATGCAATCCTTTGGCCGCAAATGCATGTCGAAGCAATACTTGGACGGGGATATTGGGAGGATTATACGGGCAATCAAGATATCGAGATGTTACTTCAGGATGCTCGTGTCAGTGAAGCCTATTCAATCGAGTTGCCTAATTTATTTCAGTTCGCCACAAGTGAATTGTCCCAGGATGCATTTTTATGTTGGCTGATGACCTGGAGTAAACACGATTACCGATTAGTAGATGAACCTCTTCACGAGGCTGCGCTCCATTTCGTAGCTGAGATTTTTAAAGTACATCACCAATCACTACCTGAGATCAAATCTATAGAAATTACACGACAGTTTAAATCATTGGACATATTAGCAATCATCAATGATACATATGCCATATTAATTGAAGATAAAACATATACAAAAAATCATTCTAATCAATTGACGCGTTATCGTGAAGTGGTGGGAATAGAGTATCCAAAATATGTCCAACTACCGATATATTTTAAGATTGCCGATCAAAGTCATTACCGCTCCATTGAGAAAGCAGGTTATAAACCCTTCAAGCGAAGAATGATGCTTGAGGTCCTGAAGAATGGAAAAGATAATGGGGTTAAAAACGCTATTTTCCTTGATTACTATCACCATTTGCAAAAAATCCAAGACCGAATTGAAGCTTTTTGGACCGTCCCGGTTAATGATTGGAATGCTTTCGCCTGGCAAGGGTTTTACCAAGAGCTTCAAAAAGGGTTGAAGGGAGACTGGGGTTACGTATCAAACCCAAGAGGAGGATTCTGGGGGTTTTGGTGGGAATCATCAGGCAATCATAATCAATACATCCAGCTGGAAGAAGATCGGCTTTGTGTGAAAATATCAGCAGATGGTGAGTATGGAGAAGAATTCGTTCTTAACAGATTAAAAGACGTTTTATCGGAATCTGAAAGAAAGAATCTCCTTTTAAAAAAACCCGCAAGGTTGCGCAAAGGTAAAACCATGACCATTGCTGAGCGAAAACATTATATTCAAACCAATCCGGATGGAACAATAGATATGGGGGCGACTATTTTTGAATTGAGAAAGTTTTAGAGAATGAGCCAGGGGGACAGGTCCCTTGGCTCTTTTACATTTAATTGGGCTAAGGTACCTGATCGTCCGGCTTTCCCCATTAATAGATCAATTCAAATTAAACTATGGAAATTAAGGAAAACAATAGGTAAACTGTGTAATGAAACTAAAACATAACAGGAGGAAAAAATGAAATCTAGAGTTTTAAAATGTATCCTTTTTACCTTAGCGTTGCCGTTGTTTTTTAGCTTTTCTCAGTCGGCTGATGCTCAATCTAGTGACGCTAATGCCAGCTACTATTTCGATAGCGGAAAATTAGAAAACGGCCGAATGCTCATCCCATTACGTTCTGTGTCCGAGGCTTTGGATTCAAAGGTGACATGGAATCAATCAACGAAATCAATCAACATAACCAGAGAGAATACCACCATATTTTTAAAAATCAATTCTAAACAAGTAAAGGTTAATGGAGAGGCTATTACCATTGATGTACCAGCAAGAGTATACAGTGGGACAACCTATGTGCCTGTAAGGTTTGTCAGCCAGGCTTTTAATGGCAAGATAGGATGGATACCATCCCTTTATGAGGCCACCGTTGAATTGGGAGATACCCTCGTTCGGGTAAACTCTAATCCAGGCATGAGCCGGGAAAGGGTAATGGAACTCATCGATCAGGTCAATAAAACGACAAATCTATCAAACTATCCACAAATAAGGACCCATTTCCGTCCTTATTTCACAGATCACTTTATTAACCGTATCGTTAATTTGGATGGTGTGAAGGATAATCGGGTGATGGTGGAGGATTTTGAGGATGCTGCTATACATTATGGTTTGATAATCAGTCAATCGGAGTTTATGTATGCCCCCCTAGTGGATTATATCGTCGACCGGGAAATCTATCTAACTGTTGAAAATAATCAATATGTGGTTAAGGGTGTAAAAGTAGATGTCATACCCTATTATGGGTAATAAAGAAAGAGCCAAGGGGACAGGTCCCTTGGCTCTTATATTTGGGCATTAACTCACCCAAATAAGAAGAGGCCGACATCAACGGCCTCTTCTACTTACTTCAATTTAATTTAAACCTGCATGCTTTTCATACCATAGATAGTTTTAAAAGTAATTTTTGGGCCAAGGGACCTGTCCCCCTGGCTCTACTTATTCAAAACCCGATACAAGATCACGCTGGTTTCGGCTCTTGTTGAAGGTGCTAGTGGGTCAAATGTGCCGTTGTTTCTTCCAAGGATGAGGCCTGCCTGCGATGCTTCGTAAATGTCTTTTGAGAAGATTGGGTTGAATTGGCTGTCGTCTTTGAATTTTTCAATTTCGACTAATTGATCCAATGCTTCTGGTTTTTCTTTCTTCATGGCCCGGACAATCATCGTGACCATTTCTTGACGGGAGACGTTCTGGTCTGGTCTGAAGGTTCCATCTGGATATCCTTTTATGATCCCCATCCTGTAAGAAGCTTCGATGTAGGCGGCAGACCAGTCTTCTCGTGCTGTCACATCTTTGAACGTCCCGTTTAACTCATCTGTTTGGATGTTTAGCATACGCGCTAATAAGACAGCGAACTGAGACCGGGTGACGGATTCGTTCGGTGAGAATTCACTATCTGTTTTCCCTTTGATGATATATCTGGATGCCAGCTGTTCGATTTGGTCTTTGGCCCAGTGGTTTTGAATGTCTTTGAAGGTCTTGCTGTATTGCATTACCACAAAGGAAGAAAGCTGCTTCACTTCCATGACCCAGTACCCATCCTTTTTCTCGCCGCCTGCAAATTGCCATTGCCCGGACTTCTTATTCAGGCTGGCTCCAAAGATGGCTTTTTCACTTGCAGTCGCAACGGTAGTTGGAAGAGGGAGTGAAACGGTAAATGGTTTCTTCATTATGGTATTTAATGCTGGATCACTGAATTCGACAGTCAATATTTTCGTTAGGAATTTGTCCCCGTCTTCTGATTTCTCAAAAGTAACGGAGATACCCAAGTCAGAAGATCCTTTCGCTGCCGCAAATGTTTCCTTAGGAATCGTGATGGCAGCTCCGTCCACACGTAACGTTACGTCTTTTTTACTGTTTTTCAAATAGGTCTGCATATCAGGTGAAAGGATAAACGTTGCGCCTGCTGAGTCTTTCGGTACGTTCAGTTCAAAGGTCGAATCTCTTTCAACCAGTTGATCTTTTGTGACGGTGATTTCGTCGTCTTCACCTGTTGTCGGTGGTTCTGGTGTCACCGGACCGGGATTTTCCACAGGTGGTTGCCCGCCATGATCACCGGTCGTGAACGTCCATACATCCGATCTGACGTCTCCGCCAAATTCATCCGATGCTTTCACATACCAGCCATATTTCTGATTCCCGTTTAAACCATTCCACTCCATCTCTGCCTTTTGGTCCACGGCAGTGACGGTCTTCCCGATTTGATCCTGTGTAAACACATTCACTTCAAATTGATCCGTCGAAACCTCTTTGCTTTGCGGTTGAAGCGGGAGGTCGATGACAAATTCATCTTTGCCTGGGTATTGATCTGTGTTGTAGTAATTATAATCGTCCAGGTACGGTGAGTAGGTCTTCACATAGATCTTATTGTCGGCCTGATTCACATGAAGGAGTCTGAGATACCCTTGTCCGCCTTCCGGACCTCCTTGATAATCGGCTAACATCTGATAGACTTTCCGATCCGGTTGGCCGTCGCCGTCATCGTCGATTTCATCCACTAATGTTTCACTGTCATGGTAATGGCCGCTGAAGGCTGCGATGACATTTTTATTCGTCTTCACGACTTTTTCAAAAATTTCATTCCCAAGGGGACTGCGGTTTCCGGATACCAATAGGTACTCATGGAAGCTAAGGATCGCCATTCGGTCAGGGTGTTCCTGTAACACCTTGTTCATCCAGTCGATTTCTTCCTGCCCAATGCCCCAGCCCATATACATCATGATGAAATCATTTCCGTTCGCGCTGATGAGATCATAGTGACCGCGGTTGTCTTTGTATGACTCGCCGTAATAAGGCTGTTTGTTGAAGCGGTTCTCCCCGAAGTATTTCGAAAACTGGGTGTAGTCATTGGTTTTGTGATCTACGTCGTGATTTCCTGCAAGTACACCATACGGTATGCGTGCGTCTTCCAGTACGTTCATATACTCATCTGCATAAGCCCACTGCTGTGGATCATCTGCTTCATCCACGAGATCTCCTGTGTGGAAGACGTAAGGGATATTCAACGTTTCTTTGTTTGCAGCTACCCAGTCCACCATCTTTTTGTAAATATGCGGGTAGCTTTCAGAATAATATTGGGTGTCCGACATCCAGACCATCGTATAGTCAGAGGAAGCTTCCGGCGCCACTTCGTCCTGGATGAGGACTTGTATCTTATGATCCTTCATGTATTCTGATCCTTGTATCTCTGCTTCCAATGAGAAGTTCTCTTCCCCGGCGACCTTCCATTGCTGCATGTCCCATTTGGATTTGGTAAAGTTCCATACGTACATGGATACTTTCCGGCCGGCCATGGATTTTCCGTCCCATTTTAGTTCTACGATGTCCTTATCCGATACATCCGGATCCACACGGACTTCAAAGCGTTGATAAGGAAACTTGGTGGTGGACGTGGTGGTCATGAACTCTCCATCCAGGTTATCCATCTTCTGAATCTCTTCATCTGATGCTGCTGTTTCTCCGTCCATTTCAAGAGTGAGTGGAGGCTCCGTGTCTGCAGCATGGGACACAACGTTCACTTCTGCATCGGATGGTTTGTAGTGGAATCCTTCGTAAAAATCGACCTTCAGCTCGTCGTCTGTAGGATCTTTCACTTCGACAGAAAGCTTCGTGCTATTCGCGATTCCCGTTGCGTTCGACTTGGGATTCAGTGCTTTTGGCGTGGTCGGATGCTCATCAACGACGGTAAAGGTCACCGTTTTCTTGGCTTCATTTCCGACGATATCCTTTGCTGTTACTTCAAACGTATGCATGCCGGCAGATAGCTTGGCAGAAGAAGTCTCGTAAGGAAGCGTGATCTCCTTGCCATCGAGAGTGGCGATCATCTCCGTTACACCTGAGAATTCATCCTCAACCGCTGCGTTCAGCGTGAATGGACCCTTGTATTCTTTTTCATCAGTCACGGTCGGCTCAATGGTCGGAGCGGAGTTGTCCACGACCACTTTGGAAGAAGTCGAATTCGTTCCTTCGGTTGCCGTAATCGTATTCTCTCCTTCTAGTGCCTTGGATGTGTCCCATTTGTATGCTTTTGCAATAAACTTTTCGTCTGGAATCTTGAAGGAGAAGTCATAGGTCGGTGTCGCCGATCCGCCGTCCCCAACGGTCAATTCTTGTTCGATCTCATTGTATTTCGGGTCGTAAATGATCGTTCCATCGCTTAAGACGAGACGGACATTTTTAATATAAAAGTCGTCTCGGTTCTCTTCTGACGTCGTATCAAAAGGAGAGACCTTTGTACCCGAACGAATCGAGATGACGGTATCCCTTTCAGAGCTGATCTGGTTCGGCTGAATCGGCACACTCATGGTGACATAGGAGTTGATGGTATCATCAAAGATGGATAATACTTGATCCCCCATGGTCACACCATTTTTGAAAAATAGGTTGGTCTTCTTCACTTCAAACGAGAAGTATGCAGGCTTTTCAAGTGCTTTGTACGTGTCGTTCGTCACATCCTGATCCCCGATTTTCAAAGAAATATCTTCATATGAAGATGGGGAGGAGGTGACGGCCACAATCGTTTCTTTACTGACGATGGCTTCCTCATTCAGATTCAAGCGCAATCCTGCGTCCTCTTCATCTCCCAAGATCGGGATCGTTTTCTTGTCGGTTTCAATGGTGTTTGTCCCGTCTGACACTTGAACATAGTATTCAAGCGATTTCTTGCCCATCAGTTCCGGTAAGTAAATGGTATGGTGATAAAGTGAATCATCATAGTTTTCCGTAAGGTTCACAGAGCGATAGTCGGACTGTTCATTGTCTTTATAAAAGAGTGTTACGGTTTTGACGCCGATATTGTCTTTTGCATCGAACAGAAGTTGGAGTGATCCTTTTTCTTCTACTTCCTGTATATTGGTTACGTCTTCAAGCGTAGGATCTTGAGTATCGTCCGGAAGCTTTACTTTTTCCTGTGGAACCTGCGTTGGAGTTACAGTCCCGGGTGTCGCCGCCTCCGTGCCGGAGCTGACTTTCACCATTTCGTTCTTTCCATTAGTAGGAAATGCGTACAAGATCCCTTTGTTCGCTGCCGTGTCGTCTACATTCGGGATGTCATTATAATAGGAAGTGGCGATTTCCTTACCGGTATTCGTCGCAATCACGACTCCACGGTTGCTTCCGTTGGCCATCCCGTCAGAGTGGACTTTGACGATGTTTTGATTTTCAACGAGCTGAGATTGATAATTCTCGTTGAAATCGGCCATGGTCTTATCACCGTTTCCTTTATTAATGATCCAGAAAACGAGGGTGTCCCCTGAAGGAATGAGGATATCTTCCTTCTCACCCGGCCAGGTCAGATCGGCTTCCGGACCGTCCATAGGATAGCGGTAGCGGATTTTATAATCTTTAAAATTGATATCCTTGTCGGAGTTATTATAGATTTCGATAAATTCATAGCCGTCGAGGCCGTTGACGTTATCGGAATCTGGCACCACCTCTGTTACTAAAAGAGGGGGAACCATTTGAGCGTCATACTCCGCTTTTTTGATGGTGGCGGTGTAGGTATCGGTAGACACTTTATTGGTCCCGTCAGTTGCCTCGATTTTATATTGAAGCTGCCCGGAACGAAGGGCTTCTTTAGAAATCGTCGCTTCGTAGGTTGAACCCTTTTTCAAGGTCATGGGCGATGAGGTCCATGGGCCATCCGCATCTGTACGGTACGATAGGGAAACGGCCTGAACCTCTTGATTGTCCGTGACCTCAGTCTGGACGGTGACATCCTGGCCACCAGTGATTTCAGTCAGTGGGGTATGGGTGATGACCGGTGCTTCGGCATCATCTCCTGCTTTTACCGGTTGTGATGGGACCTGACCTTCTAATGTCTCCCCAGGATTAGCCTTGATGGAGGACCCGACTTTCACCATTTTATTTCCTGTCAGTGGATATTTATAGGTAACGCCGCTGTCCTCTTTCATATCTGTTGCTACATAAGTCGCTTCAGAGAATTCAGTCCCGAGGTCGTCGGCAATCTTTAACGTCTTCTCCGCGCTATTGGACATCCCGTCATCTTCTACGGTCGTGATTTCCGTTTCTGATAAGCTTGTCCCGTAATTGGAGTTGAAATTTTCTAATGTGGAATCTGCATTTGCACCATTCTTGATCCAGACGACGAATGACGATTGAGCCTGAACCACTTTATCTTCCGTCAGATCCCAGTATTCGCTCGTGCCCGATGAAGGAGTATGGTAGATGAGCTTGTAATCTTTCATATTGATTTCTTGATTGGTATTGTTATAGATTTCGATGAATTCGTAGCCGTCTTTAGCGTTCACATTGGACGAGTTCGGCGTTAGCTCGGTGATCAGTAGCTTCGGGGCTGCCTGGGCGTCGAACTCCTCCGTTTGGTTAATGCTTACTTCAAATGGACTTTGGGTGTCGGTTGGATATGTAACGGTGTTTGTTCCAGCCTTGACTTCGATGTAGTAAGTCAACCTGGAACCTAAATAATCTTCTGCCGGGATCTCTGCCGAGTATGTTTGGTTATCATTACTGGTTAGTTGTATCGACTTCGGTGGAAGGGCTGCATTTGTTTGATAATGCACGGTTGCTGTCAGCAAGTCCTGATCGTCTTCAATTTGAACGTTGATGGATAGATTTTGATTGTCATCAACAGATGTCACTGGTTGGTGGGTGACGACTGGTGGTTGATTCGGTTGATCTGGTTTAGCTGTCGTGATCTGTTCTATGTCGATGATGCCTGGAGTCGGTGTGGAGTTGGTTCTGAATGTCGCCATGGCAGGTGAGTTGGCATCATGCTTGAATTCTTTTCCGAGATCTTCGGACACTTCTTCTGCGAGGTAGCTGGCGGTGGATAGTGGTTCCTTATCGGAATTCGTTATGTGGATCCCTCTTTCCCCGCCGTTAGCCATTCCTGTAAAGCCCTCTCCGGAGAACTCTATTAGATGGTCATCCTCTATGGTAGAAGAATAATGCGAACGAAAGTCATCCTTGGTTTTACCGGATTTATTGAACCATAATGCCACCGTTTCGTTTCCACGAAGATTGTAGCTCGGAACGTTGAGGTCTATATCAGAATGAGAGCCATCCGTATATATGTAAGAGAATTGATAGGTTGATAGATCAATAGAGTCATTGGTCGGGTTATGGACCTCGAAATATTCATAGTCCTCTGGCCCGAGGATATCTGGGACTACCTCGGTAACAAGCAGATTTGGCTGTGGGGCTGCAGCTTCTACCTTAACAACTGGAGTGAAGTAAGCGAACACAAGAGAGGCACACATGCCCAGAGAAAACATCTTACTAAACCGGTCATTCATACATTTTCCTCCTATTTATAAATATATTGTCAATATTCATACTAAAGACCGATTGTTAACCAAATATGAAAAAAATGTAAATTTATTGTAGGGGAGAGCCAAGGGGACAGGTCCCCTGGCTCTTTCTAGATCTAAAGAAGGAATTATCGTGTTGTTGTCGAATACAACTTAATGGGCCAAGGGACCTGTCCCCGCGGCTCATTCACGACTCACGAACGGAGGGGGCCAAAATGCCAAGACAGGCAAGAGAGAAGAGCAGAAGTGGTATATATCACGTTATGTTAAGGGGGATCAACAAGCAGACGATCTTTGAAGACGATGAAGACAAAAGGAGGTTTCTTCATACATTATACAAGTATAAGAAAGAGTGCGATTACGAGCTTTTCGGTTATTGCCTCATGGATAACCATATTCATCTCTTATTGAAAGAAAAAGGTATAGCAGTATCGGATATAATCAAAAGAATCAGTTCCAGTTATGTGTATTGGTATAACATGAAATACGATCGTTGTGGACACCTATTCCAAGCGCGATTCCGTAGTGAAAATGTTGAAACCACTTCCTATTTCCTCAGAGTACTTCGTTACATTCATCAAAATCCCCTGAAAGCTGGCATGGCTAAGGGTGTTTTCTCCAGCAGATGGACTAGTATTCATGAATACAGTTCTCCATCAAGTCCTATAAACACGGCAGCTGTCCTCAAGTTATTCTCCAGTAAAGAAGACATATCCATCAAATTATTTAAACAATACATGAATACTACGAACGAAGACGAATACTTGGATGACCTCCCAAGTTGGCGTAAAACAGACCAAGAAGTCAGGGCATATCTTTGTGACATGGGTATAAACAATGTCAGTTTACTGCAACAAATGAACAAACAACAACGAAATTCTATATTAATAGAATTGAAAAATCTAAAAGGAGTCTCCGAGAGACAATTATCAAGAATTACGGGCATCTCGCGGAGTGTGTTTCAGCGATTGAATTGAGAGCCGAGGGGACAGGTCCCTCGGCTCTCTTTTTTTAGTAGAGCTAAAAAGAGCCGCCGGACTATTCCATGTGGCTCTTCTTGTGACTCGAACTAAAAAAGCCAAGGGACCTGTCCCCCTGGCTCTTCTTTCCTACTCTACAAATTCCTCTTCATCAAAGTAAGGAAAATAGTTATAAATCTTCCATTTTCCGCTTTCGCTATCAAGCTTAAGGTTGTATGCCCCGTCCATGTCGGAAGTGAAGTCCATGTTGAAGTCGTCACTCTTAAAGATGAATCTGCCGACCATTCCTGTAGCTTCGATTGTGATGAAGCGGTCAGAAATTGATAGGGTTTCTAAATTAAGTTTGCTATCGTCGATTTCGATTGTGTATCCTTCTTCATCTGGAAAGCCCATTCCGCCAAGCTCGCGCGCTTCTGTTAAGTAGTAACCTGTTCCGTTCATTTCATACAAATCCATGAGTTTGTCATAGGAATTGGATTCTACCAGGCTGTTCTCTTTTAAGATATGAGCTTTAAGGAATTCTTTTACTGCTTCTTCATCTGGAAGGTTAGATTGTTCTTTGGCAAGCCCACGGTGTACCATTACGATCGCTTCTGCTCTTGTTGCACGATTAAGCGGTTTGAAGTTGGCTCCGTAACCATTAACAATTTCACTGCCAGCTGCTTTATTAATATAGTCGAATGCCCAGAAATCTTTTTTTACATCAGAGAATGTCTGTGTCGATACAGCTGGAAACTTCACTGTTTTTTCGAACGCCAGAACGATCATTTTTGTCATTTGATCACGTGTTATGTAGTCATTCGGTGCAAATGTCCCGTCCTGTTTACCATTAATAATCCCTAAGCTGCTTGCGATATTCACAGAATCATAATACCAAGCTGATGATTTAACGTCTTTAAATGTCTTAGGTGTCCCGTTGATTTCTAAAGAAAGTGCTTTCACAAGAATTTTCGTGAATTGTGCCCGTGTTACCTTGTCGCTAGGCTTCACAGTCATGTTCATGTCGCTGTCCATGTAGCCATCAATGATATCAGCATTGATAAAGTCATCGATTTCTTCCCATGCCCAGTGATCCTCATCGATGTCCATAGGAATGTAATGATCAATCGTCTTTCCGCCAGCGGCAAAAACCGATTGTAAAGGCATAGCAACAAGCGCCAACCCCATACAAATTAATAATTTAAATGCTTTCAAGTAGTGTTTCCCCTCTCAAAAAATATTACTAACAGATTGATAATATTTCATTTATATTAAATTAGCTATAAGAAAAAAATGGAAAATTTGGAGCCAGGGGGACAGGTCCCTTGGCTCTTTTCCCTTTTTATCGCAGTAACGCCTAAATAGTGTGAATCTCATTCCGTAGCCACTCTTTAAAGAAATCCCAATCCAATACAGATCCATCTTCGTTTAGTAGCCCAAGATACACCCCGTCTCTTTTTCCTACCTGCCAGATAGCATTCGCTGAATAAACCTTTTCAGATATACCATTGTTTTGAACGAAATGTATCAAATTTTCTTTCCCTGGTCCGTATGTTTCTGCAACGAAGGCGATGATGTAAATATCCATTGGATTCGCCCCGAAATCACTTGGGTCCATTGATAGAAGATGTTGTTTAATAGCCTGGATGCGACTTTCTGTAGGTGCATTTACCAACTGATCTTTTATAGAAAGAAAGCGATATGAAGTAAAACATCGTTTTTCCCAGCTTTTTAATTTGGTTTCGTCCCCGTGATGCATGTCCAGCTTTTCTAACATGTTCTTTAGGTTGCATACAGTAGGGATAACATGTTGAATCATGTTTCTTCCTTGTAGATGAACCGGAAATGAGAAGTGAGTCTTCATGGAATCCTCCCCTTTTAATAGTATAAGTCTATTATACTATTTATGTTAAAAAATGGTATTATTTAAATGAGCTAATTAGTTATGAGTGGGAGAGGTTGAAGATGTCCAACGTCAAAAGGTTATTGGCAAGTGTAGGGAAAAAGAGTTTTGTAGAATTCTATGAAGAGTACCGCCATCTTTATAGAAGGGGAAGCAGTATGACCAAGGAGGATAAGCATCGACTGGCAGAAACATTGTTAAGGATGAATCCGGAGGCTACAACCATTCAAGGTCAGTTTACAAGAATAAACACCGCTTTAAGGATTTTCAAAAATGGTTGGCATACGGATGCTTTAGAAGAAGTTATCGCCTCGACACACCCGAGTATATCCATTGAATTGAAAGATAAAGCAATTTTTTTATTGAAACATGAGGTGTAAATGAATATTGGAGTTGTGGAACAGTAGGACAGATCCAATGGCTCCTTAAATAAATGATCTATTGAGGTGGTTAGATGTCGAAACACTGGACAATGGAAGAGGAATCCCCGTTGATTGAATGTATGCCTTCTTATAGAAAGAAAATTAGAGACAAAGATCTTCAGCAAGCTAGAAAAATTACCAATCAGTTCTCTAAGCATGTCAGAGACTCCGATAAAATACTGAGCTGCCGCTCCGAAAATGCCATATATGAGCGCCTCCCTTACTTAGATAATTTATTGGCTGGTGTTTTTGAGAGGGAAGACTATGCTAATAAGGACCGGCATCGTTATGGAACGTCTCTTAGAGAAGATAAAATACCTAACAGATGCAACGCTCGTCACCCTTATAATGGGGCGATGAAAGAGTATATGAAAGTCTGGGAAACGAAATCTATGATCTGATGAGAAAGTGAGCCAAGGGACCTGTCCCCCTGGCTCGGTAGAAACGTAATACAATTGTATTGCCAAATGGTTTTATCTTCCTTTAAACTGGGTAAGTAAGCATTTATAACTAGGAAAAGGGGTGTATGATGAAAGGTTTACGTAGTAAGGGTTTTGCTGTAGTCTTAATGGTCGCTTTAATGTGGAGCGTAGTCGTTCCAATGGTATCAGCGGAAGAACAAGCAAAGGTGATAAACTACATATCGCTTGGTGATTCTTTAGCAGCAGGGGTTACTTCAGATGGTGAGCTGGGAGATGGATATTCCGATATGGTTTCAGCTGCTCTAAATGAAAAACATTTGTTAGGATCATTCACGAAAGAATTCGCCTATCCGGGATTAACTTCACAACAAGTGCTAGAAACCCTCGATAATCCAAACCTCCAAGAAAAGCTGAAATCGGCCAACGTTGTCACCATTTCATCGGGTGCAAATGACTTCCTCAATAATGTGACAATGACCGAAAATGGTCCCCAATTCGATATGAAGAAGTTAATTGAAATTATGTATGGAGTTCAAACTAATCTTGGGCAGACGATTGAAGCAATTCATACGATTAATCCAACTATCGATGTCTATGTGATGGGATACTATTTTCCTTATCCACATCTTCTTGAAAAAGATAAGGAGCCTTTTATTAAATTATCAAAGGGCTTAAATCAGGTGTTGGCATCTGCCGCAGCAGAAAGCGGAGCCACCTACGTATCGGTTTTCAATGAATTTGGAACAGATGCAAAAGACTTGCTTCCTAACCCGCAAAACGTACACCCGAATAAAGAAGGGTATACAAAAATGACTGAAGCCTTCCTGGCTGCATGGGAAAAAAATCAACATCAGACGCCTCCTGTGTACACAGATCTTCCTAAGGATCACTGGGCTTTCAAGGAAATCATGTATCTAAGTGAATTAGGAATGCTGAAAGGAAAATGGGAAGGCGAATTCCAACCAAGCGCCGGCATGACCAGAGCCGAAGCTGCGATGGCACTCGTCAGGTTATCCGGTGAGGGTGATATTGACCTTACAGATCCCGGTTACTCTGACGTCCCGAAAGATCATCCAGCTTATCCTGCCATTGCAACACTTAAAAGCAAAGGCGTGTTCGCAGAAGCACCTAAGTTCAACCCTAACCAGATCATTACACGTGCCGAATTATCAAAAGTACTTGTGAGAGGGCTTGAAATCCCTCATAACACATCAGTCGTGGTTCCATTCCCAGATGTCCCATCCAATCACTGGGGAGCTGAGTATATCCACACACTTTCTTCCTACGGCATCGTAAAAGGGTATAACGACGGCGAGTTCAAACCAAGAATGACCATCACGAGAGCAGAATTCTCTGTAATGGCCTATCGTTTGTTGCAGATGAATTGAGGCAAAGAGCCAGGGGGACAGGTCCCTTGGCCTCAAGAACAAGAACCGACTAAAACTAATTAAGCATGTATGAAGAAATCAATCATTATTCAAGACTCCTTACTTATTAAGTAGGGAGTCTTTTATGTGTAAATAATAGAGCCACGGTACCTGTCCCCCTGGCCCACCCCATGTCGAAAAGTTTACAAGGTTCCTCAACAAATATATACAAACTTTTTATTCTCTCTCTATTATGATGGTGTAAATGGGGAGATAGAGAGAATAGATCCCAAAAATTCAATAGATTTGAGTGAGGGGAAAATGCCGGATTTTAATAAGAAACGTTTCATGTATATAAGTGGTTTATTCCTGGGAATCGGCTTTTTGGCTCTAACTCTGGTAGTTTATTTTGTCATACAATCTGTAAGAGAAACATTCTATCAGAATGCTTTTGACGATAGGTATGAGTTCATTTCCTTGGAAGAAGACGGAGAAACCGATCCTGTTCAGGTATTTCATGGAGTGAAATTAAATACATTTCTCGAAGACGAGGAAGAAGCCGGTAAGAAAAAAGGGAACGTGATTTTTGAAGTGAAAGATGAACCAGAGGCCACTCTTAAAGGGAGGAAGCTTCATTTAGAGCAAAAAGGAATGGATGTTTTTTCTGACGAAATTCAGTATAAAGCATTGGTAGACAACGAGACAGGGGAAGAGTCATTTATTATCGCCATTAAAATGACTTCAGAGGGAGCGTCCACTACAAAATACCGGACATACAGCATAAATGAAAACGGAGTAATTAAGAAAAGCAATTTCACATTTGATACAAAATCGAAAATGGAAACCCAATGGATCAAGGGACTTTCAAGAGGATCGTATGGCTATTACACCAACCTCCCGCACCAACAAGGCGGTGTAGTTTCCCTGCTATTCCTTAGCCTATTAGGAATCCTTTTCATCCTTGGAGGTCTTTGGATTAGAGCGAAGCGAGCCAAGGGGACAGGTCCCTTGGCTCACACGGTCAGGATAAGCTAGAAATAATATGACTTCTTTAGAAATGGGTTGTGAACAATTATTCATTAACAAGCTGGAAGAGGTATACTCAGCAGTGGAATTCTTACTATACAGTAGGGAGTTTTTTATTTGCCTTCCGGAAAGATGAGAGGTTTTAAAATGGGCCAAGGTACCTGTCCCCATGGCTCCTCCCCCTTAACAACATACAAGAACACATGTATAATCTTTATTGGAAATTACTGTACATGAAGCGTTGTATGCTAAGGGGGAATCACATATGGAAATTAAGCCTCGAGTCATTGTTGGCATCGTCCTTTTAATTGTTTTGATAATGATGATAAAGCCGATTGTTGGCTTATTTTCATATCCGTTAACTGACAAATTACAAGAAATCAAAACAAATGCAGAAGTAGAGACATACTTAGAAGAAAAGTACCAAATCGAGTTTGATGTGACGGTAAAGGTGAGAAGCATGGTAGGCAGAGATGTCACTGCATCACCTAAAGGGGAACCGGAACTCGCTTTTCACGTCCAGGGTCCTCCTTATAGAGATGACTTTCTTGATGTATATTATAAAGAACAAATTGAAAGAGCCGTAAATGATGACCCCACTCTGAAGAACGACAGCTCGTTGAAGCTAAAAATCTACTTTAACCAAAATGGTCAATTTAATCTTGAAAATGGTTTGCCAGGACTGTCAAAAATCCCAGGAAGCCCCACGTTAGTCGTATCATCCAAACAACAGTATGATGAAAAAAAGAGTAGAGAAGAAGCCTTAAAAACATTACAAAACGTCATCCACTTCGTCCAAAGTGAAAAAATGGACCTGAAACAAATAAAAGCTACCATTCTCCTTTATACTTCAGAAAAAGAATATCAATATAAATATGTAATTCCTGAATCAGTTTTTGAATCAATTAACAGTGTAGAAGCTTTGAGGGAATATGAGAGTTAGAGCCAAGGGGACAGGTCCCTTGGCTCTCTTTCCAAAATAACTCTTGGATTCAATGACTGTGGAATAAAGTCAAGAATGTACTACTGATGAGATAATTAGAAAAGTATTAAATGTAAAGCTTGTTTGAAAAACTCCTTACTGGTCCAGTGAGGAGTTTTTGGTTTAAAAAAGAACATTACTTTTAAACAACGGTATAAATATAATCATTACTATTGAAATAGATAGAAACAGAGATATGGTATGAAGAGAGATATTATCCGTGTACCAAGGTACCTGACCCCATGGCTCGCTCCTCAGAAAAAGCCAGTGTACCTGTCCCCTTGGCACCGCCCCACTCCCAAAAAACCCCTACTAATCCAACCAAAGCAATGGTATGATAGACCTAAATATGAAATTATTGGCAAACTTGTTGAAAGGCGAGGACGCAAAGCAAAGGGCCTAAAGCGTGTGCTATGGTCGCCTGGCTGCATGGTTTGTGTCTCTGTTTTTTTGCAGAGGCTTTTTATTTTGCAGATATTGGTCTGAATAAAAGGTGGACCATTCAATAATTTAGTCAGGGAAACTTTCAAATAAAAAGGAGAGATTCATATGAATGTCCTGAATATGGAGTCTTACACGAGGAAATGTGAGGAGATCAAATCGCAATTGCTGGAACTCAAAGAATTAGATCAAACTCTATCGAATACGGATTTTGAACAAGACATCATGGAAGTGATGAAGAATTTCAACGAGGATCAATTCCAGGTTGTGGTGGTAGGGGAATTTTCACGAGGGAAGTCCACGTTCATTAATGCTATGTTGGGAAAGAAGATTCTACCTTCTTCTGCTCTACCAACGACCACGATCATCAATAAAATTACTTATAATGACATCCCATCCTATCAACTGATTTATAGGGATGAAACTAACTCCCCAAAACTCATTTCAGAAGAAGAATTCAAACAAATCACTGCTCCGACAAAACCGCTGGCAGGAAATGTGGAAGCAGAAGAAAAGTACCAGAAACAATTGGAGGATATACAAAAAATCAAGTTTGCTGAAGTGGAATACCCCCTGCCTGTTCTGCAGAATAACGTGAAAATCATTGATACCCCCGGAACGAATGATGTGGATGAAGTAAGGGTGAAAATCACCCAGAATTTCATGCCGCAGTCGGACGCCGCCATTTTTGTTTTGTCCGCTAAGAAAATCTTGGCTGAATCTGAAATGAACTTTCTTAAATTCATATTAAAAGAAGATATCCAGCGTGTGTTCTTTGTCATCAATCACGCTGATGTTTTGCGTACGGATGAGAAACGTAAGAAGGTATTTGATCATGCCAAAGAAGCGCTAGCAGAGCAGTTCCCCGATACAAAAATTTATATGATTTCCTCTAAAAATGCCCTCAATGCACGACGCGTTCAGCAGGGTGAGGAAGTGAAGGGAAAGGTTCCTCCATTTGAACAGACTGGATTTGCTGAATTTGAGGAGGCGCTGGGAAGCTTTTTAATGGATGAACGGGCTGAAGCGAAGATAGAAAAACCGATCACGTCTGGAATCCGCTTGGCAAATGAAATGAAGCGGAGCATTCATATTGAGCGGCAAACTCTTTATAAAACAGCAACAGAGCTCGAGGAGGATATTTCAAAAATGAAGCCGGAGCTTTCTCGTTTCCGCCAAAGTATCGATGAAATCAGGCAGTCCTATGAAACGATGATTTTAAAGGGTAGACAGGATATCTCCCGGATCCTTCAGTTGGGTCTTGAAAATATCGCTTCCTCTGCTGTCCGCACAATCCAAGCGTATGATGGGGATTTAAACGGGGATGCCATTCAATCAAGAATGGAGTCGGTAGTAGCGCCGTTACAGTCATCCCTTCAATCAAGCGTACGTGAAAGACAGCGTGAAATTCTGCAAAATGCCCTTACTCAAGCGCAAAAGAGATATGTAAGGGAATGGGGCAAGATGGAAGAAACATTGTCAACGGTCCTTGTAACGAAACAAGAACAGTCCACTACTCTGGTAAATCACCAAGTGACATACGACACGGCGTTTGTTTCTGAGGGAGATGATTCAGTGAAAACAGGAATTGCTGCTCTAGGGGCAGGTATTGTTGGACTCAATGTCATTGGATCCATTGGTTTAGCAGGACTCTTCTTTGCTCCAATCCTGATCCCGATCGCCTTCCTCGGTATAGGAGGATTATTAAACTCCTTGTTCGGAAGCGGAAACCGTCAACGAATCATCGCTAAAGTAAGGGCGCAGGTGGAAGATCGTTACCGTGGTCAAATCCCTGTCATGATGATGGAGTTTGAGCGTCAGTGGGATGAAAATGCACGTGTTTCAGCAGAGCACTTCTTTACACAATCCAATAAGAAACTGAAAGGGATTGAAGACCAGCTTACATCTATATTGGAAAGTAAGCAGCAGGAAGAATTAAAAGCAACTGAACGGGAAGCGCAGCTTGAGCAAACAGAATGCAGAATCGACAAGGTTGTTGAACGTCTTGAAAGGATGAAACATGTAAGGGAGGTTGAACTAGTATGAGTTTTGAACAAAAGAAAGAGAACATGTTGAACGAGCTTCAATCTGTGAAAAATATGGTTTCGTCCCTTGATTTTAAAGAAATTCACAAACAAATCAATGATCTTATCAAGGATATTGAACATGATTTTCATACAGTGGTCGTTGTAGGGGAATTCAAAAACGGGAAATCAACCTTCATCAATGCTTTATTAAAAGAATCCCTCCTTCCTGTAGATGTCACACCGACCACTGCCACCATCAACGCAGTCATGTGGGGGGAAGAAAGACGCCTTGAAGTTCATAAAAGCGATCAAACCGTGGAAAAGTTAGCCCTAACTCAAGATGCCCTGGAAGAGTACGTGGCGGAAAAGGACTTCGATCCGGATACCATTAGATACTTAAAGATTTCAATACCGGCGCCCTTATTAGCCAATAAAAACGTTGTGTTAGTAGATACACCGGGTGTCAATGACCTTAACTCTCACAGAAGCGATGTCACCTATCAGTTCATTCCAAAAGCCGATGTCGTTTTATTCATGCTTGATATGACTGCCCCGGTTAAAGGGACAGAGAAGGAATTTCTGCAGGAGACGTTGTTAAAAGAAGGGCTTGAACGGATCATCTTTTTAGCCAACTTCAAGGACTTGGTAGATGAAGAAGAAGTAGAA
This sequence comes from Rossellomorea sp. NPDC077527, assembly GCF_044542955.1. Lineage (NCBI taxonomy): Bacteria > Bacillati > Bacillota > Bacilli > Caryophanales > Bacillaceae > Rossellomorea > Rossellomorea sp. NPDC077527. Next base: position 124,008 of record NZ_JBITVL010000005.1, on the reverse strand, counting down.
GAAGTTTTGACCTTCACCAAAAATCGATTAGCGGATATTCTCGGATACGAAGATGTGAAAATCTATCCAATCGCGGCACAGGATGCTATAGATGCAATGGAAGATGATGATTCTGACCTTCATGAGTGGTCAGGCTTGCCTCAGGTTCAATCTGTGATAGAGAAAGAAATGGAATCCGGGAATCAATCAGAAGTGAGGTGGAATCGTTATCTGCAACGATCCGCCAAAATCTATGATGCAATTAGCAAACTCATCACGCAAAAGCAATTGCTAAGTACTCAAACAAAAGAAGAACTCCAGAAAGAATGGATGGCAATCAAAGAAAATTACACAAAGAAAGAGGACTATCGATATAAGATTGAGCAATATGTTTTGGACAGAGAAAATGAATTTATGTATATGCTCCATAAATCAATCGATTCCTTGTCCTCACACGTAAAGGAAGAAATGGAAATCGCCATCAAAACGTATAAAGGCACCGACATCAAGGACTATGTAGAAGAACAGCTACCTATTTTTATGAAGAAGCATTTAAAACGATGGGTGGACGAACATATCGATCAAATTCACAACCTCCTATATAAACTTGAAAAGGCTCTTGCTGAAGGGTTGACCCGTGAATTCAATGCTCACATCCAATTAAAAATGGAACAAAATCAATTGCTGAAAACAAGTGGCCGCCCGTTTGAAATCAGTGTAGATGATATTTCAAACACAAGTGTACTTGCAGGGCTCATCGCCGGAGGTGCAGGTGCGTTAATGATGGTAGTCGGAGGGCCGATATTATTACCAATCATCGGAATGGCAGGATACCCGATTCTTCAGAAAAAATTAGTGGAAAAGCGATTGAATGAAGCGAAAACGTACTTATTGAGTGAAATTGGCCCAACTCTCGATGGTGTCTTGAATTCCTTCCGAATGGAAGTGGAGCAATATATGAAAGCGAACATCAGGAATATCGAAATTTCCGCCATTGAAAAATTTGACGAACAGTTGGAGATGCTTCAACGAAATGTAGAGGCAGAAATTAAATTACGACAGGATGATCAGAAAGGAATCTTAGCAAACCTTACACATTTGGACGAAGTGATGGAATATCTGCAAACTCTTCAAGGAAAGAGAAAAGAAATACTAATGACAGGAGTGAACAATTAATGGATGGTTACGATTATTCTTCTGGATTTGATCACGTTTTTGGAAACCATACAGGCTCTCAAACATTGGATGTAACAAGCAAACCGAATCTATCAGGTGGTCAGGATCTTGTGTATCAGGGGAAAACCATGGCTACTACCAGCCCGGGCATCATTGACGGTACTCATGACACTTACGTGGATGGTCTTAAGGTGAGTTCGACAAGTCAAGGACTAACCGGAGAAACGGATATTCAGGGTGCCCACGGTCAGGAGATAGGTGAAATTCGCACCGGATTAAATGGAAGCGATCAAGAGTTATATGTGGATCACCAACACGTGGCTACTTCTTCAATCGATGTGACCGGGAATAAACAAATCTTGTTGCACGACGATCCATTATCAAAAGCAGATGAATTTGCTCTAATTGAGCTCACACTATCAAACTAGTAAGGTGAGGAAGGACTTTACATATTATGAATGGGTTAGAAAGGCATGAACAAAGCTTACAAAATATACAGAAGGTTTTCCACGACTCAAACGTTCTCGGAGTCTATGCGAGAGAGATAGATACCATCATCAAGCATATGAACGAACCGATTAACGTCATGATACTGGGAGAGTTTAATGCAGGGAAATCAACCTTGATCAATACGATCCTAGAAGATGAATACCTGAAGACAGATGATATTCCCACAACCGCAACCATCACCAAGCTGACATATGGAGAGACCCCGGAAATCAGACTGCATTTTAAAGATGGGGAAGAACAAGTGCTTTCACCGGAAAAATTTGAACAGATTACAGCAGAAATCGACGAGGAAGGCGCGGAAATACGGAAAAGGCTTTCCTATGTCCACGTTCAATATCCCAGTGAGCTCTTGAAAAAGGTCACGTTGATTGATACGCCTGGACGTAATTCTAACAATGTAAACCATACAGAAGCGGCTGAAAGCTTTATGGACCAGGCCGATGCTGCCTTCTGGCTGTTTGAGTTAAGTCAAATTGGAACGTCGACAGAGCTGTCTCAATTAAAAAAATTAAATGACTATGTGCACCCAATAGGCATCATTAACCGGATAGATGAAATGGATGAAGATGATACCCTGGAGAATATTGTCCAAAGTGCCCGTACCTCTTTAAGTCCGTTTGTCACCGAGTTCATCGGTATTTCAGCACTGAATGCCTATGAGGGCATTGTAGAGGGGGATGAAGATCTGCTTGAGGAAAGCAACTGGTCATCCTTTGAGAAAGCTCTTGAAAAAGAGATCAACGGTGAACATGTTCAATCCCGTAAAATGGAACGAATCTATCAAGACATAGAAAAGACGTTGGAGAAAGTAAAGAAATTAGTAGAAGAAACCAAAAAATCTTTCCATGACACATCTCATCAACTCCAAGCATCTGGGGATTACAAAACGACCTTGATGAATGAAGTCAACAGCCTTGACGATCTAACGACTAAATGGGTCGACCTTGCCGATAAAGGAAGGATATATGAGTTGCATCATTCAGAGTGGCCACTCCCTTCCCCCCAGGATGAAGGACTAAAGGAAAAGTGGGAGGAACAGCTATTTTATATGGAGGAACTTTTTGGAAAAGAAGAACTTCTCAGGCTGGAAAAAAACACTCTTCAAGCGGAAGAAAGGGAATTGAATCAGTTAAAAAGGGAACTTGGAGAAGCGTGGAACAAATATAATAATTCAGGGTTGTTCGGCGGAGAGCCCATCATTTTCACCGGAGAAAAATATGTACTGGAAGCAAGGGAGGAGCAGTTAAACTCAGATATCCAGTCACACAGTCAAAAAGAACATGCCCTTTCTTACCGACAACAAAGCCTGGAGGACACAAAGGATCAGGGATTGGAAATGGTGAAGTTGTTGGCTCGGAAAGTGGCCGATCGCCTTGATGAAATGAAAAAAGAGAAAGTGGCATTGCATAATGATAAGGGATACTTAGAAAAAGCGCAGTCATCCTTGGTTAAAACTGAGTGGCTTCCGAGGTTCTTGGAACAAGTTCAGAAAGACATCATCCCAGTTTTTGAAGAAGGTCATAGTGTTCTGAAATCAAACTCTGCCAAAACTCGCCATTCCAACTGTTTGGACTTGTTGAAAAGTTTTCTTGATGATTCCATTACCTTAGATGCCTATCGGGACCTACAAACTACCATTCAAAAAGGGATTCGGGAAAAGGGAGTAAAGGTTAAAAAGAAAACTCCAAAGCAACAAAGACACCGAGACCAGGTTTCCCGTTCCTTCTCATGGTTTAGAGTTTGGTCTACTGTAGCCATGGTGGTGATTGTGTGCTCAATTCTCTATTCATTCCAAGAACCCCTTAAGAAAACAGTATCCTCACTTTTTGCTGCGGAAGAACCGATATCTGCAGAGGCAACGGCAGGAACCACCCCAGAAACCGTCACCGTCGTAGTCAATGCAGCCAATGTGAGACAAGAACCCAATCTGGATTCAACCATCGTAACAACCGTTCAACTAGGAGAAGGACTATCCGTAGTCAACTCCTCAACAGATTCAGAAGGAAGACGATGGTTGAAAGTGGAAGTTTTGTCTGGGGAGATAGGGTGGATTAGTGAGAAGGTTGTGGAGTGAGCCAGGGGGACAGGTCCCTTGGCTCAAGGTAGGATCAGGGGCGTTGGCAGGTGAGCCAAGGGGCAAATCCATCTCGCTCCACCTGATCAAGATTTTATTAAAGGAGAAGAAACTTTGAAATCATTTATAAATTTCTTTACGTTAATATTATTAGGAGTAGTCTTTGCAATATTTTTGGGGACTGGTGGAGAAACTGAAGAAACAGGCAAAACAGATAAGGCATATGCTGTTGGCGATGGTGGAGTAGGATATATCGTGAAAACATCATTTATGGCATTTGAAGAAGAAAGCTATGATGAAATGATAAGTTATCTTGCCAATGACAATCAACAAGCTATCCAGGGTATGTTGGACTCAGGAAGGGCGATTATTCTAGATGAAAGAGAAAAAGTAAGTGTTGTTAACTTTGGATATGTAAAATCATTTGTAGAGGTGAGTTCCTATGGAGTGCGAGGATACGTACCTACAGATGCTATTAAAGATAAAATAGAAGATGATATTTAAAGGTGGAGAGCCAAGGGAACAGGTCCCTTGGCTCTCTTTTTTGGTCATTACTTCAAAACTGGACAGAATTGAGGTTTGAAAGAAATCCTGGCTAAAATAAAGTTTTCTAAAGATGCAATAGAGCGGCATTTTATGATAATAATCTTCAAGAACGTAGAAGAAAAAACAAGCCAATGTACCTGTCCCCCCGGCACACCTGTCCCCCTGGCACACCTCTGACACAAATTACAAATATTTTCCTCTAAATAAAGGAATTTCCATAACCTGCCTTGAATTATATACCTGTAGGAAAATTTCTTTAGGGGGAATAGGTGTGAAGTTAGGTATCAAGAAGGGTTTGTCGATGGGTCTTGCAGCTACTTTGATCATGGGGGCTTCCCTCCCTGGAATGGCTGGGGCTTCGGTGACAAAGAACCCGTCCAGCGTGAAGAAACAAATTGAAGAGCAGTTGGGATTGAATAAGGACAAGGTGTCCATCAGCTCGGTATCAAAAGAGAAATCTCAGAAATTCTCTGAAAACCAATTGATCATTCGATACGAAAAGCCTCTTACAACCTTACAGCACAAACGTGCAGGAGGTAATTTGGAGAAGCGTATTTCTTCTTTGAACTATGATGTGATTTCGGTTAAGAAGGCTTCAAATTTAGCGAAGGTGGCATCCAACTATGCGAAGCTGCCTGGAGTGGTGAGTGTGACACGGAGTGCATTGGTGCAGAAAATGAGCCAGCCGGATCTGAAGGCTCCCTCTATGTATCATTTGGAAACTCTAGCAATTGAGAAAGCGCAGAAGATGGCAGGCAAGAATAAAGTACGCGTCGGTGTCATCGATACTGGAATTCAAGTGAATCATCCAGAATTGAAAAATAAAATCGTCGTAAACGAAAATGCCATGAACCCTTTGAAAAAAGGGCAGCCTGATGTGCATGGAACACATGTAGCAGGCATCATTGCGGCTGAAAAAGGAAATGGAATCGGTGGGTATGGTGTAGCGCCTAACTCTGACATCGTTTCAATAGATGTTTTTAACCGCTCTTTCTTTGTAACAGACTATACGATCGCAGAAGGTATTCTTGAAGCGATCAATCAAAAGGTGAAGGTTATTAATATGAGCCTCGGTTCATATTATCCATCTCCGATTATTAAAGATGCTGTGAAGAAAGCAACAGATGCAGGTATTATCATTGTGGCTTCTGCCGGTAATGATGGGGCGGATATGATCAATTATCCAGCTGCATATGAAGATGTCATTAGTGTTGGGGCAACAAATGATAAAAATGAGCTGGCTGAGTTTTCGACTTATGGTAAATCTGTCGATGTGGTAGCACCTGGAGAAGCCATCTATGGGCCGGTCTTTGACGTGGATAAAAAATCTTCGTTCGCCAAATTAAGCGGTACGTCCATGTCTGCGCCAATGGTGACGGGTCTAGTATCATTGCTGCTTTCCAAGCATCCGGATTTAACGCCTTATCAGGTTCAATATATCTTAACGAAAACCGCAAAGGATTTGGGTGAGAAAGGGTACGACACAACGTTCGGATACGGAATGATCGATCCTGTAAAGGTGCTGTCGTTCAATCCGGCCTCCATCCCGGCAAACCCTGAACTTCCTGTAAAAGAAGCAAAGAATAAAGCTCAGGTTTTAAAAGTTCAGGAAAAAGAAACGGTGAAAAAAGAGTTTAAGAAATTAAACGAATCTCATTATTATAAAGTGGACATGAGCGAGGGAGAATACCTCCAGTTATCCCTTGAAGGACTGGATCTTTACGATTATCAAATGAAATTGACTTATTTGGCAGATGGCGAATCTGAATCGACAACAGAGATTAATGCCTCTACAAAGAAAAATAAAGAAGGTACTCTGTACCAGGCACCGGCCGACGGGACACTTCTAATAGAGGTAAAAGATTCTTTTGGTCATTATGATGAAAAAGGAAGCTTCGGATATATCCTGCAGGCGGAAAGGTTCACGGAACTGCCTGAGGATACAAATACGATGGATAACCCGGTTTCACTCGGAGAGATCCCTGCCAACACAGATTTGGTGAACTATTTTACCGATGAACTTTCTTTGAATTCTGATATGCCGGAAGACATGCCAGAAGAAATGATGGAAGAAGAGAAGTCAGATGAATCTGATGAAGACAGTGAAGAAAATGAGTTCAAAGGAATACCTGGAGACTCGGATTTCTATAGATTTTCTGTTCCGGCTGACGATTCTGCCATGACGAAAGCCATTAACGTGAAAGTCTCAGGTGTAAGCGGGATTGATTCAACCCTTTCTTTATATATGGTGGAGAAGCAAGATGGGGAGGAGTTCCTGGGACAAATCGATTCCTTTGGTTTAAATGGCGCGAGTGAAGGGGAAGAAATTTCTTTTGAAGTCATGCCTGGTCAGGAATATGTATTGGAAGTGACAAACAAACCATTCTTCGATGAGTTCTTCTTTATGATGGGTGGAGAATTCGATATTGACTATAATCGTTCTTACTCTTCTTATGAGCCTTACAAGGTGAGCATTGAAACCAAGGATTTACCGGCTGACGAGGATCAATTTCCAAGAATGGATTTCATGGAAGAGGATATGGAAGGTGAAATGAGTGAGAAGTTCAGTGAGTTTGCTCAAGACGCCAGACAAAAGATGATCAGTCCGGAAGAAATGATGATGATGGATCAGGAAAGTTATTATGACATGGTCAAGGAAATTGCTATGCCATATGAGGAGGGTGTAAGTCAGGAAGGGTACTCTCAATATTGGGGTGATGAAGACTGGTTCAGTTTCACACCTGAAAAAGATGGGATATACAATCTGACAATGAATGACGGGAAAGGGTATGATGTTCCTGCACTCGAAATGTTTGTATACAACGAACAAATCAAAGATCTCGACGTGGTGTTCAGTAATGGAGCATTCTCATTTTTCTCTATGGAACAAAGTGTAAAAGCCGACTCTTATGTTGGGTTGAAAAAAGGGAAAACCTATTATTTCCGTGTGACCAATAGTATGTATCGCCCAAGTTTGAAGCCTTATGAATTCAGTCTAAAGATGTTCAAAGAGAACACCAATGACGTATACGAGTTGAATGATGATTTTAAAACGGCTTTAAAAATAAGCGGAAAACCGTTAACGGCGAACTTTGCAAGCTCAGGAGATGTGGATACGTATTATTTCAAGCCGGAAAAAGACGGAGTATATGGTGTAACGGCAGCTCCTACGGCACTGAATAAGAAGTACAACCAATTACCGGATGAGCTGAAAAAACCGATCGATCCAGTCCTTGTAATCCTTGAAGATAAAAATGGAAACGGGAAACTGGAAAAAGAAGAAGAAGCCAATCTGACATTTGTGGATTATGGGTTCAACAACGATGAAGAACGTGGAGCTTTCAGAGGTAAAAAAGGATCCGGCTATTTCGTCGTCCTCCAAAACTACTTCAGATTCGATACGTCTCTTGTACCATATATTCTTTCCGTCAAGGAAGCATCCAAAAAGGATGAAGATTCAGGCTCGGTTGTGAAAAATAACATCCCTTCCAAGCCGATCGCAATGAAGAAAGCCTACGGTGTCTCATATGCAACGGGTTATATGAACATGACCAGCTCCAAAGGAGACACAGATTATTATCAGTTCAAGCAAGCCAAAGATGGCAAGCGTACATTCAGACTCACCCTGCCTTCTGACCTGGATGGTATCCTTTCCGTATACAACAGCAAAGGAAAACTCGTCGCCAAAGCCGACAACTACGGCAAAGGAGACATCGAATACCTCCAACTAACACTCAAAAAAGGCAACTACTACATCAAAGTCCAAGACGTAAACGGTGACGCCAGTGTTAGTCCATATAAGTTATACGTGAAGTGAGCCATGGGGACAGGTCCCTTGGCTCGGATAGAAATCAACCATATTAATTTCTATTAAGAAATCTCTTAGGAATGAGCACGGTATTGAACCGTGGTCATTTCTTTTTTTTGTTGCCAAGTAGAAAGATCCTCTGTATCAATTGAGTGTTAGTGAATGAGCCGAGGGACCTGTCCCCCTGGCTCTCTTAATTAAAACTTTTTGCCTATGTTATATTCCTGAAAGAATATTTTTTTGCGGATTATGGTGAAAACACTCGATAATATAGTCCGAATTGCACATCTCGACTTAATTAGAACATTTTTACAATTTTGATAAAAAATACAATAAAAGTTATTATATTACTGAAAGATCAAATAATTCACAAAGGGGTGAATATTATGAAGGTTAAAGTGAAAATCAAACGCACTGTTCAAAATCAAGTTCTTTGCATGTGTTATGCAAAGTGCTAATACTTACTTAGAGAGAAGGTGAAAATTTTTCACCTTCTTTTATTATGATGCAGTAGGTGGGGGGTAGGATGAATGAAAAAGTTAAAGGAAAGTTTAAACTTTAGAGGTTTTCCGGAACGAAATGAAATTCTGTACTACGATGGGGAAGAAAAGATATTAGAAGTAGAAGACTTCCAGGCCATCTGGGCATTGCTAGAGTCATATAGATTAGATAATGAAGAGTTACAATTAAACAGACGATTACAGTGGCAAAGAGAGTATGACATTTCAAATGAGGAGAGCCTGGAGTTCAATTCGTTTTTGGAGGAGAACGGCTTTCTATATGAAGAGACAGCATTTTCTTCTAATCAGAATTTAGCTGATTATAGAAATTTTAACTATTTTAATATTTACGATCAAACCATTGAATCACGATCAATCCTTAATAAGATTGCAAACTTACATATTGTTATTATCGGGGCCGGCACTGTTGGGTCAACGCTGGTTCTTACTCTTGCAAAACTAGGAGTTAAACATCTAACGATCATTGATCATGATCGTGTAGAAAAAAAGAATATCCGTGCTCAATTTCTATTCAACAATGAAGATATACAGAAATCAAAGGTTCAGGTTATCAAAGATAAGATGGCATCAATAGAGCCAGAATGTAGTATTCACATTTATGAACAAGAGGTTCAACATATTGACGATCTCAGAAGTCTTAATCTAGAGCCTTTTCAATTTCTGTTTGGATGTTTCGATGAATCGTCTGAAACTCTTCATAGCGACATTTCTTCCTTTGCAGAAAGTATTTCATCAAGGTATATTTTCCTTGGTTATTTCAATGATTCCACGATAGCGAATGACCTGACGAGCGGGGAAGGGAAAAATGTTCTGCATGCAAGTTATCAACAATCCACTCCTTACTTTATTAGTGAGAATCGCGGGACCGTCATCCAAAGCTTAACGGCTTCCATTCTTGTTAGTAAGATACTGGTTGATTACCTGCTAGAAAATAAACCTGCTTCACATTTAGGCTTAGGATTATCAGATTTACATCCGAGCAGAGTAGCAAATAAAGAATTTATGTCCCAATTAGCTCAAATAATGCCACTGGAGGAGCAGGAAGTAAGACGCAAACTAGAGTACTTGTCTAACCTCATTGAAGCAACCCCTGATATTCCAAATCATCTTGAAATAGAAATATTATCAATGTACCAAGTTTTTGATTTAATAATAAATTTGGATCTTCTAGAAGAGTATAACCTTGGTCAGGTCTATCAAGACTTTTTATGTTTAATTGACATGTTGGATAAGGATGAAGTTGACAGTACTGTTTATTATTCTGAGGAATTGTATGGGGAATACTTACATTTGGTTAAGAATATAAGGCTCCCTGACCTGAAAGGCTCTTCAATTTACGAAGTGTTATTAAACTTAAATAGTGTTAAGGATTACAACTTAAGGGTAGAACTACAACGCATGAGCCATGAAGCTTTGGTGGAACAAGGAGAGGCATTATTGCGCTATTTTAATACGGTTAAAAAGAATTACGTGAGAGTTCCACTTAATGAATACTATCAAGAAACATTGGGATTGGGAAATAGAACGGTTGAATTATTTACAGGGTTGATGGAAGAACACCAGATGTCCCTGAGTTCGTTGTTTGGAAAGACTTTGTTCCCTTCTGAAGGAAAAAAGACAGTGGTCGATTATCTGTATGACACTCCTCATTGTGTTTATCCAGCTATTGAAGATATTGAGACATCTAAAGAATTAATCGTGGAAAGTGTAAAGGTTCACTTGAATAATCCGTTCATGATTGGACATCTAGAAAAAATGTTTGCTGACGCACATATTAAAGTAATTGAAGACCCTAATCATCATGGTGTGAATAGAACATACTATTTTCCCAAAGCAAAAGAAAATAAAATCATTCTATCTTATAATGGCAGCTTAGATGATTTCTATATTCTATGTCATGAATTAGGACACTCATACTATAATAATGTGTACGACAATTCTTACTTCGAAAACAGTCGACAAATCTTAAATGAAGCTTTAGCTTATTTATTTGAATTGAATTGTGTTCACTCTATCATGGTTAATGATCATATCCCTGAAAAGGTAAGGCATGATGTTCGCACGCATTATCTTCATAGGATTAACAAAATTGTCTTATCTCAATATTCTATCTATCAATTGGAAGAAGCATTGATTGACTCCATGGTGGACAATGATGGTCTAACCTTGCAGGATTATTTGACTATACAACACGACCTGGATAAGAAAATAACCCCTGAGGATATTTCTTATATTAATCAAGAATACACTCATATGAATGCCTTATTAAACACTTCTTTCGTCTTTGGATATAAAGACCACATTACTGATCCCATTGCGTACCTTTTAGCCTTTTCATTATTCTCTAGATATAAAGGTAAAGAGCATATTCTTGATCTTAAGGTGAAACAGGCATTAGAAAATGACTGTACACAGTTCGAAGAGTTTGTGAACGAATTCCTGAACGATGGTGAAGATGTTTATTCGTTCATGGCGACTGGAATTACTGCGCTAAAACAATTTATTACTTTACAGCTTCAAACGATTTCATAACAAGAAAGGGAACCCACTATGGTGGGTTCCCTTTGCCTTATGATGCTGATTTCTTTTTCAAATGAGTTTCCGGGGTGATTTCAAGATATGTAGGTAATCTTCTTAATGAATGGTTCGTTGTCCAGTAGAATACGATGAGAAGACATAATAAACTACCTGCCCCAAATATATATTCACTGCCAATTATAGTAGCCATGTATCCTCCAATGAATGACCCTAGCGGAAGGAGGATGGTTGCGATACTTGAAATAAAGGAAAAAACCCTCCCCATCATATCTTCTGGAAGTATTGATTGTATCATTGTAAATATAAGTAGATTGGCAATTCCAATTCCAATGGTCGAGATTCCAAATAAAATAACTGAAAGAATGGACGATCCCACTAAGAATGATCCGCCCCAAGCCATACTTGAGAAAAGGAATGATAAGATGATGACTCTGCCCAATGGGATGTTCTTGAAGTATGCAGCTAATAAAGATCCGGATAACATCCCGACAGATAAAGAGGCAAGATAGTACCCGTAATAGCTTTCGCCCCCTCTGAGATCTGCATAAGCTGGAAGAATGGCATTAATCATTCCAAATACGAAGTTAGCGATGATCAAGGGAATGATATATTGAAGTATCGTAGAATGTTTGACAAAGGAGAATCCTTCTATTAATTCTTTTTTATACATTTGGAAGCCAGACTTCATAGAAGAAATTTCTTCTATTTTACCTTGTCTATTATCTTGATAGTGAATGTTCTTAAAAAGCATGATGGCTAATAGGAAGGTGACGGAATTAATCAGGTAAATGTTGATTGCTCCTATTTTTACAATCAGGATACCTGCGAGAGCGGTAAGAAGGAAATCGGCTCCTTTGTAAGCGATGTTCATTAAGGAATTTGCCTCTGGCAGCTCTTCCTTGGGGAGTACTTTAGGAATCATAGCTGATTGAGCGGGATACACAAACTGTTCAATGGCCACTACCCCAAACATAATGGACATGACCAGCCATACACTACTGAAACCTAAATAATAACTAATAGGGATAAGTAGAATAAGGAAACCTTGAAACAACTGTGTAAATAGTAGTATGGATCTTAACCTCCATCGATCCACCAGTGGCCCCACTAGAAATTCTAATACTTGAGGAATCATGATTAATGCTCCTGCTATTCCAGTATATAAAGGACTATGAGTCATTTCATATACAAGCCACATAGCCGCGACATTATACAAACTGTCTCCCATATTCGTTACCACCCTGCCCCAGAAAAGATAGGAGAAGTTTCTGTTCTTTAATAGTTTAAGCATATTAACCTCCCAATTATTGTAATTATATAAGTAAAATATACCATTTAAATGAATTGGGTTGGGATAACAATAGCTAATATTCCTAAAAGAATAAAAGAGCCATGGGAAGAACCATGGGGACAGGTCCCTTGGCTCTTTATAAGGAGAGCCCCAACTTTGAAATGAGTATGGTTTCATTCCATGCTAATTCCTATTTGGTATTGTCGGTAGTTGATAAGTGCTGTGTTGGAGAGATGACCTATTATATTGTCCTCTCACAATGCAGGAAGCAGGGCGTACAGGAACCCGGTCTCACCACTTCCCCCATTAAAGACATTTTAACGACCCTTCCCAAACGTTATCTTAATAGTACATAAAAATGTGCCAAGGGACCTGTCCCCATGGCACACCCAGATAAGGAGCTGATTCTCATAAAAACCACCACTTATGATAGCAACCACATTACGATACGATTTGCTGTTGAAGAATTACGAAGATTGTACAGGAAGAGTGGGATAGGGTTAAAGGTTCAGAGAATGGAAGCGGACCGCAATCAGCTTACGGACACCATTTTTTTGATGCTCGAAGAAGAATATCACGCCTCACCTTACTCTCAAACCCCGCTGTCTTTAAAGAAAGAAGGATTTGCAGTTGTCGAGCAAGGAGAGAATATATGGATCGTCGGCAAAGAAGAGCGGTCTGTACTATACGGCGTGTACCATTTATGTGAGAAGAAGCTGGGGTACTCGTGGGTTCACTTTGATGAAAAGAACGGGAATCGCCAAGAGGAAGAGGCTGCTTGCATCCAACATCCCCAATTTTCCCGACGCGGAAACATCATCGAAACCATTGATGATCCCCTTTACATAAACCGCGTCATCGATTGGGGAGCGAAAAACGGTCTGAATGAATTCTTCTTCACCTTCTTTCTTTGGGATAAAGTGAAAAAGTACATTGAAAACGAGCTCGAGAAACGGAGTATGAATGTCACTCTTGGAGGGCACAGCTTATCTTTCTTGTTAAACGACAATAAAAATCAGGCAACTCACTTTTTAAAGAATCCAGATAGTCAAAGCAAAGTCATGAAGCGGATCTATGACATATGCTTAGAATCGTCCGTCGTCACAAGGGTATCCCTCTGGCCTGAAGACGTTGGGATCCAACAGGCCGACTACGCTGAATTTATGCCAGCATATATCAGGTTTACAGAAAAGTTGAAGGACGCATTGAAAGACCTGAATGTCGCAGTGGAGCATATCACTTATAACGCCGGACTTGAATGGAATATGCTAGAGCGGAATGAAGGGACAGAGGCTTCCAAAGATGTCGATGTCTTATATGCTTACTGGGGTAGGGACTACTCCGACTCCATTCATTCTGAAAGGGAGGAACAGGCCCGTGCGACGGACAGCCTGGTGGATTGGAAAAAGGAAACTTCGAATAAAGGAAGAGCCTTTACCGTACTTGAGTATTACAGCGATCATTTCATGTTAAGTGAATTATTTCCGCCGCTCTTCAAACGGATCAAACAGGATATAGACGATTATAAAAAGCAGGGTGTGGATGGAATCCTGAACTTGATCGTACCTTGTCATGTTAAACCCCATTCTTCTGACCTCCCGAAGGAATACCCGTGGAAATGGGTCCAGCAGTTCAACAACTATATGTTCGCCGGCTTGAGTTGGGGGAAGAATTATGACGACCTAGTCGCCGCGTATTTCTCAGATCTTGGAGAACATAAAGACCTGTATCGCTCCATCATGCTCGATTTAGAGAAGATCCTGTCTGCCCACACTTTTTGGAATGTTCCATTATTCCCGGCACGTGTCGTGGATCCTGAAAAGGTGAATGGAGTAGAGGAAAGGGACAACGTTACAGCCTACTTGGACGAAGTGATGGATTTTCTCGAAAACCGAACACCAGCTGTAAGCAAGGAAGTACTTGCTCTTCAAACGAAAGACAATTTTATTTCGTTCACCCATGAAGAAATGCTTCTTATCTACTTCCACTATTTAAGGAAAGTAGTAAAGAAGTGCAAACAAGAATGGCAGGGGATCCAAACTTATGGACTTCAGTAACCTTTATTATTACAAACCTGCTAAAAATAAAAGTGATGAAAAAATCAAATGTGACCTCATTGTATACGGTGCCACACCGGCAGGGATTTCTTGTGCCATCCAAGCCAAAAAGATGGGACTGAACGTGGCGATCGCTGAATTCGGTCGCCATATCGGCGGAATGACGGCAAGTGGTCTGGGGGCGACGGATTTCGGAGCGAAAGAGGCGATAGGGGGACTGTCCAGAGAATTTTATAAAAGAATCGGAGAGTATTACGGAAAAGGCGATCAATGGACATTCGAGCCTAAGGCAGCAACTTCGGTTTTCACCAATTGGCTGGCTGAACATAGGATCCCTGTCTATCTGAATCAGCATCCGGAAAAAGTGGTAATGGAAGATAGAAAGATTCAGAGGATCAACATGGAAGACGGAATGGTTTATGAAGGCAGCTATTTCGTTGATGCCAGCTATGAAGGGGATATCATGGCGATGGCGAATGTGTCCTATTCAGTTGGCCGAGAATCGAATGCGACCTACAAAGAAACCTATAATGGTGTCCGGTTTGGAGAACAGCATCATAAATTTGAAGTGAGTGTGGATCCGTATGTAAAAGAAGGGGACCCGAAATCCGGGCTGCTATTTGGTGTGACTGAACAGGAAGAATGCTCGAGAGAAAACGGACAAGGTGATCATCGAATTCAAGCGTATAACTTTCGAATCTGTTTAACGACAGATCCTGATAAACGCATGTCCTTTCCGAAACCACCGACATACGATCCAGATAAGTATTCCCTGTTACTGAGATATATTCAAGCAGGGGTATGGGATGCCATGAATCTCCACATCATGCTCTCCAATGGCAAGTCCGACCTGAATAACCATGGAGCGGTTTCTACCGATTACATCGGAATGAACCACGCCTGGCCGAATGCTAGTTATGAAACGAGGGAAAGGATCTTTCAGGAGCATATCAACTATGATCTCGGCATGCTGTATTTCTTGAGTCATGACGAGCTGGTCCCTGAATCCATCCGAAAAGAAGTGGGTGAGTGGGGGCTTCCTAAAGATGAATTCATACAAACAGGGCATTGGCCTCCGCAATTGTATATCCGTGAGGCTAGAAGGATGATATCAGACTATGTCATGACGGATCGAAACTGTCTAGGCCAAGAGACGGTGGATGATTCGATTGGCCTGGCATCTTATCAAATGGATTCCCATCACTGCAGGCGGGTCGTGATCGATGGTCGGTGCGTGAATGAAGGGGATGTCGAAATCCCGATTTCACCGTATCCTATCTCGTATCGGTCCGTCCGGCCAAAAGCAGATGAATGTACGAATTTACTAGTGCCTGTTTGCTTATCTAGCTCTCATATCGCATATGGTTCGATCCGGATGGAACCGGTGTTCATGATCATCGGGCAATCGGTGGGTACGGCCGTATCCCTTGCGTTTCATGGGGCCACGAGTGTTCAAAATGTCGATTACAACACGTTAAAAAAAGAACTGCTGGCCGCCGATCAAGTCTTGGAATGGAATCCTTCCACAGAAGATGATCCCGTAGAACGGATGAAGCAGACGTTCGGAAAAAAATAACCCGGATTCGGTGCACCAAACGCACCGATCCGGGTTATTTTTTATAGATTAATGGTTCCTAAAGCCAATTTGACCTTCAAGTCATTCGTCACATCCGAACCTTTGGCTTTTTGAAATTGATCCAGTGCCTTCTGAAGATGATTCCTGGCCTGATCCAGATCCCCTTTGTCACGATGATGAATCGCCTGTGAAAGAGAGTTGATCAGCTGCTTTTCCACAGAATGTTTCATCTGTCCATCTTCTGCTTCCTGAATGATCAGGTCTCTTGCAGATTCCAACGTATTTTCCAGTACGTCGATCTTCATCAACCGGCTTTCGGACGTATAGTAGATGTCCCCGTCATCCCCGACCGTGGCCAGTTCCGTCACGGCAAGTGTTTCATAATCAAATGACTCTGGATCGATGGCTGTCAGCTTACCGGCTAACGTGGTATACATCACGCCGTTGTCATCCCAGCGGATATGGATGGGACGCCATCTTCCGTAGTTCTTCACTCCTTCGTAAATGGTTTTGCTTTTCACGATTTCCAAAGAATCGGGATCCATGGCAAAGATTATTCCGTCTGCGGCAGACCACAATAAACCGTCGGGACCGACACTCATTCCGCTGATCATGCGCGGGTTGTAATCAAGCCCGGGGATATTCGGAACAAATTCGGTTACCTTCTCATTCTTCTCCAAGTCCCAGACAAAGAGTTTGGCTGCGTCTTCCGTCGGTTCGATTCCGAGTCCTCCCGCCACCGTAGTGGACCCGTACAGCTTTCCACCATGCTCCGCAAGTCCTACAATCGACTGATTGTGGATGACGTCTTCATAAACCTGAGTGTCTTCCACATGCTCAGGATCCAATATGGTGAGAGATCCGCCCAATTTTCCATAGTCCGGAATCGTACCGATGTAAAGCTTGTCATGCACTGCTTCCATCTTGAACGGTCTGTCCTGATGGGGAATATCATAGATCTGTTTCGGCGCGATCGTGTCCTTTGTCGTATCAAGGTCAAAAATGGTTGCGCCGGGGTAGACTCCGAAGTACATGTGATCCCCCATGGCGACCATTCCTTCAGCCTGTCCGAGTGTGAACATGTCAGATGTCTCTTCACTCGTATGGTAAACAGCTCCTTTACCACCCGGATAGCCGCTCATATACAGGTCTCCATCGGGTCCTTTTTCAAGGGTTTGGATCGGGATCGGATTACCCACCACCGGGTACTGGATCGTTTTCACCTTCTTCGTTTCCAGATTCATGAAGGTGACTTGTCCAGCGAATTGGACAGTCACGAGTGAATAGCCTGGAAAATCGGGATCTCCTTCAAGCTCAACCCAGGTGGTATTCCGGATGAATGTTCCGAATCTGACACCTGTATCTGTCGCCTGTAGTGTATCGTAATCAATTTCCATGATCCGGCCACTTTGCTGGAAGTAGGCTTTGTTGCTGCCGGGGAGACCTTGGATGAGGCGAAGACCTTTATTATTTTCATAAGAGATGTCTTCCCATTGATCTGTAGTAGTGTCATAGAATAACAGGGAGTTATCTCCGCCGCCTACACCTGCGACGATATAGTCCCCGAACGCATCCAGCTGCCAGACGCTGCTTCCAGGAGTGACGTGATCAGGGAGGGAGATCTTCTCATGCTCCCCGGTTTCGACATTCAGTTTGACGAGATAGTTATCGACACCGACACCAAGATACAGATATCCGTCGTGATAGGCGGTGGACCGGGTATAGCTTTGGTTCGGGGCCACGTTTCCGAAATCAGTCATTTCGCCAGTGGCGGGATCATACACACCGGCTTTCGCATTAGGATAGGACCCAAAGTAAACACGCCCTTCTTCATCATATGATAAGCCGTACACCACACTTTCCCCTATGCCGCCGAGGTTCTTCACTTCCTGCGTTTCCGGTGAGTACTCATACAAATACCCGTTCCCTCCTATATAGACATTCCCGTTAGGAACCGTGATATGAGTCCAAACGGCACCTGTGCCTTCAAGAGGATACGTTCTCAGCACTTCCTCGGTCTCTAAATCCACCACCTGAAAAATGGCGGGGTGCCCGGAAGCGGTCGTATACATGACATCATGCCCATTCTCCGTTCCGTAGGCAGAATCATAGACAGCAACACTTTGAATGGGATCCCCGAGCTTAACCGGCTCACCAAATGAAGAATTTGTCTCAGCATCGACAGCTCCCGCCGACGGAAACGCCGATCCAATCATCATCATACAAATCAGTAAAACAAACCACATTCCTTTCACAGTCTTCTTCATTTACCCATCTCCTCCTATATTTCATTTACATCCTTCCAACTCGTGACTTTTCACCCCATTTGCTGATTTCTTGGCATTAGTAAGTATTTTCTACCGAACCTATAGAAAGCTTCGACTGTTGTTATTCCTATTTTTATAGATGTAGAACCACGGAAACAAGTCTTTTAATCGTCGTAATGTTAGATGGATCAGAAGTCCTATAAAACGCAAAAAAAATCCGCCAACCAAGGCGGAGAGAAATTCATAATGATTTTTCATGCTGTTCAGAAATAGGATGGCTTCCTTTTTTCTTTTCTATTTTTTCAAAAGCTTTCAAACTGATCCACATCACGATCATGGAAAGGACACTCCCTGTAAAGAAAGGAACGATACCGGGCAGCAGATTCACAGCACCGTATAACAGGCCGCATGCCAAAACGATTTGAAAGGCTTCAAAAGGAGAGGTCCAGGCAATCAGCAATGTTTGCTTTAACGTTTTCCAAAATGTCAGATCAAAATGGACATACACCGGAAAGAAAAACAGCAGGGTGATGATATAAGCGATCAGGATCAACACCAGCACGGGTACAAGGAAGGTCAGCTTTCCGCTATTCATACCCACGAAGGTAAAGTCATAATACAACACATACCCTATCACGATAAAAATAAGGGAAAATCCATTACTCTTAATAAATTCTCTCTTATATGTATGCCAAAATGTATGAAAAATGGGGAGGGGTTCCTCACCCATCAGCCATTTGCGCCCAATCGTAAACAGGGACACCGTCGCCGGGAAAAAACCAAACCCGACAAGCCCTAGTAAAGTGAAGAAAATCCAGAGGATATTCATATAAGCAAGTTTCAACATTACAAATACAATCGTATGAAACCTGTCCCAACCGCCCATCGGCCCACTCCTTTCTAACTTTCCAATCTTCATCTGAATCAAACAAAACAATTTTTCGAATTTACTATTAAAGACAATTAAGAGACTTGTCTCTTAATCAAAAACGTTTTAGACTTGTGTAAAGGTTATGAATATTTTAACAATTATTCAGCGGTAATCAAATGATTTTTTTATTCTGCAAAAAGCAATAGAGATAAATGACAGCGCTTTACAAAAGGGTACTGCAGAATTCAGGGAGGTGGAGAAAGCATAGGGGTTGGCTTATTAAATGGATTTTTTCTTGGGAATTGTTGGATCAGAAGGTGCTCGACTCCAACGAAAAGCGGGCACCTGGATAGGAAATCAACCACCATTTTCTACAGTAATCTGGCAATAAGCTTTAAGGAAAGGTCTAAATAAAAATAAAAATGAAGAGGGGATCATTCATGAAAAAGAAATTATCGTTTCTCTTAGTACTTGTCATGGGACTCATCTTATTGGCCGCTTGTAACTCGAAAGATGAGAAAGCGGGCGGAAAAGCAGAAGATGGGGAAATCTCAGGTGAAATTACGGTTTGGGTCCATCCTTTTACAGGTGATGCGGATAAAGAGAAAAAGATGTGGGATGAGATCGTTGCCTCCTACGAGGATAAGTTTGACGTTAAGGTAAAAATCGAAACTATCCCTTGGGCGAACCGGGATCAAAAAGTGTTGACGGCTTTAGCCGCTAATAACGGCCCGGATGTCTTTTATGCCATCCCGGATCAAATGCCACAATATGCGAATGAAGGAATGCTTCTTGAGCTTGACCCGTATTTAAAAGATAACGATATGGATGATTTTGTTGATACGGCCCTTGTTTCGACAAAATGGAAGGACAAAACATATGGTCTTCCGATCCTTCAGGAAGCGTACACGCTTTTCTACAATAAAGAAGTGATCAAAGCGATCGGAGGAGATCCTGAGAAGCTGCCTGCGACATGGGATGAGTTCTCTGATTGGGCTAAAAAAGCGAAGGATAAAGGCTTCTATGCACTCAGCTATCAAGGTGGAGGTTCCATGAACGGAACGCTGTATCCATTCTTATGGCAGGCAGGCGGGGAAGTCATTACACAGGATGATGAAGTGAAGATCAATAATGAAGCCGGTGTCGAAGCATTTACCTTTATTAATGATATGTATAAGAAAGGCTGGATTCCTGAAGATTCTGTTACGGCTATGGAGCACGATGCCCTTTGGAATGGCGGGAAGATGTTAGCGGTGCAAGGTTCAGGGATTTCATTGACCAACCTGCAAAAGAGCGGTATGGATTTCGTCATTGCTCCTCCGCTTAAACATAAAGAGCAGGCCACATACGGTACAACGGGAATGTTCGTCGTCCCATCTAACAGTGACAATCCGGATGCAGCGGCAGAATTCATTAAAGTCGTGACCAACGCTGAAAATCAACGCAAGTTCAATACTGTGACACAGTACATTCCTACTCGTGAATCGGCAAAGGATATTTTCGATGATCAGAAATACCTGAGCCAACTTGCTGAATATACTCAATATGCTCAGCCGGGGGTCATCCACCCGATCGGTCGTGCGATCATGCCTGGTATCCAAGCTGAAGTGCAAACGATGATGGCAGGGGAGAAGACGCCGAAGGAAGCGGCAGATGCAGCGGCGGAAGCGATCAAGGCGGAACTGGCTAAACAATAGGTGTACGGGACAGGGAGTATTGATCTCTTAAGAGATTGATGCTCTCTGTTTCCGAACTTACATAAAAAAAGAAGGTGATGAAGCTGATTGGTACAGAGACGGCTAAGCATGAGCTGAAAATAAAAAACAATAAATTACCTTTGAAATCACGGATCAAACGGGAATGGGACCGGAATGCGATCGTTTATATCTTCCTCATTCCGACATTGATTCATTTCTTGATTTTTCAAATCTTCCCCTTTGCCTTCAGTTTTGTTCTGACATTCCTGGACTGGAAAATCATTGGGGATCCTGAATTTGTAGGGTTGGAGAATTGGATGAGGTTCCTTGAAGACAAACTCGCATGGAAAGCGATTTGGAATACGGTTCTTTTCTCGGTGTACTATATCGTACCGACGATGGCCCTTGGGCTGATTCTCGCTTTGATCATCAATTCGGGTGTGTGGATGAAGAGTGTGTTTAAAGGGATTTTCTTTCTGCCCGTAGTCACCTCGTTCGTCATCATCGCAGGGATTTGGGGATGGCTGTTCAGAGGGACAGAATCCGGAATGGTGAACTACCTCCTAAGCCTGATCGGGATCGATACGCAGCTGTTCCTATCTGACTCCAGTCAGGCACTCATTGTCCTTGCGGGATTGAGTATCTTTAAAGTGGCGGGAAGTACGATGATTTATTATTTTGCCGGCTTGCAATCGATCGACAAACAGCTGTATGAGTCGGCAAAAATAGACGGAGCCACGCCGTTCCGGATGTTCTGGTCGGTCACGTTTCCTCTGCTGAAGCCGATTCATTTTTACGTTGCCATCATCACAACGATCGGTTCGTTCCAGATCTTTGACTCCACCTTCCTACTTACAGGCGGGGGGCCGAATTACGCAACCACGACCATCGTGTTCTACTTGTACCAGCAAGGTTTCGGGGGACTTAATTTAAGCTACGCAGCGGTACTTTCCTATGTGTTGTTCTTTATCATCC
This sequence comes from Rossellomorea sp. NPDC077527, assembly GCF_044542955.1. Lineage (NCBI taxonomy): Bacteria > Bacillati > Bacillota > Bacilli > Caryophanales > Bacillaceae > Rossellomorea > Rossellomorea sp. NPDC077527. The sequence continues at coordinate 102,122 of NZ_JBITVL010000005.1, read as the reverse complement.
TTGTCATTTCGCTCATCCAGAGAAAATATATGGGACAGGATACAAAGTATTATTAATCGTAGGGGAAAGGAGTGTGGATAATGGGAAAAATCATTAAGTATGTCGCTTTGGCACTATTGGCTTTCTGTTTCCTATTGCCGTTCGTCATCATGGCAATGGGTTCATTTAAAGATATGCAGTATGCATTATTGGATCCTCTCTTCTGGATACCGGAGGATCCCACTTTGAGTAATTACATGTATTTGATCGGAAACGGCCTTTTTCTTCGATGGATTTTCAACTCCGTCGTCATTACGATTGTACCGGTATTCAGCCAGATGTTCTTTTGTGCGATCCTCGGCTATATTTTTGCCAAAAAGAAATTCCCAGGCAGGGAGATCATCTTCTGGGTGTTCATGGCCGTCATCATGATTCCGCAGCAACTGCTCATCATCCCGAAATATATTATGTTTGCCGACTTCGGTTGGATCAATACGTATTGGGCACTGATCGTTCCTGAGCTCTGGGGGATCATGGGTGTGTTCCTCGTGCGCCAGTTCCTGCAAAGCATCCCGAATGACCTGGAGGAAGCGGCACGGATCGATGGGGCTAATGATATTAAAGTGTTCTTTAAGGTGATCCTGCCCTTGTCCATTCCGGTTGTAGCGACCGTAGGTACGTTTTCGTTCATCTCCAACTGGAATGACCTGTTTCAGCCATTGATTTATATGACGAGGGAAGAAATGTTTCCGGTAACGGTCGGTTTGGCTTCAATACTTGGGAAGGAAGGGAACTTTGGGATTGAAATGGCTGGTTCAACGTTATCATTCATCCCGACCTTCCTGATATTCTTATTCTTCCAGCGCTATTTCACAGAGGGAATTCAGATGTCAGGGATCAAATAGGGTGAAAGGAAGAGTAAATCTATGAGAAATCTGAAAATCGGGATGGTTGGATTGGATACGTCTCATGCTGCAGCTTTTACGAGATTACTAAATGATCCCGATGATCGCCACCATGTCCGGGGAGGGAAAGTGGTGAAGGCATTTCCAGGTGGATCGCCTCATATTGAACTCAGTTCCTCCAGAATCGGAAAGTTTACGGAAGACGTTCAGCGTTATGGTGTTGAAATAGTCGATTCACTTGAAGAAGCAGCCGCAGGGATGGATGCCATCTTATTGGAATCCGTTGATGGGGACATCCACCTTGGGCAGTTAAAGAAAATAGTAGCTTTCAAGAAACCGATTTTTATAGATAAACCATTCAGTTTAAGAACAGAAGATGCGCTTGAAATGGTTCGTTTAGCAGATTATCACCACACACCGATCATGAGCACATCGGCTCTCCGGTTTGCAGAAGCATTGAGGGAGGTCACGGATAGGTCTGATCTCGGTGAAGTCATCGGTGCCGATTGTTTTGGTCCCTTGGAGCTTCAAGAAACACAGCCGGGATATTTCTGGTACGGAATCCATTCCATTGAGATGCTGTTTACGCTGCTTGGAGAAGGAGCAGAGCAGGTGAACGTCTTCTCGAATGACAACCATGACAGCATCGTGGCCCGCTGGAAAGATGGAAGATTTGGGACGGTGAGAGGGAATCGATTGGGGAACCATCACTTCGGTGCCCTCGTCCACTTCGAGAAGGGGACGGAGTATGTGGATATACAGTCTGGCCGCAAACCCTTCTATGCAAGTTTAGTAGAACAGATCATGGATTTCTTTCAGGACGGGGTATCGAGGGTACCCTTGAGTGAAACGTTGGAAATCATCCGTTTCATAGAAGCGGCGAATGAAAGCAGGATAACGGGAAGGCCTGTTCCTGTACAGTCTGGTAAATAAAAAAAAGAATCCAGGAAGCCTGGATTCTATTGCACCTTTTCATCCATCGTAAAGCTCAGCCTGTAGATGCGGCGCGGTCGACCTTTATGGGTCAATTTTTCTTCGCCGACAATGTCGACGAGCTCGGCATCCATCCATTTCAGGAGGATCCGATGGGCACTCCTGACCGTGATGTTCAAGGTGGATGCCAATTCTTGAGCGGTATAATCGACAATCCCGTATCGTTCTACCCGGGCCATCAGCTTGGTCATATAGGAAGCGGACATCCCGGCTTTTTCTGCCCGGTCCAATAACTCTGCATCGGTGATCGCCAGGTCATACCGTTCGTATTGGGTATTGGTCGTGATATCGACGGGACCGAGAACGCTCCTGTTTTCTCTCACGATATAACAGACATCGCCGCCAGAATCCTTCGCTTGCCTTAATGCGAGCCGGGCGTGACTGCCGGCTTCGGCTGCCGTCATCCCGAAGCCGACCCCGATGCTTAAGGTGATCCCCATGGCGTTATTCGTCTCTTGAAGAAGGGGGATGAACTTATAGCCCCGGGTTTCCCTTTCGAATATCCCCCGGGTGGTGATGAAGGAGTACTCTTCCCCGCCAAGATTGATGAGGTGGCCATCCAACTGTTTTATGTAATCCAGAAGCATTTGCTGGATGTTCAGCTTGAATAATTGAACATCGTGTTCTGAATGATATTTTTCCGTCACTTTTTTGAAATCATCCACATTGATCAACCCGAACACGATCTGGGACTCTTTGTTCCTTCGGGTTTCTGTGGCAAGGAGGGCCCGTTCCAGGGAGACGATCATATCTTGCTGAGTGGGTGTGACCCATTCGCATGGGATCTTCATTTCCGTCAGAAGTGTATACACTTCCTGGATGCCTGTCAGGGCGATGGCACCTTTGATTTCATGATTTTCAACGTGGAAAGAAACAATGTCACTGATCAACGGTGTCTTGGAAGGATGCCTGAACACCATTAACTCATAATCTTCTTCCACTAATTCCACGAGGATCTTTTCGACGTATTTCTTTTCAATCGTATCGATCGAGAGGCGTTTCAGGCCGTGATTGTTTTTAATTAGAAACAGTGATCTGTATAAGCCGGTGCCCATCAAGGGTACATGATGAACCGGGATGGAAAAGTCCAGGAATTGTTTTGCGAGATTGTATAGATGATATTCCGTGAACATGAGGACATCGACATCGTACATCAATTCTTTTGCTACTTCTGAAATAATGGTCCCTGGTTTGATGATTCCGAAATACGGTTTGAAGTTCGGAAATGACTTTAACGTCACTTTGATTTGGTCGACAAGAGCTTCAGGACCGATGATCCCGATGTTGATTTCAGAGTTATCATGAACCGGCTTCATACTTCTCAATACACTCATCCCCCATAACACTTTTTTTACAGACATGTCTTTTTATCCATATCATACTGATAATTATCTGAATTGTCAAAAATCAATAGTGTAGATTGTCCGCAACACCTACTCTTTAAAGACCAATTAAAGACTTGTCTTTTAATAATCAGATTCATAAGATGTTGATAAGTATTTTCTGAAAGTTCAATCTAGTAGTTTAGGAGAGTGGTTTGATGAAAACAATCAAGGAATTAGAGGATTTCATGACAGAACCTTCACAGGACTTGATGAACGATCTTGCAACACTGGAAGGCGATATCATGATCCTCGGTGTGGGGGGCAAGATGGGACCTACATTGGCAAAGTTGACTAAACGGGCGATTGATGAGGCTGGTTTGAATAAAAAGGTGTACGGAGTTTCAAGGTTTTCTTCACCAGATCTTCGGAATGAGCTGAATGCATTCGGGATTCATACGATCTCCGTGGATTTATTGAAGGATGAAGACCTGAAGACGCTGCCGGAAGTGAAAAATATTATCTATATGGCAGGGAATAAATTCGGGACAACAGGCAATGAACACTTCACCTGGGCAATGAACGCTTATCTGCCAGGAAGGCTGGCAGAGAAGTTTCCACATTCAAGGATCGTGGCCTTTTCTACAGGGAATGTCTATCCCCTGACCGAGGTCGTCAGCAATCATTGTTCTGAATCCAATCCGGTCAATCCGATCGGGGAGTATGCCCAATCGTGTCTTGGAAGGGAGCGCGTTCTCACATACTTCTCCCATAAGAATCATACTCCGATGCTGATGTTCAGACTGAACTACGCGATTGATCTTCGTTACGGTGTCCTTCTGGAAGTGGCGAGGCAGGTCTACAATGACCAGCCGGTGGATCTGACCATGGGAAATGTAAACGTGATTTGGCAGGGGGATGCCAATGAATATGCCATCAGGTCCCTCCTGCTGACGAATTCACCGCCGAAAATCCTGAATGTGACGGGGCCTGAAACCATTTCTGTCCGCTGGCTCGCGAAGGAATTTGCGAAGCGATTCAATAAGCAGGTGTCTTATGTGAATTCCGAGCAATCCACCGCATTGTTAAACGATGCATCCCAGGCTCATAAGTTGTTCGGATATCCGAAGGTCACGATGCAGCAGATGATCGATTGGACGGCAGGGTGGGTTGAGCGTGATGGATTTACCTACAATAAACCGACGCATTTTCAACAGCGAGAGGGGGCGTTCTAAATGTTAACATCACCGGTCAACAAAGCGTTGCATGAAGGGGCCTTCATCCCGGCGCATCCATTGGCCTTATCAACGAACAAAGAACTGGATGAAGTGAGTCAGCGAGCCCTCACCAGGTATTATATCGATTCAGGTGTAGGAGGCCTTGCGGTCGGTGTACATACTACACAGTTCGAAATCCGGGATCCCCGGTTTGGTTTGTACGAAAGGGTATTGAAGCTTGCAATGGAAGAGATGGAGAATGCGGGGGTGCCCGATTCCTTTATTAAAGTAGCCGGGATATGCGGTCCGGTAGATCAGGCCGTAAAGGAAGCGAAATTCAGTAAGGATATCGGCTACGATTTAGGGCTTTTGAGTATGGGGGGGCTTGATTCCCATTCAGAAGAAGAGTTATTAGAGCGGACGAGGAGGGTGTCGGAAATCATCCCTGTATTCGGATTCTATCTCCAGCCTGCCGTTGGGGGAAGGGTGCTTTCCTATGAATTCTGGAGGGCATTTGCAGAGCTTCCCAACGTATATGCCGTCAAACTCGCACCGTTCGACCGTTATCTGACGTCAGAAGTGGTAAGGGCCGTCTGTCATTCAAAAAGAAGGGATGAGATCGCCCTCTACACTGGAAACGACGATAATATCGTGAATGACCTGTTGACGACCTATCGGTTCAAGATTGGTGACGGGGAGAAGGAGAAGAAAATCGTCGGAGGTCTCCTCGGGCATTGGTCGGTCTGGACAAAACGGGCAGTGGAGTTATTTAAAGAAATCAAACACTGGCAGCTTCAAGATGCCATTCCGCAAAGGATGTTGACCCTCGCACAGGAGATCACCGATGCCAACGGCGCCTTCTTTGATGCGAGGAATGGGTTTAAGGGAAGCATCGCAGGAATCAATCAGGTCCTGGCGGGACAGGGTCTGATGAAGGGACGATGGTGTCTTTCTGATAAGGAAGAACTGAGTCCGAATCAAATGGAAGAAATCCACCGCGTGTACGACGCGTATCCCCATTTGCATGATGATGACTTTGTGAAAGAGAACTTAAGCAAATGGTTGGCACGGGAGAGAATCGGGACAGAGGGAGTAGACAGAATATGAGAAAAATCATAGCTCGGAATAATAGAGTGGAAGTCGTGCAGGACGACACACCACAGATCAAGCCACAATTCCTGTTGGTTAAAACCCTGTACTCGACCATTTCGCCAGGGACGGAGTTAACCATCGTTGAAAACAGTACAGACACACCCATCACATTGGGATACAGTGCTATGGGAGTGGTGGAAGAAGTGGGAACTGGTGTAACGGGTGTGGAAAAAGGAGACCATGTAGCGGTTTACGGTGCCCCTTATGTACAGCACGCGGAATATCTGCAGGTCCCGAAGACATTATGTGCGAAGGTTCCTCAGAACGTAGAGGCGAAAGAAGCGGCCCTTGCCGGGATCGGGGCGATTGCCATTCACGCCCTTCGGATTGCCGATCTGCAATTTGGAGAAACCATCGTGATCGTCGGGTTGGGGCTCTTAGGCCAGATGATTGCCCAAATCGCCAATGCCGCCTCCTATCGGGTGATTGCTTGCGACCTTCATGAAGAGCGATCCACAATGGTAAAGGAACATGCGAATATAAGATCGTTTTCCAATCTGGAAGAAATGGAGCAGACCATCGCTGAAAGTACAGACGGGAATGGAGCGGATGCTGTCCTGTTATGTGCGGGCGGGAAGCGCTCACCCTTGACCGGTCAGAGTCTCCAGTGGATACGCAACAAAGGGAAGGTCGTCATTGTCGGCGATATTGAACCGGACTTCCCCCGGAACCTGATGTTCAGCAAGGAAGCTCAATTGTTGATCTCGAGAGCGGGTGGTCCGGGAAGATATGACAAGGTGTATGAAGCCGAGGCGGTCGATTACCCTTATGGCTTTGTTCGCTGGACAGAGGGCAGGAATATTGAAGAATATATCCGCCTCGTAAGCGAGAAACGAATCGACGTCAGCTCTTTCATCAAAGAAGAAGTAAAATTCAGTGAAGTAGCAGAGGCGTTCGAAGCCTTAATGAATAAGAAGTCCACTACACTAACGAAGGTGATTGATTTCTCAAAGTAAGGGGTTGATCTTATGAAAGGTCCTGTAAGGATTGGTCTGGTCGGACTTGGTTCCATTGCAGAATCCACCCATGTGGTTCATCTGAAGTCATCTATCCATGCGGTATTGACCGCTGTAGTAGATGTGGATGCAGACCGGGCGAGAGCTATTTCCAAGACATATGGGGTGGAACATTATTTTCAAAAGGTAGAAGACATGCTTCAAAAGGTCGAACTCGATGCCGTCATGATTTGCACCCCGAATCGCACCCATATCCCGATTGCCAGGAAGTGTGCAGAAAAAGGGATCCATGTGTTCATGGAAAAGCCGATAGGGACGGACCTTGAAGAAGTGAAGTCTTACTTGCAATTTGCCAAGGAACGAAACGTCATGACCATGGTCGGTATGACTCATCGTTTTCGCCGGGATGCTCAAATTCTGAAAGCGTATGCCGACAAGGGGGCTTTCGGAAACCTCTATTATGCAAAAGCAAAGCTGTTCAGACGAAGGGGGACGCCGAAAGGGTGGTTTACAGACAAGGCATTGGCCGGCGGCGGAGCCATGATGGATATTGGTGTCCACGTCCTGGACCTTGCCTGGTGGCTGATGGGCATGCCGGAAGTTCAGAGCATTACCGGCAAGACAATGACAGGTCTAGGAAACTATGAAACGAAATATACAACGAGCTGGAAATCAAGCAACAGGCAGTTGAATAAGAAGAACGTATTTGATGTGGAGGACTTCGGTGCTGCCTGGATCCGGTTTAAGAACGGTGTTGTCCTGTCACTGGAGATTGCCTGGGCGGTGAACGGAGAAGAAGACGAGGGCATTAAGATTGAACTAATTGGTGACAGGGGTGGTGCCGCTTTGTCACCATTCACTATTTTTACAGAAGAAGATGGATTGCTGAGCAAACAACACCCTATCTATGAAGAAAATTTACCATTTAAGGATGAGATCGAACATTTCATTGAATGTGTAAAAAACGGCTCGTGGCCCTTGATCGATGGGGAGGACGGTTATGAAGTATTGAAACTACTAAAGGGAATCTATGATTCTTCCGAACAGGGTAAAGAGATACGTTATGAATGAGTTTCAGAAAGGAGAGAGAGCGATGTTGAAGGTAGGCGTAGTGGGAACGGGATCCATATCAGAGTTTCATATCAAACCGTACTTGGCAAACGAAGACGCCGAGCTTGTGGCGTTATGTGATCTCAATTCGGAACGGTTGGTAGAAAAAGGCCGCTTATTTGGGGTCAGCCAGCTGTACAGTGACTACAGAGAGCTGTTGAGTAACGATGAAATCGATGCGATCAGCATCTGTACATGGAATAATTCTCATGCAGAGATTGCCATCTCTGCACTGGAAAGCGGAAAGCACGTCCTCGTGGAAAAGCCGTTATGTATGACGGTTGAGGAAGCATTAGCGGTAGAAGCCGCCGTCAAGAAATCAGGGAAGATGCTGCAGGTCGGATTTGTGCGGAGGCACGGGGATAATGCAGCATTACTTAAAAAATTCATTGATCACGGTGACCTTGGTGAGATTTATTATGCGAAAGCGTCCTGCCTACGGCGACTCGGTAATCCCGGGGGTTGGTTCAGTGACCGAAACAAGTCAGGAGGGGGACCTCTGATCGATCTGGGTGTTCATATGATCGACATTTGCTGGTACTTCATGGGGAAGCCCCGTCCCGTGTCGGTCAGCGGCAACACCTACTCCAAGCTAGGGAACCGGAGTCATATAAAAAACTTATCCTTCTATCAAGCTGCTGATTATGACCCGTCCCTCAATGATGTCGAAGACTTAACCAATGCCCTCATCCGATTTGAAAATGGGGCTTCTTTATTGGTGGATGTGAGCTTCACCCTTCAGGCCAAAGAGGATGAGCTGTACGTAAAGCTGTTCGGTGACAAGGGGGGCGCCGAAATCGAACCGGAATTATCCATTGTAGGGGAGAAGCATGACACGATCCTTAATATGACCCCACAAATCGATAATCTGAAGTTTGATTTCGAAAAAGCTTTTTATAATGAGATCAATCACTTTGTCTCCTGCTGTATACAAGGAAAAGAATCCATCGCTCCTGTTTCAGACGGGGTCCAAGTCATGAAAATGCTCAATGGGATTTATGAATCGGCAAGAACCGGCAAGGAAGTGATGGTGTAAATGAAAGCAGATCTGTTGATAGCCGGAGGTGGTCTCGGGGGATGTGCAGCGGCCATGGCGGCCTGTTCGAAGGGAATAAAGGTCATCATGACAGAAGAGACGGATTGGATCGGGGGCCAGGTCACCTCTCAAGGCGTTCCGCCGGACGAACATCGCTGGATTGAAAAGTTTGGATGCACGAAGAGGTACAGGGATTACCGTGAGAAGGTGAGAGCGACCTACTTGAACACGATGCAGATAAAAGAAAATGGGGAGTTCCTGAATCCGGGGAACGGTCTCGTCAGCAACATCTGTCACGACCCCCGGGTTACCCTCCATGTTCTAAATGACATGCTTTTATCCTACGAGCTGACAGGGCAGTTGGTCATCTTACGCCATACAAAGGTCTATAGCGTTCAAAAAGAAGGTAGTCGGGTTCACAAGATCACCTTAACGAATGAAGAGACAGGAGTAAAAGAAGAGATTGAGGCCCCATTTTATATCGATGCGACAGAAGCGGGAGATCTGCTGCCCCTTGCAGGCATGGCATACGTGACAGGTGCAGAAGCTAAATCGGAAACCGGTGAACCCCATGCATTGGAGACAGCTGATCCTTCTGATATTCAGGCTTTCACTTATGTACTGGGAATGGAGTACCGGGCAGGCGAAGATCATACTATCCCTGAACCTGATATGTATTCCTTTTGGCGAACCTTTCACCCTGACATCTGGCCGGACAAATTGTTGAGCTTTCATGCGCCTCATCCGGTCACAAAGGAAAAACGGACCTATACCCTGTTCAAAGGAGGAGAGGGGTTTCCGTTATGGGAATACCGGAGGATTTTTGACCGAAGTCAATTCGATACGCCCTATCATGCCGGTGATGTCACGCTGATGAACTGGCCGCAGAACGACTACTTTTTAGGGAATATTTACGATGTATCCGAAGAAGACAAGAAAAAGAATCTGTATCAGGGGAAACAGCTCAGCCTTTCCCTCCTGTACTGGCTCCAGACTGAAGCACCGCGGCCAGATGGAGGAAAAGGGTATCCTGGATTGATGCTGAGAAAAGACCTTTTTGAGACAGAGGATGGGCTGGCGAAAGCAGCTTATATCAGGGAATCCAGGAGGATCAAAGCGGAATATACGATTGTGGAGCAGGATGTATCACCGGATTTCAATGAAGGGAAGACGGGTAAGCGTTACGAAGACAGAGTTGGAGTCGGATCTTACAGCATTGATCTCCACCCGAGTATGGCAGGAAAAACGTATCTGGATATCAAAGCTCTCCCCTTTTATATTCCCCTTGGTGCCCTCATTCCCAAAGATGCTGATAATCTTCTCGCCGGCTGTAAAAATATCGGCAGTACTCATATTACAAATGGCTGTTACCGGCTGCACCCCGTCGAGTGGAATATCGGGGAAGCCTGTGGTGCACTTGTGGCCTACTGTTTGAAACACCAAACGAAGCCGAAAGAAGTCCGGGAAGATCGGCGGTTATTAAAGCACTTCCAGCAGGTATTGCAGGAGGATGGATTTGAACTGGAGTGGCGATTTTAGCTGGAGGTGATGAGGAGTGAGGAGGAGTATTATGAACATAAGTGTAAGCATGTACAGTCTGGCCTCTACCATTAAAAAAGAAAACTGGTCCATCCTTGATTTTATCCAATATGCTAAACGGATTTCCCTGGATGGGGTGGAGCTTCTCGATTTTTACTGGAAAAGCGGTCAGGCTAAGAGCGAGGAAATCGAACAGGTGCTTCAAGCCGTCAAACAGAACGGCTTACGGGTGTCTGCCTATGATGTGAGCAATAATTTTGTGAAAGAAACAGAAGAAAAGCGTGCTGTGGAAGTAGCGAAGATCCTGGAAGGGATTGAGGTGGCGAAAAAGCTGGAGACGAATATTGTCAGGGTCTTCTGCGGAGACCTTCACGGTGAATTGACATATGAAGACGGACAGAAGTGGATTGTTGAAGGGCTGAAAAAGTGTGCAAATAGAGCGGAAGAAGAGAACATATATCTTGCCATCGAAAACCACGGACTATTGGCGGGGAAAAGCGAACAGGTCAAAGAAATCATCGAAAAAGTAAACAGTCCATATGTGCGTTCCACATTTGATACTGGGAACTTCCTGTTAGTCCATGAAGAGCCGCAGGAAGCTTTCGACAGATTGAAACAGGACGTCGTTCATGTTCATTTCAAGGACTTCAGGGAAAAGAAGCCGGGAGAAGAGTTGAAGGGGTTCCGTTCCACGCGGGGCGTCGAGTTGATCGGAACCGTGCCTGGAGATGGAAAGGTCGATTTGCCTTATATTGTAGAAGGGTTAAAAATAGAAAATTATCAAGGCTGGCTATCCATTGAATATGAGGGTTTCGATGATGCGGAAGCAGCGAATGAAGAAGCTGTCAATCGCTTGAAAACGTTATTGAAATAGGAGGTTCTTATGGGGAATGTCGTGATTGGAAGAGTGGATAAAATAGATGAATTGAGGACAGAAACGGCATATGTGAAGGCATTTCAGAATCAACTGGCAGAACATGAGACGGTGTTCCTCTCTCCACAGGAATTCGATAAGGGGAATTTAAAAGGGGAGGATATCCACCTATTCATCCAACCTGGATTACTCGATGACGTTAAAGGGATGAGCAATGTATCTGTATACTTTGATCTTGAACTTTATCCTTTCTTTCAGAGTATCAAAGAAGCGATGCTTTCGGCTGAAAAACCGCAGGGCGTCCTCCGGATGAGAAGGAAGATGCTTGAAGAAGAGGACGAGTCGATCATAACCGGTGATGTATACGTGCTTTCTGCTTTATTAGGTGAACCTGCGGAAGCGATGGTGAAGAGGACCAAGCGGGAAGTCCGTCCCTCCCACGTGATTTTGACTGTAGATTTTGGCGGGGGGACGATGGCGCATTTGGAGTATACGTTTGCCAGTGAGGGTGAGGGAATCGAGCTTGAGTGGAGCGGGATCAAGCGGATTATCGAGTTTGATAGCGGAGAAATGACTCCCATTACACCGGATGGATACACAGCGCTTCCTCTCTCGTATAGTGTAGATGCCATTCTTTCAGGGTCTCATTCTGCTGATGAAGAGTTACGTCAGTCTTTGAATAAATACCGGACTCTTCTGAACGGAGGGGGTTGGAGATGAAAATCGGGATGATGAGTTTTGCCCATATGCATGCCTACAGTTATGCGGACAGTTTAATGAAAATGTCCAATGTGGAAATCGTGGGAATCTACGATGACAATGAAGAACGAGGAAAAAAAGCGGCCGACACGTACAAGACCGCCTATTTCAGCGATCAAGACGCCTTATTAGCATCTGAAATCGATGCAGTCATTATTTGCAGTGAAAACAACCGTCATAAAGAAATGACCCTGAAGGCAGCCCAGGCAAAGAAGCATATCCTGTGTGAAAAACCGATCGCGACCACTGTGGAAGATGCGAAGGAAATGATATCGGTCTGTGAAGAGGAAGGTGTGCTTTTGCAAACGGCTTTTCCCGTTCGTTTCAGTGCTCCTATCCTGCAATTAAAGAAAATGATCGATGATGGGGAACTCGGGGAAATCGTCGCTTTCCGGACAACGAACCGCGGACAGAATCCTGGGGGCTGGTTCATCGATGAAGAACAATCTGGCGGCGGGGCGGTCCTGGATCATACCGTCCATATGGTGGACATCATGCGCTGGTACTTAGGAGAAGAAATCACAGAAGTACATGCGTATGTAGATTCCTATTTTCATAGCATTGATATTGACGATGCCGGGATCCTCACCATGGAGTTCGGGAATGGCGTGATCGCCTCTCATGACGCAAGCTGGTCGAGGTTCTCTGAATACCCGATGTGGGGGGATGTCACCATTGAAGTGATCGGAACCAACCGGACCGTCAAAGCAGATGCATTCAAAGAACATTTCAGACTCTATACCAATGATCAGAAGTCCTTGAGCCACGTTTTTCATGGGAACGACATGGATTATGGACTGATAAAAGACTTTATCGACTGTATCGAGAAGAAACGGGAACCCACCATCACCGGATTCGATGGTCTAAAGGCTTTGGAAGTCGCGCTTGCAGCATATAAGTCCAGTCAAGAGAGAAAAACTGTGCGTCTGTAGGATAGAGCCAGGGGGTGCCGGAGGGACAGGTCCCTTGGCACACTTTTCTGATATGGGGGATACAAATGTTTTTTATAAGAGGCGATATGATCACAGGCGGAAAACGGTATTCGGATAAAGTCATAGGGATATCTAATGGGAGGATCTCTTCAGTGGAAGATGAGTTGCCTATCGCTGGTGATGTACACCAGGTAAATGGAGTCATTTGTCCAGGATTTGTGGACATTCACATCCACGGTCTGAGTGGGTATGACTTTATGGACGGTGCAGAGGCGTTCGGGGAAATCGCAGAAAGGTTGCCAGGCTTCGGTGTGACCTCGTTTCTAGCCACATCCAGAACCTGTGAGACTCCTGATCTATTGAATTTTCTTCAACATGCTCATGATTTTAGGAAACAGCATTCAGCATCTGCGAGGATGCTAGGTGCCCACATCGAAGGCCCTTGGATCAGCGGGGCTTTTCCTGGGGCACAAAATAAAGCGTATATCAGGAAGTTCTCGAAAGAAGATATGACAGACATTATTTCTCCATTTTCAGAATTGATTTCAATTATTACCTTAGCACCGGAAGAAATCAGGAACCTATCCCTTTTAAAGGAACTATCTGATAGAGGAATACGACTTTCTGCAGGTCACACACAAGCTAGCATAGAAGAAATAGATTCTGCCGTCCAGCATGGTCTTAGTCAGGTCACTCACACGTTTAATGCCATGAGCCCTGTTCATCACCGTAACCCGGGGACTGCAGCGGCAGCACTCCTCTATGATGAACTCGCCTGTGAGATCATTACGGATGGACTTCACGTTCATCCGAGGATGATTGAGCTTCTTTACAAGGTAAAGGGGAAGGAAAGAATGATGCTTGTATCAGACTGCACGGGATATAACGATTTAGAGAATGGGAAGTATGTGCTTCGGGGGAAAGAACTTGTGAAATCCGGGGATAAAGTGACGTTGAAGAATGGTGCATTGGCGGGAAGTGCCATTACGTTGGATAAAGGAATAAAGTATGCTGTTGAGAACTGCGGGATGCCATTGGAAGACGCTGTTTACATGGCTTCCGAAGGTCCGTTACATGCGATAGGCAAGGATAAACGTAAAGGAAGGATAGAACCTGGGTACGATGCCGATCTAGTCGTTTTAGAGAATGATCTGTCTGTGGCGGCTACTTTTTTGAATGGTGAGCTATGTGAGCCACGGGGACAGGTCCCTTGGCTCCGAACAAGGTGAAAGTGAACATCCTTTCAATACAACAATTTCTCAGGGATTCTATTATTTTTTATAGTCCTTTCTTACTATTCCGTGTCTTTTAATAGAGTAGAAATGAGAGGACGAAGGAGATCTACTGAAAGGAAGGGAAGTCAGTGATGATGATACATTCCATTATAAGGGGGGGGACATTTGGTCACGGACTTTCTAAATATGAAGGGAGAATCGTAATGGGGAAATCATTCTTGCGCGTTTTGTCAGTACTACTTATTTTCATACTGTTCGTTTCATTACTTCCTTACTCAATGTTTCAAAATTCTGTTTCCGCAGAAGCAGAATGGTCGGAGCTTACGGTGGAAAATGGTGATTTTGAAGCAGTGCAGGAAACGGAAACAGCCATACCATCATGGAGTTATTGGAGCGGGGGCTTCAAATCGGGAATGATGGTCACAGGAGACAAGGCGTATGAAGGCAATCAAAGTCTTCGTATCAACAATTCAGGAGTGACAGGGCTTTTTAGCCAAGCAGTGGATGTGACAGAGGGTAACCATTACAAAATGACCGCCCAACTTTTTGTAGAAGAGCTTACGAAAGGAAATCCGGGGATCTGGCTCCGGTGGTATAACTCGGAAGGGAAAAACATTGGGAACGACCCTAAATATTTTGACGGGCTGACCGTTAATGAATGGCAGAAGGTAACGATTGAAGCGAATGCCCCTGCTGATGCCGTCAGTATGAAGGTCTTTATTTATCAATCAAGTACCGCCATCACGAAAGGATACTACGATGATATCAAGGTTTATGAGAAGTCGAATGAGCAGCTGGAACTGCCATTTGCATACGGGGACCCCATCAATCTGGGCCCGGCAGCTTTAGCGGCAAAAACACAGGGGGCGGCGATCGGTGACGGAGAAATTTACTATGCAACGAACGGATCACCTGCCACCTTCTATGCCAATGATGCCATCACAGGTGAAAAAATCTTCTCGCAGTCCCTCCCGGGTAGTGATGTTGTATGGGGAATGACGATTGGTTCGGATGGAAATGTGTACTTCGCAGGTACATACAACGGCATATTGTATCGATACGTAGTGGATGAACATCGCTTAGAGGAGGTGGGAAAAAGCCCTTCTGACAATTGGATCTGGCAGCTTGATGCAACAGAGGACGGAAAGATCTATGGTGCGACGTATCCAAATGCAAAAGTTTTTGAGTACGATATCGAAAACGATACTCTAACGGACCTTGGAAGGTTTCACGAAGAACAGAATTATGCAAGGGGACTCGGAGTGACCGATGAAACTCTTTATGTGGGAATCGGTACAACGGCTTACTTGATGAAAATGAATCGGGAAACGAGCGAAAGAGAAGAAATTCAATTGCCGATTTCCGGTACCAGCACGTCTGTTTCAAATGTATGGGAGTATGGAGACAGGTTATTTGTGGCGTACGGAACCTCCATGCTTGTGCTGGATGTGGAATCGGAAGAAGTCGTCCATGAAATGAGCTGGGAGGATGAACATGCATTTGACGGCTTGATTTCACCTCCTTCTCCAAACGACGCAAGCTTGATCTATTTCAAGGATAAAAGAACGAATGAGTTATGGACGTATGATATGGATACAGACCAAACACAGCCAGTGGAACCAAAGGTGACGTTGCCAGCTTCACCGGTTAAGGCTTATGAATGGACGACAAATGAGGAGGGGGAACAGGTTCTGTCGATTCTTCACCACCAGATCGAATATTCTACCTATAATCCGAAGACGGAGGAAGGAAAGGTTCTCTATCCAGAGGTTGAGAAGCAGGGCCTTTCCATTCAAAGTCTGGAAATAGGCCCCGATGAGAAAGTGTATATGGGTGGATATCAAGGGTCATTCGGAGTTTACGATACGTCCACTGAATCGTATCTCTTACGTGAAAGGAACCCTCATCAAATCGAAGGAATCGGGTTCATGAATGGGAATGTCTTTATGGGAATATACGGTGGCGCACAAATTTACAAGTATGATCCTGAACTGCCTTTTACATTTGAAGATGGTGGAAGCGGGGATAATCCGGAAATGGTATATGACATCGGGGATGACCAAAGCAGGCCGTTCACCTTTGAATCCGGTGACAACAAGCTATTCACCGGAACGATCTCCGACTATGGGAAGCTCGGCGGTGCCCTGACGATTTTTGATGAAAAAACGGGTGAGTGGAACACGATCCGAAATATCATTGAAAATCAGAGTATCATCGGACTCGCTTACAAGGATGGAATGTTATATGGAGGCTCTACCACTGCAGGTGGACTCGGCATCGATCCGACTGAAAAAGAAGCGAAAATGTTTGAGTATGAAGCAAGTACAGGAGACTATCAAGTATTTGATTTAGAGTTAGAAGGGATTAAGACGCCTGAAATGATCGGGGAACTGTCTATTGGGCCTGACGGAAATCTCTGGGGAGCGGCGTATGGCGTGAATGATGAGGGCACTGCAAATAGTGTCATATTCGCCATGGATCCTGTTTCAAAAGAAATCGTGAAACAGAAGGAGTTCTATACAGGTGTTCATCGGGGCAGCCAATGGCGTCCATTCTTCCTGAGATGGGATGATCAAGGCATGCTCTATACGACGGTAGGAAGAAAGCTGACTGTTATCGATCCTGAAACGATGATGAGCAGACAGATCATTGGTGACACCGTTAACTTGATGGATATTGATATGGAAGGAAATATCTATTATGCAGTTGGTGCAGATTTGATGAAGCTACCGGTTCCTGTGAAAAACGCGAAACTATCGGCTGAGAAAGATACTCTTCTTCAAGGAGATACGATGGACCTGGAGTTGGCCGTAACTCTAGCTAATGGGAAAGAAGTTGATTTGGCGGGTGCCGAAGTGACATGGGAGAATACTAAGCCTGATGTGCTAGAGGTAGAAAACGGAGCAGTCACTGCCCTGAATGCTGGTACTGCAGAATTAAAGGCAACGGTCACCTACAATGGTGAAACCGTGGAATCCGATTCTCTGGAAGTAACTGTCCATGTTTCAACCGACTCACTAACCACACAAATACAAGGCATGGAAGAGAATGGAGACCTTAGTCATGCCACAGCAAAACAGCTTGTGAACAGCTTAAAGCAGGCACAGCACCAATATGAAAAAGGCCATACGGAACAAGCTCTGAAGCACTTAGATGACTTCTCGAAGCATTTAGAAAAGAGTGATGCGGAGGAGGGAATCAAAACACAGCTGGAGCAAAATGTAGAATCTATTAGGAGAGTCTGGAGAGCCACGGGGACAGGTCCCTTGGCTCAATCATAATCACAAAGGTCCGTCCCTCGGTGCTCTTTAAAACGCTGAGGGACGGACCTTTAGCTTTAGGGAAAGGTTTACCATTCACATTCTGATACTATCTAAAACTCGGCACTTTAGTTTTCCCAGATTTTTATCACCACACGGTCTTCATCCCGTCTAGTCGATATATTCAGTCCATCTACATTTTGTTGCTTGAGGTCACCGGAAATCGCAGCATCCGCTATCTTGTCTGCTGAATAGGGGAAATAGAGTGTTAAGACAGATTTCATATAATCTTTCATATCTTTGGTCTGTGTTCCTTTAATTGCAAAGTCAGATGACTGGCTCCATTCGTTAACGGAAATATAAACAGATTGATTGCTCTGCTCATTAAATACTACATCAAAATCTACAATATCATAGGAAGTATCGATGTTTGCATAAGAGGGTTTTGTTTCTTTTGCGTGTTTTAGTAAAGCGGCCCTAGACAAAACAAAAGAGGACGAGTCAATTGAAAAATTATTGATTTGCGCCGTTTTTTCTTGGGCATTCCAACGTACATCGGCCTGGAATGCTTCAGCAATAAAACGTATAGGAACCATTGTCCTTCCATTTACAATGACAGCTGGCGTGTCGAGAGTCATTGGTTGACCGTTTACCTTTATTTGTTTGGAACCGATTTTCAACCAGATGGATGTTCTTCCTTTTATTACGCCCATGCTTGTATATGGTTTTCCGGCCGCGATCGTTGCGCCTAACGCTGTAAAGGTCTCTCTTACTGGAACAAGAGTATGCCCATCCATGATGATTGGTGACTGTTGTCCGTAGCTTTGTTTCTCTCCATTGATCATGACGTTCACTTCATTGCCTTTGGCTAATCCAATGGGGGATAGGGTAAGTGACAAGATGAACGATAACATCAATATAGTGACAATTTTCTTCATGAGATCTCCTCCATTAAAAATAATAGCTCAATTAAAGCTAGCATAAATCTACTATTTTAGATATATTTTCTATAATTCTCTTATAAAAAAGTCCGTCCCTCAGTGCGTTAACGCACTGAGGGACGGACCTTTAAATTTGTTTGTTAAAAAGGAGCCAAGGGACCTGTCCCCTTGGCTCACCTTGGCTCACCTTGGCTCCGCAGATTCTATTCTTCAGAAAGTGTTGATAAGAATAGTGAAATTACTTTGGCTGCTTCTGCACGTGTAGCGGAGTTTGCAGGTTTGAATTTGTCGTCGTAGCCGACTACTAGGCCTAATTCGTAAGCCATATTCACTGAGAATTGACCTTCTTCAGGAAGCATGGACAGGTCAGTGAATGGAGAATCAGATTCCAGGACGTAGTCTTCACCAGTTAAGTAATCATAAGCACGCTTTAACATTAATGTCATTTCATAGCGTTTGACTGGTGTATTTGGCTCGAATGTTGTGTCTGTTTTACCTTGGATGATTCCGGCTTCATAGGCTGCTGCCACTTCTGCCTGGATATCTTCTCGTAGTTTGTCAACGTCTGTAAATGGTGTGTCTTCTGTTGCTTCAAGCTCGAGTGAACGAACGATCAATGAAGCGAATTGAGAACGTGTAAGAGTCTGTTTTGGAGCGAATTTCGTATCTGTCACTCCATTTACAATTCCTTGATAGTATAAGTCGATTACATAATCTCTTTCCCAATTCAGATCTGTAAACGGTACATACAGGTCAAAACGGTTTTCCACTTTAGCTGTTACTGGAGAATGTTCTTTGATGTAATTGATCGTGATTTCATCCAGTGCGGAAAATTCGTTAACCAATTTAGCATCTTTTAACATTGTGTAATCGTCTCCGCCAACCGCCATGAAGTCATTCGTTGCGATCAGATATTCCTTATCTAAGTCGATAGGCTCGCCTTTGATCTTGATATTTTTAACGCGTTCGCCTTTATCAGCAAATAAATCCAGTTCAAATGTCATCCCTGATACATGAGGGAAGGCACCCTTTACTTCAGGGAAATCGCTTGTACCATGCTCAAGGGCAGCCTTGATTGTAGCACCGGTTAATTTCTTTGTTACCACATAGTTACCAAAAGGAAGAACTTCTGCTACTTCACCTTTTGTGATTTCACCTGCATCGATCGAAGCACGGATTCCTCCGCCGTTTGTGATGGCAGCATCTGCACCAGTTGCAGCAACCATGGAATCTGTGATCAGGTTACCAAGATTGGTTTCCCCTGCACGTACTTGCTCGCGCTCACCATCCAGTTTTACGCTGGTTGTACCGATTACTTCGGTGAAAATTTCATCGTTCATTTTTTCTTCGATTAATTTTTCAATTTCAGGGTCCGCTTTTACGCCTGCAGCAGTAGCTTCTTCTTTTGTGTAAAGATCAGCTTCTTTCTTGACCAGCTCGTCCCCTTCGAATGTCAAATTAACGACACCAAGGTTCTTTGTATATTCACCAGCACTTACGATTAACGTATCTACACCGTACGTATCCATATCAGTCGTGTGGCTGTGGCCATCCACGATCAAGTCGATGCCAGGAGCACCTTTGGCTACCTTAATGGACGTCTCGGTACTTGAAGCATCCGTACCTAAGTGTGTAAGGGCAATGATGGCATCCACATCTTTGGATTTTAGAAGGGCAACCATTGCTTTTGCTTCTTCTACCGGATCAGTGAATTTTAAGCCTTCAACGTTTTTAGGATTTGTTTTGTATGTTGTTTCAGGAGTGGATAGGCCAAAGATACCAATCTTCAAACCATCTACTTCTTGAATTTCATAAGGTTGTAATAGAAGACTATTGTCCGATTCATAACGAACGTTGGCAGATAGGACAGGAAAATCAACCATTTTTGTTAGTTCCAACAGTCTATTATAGCCATAATTAAAATCATGGTTCCCGGCTGCCATGGCATCGTAACCTAATGCGTTAAATAGTTCTGCAACACTTTCTCCCTTTGATAGAGTTGCAAATGGTGTACCGTGGAATGTATCCCCTGCATCCAGGATCAGTGTATTAGGATTGTTACTTTCATACTGCTTCATGAGAGTGGCCATTTTCGCGAATCCCATGCCGTCATATGTTCCTTCTTCTACTTTAGAATGTGAGTCATTCGTATGTAGAATCGTAACTGTTTTCGTTGTGCCCGCAGCTGAAGCGCTTCCAACTGTTGCCGTACTCAATCCCCCGAAAACAAGTAAAGTAGATAATGCCGTAAACAAACTTTTCTTTACCATGCAATAAATCCTCCTCATTCATAATTTCCAACCTCTTCTATTCTAAATTAACTAGATTAATATATCTAGTGAAGTTTTTGTAAATTGAAAATATTTAATTGGGAGTGCCATGGGGACAGGTCCCTTGGCACCTTTTAACCTTTACAACTAAAATAAGCAGAGGATTCAGTCTCCAAAACGGAAATTATTTTGATTCGATAGTAACAGGAGTGTCTTCACTCTCTGCCAACTTTGCAAGCTTGTCCTCAAGAAATTTAATATAATCTACCTCATTTCTGAGGGTGAACATATTCAGGGCATGTTGGATATATGGACGTGCTTTGTCATATTCAGCCGTCAATTCATAATTGTAGCCGATTTGATAGTGAAGTTCTCCTAATCCCCATAACAGCTCTTCCTCGAAACACCACTTGATTGCTTTTAGACAATATGACGTCGACTCTTCATACCGTCCCAGGCGTGTCAGTACCCTGGCAAAATTATAAAATAATTTGGTTTTGATTGATTTATCCTGCAGTGGTCCTGTGGTTTTGATGGAGGTTTCGATTTGTGAGTAATACTGAAGTGCTTCATCATACTTATTTAAAGTTAAGTTGATGGCACCTGTGCTTGATAGGATCTGCATTTCCCGTTCTGTCATCGCCTTCTTTCCATGTGCGGTCAAATGATAGGCTTTGTGTAAAAGTGCAAAGGAAGCTTGTGGGTCATGATTCACTTCAAACTCATAAATCCCTTTGTGCCAGTAAAGAAGTTGGAGTTTCTCATTATCTTTATAGAAGAGGGGGTTCTTCTCCTCTGCTTTGATGAGGTCGATCATTTCCTTATACTTTCTGTTGTTTCTTAAATGTCTAAGTTGATTCTCAACTTCTCTAATATAATCCAGTCGAGGAGTGGTCCCAATTTCAAAGAAGTAATTAATATCTACTCCGAGCTTAAGAGAAATTTGATATAAAGTCGTGGCACTGGGATAGATATCCCCCTTCTCAATCCTACTAATAAGAGCCTGGGTACAGATACCATCAGCCAAATCCCCCTGGGTGAGCCCAACAACCTTCCTCATCTCCTTTATCTTTCTCCCTATCACCGAATAATCCACTGCTCCACCTCCTGGAAAAGTCATATTTTACTATTTTACCAGAAAATCGAGCCATGGGGACAGGTCCCTTGGCTCAAGATCTTTCAGATCTGCCAAGGTACCTGTCCCCATGGCATGCTCTCAAACAAAAAAAGCCAAGGGACCTGTCCCCCTGGCTCACTGGCTCACTACTTCAGCGATTCCAAAATCGCATCGCCTTTGTCGCTTACTTTCACGACTGCATATTTTGCTTTTCCTTCGACATCAAGTCCGGTTCCTTCTGGGATGAAGTAGTGTTCGATTCCGTATGTGATTTGATTGGCATTGCCCCATGGCTTCGTCACTTTGCCGTTTAGGAGAACATCTCCTTCTTTGGGATCGTATGGAGTGTTCCATTCCTCCTGATACTTATATATCCCGGCATATTGATGAATCCCTTGAGCATCTTTTCTTAATACGATGGTAATCGGACCATTTTCATCGATGGAGGAGTCTTCAAGTTGAGAAATCGTGTAGTTCAACTCCACATAATCTCCCTGAAGCAGAGATCTTGGATCGACAGGGCGGAGCTCCAGTTTAACCGTCTCCCCATGTTGCAGCAGAGTTTCGTTTGAATAAACCTGGTAACCGATCCATGCTCCTTGAAGGAGGATAATGATCAGGATTCCAACTTTTTTCCCTTTCAGCATGGAGTATGATTCACGGTCAGATTCGGTCTTTTTATCCCAATAGGCTGCGATGAGTAAGAACAGGATCCCCAGCACCAGAAGCAGGAAGGATTTATGAATAAGCTTCCAAGCTAAATCGTAGTAAAGCTCTACAATGAGCATAAACCAGAAGATAAGGGATGAGACCCAATAGAACGCTTGGTCCTGCTTCTTGAAATAGTATACGCAACCGGTTGAAACCAGAAAGAAAAGCGCCGTATAAAGAATGTGGACGGTAAACGACAAGTCTAAGATCGTCATGATAAAAAAGGCAAAGAAACCAATGAGAAACGCTCCGTATTGAAGGGTGTTTCTTTTATAAACCGCTATGAATACCACGAGATTAATAATTGTTAACAGTCCAAGAATGTAAGGAGTATCCGTATTCAGTGTCTGCCACATAAAGATTCCTATATTCAACTGGAAGAGCGAATATAATGCGATTCTTCCAACAACATGTTTTTCAAAAAAGTAAACAAAGGCCAAAACCAAAAACATGACAAAAGAAAAATCATCCACAACACTTGTAATCATCCCGATGATGATGCCCGTCATGATGAGTGAATATCTTACCGGTGATGGCCAGTTGGTCAGTGTACTTGGAACAACCAGCAAAGCCGTCGCAAAGATAAATAAGGTGATCATGGATACACTCATAGTTGTGAGTGAAAACAGACCAAAAACCGCCGCTACAATAAATACGGATGCTATGGTCGTGACGCTTGCAATGAAAATAGTCTTTGACCAATGAAGGGAGGACGAAAACTTCCGCATATAATGGACAAGGAGAACGCTTCCCGCTAATAACAGTATTGCCGCCATTAATAGTCCTACAAAAAATAAGTTACTGAGATGTTTAATCATGAATTCAAACATTTTGAGAATAACAAATCCAGTTCCGGATATTGAAAGTACGACGAAAATGGATGTGTTTCTGTTAAAGAATCGATACACTCCAATGCCTAAAATCACTACATAAAATAGAGAAAAGAATGCAGCATACTCATTGAAAAATGCTGTCACCACAAACAGTATGTTGGCAGAGACCAGGCTTAGATACATTAAAGGTTTTGAAACGACCCATCCTTTCCTAATAACCAGGAATAATAGCGTGTTTAAGATTGCTACTCCAAACGCAACCAATGTATGCGTAAGCGACCAATGTGTAAACGGAGAACCCGGCAATAGATAAAAATAAATGGTCAAATGGATCAATACATGGGTCAAGACATAAAATCCACTGTATCGGGTGTATAAACTGAACAGTAAAGCTGGAATAGACCAAACAAGAAACAATAAATAACTATCCGCATGCGAATTATACAGCTGTCCAAGTAACGCGACAGACAACCCGAAGGCAATGGCTCCGCTCAGCATGAGCCAATTAGAAAGAAAATGCTTCCCCTTTAAAGCTCTATCCACCAGAAAACCAGTTCCGTAGAATAGTAAAATAAGACATGCTCCTAAAGACACCTTCTCCAACCGGGAAAACATCTGCCAGTTAGAAGCAAAAAAATAAAGAACACTTGCCAAAACAAACGTTATTCCAAATAAATACGTCAAAGAAATAAACTTCTTCATAAAAATTCCCCTTTTTTCCTTTTTTCCACCCTTACTTTACTATATGTGGATGATGAAGGAAATAGGATACCAGAGCGTGCCAGGGGGACAGGTCCCTTGGCTCGGTTTTAAAATTCCTTGATTAATGTTGGTGTATGTATGTTTATATAAAAAATCACTAAAAATATATAACCATAAATTGGATTATCTATGAACCCATCAGTCTAATAAATGAGCAGTGAAAATGGTTCATTTCCAGCTACTCATAGGATTGAATTTTAATAGTATAGACACTAATAATAAACTAATCAAAAAAGAATCTATTATTCTTACGACCATAAATCCATAGCTCAGCACTGGAACATAGTCGATTAGATACCATAGGAATACAAACAATAGTGTTGATAGAAATAGAGAAGACCAAAACATGATCTTTTGTCCCGTAAGGACATTAGTGTTTGTTCTTTTCTGTGACAAAGCCCTGAGGAACATATAACCAATGATCGAAAGGATTCCAATGAATGTACTACCATGCTGCAAAACCTTATACAAAGGAATGGCGTATCCAAAGATGTTATAGGTGTTTGCAAATGTTGAAGGGAATTGCATTACCATATAACCATTCGCATGAGTAAAGGAATCCCAAGCAACGTGAGTAAACATACCAAACAAAGAAGAATAAATAAAGACTATCATTTTCAAGGTTTTTCCTGAATTTGATCTAAAAAGCCACGGGGACAGGTCCCTTGGCTCTTTTTTCAAATCATTCGACTAATGTAGCTCTATCTCATCATCAATGATGGCATAGTCCTTTTTTCCAGTTTTCTTAATTGAAAATTCAATTTCACTATTACAATTATAGTAAAAAAATACTAAAATGGATAAAAGAGGTGATTAAACAAAATGAAAATGAACATAGCCTATGTAACAGTAGAAAAATACCGTCAGCGTATGATGAAAACAGTCAATATATACGGTCTTTCATCATCGAAGTCCATTGAGAGTAGCCAGAAATTAGATAAGGTATTAAATCTATTTCATCATAAAAAGTTGGAAAACTATTAAATGCATATGTGTTCCAATCTTTCAAACAGAAGGTTGGTGAAATCCCCTACTTATGAACCATAGTTCTTATTTCTTCCCTCCATATAAAAACACATAAGGTAAACATTACCATTAACGTTACAATATTATTACATATATACTATAATTATATAAAAATGGTAAGGGGGTTTATGGTAATTGACAAGTGAAAGGATCGTTCATTTGTCCTGTTGGTGACTGATCATTCTTTAGTATCGGGAAAAATGGCTTCAAAGTCTATAGTTGTGAAAGACTGGGAGCTTTAATGGACGAAAGTAGGAAACCATAATATTTGGTTTTACTATCTATGGATGCGGCCGTCAGTATGATGATAGGGTTAGGAATTGAAGAATATACGTTTTAGTTTATTTTCTAGATGGATTTATTTCAGCAGAAATGAGTTTTTGAGAATAAAAGAATTGTAGGATCGTATTGCCTCCTCTTAACCCATTACACAAATAATTATAGACATTTATGGGGGAAAGAAAGTGTTACATAAGAAATTAATCAAAGTAGTAGTGACGTTATTAATCATTGGACTAGTACCGGTTACAGCTGTACAAGCTGGTATGAGAGAACAATTCCCTGTTTCACAGGGTGGTGTATACACAGAAATCGGAGATACAGTCAATTCAAAACCTCAAACGATTCGACAGATTGAAGTGAATTTAGGGGATCCGTACACAGAGTTGAACCTTACCTACCCGAATCCGCTGAGTACGTTTGCCTCGACTTCGAGTCAAGCTTTGAAAACAGTCAAAGAAGGCAAAAGGGTCGTGGGTGCTGTTAACGGTTCTTTTTTTGATTATGGTAGTAAAGTTCCGCTGTATTTGATTTCGTACGAGAATGAAATCGTGAATATCGGGCTTTCCACTTTCGGGACGGACCACTATGTCAACAAACCGATTGCGTTCGGTATTGATAAATATGGGAAAGCCCTTATTGACCGATATCAATTACAGTTGAATTTGAAACATGGTCAACAAACTTATGAGGTTGATAATTTAAATAAAATTCGTGAAGCAGACGAGTTGATCATCTATACCCCGGAATATAAAGATGGATATTCAGATACGAATCAATATGGGGTCGAGGTTATCTTATCCAACGCTTCAAAAAATACGAATCTATCATTTGGTGATCATGTAACAGCCACGGTGAGTGGAATCAGGGCTTTTGGAGATACAAAAAAGCCTAAGATCCCAGCGGATGGTCTTGTATTATCCGCACATGGAGACAAGCGCGCCATTTTAGAAAAAATGAAAATCGGTGAAAATGTCGAGCTAAACATTGGAATCGAGAGCAAATGGATGGATTCTCAGTTTATGTTAGCCGGTGGTCCGTATCTAGTGAGCAACGGAACAAATGTAATGGATATGAGTCCTACTAATCCGCGGGCACAAGAAAGGGCTCCGCGTACGGCGATTGCCACTGATAAGACAGGGACGAAAGTCTATATGATCACAGTTGATGGAAGGCAAGCGGGATACAGCAGCGGTATGACATTAAATGAGTTCGCCAACTATCTCGTAAAGATGGGCTTCCATAAAGCGCTTAACCTGGATGGTGGCGGTTCTACTACGATGCTTGCCCGAAAGCCTGGCACAGAATATGCCACTTTGATCAATCGTCCTTCCGATGGATGGGAGCGCGCGGTTTCCACTACACTTCAGGTCATCAGTACAGCTCCTGTGGGAGTACCAGCACACTTCAAGGCAGTACTGTCGAAAACAGATGGTATTAAAGTGGGAACAACGGCAGATATCAAAGTTAGTAATCTAGTCGATCAATATTATAACCCTTTGACGTTCGATCCATCTAAGGTACAAATCACTTCTGATGTAGGAGTGGTGGAAGGTATGACGTTTAAAGCTACCAAATCTGGTAAAGGTACCATTAAAGTGAAATACGGAAATGCCACTCAAGAGATTCCCGTTACAGTCGAAGAAGAAGCTACCCAATTCTCAGATATTCCAAGTGACTATAAATATTTCACTGAAATTAGTTATTTAACTGATCAAGGATTGATAAAAGGATATAATGATGGCACATTCAAGCCGCTTAAGACGTTATCGAGGGCAGAAGCAGCCATCCTATTAATCCGATCCCTGAACGTGAAGGCGGATGTGTCACCTGTCACCTTCGAAGATGTTCCGGAGGATTATAAGTATTATGATGTCATAGCAACCGTTGTGAACGCAGGGTTAATGCAAGGAAAGGGGAATGGCATATTTGATCCCGAAGGTTTATTGACGAGGGAAGAAATGGCCGTCATATTGGATAGAGGATTTAACCTGACAGGCGAAGCGAATATGGCGTTTACAGATGTCACTACAAAAAATTTCGGTTATTTTTCTATTTCTGCATTAGTGGCAAATGATATTACAAATGGGTTCCCTGATAAAACGTATCGTCCTAAGAATTCGTTGACTCGTGAGCAGTTTAGTTTATTCCTATACAGATTAATTAAATAATAATTGTTAAAACCCTGATAAGCTAAAGCATATCAGGGTGTTTTTAATGCGTTCACGAAATGATGCATTTTCCACCACATATATAAAGAGGGACGGACCTTTAGCAAAGGTCCGTCCCTCCCATATTATTCGACCGTATCCACATACAAGGCTACCGGCAATGCAGAGCCTCCCGCATGGATGAGTTCGATTTGGATTTGTTCTTGTCCGCTGCTTATTTCTTTTTCCAGTATCGTTACGGTATCTGTGGCTGGCTGCAGGGTTGGGATCAGATGGACTTTCCCATCGACTTTGACAGCCCCACTGTAGGCACCACCACGTCCGGCAGCACGGATGCGGATTTTCTTCGTTTGCCCGGTTTGATTCATGACAGGCACTTTCACATTATATTTCATACCAAAATGTCCCGGATTCGGTATCCCGTTTGATGCATTATCCAGAGTGGCTTCACTGTTAAGAAGATGGTCTGTCTTCCCGTTTGAAAGGCTGTAGCTTACTTCATCCGAACCGACTGAATAGGCAGGAAGTGTAGCCTCCAGTTCAGAAGAGTTCCATACACCCCTTGGATGCTGGGCGTCAAAATTGACCGGAACGGCATTAGAATGGTTCTGGGTTAAATCATCCGATTCCTGTCCCATCACGGTCCTGATGGTGTAATTTGCATGAGTCTGCGACTTAATAGTAAAGTCTTCGACAAAGCCTAGAATATACCCGTTATCTAATGAGTATTCATCAACGAGAAGTGTTTCTCCAGGTTGTATCGTGACTGATTGATTAAGAGATGGTGATAACTTGTCATTTAACATTGCGTCTGCCATAGGCAATCCAACATCATAATTAATCCATCCGTTATTGCTCTCGCGTGAGTAACCTCTGGCATTTTCCACTGTTAACGGTTGGTCCGTTGAGAGATTTTCAATCGTGATTCCAACCTTGATTGTCCCTCCCATGCCATTGACATTCCATCCGAAAACGCGGTGTTTCTTCGAAGTCATTTGTTCGTTAATTGTATCTTGGGCAAGGGTCGCGCCAGCTGGTGATACAACCGAAGGAGTCAAACGCTCAGGGTTATCACTGACCATGATACGGCGGTCACCGACAAGAGATGCGCTTGGAACAAGCTGAGGTCGTCCCATCAATTCTTCCCTTTTCTCAAGAAACTCACTATTGAAGATATATCGATTTAAGTACACATACAATTCTTGAGTGCTGCGTTTATACTTCAGGTTTCCACCTAAAGAGTTCACAATAAAGTGGACAGGCAGGTACATTTGTCCATTCACTACAAATGGTTTTAAATCAGTAGAGACTTCTTCATTATCAACCAGGATGGTCCCTTCTTCGTCCTTAAAGATAAAGCTGAGACCATCTATTAAAATCTCAAACGTCTCTTTATCTTTCCAAAGGGAATCCGTGTGATCAAGATTCTCTAGAAAATAGTAAGAAGACATATACATTCTACCGTCCTTGATAATAGGAGGTGTATCCATGGTCACTCTTTTATTATTCATATGCAGGGTGAACGTTTCCTGGTTTCCTGTCTCCTGGTGTCCAGTTTCCACAGAAACCTCTTGTTTCTTAGAGTCCCAGCCTACCTTACCATTGAAAGATTCCCCAACAAACCTTAGTGGGACGTATGTATGATAGTCTTTAAGAATGGCAGGGACATCAAGGGAAACCTTGCTTCCATCGATATAAGCATTGTGGTCCCCGATTTTAAGGACGACTTTTTTCCCGTTCTTGATAGAAGTTACTTCTAAGTCTTTCTTATTCCAATAAACATCTGCATTCATGCTTTCAAATAATTCCCTCATGGGAACCAATATGCGACCATCCTGAATATAGATGGATGAGTCGGTTGTAAGCTTTTCTCCATCAATGACTACATTGATGTTGTTTCTCTTATATAGTTTTCCAGATGCGGCAGATGCCCCTTCTGGAATCGATACAGATCCGAGGGCTGATAGTAAGAAAACGATAATGGTTACTGCTAAACTTCTTTTTGCAAACTCCATCAAAAAAACTCCTTGTGTATATTGTGGTTTCAAAATATTTCCTTTGAATTATATCACAATAAAGTTAGTTAAGAACCGTAAATTGGTAATTTAATAGAAAATAATTCATCTTTAGACACAAAAAAGACCCTGGTTGAAAAACCAGGGTAATGAATATCCGTATTAATTAGCTTGTTGTTCTTGATGAACGACTTTCTTAAATCTCTGACGTTCAGGCAGCTTTCCGAAAATGATCCAATAATGTGGAACATACGTAAAGGTGAATCTTACGATGGCCCAGCTGATAAAGGCCATAATGAAAAATGCCGCGATTTGCCATGCAGTATAATATAACGGGCTTCCAGTCGGAAGGTAGGCCCTTAACGCCATGAGAATCATAGGGTGAATCAGGTAGATCCCAAAGGATGTCGCCCCGATTTCCATGAAGAATGTTTTAACGTTGCTAGAAAATCTCTTATTTGCCAGATGAGAAAGATAAAATAGTACCAATCCAGCGAGTAACGCGTGAGTGGCCCACGTAAATTCAGCCAGGTAACGGTTAACAAACTGAGGCAGATGTTCTGCCACTGTCCCATACACGTTGATCCTCACTAAATACATATAACCCGTATAGAGGATAACCAACGCGCCATAGGCAATAAAGATCGGAAGCAGAATTTTGTCCTTATAGGATCTGTTTTTCATATTTGCCCGGATTTCTTCATAATAGATACCCAGGTAGGCACCGACGAAGTAAAAGGACATGTAGGAAAGAGAAATAGATCCCTTTAATGTTATACCGAAATAGTTTTTATTCAAATAAACCCAAACCCATTGAATGAGAAGACCGATCCAAAGAGCATTCCTTCTTAAAAAGGTGAACCGTTTGAACAGAATCAGCAACACCGGGAACAGGATATACAATTGAACACTGATAAACACAAAATATAGATGTGGATGGGCTTTACCCAGTGCCAATAAATAAATGAATTTCGAGAATGCATCCATGAGCGTCGGGTAATCATAATAGATATACCATTTAATGCCGAAGTAAAGAGCTGAAAATAATATATAAGGGATGAGGATGAACTTGATCCTCTTTTGATAAAATTTCTTTATGAGCGTTCCGGTTATTTGTCTCGGATAATAATTGTAAAAGAGAACGAAACTGCTCAGCATGATAAATGTAGGGGTACCTAATTTACCTGCGATGTTCAAAAAATTATAAATCGGAAACAAGCTTGTATCCGGAGGTAAATTTGTGACACCGGATGAAGAAGAGTGTACGATCAATACAGCAATGATGGCAAAAGCCCTTGCTAATTGTATCTCATCCAGACTTCTTCTTTTCGTCAACTGTTTATTCACTTTATCACCAAATTTCTATTTTTTGACCTGCTCATAGTAACATGTATACCTCTTTATGTCATTGGTTAACCATGGAAATTAAGGTGAATAAAGCTTTTGTAAAATAAAGAAGAAGTGACGTGATCAACCATCACTTCTTCTTAAAATGCCCCTTAATTTGTTTTAAATTCGTCACTGATTGAACGGGCAAGGAAAACAGCGAATTGTTCACGTGTCACAGGTTTGAGTGGACCGAATTTAGTTGCTGTCACCCCATCTGAGATACCGTCCGCATATAAGCGGGCAATGGGATCTGAGAACCAGTAACCATCTTTTACATCCGTAAATGGATGAGGGGAAGTGGCTTCAGGAAATGAATAGATATTGTCCAGTACTACGGCCATTTCTCTTCTAGTCAGGGTAGCATCCGGATTGAATTTAGTCGGCGAGACCCCGTTGAACATTCCTTCATCAACGGCAGCTGCTATTGCACTATAGTATTGATAATCGGTCGGAACATCCTCAAATCCAGGGTTTGGCCGGTTTTCCAAAGAAACGTTATTGGCACGTGTCAATAACAGTACAGCCTGCCACCTTGTCAGCTCTTGCTCCAGACCAAAATTCCCTTGCCCAACTCCGTAAAGAATGTCCTTATCAGCAAGAAAGTTAATTTCTTCATATGCGTAGTGATTACGTGGAACATCTTTAAAGGTAGACTCAAGGTAACTGGATGCTACATATCCAACGGTTCCATTCATTGTTTTCACCGGATACCAAACGAAGTGATTCTTTTTCCCAGTGTTTTCTTCATATTCAAAAGGACCTTCCACCATGAGCTTTTCACCTTTGGCCAGTTGACCTAAAGAGGGGCTGTCGGTTGTCGGACGTGTTCTAAGATTGACCTCAGCAGTTGTTGAAAGATACTGATCTTCCTTGAAGTAGTGTTTTGACTTGGTCAATGGTGTATTTACCTGATAGTGCTTTTTCAGAAAGACGATATTTTCCGTACTATCCGGATCATAATCGAAATCATTCACAGAAAAAGGGAGGTCCACTAACTTAAGGAGTGACAGCTCTTCCAATTGCTTGATCACCAATTCCTGATAGGCGGTGTCATTTACTTCGCCAGTCTTTTGGACGAGTGGACTATTCTCAGGTTTGATTCCGTTATAGGCCATGATGGCGAAGTACCAATTCTCCAGCACATCACGTTCGCCATTGTTGATGACAGGCAAATCATTTCGTTCAAACATTTTATCGAGGATTTCAACCCCTGCTTTAATGTTATACGGGATATCTGACTTCAATAGATCTTCATTGTAACCGACTTGATTTGTGATCTGCATGACTCCGATCCCGTTGTCATCCGTTACAATAGGATTTCCTTCTTCATCGAAGTGCTTCCAATTTCCGTTTTCTTTCTCGGCGATGGCTTTGACGATCTCCGGTGGAACGTCGTAAGCGAGTGCCGTTTCAGTAAGCAAACAGTTCATTGTACTGTAATCTGGATTTTCCCCTTTAACGGGTGTGTATTTACATGACTGTTCAATCGTTGTACTTGCCGAAGCGTGGTCATAGTTTGACAGAGTCATAGCCCCAATCAATACACCTGACATAAGTAAACCCTTTCCGATTATCTTCACTAAAGAATCAGCCTTTCCACCTTATAATTTTTACAATAAATTTCCATATTGATCGTACCATATTTATTGGATTCTACCAACCTTTTACATTCATATTTTAGTAGATAAATCCAATTCTCTCAGTCGGATTTAATAAAGTAATGAAGGAATCTGAAAACCGTCCGGGATCTCTTGAAACTCAATATATCCGTTCTTCCTTGCGTAATCTGTCATGACGTCAACGACATCATCATATAAGATATATTCTTCATCACGTTCATAATGAGCGTCGACAACAGACATTAGTGCCTTTTTCAGCTCGTCTTCATTACCGACTAGATCAATGTAATCATAATCTGTTTTCCAATAGTCGATGACTTTCGTAATTATAGCTTCTTTTTCCAATTGACTGTATTGAACCCACTCTTTCCCTTCAAGTTTACTTAAATAGAAGTCGTACTCCAATGAAAGATTTACCCTTTCCATCAACTCTGGCAAATGGTAGACCTTTTTATCCATTATTGAAAAAGTGATTTCCACCGTTTCATTATCGATCCATTTGAATTCTTCTGCTTGGCTATAAAAGGCGCGATTGATCGCTATTTCCTTAGCATTTCTTTCATACATCTCTTTGTTGAATGCTATTTCATAAATCCATCTCGCTGCCTCTTGTCTTTGTGCTGATTCCAAAGGTCTGAAAAATCCCTGGTATCCTTCTGTTAAACCAATATAATGAGCCCATCCAACTTTATGAAAGGCATAATCAGCCATCTCGTTTTCATCCTTAAATTCAGGATATAGGCCTATAAAACGCGAAAAGTCTTCCAATCCAAGTGCACGAATCATCATTACCGTAATATCCTGCCTTTCAATCGGCAGGTCAGCACCGAACTCATCATCGGAAATCCCTTTAATGACACCTTCCTCCATAAGGGCACCGACATAAGGAGAAGCCCAGTCGGGTACATCAGCAAATGCAGATCCTTCTTGTTTGTTTTCCGGCAGTTCCAATGCCAAAGCAAGCATCTTTGCAAATTCCGCCCTTGAAACGGTACCTTTTGGTTTGAATGTGCCGTTTTCATAGCCGTTTATTATCTCAGAATCTACTAACGCCTGAATTTCTTTTTTTGCATAAGAACTTTCAATATCGCTTAAAGAAGCCGCACTTGCTTCAGGTGAGACGAATGAAGAACCTCCCAGGACAAACCCTGCAGTCAGTAATGTAATAACTTTTTTCAAAAAATAACCTCCCTATATTATCCTTATAAAAGTATAAATGTAACATTTTTGCAACGTAAAGTGATTATTGTGAAAAAAAGTAAATAAGGATAAAAGTCCTGTCGTAAATGAGATATAAAAAATCCAGAGCTTCCTTTTACTTCAGCTCTGGAAATCTACAAATCAATAAAATCTCTTAAATCCGTCAAACTTTGAAGCCCAATAAGGGTCACTTAAACTCGTAATGGTTACACCAAAATCACTGGCGTGAATAAATTGGTTGTCTCCCGCATAAATACCGAGATGTGATATCCCTTTTTTATATGTATTTTCGAAAAAGACCAGATCCCCAACTTGAGGGGTATTTACATAGAATGAACGATTGTAATAGCCTTCACTGGAGTAGCGATTGATGGATTTTCCTGATTGGTTGTATACATAATAAATGAATCCACTACAATCGAAGCCATCAATGGTCTTTCCTCCCCATAGGTATGGTGTACCGAGAAGGGATTTAGCGTTATCCATCACACTCGAAGCGATCGCGTTTTCCGTGGGAGGTACTGGCAATGGAGTTGGATTTGAGTGGTTAACCGCTGCTTTAACCTTAAGCTGTTGCCCAACATAGATCTTATCACTCGATAACTCATTCCACTCTTTAAGTTCGTTTACACTTACGTTTAATCGAACACTTATGGCAGACAACGTGTCTCCGGATTTCACCACATATTTATCAGATGGTGTTGATGAAGGGATCGCGGGCTTGGTGGCTTTTGGTACATTCTCAACAGGAGCCTTTGCAGGGCTGCCTAATTTTATGGTTTGTCCTGGATAGATAAGGCCGGAACTGCCTGGATTCCATTCCAATAAATCTTTTAGTTTAATAGAATGCTTTTGGGCAATGCCACTTAACGTATCCCCAGACTTTACTTTATACTCTTTAACTTTAGGTGAAGGAGTGGTTTTTGGAGCTTGCACAGGTGCAGGCGTTTTAGTCTTTGCTGGTGAGGATAGGACTTTTAACGTTTGATTTGGGTAGATGAGGTCTTTTTCTAATCCATTCCACTGTTTCAAATCGGCAATCTGTACATTATACTTTTTTGAAATTGACCATAAAGAATCTCCGGGCCCTACACGATGAGTATCAGCTGAAGCGGCTGTTACAAAGGCAGTAGATAGGAGAGCGGTAGTAGTTGCTGCAAAGATTGTCTTTTTCACAGATTTTCCCCCTTTTTCGTTAAAAAAATTGTATATAAAGGCCAATAAGGTAAAAATATGTAATAATCTCACGTTTACTATACCATAAAATCGATCATTCTCCTCTTCTTTTTTTGAAAACTATGAAAATCTTACCTATTGTAGGTGTTGAGCGGGTAGTATAAGAAGTTGATAGGGAATATAATTTCCTTGAAATGGAAATTTATAAAGTTGGAAACAATGTTAAAATTACTATAAGTTTCAATTATTTTACTGGGAGGTTAGTCGATTGAAAAAATTGTTGAAAGTATTCACGATTTTGTCCGTCCTTATTATCGCAGGCTCCATCCTGCCTGGATACTCTAAGGCGGCAAGTTCTGTTCAAGTATTCAAGGATGTCCCACCTAGTCACTACTATTATGAGGCTATTTATAGCTTATTCGCTAAACAGGCCGTTGACGGGTATTATAATGGTGAGACGTACTTTAAACCGTCAAACACAGTAACACGTGGAGAAGCGGCTAAGATGGTCAGTCACGTAGTTGGTTTAGATTTGTATGATGTCCCAAATTATGAATTTAAAGATTTAGATACGGCTGCCTGGTACTACAATCCAATCGCGGCTATGATAAAAGAGGGGTATTTGGAAGGTTATTCAGATCACACGATTAAGCCGAAAGGAACGCTGACACGGGCAGAGATGGCCAAGATCATAGCACTCAGTTACGGCTATGAACTGACAACGGATCATATCTCACATTTTGAGGATGTGAAACAAGATGCCTGGTATGCACCGTACATAGGAGCACTTGTGGAAAATGGGATTACAGGGGGGACTTCTGATAGCACATTCTCTCCTGGAATAGCAATCAAGAGACAGGAATTAGCTGCCTTCTTGGACAGGGCACACAACAAGATTCCTGTTGAAGAGTATAATGATGGTCAGCTTCAAAATCTTCTCTCTGAAACACAGGTGAAAATTGATGGTGTCATTCAGTACTACAAGAAAATCAAACCTGAGAGACCTGCTTATTCAGTGATTAGAGATGACCTTCTTCAATACGCTATGCCTTCAATAGCAGACAGCAGTTTAAAGAAATATTATGAAAAATCATGTACGAATTGTGACCATATTCTATTTGATATTCCTTTGGCCTTTGATCTGCGTTATCAGGTACTCGAGCATACGGCAGATCAAATCGTAATAGAGACCGTGTCCCCTGACAATGAAATGGAGAACGGTCATATAGCTAAAATTACGCTTGTGAATGACAACGGGAAGTGGAAGATGGAAGAATATCAAACCTGGTCCTTTGAAGAGAGACCGCTGGATATTTCAAAAGAAGTAGCAAAACGATATATTAAGAACCATGTCACTATTTATGATATCGATACGATTGATTTTCAAAGATATGATGAATCAAAAGAAACTTACTATTTTGATGTACACTTGAAAGATGGTTCTACCAAAGAAGCAGAATTTGTACGGACAACAGGATTTTTATACGTTTATTAGCACATAGAGAAACCCCGTAAGCATATATGCTTACGGGGTTTCTCTATGAAAATATCTATCTATTATTATCGTCTTCCACGCACAAAATTCAAAATTGGACGGTAATCCTGACTAACCAGACCAACAATCTCAACGAATACTTCAATCGCGAGGAACATGATCGCTAATACCATCAGTGCTCCCCATAGAGTAGACATAGAGAAGATGAAAGCAGTCAGTCCGAACATAGCAGCGATCGTATAGATGACGATGACCGTCTGTCTGTGTGAGAATCCGATACGTAACAGGCAGTGGTGTAAATGAGATTTATCCGGTGCAGACAAAGGCTGCTTATTATATAGTCTTCTGACGATGGCGAACAGCGTATCTGAAATCGGTACACCCAGAATGATGACTGGGATGATCAGTGATACGACTGTGATGTTCTTGAAACCAAGCAGGGCGACTACTGAAATGATGTATCCCAGGAACAATGCCCCTGTATCCCCCATGAAAATCTTGGCAGGGTGGAAGTTATAAAGCAGGAAGCCTAACGTACTTGCAAGAACGATGGAAGCGAGGGCTGCAACAAACATATCTCCCATGACAATCGCCATTCCGGAAATGGTAATCAGCGCTATGGAAGAAACACCTGCAGCAAGGCCGTCCAGACCGTCTATAAGATTAATAGCATTCGTTACGCCGACAATCCATAGAATCGTAAGGGGGATGCTGAGATACCCGAATTCAAGCAATCCGCCGAATGGAAGGTTGATGAAATCAACAGTTGCTCCTCCCCAAAGTACGACTACCAAAGCAGCGGAGATCTGTCCGAGAAGCTTAGTCTTGGCTGAAAGTTCGTACTTATCATCCAGCGCTCCGGTAATGATGATAATGAATGCACCGACAAGAATAGGGAAGGCGACTGGATTGGTTGGCTGCCAAATAATATAACCGACCAGGAAACTCAAGAATATGGCTAAGCCTCCTAAACGAGGCATGATTTTTTGATGAACTTTACGATAATTGGGTTTATCTGTGGCTCCGATCATGATGGCGAACTTCTTTACAAGCGGAGTCAAAAGAATGGAGCTGATAAAACAGATAAACAAAGTTAAATACAGCATGAAGATCCTCCTTGGGATGTTTTTCCTGTAAAAATAAATAGTTTACGATTATTAGTAACAACAAGATGGATTATATCACAAGGATGTTAAAGATACATAGTAGATTTTGTTCTCAATTGTTTAACAATCTTGCTCTTCTATTGTAATAATTTCTACAAATATTTACAACATAAAACAAAAAAACAAGCTTACTTTCTTAAACATGCGAAAGTAAGCCTGTCTTTCCTCTATTAAGAAAGCCTTCTGATAACCGTTTCGGCTGTATGAACAGCAGCCGTTTGAAGGGGGGAGACCTTCTGTTGTAAATCATGAACTGTACGAGTCTTATCTTCAAGTAACGCATTCACTTTTCGTGTAACATCTTGTGATCCCCAGTTGTCCTCGGTTACATGGCCAGCGACGGGCTGGGAGCATATCCCTGAGAACGCATCAATTTTTGGATCATACGACAGCGCGACAAAGGGAGTATGGCTGATAGCTGAAAAGATAAGGGCATGAAGCCTCATCCCTACGAGAAGTTCTGATTGACCGATGATCGAGATCTTCTCTTGAATCTCAGCATCGTATGGAGCGATCTCACTTTTCTCTTGCATCATTCCGGCGATTTCTTTAGAGGTGTGATCATCATGTTCCCCGTGCATAGGGATGAATACGATGTCATATCCTGAACGGCTCAGATCATCAAGTGCTCCGGCAATCTTCGCTTTGTAATCAACATCTGAAGGCCAATCCCTTACAGAAACGGAAATGAAGGGACGCTCGAAGTTTTGCTTTTGTACCCATGTATTGCTGAATGTATCAGCGGCAAGCCCCATGACCGGATCCGGGACCAGGCTGATTTCATTTTTCACGCCGATTTCTTCCAGAAGATTCCTGGAATCTTCATCCCTGACGGATAAGTAAGTCACTTTATTCATGATGGATTTGGTGATCCATTTGTTGATTGGCTTCGTGATTGGCCCCATGCCTTGTGCATATACGAATACAGGCTTGTTCAACGTCTGGGCAATCTTGATGATACCTGTGTAATAAGGGATTGATTTCATCCCTGTAATGTCCTGAAGCAGGCTGCCTCCACCGCTAATCAGTCCATCAGCTTTTCTCATCAGGGAGAAGATCGCTTTCACATCCCAACGGTTGATGGCTTCGACGGAATAGGTCTTCTCCGTATACTCCGGGTCATTGGATAGCACTGTAATCTCAATGTCCGGCTTATGAGATTTTAATGCCTGGATAATGGAGAATAGAATGGCCTCATCCCCAACATTATGAAAGCCATAATACCCTGATAGTACGACATGCATTATTGAAACCTCCCGTTTACGGCTTTAAGAAAATATTTCTTGGCGATATTGAATAGGTAGATCAGAATATAACCGATGATCAA
Source organism: Rossellomorea sp. NPDC077527 (assembly GCF_044542955.1). Lineage (NCBI taxonomy): Bacteria > Bacillati > Bacillota > Bacilli > Caryophanales > Bacillaceae > Rossellomorea > Rossellomorea sp. NPDC077527. The sequence goes on along the minus strand of NZ_JBITVL010000005.1, from coordinate 63,356 downwards.
TCCCAGTACAACGCTATAGAATGTTCTAAGGACAGAAATGTAAACAGGGATGTGTAAATGAGTGAACGTATTCATGATCGATAGGAATCCGATCACTCCCGGGATCAACAGGAATTTTGCCCACTCTTGCTTTCGAATCAGTAAGTAGATCGATAAAACGTAGAAAGGGAAACCTATCAGGAATTCTTTTGTACGAGGTCTTGCATATAACAGATCCTCAAGTTTCTGCCTAATCAATAACTCAATGGAAGAAACCGATCCTTGATTACCCGAACGAATGATATAGTACATGATCGTCATGCTGGCAAGAGCTATGACAATGGTGTGCCAGTAAACTACATTTGTTTTAAGAAGGTTCCTGATATTGCCCCAGAACGCATAAACGGTCATATATAGAATAGGCAGGATATAAACCAGTTTAACCCCTTTAAACACTTCAATCTTAGTTAAGAATTCATTTCCGTTCAATAGACCGATCACCAGTATAATACCAATGAAGCTGATTCCAACAGCCTTGGCATATTGAGTGATGATTGATTTCTTTTCTACTAACGTCTTTTCATTTGGAATGGCGGCAAATATCGGTGTGATCACTGCCACTCCCAGTGCGACTGCCTGAAGGATCAGTAATTTTTGTGTAGCTAAATACCCAAGTGTCATCACGCCCATTCCTGCAGTAGCCACTAAAGCCAGCTTATGAGTCAGTAGATGAGATACGGCAATATAGATAAACAGGGTAGCACTGATCAATAGCCCCAACGTCAGCCATAGTGGTACTTGGATGGTCGAAAAAGGTGTGGCGTCCCCTGATTTGAAAAGGGAAGGCATTTCTTTCTCGGTATCCTTTAACAGTCGGACCGTGTAGTCAAGATTCGATTTACTGTCTTCATGAGGAAGGCGAAGGAATAAGGCACGCATATTCCGTTCCTTTACAGCCCGTACAAGTTGATCTACGTTTTCTTCATATGTCTTCGTATTATTGAGGTTTAAGCTGTGAAGCCTGATGATTGAATAATCAGATGAACGGGCTACAGACTGCATTCCCTTTTGATCTGAGAATTCAATTGTATAGAATGAGTAACCTGCAGCTGTCAATTTCTTGGTGTACGTTTTAATCTTCTCAGCGGAATCTTTATCTTTACTATAGCCAATCGTTTCATTCCCGGTAAACAGGATGGCATCAGCACCCTTATCCTTAATCTTCAAAAGGTCTTCCACTAAAGAAGGATTTAGGTCCGGTTCCTGGTTGGCTACCCGTAATACGACGTTAAAACCTGATTTTTTTAGTTTGTCGATTGTATCGAGATTGTACCCTAATGGCAAATCATCGATTTTCTCTGTCCCTTCTATAAAGTAAAGGGTCTGATCATTGATGTTTAATATTTTCGGATCAAAGTGATCTTTAATTAATTGATCATAATACTCCTCATTCGGAGGTGTGAGATAAATTCCTTCTTCTTCAGGGAGAGCTTCGGAAGACCCTAGGAAATAAAGGACATTTTCAATCTTATCTTTATCCATGATGTTTAGAATCTCATTATCTTCTAAGTTGGACAATGTATCGGGCTCAATGCTTACCGCATCCAGACCGCCGTCTTTTAACTCCTTTAAAGCCATATCCGTCGTAATATCCCCGGATAGGTCTTCCCGCTCGAGCTTCGTAATTTCATCATAAGGGATAATGGTCTCGTATTGATTGTTGGAAAGCTCTGTTGTCATCCTTTGAATCAAGCCCCAAGAGGTAGCTGCTATTAATACAAGCAGTACTCCCCATAGCCATTTGTTCCTTGTCATGTATGTGCCATCCTTTCAAATTTCATCTTTAGCGTACAAGTTTCCCTATTACAGGTAGTGTTGTCAATTCTTGTTTAGAAATTCCTTTTAATAGTACGATTAATGCAAAGAATATTATTGCCCCTACCACAGCGGCTCCACCTGCGTATACTAATGCTTGTAGCCTTGTCCAACTTGAGAGGGAGAAGAGCAGGGTAGGCAGGCCGATGATGGCCCCCATGATCAAGGAAGATCCAATGACGATAAAGGTTTGTTTCGTTGCCCATTTAAATGGGCTTTGCTTCTGTATAAACACACTATTTAATAGAAATAACACGATATACACGATCAATGTTGAAACGGCTGCTCCGGTCAACTCAAATTGTTGGATCAGGACAATGTTGACGATCGTTTTGATGATCACTCCAAAAACAATGATATATGCCGCCTTTTTTGCCAGGTTCATCCCTTGGAGGATACCGGTCCCGAGAACCGTCAATGAAGTGAAGACAGAACTGAAGCCAATGATGGCAAGTACGAGGCTTCCTTCCAAATCCGTGAAAAGGGCAAGGTTGAGCGGTAAGGTCAGGGCGAGAAGCCCGAATGCTGCCGGCCACGATAATAAGTGGGTGATCCGGTGTGTACGTTCGATCACACTTTTCGTTTCTTCTAATTGTCCCGCCGCCATTTTGCTTGTGATCAGTGGGATAAGGGGAAGGACGATGGAAGTGGCAAACACAGTAGCAATTTGTACAAGTGCCAGTCCACGTCCATAAATACCGTATAAATAGTTGATTTCCCCCTGGTCATTACCGGCGCTTTTCAGGGCAAATGGGATAGTGATCGAATCAATGAAATTCAATAATGCCATCGTGATGGCCCCAATGCATATCGGGATTGAAATGTGCAGGATACGCTTACCCCACTTCTTGAATGTCGAATACGTGTAGGGTGACGAAGGAAGCTTGTTTGTCGCTTTGAATCGATTGAATCGGATTCTCAGATAAATAAGGGAAACAAGCGCTCCGATGGAAGATCCGACCATGACTCCTCCAGCTACACTTTCATCCGAGAAGCCTTTTGATACAAGGTAGTATGCAGCAACCAGTATGAAGGCCACACGGATGAACTGTTCGATCACCTGGGAAAAAGCAGTCGGCTTCATATCTTCAAACCCTTGGAAGAACCCTCTATATACAGCCATGTAAGGGGCTATTAACAAGGTCGTGGATACGACGATCAATGATATCCTCGTCGCGGATCCGCCCAGAACATCTGCGATTTGATGGGAAAACATCCATATCAATAAGAAACTGATGACTCCGAACATCAGCGCGAGGATACTTGCTGACACATAAATGTCCTTGATGTTGTCTTCCTTTTTTTCAGCCCTTGCTTCTGCGATGAGCTTTGAAATGGCAATAGGGATGCCGGCTACGGACAGAATCAGGGCAACCATATAAACAGGGTAGACCAGGCTGAATATACCAAGCACTTCATCGCCGGCAATATTTTGTAAAGGAATACGGAATACACTACCCAATACTTTCGAGAGAAGGGTCGCGATCGATAAGATAAAGGTACTCTTGATGAATGTCGATTTACTCATTATGATTTCGTAACCTTTTTCTTCATTATAACGAGAGCAAACTTCGGAAGGGCAAGCATTCTTCTCCATCTGCTTGGCTGCTTCATGAGACGATAAAACCATTCCATGTTCATTTTCTGCCAGATTTCAGGTGCCCGTTCAACCGTGCCGGCTATAACATCAAAGCTTCCTCCGACACCCATGAACACTCCTGACGAAAAGGAGTCGATATTTTCAGAAATCCACTTTTCTTGACGGGGTACGCCCAATGCGACAAATACCATGTCAGGGGTAGCAGACTGGATTCTTTCTGCAATATCATTTTGATTCCAGTCAAAATATCCGTCTTGTTTACCGACGATTTGAATGTTGGGATAGTCCTTGTTGATGTTTTCGCAAGCCTTAGTCAAAGTGTCGGCTTTTGCCCCTAATAAAAATATTTTGTAGCTGCGCTCATTCGCTTTTTCTAACAAGCCGACCATCGTATCGTAGCCGGTCACCCGGCCAGGGAGGGGTTCGTTTAGGAGTTGAGCGGCTTTCACTACTCCAATGCCATCAGCAGTGACATAGGTTGCTTCCTTTGTAAGAGCCATAAAACTCTCATCCTCTTGGGCTTTCATGACGATTTCAGGGTTGGCCGTAATCACAAATACTTTGTCTTTTGCTTCTATATGATTCGTAAGCGTCGTGACGAATGATGGTTGGTCTGTATGGATAAATGGGATACCTAAAATATTTACATAGTTATTCATCATTTTTTCTCCTTTATAGTTCGCTATCCAATTACGCTTTAAATAATATAACACAAAAGGGGAACAACAAATAGTTGTTGTCCCCCTTCAATTATTACAATTATTTTGCAAGCGGCATAAGCTCGAGGCTTGTCCCGTATGCAGGGTATCCGTGACTGTATGCGAAGGCTTGTGGATAATTTTTACCCATGACATTCTTAGGTTCGATCTGATACCACATTCCAGAATCAGAGAATTCTTTCTTCACCGCTAGGGTTACTCCTTCATCAGGAATCTGGTAGAGAACGGAGGACCCTGATACAGTTGGCATATTACGAACGTTGACACTCGTTGTAATCGTCTCTGCGATATTATACTTATTCATCTCGCCAGGAATACCATATTGCTTACTGATATATTGATCCATCTGATACATCAAGCCGGAGATCTTTTGTCCCCAATAAGCATCGGAAGCATAACGTACGTTCATGCCCGAGCCTTTATTTCCGAGGTGTTCCCCTTCAAAGCGCCAATCCTTTTCATTGAAATACCCTGGAACGATGAATTTAGAGGCTGCATCCAGGATTCCCTGCTCGTAGCTGTCGTACGTCCATGCGCTACCGTATGGATCGCTGTCCACTGCTCCTATCCCGAATAAGTTATTCTTATCCTTGGCAATTCGGCTTGTACCCCAATTACTTTCCAATATGGCATGGGCCAAGAAGTAAAGGGCGTTCGTCCCATACTGTTCTTCTGCTTTCTTGAATGCAGAGCCTGTGCCGATCAATAAGCTATCGGGGCGTGCTTGCTTGAGGAAAGCATCAAGTTGCTCCCCTGTGTAGCTGCTCTTCGTATATAACGGCATTCTATTAAAATATTGAAATGCCTTTCCGGCATAGGCTCCAGTTGAAAGATAGAATTCATCTCCATCCCAGCTGTAATACTTTTCTCCGGCTTTCATGAATGAGGGAGCTTTACCATATGTATAGGATGCCCGTTCTTTCGTGATCGGGTTATAGATCTGGTGAATCAAGTTTCCTCCCACAGCTTGGTAATACGAACGATCTTCCACTAAGTTAAGGGGTGTCAGGTTGACCGTTTCCGGTTTTACAAATCCAGTGACATCTGCCACTTTCACCTTTACCCAGTTATCTCCTGCATCAAAGTATTTCATTTCCACACCTGATGTGACATACGTATGATTGGCTTTAAAGCTTGTATCTGTGTACACAACGGTATATTTATTAGAAACGGCAATACCATTAGGGATCCATACGATATTGTTACCGTGCAGGACGACTTGATCGTCACGTGCTTTTTCTTTCGCAGCATCGAAGCTATCGAATTCTCTTACGATGATGGGATCCATTCCTTTGGATATGGCGGCTACTTTATACTCCAGGTTCTGAGGAGGATATACGATCTTCAGCATACGGTTGATGACAGCAGCTGTTTCCCCACGTGTTGTATTGCTCTTAGGAGCGAATGAAACATTGCCTGCACTATCCTTTTTACCAGCCATAACATCCAGGTAGAGAAGACGTGAAATCGAATCAATGAAAATAGGGTTAATTTGATCCGTGTCCATAAATTCCAATGGTTCTTTTTCAGACAGGACCCCTTTGGCAGTCATGGCCCTCATGATCATAGCCGCCATTTCCTGACGGGAGATATATTTGTTCGGTTTGAAGGATCCGTCGCTGTATCCTCCGACAAGATTGTTATTACTTGCAGCAATGACAGCAGAATAATACCAATCAGTAGGTGCGACATCTGTAAATTGAGTCGCTTCCGACACCTGTGCTATGGAAACCTCGGCAGTCGTGATCGTATTAAGATCCAGTGCCCTAACGACAAACGTTGCGAATTCAGCCCGAGTGACATGGCGGTCAGGTAAAAATTCCCCTGGCCCGTATCCTCCTAAAATATCTTTCTCAATCAGAACTCTCATATCCCTTTCGAAATAATGTCCCGTAATGTCGTCTGCGGCATTTGAAACATTCGGAGATACTAATGAAAAGAACATGATAACAACTAGAAATATTGCTGATAAACGTTTCATTATTTGTTTATTCCTCCCAATTATATAACTTACTTCTAATCTACCAAAATTAATGTAAAAGTGGTAGAAAAATTCTACATAATCTATTATTTTCCAACATTATGTAACAAATATTGTGTAAGTTGTGAAAGGGGCGTATCAAATGCTCTGTCATTGAGGATGTGCCAGAGGGGGAAGGGTACTGCTTCGCTTTCCACGGACGTTCGGCCGAGCCTCCTCAGCACAGTTCGCTTCCGGGGTCTCGGCTCGCCCGTTTTCCGTAGGAGTCTACGCAGTACCCTTCCCCCTCTAAAGAAGTTTTTGGTGACAGAGCTAAAAGGTTCATATAAGAAAAGTAACATTCTTAGATTGAATTATAAGCAATTTTTTTAACATACGTTTGGAAATAGATATATAGATTAGAACTGCAAGCGAGGACCTCTTGTACTACTTAAAGACAATTTGCACATCAAAAAACCACAATGTTTACGAAAGCAGCCAATGAAAAAATCCGAACGAAGTTAAATTCGTTCGGATTTTTCTTTGACTAGAACACATTTATCCCAGTCTTATTATAATGATTGATTATATTATTCTACCGATGTACTAGCTTCAGTTCCTTCTTGCGTTAAACCTTCCTGATCATCGGCAGGAACATTTTGTGTCTCTTGTTCGTCTTGTGCTTCTTCAGGGTTCACTTCTTCTGTTGATGTGGAAGATTGCTGCATCTCCTGGTCGGTAGTTTCAGGTTGTGCGTCAGATGGTTCTTCCGTTGAAGAGTCCTCATCGTTTGTTTCGGTTACCGGTTCTTCCGCAGTATCGTTTCCTTCCGGTGCAGGTGCTTCTGCTTCATTACTTAGTGTGTTGATCACTAATGTTTTATTCGCCCCGTCCCATGTCAAATCCCATTGTAGAAGAGGGGAGATGAGTGATACTGGAATCATGGTGTTTCCTTCTATTATATTCACGTTGGTCGGTAGAGTGATGGACTCTCCATTGACGACTACCTGAGCGCTGTCTTTGGATACGTTCAATTCATGTCCTTCGAATGATACATGTAAGGACTTTCCTTCCCACTCATAGTGAGCATTGTAATCTTTTAGTAAGTCTGTAATCGGTGCGATGGTCGTCCCGTCCTGGATGCGTGCTTCTGGTTGAATGCTCATTAATTGATCATCCTTCTTCAAACTTACGATTGTTTCTTCATTAGATGTAGGTTCTTCTGGTGTTTCCGGTTCCTCAGCTTGGTCCGAAGTGGAGATATAAGCTGTACGGGAGGCAGAATCCCATTTAATCGTTGCACCTATCGCTTCACCGACAAATCTCAATGGAATCATGGTGCGTGAGTTAATGATCGTCGCCGGGGCGTCAAGAGTCTTACTTACCCCGTTTACGGTTGCGGTGCTTTTTCCAACGGTCATTGAAACAACTGTATCATCCTTTTTGATGACAGCTGTCTTGGTTGTGTTGTTCCATGTGAGGGAGGCGCCTACTTTTTCAAATACCCCACGCACAGGTACCATCGTACGGTAATTCATTAATACAGCAGGCTGATCGAAATTCATTTCTTCTCCATTGATGTTGACTGATACTTCAACGTGCTTATTTTCAGATCCTTTTTGGGAAAGCTTGTATCCTTGCTGGGCGATGTAGAGTCCCACGAGGCGATTTTCTTTCCATGTCTGATTAAATTCAGAAATAGGAACATTCGTTTCACCTGGGTAGTTTCCGATTTCTACAGTAAAGCCGGGACGGTCGAATGCAATGACGAACCAATCCGATAAGCCTCCGCCAGATGGGTTGGGAGTAGGCTGTACTAAAGAATATCCCGTCATACTGTTTAGTTGAAGGGCATAGGACTGATCCCTTGAAAAATACTCATCCTGGTGGAAGTTCCAGTAAATGATCTTTCCAGCTGTATGATAGGTGACAGCAATTTCAGGGTCAATACTGCGTACAAAATTCACAACCGCTTTTGTTTCCCTGGCTTGTTCCGGTGCTGTCCCTTTGTAGTTCTTATAAGCAGGTCTTCCGGTATTGTACTTAATGTTTTCCCAATCAGCATCATATTGGCGGTTTAAATCCACCCCTTTGGCATTGGCTTTCCAGCGTTTGAAGTTGGTGCTGCCATCATTGATTTGGGTCAAATACGCATGTGACGATTGAGGGAAAGCAGAAAGACCTTTCTGCTGAAGGGTCACTCCATCAGGATTCACCATAGGTACGAACCAAATGGTCGTTTTGTTCAATGTGTCTCTTACATTGTATTGATCCAGGTTATAGTGGAGCTGATAAAATTGAGCGTATTTATTGATCATGTACATATTAAGGTTGGTGGTCAACCATTCTCTCGCGTGGTGAGAGCCATCTATGTATACCGATTCTTTCCCATTACCGAGTCCCACGGCATAAATATTCCTGCCGTATTCGCTTTGTCCGATCACTTTATAACGGACAACTTCCGGGTAGGTTGCTTGAAGTTGCTTTATATCCGCTACCATTTCTTCATATGTATACGTTTGGACCGGCTCCACGATATCGTGCTTTGAGGAAGCCTTTGTTTCATCTGTATCTATTAAAAATGCCAATAAAAACATGATTAATAGACCCATTCTCCATTTCACTATCGTCTCATCTCCCATTTCATTTTTTCTCAACTACTCTAGTGTAAAGGATATAAGCAAGAAATCAATGGGATGAAACATCCTAATAGAGTGCTAAAAACCAAACGCTAGGTATAAATACCTATTCATTTCGACAGATTAATTTACTAGAATTGGATATGGATGTATGTATTTGTCAAAATGAGGGGGATAGTGTAAAAATGTCCAGAACCTGCGTTTTCTTATACCTTTGGAATTTATTTCCGCGAACAACATTTTGATTAGTACTTCATTCCCTGTGAAAACGGTCGATAATTCTATGGAATAAACAATTATGGGGGAATAGAATTTCATGTTAAGAAGAAAAGTGTCGTTAATGTTACTGCTGTCAGTCATGGTCATGAGTAGTGTATTTGCAGGCAGGTCGATGGCAGAAATGCAGGACATTCCATCGAAATTTTCAGAAGAGATTGAATATCTTCTGAAGTTGGAAGTGATCACGGGCTATCCGGATTCTACATTCAAACCCGACCGGAATGTCACAAGAGAAGAAGCGGCAACCATGATTGGGAGGGCCCTAAAGTTAGATGGAGAGAAAAGAGAAACCTCATTCAATGATGTGAACGCTGCATCTTACGCTTCAGGCTATATCCAGTCCGCATATGAGAAGGGCATCATTAACGGTTATGGAGACGGTTCCTTCTATCCAAGTAAGGATATTACCAGAGGTGAAATGGCCTTCTTGATTTCAAAGGCGTTTAAACTTGAAAAGACAGGCGTCATCTCCTTCAAGGACGTTGCTAAGACAGGGGCACAGTCAGAGGCGATCAATAAGCTGACAACAGCAGGCATTGCGGATGGCTATCCTGATGGTACATACAAACCCGATGCGAAAATTTCCAGAAGTGAATTCTCCCTGCTTGTGGCGAGAGGATTGAACTCTGAGTTCAGAGTCGAGGCTACCTTAAAGCCGATAGGGGAAAGGTTCGTCAATACAACCGCCTTGAATGTGAGGTCTGGTCCAGATGTCTCGTATGATAAAGTGGGACAGGTATCACTTGGCAATAAACTGCTACTCTATCAAACAATCGGTGATTGGGCATACATATCATATGGAAGTTTGAAAGGATATGTCCATACTGCCTATCTCAGTGAGTCAAGTTCTCAGAGAATCATCTCCATAGATGCTGGGCATGGGGGAGATGATAATGGAGCAAGCGGAAACGGATTATTAGAGAAAGAGATTAATCTGGCTGTCGCTCTTAAGTTAAGAAACAAACTTGAAGATGAGGGGATAAAAGTAGTGATGCCCCGGACAACCGATGTGTTCGTAGAGCTTAATGATCGAGTACAATATTCGGTCCAGAATAAGGCCGATACATTCCTCAGTATTCATACGAACAGTTTTAGCGGTGACTCTGCCCATGGGACAGAAACCTATTATTACACTTCCTCTTTAAGGTCTGAGGAAAGTAAACAGCTGGCGACCTTTGTAAATAATAGACTATATAAAGCCTGGGGAACGTTGAACAGGGGCGTGAAGGTAGAGGCGTATCGCGTGATTGCCTACAATCCACTGCCTGCAGCCTTGGTTGAGTTAGGGTTTATTTCCAATAAGGATGATTCTATGAAGTTGGGATCCAACCAATATAGGGATATAGCAGCAGAAGCAATCTGCCAGGGGATCTTGGATTATTATGAATGGAAAGAATCGAAATAAGACGGGGACGGGCATAGTATTGTCCGTCTTTTTTCTATAGAATAAGAGAAAAGGGGTGAGTGAGTTGAAGAGATACATAATAATGGCGTTCATGTTGTTCATTATGGCTTTACAACCGGTATCGAATGTATCGGCCAATTCCATTTCTTCTGATCAGGAAGAAACCGTGAGGATGACCATCGGATTTAAAGATCGGATCGATTTAAGCGTATTAGACTCGTATCCATATGAAATCCATCATGTCATTGATCGTTTGAAAGCGGTATCTGTTAGTCTTCCCCAATCAGCACTCAGTGATATTGAGAAATCTGAAGGGATTGACTGGGTTGAAAAAGACCAGGAAGTGAAAGTCGATGGGCAAGTGGTCGACTGGGGGCATGCCCCCGTAAAGGCAAGTGAAGCGAGCCGTTCCGGTTATACGGGTAAAGGAGTCAAAGTCGCGGTGATTGACACTGGAATCAGCAGCAGTCACCCGGATCTTCATGTCCGCGGTGGTGTTTCATTTGTGGACGGTGTGGAAGCATTGAAAGATGATAATGGTCATGGCACTCATGTAGCCGGTATCATCGCCGGGATGGACAACGCCATTGGTGTCCTGGGTGTGTCTCCGGGTGTTGAACTGTATTCCGTTAAAGCACTGGACTCGGGCGGAATTGGTAATCAAACGGACGTGGTTGCCGGAATCGACTGGGCCATCAAGCATGATATCGATATCATCAATCTGAGTATTACGACTTTCACTGATTCCCTTGCTTTAAAGAAAATCATTCAACAAGCAAACGAGAAAGGAATCCTTGTGACGGCGGCTTCAGGAAATGAAGAAACAGGAGCGGGACAACCAGCAGGCACGGATATCGCCTACCCAGCCAGATACGATGAAGTCATAGGTGTCGGAGCCATTACTCAAGAAATGAAGAGAGCGTTATTTTCCTATATTGGACCTTCATTGGAATTTACGGCACCTGGAGAAAGAATCTACAGCACGTATGTCACCAATGGTGGCGCTACAGATGGCTATGCGTACATGTCAGGTACTTCCATGGCTACTCCATATGTAACGGGAGTGATGGCGCTTTATAAAGAAGCATTTCCTGATTTGTCCTCGGAAGAGCTTCGTTCATTCGTTCAGGAGCACGCATTGGACCTAGGACAGAAAGGCAAAGACGATCAATATGGATTCGGTCTCATACAATCACCCTATGCGATGAGTGTGAATAACTTCAAAGATCTGAAAGGGGATGCGTGGTATTCGGAATCCATCGAATACCTTTTGGATCAGGAATTAATAGCGGGTTATCCGGATGGAACTTTCCGTCCCCATGAACAGATCACACGAGAAGAAGCCGCAACGATTATCGGGAGGACCTTCCATTTGGATGGAGAAAGAAGAGCATCCATTTTCCCCGATGTGAAACCTGATTCGTACAGCTCGGGATTTATAGCATCTGGTTATGAGCAAAACCTGATAACGGGTTACCCTGATGGCACTTATAAACCCAAGCAGTCCATTAATAGAGGGGATGCAGCTCTGATCCTTTATAGGGCGTTCGCCTATCCTTTCAAGAAGAATGATGTTTTCTCGGATGTAAAGGAAGAAAACTATTTCTATCAGGCAGTGAGCACATTAAGTGCAAGCGGGATTACGAATGGATATAAGGACGGAACCTACAAAGCAGACCGGGACATTAGCAGGGCAGAGTTTTCTGTTATGCTTGCAAGAGCGTTGCAGTCTGCTCCGGAGAATTAAAAAAACGCCATTGTCACTTATAAATCTGTGACAATGGCGTTTTGGTTTTTATTATTGAGTTAATGCTCTATAAAGGAAGACGGAGAATTCACTTCTCTTCGTTTCTTTATTCGGCTGGAATGTATTGTTTGAATAACCAGTGGCGATGGAACTTGCGGTTAATGTCTGAACATCGTCATATGCCCAGTGAGAGTCCGGTAGATCATTGAAGTGTCCAGTTGTTTCCTGACTTGTCAGGTTAAACGCCCTGTTAAAAAGGGCTGCGATCTCCCCTCTGGTGATGGGGCTGTCCGGATTGAATTTTCCGCTTCCGTATCCTACGAATAAACCTTTCTCAGTTGCTGCTGTAATATACTCATTTGCCCAATGGGAAGTACTTACATCTGAAAACGTGGTCCCTTTACTGCTTTTTAGATCGAAGGTTTCACTGAGCATCTTAGCCACTTCTGCTCGGGTTACGGTTGAATCGGGTTTGAACATGCTGTACTGGTATCCGTTGATGATACCTTTCTTACTTAAATACTCGATTTCATCTTTTGCCCAATACTTGGCGGAAACATCATGATACTGTCCAGTAGGAAGAGTGGCAGGCGGTGGAGTTTTTTCTTCTTCTTTAATCACTCGCTTGGCCCCTGCATATTTTGCTCCCCAATAATAAGGATCATTGATTGAATCGACTTTGACGCCGCTGTTTGCAGCTGAAATGAATTGATCATTTCCTATATAGATCCCAGTGTGGGATATTCCTTGCTTATATGTATTTTTAAAGAATACTAGATCACCTGGCTGAAGGTTTGACTTCGATACGCTTGTCCCAATATTGAATTGATCCGCCGATCCATGTGGAAGGTCCATCCCGATTTGATCGAATACATATAGGATGAATCCTGAGCAATCAAACCCACTCGGTGTCGTTCCGCCCCATTTATATGGAACTCCCTGGTACTGCATGGCAATGGACGTAACTTTATCGCCATCCCCTGACTCTGAAGCGCTTACTTGAGAAGCTAGACTGAAAAACAGCATGAATGACAATAGTACACTTATTCTTTTTTTCAACTTTCTTTCCCCCGTTTATATCTAGTGAGATATTTTTCCTACAAAAATGGTATCACACTCCCAAACTAATTTATTTTACAGTTATGTAACAAAAATAACTGAAATTTCTACAAATTACGTTAAAACGTTTTAAAATACTAGAAAATAAGTGTAATAAGTCCAATATTTTCTTAATAAATTAGATAAATTTGCTATAACTAGTAAAAAAATAAACTTTTTTGGGAGTTTTTATTGAAAAAAAGTTAGATTGATGTAATATAAGTGTAACGAGTAATTTTCCCTGCAATAGAAAAAGTATCCAGAATAATTGAAAAAAGTGGTTGACGTGTAAAATTATTGTAATTATACTAGTACTTGCGTTGCAGGTTTATTTGCTTAAATGAAGTCACTAATTTCCAAGTTTACAAACAGATTACGCGATACATATATCAAACTATGATCCTATGTTTGTCTCAAACTCGTGAATTAGTTAATTGTTATAATTTAAGGAGGAAACACACAAAATGGCTTATCAATCAAAGTCTAACCGCAAGTTTTTAGCAACATCTTTAACAGCTGCTATGGTTGCTTCTGCTGTAGCTCCAGCAGCAAGCGCAGCTTCAACTTTCCCAGACGTGAAAGAAGGAAGCTTCTATTTTGAATACGTTTCAGCTCTAGCTGAAGCAGGAATCATCGACGGCCGCCCTGACGGATCTTTCGACTTAGGTGGAAAGCTTAACCGCGCTGAAGCAGCTAAAATGATTGCGAAAATCATCAAGCTTGATACTACTGATGCTCCAGCATCATCTTTCGAAGACGTTAAAGAAGATGTATGGTACACAGATTACATCAACGCTCTTTACGCTGAAGGATTAATTGACGGTGTATCTGAAACAATGTTCGCTCCAAACAAAGAATTAACTCGTGCTCAACTAGCTAAATTAGTTGTTGACGCTTACGGTTTAGAGCTTGACGCTTCTGCTGAACACCCATTCACAGACGTTAAAGAAGATGTATGGTACACAGACTACATCAAAACTCTTTACAAGCATGAATTAATCGACGGTAAAACTGCTACAACATTTGCTCCTAACGAGCCAATCAAACGTGCAGACTTTGCTAAACTTCTAACTGAAGCTGACTGGGCTGTAGGTGATACTCTTGATAAACCAATGGTAGAAGTTGTTGGTGTAAATGCAGTAAACGCTACAACTGTTGTAATGAGCTTCAACAGTGCAATCGGATCAGTTTCACATGAAAACTTCTCTATCGATGGTGGCTTAAACGTTTCTAAAGCTACACTTTCTGCAGATGGAAAAAGTGTTACATTAACATTAGATGGTAATCTAGTTGATGGTAATACCTACAAAGTAACTGCAAAAGATATCAAAGGAGCTAAAGGTGAAGTTGCAGAAGTTCTTGAAGGTTCTTTCAAATGGGAACTTACTAATGCTGATGCAATCTCTTTATCAAAATCTACTTTCCACCCAGGTGAAAGCCTTGTAAACTACTTAGAAGTTCGTGATGAAAACGGAAACGTTGTATCTAACGAGAACTTCAAGGCTGTTACATTTACTTCTGATAACACTACAGTTGTAAATAGCAGTGGAGTAGCACAAGATAAAAATGGTACTGCAAATGTAACAATTAAAGTTGAGTATAAAGATGGAACATTCTCAACTCAAACTGTTGCTGTAAAGGTTGAGAAGGTTGTAATTGCTGATAACAAAGGGTTCACTTTTGTTGAAAAAGCTGATTATTCTGATGCACCTGAAAACACAGTAGAATTCAATATGTTAGCTGCAGCTGGAGATGCTGATACATCTGTATTCGTTGGTGATTCTGAGTATATTGCAATGTACAATAATACTTCAGATAGCAACCCTATGGATAAACATCTTTCTCCAAGTGAATATGAATTCACTTCAAGTAGCCCATTAGTTGCTCAAGTTGGTCAAAATACTGGTGCAGTTACTGGTATCGCAGCAGGTAAAGCAACAATCACTGCTAAACACCTTACAACTGGAAAAACTTACAAAGCTGAAATTGAAGTTAAAGATGCTCCTAAGTTAAATGGTCTTTCTGTATCAGCTAACCAATTAACTTTAAGTGATGAAGCTGTTGATGGAACAGGTACTGTCGTTACTGGAGTAAACCAAAAAATGGTTGAACTAGAAGGTCTTGACCAATATGGTGAAGAGTTTACAGCTAACTTCGGCACAAAATCTACTGATGATACTGATAAGCAAGTATTTACTGATGTATTTAAATCAGGAGATGTATTAACGGTAGCTACTGATTCTAAGGACTTCAAGATCGCTGTAGATAATAAAGGTGTGTTAACTGTAACAGCACTTGGAACTGATAAAGCTGTTAATGGTGCAGCGATTAAAGTATCTTACAAAGCATCTGCAAGTGACGCATCAGCTAAGTATTCTTCAACAATCAATGTTAATGTTGTCAACGTAAGTGCTGCAGCTACTTTAGCGGAAGCAGTGAAAAATGCCTCTTCTATTGAAGTTGTAAGTAGTGCTACTTCTACTAATGCTAAATATGAAGGCACAGTTTATGATGATGTAGACTTTATGGCTTTTGTTAAAGATTCTAACGGTAACCGTGTTGCTGATGCTACTAGCTTATTAACTGTAGATGTAGCTGCTGCTGATCAAGCTAAGTATATCTTAGATGACTCAATAACTCATAAAGTTCAATTTGCTACAACTGCACGTAAGTTAATGACTGATAGCGGATCTGCTAGTGTGAATTGGGAAGTGAAATCTGGAACTAGTGTGTTTACTGGTGCTCAGACTCTATCTGTATCAAATACTTACCCAGCTCCACATGAAGTAACTGTAAGTAACCAAAATGTATTTGTTAAGGCTACCGATGCTGTATCAATCAACGATATTCTATTCGGAAAAGTTAGCAAAAATGAAATGCTATTAGATTCAGATGATGGTAACTATGCATATGCAATCAAAGCTGGTAATGACGGCTATGTAAGTGGTTTAGCCCCAATGGTATCTGCGAAAGATAACACTGGTAAATCAGTTGCGCTTGGTGCTAATGTTTACGGTTTAACATTTGATGGCAGTGACATGGCTGATGCTAGCGCTTTTGCGGTAGATTCAGGTTATGATTTAGAAGCTGAAACTGTAGTAACAAATACTACTGGTACTGCGAAATATGATGGTAGCAAGTTCACTGGAAACGGTACTCTTACGTTAATCGTTAATGAAGTATACGTTAAAGGTGATACTCGTACTGACAAAAACTTATTAGCTTCTCCTGTAACTATCAGTGTTACAGTGAAGTAATAATATTGATTAGAAGGAAAGCCTTGGAGATATCTCTAAGGCTTTTTTTTACGGAAAATTTATAAACTACAAAGTTCTATATGTTCAAATTAATGTAGATTTACATGAATGAGGAATTGTACCTATGTATAATGAATGGTAAAATAGAACTATAAAAGTGCTATATATCAATTAAATGGTGATTAGTGAAGATTATCAAGGGTTGAGGTGGAAGAGATTGAAAAGAAAGTTATTATGGTTATGTAGTGTGCTTGTACTGGTGGGACTATTTAGCTCTGGAAATCAAGCAAGTGCAGCGCATAACCAGGTGAAAGAATTAGATGGAGGTCTAATACATAATGGTAGAACATTAATTCCGATGAGGTCACTTTTTGAGGCTTTAGGCGTTGATGTCAAATGGGATCAGACTACAAAAACGGTTACGGCAATTAAGTCTGGTAAAGTGATTAAGCTAAAGGCGAATTCTAAGCAGGCAACGGTAAATGGTAAGAATAATAATTTGGATGTACCTACAAAAATTATTAATTCAAAAACGATGGTACCAGTCAGATTTGTAAGTGAAACACTTGGTGCAAACGTAAAGTGGGACCAGGGATCGAGTACTGTATCGGTCGAGGCACATGACCTGATTGTATTAATTAAGGTTGTGGCACCAAATGAAGAATTATCAAAAAGTGAAATTACTAATATCATTAAAAAGGCAGAAGCTGAACTTAGGGTAATATTTACTAGAGATACAGATAAATATTTCAGTCATACATTAAATGATTCGGTAAGAATAAAAAGTAAACAACAAGCAATGAACTATTACACTAGCAATTTTATTAAGAACTATTGGACTGAGATTTATAGAAGCTTTGAGACGGAGCTATGGTTTCTCCCGTATTCATATAAAGATGAAACGGATTATTACATAAAAGCGCAAACACCAAATAAAATCGTTATCGATTTTCTTTTATATGGCGAGATGAATGGGGAACAATACTTAGAATATAAATTAATAAAGAAAGATAATAAGTGGTTAATTGAGTCTTTCAATTATTTTGTTACCATTAATCAAGCTAAATCAGATGTTAAGCAGAAACTATTTGGATATAATCAAATTAGTGACAGTATCATGTTCATGTATGATGGCGAAAACGAATCATTAGAGGAAATGGCAAACCGCAATAGCTACACCATACATGTATTTCAGGATGCACCAGACTTCGTTAGAACGATTGGCTTTTATGACGTAGATAAACGAACAGGAAAGATCACTTCGTATTATTAAAGAGAAGTCTCTACAAATAACAATTCTAAAAGACCTTTTCAGGATTCCGACTGAAAAGGTCTTTTTGGTTCTTACTATTTCACTTCCACCATCAAATCTCCCCAATGATCAACTCTTATAGGCCCATAAAAAATGTCAGGACTATATATATTCAGAAAATATTTTCCTGGTTCACTGAAAGAAAATTCTTGAGAGAATTTCTTGTTGTGAACTAAGATCTTGTCATTAGATAGGGATGTGAACTGATGGTTTTCATATTTATAAAGTAAGATAGTCAAGTAGTTTACGGCGACTTCATTTTCTTTAATGGTCCCACCTAATGTGAAACTCTCTCCAGTTCGTAGTTGAACATATTTACTTGCAGGTTTATCCACATTTAAATATTGATGGTCATCTGGAGTAACTGGAATGTTCTCTTTAGGTCTCCATATGATCTCAAATTGTTTAGATCCCATGGAATTTGCTGTGATTGTAACAGGATTTATGCCGGGATTTATGGTTTTTTCAAATTGGACCCGGTTGAATGTCTTATTATCCAGTTTAATGTTTTTTTCAATGTTATGCCCTGAATAGCCAAACCCTCCATTACCTGTAGACTCCAAGAAATGCGGTGCAAGGATACTGTCTTGATAAAGTACAGTGAACGAAACGGCAGAACTGGTTGAATGCATTTCAGGCTTTAATATCTCGATGATTTTTTCGCTCCAACGCCATACTAGATTGCCTTTGTCATATCCTACACTAATTCCCAAATCGGGCATCGCTTTGACCGGTATATATAATCTTCCGTTATATATAAACGGGATAGGGATTGAATTATAAGTATCGGTTGTTCCATCAGAGTTCAAGCTATACTTATTTCCTGCTTGGAACCCGATTCTCCGGTTTAAGTATTCTTCTCTTAACGCGATTTGTACAGTCTTCTTCTTGTTATCCCACTGAACGGTACCAATGTCTAAATCTCTAATGAGCTTAATGGGTACAAACGTCCGGCCGTTACGGTTTATATACGGATCTGCCGAAATGCTCTTACCATCGAAGACTGCTTTTGAAGAATTCTTCGACATCTTAAGTTCGTGCTGTTCCAAGTACATCTTGGCAACATCCTGCTCACCTTGTGATTGAGCAAAAGCGACAGGTGATGCAGATAACAAAGAGACAAGTAGAACAGTAGTGGAAATGATTGAAATTATTTTCATATTATTCCTCCTCTATAGTTAGACGGATAAAAGAGATGAAAGGTTTCAGAGGAGGCCAAGGGGACAGGTACCTCGGCTCATCATTTGTACATTCTAATATCTAGGCAGTTTAATAGAACTCCTGCTTATGTGTTCTCCACCTTTTTACAAATAATACCCAAAAGTAGATTTTCTTTTGCTATAATGCATAGAGTGACAAAGGAAAATTATTACTTTCCAATCAAATAAATACAAAGAGTCATGTTAAGTAAGGAGTATATATTAATGAAGAAATTGATTGCAGTTATTTTTCTGTTTGCGTCTGTTGGGATTTATCTGTTCATCTATTTTCCATCAGATGAACGAAAAGTAAAGAATTATGCCAAAAGTGAATATGGGATTGATGTAGAGGTAAAGAAAGTATCAAATAAAGGGTTTGGATCAGATGAAACATATGTAGTGTTTCCCGAAAACCATGAGGATTTGGAATTCGCTATTTCATTTCCTAATGGTGCTGGAGAGATAACAGACAACTATTCAAGAGCATTAGCGGCGGACGAGAAACTTCACCAATTAAAAAAAGTGATGCCAGGGATAAAGGGACTTGGCTTTGAGGCTTCAGATAACGGGAAACTGAAGGTAAACTTTGTGAAAATAGGTAAGGATCCATCTGAAAATAAATATCTGGTTAATCTATCCTCGCCGAAACCTATAGAAATAGCAAAGTTTGAAGAAGAAGATTTAGACAAATATTTTAAGTTACTAACATTGATTCAGGAGAGCAGGGCAGAAATCAATCGGGTTTACATTACCGATGAGCGAAGCGCTGTTGACAGCAACACTATAGAATTTAACATGGATAATCTTAAAAATGTTAAAACGAAGGAAGATTTATTATTCCATCTAAAAAGATTCAATTGGGAGTTGGCAAGCTATTATGCAAACAAGAAATGGGAATCCGAGAAAGAGAAAATAGAAAATGGACGTTTCACATTTGGTTCTGAATATGATGATTATTGGTTTAATTGTGGAGAATTGAATGAGCAAGAGGAATGTACCAGTATACTTGCACTTGTTAAATTCAAGGAAAATAGTCTGAACAAACAAAATGTCTATTTAAAAGAAGATCTAATATCCATCCTTCATTTCTTTGATCGTATTGCCCCAAAGGCCAATATAGAATACAGATTTATAGAAAAAGGATCAAATGAATCGAAAAGATTCACCGAATATGAGATTAAAAAATATCATGACATCTCCGCATTTATTGATAAGAACCTCAGATAAAGAGCCAGGGGGACAGGTACCATGGCTTCTTTTGGGGATCATCCCAAACCAGGGTGTTAGATGCCGTGGTTCTTTTGAACATCATTACAATCTTCAACGATTATGGGGAGGACAATATGAAGAACAAAAATAAAGCAGTTTACATCATTTTAGTCTTTTGGGTTATTGCAACAGTATACCTTTTTTACAAATATTCACTTCAAGCTGGTTATTGGGATCAGCCACTATATGCTTCTTTAGCACTTTATTTCCTCTTGGTTATTGTGTATAAAGGTTTTAACAAAATGATTGCAGTCCTTTTCTTAGTATATATAGTCTTTGGTTTGTGGGTCATCGCGGATCTTTTTGGAGTCATCAGCGATGTACTTGGGGCTTGAATCATAATGGATCAGTCCTTTTTCGTGTCTATTAATACATTAGGGGTACTTATTTGCGCATGAAGAATAGATGAACTTGTTTAATTTTTTAATCATTTGGTTTTATTAGGTGATAGGCCTCTTTTTTCTGTAAGAAGACACTCTAAAACCCCTATTCAGAATTCTGAATAGGGGTTTTTAGCTGGAATTTAACTTAATAAACAAGGATTCTTATTTCTTTGTTTTTTTTAGAATCTTATCGAGCATTCTTTCGCTTTCTTGTTTCGTCTGTTTCGTTTCATCTATTAGCATTTTATAGGAATGTACGCTTCCGTCGTCTCTAAAGGATAAATCAATCACTACTCCATCCGAAAGTTTCTTGGAGAGTGCTTCATCTGTAATAATCACTTTATGATCTTCGTTTCCTCTTTCCAAAAAAGTAATTTGATCACCATCAATAAAATCCACTGTATAGGTCTTCAATATGTATCACCCATCATACTATAACAAGCCGGAAGGAGGCTTGGGGTCAGTTGGTTTATCTTCGCGGATGATATTCCCATCTTTATCGTGATAATGGTATTCCCCTGTTTCCAATCCGTATTTAGCACAATTCGTCCATTAGCACAATTCGTCCAGTACGTGTGTCCGCCATTGGCATCTGTACCACCCGGAGAAGCGTCACGAACGTCAGAATCGTAAATAATGATATTAGTTTTTTCATAATATCCCCCTGTAGTTATGTATTCAACAAGATTGGAACATGTCTGTAATATTACTGATAATACCTTCCTGTATTCCAATTTAATCCAATAATATATTAAACCAGGATCCTAAGGGTGACGGTTTTCTAGTATTGGTTGGGTCGAATAAACCTCTTTATAATGGCGTTCATTTTTACTAGGAATAATATCATATGCATTTAAAATGGATGATTTTTATTAGGGAATAATAAACTCATGGTAGCAAGAGAAAAATCTTGTTTTAGTAACATGTTTTTACCATTGACAATTTAATATTATTGAGATCTTGTGTACTGTTATGGAATATTAAGGATTTATATTAGTGTTAACTTATTCCATAGATAACATTAAATTTCTGTAATTCCCCTAATAAATTCTAAATTTCACTTAAGTATATCCAAAAATAAAATTAATTTACTAATGTGGTAAATTAATGTAATAGTATACATGTTATATATTTACATAGTTTCCTTTGATATAATTCAATTGGTAAATGAGGTAAGCATTAGAATATTTATGTATTTTACTGAGCTTAAATACCTTATTTACTAATCATTTAATAACCGGTTCAGACGGTTGTGGGATTTATGGATTATTTTACTTTATATATTTTTTACAGGGAGGCAATTTTTTAATGGCTTATCAATCAAAGAACAACAAGAAGTTCATGGCTTCAGCAATTACAGCAACGATGGTAGCGACAGCTGTTGCACCAGCAGCAAGCTTTGCGGCAAATGATTTCGAAGATGTACCACAGGATAATTTCTACTATGAGTATGTGACTGCTCTTGCAAGTGCAGACATCATCGATGGACGTCCGGATGGAACATTTGATTTAGGCGGAAAGATCAACCGCGCAGAAGCTTCCAAAATGGTAGCGAATATCCTTAAATTAGATACAGCTAGCGCACCGGCTGCTGATTTCACAGATGTAGATCAATCAGTTTGGTATGCTGAATATATTAACGCTTTATATGCAGAAGACTTGATCAACGGTAAAGGCGCTGGCAAATTTGACCCTAAAGGGACTTTGACTCGGGGTGAATTCGCTAAAATGGTCGTGGATGCTTACGGTTTAGAGCTAAAAGCAGACGGTCCTAAAGCTAACTTCACAGATGTAGACGGAGACAAGTGGTATGCTGATTACATAGAGATTCTTTTCTCTCACGGTCTTATCACTGGTACGACAAGCACAACTTTCTCTCCTGACGCTCAAATCAAGCGTGCTGATTTCGCTAAGCTATTAA
The DNA here is from genome assembly GCF_044542955.1 of Rossellomorea sp. NPDC077527. Classification (NCBI taxonomy): domain Bacteria; kingdom Bacillati; phylum Bacillota; class Bacilli; order Caryophanales; family Bacillaceae; genus Rossellomorea; species Rossellomorea sp. NPDC077527. The sequence goes on along the minus strand of NZ_JBITVL010000005.1, from coordinate 40,714 downwards.
CGATCACTGACTGGGAAGAAGGTTCAACACTTGAGAAACCAGCTACAGATGCGACTGAAGTGGCAAGTGTAAAAGGTGTTAACGCTAAAACAATCGAAGTGAACTTCACGAAAGCAATCGATGAAGATACGTTAGAATCTGCTGAAGGTAACGCACTGATCACTCTAGTAGCAGGTAAAGATGCAGCTAGCGGCGGAACTGTTACTCAAGAACTAAGCGAAGATGGGAAAACTTTGACTTTCACTGCATCTGACATCTTCAAAGGTAACTACACTGTGAAAGTTCCATTCGAAGCAGTGAAAGATGTTGACGGTGAGTTCGTTAAACCTGTAAACGCTCCTGTAAGTGTAAATGATACGGCTGCTCCAGTATTAAAATCTGCATCAGCTAAAATCAAAGACACGAAAGATGGAATCAAAAACATCACATTAACATTCGATGAAGAGGTTAAATCGATCGAAACGGTAAAAATCGGAGCTAAAAACTATACTCCTGAAATCAGTGGTAACAAAGCGATGATCACAGTAGATCTTGATGCTTCAGAATCACACAATATCACAGTAGTGAAAGCGAAAGATGCTGTTGGTAATGTGAAAGATGTACAAGCTGCTCCATTAGCAGTATCTGTGGATAACATGGCTCCTTCTATCAAGAGCATTGAAGCAGCTGGTGAAAACAAAGTGACAGTAACGGTTGATGAAGAGCTTAAGAATGATACTCTTGCCCTTACTGCTAAAGTTGGAACTTTCACAGCTAATATCGTAGAAAAAGTCGAAGTGAACCCATTAAACAAAAAAGAATTCACAGTGACTTTAGATAAGGATTATCTATATAAATCAAGCAACTCTGAAACAGTCACTCTTACAGTAGCGAAAGAAGCATTATCTGATGAAATCGGTAACACAAACGCTTCTGAAATCACTAAAACCGTTACTGTTTCTAAAGATGCAGCTGCTCCGGCACCAGTAAAAGTTGAAACATCTAAAACGGATGGAAAAGTATCTTCATTCTCTGTAACATACAATGAAAAAGTAGCTTCTCCAGTTGCGAGCAAAATTTCAGTTGTGAACTCTAAAGGAGAAATCTTCTCTCAATCTCAAGTGATTGCAGATGTAAAAGTTTCTACTGATGGTAAAACGGTTACATTCACACTTGCTAATGATGTGGAAACAGATACGTACAGCTTTGTACTGGCAGAAGGTTTCGTTATGGACCAAGCGCTTACACCAAATAAAAGTGCTAAATACAACTTCTCAGTTGATGTAACAGAAGATGGTGAGCCGGTTGAAACAACGTTCGAAGTAGTTGGCGCAACTTCAACTGACAATGTCATCACTGTTGACTTCGGTGCAAAAGTAAAATCTACTGGAACAGGTTCTGCTTTAAACCCGGCTGCTTATGAAGTAAACGGTGTTGAACTTCCAGCAGATACAGAAGTCGAATTCGGTATGACTGACGGTAAAGTAGATCAAACGAAAGTGGCGATCACTCTACCTGAAGGATTCGTTAAAACAAGCGATGCGAAAGCAATCTTCACTGTTGATGGTGTTCAAACACTTGATAACAAAGAAAGCCTTCCATTCACTAAAACTCTAGCGATTACTGACAACACTGCACCAGTAGTGAAATCAGTCGTGGCTACAGGATTAAAAGAACTAACTGTTTCTTACTCTGAAGCGATTGATGTTGCTATGGTTAACGCTACACCAGCAACCATTTCAGATGAAATCAAACTTGTTGACAGCAAAGGTGCTGCAGTTCAATTCTCTTCTTACACAGTAGAAGAAGGTAAGCTTGTTCTTACAGTAGTAGATTCTTCTCTTGTGAAGTCTCTAATGACTACAGAATCTGCTGATGCTGACATCATGGATGCTGCAGGTAACGGGCAGAAAGCTGGTTTGACTGTAAGTAAGTAATAAATTAATAGATTTAAATGATAAGCCATGCAGAGTGATCTCTGCATGGTTTTTTATCGTGATCACGAATAGGGTATAATTACCTAACGAAAAGGGTTTTTGTGGAAAAATATATTCTAATTGGATAAGTTTTCTAGTATAATAGAACGGGAAGTTCGTTAAAAAGAATATTTTCTATCCAAGGAGGATGAAGAGTGAAGAGTGTTAGGAAATGGGTAAGTGCAATTTTAGCATTATTATTAGTTTTTCCCTCATTAAATACCGCTCATGCCGAAGAGACTACAGACATTGATGGTCATTGGGCAGAAGCACAAATTAAAGAAGCAATACATAGTGAATTAGTAAATGGGTATCCCGACGGAACATTCAAACCCAATCATTCCATTTCAAGGGCTGAATTTGCGGCCATGGTGAACCGCAAATTCAATTTTTCTGAAAAGAAAAAGATTCAGGCTCCAGATATGAACGGAAAGGAATGGTATGCAGAAGACCTGTCTGTGGCAGTCGGTTCTGGTTACATGAATGGATATGAAGGTGGATTCATGAAACCAAAGGCACCAATCAGCCGGCAGGAAGTTGCTGTAATTGTGGCCAGATTAATAGATTTGGGACAAAATAGTAAAGCTGCGAATGTTTTTAAAGATAGAATACCTGAGTGGAGTAAAGGCAGTGTAGGAGCAGTTGTGTCAGAAAAGTTGATGATTGGTCTGCCAAATGGGGAATTTGCCCCTACGAAACCAATCACTCGTGCCGAAGCTGTCGTTACCCTTGGACGTGTCAAAAGAGATTCAGTCACTTATGCCAAACCAGGTGTATATGGTCCGAAAGATGGGGCTGAAACCATTCAAACAGATGTAACGGTTTCGGCCAAAGGTGTAACATTGCAAAATCTTGTAATTGAAGGTGATCTACTTCTTACAGAAGATATAGAAGAAGGGGATATCAATCTAAACAATATAACCGTAAAAGGGACCACTATCATCAAGGGTGGGGGCGAGAACAGTATTCATGTAAATGATTCGACCCTAAAGAAAGTAATCATTGCTAAGAAAAACAACAAAATACGAGTGGTGGCGTCTGGAAGCACCAAAATCACCGAAGTAATAGTGCAATCAGGTGCAAAACTGGAAGAAGAAAAGCTTTCGGGTAATGGATTTGTAAGTGTGAAAATAGAAGCAAAGGAAAAGGCAACCATCATTCTGGATGGAAAATTTGAAACGGTTGTTATATCTTCAAGCAATCATACAATTCATATTCCACTGGGAGCAATCGTAAATACCATCACCATTGATCGTGAAGTATTAATTAAAGGGGATGGAAAGATAAACGAAGCAAATATTAATGTTAAAGGTGTCCAATTAGATATTATTCCGGTGAAAACAAATTTCAAAGATGGAATCAAGGACCCTACATCCACGTCATCAGGTGGTGGAAGTTATAACCCTCCAATCAGTGGAGGTAACTCCTCTGGAGAAGTGACTGTTGAAGATGTAAGTAACATAGAAAAAACGGTTCAACTCGGCCAAAGTTTTACACTGCCAGAAAAAGTAGCAGCAACAATGAGTGACAATACGGTAGTTGACAAGTCCATCATTTGGGATGGGAAAGCCTCCACAAGTGACATTGGTACATTCATCTATGAAGGAAAGGTAGAGGGTTACTCAACGAAAGTAATCTATACTCTTAGTGTTCAATTAGACGGCTATTCTGAAGATGAAACAGGTACCATTGCATATGTTACAACAAGTGGTGCGATTGCCCATGCCAAAAATGTCATCACCATTCAGGGAATTGTTGTTCAAGGTGAATTGAAGGGGCCGCTAACGTTACCAGAAGGCATCTCCATTCCAATTACAATCGAAACGGATGGTACAACATTAGATTTAAATACTAATACCTTAGAAAAGGTAACCGTTAATGGAGATAATGTAATATTAAAAAATGGAACAGTAAAAAATATAGTATATAAGGATACTATTTCTTCCATTACATTAATGGATATTACTGATGAGTCAACTACTAATCATATGATTCATAATGGTGGTAGTATAAAGTTAACCGTTAATTTAACAGGTGACACTGAGTTAACTGGCGATGTCCAATTACAAGGTGGACCCATAGAAATAGATGGGGATACAGGAAAAATAAGCGGTATCGTCCGAGTAGAAACAGAAAGTGAAGCAACTTTATCTGTACCGGTGACAACTGTGGTTGTCGATTACGATCATGCTGTTGTAAATATAAATGAAAACACGGCAATCGGTAAAATGACTGTACGAAAGAACGCTACAGTTAATTTAGGTAGCGGTGCGACAATTGAGACTCCTGAAAAACGTTCTGGAGTTACTGTTACAGTCAATAATGACGTCGTTTTTGGAATTGCTTCGTTCAAGGTTCAATCAAGTATATTTAACGAAGTACTGGACATTGTTGATTTAGAGAGATATATACATGTGTCAGAGAATTTCATTCAAGCGGCAGAGCCTGGGTATTTGGATGGGCAATTCCCGCAGGGAGCAATTGATACACTCGAGATAGCAAAAGGTCAAGCAAATACTAAATTAAGTGATATTAAAGGATCAACTGATGATCTGTCCACGAAACAAGCAAAAATAGACGCAGCAACTGTGGAAATGAAAGCAGCATTAGCTACATTCTCTGAAAAACGCATTTTCTTAGATTCATCCACCCTGCGTTTCAAATTGCGCGAGATGGAACAATTATTATCGCGGACTGCTATTGGGGACACATATGGACAAGTACCTCAAGGTGCATACGATGCATTTAGTACAGTCGTTCAAGAAGTGAAAGCAGCTTACGAAGCGGGATTAACTCAGGAAGGTTTACAGGAACAAATGGGTAGACTGGACGCAGCCCATGATGATTTTAAAAATGCTTATCAAGAGTTGCCCTTCTTTGACCCCAATTCATCAACTATTGACGGAAGTATTTCATTTATTCTTCCTGAAGCAGAGAGTGGAGAAGTGTTTACGGATTTTGGTGAATTTAAAGTATTGAACGAATCCACAGGTAAATATATTGAAACAGGTTGGTCAATTATTACAGGTGATCACAGTTTAGGCTGGAATACGATGGAATTGACTCAGCTGAATGAGTACGAAGTGAATTTAGACGAAGTAGAAACAGTATATTTCACTGTTCCATCCAACAAACACATATATACTGGAACGTTTACGACAAACCAGTTTAAAAGCAAAGGTGAAGTGCAGCTGAGTAATAAGGCTAATGTGACGGGGACACTTGATATAACTGTCGATTCTGCGAGCGAGAGCTTTGACGTCACTCATTTGTTAGTAAATAGAGTGGATGAGATTATGGAAAAACAATGGTCATCAAGATACGAGATAGCGGAATCTACAAAACTTCCGACCGGATTGTATGATGTAGAGGTATATGGTTACGATGAAAACCATGAATATATCTTAAAGAAAAAGGAAGTAAAAGTTAGTGAAGGGAAGAACGATATCCATTTCACTTCTAGTGCTGAAGATACCATCAATTTAAGCTATGAGGATTTTACAGGATGGAACCTTGAGGCATTTGATTACCAGGCGCTAGATTCAAATTTGAGATATTTTCATTATTATGTTGGAGATATGAGAGATCTTTCTGACTCAATTAAGTTATCCGATGCCTATGAAGGTATAGAGGTTGGATACTACGCAGATCATCCTGATCGTGCAGGGGAACAATGGAGATATCGGGTAAGCATTCCTCATCAATCGGGTGAAGATGAGAATATTAAGACCTCTCCACATTTTGAATTTAGTATTAGGGAAACCCAAGAAGGGGTTACTCTTGCCCCAGATGTATCATTAAGCTCAACTTTCAATATTGAAATTGTAAATGATCTAGGTCATGAATTGATAGACCTTAGTTATTATCATGAACATGGTTATTTGAATTACGGAGGGCAAATTACAGTTAAAGAACTATCAACTGGAATAGAAAAAACAAAAGCATTGGAGCATATTCGAGAATTTAAGTATATCTCTTTAAACGATGTTTTCCCTGGAGTAAAAGGTGATGTAGAAATCACGTTTTCGATGAATGACTCACTGTTCTTGATTCCTTCTGTTACGAAAGTAATTACAGTGCAATAATGAAATAAAAAGCGGTGAGAGCATGGATTCTCTCACCGCTTTTATAGTTTTAACTATTCTGCACCGGCCTAACCGACCACTTAGACAAATCAGGCTTCTCCTTCTTCACCATGTCCTTAGGAAACACGAACGTCCAAGGCTTGGACGTATTCGCATTGACCGTAAGATCATTCAGCGAAAACGCTCCCTGAGCCACCAGCTCCTGTTCAGCATCAAACACTTGAAGTGGAAGCTGCTGAATGGATAGCGATTTATGATTACCGTTCCGGATAAGGATCGTTGTCGATAAATCTCCATTTTCATTAAAGCGGGCCTGTATGCCCATCAAATTTATTTCCTTTGGCTTCGGTTTTGGAAGATTGGAGACAAGGGCTTTTAACTGTTCTTTATCTTCCTGAGGTAACTGTTGTTCCCATGAATCCTCAAGCTCTAAACGGTTCGGCTGCATGGAGGTGACGTTGAATGCCAGTGACCAACCTTCTGCTGGGATTTGTTCTTTTTGAATGGTGTTTTTTTCAAAGACGAACATCCAGGGGCGACTGCTCTCGGCAGGAATCTTTCCTAGTTCGGATAAATCAAATTCCTTGCTGGCAATCAGCGTTTGATCTTCATCCAAGAGTAATAGTTCAACTGTACCAAGACCTATTTCTTTTTGAAGGCTATTCCGTAAGAAAGCTGTCACTTGAATCGCATCATTTTCGCGCTCCAGGTCAACTCCGGCAAGTGAGATCTGGTTTGGTTTCAGTGGATCAAGATCATTGTTGAGAAACCGGAATACGTATTCTTTTTCCTTAGGAAGATTCCAGCTTGGATGAAATGAAAGCTCTGTCATCACTTCTTCTTCTTTTGAACCTTCAAGGTTACCCTCAAGCAATGCATCAGAGGATATAGCGCTGTCTTTACCTGTTCTTTTTATATCTTCTGCTTTCTTCTTCTTGAAGAATGTAAACATGCTATCACTCCTTTTCTGTTAATGACTCCTGATGCAAACTTTTTAATATATCCATTGAAGCAATCGAGATGCTTCTTTCCAATGAATGATACATATCTGTGAATAATTCCAATCCTTCTCTTGCGTAGATCCTCATAGGATCTTCCTGTTGATAAGATCTCAGACCGATTCCTTCTTTCAAGCGGGTCATGTTCTCGATATGTTTGATCCATTGCTGGTCGATCAATGTAATCATGATTGAGGACAGAGATCGATTCACTCGGTCATTTTCTTCGGTACCTTCAATGAACTCCAGTGTATTGGCGAGAGCAGGCTTAATGACATCCTCTAACTGCGACCGTTCTTCCACTTCAGTAGGGAAAGTCATGCTTTCCATTACTAACTCATTAAGTGTCAGGCTTAATCTGTCGACCTTCCATTCTTCAGGGGGAAGCTCTTCAGGGCACGTGTCTTGAAGCACATTATCATAGGTGTCTTGAATCATTTTTTTCACCAGCTGAAGCAGGTCTTCTTTTTTCATTGCCTTTTCTCTCAATGTGTACATGACGTTCCGCTGCTCGTTGATGACATCATCAAGTTTTAAGTTATACTCACGCATGGAGTAGTTTGCACCTTCTACGATGCGCTGTGTCCGTTCAACCATTTCATGGATGCCCTTAGTCGTAACGAGGCCATCTTCATTCGTTTTGATTTTTTTCTCGAGTTTTTCCAGATCATCCTTGGCAAAACGTCGGAACATATCGTCTTCAAGGGAAATGAAGAATTGACTTGCACCGGGATCACCTTGACGTCCTGATCGGCCACGGAGCTGATTATCGATCCGTCTGCTTTCGTGCTTCTCTGTTCCCAGGACGAATAATCCTCCAAGCTCATCCACCTGTTCACCGAGAATGATATCGGTTCCCCGTCCGGCCATATTGGTTGCGATTGTGATCTGACCCTTTTGTCCGGCACCGGAAATGAGTTGGACTTCCTGTTCGACGCTTTTTGCGTTTAATAACTCATACTGTAAATTAGCCTTATCCAATACGTTGGCTACTTTCTCCGATTGAAGAATGGAAGTGGTCCCGATAAGGATCGGCTGTCCGCTGCGATGTCTTTCCTGTACTTCTTTCAGGACAGCGGCATATTTTTGTTCCGACGTTTGATATACCCGATCCTGCATATCGACCCTGATTTTCGGGCGGTTGGTAGGGATGGAAACGACCTGCATATTGTAGACTTCTTTGAATTCTTTTTCCTCGGTTTTCGCCGTTCCGGTCATCCCGGAAAGGATAGGGTACATCCGGTAATAGTTTTGGATCGTGATTTGAGCCTGTGTTTTATTCTCTTCGGTGATCTCCAGGCCTTCTTTCGCTTCGATGGCTTGATGAAGACCGTCACTTAACGTCCTTCCATCCATGATCCGACCTGTGAACATATCAACCAGCTGGACTTTTCCTTCATGTACGATATAATCAACATCCCGCTCGAACATGACATGGGCACGGACGGCTTGAATCACATAATGGAAGAGGGTCTGATGTTCCAGTTCATATAGGTTATCGACACCAAACGCTTTTTCCACTTTTTCGATTCCTGTATCCGTCAAACTTGTAGCCTTCGTTTCATCGTCAAAATCATAGTCGACATCTTTTTGAAAACGTTTGGCCAATTTTGCTGCTATGTAATGAAGATCCGCACTTGCTTTCATCTTTCCTGCAATGATGAGAGGGGTCTTGGCTTCGTCAATCAACACGCTGTCGATTTCATCAATGATAGCGTAGTGATACGGCCTCTGAGCTTTATCCCGAGGATCCCGCGCCATATTATCCCTTAGGAAATCAAACCCGAACTCGACACCGACACCATAAGTAATATCACATTGGTAAGCGTTCTTTTTCTGAACCGGATCCATCATCGGTACATTTAAACCAACCGTCAGTCCCAGGAATTCATGAATTGAACCAATTTGTTCCCGGTCACGTTTGGCGAGGTATTCATTCACCGTGATGACGTGGACCCCTTTGCCTTCAAGGGCACGAAGGTAAGCAGAAAGGGAGGCGACAAGGGTTTTTCCTTCACCGGTTGCCATTTCTGAAATATTTCCTTCAGCCAGGACAAGCCCGCCAATCAATTGAACATCATAGTGCCTCATGCCAAGAACGCGTTTCGATGCTTCGCGTACCACGGCAAAAGCCTCATTGGTAATATCTGATATCTTTTTTCCCGATTCCAGCTGTTGTTTGAACTGGAAGGTCATGTCTTTCAATTCTTCATCCGAATAGTCAGCAAAACGATCTTCCAATTGGTTGATCTGTTCTACTTGTTTAGAATATTTTTTCAATCTTCTTTGAGATTGATCCGTCGATTTTTTTAGTAGATTTAACATGTGAGCTTTTCTCTCCTTAACATTCGATAACGTGCGTCATCATTCACTAATTTTATCAAAATTAAGGAAAAAAGACTACAGACTTCAGAAATTAGTAAAATTATGCAACTTTTTAAATGGGTTTGTCGTCCCATAGTATGTGGGTATTACTAATATAGGAAACTAAGGATTAAGTTTCATTTTAATAGATTACGGATTGAAAACCTTTATTCAAAAATTGGTTACGTTAGTGATAATTTAACAAATTGAAAAGTGCTGAAATTGGATATGATATTTGTAAGGGGGTACACCATGATTTATGTAACCTTATTGATATGCTTTATAGCTTCCATACTCCTGACTCCTCTGGTGAAGAAGCTTGCTTTCAGGATTGGGGCGACCGACCGGCCGAATAAACGCAAAGTGCATCAGAAGATCATGCCTCGATTAGGAGGGCTGGCCATATTTCTCAGCTTCCTGATAGGAGTTATTATTCTGCAGCCATATAATATTTATTCCATGGCTATCATGGCCGGGGCGGCTGTGATCATTTTAACGGGTGTCCTGGATGACATGGTCGAATTGTCGGCCAAAATGAAGCTGGCTGGACAATTGGTTGCGGCCCTTCTCGTTGTTGTATGGGGCGGCGCTCAAGTGGAATTCATCAACCTTCCTTTTGGAGGGAAGATTGAGTTCGGTATTATGAGCATACCGTTGACCATCGTCTGGATTGTCGGAGTAACAAATGCCATCAATTTAATTGATGGTCTTGATGGACTGGCAGCCGGCGTTTCTTCCATAGCCTTGATTACCATAGCGGGCATGGCGATCATTATGGGGAATACCTATGTTGCCATCATCGCTGCTTTGCTCCTAGTTAGCACATTAGGATTTCTTTTTTACAATTTTTATCCTGCCAAAATCTTTATGGGGGATACAGGTGCCCTATTTCTAGGATATATGATATCGGTCCTTGCTTTGCTTGGGTTTAAGAATATTACCGTCGTATCTTTAATCATTCCGGTCATTATATTAGGAGTGCCAATATCAGATACTTTTTATGCAATCATTAGACGATTTCTTAATAAGCAGCCGTTATCTGCGCCGGATAAATCTCATCTTCATCATTGTTTGCTGAGAATGGGCTATTCCCATAAACAAACGGTATTGATCATCTACGCCATAGCAGCCATATTTGGAATGGCCGCATTGATTTTCTCCCAGTCAACCGTCTGGGGATCCATTATCTTCTCCGTTGTCATGCTGCTCATCATTCAGTTGTTGGTAGAAAATATTGGACTAATTGGGGCCGAACATCGACCTTTGATGAAATTTTTGAAAGCGAGAAGGAATAATAGCTGAAATAAAAGCTGTTTTTGAAAGAGCGGGTAGTGGTTGATTTCTGCTTACTATTCAGGGTGGTCTGTATAAAATTAACAAACAAAAAAGATCGAACTTTACAGTCCGATCTTTTTTATATTATTCAGTTGAATCCGCAACATCCGTATCCGATTCATTTTTACTAAGTTGAAGATGGTTCTTCAGTTTGCCGGTGACCTCTTCAAGTGAAGGTTCATCCAGTTGGTAATAATATACCCCATCTATATAGCTATCTTCACCTTGAAGTGAAAGGGATTCAACGTTGATCTTACCGCTTGTCCCGTAGCGGATAAACGATTTCATTTCAGAGAAAGGAATGTCAGTTGACATATTATCCCCGATTGCTTCCATGACTTCATCATACTTGGAAACGCCTTTAGTAGAAACAGCCTTCTCCATAATTGCCTTCATGATTTCCTGCTGTCTTTTTCCTCTTTCAATATCACTGTCCGCTTTTCTCGTTCTGGCGAAAGCCAATGCTTGTTCACCGTCTAAAGATTGCAGACCTTCCTCTAAATGGATAGCACCCTGTTCATCTTCAGAGTTTTGTTCCTCCATTTCATAAGGCACGTCCACTTCGATACCTTCAAGAGCATCGACAACATCAATAAACGCATTGAAGTTCATTTTCACATAGTAATCCACAGGGAGATTAAATAATTCTTCGACTGTTTCAATCGTGGCTTTCGGACCTCCGAAAGCATGTGCGTGATTTATTTTTGTTTTATACCCTACCTCAGGGATATACGTATACGAGTCACGAGGGATGCTGACAAGCTTCACTGATTTTGTATCATTATTAAGTGTAGCAAGCATGAGTGCGTCAGATCGAGTGTTACTTCCAAAATTACGTTTTTCACTCTCATCCACTCCAATGAATAAGATGGAGACATTGTCTATATTCGGATCAACTTTCTCTTCTCTAAGATCTGATTTTTCACGTCCATCGATTTTTTCAAAAGAACCATTCAGAACGGTTTCTGCTTTCTTATATAAGACTGCACCATAACTGGCAGCTGAAAAAGCAATGATTAGTAAAGGTACTAAAATAAAAAATAAAATTCTTTTTCTGCGTTTACGACTTCGCTCTTTCTTTATCCGATATCGATCAATTGACATTGTATTTAAAAACTCCTTTATATACCTAAGTAAAATACGAGTAATAAGACCATTTTTCTATTTTTCTCAACTGTCCAAACCTTATTCTACTACATTATTTAGATAACCGAAAATGAAAATTTCATTACAAACATATCAGTGAGGGACGGACCTTCAAGATGAAGGTCCGTCCCTCATCACATTACTGTGCTAAAGGATTCTCTAGATACTCGACGTTTCCTTCTGATATATCTCCTTGTCCGTTGGTGAGTTCGGTCATCCAGTCGGAGAATTGATGTTTGGCGGCTTCCTCTACGTAAACGTCCACTTCTACTGAATCGAGGTAATGGATTTCTTTAAGCAGATAGTGAGAAGACCTCACCTCATTCTCAACCTTTCCAAGCCATGTATAATCAATCTTCGTTTTCATTACCCGCATCAAACGTCTCTCTACTATACCCGTGGCATTCAGCCCCTCTGAAGTGGCACGCCCATAGGCACGGATCAACCCGCCGGCACCTAGTTTAATCCCGCCGAAATAGCGTGTGACGACGACAACCGTATCTTTAAGGTCCCGCTTCTTTAACACCTCAAGCATGGGAACACCCGCAGTCCCACTCGGCTCCCCGTCGTCATTGGCTTTCTGTATCAAGTTATTCTCCCCGATCATATAGGCAGAGCAGTTATGATTGGCATCATGATGCTTCTTCTTAATAGAAGCAATGAATTCCTGTGCATCTTCTTCGGTTTCCACTCGATTTACATATGCGATGAATCTAGATCGTTCAATCGAAATTTCATGTTCTCCGTAACCCTTCACGGTATTATAGTGATGTAACAAACTGCATTCTCCCTTCTCCGTTGTCGAAAATTACGACAAAATACGCGCTTATATCCTAATCTTACTATATCTAAAAATGATGAAGAATGCACAATTTGGGAACTAGGTGGGGTATATTGTCAGGTAAAAAATGGCTCTACATGAAATAATGGTAATACAATGTAATCAAACTTTAATCTCCGACAATATGTGACATGGTATAATGGACGCTGAAAGTAATACTTCAGTTGTTCCAAAGCTCTTAGGAGGAAGCCGAATGGTCTATAAAATTCCCATTCATTTTCTTTCATACCTGGAGCGATTGATCCCTTGGTAGAAGTATTACATAGGAATATGCCTAGATGAATAAAGGATTTCAGTGACTTTCCATTGAAATGATAATAGGTACTATCTATTATAGATGAACAGTGGGTCTATGGACATGATGGAATCATCGTGGTCAAAGCTTATTGGACCGATTATTACTATACAAGGATAGTTTTCTAGGTGGACTACTATTGTGGAACAAAAGAGGGGTGTACCGTGTCACTAAAAAAAATAGACACCAAGATGTTAGATAGCATCCTGAAAAAGATGGTCGATACGGTTGACGAAAGTAAGGATGAAATCTTCCAGATTGGCGAGCAATGTCGAACTGATTATGAAGATTTAATGAAAGAATTATTAGAAGTGAAAGAAATGGTCTTAAGGGTGATTGATGAGGGAGATGATCTCCAGCAGAAATCCAAGTTTGCACGACTCAGGCTTTCTGAAGTCAGCAAGCATTTTCAAACCTATTCAGAAGACCAGGTAAGAGAAGCGTACGAGAAAGCTCATGACCTGCAGATGAAGCTATCCATGAACAGGCAACATGAAAAGCAGCTTCGGGATCGCAGGGATGAACTGGAAAGACGCTTGCAATCACTCGGGGACACGATTGAACGGGCAGAGAATCTTTGTTCACAGATATCGGTCGTTCTCAATTACTTAAATAGTGACTTAAGGCAGGTCAATGAGGCGTTAGAAGACGCGAAGCAGCGTCAGGATTTCGGACTCAAGATCATTGAAGCCCAGGAAGATGAGCGGAAACGCTTATCCCGTGAAATTCATGACGGCCCTGCACAAATGATGGCCAATGTAATGATTCGCTCGGATTTGATTGAACGAGTGTTCCGGGAGAAAAACACAGATGACGCCATCAGGGAAATCCGCGATCTCAAACGGATGGTCCGCTCAGCCCTTTATGAGGTCCGCCGCATCATTTATGATCTCAGACCAATGGCGCTCGACGACCTTGGGTTGATACCGACCCTCAAAAAATACTTGAGTACCATCGAAGAGTATAATCAGGAGACCTCGATTCAATTTGTGAATATGGGCCTCGATATCAGACTTCCTTCTAAATTCGAAGTCGCTCTGTTCCGGTTGGTACAAGAAAGTGTCCAGAATGCCCTTAAGCACGCAGAAGCTACACATATTCAAGTTAAAGTAGAAGTAAAGAAAGACCAAATAATAGTTGTCGTCAAAGACAACGGCAAAGGATTCGACAAAGATACACAGAAAAAAGGATCCTTTGGCATCATGGGGATGAAAGAGCGTGTCGACCTTCTCGAAGGAGACATCACGATTGACTCAAAAGTAGGAGCAGGAACAGTGATCCTTATTCATGTTCCGCTTAATAAGTAAATTTTCCAAGGTTTAGGGAGGCGAAAGACATGGCAACAAATATTGTTATCATTGACGATCATCAGCTTTTCAGAGAAGGGGTTAAACGAATTCTCGAGTTCGAACCTTCATTCAACGTAGTAGCGGAAGGTGATGACGGTTCAGAAGCAATGAACCTGGTGGAAACACATGAACCCGATGTTGTTCTTATGGATATTAACATGCCTGAGACAAACGGCGTGGAAGCGACTCGTGAATTAATGGACAAATACCCTGATACGAAAGTCATCATCCTATCCATTCACGATGACGAAAACTATGTGAACCATGCGCTGAAAACAGGTGCACTGGGTTATCTGTTAAAAGAAATGGACTCAGACGCCCTGGTAGATGCGGTTAAGATTGTTGCTGAAGGCGGATCATACGTCCATCCTAAAGTGACGCACAACCTGGTTGCAGAATACAAGCGCCTGGCAAATGCCCAAAACTCAGGTGGATTCCAGCAATCCGAAGTTCGCCGCCCACTTCACCTATTAACTCGCCGCGAGTGTGAAGTACTGCAAATGCTTGCTGACGGTAAGAGTAACCGCGGTATCGGTGAAGGCTTATACATCAGTGAAAAAACTGTTAAAAATCATGTAAGTAACATACTTCAAAAAATGAACGTGAACGACCGTACCCAAGCAGTGGTGACTGCGATTAAGAATGGCTGGGTGGAAGTACGATAAGTACCGGTTGCTATATAGAGTATTGTTAATTTGTTGTTGAGAGAGCAGCCCTTCTTTTAGGAGGGCTGTTTTTTCGTTTGGGTGGGGGGATAACCCATTTTGAAGTGTTTTATGAAGTATTTAACTGATTTCTGGATCAAAGTAGCTGCCGGCGCGTCTAAGAAGAAGGGTAAATGGAGGTTGGAGTTGCCTCGTTTTATTATTAACCCTGTTTAGGGGAGAATTGATCCTTCGTCTCGGGTATTAATCCAATTTAAAATTTATTAATCCCTTATTAGAATAATTGAACCTCTTTTTCACTAATTCAACGTCTATGTCGAATTTTCTTTATAATTAAAGCGAATCTAAGTTGACCATTAAAAATCCCCAACAAAAAAATCCACTCCCCAAACCAGGAAGTGGAACCAACCCTAATGCTTTCTCCGTGCAAAATCAACAAACCGGAACATATCCAATCGATGTCGCGATTCCGTATACTCAAATAAAGTCGCATCCTTTAAATGGACATAATTCTTTACGACCACTACATGATCATAGTCATTCAAATCAAGATACTCCCGGTCCTCATCCGTACATTCTTCCACAACAATCTCTTTTTTGGCAAAATCGATGGGCAAATGAAGCTCACCTTCGAGATACTCATAAATGGAGTTCTCGCAGATTTCTTTCGTCAGCAACGGGACCTGTTCTTTCAGAAAGTAAGATTTATCAAGAATGATCCGTTCACCACCGATTTTACGGGAGCGGATGACTTTCCATACTTCGGCGTCACGAGGGGCCTCAAGTTGAGTAGCGACCATATCTTCAGCCAGAACCAACCCAAAGTCGTGGACGAATGTCTCGATATGATCCCGTCCCATGGAAGTCTGCAGCTCTTTGAAGCTGACAAGCCCGGAAATCGGAAAGCTCATACGTGACACATCAAGCACGAGGGAGCCCTTTCCACGCAGCTTTTGGATGAATCCTTTTTGCGCGAGTAATGTAAGCGCTTTACGAATAGTCTCACGAGAAGTGCTATAAATGACCGTCAGCTCGTTCTCCGAAGGAAGGATCGAATTTGCTGTATAGGTACCATTTTGGATTTTTTCAGAGAGATCTTCAAAGATTTGTTTGTATTTATTACTCTTCGTCATAATATCACCTGCTATTATTTTACCATAATTAGTAGGAAGAAATGAGATTCAACTTGAGTGTTGTGAATATTTTCAATAGAATGGAGATAGTGCAAATTTTAGAAAAGGGTGAAGAGCATTGTCGAAACATCATTGGAAGAAAATCATGTTGGGAATTGGCATGAGCACGTTGTTACTAGGTGCTTGTGGGGCAGACGAAGAGAAGAAAGAAGAGAAAGATACAGCCAAGACAGAAGAGGTCAGCCCGAAAGAAGACCCTGCGACAGATGAAGCGGCATCCTTGAACCAGATGACCCAGGTCGTAGAAGACGCGAGCGCACTTGAGGAAGCGGAAGGGATCCCGGAAGAAGAAAAGACGGCGATCAACGCAGCCTTTGATCAATATATCAATGCCTTTAACGAAGAAGATTTCGATTCATACATGAGTGTTATCTCGAAGACACCGGTGAACTTCAAGTACGAAGATGAAGAGCGCTATGTGAAGCAGATCTTTGATTCGGTCGATTCGAAGCGTTCGGTGGATAATGTGAAGATCATCAACTATGCAGCCGGTAAGAAAGCGGATGTGTATGCAGAAATCAAAGCAACGACGAAGGACCCGAACAGCGATAAGGAAGTGACAAGATCAGGTAAGCAAGTAACCGTCTTCCATAAGAAAGAGGATGGATGGAAGGTTGCAGCGATCTTCTTCTTGGCTAGTGAAGGGGAAGACGGAGCAACTGAATAAGAAGAAAGGCTGCGTTAGCGCGCAGCCTTTTTATTATTTCAATCGTTGATAGCGGTTGAATAGTTCATCAAGTTCCTGACTGAGTTTCACCGTTTCGGGATGTGAGAAACCATGGAATAGAGCAAAATATTTAAGTTCGATACGTTTTGTTTCGATTTCTTGCAACAAGGTTTGAACTTTTGGTGTGGCGTTCATGGCAGGAACTCCTTTTAGCTTTATTATCCCATAATAGAGAATAAATGTTAACTGTTAAATAATATAGGTTTACAGATTCGCGTTCTTCCTAAAAAACGTTGAACGGACTAGAAGTAATATGGTAGCAATACTGTAGTTGAAAATACTTGAAGCCACTAATGCCATAAACGACTGGTCGGGTACATCTCCTTCATTGAAAAAATCTAGAATGATTATGAGTAGAGAGAAGGTGCCGCTGATTAACGTAATGATGGCGAAAAGCAACAGCCCCGATCGGAAGATCTGTTTGGTGGGTAGTTTATTCTGGATAAACGACTCATCCTTCTGCTTTCCGCTGACTTTTTCCCGTGAAAAATGTCTGATGATAAGAGCCACTGCACAAAGTCCATACATGAATGCGGCCACAATGAGTATCGCGGGCAGCTGTGAGCGAAGATCCTCCTGTGGTATCCCCCAGAATAGTTAAACGAGCAATGCGATCGTGCCTATTAAACCTACGAAGATAGAAAAAAATAATAATGAAAATCGAATCATTTTTACTGATAAATATGGATTCACTTGATTTCTCCTTTAAAAATACTTCATACGCAATATGTATGCAAGTGCACAGGATCCGTATATGTAAATTCCCAACATGGATAGAGGGAGGGCGAGGGTTGGAATTTGATCTCTAGGGATAGTCCATAGTAACAGTACAGCCAACATAACGGTCCCACCTATACCCATTAAGATCGGGTACAGGAATAACGCTGTTTTTACTGCTCTTTTCGTTTGATAGGTCATAAGCATCCTCTCTAAATGGGTTTCTGTAACTAATCACCCAATATTTTACTATTTTAATCCTAAAAAAATAACGTTTAGGGCAAATCCCCAAACGTTATTTTATCTTATTTAGTCATTCGGTACACAACGGATTCATATGGACGAAGCGTTACATTCTCGTACACGTTCGCCGAATCATCATAATTAGAGAGAAGAATCTCGCTTGTCCAGCCATTCACGTCCACCTCATCAGGCAACGTAAATTTCGTTTCCCGTCCATAGAAGTTATTCACCACAAGAAGTTTCTCGTCGTTACCATTCCGCACATAAGCAAAAATTTCAGAGTGATCGTCCAAAATTAGCTGATAGTCACCATCTACGATGATGTCGTATTCCTTGCGGAGGCGGTTCAGCTTTTGATAATGATAGAAGACAGAGTTTTCGTCTGCCAATGCTTGTTCCGCGTTGATATCTTTAAAGTTTTTCGCAACAGGGATCCAAGGTGTGCCACTAGTAAATCCGGCATTCTCTTTACTGTTCCATTGCACCGGTGTCCGTGAGTTGTCACGGGATTTATGACGGAGGATCTCGAGGATTTCCTCTTCTGATTTTCCTTGCTCTTTTAAAATATTGAAGATATTAATGGACTCTACGTCACGGTATTCATCGATACTTGTGAATTTCGGATTCGTCATCCCGAATTCTTCCCCCTGATAGATATAAGGAGTACCCTGCATCATATGGATTGTCGTCGCGAGCATCTTCGCTGATTCGTTACGGTAATCTCCGTCGTTACCATAGCGGGACACGATCCGCGGCTGATCGTGGTTGCACCAGAAGAGGGCGTTCCAGCCGCCGCCTTTGTGCATTTCACGCTGCCAGGTAGACAGGATGTCCTTCAGCTTAAGGAAATCAAAGTCAGCGACTGACCATTTCTCACCGTTCGGATAATCCACTTTTAAGTGGTGGAAGTTGAACGTCATGCTGAGCTCGTTGCGTTCTGGCTTAGAATACTTGATACAATGATCAATCGTAGTCGAAGACATTTCCCCAACCGTCATGATATCGTATTGGGAGAAGACTTCCTTGTTCATTTCCTGCATATAGTCATGTACTTTAGGGCCGTCTGTGTAAAATTTGCGTCCGTCTCCAGGTGCAACGGAGCCGTCGTCATCAGGGAACCCCTGATTTTTGGAAATGAGATTGATCACGTCCAGACGGAAACCATCTACGCCTTTTTTTAGCCAGAAGTGCATCATGTCATATAGTTTGTTTCTTACTTTATCATTTTCCCAGTTCAAATCGGCCTGAGTGACGTCAAAGAGGTGAAGGTAATATTGGCCCGTTTCCTCATCATACTGCCAAGCGTTGCCGCCGAACTTCGATTGCCAGTTGGTTGGTTCGGAATCGTCGGGCTTGCCGTCCTTCCATATATAGAAGTCACGGTATTCATTGTCCTTAGACTTCCGCGACTCAATGAACCATTGATTCTCCGTGGACGTATGATTGATCACGATGTCCATGATGATCTTGATGCCGCGCTCGTGGGCTTCTGCGAGAAGCTCATCAAAATCCTCCATCGTCCCGTACTCATCATGAATATTAAAATAATCACTAATATCATATCCATTATCACGCTGCGGACTCTTATATATTGGAGTCAGCCACACTACATCAATCCCAAGCTCCTTCAAATAATCCAGCTTCGCCGTAATCCCCATAATATCACCAACGCCATTCCCCGACGTATCATAAAAACTCTTCGGATAAATCTGATACACAACCGACTTCTTCCACCAAGGCTGCTTCATAGAACATGCACCATCCTTCACATATTTTTGAGGGACGGACCTCACTTTTTCTTCTTATCCGCCGATTCTTTTATACATAATCATTGATTTAATGCGATTTGTTACCATGGAGGTCTGTCTTATGGGAGGGACGGACCTTCCATTTTTCGTCTAAAACCCTTTTCTAATATGAAAGGACGCTTCAAAAACCGCAGATTTGAAGGTCCGTCCCTCTAAAAAAGGGGACAAATATCCCCAGCACTAGCCTTTTCAGGAAAGTGGTAAGAATTCATTTGTCCCCCTTAGTTTAACTTGTATATACAAGTTGTTGCAACTTTTTCTTTATCTGTTGTTTAGACAACTTCGTTTTTACTGAATTTCGACCAGATCATTGTCAGGACGAATGGTACAACGATGGCAATCACCATACCGATGGCAAATGGTAGCCAGTATTCCGATTTGATGGACAGGATACCAGGCAGTCCGCCGACACCGATGGAGAAGGCTTTTGTACCGGTCATCGCCAGTAGCACACCGCCGATGGCAGAGCCGATCAACGCTGAGATGAAAGGATATTTATATCGTAAGTTCACCCCGAACATCGCAGGTTCAGTAATTCCGAGATAAGCGGAGAGGGCAGAGGTCCCTGCCAGACCGCGGAGTTTTTCGTTTTCTTTTTTCGCTATAAACATCATGGCGAGTGCCGCAGAACCTTGAGCGATATTGGATAGTGCCAGAATCGGCCACAGGAATGTTCCGCCTGCGTTCGATACAAGCTGTAAATCCACCGCTAGGAACGTATGGTGCATCCCGGTGATAACCATGACGGCATATAGTCCACCATATAAGAGACCGCCAAGCCATGAGAAGTGATCGAACACCCAGATAACTCCGTCTGTCAGCATGTTACCGATGAAGAATGTTACAGGCCCAATCAGG
This sequence comes from Rossellomorea sp. NPDC077527, assembly GCF_044542955.1. NCBI lineage: Bacteria > Bacillati > Bacillota > Bacilli > Caryophanales > Bacillaceae > Rossellomorea > Rossellomorea sp. NPDC077527. The sequence continues at coordinate 20,135 of NZ_JBITVL010000005.1, read as the reverse complement.
ATGAACGCTGCAAAACCGGTGATCAACAATGCTACAGGTGCAACGACCAGTAGTTTGATCGAGTCGTGAACCCGTTTATCCAGAAACGTTTCTATTTTCGCTAATAATAAGGAAGCAAATAAGATCGGTAATACTTGTCCTTGATACCCAATTTTGTCGACTTCAAGACCGAATAAGTTCCATGTTGGAATTTCTTCGGCAGAACCGTAAGACCATGCATTTAATAAGTCAGGATGCACAAGCATCAGACCGAGTACGATACCGAGAAGCGGGCTTCCGCCAAACCGCTTAACGGCTGACCAACCAATGAGCCCCGGCAGGAACACGAACGCGGTATTCGCGATTAAATTAATGATGCCCGTTAAATCTGCCCATTGGGGATATACATCGATAACGGACTTTTTCTCAAAGAAGATATCGGGTCCGGTCAGAATATTATTCAGACCCATCAATAAACCGGCCGTTACGATCGCCGGCAGGATCGGAATGAAGATATCCGCCAGTACCTTGATCGCGCGCTGCAGTGGATTCAGATTCTGAGTCGCAGCATCCTTTACATCCTGCTTCGATGCCTGCTCGATCCCCGTTTCCTCCGCCAGAATTTGATATGCTTTATTCACAAGACCTTGTCCGATGACAACCTGGAACTGACCGTTGGAAGAGAATGAACCCTTCACGAGATCAATTGCCTCTAATCTTTCCTTATCAACCTTTTTCTCGTCATTCAATACCAACCGTAGACGAGTCACACAATGCGTGGCCGTGCGGATATTATCCTTGCCGCCAATCGCTTCAATGATTTCGAGAACGTCTTCACGTTTCACGCTCATGAAATTCCCTCCCTTGGAATTGAAAGATGCCTGGCACCTTCCATAAAAGCGTTGTACCCGCTTTCATTTCTATTAATGGAATTCCCCTAAATAGTATGTGAAAAACGCTTTGAACCATGCTTTTTGTCAAAACGCTTTCATTTTGTCGGGGTGTTGTATATACAAGATATACTTTTATTGTATTCATGTATATACAAGTTGTCAACAGAAAAATGTAGACGTTTACATTGACATCAGTAAAGGCAAACTCCAACCAAAACCATATTTATGTTGGGATTACCATTCTATATCACTGATTGGAAACAGGACCATAAAGTACCAAGTGCTATTATACTGGGGTTTTTTCCTGATTTTTCTTCAGATAAGAATTTCAGCCTATTAAAATCTCAATCTCCTTCATCCATAATAGACAAGCAACAAATTTCGACATTATGAACGAAGGAGACATTTTTTTGAAAAAAACAATCATCGCTTTTACTACTGCTGCATTACTCTCGACCATGGCTGCCAATTCAACGGAAGCGGCTTCTTACCGCGTACAATCAGGGGACTCTCTCTCGTTGATTGCTTATAAATATGATACAACCGTTTCAAACCTGAAATCGTGGAACAATCTGAGCTCGGATGTTATCTACGTGAATCAAGTACTTGAGGTATCCGCTCCATCCACTGCGAAGACGTACACCGTCCAATCAGGCGACTACCTTTCAAAAATCGGGGCGAAATTTGATGTCTATGTATCGGAACTAAGATCATGGAACAACCTGACGAGTGATGTGATTTACCCAGGTCAGACGTTAATCGTTTCTTCTAGTGGGGTGAGTACCTCGTCAACGGGATCAAGTACATATACGGTTCAGTCAGGAGATACCTTGTCACATATCGCATTAAAATATGATGTAAGTGTTTCGTCAATCAAGTCTTGGAACGGGTTAACCTCTGATTCCATTTATGTTGGTCAGAAACTTACGATTAAAGGAACGTCCGTCGGATCTGTGGCACCAGCTTCAACCGTCGTAGACATCGCGAAGAAATACGTAGGGACACCATACGCATGGGGAGGCACATCACCATCCGGCTTCGACTGCAGCGGTTTCATCTACTACGTCTTCAACCAGGCGGGACAATCGATTGCACGTACGAACACAGAAGGCTACTATAGTAAATCGTCCTTTGTATCAAGTCCGAAAGCAGGAGACCTTGTATTCTTCGAAAACACCTATAAAACAGGCATCAGCCATATGGGTATCTACGTTGGAAACGGGGAGTTTATTCACGCGTCCGACAGTGGAGTCGTAATTTCCAAGTTGAGTAATACGTATTGGAATCCTAAGTTTGTCGGATATAAGAGATTTTAAGTTTGAGAGGAGCGTCCTACCTGGGAAGGGTGGGGCGTTTTTATAATGGTGGGAGTGAAAAAATTTGGCATAGGTGTTCAATAAGTGAGTAGGTGGATTAATTATTGTGCGACGGTCATTCCATGCTCCGAGTCTACTTTCTCAACCGACCATCTTGCCAATTTAGAATCCTATATCGTTAAAACAGACAATTTTAAAGCCCAGACTAGTCTTGAAATGATAAGAAATAGCATTATTCGAATCTGAGATTAAAGTCGAAAGCGACGATGTTTCAGCTCGCAGAAGTCTGGTATAAATAGGTACTGCTCAAATAGGGTGAAGAAAATTCGACAAAAGTGTTCAATAATCAAAAAAGCGGATTAATAAATCAAATAAGGGATTAAATAATTCCCAGGAGGATCAATTATTTCGAAAGTGGATTAAAAGTCACCGTAATTGGATTAATAATCCGGCGAAGGCCATTCCATGCTCTGAATCTACTTTCTCAACCGGCCATCAAGCCAATCCGGAACCCGATACCAGCTAAAACAGACAATCTTAAAGCCCAAATTCGTCTTGAATTACAAGAAATAGTATCATTCGAATCCTAGCTTAGAATCGAAAGCGAATTTGTTTCAACTCTAAAGAGTTTGGTAGGAGTCAAAGAGAGAGTGAGTAAAGAAAATTCGACAAAAGTGTTCAATAATCGAAAAAGCGGATTAATAAATCTAATAGCAGATCAAATAATTCCAGGGAAGATTAATAATCTAAAATCCAGATAAAAAGTCGCCACAAAAGGATGAATTCACCAACCAAGGCAAGCCTAGATCGAAAATCGACCTTCCCAATGAGCCCATCCCAAACCTCACACCTACAAAACTCTACAAAAAAGAAGGAATTCCATCAAATATGTAGAACTATACCTTTAGATTAAACCCATAAAGGAGCGTGACCAAATTTCATGTTCGTGAAAGAAAGAAAATCACCCCTCAAACTTCTTCAAACAGAAGCCCTGCTAAATAGACTTAAGCCTATCGACCATCCAAAAAGATCCCTCATCGAACAAGATCTCAAAAAAAGAAAAGCAGGTTACCAAGGAGAAAAGACGGTCGATTTTCATCTCAGCTTCCTGTCGGATAAGCAGTATCTGATATTCAACGATTTACGACTGCCCATTGCCCCTACATCCTTTCAAATGGATAGTGTGCTCGTCACGCCATATTACATTCTCCCCATCGAGATAAAAAACATTTCCGGAACCTTGACGATTGATCCCGAATTCAATCAGCTGACCAAAGAGTTTAACGGGGCTGAGACCGGTTATCCGGATCCCATTGCACAAGCAACACGCCAGAAGCTATTTTTGCAGAAGTGGTTTCATAATAATAAACTCCTATGTCCTCCTGTCGAATTCCTCGTCGTCTTCAGCAATCCCTCCACCATTTTGAGAATGTCTCCCGGCCAGAAGCGGATTTCGCCATATGATCGGATGATTCATGCCCAAAACATCGTCAGGGAAATCAGTAAGTTTAACACGCTATACACCCGTGAAGTCGTCAATCTTAAGAAAATCAAAAGGCTTTTCCTAAATCAGCATAGGGTTAACTACTCATCGATACTGCCAACCTATCAACTTACCGAATCCGATCTCATTAAAGGAGTCCTATGTGAAATTTGCAGAGAGATTATGGTCAGGAAAACGAGAATATGGTTTTGCCCCCATTGCCTTCATTTGTCCAAAACGGCACATCTTCAAGCAATAGAGGATTATTTTCTTCTTATCAAGCCTACCATCACCAATGGGGAACTAAGGAAATTCCTCCAATTATTTTCAACTCGAACAGCGACATTAATTTTACAATCACTCAACCTCCAAAAGACCGGTAACACTAAAGGAACTCTCTACATGAAAAACCGTAAGAATAGGAATTGAGTCGTGTCCCGCACGAAACATCCCAATCTTAGTAGGACTATCCTCATACAAAATAGAAGAAGTAACAACAGATATATAAGGGGTGGGGGCATACCATGAAAAGAAAAAGCATCGGAATCATCGTGTGCAGCGTATTGCTGATAACAGCTATCGGGGTCTATATTGCAGTAGGAAACTTAGAAACAAACCCTTTAAATGGAGGAGGGGACGTTTCGACGTCAGGAGTTGAAACAGATTCCACCCGAAACATTAGCCAGAGTGAAAATCCATTTTATGAAAAAGTAAAAACCCCATTAAGTGAAACACTCATTCAACAATATATTCATGCCATGAGTCATCAGAAGATAAAAGCTGAGGAGAAATGGTCCTTCTTTGAGATTACGGATGAACGAATCGAGTTTTTATTATCGCAATTAGAGGTGAACAACTACAAACATGAACAGACGTATAAACAAATCCTGACCAAATGGAAACAAGGGGATTTTTCTGAAGCTGTGAGTGACCATAATGCGATTTGGAGAATCCAGGACGGAAACATTGGTATCGCGACAGATTTACTTTCACCTAAAGAGGAAAAGGCTTATATAGAAAGTAGGAAAAAAGAATCTAGATAAATTTTTTTAAAGAAATTTGGTTTTAAACACATAAAATCGGGAAAAGTTTACTACATTTTACAAAAAGGAGGGCGAGCACCGTGTCTATGATCTATGCAAAAGCGCGTGAGTTATTTGAAAAAGATGCGAAGGAAAGCAATGAACTAGTAGCAGCTAGAGTTCGAAAGTATCGGAGATTGAAGCCTGTCCCTAATGTGAGAAAATAAAAATAGGAAGCAATAATCGTTAAACCAGGCTATGGGACGAAGTAGGCTGGTTTTTTTGTGTGGAGTATTCTTCAAAATTACAATTGAAATAAAGGAAATAAAAGGTAAAATAAAGTAGAAGGGAAAATTGTTTTAAGGAGTTGTAAAGTTGCCTACCGTCAAGAAGATCTTATTTTTCACATGGAAGATAATCTCGTCTTTTACAGCTATATTATTCATTAGCTGCATCCCATACCTGTTCGAACATTTCAGACTCGATTTCAAACAGTATTTTCAGAAGATGGCTGAGCTCTTCTCAAACCTGTCCTCTTTCCAGAATCTTGAATTCAGTATAGGCAGGAACGTATTCAGGCCGATCTTTCCCACTATCCTGGCTCCGCTGAGGGAATCATTGATCCTTGTTGGCGGATCGTTGCTTTTATCCCTAGTGATCTCCCTGGTGATCGCCTTCGCTATCGTTAATTTAAAGAAAAAGCGCATAATCGTTTTCCAAGAGATCTTCACGTATATTCAAGCTATTCCCGATATTTTTTACATCATCTTATTGCAAATCCTCATCGTGTGGATGTATCAAAAAACGAATATTCAATTGTTTAACTTTGCATCCTTTGGAGAGGAGCAGGCAATCTTTCTCCCAATCTTGTCATTAAGTATTACCCCCACCATGATCATGACAAAGCTATTAATATCTCAAATCCTCGAAGAACTGACAAAAAGTTATACGAACCTGGCGCTCGCCAAAGGTCTTTCCTTTAGAAGGATGATCTTTGTTCATGTGCTTAGGAATACCATTTACTCACTCTTTCATTATTCAAAGACGATCATCCTGTTTTTCCTCACGAATCTATTAATCGTTGAGTATTTGTTCAATATACCGGGCATCATGTCATTCATCCTCCAGTATCCTTATCCGGAAGTCTTCTTTATGGGGATCCTGTTGATTTATTATCCGATCTTCCTTCTCTTTCAGTGTTATGAGTTATTCGTCCCGAAGGTCATTAAAGAGGGGGGAGCCTGATTGGTAAAAAATCTTTTTAAAAATAAGCGTTTTATGGTTGGATTTCTTTTCATTGTCACGCTACTTGTGGCAAGTGTGATGAATACGATTCTGAATGATGGGGGGATCAAACAGAAGGCAGCTATATATGAAAACGGACAGATTGTTGAAACAGCACCGTTCAAGCCATCCCTGGCATTTCCTCTGGGAACCGATGCTAGTGGAAACGACTTACTGAATGTCATTATTGAGGGAGCGAAGTATACGATTGGAATCTCCTTGTGTATTGCATTCCTTCAAATCATACTTGGAGCTGTGATCGGAACACTTTTCAGTGGATATCTGACGAAAATCTTTCACGTGATGGAGCATTTTCTCAGTACCTTTTCGGTCATTCCCATTACACTGATGTCATATTTCATCCTCATCAATGTCTTATCCATGCCGATCGATGGATTTGCAGAGCCCTTTTATATGAGAGCATCCTTTGAGTTGTTGATCTTGGTTCTGCTGCCCCTGCCGAGTGTCATCTTGTACATAAGTAAAGAAACACAGAAAATTCTGAATACGGAATTCGTGCTTGCTTCAAGAACGCTCGGGGCCGGTACGTTCAGAATCATTGTCAATCATGTAGTGAAGCATCTGATTCAGAGGCTCGTCATCCTGTTTATTCAGCAGCTGAACCAAATCCTGATCATATTAGCCCACCTTGGCTTATTGAAAATGTTTTTCGGAGGGACGGTCATTGATTTCTCACCGATGCAGGATCCACCGAAGACGTTGTCGTTTGAATGGTCGGGGTTGATCGGGGACTATTTCGAGATGCTTTATATCCACCCATTTATCGTACTCGTGCCGATTGTGTTCTTTGCCTTGACGGTTGTATCGATGAATCTGATTCTGAACGGGTTAGAGAGTGTGTTTGAAAACGGCAATCGGAACGCGGCTGATGAAGTGATGTCACACATGACTGTTTCTAAGCCTGAAGAGAAAATGATTCATGAACATGATTTTATCAGGATTGAAAAAAAAGGAGAGGAACGGTTCCTTTCCTAAAATGATAAGGAGATGGAATACATGCTGATTAGAAAAATGATTCGTGATGAGATCGAAATCGTAAGGGCTAAGAGAGTCGTATGTTATGAAGAATATAAGGATGTAGTGTCAGTAGATCACTGGAATGCTCTAAAAGGAACACTATCTTCTGAAAACGACTTAAAGACCGGAGTGGATATTTTTGTAGCTGAAATAGATGGAGGGATAGTAGGAAGTGTTGTCCTCTTTCCAGGGAAGATGGAAGCGTACGAGTGGACCACCAGTGTGCCGGATTATCCAGAGATCAGGATGCTTGCAGTCGACCGGGAATGGAGAGGGAAGGGGATAGGGGGAAAACTGATGCACCATTGCATTAAGTACTCAGCTAAGCAGGGGTATATGGCGGTCGGATTACATACAGCAGAATTTATGAAAAATGCTCTTTCTTTATATAGTAAGCTGAACTTTCACCCCGTTCCTGAGTCGGACTTTGAACCGGCAGGAGATGGAATCATTGTCAAAGGGTTCAGATACCTTTTACCACAGTCACACGTAGAATAGGGCTGATTTGCCTTTTCAGAACAGAACCAGCTATGTGTCAAAATCCCCCATTTGTCACATAGCCTTTCTCCCCTATTTGTTATAAAATAAAAAAGACAGAATATTGCAATCGTTTGCATTAGTTCGAAATAACTAGGAGAAGGAAAGTCTACATTTTTTTGATCAGTTGTGCAAACGTTTCCACAACCCATCAAGAGCACTTCTATTATTCTACTAACCATTTATAAGGGGGAAAGCATGAATGAAGAAAATGACGAAGCGTCACTTCTCAATTTTTATGACGTTGGTGATGTTGATCAGCCTGTGGTCACCATTCGCTCCGGCTGCATCTGCTGTTGCAGATGGGAATACCTCGGCTGAAGCAGCCGATTCCAGTGATCGTACGGTGCGCTTCACCTACACCCGTGAAGATCAAACGTACGGGGACTGGAACATATGGGCATGGAATACGGGGGTGAAGGATGATCAAATCAACTTCGACTCCTATGAAAACGGAGTAGCGGTAGCGAACATTGCCGTCGCACCTGAAACCGAGCAGATCGGATTTATCCTTCGTAGTACTGAGGATTGGAATACGGCGGAGAAAGAATTTGACGACCGTTTCATTAAAGTGAACAAGAATGACACCCTCACCAAGGCCTACATAACAAGCGGTGTCGAGGAAATCCGCATCGTCCCGGATGGTTCCGCACCGGTGATCGATCAAGGAGACGCGACATTCTACTATCGTGATAAAGATCTTTTCAAAAGCGATCAAATGGATATGATTGATAAAGTAGAATTGAAGTTCAACGGTGAGACGAAGGAAATGTCGTATGAGCCGAAGAATGAACGCTTCATCCTCCCATACGACAACATTCCTAACGGGAAAAATGAGTATACCTTTTTAGTGACAAAAGATGGTGTAACCACGGAAGTAAGTGATCCGTACAATACCGTCGATGGAAAATCGGTTCTTGATTTCCAAAAAGCCGACCTGACGGTGACAGGTTCTGTGGATCCTGCAGCTGTGGACTATAATGAAAACGCTGTCTTGAATATTGATGTTGAAGGACTGACAGATGGTTTACACATTCAAAAGATCACGGCAGATGTTTCTTCATTAGGTGGATCAGAGAAGCTTGAAATCGATCCATCGTTGAAAGAAGTGACCTTGTCTGTAGATGACGACATTACGGCTGGAACAAAAGCGATTCCTTTAACCATAGTGGACTCATATGGAAACGTCTATAAAGGAAGCACTGAAATTGAAGTGAAGGCAAGACAGTCTGTCGGTGATTCGGATCTTGATTGGGACGAATCCATCATTTACTTTATGCTGACAGACCGATTCTTCAACGGGGATACGTCAAACGACGATCCTTTCAACTTGAATTATGACAAATCGAAACGCGGTTCGTATCAAGGCGGTGATTTTAAAGGAATTACGGAGAAACTCGATTACCTTGATAAGCTTGGTGTGAACACGATCTGGATCAGCCCGGTTGTGGAAAATATCAAGTACGATGTGCGAAAAGGAGAGGCGGGAGAGCCTTACTTCGGTTACCACGGCTACTGGGCGAGTAATTTCGGCGAACTCAATCCACACTTCGGAAGCATGGACGATTTTCATAACCTGATCGATGAAGCCCACGACCGAGGGATTAAGATCATGGTGGATGTGGTGTTGAACCATACCGGTTATGGATTGAAAGAAATCGACGGCGACTTGCCAGAAGATCAACGTCCGGCTGGTTACCCGACGGACGCAGAGCGTGAAAAGTACAGTAACATTCTTCGTCAGGGAAATGTAGGAAGTGACGAAGTGGTCGGTGAACTGGCCGGACTTCCGGATGTCATGACCGAAGATCCAGACGTACGTCAGCAGATCATCGACTGGCAAACCGATTGGATCGAGAAAGCGAAAACAGATAAAGGCAACACCATCGACTATTTCCGTGTCGATACGGTGAAGCATGTGGAAGACGCAACATGGATGGCGTTCAAAAATGCCATCACGGAAAAAATGCCAGAGCACAAGATGATCGGGGAAGCGTGGGGTGCTAGTGCTGACAATGACTACGGCTATCTGGATACGGGGATGATGGATTCCCTCCTGGATTTCGGGTTCAAGGATATCGCCCGTGAGTTTGTGAACGGCAACCTGAAAGCGGGCAATGATAAACTGACGGCCCGCAATGGAAAGATCGACAATTCGGCAACACTCGGTCAGTTCCTTGGAAGTCATGATGAAGACGGATTCCTGTATTCACTTGGCGGGGACAAGGGGAAGCTGAAACTCGCAGCCTCCCTGCAGGCAACATCGAAAGGTCAGCCGGTCATTTACTACGGTGAAGAGCTAGGGCAGAGCGGTGCAAATAATTATCCGCAGTATGATAACCGCTATGATCTGGACTGGGGTCATGTAGAGAATAATGATGTGTTGGATCACTATACGAAAATCCTGAACTTCAGAGGGGCTCATTCTGATGTGTTCGCGAAGGGGGAAAGGCACACAGTCGGTGGTTCGAACAGCGACAAGTTCCTAGTATTCTCCCGTGATTACAAAGACGACTCCGTATACGTCGGATTAAACGTGGCGGACGAAGTGAAAGAAATCACGTTGACAGTGGATTCTCCCGATGCGGTCGTGACCAATGGTTATTCCGGTGAAACCTATACTACGACTGAATCAGGTAAAGTAATGTTGACCCTGCCTTCTAAAGAGGACGGCGGTACTGTATTGCTGACGGTCGAAGGTGGTAAAATCACAGGAGCTGTAGCTGGATCAGGAGGAGGAGAGGATCCTGAAGAGGAACCCGTTCCTGAAAACAACATCCGAATCCACTATAACCGTACGGACGGTAACTACGAAAACTACGGTGCATGGTTGTGGAATGATGTCGCATCCCCATCGGCGAACTGGCCGACAGGTGCCACGATGTTCGAAAAAACGGACAGCTACGGGGCATACATTGATGTACCTCTCGCAGAGGGTGCGAAAAACATCGGATTCCTTGTCATGGATGTAACGAAAGGTGATGCAGGGAAAGACGGGGGAGACAAAGCCTTCACCATCACATCACCTGACATGAATGAAATCTGGATCGAGCAGGGATCGGATAAAGTGTATACGTATGAGCCGGTAGATCTTCCTGCGAATACGGTACGTATCCATTATGACCGTGAAGACGGGAACTATGAAAACTTCGGTCTATGGACGTGGGGAGATGTGAAATCCCCGACAGACAATTGGCCGACGGGTGCACTGGATTTTTCTAAAAAGGGTCGATATGGTGCGTATGTGGACGTTGAATTGAATGAAAATGCGAAGCAGATCGACTTCTTAGTCGTAAACCAGGAAAACGGTGAGAAGGATGGAGGAGACAAATCCTTCAACTTACTCGATAAGTATGATCAACTATGGGTGAAAGAAGGGGAGGATAACGTCTTCATTTCTCCACATGGTGATGTAGCGACGGGACTGGTATCATCTGAAGTCATTTCGGATGATACAATCAGATTGAATTTTACGATGACAGATGGTTTGACTGAAGAGACGTTGATGTCCGGTTTAAGCGTCAAGAATAAGGACGGTGCGGAAGTAATGGTGAACAACGTCAAAATCACCGGTGATAAAACGGTGGAAGTGAAGGCTGATTTTGACTTAAGTAAACTCCCGCTTTCCATCACCTACTCGGGAAGAACGGTTTCAGCAGCAGCCGGCTGGAGACTTCTTGATAACAAGTATGCATATGATGGGGATGATTTAGGTGCCACGTACAAAAAAGGAAACGCCACCTTAAAACTATGGGCACCGAAAGCAAGCAAAGTGGTCGCGAACTTCTATGATAAAAAAGATGCGGCGACGAAAATTGTCAGCCTCGAATTGACGCTTGGTGACAAAGGTGTCTGGTCAATAGATGCCAAAGCGAAAGATTTGAAAGTAAAAGACTTGAAAGGATATTACTATCAATACGAAGTCACCAATGAAGGTGTAACGAAAAAAGTACTGGATCCGTACGCCAAATCCATGGCCGCCTTCACCGTGAACACAGAAGGAGAAACAGGACCTGACGGCGATAACGTCGGAAAAGCGGCAATCGTCGATTTGAAAGGGACGGACCCTAAGAAATTCAGTCATGCCTCCATCGACGGGTATGAAAAACGGGAGGATGCGGTCATCTACGAGATCCATGTTCGTGACTTTACATCCGATCCGTCCATTGAAAAGGATTTGAAAAAAGAACGATGGGGCACGTATGATGCGTTTATCAAAAAGCTCGATTATATCAAATCAATGGGCGTGACACATGTTCAACTGCTTCCAATCATGGCGTGGTACTACGGCGATGAGACGAAGATGGGAGAACGAGAGCTTGAGTATTCGGCAGGAGGAAATGAGTATAACTGGGGCTATGACCCTCACAGCTACTTCTCCCCGGACGGTGCGTATTCTGAGGATGCCACTGATCCACAATTACGAATCGAAGAAACGAAGAGATTGATCGATGCGATTCATGACAAGGGGATGGGAGTCGTTCTCGACGTCGTCTACACCCATATGGCGAAAACAAGCACGCTGAACGACATCGTTCCAGGTTATTATGCGTTCCAGGATGACCAGGGGAACTTCCTCGGAGGCTTTGGCAACAATTTGGCTACCAACCATGTGATGGCTGAAAAGCTAATGGTCGACTCGGTGAAATATTGGTTCGATGAATATAAAATCGATGGCATGCGCTTTGACATGATGGGAGACGCAAGCTATCCGGCGATCCAGAAAGCCTATGACGCAGCGGCTGAGATCAACCCGGACGCATTGTTTATCGGTGAGGGTTGGAGAACCTTCTCCGGTCACCTTTCGGATCCTTCCTTAAAAGGCATGGGAGCCGACCAGGATTGGATGGACAAAACGGACGACGTGGGAGTATTCTCTGACGAAATTCGAAATGAACTGAAATCTGGATTTGGTTCTGAAGGGGAACCGCGATTCCTAACTGGAGGCGTGCGTGACATCACCACCATTTTCAACAATATCAAAGGGCAGCCGGGCAACACGGCGGACGACGACCCGGGCGACATGGTCCAGTACATCGCGGCTCACGATAATTTACCGCTGTACGATGTGATTGCTCAATCAATTAAAAAGGATCCTGCCATTCCGGAAAATAACCTTGAAATCCACAAGCGGATTCGACTTGGGAACTCGATGATTCTGACATCCCAGGGAACGGCTTTCCTTCACGGGGGGCAGGAATACGGTCGGACCAAGCAGTGGCTCGGTGAAGGCGTGCCGGAACAGAAATATCATGAGTTAGAGGACGAAAATGGAGACCCATTCGGTTACTTCATCCACGACTCCTACGATTCCTCCGACGCCATTAACATGTTTGATTGGGAAAAGGCAACGAACAAGAAGAAATACAACATCAACACAACGACGAGAGAATATACCGAAGGGTTGATCAAGCTAAGAAGGTCGACCAATGCGTTCCGCTTAGGGGAGAAAGAGCTCGTGGATCAAAATGTATCTCTAATGGATATTCCAGAAATGGCTGATAAAGATCTGCTGCTTGCTTACAAGAACGTCTCTACCGATGGAACGGGTGAGTACTATGTATTTGTGAATGCGGACAAGAAAGCAAGAAAGCTTTCCATCGATGAATATGACTTCTCGAAAGGAAAGGTTATCGTGGATAACGATGAAGCGGGAACACAGCCTGTTTCGAAGAAGTCCGGGTTTACAATGACGAAAGACACTTTGACGATGGATCCTTTGACCACTGTGATAATTAAGGTGGATGAAAAGGGAAAGAAAGAGAAGAAGAAAAGGAAGCATTAATGGGATAACGGGATAACGTGCCTTTTGATCCATCATCTCAACCTTATTCGTAGGGTTGAGATTTTTTTATGTGGATTTTTTAAACAAACGTTTGAATAATAGCACCATCCTTTACAATACTATTGTTTATAAAGCTAAATAAACGTTTGTTTTAATTTTGAATGGATATTTCTTTATTGAGAACGATAAAAGATGTTATTATGAATATAATGCTCTGTTAGACAAAATCCACCATAAAAATGAATAGGAGAATTCACTAAATGAGATATCTGCTGCTGTATATCTTACTCCTCAACCTTTTAGACGCATTCCTGACAATGTATGGACTACATTATGGACATATAACGGAATCCAATCCTCTTATGAATACCCTCTATCACACTAATCCATGGCTGTTTCTACTCTTCAAAGGAGCTTTATCCGTTTTCCTGCTCATCCTTCTTTATCACCTCAACCCAGATAAACGATTTTCAAAAGCTTTACTACTTGTGTCCATTACGGCAGCCGTTTCCTATAGCTTCATTTGTCTGATGCATGGTTATTGGCTATGGGAGGTCACGGGCAGCAGGGCAGGACTGGCTTAAGCATAGACTAAAAGAAAAGAGGCCTTTTTCATCGAGGCCTCTTTTTATTATTTTAATTTAATTTGCACCGGCTTGCTTTCCTGAGTATGAATGGTTTTCGGTGTGCGATTTTGCGAAGCGGCCCTTTTTACAGAGCTTGTCACACTTTGGATCATGTCCCCAACATCATGTGCGGATTCGACCAATGGATCAACGGCTTTCATTTTCCCTTTGACATCAACAGAAATTTGGTTGGCGGTATGAATCAATTCTTCTGCTTCCTCTGTAATGCCATTTACGGCACTCCTCGTGTCAGCAAGTGTCTTCTTCGTCTCGTCGAGTGTGTTCATGACCCTTCGTAACGTCAAAATCAAATAAACGACAAGAATGGTAAATGCAACAGCTGCAATGGCAGCACTCCATTCAAGCATTGAAACCAACTCCCTTCTTTTACAATAAGTCTATGACGAGGAGGATTCAGACATTCCTTCTCAAGTTAGGTGACGGAAGGAATAAGTAACTGATAGTAGGCGGATTCATTCCATAGGGATCTGAATGCAGGACGCCTTATAATGAGGTAGGCTAAAAAACCTTTAAAGAGAAGGATGTGAACCATAAGAAAGTCTAACCGCCTAAGATGAAATCTTCTTGTGCTTGAATGAATGGACCAAGTCTAACGTGAAGTGAAAGGGGATAAATGTATTATTCTTTTAGGAATATATGGAACGTGGTGTTCGAAAGTATGGTAGACTTCAAAATGTAGTATAAATGGCATGTGTAAAAAGACTGTGTTTAGTTGCATGTGTTATGAAAAGAATCTTTCATAATTCGAACGATAAGGGCAAACCCATTGAAAAATGGTGACGCAAAACTATAGGGGCTAATGTCTAATGGACGATGCTTGCCAGTTTTCGAAATGGACTCCGGCGACTTATGAACGTGGAGGAGAGAATGATGAAGATATTTGGAATTCTATCAAAAATGAAACGAAAATGGCATTCTTTGAGAATTCATTACAACCGTGTCTTACTGCAAGATTGTTTAGACTGCCGGATCAAAAAGAAGTTGCAAAACAAAATATCTTATCATGAGATGAAATTAAATGATCTGTTTTAGTAAGGGGAATAGGTAGAAAAGGTCTGTTCTGGATTAAGTATTAAAAAAGCTGACAATCTGCTTTTATGAGATTGTCAGCTTATTAGAAAGCTTTATCTGATGTGAATCCCGATGCTATGGCATGATGACCTTGGATGCTGGACGTCCATCTGAATAAGTCAATAAGCCAATATTATTCTCTGTTTCAATGAGGGCAGAACCCTTTATAGGCTGATAACGAATGCTTTCCTTCCATATATAATCGGGGGATACGCTGTTTTCATGTTCTGCTTGCACAAGGTCAAACTCTTGATTACAGTAGCGGTAGAGTGTGCGATTGATCCTATCTCTGGCATTCAGGCTCACCATGAATTTTATAAGGGCTCCGGAAAATCCCGAGTAACTCATATTCTTTATCGGACTGCTTGTAAACTGATGGATTTTCAAGCTGCGTCCATCTGGAAAGGAAATATCAGATTGAACCGATGAAGCTGAATGAACATCACCGGATAAAATCATGCAGTCGCTTGGATTCCAAAGAGATACATGTTGAAGGAATGCGTTGAAGCCCATTCCGTTGTACTTCCAAGCTTCTAGATCAAAGTTGCTTTGCACAGGAAACCCAAGTGTACTTAAAGGAAGCATGTAGGTCTGCAGAAAGTTCTCTATTAAACCAATTCCATAAAGGGGGGAGGGAGATACAAGGATCAGGGGGTCACCTGAATTCCACCCGGATTCTTTCAGCTTGGCCCCTATCGTGTTCCACCCTTCTGAATTAAGTAGATTTGGTCCAAGTTGCCCCTCATCTATGCGCACCCCAACCTTTACCGGTTTTGGTTTATTGGCATAATCCCGCTGTGTTCTAGTATCAAGAAAAACGGCTTGTGGTGCAGTGGGGGCGGTGAATTGCCAAGAATCATAGTTCCATAGGGAATGGACCCAATTCTTGTGAGGGAGTGCCCCAAGGTGAAGAGAGTCAAAATAGGTTTGCATGATTTGGCCGAAATGGGTATAGGTATCAGGTTCATTACCCCATCCTTGGAAAAGCCAATAGGATGACAAACCATTACTGATGACATGTCTCCCTAATGGTGCATTCCAAACCCCTGCCTTCCACTCCTGTGTCAGGTTCCAATCATCAGTAATATCGTGATCATCAAATATCATATAGGTCGGTGTGTTCGCTAATAATCTTCTAACAGAGTATATTGCTTCCATTACATTAGCCAGGTCTTTCATCTGCTTTTGGTACCGGTCCTGAAGTTGTTTTCTTTCTTTTTTATGCTCATTGGAATCTTCATTCTTGAATGCAAAATAGATTTCATCCTGATCCAATGCTTCTTGAAAGGTTTTGAACAGGCCTTCTTCATGGGCGTGCTCCCATAATGAGGGACTCCAGGATAACAGGTACATGGCTGCATAATCACCAAACCTTAACAGATGATTGGCCGCATTTCTGGAAGTGAACCTGCAGAAGTGTTCCGAAATATATTGCCGGCCATTGATTTGTTGAAGTCTACTTCTGAAAATATCTTCTTTCAATCGAGGTTCAACTGAGCCTAGGTCTTCCTCTTGTCCCATCAGCTCATGACCAAGCTTTGTGATGATCTTGAATACGGGGTCTGCTACATCATCGGCATAGATTTGATCCCCCATTAAAAATAGAGAGGGAGGTCTATCGGTTTTTGTAGCGGATGAAGAAATGATTTTATCTGCCTCTGACATTGTATCGAGTCCCAATCCATGAAGCTTTCGACATGAGCCGTATAGAATATTCGAGGGACTCTCTTTATTGATCATAAAGGTGGGGTAAGCAAGATTTTCGTAGACAATCGAGTGTGGATGAGCAGGAGAAAGTAAGTCGAAGCTATCGAGGTTCAGTGATTCATTACCACTTTCGAAAAATATATTGTACCCAAGTAATTGATCTGTAGGAAAGAGTCCGCTATGTGGAGAAACATTGATCATACTTATAAATAGGTTCCTTCCAGCTTGAATCGTTCTCGTCTCTGTCTTACAGGCTAAGTTTGTATAGTCTGTAACTCGAGAATTTCCATTATGTTCTATCATAAACAACTGTGCTTTCATATCATATGGTTTGCTTAATGCAATCCAGAAAAAGACTTGTGCAGGGTCCACCCGCCGAACAATCGGACCGCACAAAATCGTTGGAAGCTCCATGGTTCCATCACCTCATTCATAATCTACTATTATCGTATTCACCGCCTATAAATATTGTGTAAACAAGCTTGCATACTTAAAGAAGTCTTATTAGCTGGTTATGTATCGTTAGGTTGATTGTTTATCCACCCTTTGTTTGCATTAGCTCAATGAATTTGACCTAATTTAAATTAGATATTTATTATTTTCCTATTGATTAGTACTTTGAAGATGTGGTATATTCTTCTTCGGCTTACAAAAATGGATTTGATAAGCAGAAAAAAATCATTCTTTTTTTATAAAACAGAAGTTGACTTCTGCGAAATCGGATGATATAGTAATACTTGTCCTTAAGCGGGATGCTTATAATAAAATACGGCCCATTGGTCAAGCGGTTAAGACACCGCCCTTTCACGGCGGTAACACGGGTTCGAATCCCGTATGGGTCACCAAAGTTTTTTGTGAAAGCAAAATAACTTACCATTATATTGTGGAGGATTAGCTCAGCTGGGAGAGCATCTGCCTTACAAGCAGAGGGTCGGCGGTTCGATCCCGTCATCCTCCACCATTTTTCATTATATAAAGTACTCACCGTGCCGGTGTAGCTCAACTGGTAGAGCAACTGACTTGTAATCAGTAGGTTGGGGGTTCAAGTCCTCTTGCCGGCACCATTTGGTTTTTCGAGCCATTAGCTCAGTTGGTAGAGCATCTGACTTTTAATCAGAGGGTCGAAGGTTCGAGTCCTTCATGGCTCACCAAAGATTTTTGCGATAGCAAAATATCTCACCGTGTGATTTTCGATCATACGAAAATCAACATTATATGCGGGTGTGGCGGAATTGGCAGACGCACCAGACTTAGGATCTGGCGCCGCGAGGCGTGGGGGTTCAAGTCCCTTCACCCGCACCATTTATTCGCGGAAGTAGTTCAGTGGTAGAACACCACCTTGCCAAGGTGGGGGTCGCGGGTTCGAATCCCGTCTTCCGCTCCAAAGACTTGCCGGGGTGGCGGAACTGGCAGACGCACAGGACTTAAAATCCTGCGGTAGGTGACTACCGTACCGGTTCGATTCCGGTCCTCGGCACCAAAGATTTTTGCGCTAGCAAATTATCTTTCCTTGCGTTACTTAGTAAAAAACTATAACTCATTTAGCGCCCGTAGCTCAATTGGATAGAGCGTTTGACTACGGATCAAAAGGTTAGGGGTTCGACTCCTCTCGGGCGCGCCATATATCGGGAAGTAGCTCAGCTTGGTAGAGCACTTGGTTTGGGACCAAGGGGTCGCAGGTTCGAATCCTGTCTTCCCGACCACTTCTTTTTTTGGGGCCTTAGCTCAGCTGGGAGAGCGCCTGCTTTGCACGCAGGAGGTCAGCGGTTCGATCCCGCTAGGCTCCACCAATTTTATAACTTATTTATTCGTGGCGGTGTAGCTCAGCTGGCTAGAGCGTACGGTTCATACCCGTGAGGTCGGGGGTTCGATCCCCTCCGCCGCTATTACATGATACATAACGAATGATTATAAGGACCCTTAGCTCAGTTGGTTAGAGCAGACGGCTCATAACCGTCCGGTCGTAGGTTCGAGTCCTACAGGGTCCATTATACGGAGGAATACCCAAGTCCGGCTGAAGGGATCGGTCTTGAAAACCGACAGGGGTGTAACAGCCCGCGGGGGTTCGAATCCCCCTTCCTCCTCCATATTTTCTTTCATGTTTATATCGTCGCGGGGTGGAGCACGACCGAATAATCTTCGGAGCGTTTACATCAGCGCACCGACTGAGCAGCAGCTTGAATAAGCTTACTGAAGTCGGGGTGGATTTATTGAATTCAACGTGGGATATGGAAACTTAATAATTTTTTATCGTCGCGGGGTGGAGCAGTTCGGTAGCTCGTCGGGCTCATAACCCGAAGGTCGCAGGTTCAAATCCTGTCCCCGCAATACCATTTTTGGCTAAGACAGGTTATTCCTTGATGAGTCACGTATGGATAGTTATTTTTGCTAGCGCAAGATAATGAAACCTATTTTGCTAGCGCAAAAAGCTTTGGTCCGGTAGTTCAGTTGGTTAGAATGCCTGCCTGTCACGCAGGAGGTCGCGGGTTCGAGTCCCGTCCGGACCGCCATTTTTGAAAAATGTTCTTTTGATAATTAAATCTTCTATATAATATGGCTCAGTAGCTCAGTTGGTAGAGCAATGGACTGAAAATCCATGTGTCGGCGGTTCGATTCCGTCCTGAGCCACCATTTATACTTAAGAACCTTTAAGTATTTATTTTATTTGGAGGGGTAGCGAAGTGGCTAAACGCGGCGGACTGTAAATCCGCTCCTTCGGGTTCGGCAGTTCGAATCTGCCCCCCTCCACCAAGATTTTTTACGTAGCGTCAGTGGAGTAAAATAATCTTCCATAAACGATGCGCAGTGAAGCGGAGCAACATACTCCAAACAAGTAGCACCAAGTTTTAAACTTATATCTAATCATAGGGGTATAGTTTAACGGTAGAACGAAGGTCTCCAAAACCTTTGGTGTGGGTTCGATTCCTACTACCCCTGCCAAAGAAATTTCAAGCGTGGCGATTGTGGCGAAGTGGTTAACGCACCTGATTGTGGTTCAGGCATTCGTGGGTTCGATTCCCATCAGTCGCCCTTTATATTGGGCTATAGCCAAGCGGTAAGGCATCGCACTTTGACTGCGACATGCGTTGGTTCGAATCCAGCTAGCCCAGCCAACGGCGGCATAGCCAAGTGGTAAGGCAGAGGTCTGCAAAACCTTTATCACCGGTTCAAATCCGGTTGCCGCCTTAAAATCTTCATGCGGGTGTAGTTTAGTGGTAAAACCTCAGCCTTCCAAGCTGATGATGAGGGTTCGATTCCCTTCACCCGCTCCAATCTTAATGGGCCTATAGCTCAGCTGGTTAGAGCGCACGCCTGATAAGCGTGAGGTCGGTGGTTCGAGTCCACTTAGGCCCACCATTTTCATTATTCCGCA